>NZ_JBDZYI010000001.1:0-1609964 GCF_040329435.1 Roseibium sp. SCP15 | reverse complement strand
GTTCCGCAAGCTGCTGGACAGCGGTGAAGCAGGCGACAACATCGGCGCACTTATCCGCGGTGTCGGCCGTGAAGAAGTTGAGCGCGGTCAGGTTCTGTGTAAGCCGGGTTCGGTTACCCCGCACACGAAGTTCAAGGCTGAGGCTTACATCCTCACCAAGGAAGAAGGTGGTCGTCACACCCCGTTCTTCACCAACTACCGCCCGCAGTTCTACTTCCGTACGACGGACGTGACTGGTGTGGTTTCTCTGCCGGAAGGCACGGAAATGGTGATGCCGGGCGACAACGTCTCCGTTGACGTTGAGCTGATCGTGCCGATCGCCATGGAAGAAGGCCTGCGCTTCGCTATCCGCGAAGGTGGCCGTACCGTCGGCGCCGGCGTCGTCGCTTCCATCGTAGAATAATCGACAGCCGGGCCTGCCGGCACTTTTGAGCAAAACGCGGGCAGGCCCGCAGTCTTATTGGGAACAATAACAATGAACGGTCAGAATATCCGGATCCGCCTCAAGGCGTTTGACCACCGTATTCTCGACGCCTCCACCAAGGAGATCGTCAATACGGCCAAGCGGACCGGTGCTCAGGTACGGGGTCCCGTGCCGCTGCCGACGCGGATCGAGAAGTACACCGTACTTCGCGGACCGCATATCGATAAGAAAAGCCGCGATCAGTTCGAGATGCGTACGCACAAGCGTCTTCTCGACATCGTCGATCCGACTCCCCAGACCGTGGACGCGCTGATGAAGCTCGACCTGGCAGCTGGTGTCGACGTCGAGATCAAGCTGTAAGCCGGGCGGAAGGGGACACATCCATGCGTTCTGGAGTGATCGCTCAGAAAGTGGGCATGACCCGCATCTACAACGATGCAGGCGAGCATGTTCCGGTCACTGTTCTGCGGCTGGAAAATTGCCAGGTGGTAGCTCAGCGGACTGACGAAAAGAACGGTTACAATGCACTGCAGCTCGGTGCAGGTACCCGTAAAGTAAAGAATACGCCGAAGGCACTGCGCGGCCACTTTGCCGTTGCAAAGGTTGAGCCGAAGCGGACTGTTGCCGAGTTCCGCGTCTCCGCGGACAACATGATCGACGTTGGCGCGGAATTGACCGCCGACCATTACGTCGAAGGCCAGTTCGTCGACGTGACCGGTACTTCGATCGGTAAAGGTTTTGCCGGTGCGATGAAGCGCCACAACTTCGGCGGCGGCCGTGCATCTCACGGTAACTCGATCTCGCACCGTTCACACGGTTCCACCGGTCAGTGTCAGGACCCGGGCCGCGTGTTCAAGGGCAAGAAAATGGCCGGTCATATGGGTGATGCCCGCGTGACCACGCAGAACCTCAAGGTTGTGCGCACTGATGTTGAGCGTGGCCTGATCATGGTCGAGGGCTCTGTTCCGGGCGCCAAGGGCGGCTGGATCCTGGTCCGCGACGCGATCAAAAAGGCGCTGCCGGAAAACGTTCCGGTTCCGGGTGCTTTCAAAGCGTCCGAAGCGACTGCGGCTGCCGGGAAGGAGAGTGAGTGATGGAACTCCAGGTCAAGACCCTCGAAGGCGGGGCGGCCGGTTCGATCACGGTGTCTGACGAGATCTTCGGTCTCGAGCCGCGCACCGATTTGATCCACCGTGTGGTGCGTTGGCAGCTGGCCAAGCGCCAGGCAGGCACCCACAAGACGCTGCAGCGTTCGGAAGTTTCCGGTACGACGAAGAAGTTCGTTCGCCAGAAAGGTTCCGGGGGCGCTCGTCACGGCAACAAGAAGGCCCCGCAGTTCCGCGGTGGTGGCAAGGCATTCGGTCCGGTCGTTCGCGACCACGGCCACGACCTGCCGAAGAAGGTTCGCGCCCTCGGCCTGAAGCACGCTCTGTCCGCGAAAGCAAAGGCAGACAGCATCGTCGTCGTTGAAGACGCTAAGGCAGCCGAAGCGAAAACCAAGGCTCTGAAAGAAAAGCTGGGTAAACTCGGCCTTTCCAGTGCACTGGTTATCGACGGCGCCGAAGTCGACAACAACTTCGCTCTGGCATCTCGCAACATTCCGTACGTGGATGTGCTGCCGGTACAGGGCATCAACGTCTACGACATCCTGCGGGCCAACACTCTGGTGTTGACCAAGGCTGCGGTGTCCGCACTTGAGGAGCGCTTTAAATGAGCAATCTTCCTCACTACGACAAAATCGTCGGCCCGGTAATCACCGAAAAGTCGACGATGGCTTCCGAAGAGAACAAGGTTGTCTTCAAGGTTGCGGGTGACGCGACGAAGCCGGAAATCAAGGCCGCAGTCGAAGCGCTGTTCGGTGTCAAGGTCACGGCAGTGAACACCCTGGTCCGCAAGGGCAAGGTCAAGCGCTTCCGCGGACGTCTTGGCCGCCAATCAGACTTCAAGAAGGCCGTCGTTACGCTGCAGGAAGGTCACGGTATTGACGTGACCACCGGGCTCTAAGACGGGGACTTTTAGAAAATGGCACTTAAGACATTCAATCCGACGTCCCCAGGCCGCCGTCAGCTGGTACAGGTTGACCGCTCCGGTCTGTGGAAGGGCAAGCCGGTCAAGACTCTGACCGAAGGCCTGTCCAAGTCCGGTGGCCGTAACAACACCGGTCGTCTGACGTCTCCGAACCGTGGTGGCGGTCACAAGCGGTCCTACCGTCTTGTTGACTTCAAACGCCGCAAGTGGGACGTACCGGCAACGGTCGAGCGTCTGGAATACGATCCGAACCGGACCGCATTCATCGCGCTGATCCGCTATGAAGACGGCGAGCTGAGCTACATTCTGGCTCCGCAGCGTCTCGCAGCAGGCGACACCGTTGTTGCTGGTGAAAACGTCGACGTTAAGCCGGGCAACGCTGCACCTCTGTCGCGCATCCCGGTTGGTACGATCGTTCACAACATCGAGCTGAAGCCGGGCAAAGGCGCCCAGATCGCTCGTTCTGCTGGTGCGTTCGTCCAGATCGTCGGCCGCGACCAGGGTTACACCACGCTGCGCCTGATGTCTGGCGAGCAGCGCCGTGTACTTGGCACTTGCATGGCTACGATTGGCGCCGTGTCCAACCCGGACCACGCCAACATCAACCTCGGCAAGGCTGGCCGTTCCCGCTGGCTTGGCATTCGTCCGCATACTCGCGGTGTTGCCATGAACCCGATCGACCACCCGCACGGTGGTGGTGAAGGCCGGACCTCCGGCGGTCGTCATCCGGTTACTCCTTGGGGTAAACCGACCAAAGGTAAGCGCACGCGGCGCAATAAGCAGACTGATAAGTATATCGTCCGCAGCCGCCACGCGCGTAAGAAGTAAAGGGCAAGGATCGTGGCACGTTCGATCTGGAAAGGTCCGTTTGTCGACGGGTATCTGCTTAAGAAAGCGGACAAGGTACGTGAGTCCGGCCGGAACGAGGTCATCAAGACCTGGAGCCGCCGCTCAACGATCCTGCCGCAGTTCGTAGGTTTGACCTTCGGCGTCTACAACGGTCAAAAGCACGTTCCGGTGCTGGTGTCTGAAGAGATGATTGGTCACAAGTTCGGCGAGTTTTCTCCGACCCGGACCTACTACGGACACGGCGCCGACAAGAAGGCGAAGAGGAAGTAACGATGGGTAAGCCGAAGAGTGAGCGGACGCTCGCTGACAATGAGGCTCGGGCAATGACCCGCATGATACGCGTTTCTCCGCGTAAGCTGAACCTCGTTGCGGCCTCGATCCGTGGCAAAAAAGTCGGATCCGCGATCGCGGACCTGACGTTCTCCCGCAAGCGCATTGCGCAGGATGTCAAGAAAACCCTGATGTCTGCCGTAGCCAACGCGGAAAACAATCACGAGCTGGATATCGACAACCTGGTGGTTGCCGAAGCACATGTTGGCAAGGCATTTGTCATCAAGCGCTTCCAGGCCCGTGCACGCGGACGTGTTGGCCGGATCGAGAAGCCTTTCTCGAACCTGACCATCGTTGTGCGCGAAGTTGAGGAGTCTGCCTGATGGGACATAAAGTAAACCCGATCGGCATGCGCCTCGGGATCAACCGCACCTGGGATTCCCGCTGGTACGCTAACAAGAACGAGTATGGCGATCTTCTTCATGAAGACTTCCGTATCCGTGAGTTCCTCCTGAAGGAACTGAAGCAGGCAGCGGTTTCCAAAGTAGTTATCGAGCGCCCGCACAAAAAGTGCCGCGTGTCCATTCACTCCGGTCGTCCGGGTGTGGTCATCGGTAAGAAGGGTGCCGACATCGAGCGTCTTCGCAAGAAGATTGCCGACATCACCAATTCGGAAGTGCATCTCAACATCGTTGAAGTGCGTAAGCCGGAAATCGATGCGACCCTGGTAGCCGCTTCTATCGCTCAGCAGCTGGAGCGCCGTGTTGCATTCCGTCGTGCCATGAAACGGGCTGTTCAGTCCGCTATGCGTCTCGGCGCACAGGGCATCCGGATCAACTGCGGTGGCCGTCTCGGCGGTGCGGAAATCGCACGTATCGAATGGTACCGTGAAGGCCGCGTGCCGCTTCACACTCTGCGTGCCGACATCGACTACGGTGTTGCGTCCGCTCACACGGCTTATGGCGTGTGCGGTGTGAAGGTCTGGATCTTCAAGGGTGAAATTCTGGAGCATGACCCGATGGCGTCTGAACGCCGTGCGGCTGCTGCTTCCGAAGGTAGCCAGGGTGATCGCGGCGGACGCCGGGATCGGGGCCGCGAGCGCGCAGCTTAATTTAAGCTGCCTGCCGCTCGTAAGATAAGAAAGACGAGAGAAGAACGATGCTGCAACCGAAGCGCACAAAGTTCCGCAAGCAGCACAAAGGCCGCATCCACGGCTTGTCGAAGGGGGGGACTGACCTCAACTTCGGCGCATTCGGTCTGAAGGCTTTGGAGCCGGAGCGTGTGACTGCACGCCAGATCGAAGCGGCCCGTCGTGCTATGACCCGTCACATGAAGCGTGCGGGTCGTGTTTGGATCCGTATCTTCCCGGACGTTCCGGTTTCTTCGAAACCAGCCGAAGTCCGCATGGGTAAAGGTAAGGGTTCTCCGGATTATTGGGCTTGCCGTGTCAAGCCTGGCCGGATCATGTTCGAAATCGATGGTGTGTCGGAAGACATTGCGCGTGAAGCCATGCGTCTTGCGGCTGCCAAACTGCCGATCAAGTGCCGTTTCGTTCAGCGTATCGGCGAGTAAGGCAGGCGAGGAGTTAAGCCATGAAGGCTACCGATGTACGGGCTAAGACCCTCGATGAGCTCCGCACCGAGCTCGAAGGTTTGAAGAAAGAGCAGTTCAACCTGCGCTTCCAGAGAGCCACGGGTCAGCTTGAAAACACTGCGCGTGTCCGGCAGATCCGCCGCGACATCGCGCGTATCCAGACGATCATGCGCGAAAAGCGCGTGTCGGCGAACGCGTAAGGAGACGGCCATGCCGAAGCGTATCCTGCAGGGCACCGTTGTCAGCGACGCCAATGACAAAACGGTGACGGTGAATGTGGAGCGCCGCTTCACGCACCCGCTGCTGAAAAAGACTGTGCGCCGGACCAAGAAGTACCGCGCACACGACGAAAGCAACCAGTACAAGGTTGGCGACTCTGTTCAGATTGAAGAGTGCGCGCCGATCTCTAAAAACAAACGTTGGACAGTGGTCACTCAGTGACCACGCTCCATTCAGTGAGCATCAGGCGCCCGTGACCCGAGCGCCAATAGAAGAACAAGGCAGCCAGTCATGATTCAGATGCAAACAAACCTCGACGTCGCGGACAATTCCGGCGCTCGTCGTGTCATGTGCATCAAAGTGCTCGGCGGCTCCAAGCGCAAATACGCCCAGGTAGGCGACATTATCGTCGTTTCCGTCAAAGAGGCTATTCCGCGGGGCCGCGTTAAAAAGGGCGACGTGATGAAGGCTGTCGTCGTGCGCACGGCAAAGGATATCCGCCGTCCCGATGGCAGCGTGATCCGGTTCGACCGCAATGCGGCCGTGCTGGTCAACAACAACAAGGAGCCTGTCGGCACCCGTATCTTTGGTCCGGTGCCGCGTGAACTCCGCGCAAAGAACCACATGAAAATCATTTCGCTCGCGCCGGAGGTGCTCTGATGGCTGCGAAAATTAAAAAAGGCGACACGGTGGTCGTACTGACCGGCCGTGACAAGGGTAAGTCCGGCGAAGTCATTCAGGTTCTGCCGACTGACAACAAGGCCCTGGTCCGTGGCATCAACATGGTCCGCCGCCACCAGAAGCAGACCCAGACGCAGGAAGCTGGCATCGTGTCCAAAGAGGCACCGATCCACATGTCCAACATCGCACTGGCCGATCCGAAGGACGGCAAGGCGACTCGCGTCGGCTTCAAAGCGCAGGACGATGGTACCAAGGTCCGTGTGGCCAAGCGTTCGGGAGACCTGATCGATGGCTGAGACCACTAACGTGCCGCGTCTTAGGACGCACTATGATGAAGTCGTGCGCAAGCAGCTTCAGGAAAAATTCCAGTACAAGAACGTCATGCAGGTTCCGCAACTGGAAAAAATCGTCCTGAACATCGGCGTTGGAGAAGCCGTTGGCGACTCCAAGAAGGCTCGCATTGCTGCTGAAGATCTGGCAGCTATTGCCGGTCAGAAGCCGGTCATCACCAAGGCGAAAAAGTCCATCGCGACCTTCAAGGTTCGTGAAGGCATGCCGCTTGGTGTGAAAGTGACCCTGCGCCGTCAGCAGATGTACGAATTCATGGATCGTCTGATCACAATCGCGCTGCCGCGCGTTCGTGACTTCCGTGGTCTGAATCCGAAGAGCTTCGACGGTCGCGGCAACTACGCCATGGGCATCAAAGAACACATCGTGTTCCCGGAAATCGAGTACGACAAAGTCGATCAGATCTGGGGTATGGACGTGATTGTTTGCACAACGGCGCCGAACGATGACGAGGCGCGCGAGCTTCTGCGCGCGTTCAACTTCCCGTTCACGAAGTAACGGGCAAGGAGAGGAACGACGATGGCGAAGAAAAGCGCAATCGAGAAAAACAAGCGCCGCGAGAAGCTTGTCGAGAAATATGCTGAGAAGCGTGCAGCTCTGAAGGCAATGGCTAAAGATGAAAGCCTGTCTCTGGAAGAGCGCTACAATGCCCGCCTGAAGCTGGCGAAACTGCCGCGGAACTCCGCGCCGAACCGCGTTCGCAATCGCTGCGAAGTGTCCGGCCGTCCGCGCGGTTACTACCGCAAGCTGAAGATGTCGCGTATTGCGCTTCGTGAACTGGGTTCCCTGGGTAAAATCCCGGGCCTGGTCAAGTCGAGCTGGTAAGGAGAAACTCCGATGGCAATTTCTGATCCGTTGGGGGATATGCTGACCCGGATTCGCAACGCACAGATGCGTCGCAAGAACAAGGTTAGCTCACCAAATTCCAAATTGCGCGCTCATGTACTTGATGTGCTCGCAAAAGAAGGTTACATCCGTGGCTACACCACGGTTGACTACGAGGGCGGTAAGTCCGAGTTGGAAATCGAACTGAAGTATTTCGATGGTGAACCGGTAATCCGCACGATTGAGCGGGTATCCAAGCCGGGTCGCCGCGTGTACTCATCGGTGAAAAACATCCCGCATGTCTCTAATGGCCTGGGCGTGTCGATCATTTCGACTCCGCGTGGTGTCATGAGTGACCATCAAGCGCGTGATGAAAATGTAGGTGGTGAGGTTCTTTGCCGCGTCTTCTGACGCGGCTTCCTCGCTTTTGAAAAAACGACAAGGTTGGTCAAATGTCTCGTATTGGCAAAAAGCCAGTCCCCGTGCCAAGCGGGGTAACGGCATCGATCGACGGTCAGACGGTTACGATCAAGGGCCCGAAAGGCGAAAAGTCTTTCGTGCTCAATGATCTTGTTCTGGCCGAAATGACGGACGATGGGATCAAGATTGATCCGCTCAACACTTCCAAGCCGGCACGCTCCATGTGGGGCATGAGTCGGACGATGGTTGCAAACCTGATTACCGGTGTGACCGAGGGCTTCAAGAAAGACCTGGCAATTACCGGTGTTGGTTACCGTGCCCAGGTCCAGGGCCAGAATCTTCAGCTGGCATTGGGTTTCTCGCATGATGTTGTCTATCCGATTCCGGAAGGCATCGAAATCAAGTGCCCGAAACCGACGGAAATCAGCATTGCTGGAACCGACAAGCAACGCGTCGGCCAGGTAGCGGCTGAAATCCGCGAATTCCGCCCGCCGGAGCCCTACAAAGGCAAAGGCGTTCGTTATGCAGACGAGTTCATCGTCCGCAAAGAAGGCAAGAAGAAGTAACGGACCCAGATCATGGCGAACAGCAAACAAGCTTTCGAGCGCCGCCGCGATCGCGTGCGCCGTTCGATCAAGAAAGCCGCCGGCGGACGCCCGCGCCTTTCTATCTTCCGCTCGTCGAAGCAGATCTACGCCCAGATCATTGACGACGCGAAGGGGCACACGATTGCCTCTGCTTCAACGATCGAAACAGATCTCAAGGGCAGCCTGAAAACGGGCGCCGACGTTGCTGCTGCAGCAGCTGTTGGCAAGCTTGTCGCCGAGCGCGCAACCGCAGCCGGCATCAAGCAGGTCGTGTTCGACCGTGGCGGGTACATGTATCACGGGCGCGTCAAAGCGCTTGCCGATGCTGCCCGTGAAGGTGGACTTGAATTCTGACCAGCGCCCGTTGGCGCTCTTAAGAACGGAAGACGTATAAAATGGCGAGACAAGAAAATCGCGATCGCGAAGAGCGAGACAGCGAATTCGTCGACAAGCTCGTTCACATCAACCGTGTTGCCAAGGTGGTCAAGGGTGGCCGTCGTTTCGGCTTCGCTGCACTGGTAGTGGTTGGTGATCAGAAGGGCCGTGTCGGCTTCGGTCATGGCAAGGCGCGTGAAGTGCCGGAAGCCATCCGCAAAGCAACAGAAGCTGCAAAGCGCACCATGATCCGTGTGCCGCTGCGCGAAGGCCGGACGCTGCACCACGATGTGGAAGGCCGTCACGGTGCTGGTAAAGTGCTGCTGCGTGCCGCTCCGGCTGGTACCGGTATCATCGCAGGTGGTCCGATGCGTGCAGTATTCGAAACCCTTGGTGTTCAGGACGTTGTGGCCAAGTCGCTGGGGACTTCAAACCCCTACAACATGGTTCGTGCAACTTTTGCTGCACTGACCAAGGAAGACAGCCCGCGCTCCGTCGCTGCCCGCCGTGGCCTGAAGGTCTCTGTGCTGCAGTCTCGGCGTCGTGACAACAACGAAGAGGCGGCTCCGGCTGCCGCTGAGGCTTGACCTTAGCGGCTCCGGTCCCCAGCTGAGAGAGGGTAGGTTCCATGGCGAACACCGAAAAGACTGTCACGGTCGAACAGATCGGCAGCCCGCTGCGCCGTCCGAAGGACCAGCGCGCGACGCTCGTCGGTCTCGGCCTGAACAAGATGCACCGCCGTTCCACGCTGAAGGATACTCCTGAAGTGCGCGGCATGATCAATAAGGTCCAGCATCTCGTTCGCGTCGTCGAAGACAACGCATAAGAACGGGGTGAGGAGAGAAAACATGAAGCTCAACGAACTTCGTGACAACGAAGGTGCAGTAAAAGAGCGCACTCGCGTTGGACGCGGTATCGGTTCTGGCAAAGGCAAGACCGGCGGCCGCGGCGTAAAGGGTCAGAAGTCCCGTTCTGGCGTTGCGATCAAAGGCTTTGAAGGCGGTCAGATGCCGCTTCACCGCCGTCTGCCGAAGCGCGGTTTTACGAACATTTTTGCCAAGGATTACAACACTGTATCCGTTGGCCGTGTTCAGAAGGCCATTGATGCAGGCAAGCTCAACGTTTCCGAGACGGTAACCGTCGAAGCGCTGAAGGCTGCAGGCGTTGTCAAGCGGGTCCGCGACGGCGTGCGCATCGTTGCTAACGGTGAACTCACCGCAGCAGTGACCTTTGAAGTTGCTGGCGCCTCCAAAGGTGCAGTGGCAGCTATCGAAAAAGCGGGCGGCAAGGTTGCCGTTCTGGGAGCTCAGGCTTAACAGCCTGGGCTTTTCCCATTTGTGGGCTAGCATTCGACCGGAGTAGGGCATGGCATCGGCCGCCGAGCAACTGGCGTCAAATCTTAATTTCTCAGCTTTCGCCAAGGCTGAAGAACTCAAAAAGCGCATCTGGTTCACGCTAGGGGCGCTTTTGGTTTATCGACTGGGCACCTATATTCCGATGCCCGGTATCAACCCGGAAGCTTTCGCGCAGGCCTTTAGTCAGGCCCAATCCGGTATCATCGGCATGTTCAACATGTTTGCCGGTGGGGCTGTCGAGCGTATGGCGATCTTCGCCCTCGGCATCATGCCCTATATCTCGGCTTCCATTATCATGCAGCTCATGACGACGGTTGTGCCGTCTCTCGAGCAGATGAAAAAGGAAGGCGAACAAGGCCGGAAAGTCATCAACCAGTACACGCGCTACGGCACAGTGATTCTTGCGGCCTTCCAGGCTTACGGGATTGCAGTTGGCCTTGAAGGCGCAGCCAACGTTGTGACAGATCCGGGCTGGTTCTTCCGTGCTTCGACAGTGATTACACTGGTCGGTGGCACCATGTTCCTGATGTGGCTTGGTGAGCAGATCACTTCGCGCGGCATCGGTAACGGTATTTCGCTGATCATTTTCGCAGGGATTGTCGCCGGTCTCCCGTCTGCCATTGTTCAGACACTTGAACTTGGCCGTCAGGGATCACTCGCAACCTGGATTATTCTTGCGGTTATCATTCTTGCTGTCGTCGTGATTGCGTTCATCGTGTTCATGGAGCGCGCTCAACGCCGTCTTCTGATCCAGTATCCGAAACGCCAGATGGGCAATCGCATGTTCGAGGGCAACACCTCGTTCCTGCCTTTGAAGCTCAATACAGCAGGTGTTATCCCGCCGATCTTCGCTTCTTCACTGCTTCTCGTGCCAGCAACATTGTCCGGTTTCGGTCAGGGTGCAGGTAACGAGTGGCTTACGTACATCACAGCAGCGCTTGGCCACGGCCAGCCGTTGTTCATGGTGTTCTACGCCGCGATGATCATCTTCTTCTGTTTCTTCTACACGGCAATCGTGTTCAACCCGAGCGACACCGCTGATAATCTCAAAAAGCATGGCGGCTTCATTCCGGGCATCCGTCCAGGGGAACGGACGGCGCAGTATATCGACCATGTCCTGACCCGGATCACGGTCGTAGGTGCGATTTACATCACCATCGTTTGTCTATTACCCGAATTCCTCATTTCAGCGACGGGCGTTCCGTTCTATTTCGGTGGAACCTCTTTGTTGATTGTCGTTAGCGTGACAATGGATACCGTGTCTCAGATCCAGGGCCATCTGCTCGCGCATCAATATGAGGGGCTGGTGAAGAAAGCTAAACTCAGGGGGAGACGTCGATGAGGCTAATTCTGGTTGGACCGCCAGGAGCGGGGAAGGGGACGCAAGCCACCCGCCTCGTTGAGAAATACGGCATTCCGCAACTGTCGACTGGCGACATGTTGCGGGCAGCTGTCGCCGCAGAGACTCCGATCGGGCTCAAGGCCAAGGAAGTCATGGATGCCGGTGGTTTGGTTTCTGACGAAATTGTCGTTGGAATCATTCGCGACCGGATCGCTGAGGATGATGCCAGGAACGGTTTCATTCTCGATGGCTTTCCGCGGACCCTGGCTCAGGCCGAAGCACTCGACGATATGCTGGAGGCCAATGGTCTCAAGTTGAATGCCGTTCTCGAACTGCGGGTGGACCAGACCAAACTCGTCGACCGAATCGTCAAACGGGCCGAAGATGCAAAGGCTGCCGGACAGCCGGTGCGCAAAGATGATGACCCGGAAGTCTTCAAGCAAAGGCTTGAAGCATACAATCGGGATACTGCAGTCGTTGTGCCGTATTACGAGAAGTCAGGCCATCTTTCCGTGATTGATGGCATGCAGTCCATTGATGAAGTCTCGGCTTCCGTAGAAAGCCTGCTTCAAGGACTTGACGAAGAGGTGTAGAGCGGCTAAAGGACGCGCTCTATCAGAAAGTTTAGCCGGTTCCATGTATGTGGGACCGGCATTCTCTGTGCCGGGTGCTGCCCGGCATATTCGTACCCCGCAAGGGCCGGACTCCACCGGACGCGGGTATTACCCACTGCGGACAGGTCCTGCATCTGCCGCTTAACATGGAGACGAACGTGGCACGTATTGCTGGCGTTAACATCCCGACAAACAAGCGCGTTGTCATCGCGCTTCAGTACATTCACGGCATCGGCAAGAAATTTGCCCAGGAAATCGTCGAAAAGAACAACATCGACGCGGCCCGCCGTGTGAACGAACTTTCCGACGCTGAAGTTCTGTCCATCCGCGAAACCATCGACCGCGATTATCTCGTGGAAGGTGATCTTCGTCGTGAGACTGCAATGAACATCAAGCGTCTTATGGACCTTGGCTGCTACCGCGGCCTGCGTCACCGCCGCGGCCTTCCGGTTCGTGGTCAGCGGACGCACACAAACGCACGTACCCGCAAGGGTCCGGCGAAGCCGATCGCAGGTAAGAAGAAATAATCATCAACACCGCGATTGGTGGTGGAGCTGCCGGAATTACGGCAGTGACGAGATCAATACAAGGATAAGAGAATGGCTAAAGACACGACGCGCGTGCGTCGCCGCGAGCGCAAGAACATCTCTTCTGGCGTTGCGCATGTGAACTCCACGTTCAACAACACCATGATTACGATCACCGATGCACAGGGCAATGCGATTTCATGGTCGTCTGCCGGCGCTCTCGGTTTCAAGGGCTCTCGTAAGTCCACGCCGTATGCTGCTCAGGTTGCTGCTGAAGATGCAGCGAAGAAAGCTGCCGAGCACGGCATGCGCACTCTGGAAGTTGAAGTCCGTGGTCCAGGTTCTGGTCGTGAATCTGCTCTTCGCGCTCTGCAGGCTGCCGGTTTCCTCATCACGTCCATCCGTGACGTGACGCCGATCCCGCACAATGGCTGCCGTCCGCGCAAGCGCCGCCGCGTCTAAGGCTTCCCAGCTTTAGGTACCTGTTTCTCCAAATGGCAAAGAATGGCCTGGACTTGGAAGTGCCAGGCGGGATAGCCGAAGGGACGAAAACGTGACCATTCAAAAAAACTGGCAAGAACTGATCAAGCCGACCAAACTCGAGATCAAGCCGGGTGAAGATCCGCGCTTCTTGGCAACCGTTGTTGCCGAGCCTCTCGAGCGTGGCTACGGTCTGACCTTGGGCAACGCGCTGCGCCGTATCCTGCTGTCTTCGCTTCAGGGTGCTGCCGTGACCGCTGTTCAGATCGACGGCGTTCTGCACGAGTTCTCTTCGATACCGGGCGTTCGGGAAGACGTCACCGACATCGTTCTCAACATCAAGGAAATCGCCATCCGTATGGAAGGCGAAGGTCCGAAGCGCATGGTCGTGCGCAAGCAGGGCCCGGGTGTTGTGACTGCTGGTGACATCCAGACCGTCGGCGACGTTGAAGTTCTCAACCCGGAACTGGTGCTCTGCACGCTTGATGAAGGCGCTGAAATCCGCATGGAATTCACCGTCAACACCGGCAAGGGCTATCATTCCTCGGACCGTAACCGCCCGGAAGATGCACCGATCGGCCTGATCCCGGTCGACAGCCTCTACTCTCCGGTCAAGAAGGTCTCCTACAAGGTTGAAAATACCCGTGAAGGCCAGGTTCTTGACTACGATAAGCTGACCCTGACTGTCGAAACCGATGGTTCCGTCAAGCCGGATGATGCCGTGGCATTCGCAGCGCGCATTCTGCAGGATCAGCTCTCCATCTTCGTCAACTTCGAAGAGCCGCAGCGTGAAGTCGCCGAGGACACCGTCCCGGAACTGGCTTTCAACCCTGCGCTTCTGAAGAAAGTCGACGAGCTGGAACTGTCTGTCCGGTCTGCAAACTGCCTGAAGAACGACAATATCGTTTATATTGGCGATCTCATTCAGAAGACCGAAGCGGAAATGCTGCGGACCCCGAATTTCGGCCGCAAGTCGCTCAACGAAATCAAGGAAGTTCTCGCCCAGATGGGTCTCCATCTCGGCATGGAAGTCGCCAACTGGCCGCCTGAGAACATCGACGATCTCGCCAAGCGCTACGAAGACCATCAGTATTGAGGGGCGTACGCGTCCCTAAGGATCAACCAGGCAAGAGCTTCAACATTAGCTGACTGCCTGAAAGAAAAAGGAGAGGGCCATGCGCCACGGTAAATCCGGCCGCAAGCTCAACCGGACCTCTAGCCACCGCAAGGCTATGTTCGCGAACATGGCAGCGTCGCTGATCAAGCACGAACAGATCGTCACGACCCTGCCCAAGGCTAAAGAAATGAAGCCGATCATCGACAAGCTCATCACTTTGGGCAAACGCGGTGATCTGCACGCACGCCGTCAGGCTATCTCGCAGATTCGCGACACAGCCATGGTTGCAAAGCTGTTCGAAACGCTCGGTGAGCGTTACAAGGACCGCGACGGCGGATATTCCCGCGTTCTGAAAGCCGGTTTCCGGTACGGCGACAATGCTCCGATGGCTGTCATCGAGCTGGTTGACCGTGACCCTGAAGCTCGCGGCGCTGACGATCGTGCACGCGTCGAAGCTGAAGAAGCGGCTGAAGACGCAGCGTAAGAACTGTTTCAACAGTATTTGAAAAGGCGGGCTTCGGCTCGCCTTTTTTCTTTTCGGACAGGTTCATTACATGGTGCAGGTTGCCCTGTGCCAGATAATGAAACCTCTGATTATCAATGCTTTAAGGAACTCTGCCTATTTTTCCCGCGTGCCCATTGGAGACGGATTCGGGGCTGGGGAGATTTATCGTGTTCGGCAAAAAGAGTTCAGGTTCGAAGAAGGCTACACCTTCATTTCGACTTTCTATTGTTATTCCTGCATTGATGATCGTCATCACCGTTGCTGCGTGTGCAGCCGTTGGTGTGATTGGCTACATGTCAGGCCGCGACGGGCTGCAGAAAGCAGCTGAAGCCGAGCTAGGTATGGTCATCACGGCAAGGTCCGCTTTGCTGGAAAGCAAATTGAAGGCGGCGGAAGCTGAAGTCGTCAATCTTGCCTCGAGCGTCGCAAGTTCCATGAGCGATCTCGGCAACGCCACCATGAATCTCTCCAAGGAAAAAGGAGAGATCCTCAGCCTGTTCCATGCACCGGCAACCGCTGAAGAACGTGCGCAGCTGACGGGCAAGGAGCAGAAGACAATGTATGCCTGGCGTCACTCCGAGGCGCATCCGGCTCTCTACAATGTCTGGAAGAACGGCGGCTACGCCGACATCTATCTGATCGACCCAGCCGGACTTGTTCTTTATTCGGTTACGAAGGGCAATGAATTTCTGTCTCGCGTAGGTCAGGGCAGCATCGCCGACGGCACCGGCATTGAGGCGGTGTACGATGCGGCAATGACACTGGGGGAAGGCGAAATTGTCTCCAGCGTGTTCGAGGCTTATGACCCGGCAGGTGGGGAAGGGTCTCTGTTCCTGGCTTCGCCGGTCTACATGAACTCCTTTGGTGAAGTAAGCCTGAGTGGCGTTGCGGTCATGCGGCTGGGTTCCTCCTTCCTGAATAACGTTGTGGCGAGCCGAGATGATCTTGGACAGACTGGTCAGGTTTACGTCGTTGACCAGAATGGTCTTGTTCTGAGCGATATGCCGCTGTCCGCAGAACCAACAGCGCTTGTTGCCAAAAGCACCGCGGAACCGGCTCTGGCCGCCGCAGGGGGCTCCGAAGCCGCTGCGATTGTGACTGGTGATGATGGTGTCGCCGATCTCATGGTTGCGCGTCCGATGAGCTTCCAGGGCCAGAACTGGGCGATCGTCGCGGAAAAGAGCGTGGATGAAACGCTTGCTGCAGTCACCAATATGCGGGATCAGATGATCTTCTGGTCCCTGGGCGCCGTTGCCATCGCTGCCGTCATTGCGCTCTTCTTCTCTCAATCGATCACGCGCCCGCTTTCAACTCTGGTGAGTGCGCTCAACGCCATTGCATCAGGCGATCTTGGAGCCGAGATCAAAGCAGCAAAGCGCAGAGACGAGATTGGCGATATTGGCCGGGCCGTTTTGCAGATCCGTCAGAATGCGGCTGAAGAAAACGAAAGACGCGCAGCTGAAGAAGCAGACGATGCGCGCCGTCAGGCAGAGCAGCGTCAGGAGATGCTGTCGAGCCTTGCCGGTGACTTTGAATCGACTGTCGGAAGCGTTGTCGACAAGGTTGCCCGTTCAGCGGCATCGCTGCGCGAATCGGCAAACAAGATGCGCGACATGACAGATACTGCAGGCGAGACCTCCGTCAATGCGGCCTCCATGTCTGAAGAGACGCTGGCTGAAGTTGAATCGATCGCAGCGGCCTCTGACCAGCTTTCGAGTTCCATTCAGGAGATCTCTACCCTGATTGAACGGTCTTCAAGCGTGGCAGCGGCCGCAACCAAGCGCGCCGAAACCACAAATGAAACCGTCAAGTCACTGGCTGAAGCTGCAAACCGGATCGGTGAGGTCGTGACCTTGATCAGTGATATCGCCGATCAGACGAACCTACTTGCCTTGAACGCAACCATCGAGGCTGCGCGTGCCGGCGAGGCCGGTAAGGGGTTTGCCGTTGTTGCTTCGGAAGTCAAGGATCTGGCATCCCAGACTGGTAAGGCCACGGGTGAAATTCAGCAGCAGATCGACGCTATCCGTGGTGCGACCGACGATGCCGTTGACGCCATTGGTGATATCAAGAAGACCATTGATGAAATCACCAAATCGGTCAGTGATGTCGCAGCAGCCGTAACCGAGCAAAGCTATGCGACCCAGGGCATTGCAGAAAACACTCAGCGAGCTGCCGGCGGTACCTCCAAGGTCACCGAAGACATTCGCAACGTATCGGCCCTGTCCAACGATACCAACATGGCTGCACAGAACTTTTCTGAAGAAGCAGCAGATATGGCGATGGATGCGGAACAACTGGACAAGGAAGTTCGCAGTTTCCTGGATCAGGTTCGCTCCGCCTAAGGGTTAGACCTACGCAAATGTGAAGAGCCGCCGGATTTCCGGTGGCTCTTTTTTGTTCGGTACCCTGTTTTCCGTGCTGCAGCTGAAGACTCGCGACGTGCGTTCCGGAGACAGGGAGGGCATATCGTCGTGTTTTCAAACGGATACGAAGTGCGAGTTTCTGCCATGTTGATGGGAGATCTGTAAGCTTGTGCGCTCGTTGTGCAGAATTCCAGTAATCTTGAGCGCTCGTTCTGCCTGGAATTGAAGCGTTCTTACGCTTTTGTATTTGCCTCTTTTCCTCCCTATCTGCCATGTATCGCCAAGTAACAAGAAAGATTCGAAATTGAGGGCTCCGGCTATGCGCCTGGCACATGCTGTCAAAACAGACTTTTTGATCCGTGCACTTCTTGCGGGTCTGATTGGAATATGGACAAGTGCGGCGATTGCGCAAAGCGCGCAGCCCACAGCTGCGGACCTGAGACTCGTTCCGCAGAACGAGGCGCAGATCAAACTGTCCTTCGCTCCGGTCGTGAAGCAGGTTGCTCCGGCGGTGGTCAACGTTTACGCCAGCCGCAAGGTGGTTCAACGCAGGCGGGTTTCACCGTTTTTCGATGATCCGTTCTTTCGCCGCTTTTTCGGACAACCGGGCGGAAACTTCGACCGGCCGAGAGAGCGTGTTGAATCCTCCCTCGGGTCGGGGGTAGTGATCTCAGCCGACGGGACAGTCATTACCAACCATCACGTGATCAAGGGCGCGGATGAAGTCCGGGTGGCACTCAGCGACAGGCGGGAATTTGACGCCGACATCGTGCTGATGGATGAACGCACGGATTTGGCCGTTCTGAGAATTCGTGGCGAGGGACCGTTTGAACATGTGACCTTTGCCGATTCCGACAGTCTCGAGGTCGGTGACATTGTCCTTGCGATCGGCAACCCGTTCGGTGTTGGTCAAACGGTGACACAAGGCATTGTCTCGGCGCTTGCCCGCACGCAGGTCGGCGTTACGGACTTTCAGTTTTTCATCCAGACTGACGCTGCGATCAATCCCGGTAACTCGGGCGGTGCGCTTGTTGATATGACAGGCAAGCTTGTCGGCATCAACACAGCGATTTTCTCTCGGTCCGGAGGCTCGAACGGGATCGGTTTTGCGATCCCGGCGCATATGGCTCGTTTCGTCGCCAGAGCAGCTGACCAGGGAGGGAAAGTGCAGCGGCCGTGGCTCGGTGCGACGGTGCAGTTGGTCAACGCGGAAATTGCCGAAGCACTGTCGCTTGAACGCCCCCAGGGTGTTCTGGTCACAGCTGTCTTTGACGGGTCTCCGGCGCACGAGGCAGGCCTGAGGGTCAGTGACTTGGTGATCGCGATCGAGGGCAAGGAGATCACCGACCCGAACTCTTTCGGGTACCGGTTCGCGACCAAGATGATCGGCGAGCAGACGGAATTTGTCGTTCTGCGCGGCAGCAGGGAAGTATCCTTGTCGATTTCGCTCAAGCCCGCACCTGAAACCGTGCCGCGTGACACGCGTGAGCTGCGCGAGTTCTCACCTTTTGAAGGCGCGACGGTGATGAACCTGTCGCCGGCTGTTGCCGAAGAGGTTGGCGTGGAAGGCGTGTTTGAGGGCGTCGTCATCGCCTCTGTGAACCCTGGCAGTACAGCCAATCAGGTTGGTCTGCGTCCAGGTGACATTGTCCGCGGCGTCAACGAGCAGAAGATTGAGACCACGAGAATGCTGGAAACCGTGACGAAGACGCCACCGCGGGTCTGGCGGCTTGATATCGAGCGGGACGGCAAGGTTTCCCAGCTCATATTGCGGTAGGGCAGCGGTGAGCGATCTATTCGAAGCATCTGGTCTGTCGCAATCTGGTCCGCGTCCCCTGGCGGACCGGATGCGACCTTCGCAGCTATCGGACGTCGTCGGGCAGGACCATCTTCTTGGCGAGGATGGAACGCTTTCACGCATGTTGAAGACCCGGACTTTGGGGTCGCTCGTTTTCTGGGGACCTCCGGGAACGGGCAAGACCACGATTGCCCGTTTGCTTGCCAATGAAACAGACTTGGCGTTCGAGCAGATCTCAGCCATTTTTTCCGGCGTCTCGGAACTGAAGAAGGTATTTGAGACCGCCAGGGTCAGGCGGATGGGTGGCAAGGCAACGTTGCTGTTTGTAGACGAGATTCATCGCTTCAATCGCGCTCAACAGGACAGTTTTCTGCCCGTCATGGAAGACGGCACGATCACACTTGTAGGTGCCACCACAGAAAACCCGTCCTTCGAACTGAATGCCGCCTTGCTTTCGCGCTCGCATGTGATGACCTTTCATTCGCTGTCTCTCCAGGCGATTGAGCAGCTCCTGGCGCGCGCAGAAGAAACCGAGGAAAAGAAACTTCCCCTCGACGCGGATGCCCGGCAAGTGCTGATGCGAATGGCGGATGGAGACGGCCGTTCAGCGCTGACTTTGGCTGAAGACGTCTGGCGTGCCGCAGGAGAGGAAGAAGTCTTCGATGCGGAAAGACTTCAGGAAATCGTGCAACGCCGCGCACCCATCTACGACAAGAGTGCGGATGGCCATTACAATCTGATTTCAGCCCTTCACAAATCCGTTCGGGGCTCTGATCCGGATGCAGCGCTTTACTGGTTCTGCCGCATGCTGGATGGGGGCGAGGACCCGATGTATCTCGCGCGCCGGCTTATTCGCATGGCCGTTGAGGACATCGGCCTTGCGGATCCAAACGCATTGGTACAGGCAAATGCCGCACGGGACGCCTATCAGATGCTCGGATCTCCCGAAGGCGAGCTCGCATTGGCGCAATCGGTGATTTATCTGGCGACCGCCCCCAAGTCGAACGGCGCTTACGTGGCCTACAAGGCGGCCATGCGCGAGGCAAAGTCCAGCGGCTCCCTTCTGCCGCCGAAGCACATTCTGAACGCTCCCACGAAGCTGATGAAGCAGGAAGGCTATGGCGACGGCTACCAGTACGACCACGATGCGCCTGATGGCTTTTCCGGCCAGGACTATTTCCCCGAGCAAATGGGACGCAAGACTTTCTACGATCCGCCCGAGCGAGGCTTCGAGCGAGATTTGCGCAAGCGGTTGGAATACTGGAACAAGCTCCGAAAAGACCGCAGCTGAGCCCTCCGTCTCCTCTGGTAATGGTGAAATCTCCGTCCGAACACGCGAACAACCCGTGTATGTGAACAGGTATGATCGCGTTCGGCTGTTCGCTGACTTCGAACACTGAAATTCGTCGCCACATAAAGATTGTGAATACTCTTTATGATAGAAAGTCAGAATTGACCTGGCGGCGGATCGATGAAGGAAATTGAACTAAGGCTTGCTCTTGTCCTTTATGGCGGCGTGTCGCTTGCCATCTACATGCATGGTGTCAGCCGCGAAATATTGAACCTTGTGCGCGCGTCCAGTTACAGGCTCGATCGCAAGGCGAACGGTTCGCTCAATGGCGGGACCATCGAGGAATTGACGCCGGTCCAGGTCGCCTTTCAGGATCTGCTCGATCTGTTGTCGTCCGTCGCCGATATTCGTGTTGTTGTCGATGCCATCGCAGGCGCATCGGCAGGCGGGGTCAACGGCATCATGCTGGCCAGGGCGATCGCGCACGACTTGCCGCTGGAAAGCCACAGCAGGATGTGGCTTGAAAATGCGGATGTCACCCGACTGTCACGACCTCAGACCGGTCTGTCCCGTTATCTGAAGATATCTGTTTCACCGGTGCTCGACCGTCTCGTCTCGTCAAGATTGAACAAGCAGATCGAGAGTGCCGAAACGCGCGAAAAGCTGCGCCAGTTCATGCAGGCCAGATGGTTTTCACCACCCTTTTCGGGTGAAAGGTTCATCGGCTGGATGCTGGATGCCTGCAAGAACATGGAAAAGGGTGAAGAGCCGAAGGGCTCGCTCATTCCGCGCGGGCAGACCCTCGATCTGTTCGTCACGATTACCGACTACAACGGTGTCAAGCGGCGCATTCTTCTCGATGATCCCGCCTATGTGGAAGAGTGGGATCATCGGCGCATTTTGAATTTTCATGCTGTGCACCGGACGCCAGGGTTCGTCGACAGTGAATTTACCGCCGACAATATTCCTGAGCTCGTCTTTGCTGCCAGAGCAACGTCATCCTTTCCAGGGGCGTTCCCACCGGCAACGATGTCGGAGATGGAAAGAGTGCTCGCAAGGCACGGCGAGACCTGGGACAACCGTGAAGACTTCCTGACACAAAGGCTTTGTCTGACACCTGAAACGATGAGCAATCACTGCTTTGTCGACGGCAGCGTCGTCATGAACAAGCCTTTTGCACCTGTCATCAACGTTATCGAGGACCGGCCGGCTGCACGCGAAGTTGCCCGGCGGCTCATATATGTCGATCCAGCACCCGTCGAACTCATGGAAGGAAAGGGCGGGCCGATTGAACTTCCGGGATTTTTCCGGGTTATTCTTGCATCTCTCGCCCATATTCCCCGGAACGAGCCCATTGGCGACGACCTGAAAGAACTTGAACAGAACAATCGCCGAAGTCGGTGGTTGTCACAGCTGATCGATGCGGCCGGTCCCATGGTGGAGCAGGCGGTTTCCGGATTGCTGCCAAAGCGACGGGCCGTGACTGCCGATATTCTGTCCAAGTGCCGAAAAGACGCCACCGTCACTGCCTTCGAGCAGGCAGGGTTTGCTTTCCTGAACTATCAGTCGCTGAAACTCCATGCCCTGGCAGAACGTCTTGCAGGACTGACCGCGCGCATCAGCGAAGTGCCGGGAGCACATACGTACGAAGAAACAGTCCTGGGGCACTACAGTCAGCATTTTACCAAGCTTACTGCAGAGAGCACCGATGTATTGGGTCGCACGGATCCGAATGTTGTTGCTCTCTTGCGTGGGCTGGATGTGGACTATCGCATACGGCGACTGCGCTTTGTGATCCGGAAACTGAACGGTTTCTACAACTATCAACCTTCTTCCAAACTGCCGCCGCCCAACACGGGTGCACTCGACCATATGAAGGGGCTCCTTTACGAGCAGATAGACCATTTGACCTGGCGGTGGACCGAGCGTTTTTATGGCGGTCGAAGCCGCAAGCAGGCGGAAGAATTTTTAAAGGCGGTGGAGGCCGGGTCGTCCACGGCCTGTGAGCAGGTTGTTCCGCTTTTGAACGGCTATACCCACATGATGGGGCTGACGGATCTGGACAGGCTGCAAGATGAGTTGTTTGCGGAAACGGCGCGAGATCTGCTGGACGCGGAGCGACATGCATCCCTGTTGCGGGCCTATATCGGCTTTGGCTTCTATGACCTGATCACGTTTCCTGTGCTGCAGAGAAACGACTTCTCAGAGGTCACGGAAATCCTGGTTGACAGGATAAGCCCAAGGGACGCTTCAAGCCTCTACACGGAAGGTTTTGACCTGAAGGGCAAGGCGTTGAATGCTTTCGGAGCGTTTTTCAACCGTGGATGGAGAGAGCACGACTATCTGTGGGGGCGTTTGAACGCTGCCGACAGGCTGGTCAGCATTGTCCTGTCAGCAGCCGGTGAGGGTACCTTGCCGCAACCTCAGGTCAATCAGGCGAGGGCACGCATATTCCTGGCCATTTTGGAAGAAGAGCGTGAGAACCTCTCGCAGATCCCCGAGGAACTGGACCGGGTTGACGATCTGATCAGGTCCATTTATCCGGATTTTGCGCATGTCACGGAAGAGGTTTGAGCGCGACATTTTGAGTTTTTGCGAAGTGTTTCCTTGACGGAAGGATCGTGATTTGGCTACGCACTGATATCGCGGATTTTCGCAGACGGATTTTAGAGTTTATGAAATTCTTTGAAGACATGTTTGGAAACGGTATCGGCGCCTTTCTGATCCTTGCGGCCGGTCTTTATCTTGCAAGTCTGGTGATCCTGTTTGCGACAGGGTTGACGATGACCGCCCTGAACAGGCGTCATCCCGATCGAAGGATACAGAAGCGCCAGCCCACGCATGATGCCATCCGTGACATCAAGTCTTCGATGGTGCAGCTTTCAATTACAAGTTGTTGTCTTGCCATCGGGCTTTATGCCCAGATGCGTGGCTGGACATTGTTTTCACCGGTAGCGCTTTCCTGGTGGTCGGTTCCGGTCTTTTTTGTCCTTTCGCTCATCCTCCACGACACATGGTTCTACTGGGGGCATCGGATACTTCACACGAAGATGTTCTACCGGTTCCACAAACCCCACCACATGACCGTCACACCGACGGTCTGGTCGAACGATGCCGGTTCGAGCGTCGATACGCTGTTTGCGCATTCCTACTATGCGCTGGTACTGTTTGTGGTGCCCATGCCGCCTTTGGTGTTTCTCGGACATCGGATTTTCGATCAGATCTCTGCTGCAATCGGTCATTGCGGTTTTGAACATTTCGCCAGCCCGACGGCGCGCAAGCCGTGGCCTTTGCTGTGCACGCTCTATCACGACCAGCATCACCAGTACTTTGTCTATAACTACGCCAACTACTTTTCCTTCTGGGATCGCCTGTGCGGTACCATTCACCCTACCTATGACGAGAGGGTAGAGGGATTTGAAGAGCTTTACGCGGGCAAGAAGGACTAAACGCCAATGTCCGTGTTGATTGACTATCTTGTTGTTTTTGCACTGACCTATCTCGCGATGGTGACGGTCTATTTCGCGACCGGTTTCACCGTGCTCATGATCAATGCGCGCCATCCTGAGAGGCGCATCCAGAAACACCGGGACGGCATGAAACGGCAGGCCGAGGAGATCCGTGCCTCGATGAAGGCGCTGGCAACTTCTTCCGTCCTGCTTTCAGCCGGTTATTTCGCTCAGTTGCAAGGCTGGACTCTGGTTACACCGCTTGACCTGTCCTGGTGGTCGTTTCCGCTGATGTTCGCAGTCTGCTTTGTCTTGTTCGATGCGTGGTTCTATTGGGGCCACCGGCTGTTGCACATTCCGGCGCTTTACAAGTTCCATGTTCCGCATCATCGCTCCATTGCGCCAACTGTGTGGAGCAACGACAGCTCAACAACGGTCGATACGCTGATCGAGCATTTCTTCTATTTCATCGTCTGGTTCGTACTGCCGGTACCGGCTTTGAGCGTGTTTGCGCTGCGTCTGTTCGACCAGATCTCCGGAATGGTCGGGCATTCCGGATTTGAGTATTTCGCCTCGAAGTCATCGCGGTTTCCATCACCACTGATCTGCACCACATTTCATGATCTGCATCATTCGCAGTTTCACTATAACTACGGTAACTTCTTTTCGTTCTGGGACAGGGTTTGTGGCACGGTGCATCCGAAATACGATGACCTGGTACGATCCATGGAAGAAACCGGTGAAATCCCGGATTCTGAAGAAACCAAAGTCAAGGCAACCGGATAAGCCGCACAAGTTTTCAGGCATGTGTCAGCCAACCGAATAACTGGAAGTAAGAGACGATATGCTGGATCAGGCGCTGACCGTTTTTCTTGAATTTCTACCGATCTACGCGGCGTGCTACGGGATCAACGTCTTCCTGTATTTCGCGACAGGCTGGGTACTTGTCCAGATCCAGAACCGCCACCCGGAGCGGCGCATTCAGCAACACCGGCGCGGTGAAAAACGCATGTGGAAGGAAATCCGGGCCAGCGTCTATTCGTTGACCGTTACGGCTGGCTGTCTTGCCGGCGGCATCTTTCTGTCGCTCAAAGGCTGGACGCTTGTTGAACCTCTGCCACTGACCTGGTGGTCTGCAATTTTGATGTTCGTGGTGTCCATCCTCGCCTTCGATACCTGGTTCTACTGGGGACACAGGCTAATGCACACCAAATGGCTGTATCGCTTCCATGCAGAACACCACCGTTCCGTGGCGCCAACGGTCTGGAGCACCTACTCCGATGATCTGGTAGATGCGTTTGTCATGCAGAGCTATTATCTATGGGCGGTCATTTTTCTGCCGATTCCGGTGGAAGTTCTGATCCTTCACCGGCTTTGGGATCATTTCAACGGCACCATCGGGCATTCGGGTTTCGAATTTTATGCTTCGCCAATGTCTCGCCTGCCGTCACCTATGGTCTGTGTGACGTTTCACGATCAGCATCATTCCCGGTTCAAGTACAACTTCGCCAACTTCTTCTCCTTCTGGGACCGTATCTGCGGCACAATCGACCCGAAGTATGATGAGCAGGTGAAGGTGTTCGAAAAGATGGGTAAGGGGGCTGCGGAGAAATCCACGGCACTTGGGAAGTAACATCAAACTGGTCTTTTTATCCTGTTCGCTGACCCAAGCCTGGCGGGATGAAGGTGACAGAAGCAGGCGGCAATAGGCTTTGAAACATCTCCTTCTTGTGATGCTGGGTGGAGGAATTGGGGCAGGTGCCCGGCACCTCGTAGCGCTGGCAACGCTACGCATGTTCGGAACCGCGTTTCCGGTCGGCACTCTGACAGTCAATATTGTCGGTTCGCTTGTCATGGGGTTGTTGATCGGGTGGCTGGCAAAGTCTGATTTCGGCCACATACAGACCGTCCGGTATTTCATTGCAACAGGTATCCTCGGTGGTTTCACCACTTTCTCGGCCTTTTCCCTCGACACTTCGGTTCTCTGGGAGCGTGGTGACACGCATCTGGCGCTGATTTATGTGGTTGCGTCTGTCCTGTTGTCGATCCTCGCCGTCTTCGCCGGCTTGATGTTCATGCGTCAGCTCGCTTCGTAGGTTTTTCTTTCTTTTCAAGCCAATTGCGCCTATACGCTCCGGAACGAATTTTGCCCTGTGCGTGATTTGCGGGGCTTGTGGTTGAGCGAGACCGGAACCGGTCTTCTGCCAGATTTGAGAAAAACATGTCCGCGATTGAACAGAAAAAGGTGACCGCTGACGAAGCGGGCATGCGCCTCGACCGTTGGTTCAAGGCTCACTATCCAGGTCTCGGCTTTGGTCGCCTGCAAAAGCTCCTGCGCACCGGGCAGGTGCGTGTGGATGGCAAGCGGGCGGAAGCCAATACCCGCATCGCCAAAGGGCAGATGGTCAGGATACCCCCGCTGGGTGTCGATCTGCCGGCGAACGATAAAAAGAACGCCAAGCCCAAATCCACCAAATTGATTGCCGATGACCGCAAGGCTATCGAAGAGATGCTGCTGTTTGAGGACAATCAGGTCATGGTCCTCAACAAACCGGCAGGTCTTGCAGTGCAAGGCGGCTCGGGCCTGAAACGGCATCTGGACGGCATGCTGGAGGCGTTCACCGACCGGAAAGGCAACAAGCCAAGACTGGTTCACCGTCTCGACCGTGAAACCTCAGGCATCATTCTGGTCGCACGGACGCGTCAGGCCGCACAGGAACTCACCAAAGCCTTCCGTCACCGGAACACCCGCAAGATCTACTGGGCGATGCTGGCAGGCGTTCCCAAGCCCAAACAGGGCCGGATCTCCACCTTCCTTGCCCGCAGCGAAGGTGAGGAGCGTATGCAGGTCGTGCGTCAGGGCGATGATGATGCCCAGCACGCGGTTTCGCTCTATTCCGTGTTTGAGCAATCTGCGCAAAAGCTCTCCTGGGTAACAATGAAACCGGTCACTGGGCGGACACATCAGCTCAGAGCGCACGCAGCTCATATCGGTCATCCGATCATCGGGGATGACAAGTATTTCAACATTGAAAACTGGGAACTGCCGGGCGGTATTCAGAACCGTCTCCATCTGCTCGCACGCCGGATCGTCATTCCACATCCGTCCGGCCACGGGATGATTGACGTTTCCGCCCCGCTGCCGCCACATATGCAGCAGACCTGGAACCTGCTTGGCTTTGATGCCAGTGACTATGATCCGGAAGCAGACGATCCGGACGAGACGCTGATCAAGCGGTAGGGTTTGGGTAAGCTGGCTGAGACAGGACTATTCGGCTGTGTGGGTCAGCACGTTGAAGCCTTCATCTTCTGATGGTGGCTGAAAATGATGGCTGATCCGGTCAAATTCATCGTCCGAGACTGAAAATTCGTGCTTTCCGGACGCGTTCCGCAAGTTCAGCCTGGCCTTGCAGACTTCATCCGGAACGTCGAAGTAGTGAAGTTGGTGCTGACATCCGGCTGCCATGATGAGTTCCATCATCCATTGTCTGCTTTCAACGGTGTTTGCCTGGAAATCCAGGACGACTGAAAGTCCTTGCTGAAGAAGCGCAGTGATGTGCGGTGTCATCGTCTGCCTGAGCCGGCGGGAACAGCGAACGTAATCTGCAAGCGTGACAAGCTCATCAGCAAACAGACCGGCCAACCAGAAATCTTCCTGCAGAAGAAGGACGCCTGGCTCTGCAGCCAGTGCATTTGCAAAAGTGGATTTGCCGGAAGCAACCTTGCCGCACAGAAGATAAAGCGTTGCCTGATTGGTCATTCGGGATCCCCTGAGGTCGCGATTTCCATCTCAATTTTGGTAGAGAAAGGCCTGATCAAGGTCCCTGAAACAAGGCGCTCACGATCACGGATACGAAAGTGACACAAACGACGCCGGCAACCAGCTTCCAGGCATCAGAGCGTTTTTTGAGACCCGGCCAGCCAAGCGGTTTGATCACCTGTATCGCGGCGACAAGAAATAGCAGCAACAGGATGATTTTGGTCACGGGAGGCTCCGCACAGGACAGATCGGGTTCGTGCAAGCGGCATAGCCAATTCCCGGCCAAGTCGCAAGCACGTGAATCTACATGGTTTTCCTACGCAGGTCCTTTAAAGAGCTGCCATATAGGTCGGCAGGTCGTTCATTGACGGCACAACGATCATCTTTTTCACTTTGCCGGCTTTGAAGGCCTTCAGAAATTTCTTGTAGTCCTTGAATGCAACACAGCCGTGAGAACCGTTGGTTCTGCGCAGCAAAGGCGTGTGGGCAAGCATGCCATCCCGGCCTTTCATGGCGGAAACATCGCGCGGCGTCATTCGGATGGCTTCGACACCGTGGAACAAGCTTTCACGCATTCTGAGATCATAAACGTTCGGAGGGGTCGGGCCGAGGTTCTTCACGTGCGCATATTTGGGATTGTCCTTGCGGTGGCCAATACCCGAATGCGCTTCCAGTTTCGTTCCATCCGGCATGTGAACAGTCGCTGCGCTGATGTCATAGACTGCTATGCCCCGATGCCGCCCGGGCAGGCCGGTATTTGAACCACTGAACAGTTTGCCGATGCCGCTGAAGACACTCCCTTCTTCAGCTTCCGGGTTCCCGGCAGCCGCGTAACCAAGCGCCGTGTCCGGATTGCCCGGCTTTGCCTCAGCTTTTGCCGCTACTGTCACTCTGGGAGCTTCTGGCTTCGTTCGGGGAGTTGGATGTGAAAGCTCGGCGAAATTTGCTAAGGACTCAGACCCGGTGACGGAAGCTGGAGCTGTCTCATCGGCAATTGGATCACTGGTGCCGGTCCCCAAGCCAGGCTCTGCCATAGCGAAATTCGCGACATCGGTGCGAGGAAGTTTCAAACCCGTGTCCGTCTGAGCAGTCAAGATTGTTCTTGTAAGCTGCTGATGGGCAAGCTGCGCGGCCAAAGCAGATCTCGCTTCTTGCCTTGCAATAATGTCTGCCTGCATGCGCTCGATTTCGGCAAGCCTGGCTGCAATCTGCGCCTGGTTCGTTCGCTCACTCAGATCTTCATTTGACGTGAAGTGCTGTGCTTCGAGGGATAGGCCATCCTGCCTGACAAAAGAAAGTTCGATTGTCTCAGTACTGGGAGCTTCGGCGACGAAATGACCTGGAACCAGCTTGGGAACGAATTTGAACATTCCTAACGCAAGCCCGGCAATGAGGATCGCAATCGCCGCAAGGATCGCATAGATCGGCCAGTGATCAATCGTGAAAGATTTTTGGCTCTCTTGATTGATCTTCTGTTCACTGTGAAGCATTCAGGCAAAACCACTCTAGGTCAGAGGCTCACTAACGAGCCGACACCCGCGGCAAAACGTGCCGCGTTCCTAAATTCCGCAAAATCTGGTGGCAAAATTGCCCCAAACGATCGTGCCCACCCGTGCGCATCAGTATTGCTATTCATGGTAACCAGGCCGTTTACAAACATGGTTAACCAAATGTTGCGCTCAGAATCGGTGGTGCGATAATCACCAGAAAGAGGCAATTTTCGGGCACCTTCACCAGACGCGCGAAAAAACCGATGTGTCGGGCGTTTTTTGCGTGACGGCATTGTCGTTTCGACGGAGGGAGAGACGATTGATCGAGCATCGGATGGTTTCGATCGAGCTCATAAGGTTGGCGCTTGAAGAACCCTTGACCCCGACGGGAAAACCCTGCACATGCGGGGCTCCCTGCAGATGCTTTCAAAAGGCCCTCCATGTATCTGATCATATTCGACGTCGATGGAACCCTGGTTGACAGCCAGAACAGCATTTACCACGGCCTTCAGGTCGGGTTTGAGGCCGTTGGACTGCCGATGCCGGACCGCAAGACGGCGTTGTCCATCGTCGGGTTATCGCTTGAAAAGGCATTTGCCGATCTGCTTGCACCAGAGCACCACGACAAGATTGACGAGATGTCAGCGGCATACAGGCATGCGAAAATTACGCGTCGAGAGCAGGGACTTGAAATCGATCCGATGTATCCGGGTGCAAGAGAAGCAATCGAAAAGTTGCATGCCAGAGACGACATCCTTCTCGGGGTTGCGACCGGAAAAGCCCGACGCGGCGTAAAGCACATGCAGGACACGCATGACCTTCACGGCCGGTTCGTTACAATTCAGACTGCCGATACCTCGCCCTCCAAACCGCATCCGGACATGGTTCTTCGAGCCATTGCTGAAACGGGTGCCGACCCGCACAGAACGCTGATGATCGGTGATACGGGGTTCGATATGGCAATGGCCAAGGCTGCAGGCGCTCACGCACTTGGAGTGAGCTGGGGATATCACGATCATTCGCGACTGGTTGAAGAAGGCGCGGACAAGATCATAGACAGTTTTGATGAACTTGATCAGGCACTGATTGATCTATTGAAAATGAACGAGGAAACAGTGTGATGCGAGATTTTCTTGAGGCATTGCATGAGGATGCGGCCAAAGATCCCGAACAGCGCGCACGTGAACTCTCCAAGCGCGAGCTGCCGAAGCGGTTTTACAAGGAAGCCCAACATGTTGCAGCCGAAGGCGGCTATGCAATCCACCTGGATGGCCGGCAGGTGAAGACACCGGGCAAAGCCACCTTGCTGTTGCCAAATGAAGCGCTTGGGGCCGCGGTTGCCGGTGAGTGGTCCGCTCAGGAGAAGGAAATCAATCCGGCCACCATGCCGCTCACGCGCCTTGCCAACACGGCACAGGACGCGGTGACAGTAAGGTTCGGAGAAGTTGCCGACGACATCACCAACTTTGCAGGAAACGATGCGCTCTGCTACCGGGCGGACGACCCGGAAACTCTTGTCGAGACACAGCGCAGACTTTGGGATCCTGTCGTGGATTGGGCTGGAGAATTGCTCGGCGGACAGTTTGTTCTAATTGAAGGCATCATGCACAAACCGCAGCCGGAAAACGTGATGCAAGCCTATCGAGCCCGCATTGCGAATGAAACCGCTCTTCGCCTCGCAGCCCTTCACACGCTCACCAGTCTGACCGGCTCAGCAATTCTGGCACTGGCGCTCAGGGAAGGGCATTTGGAGGCCGACGCCGTCTGGACAGCTGCACATGTCGAGGAAGACTTCAACATCGAACGTTGGGGTGAAGACGCGGAAGCTGCACAAATCAGAGCCTACAAGCGGACTGAATTTGACGCGGCAGTACTGATTTTGAAGGAAGCGTGACGAGCATTTTTGACCTGCTCAAAACGCTCTATCATCTGCGATCTGTTTGACTTCCGGATCAACCCGCTGAATCTGGGGTTCTCACCCCAGATAAAACGTCGTGGCCATCAGGAAGAAGATCAACACGCCTAGAACGTCGTTTGACGAGGTGATGAAAACTCCAATCGCCATCGCCGGGTCGACGCCGATCTTGTCGAGGATGAGCGGGATGGTGGCACCGACCATTGCAGCAAGTGTCGTGACGCACAGCAACGACAACGAGGTTGCGAGTGCCAGCCGGACAGGGGCATCAATGGGAACCACCAGCGATGCAATCAGCACCAGGCCACACAGAATGGTGCCCGCAATGGCTCCATTGAAAAGCGCAGCAACAAGTTCCTTCATCAATCGAAACAAGATGTCACCGGACCAAAGGGCTCCGGTGGCGATGCCCTGAACGGCGACTGCCGAGGCCTGCAGACCCGCGTTTCCCGCCATGGACATGATGACTGGAATGAAAGCCGCCAGAATTGCAGCTTCGGCAAGTTGATCCTCGTAGGACCCAACGACGGTTGCTGCCACGCTGGCCCCGACGAGACCGGCAAGCAGCCAGGGCAAGCGACCACGAACAATACGCAGTATCGTATCGTCGGACCGGGCTTCCGCTGACACGCCGCTCATGAGAAGCATGTCCTCATTGGCTTCTTCGGAGGCAATTCTTGTGAGCTGTTTTGGAGTGACGCGACCGATCAGAACACCGTCGCTGTTGATGACGGGAACCGTCCGCATGTCGCGTTTTCGGGCCAGACGGAGCACCTCCTCCTGATCGGTGTCGGCCGAAACAGCGATAAAGTCGCGGTTCATGATGCTTCCGAGCGTTGTTTCACCCGGGGCAAGCAGCAACCTTCCCACTTCCACTGTGCCAGTCAGTTTCCCGTTGGCATCCGTCACGTAGACGGTGAAAACTCTGCGTATTCTGGTTGCCTCGGCGCGCATCTGAGCCACCGCATCTCCGGCAGTGCAGGTTTCAGGCAGCGCGACAAACTTCCGTGCCATGACCCGTCCAGCGGTGTCATCGGCATATGAGGCCCGGGTCGCTATATCCTCCACGTCTGGCAATCTCGCGATCAGAGTGTCGGCAACGTCGTCCGGAAATTCGTTGAGGATCTCGATTGCATCTTCCGGATCAAGGCCGGCAAGAATGTCGCGGAACTGGTCGAGGGTGGAATCCTCCATCAAAATGGAGCGAAACTCCGGACGCAGTTCAGCCACTACTTTGATGGAAGGGTTTGCAGGCAACCAGTGAAACAGTTTGCGGGCATGTTTCAGACGCAGCCTCGTCAGAAGCTGCATGACATCAACCGGGTCCCAACGCTTGAGCAGTTCAACGAGCTGGGTTCGCTTGCCGTCCCTGATGAGGTCACGGACAGCCCTGAGCGCGGCGTCGTTTGCTTCAAGGGGTTCCTGAGCCGGTTCACGAATCCAGGTTACTGGGTGAAGCTCGGACACTGAACTGACATTGCTCATGAAAATGGCTCCGTATTAGGACGTGTCCGCTTCTACTGCCGGTTTATGACGGCATCCTGACAGGCAAATTTGTACGATTAAACCTCGAACTCTTCTATATCCGCAAAGGCTTCACGCAACTTGTCGGACCAACCGCGCGACAGTCTTTGAAAGTAGGGATCGTCGCGCTCAATACGAACCTGCCGCTCGGTGGAAAAGGAATCCGTGTTGTAAAGCAGCATGTCGATGGGCAGGCCGACAGACAAGTTGGAACGAAGCGTGGAGTCAAACGAGATCAATGCGAGCTTTGCCGCTTCTCCAAGTCTCATGTCGGCTTTGGTAACCCTGTCCAGGATCGGCTTGCCGTATTTGTGTTCACCGATCTGCAGAAAAGGCGTGTCTTCCGAGACTTCGATGAAGTTTCCGGCGGCATAGACCTGAAACATGCGCGGCTCTTCGCCCTTGATCTGTCCGCCCAGGATGAATGTGACAAAGAAGCTTTCCGCACTGGTGGCCAGCGCTTCTCCGTCGATCTGTTTGACCTCCCGCACCGCACTGCCGACGAGACGCGCGACCTGGAACATGGTTTTTGCGGTCATCAGCGTTGCCCGGTCATTGTCGGCAGACGCCATGTGTTCGCTCAGCAAAGAAATGACGGCTTGCGTAACGGCGAGATTGCCTGCGGAAAGCAGTGTGATCACACGCTCGTTCGGTTCTTCCCACACATGCAGTTTCTTGAAGGTCGATATGTTGTCGACACCGGCATTCGTTCTGGTGTCTGCGGCAAACAGCAGGCCGCGATTCAGCTTCATGCCGACACAATAGGTCATCCCCAAGCCCCTTGGTCATCTTGCGTGACGTTTCCCCGACCGGAGAGCCCGATCATGGCGCCGGAAAATGACAGTTATTGCTGCTGTTGAAAAGCCGCTTGTGCCACGTCGACTTCAACTTCCAGATTTTCTTCCAGACCGCCGAAGCGGATGCCTCTGATTGGGGCCGCCGAGCGGGAGTCCAGACCTGCTGTCAGGCGGATGTATCGTTCGGTCGGACACATTGCGTTGGAAACGTCGAACCCCGTCCAGCCAAGCCCGTCGATGAGCACTTCTGCCCAGGCGTGGTGCGCCTCGGAAGCCTGCTCGTCTTCCAGAAGCAAGTAGCCGGACACATAGCGGGCCGGAATGCCGATGGCTCTGGCCGCTGCAATGAAGATATGCGCATGGTCCTGGCAGACACCTTCACCCGCAGCAAGCGCCGAAGCTGCCGAGGCGTGTGTCTCGCTGACACCGATTTTGTATTCGACCTTTTCTCTGATGGCATGCATGAGCGCGTGAAAGCCACCGATCCTATCGTGCCCTTCCGCATGAGACGCAAGTTTGCGGATTGCCTGATTGGACTGGGTCAGTGGTGTCACTCTTGTGAAGAGGCGAGGCGGCACTCCTGCGTCTGGTTCGTGTCCCAGCACACCGTTCGTGTCCTGCGTGTCAACAACGCCTGCCGCCGTAATCTCAACGTCCTCCACCGGCTCGCTGCGGGACACCATGTGCACCCGGTTGCCGAAGGCGTCCTTGTAGGTTGTCGCCCGCTCTATGCCGGGGGCTTCGATTGACCATTCGACGACTTTTTGCGACGCAGTGTCCTCAGGCGTCAGGCGAAGCTGCTGCATGGCGTTTGCCAAGGGAACATCGTAGCGATAGCGGGTGGTATGTCGAACGGTCAGTCGCATGCGTCACCGGAGAATTGGTTGGTAGGTCAGGCGAAATTGTAGTCTTCGGACAGTTTTTGCGCGAACAGGTTATTCCTTCCAATGAAGTCGGTCAGAAACTCATGCAAGCCTTCCTGATAGATCTCACGCATCTGCTTTTCAGATAGGGAAAGGGCAATCTCCTTGGCCATGTCCAGGCTCGGTTCTCGCGAGCCGTAGAATTGACCCAGGTCTTCGGCGGTGTCGGAAAGCCAATGGTAGCAATGGGCCAGCGAACGCGGCATTTCCCTTCGAAGGATCAGGAACTCCGCAATGTTGAACGGCTTGAGGCGCGCGTTGGGATAAGCGAACCTGTAGCTTCTTCTGCCTGAGAGCGCCCTCAGGATTGCCGACCACTGATAACGCTCCATCGAGCCATCATCGACAATGTCGTTGTCCGGCAGTAGCGAATAGTATTGCGTGTTCAGGATCCGGACAGTGTTATCCGCACGTTCGACAAAATTGCCCATCTGACTGAAGAAGTACCCGTCATCGCGCAGGATGGTGTTCAACAACGCTCCGCGAAACAGGTGTGAACGCTGGTTTGTCCAGGCGAGAAAATCCGGCAGCTTTTCCTGGGTGATTGTCTGCGGATTGACATCAGCAAAGTCGATCCAGGTGGTGTTGATGGCCTCCCAGAGTTCCGCGGTAATTCCGGTTCGCACAGCCCTGGCGTTGTTACGCGCCAATTCAAGGCTGTTGCGAACACTTACCGGATTGTCTTTCGAAAAGACCATGAAATTCACGACGTTGCGAAGGTTCAGCTCGTCATATCTTTCGCTGAAGTCACTGTCGCACCCGGAACAGGACATGGCGAAGGTCCAGTGGGTTCCGTGTTCCTGTCCGGTATGGGACATGATGGCGCCGCGATAGGCGACTTCCAGAAGTTTGGTCACGTTCTGTGCGCGCTCGTGGTAACGAGACATCCAGAACAGTGAAGAAGCGGTTCTTCCAAGCATCTAGTTCTCAGTCCTCAAGTACCCAGGTGTCCTTGGTGCCGCCGCCCTGGCTGGAATTGACGACGAGGGAGCCTTTTTTGAGTGCGACGCGGGTCAACCCGCCCGGTGTGATCCTGACCTGATCGCCGATCAGCACGAAGGGGCGCAGGTCCACGTGACGAGGTGCAACACCGGATGCCACGTGGGTGGGGCAGGCCGACAGCGCGAGGGTCGGTTGGGCGATGTAATTGGAAGGATTGGTTTCCAGTATTTTCCGGAAGTCGGCGATTTCGCGCTTCGAAGCCGTCGGGCCGATCAGCATGCCGTAGCCACCCGAACCGTGAACTTCCTTGACCACAATGTCCTGCAGATTGTCGAGAACATAGGCAAGATCGTCCGGCCGCGAGCAGTTCCAGGTCGGGACATTGTTCAGGATGGGCTTTTGCCCGGTGTAGAATTCAATGATGTCCGGGACGTAAGCGTAAATCGCCTTGTCGTCGGCAATGCCCGTGCCTGGCGCATTGCAGATCGTGACGTTGCCGGCACGATAAGCATCGAAAAGGCCGGGTACGCCAAGCATGCTGTCCGGATTGAAGGTGAGGGGATCGAGGAAGGCGTCATCGATGCGCCGGTAGATCACATCCACCTGCTTCGGATCACGCGTGGTGCGCATGAACACCTTGCCTGCGTCCACGAACAGATCGCGTCCTTCCACCAGTTCAACACCCATGGAATCGGCCAGAAACGCGTGTTCGAAATATGCGGAGTTGTAGATGCCCGGAGTGAGAACAACGACTGTCTGGGCCGATTTGGCCGGATCGGGCGCGACGCTTTCGAGTGTTCGGCGCAACAATTCGGGATACTGCTCCACCGGAGCAACCCTGTGGGTCTGAAAGAGTTCGGGAAACAGCCGCATCATGGTTTCCCGGTTCTCCAGCATGTAGGAAACACCGGAAGGCGTGCGGGTATTGTCTTCCAGAACGTAGAACTCGTTCTCCGAAACCCGGACGAGATCGGTGCCAATAATATGGGCATAGACCTTTCTGGCCGGGGTGAAGCCAGCCATCTCAGGCAGGAAGGCTTCGTTCTGCAAAATGAGATCGGCGGGAATGCGACCGGCCCGCAGGATTTCCTGGCGGTGGTAGATGTCGTGCATGAAGGCGTTCAACGCTCGAACACGCTGGTCTATCCCGGCCGAAAGGCGCCGCCATTCCGATGCAGATATGATGCGGGGGATCGGGTCGAAGGGTATCAGGCGCTCGGTTGCTTCTTCCGCGCCATAAACCGCAAAGGTAATTCCGAGACGGCGGAAAATAGTTTCAGCGTCACGGCCTTTCTTGGTGAGGAAATTGGGTGGCTTGTCTTCAAGCCATTCGGCGAGCCTTGAATATGGCTGGCGTGATCCGCCAGACTCGTCAAGCATTTCATTGAAGAAAGTGCGAGCGTCCGCCATTGCCTCCCCTTTGCTATGCTTCGTTGTTGAGCAATCATGGCAAAATTCTGAAGGGTGTCAAAGGTCAATATCTCGGCGACGCTGCCTGCAAATTAGGCGCACCGGTGGTTGAGTCTGATCCTGGGGTTGTTTTTCCTTCCGCCGCTTACATTCTTCGTTTGGTTGCAAGGAGCTGTGTTTGCCGAATGATTGTCTCGAATGACATTGTTGTGGGGGCATCGTTCAAAACCCTTTGCGGAGCGACTTTTGTTGCTGCTGATGAAAGGCGGTTGAAGGGAGGGAGACCAGAGGCTTTCCTATTGAAGTCGCATACAAAATTTGAGGCATTCTTCACATCGGAGTAAATCTCCATAAGCCCATGTGCTGACTTTGCCGGATTTGTGGATCGTGGTACGGGCTGTGGGAACGAATATTGGGAGGACCGGATGAAAGAAGTTCTGGCCGAATTGGAACGGCGCCGCGAAACGGCACGCCTGGGCGGCGGACAGCGCCGCATCGACTCACAGCATTCCAAGGGCAAGCTGACCGCGCGCGAACGCATCGAAATCCTGCTGGACCAAGGCTCCTTTGAGGAGTTCGACATGTTCAAGCAGCACCGCTGCAATGACTTCGGCATGGAGGAACAGCACATTCCAGGCGACGGCGTGGTGACAGGCTGGGGTACGGTGAACGGCCGGACAATCTATGTGTTCTCGAAAGACTTCACTGTCTTTGGCGGTTCTCTTTCCGAAACGCACGCCGAGAAGATCACCAAGCTGCAGGACATGGCACTGCAGAACAGGGCGCCCATTATTGGCCTGTTCGATGCCGGCGGCGCACGCATTCAGGAAGGCGTTGCGGCTCTCGGCGGTTATGGCGAGGTCTTCAAGAGGAACGTGCTGGCTTCAGGCGTCATTCCGCAGATTTCACTGATCATGGGACCGTGTGCCGGCGGTGACGTTTATTCCCCGGCGATGACCGATTTCATTTTCATGGTCCGCGACACATCCTACATGTTCGTGACCGGTCCCGATGTCGTCAAAACCGTGACGAATGAGACTGTGACTGCAGAAGAGCTGGGCGGCGCATCGATCCACACGACCAAGTCTTCGATTGCGGACGGAGCCTTCGACAACGACGTTGAGGCTTTGCAGGAAATGCGCCGGCTGATCGATTTTCTGCCGGTGAACAATCAGGCAGACCTGCCGGAGCTGACCAACTACGACGATCCGGACCGGGTCGACATGAGCCTGGACACTCTGATCCCTGACAACCCGAACAAGCCCTATGACATGAAAGAGCTTGTCCTGAAAACGGTTGATGAAGGTGATTTCTACGAGTTGCAGGCGAATTTCGCTGCAAACATCATCACGGGTTTCGGTCGTATGGAGGGCCGCACTGTCGGCATCATCGCCAACCAGCCGATGGTACTTGCCGGTGTTCTTGATTCCGATGCCAGCCGGAAGGCGGCCCGGTTTGTCCGCTTCTGCGACTGTTTCAGTATCCCGATTGTGACGTTTGTGGATGTCCCGGGCTTCTTGCCGGGCACGTCGCAAGAGTATGGCGGTCTGATCAAGCACGGAGCAAAGCTGCTCTTTGCCTATTCGGAGGCAACCGTTCCGAAAATTACTGTCATCACCCGCAAGGCCTATGGCGGCGCCTATGACGTCATGAGCTCAAAGCATATCAGTGGCGACATCAACTATGCATGGCCATCTGCCGAGATTGCCGTGATGGGGGCGAAAGGAGCCGTCGAGATCCTGTACCGTACAGAACTTGGAGACGCGGACAAGATTGCGAAGCGGACGAAGGATTACGAGGACCGGTTTGCCAATCCGTTCGTTGCAGCAGAGCGTGGTTACATCGATGATGTCATCCGCCCGCACTCAACGCGCCGACGGGTGGCAAAAGCCTTGGCACTGCTTCGGTCCAAGAAAGCGGAGTTGCCGTGGAAGAAACACGACAATATTCCACTATAACGATATCGTTCCGAGCGAAAAAAACATACACGAGCGGGCCGGCTTTCCGGCCCGTATTCGTTTTAGTCCCAGCGGTTGAAGCCGCGTTGGAACAGAGGTTCTTTGCATTCATAGGCAACAGGGCATTTGCGGTTGTCCCGGGTTGGGCCGTATTGGACAAAAAGAACCTGATTGTAATCGCAGTAGCTTCGGTTTGAGACGAACATTGAATATGTGTACTGGCCGGTCGTAAACACCACAGCACCGTGCTGGCGAACCATGTTCTGGGCTTGTGAACAGGTCAGTTGCCGCAAATCCGGCCGCGCTTCAGCAGCCGTTGTCAAAAAAATGCTGCCAAGCGCAAGGCTGGCTGTCAGCAGATGTGTCTTTCGCATTGAGTTACCTCCCGTATTTTCCGGGCAAGAATGTGCTTATCGATTTCTACGCTAACTTGAAGCTAACAGATCTTACCTTTACGTCAGTTACAAATTTAAGTGTGCAGCAGACTTCACAGCAAGGGTGTGACCGTCACCACAAAAAGCGCGTTCATGAGTTGGCAGGTGGTGTGGTCTTTTCGTGTCAGTGTGACACGTGAGCTAGGAAGAAGTTGGGAATAACGAGCGTAAACCTATGAAATCCGGTTAGTTTCGTTTTTCCCAGTCCGTGGGGCAAACGGTCCCCGGAAGGATTGTTTGGGCGCCTTTCAGGGAAAATCCCGCATAACTGTCGTCGTTGAATTTGACCGCCATCGTCTGGGCTGATCTCAACTTGTGCCAGACGTAGCCGAAACTGTCCGCGCATGTGGCACAGGCACTGCTGACGTAGCCTTGATTGTTGACGGGCAGGTCCAGAATCTCCTGATCGAGGATCAGTTTGATACGAGACTCGGGAGGAGGCGTTTTGCCTTCGATCTCAATATGCAGAAGTGTGCCATTGACTTTGCGCTCCGGATGGCACCAGACCACAAAGTTTGCGCCAACGTTATTGGTTGTCCAATAGCGTGTAAAACCGTCGACCTTTCCACTGTTCCACTTGCCGACTGTTTTGCCCATGGCACCGCTCGACAGTACGGTGGACGCAATCAGAACAATCGTAGCGGCCTTATTCATAAATCCTCCCAAGCGAAATCTTGGTAGTTGTGCCAATCTATTGTTAAAATAACGTAAGAGGAACAATCCTGACGGGCGGTAAATCTGCGGACGAATGATCGAACTACCGTTTCGGCGATCGACGGATGATCTCCATCCGTAAAACACCTCTCGCCCTTTGGATAAGTTGCGCCGCCGTATGGCGCGTCTTACAAACGAAAAAACGATCCAGTTGGGTGGAAATACATGTTCTCGAAAATCCTTGTCGCCAACCGGGGCGAGATAGCGTGCCGGGTTATCAAGACAGCGAGCCGCATGGGCATAAAGACCGTTGCCGTCTATTCAGACGCCGACCGGGATGCCTTGCATGTTGAAATGGCTGACGAGGCGGTTCACATCGGTCCGGCTGCCGCAGCAGAGTCCTATCTCATCGCCGAGAAGATCATCGCTGCCTGCAAGGAAACCGGTGCCGAGGCGGTTCACCCCGGATATGGTTTCCTGTCGGAACGGGCAAGTTTTCCCGAAGCCCTCGCCAAGGAAGGGATTGTATGGATCGGTCCCAATCCGCGTGCGATTGAGGCGATGGGCGACAAGATCGAATCCAAGAAATTTGCCAATGATGCAAATGTCAGCACGGTGCCAGGATATCTCGGCGTCATCGAAACGCCGGACCATGCGGTGCAGATTGCCGAAGACATCGGCTTTCCGGTGATGATCAAGGCGTCAGCCGGCGGCGGTGGCAAGGGCATGCGGATCGCCTGGAACGCGGATGAAGTGCGTGATGGCTATGCAAGGTCGAAGTCCGAAGCAGCGTCTTCCTTCGGTGATGACCGTGTTTTCGTTGAGAAATTCATCGAAAACCCGCGTCACATTGAAATCCAGGTTCTGGGTGACAAGCACGGAAACGCGATTTATCTGGGAGAACGTGAATGTTCGATCCAGCGGCGCAATCAGAAAGTGATCGAGGAAGCGCCGTCGCCGCTTCTGGATGAGGAAACCCGCCGCAAGATGGGCGAACAGGCCGTCGCCCTTGCAAAAGCCGTCGATTACGACAGCGCCGGTACGGTTGAGTTTGTTGCCGGTCAGGACAAGAGTTTTTACTTCCTTGAAATGAACACCCGATTGCAGGTGGAGCACCCGGTGACTGAGCTGATCACCGGCGTCGACCTCGTCGAACAGATGATTAGGGTCGCTGCAGGCGAAGAACTGTCGATTGGGCAGGCTGACGTGAAGCTGAACGGCTGGTCTGTTGAGAGCCGCATTTACGCAGAGGATCCGTACAGGAACTTCCTGCCGTCGATCGGCCGTCTTGTTCGCTATCAGCCGCCGGAAGAGATGTCTACCGAGACGCTTACGATCCGCAATGACACGGGTGTTGTCGAAGGATCCGAAATCTCAATGTTCTACGATCCGATGATCGCAAAGCTGATCACGCATGCCCCGACACGTGCGGAGGCAATCGAAGCCATGAGTTCGGCGCTTGATGCCTTCTATGTTGACGGCATTCAGCACAACGTTCCGTTCCTGACAGCATTGATGAACCATCCGCGCTGGCGTTCAGGCGAGCTGGCGACAAGTTTCATTGCTGACGAGTATCCTGACGGCTTTTCAAATGCGGTTCCTAATGATGAGGCCAATGCGGTTCTTTCCGCTGTTGCCCTTTCCATGGGAGCGCTGGAGCGGGAGAGGCTGGACCATTTGCCGGGACGTCTTCGGCAACATTCCGGAGCGATCCGCGAAGAGTGGGTGGTCAAACTGGACAAGACCTATGTGCCAATCCGATTGGCGGCAGGCTATCCTGGAACACCGGTGGAACTGGACGTTGCCATTGGAGAGGGGCCTGTCATCAATGTGGAATCGGACTGGTCTCCAGGGGACCACATCTGGGCCGGTAAAGTCGGCTCTCGCGAAGTGACGGTTCAGGTCAGACAGGTGACTGGCGGCTATCGACTGGATTGGCAGGGTTATTCCATTCTGGCCAAGGTCATGACACCGCGCATTGCGGAACTCGACCAGTTGATGCCGGAGAAGCTGCCGCCCGATACTTCCAAGATGCTGCTTTGTCCGATGCCGGGATTGGTCGTTTCGATCGCGGTGAGCGAAGGGCAGGAAGTCAAGGCAGGTGAACAGCTCGCTGTTGTCGAGGCAATGAAAATGGAAAACGTGTTGCGCGCAGAGCGAGATTGCGTTGTTTCCGCTATCAAGGCGGACCCGGGAGACAGCCTGGCGGTTGATGCCGTGATCATGGAATTTTCCTGATCGAACAGTGATTGACAGCTAACCGTTTCGCTCGGTACTTCAACGGCCTGTGACAGACGAGTCACGGGCCGTTTTGTTTTCTGCGGAGGGTGCATGGCGTATTCGACTATCCTGTTTGACCTTGATGGGACACTCACAGACCCTTTCGACGGCATAACCCGTTCCATTCAATATGCCCTGGACAAGTTGGATGCTCCTGTACCGGACGCCGGTGACTTGCGTTGGTGTATCGGGCCGCCGCTCTGGGACAGTTTTGAAGTTCTTTTGAAAACAGACGAGCGCGTAAAACTGGATGAGGCGGTGGCTCTTTATCGAGAGCGGTACACGGTTACGGGCCTGTTCGAGAACACATTGATCGAAGGAATTCCTGAAGCTTTGCAGGCTCTGCGTGATGCGGGGTATCGCCTGCACGTGTGTACCTCAAAACCTCATGCATATGCCGGCAAGATTGTGGAGCACTTCGAGCTGATGCCGCATTTCGGAACGGTTTACGGCTCGGAACTCAGTGGGAAGCGGTCCGCCAAGGCGGAGCTGATTGCCCACATCCTTGAAGAAGAAGGCTTGTCAGCGTCGGAAACCGTGATGATCGGCGACCGTAAGCACGACCTCATCGGAGCCAATGCCAACAAAGTCGCGAGCATTGGCGTGCTTTGGGGGTACGGAAGCCATGAAGAACTGGCAGTAGAAGATCCGATTCTGATCGCGCAGCAACCAGCCGAGATCGTCCGACATCTGGGGTAGCTTTGGAAGACCAATGGCTGATTTCCATTGCGGCCGGACGCTTTTCACGAAAATGTCCGGTCGCAAGCAATGTGCAACCGGACCCTGGCACACAGGTTGGGTTCTCGCGCAACGAATGTTTCAGTGATACTGAAAATTTGATGCGGTTATCATTGTCATTGTGAAAAATCGAAGTTAGATAACTGGGCAGAGAACAGTTCTCGGGGCGGGGTGGAAGTCCCCACCGGCGGTATCAGGGAAACCTGGAGCCCGCGAGCGCCTTGGTACAATCGGAAATGTGCCAAGGGTCAGCAGATCCGGTGTGAGGCCGGAGCCGACGGTTATAGTCCGGATGATAGAGAACTTGGTTGCGGGCTCTTCAGTGAGAGCTGGCGGGCGCGTGTCTTTTGGGGCTGTTCTGGAAAATGAACTGGAACGGACCTGAAACATGACGGAACCTTCGGCAACTTTTACTCAAAGACCGCTGCTTGCCGCGTTGGCCATGGTTGGTGCTGGCGCATCGTTTGCGCTCGTCAACGGAGCATTGCAGGCATCCACCATGCAGCTTGGCGTGCCATCCACTTCAGCAGCATTCTGGCAATACGCGCTTGGCCTGCTGGTGGCACTGCCGTGGGTATTGCGCAGAGGCCGCACGGCCTTGAAGACAAACCAGATTGGCTGGCACTTGCTGCGCGGCGCACTTGCCGTTGTCGGCATCCAACTTTGGGTCGCCGGTCTTGCTCGTGTCGAGATCTGGCAAGCAATCGCCCTGGTGATGACCTCTCCATTCTTTGTCATAATCGGTGCCAAACTGTTTTTTGGTGAGCGGGTCGGTATGGTTCGCTGGCTCGCGACCTTTGCGGGCTTTTCCGGTGGCATGGTGATCCTTCAGCCCTGGACGGAAGCCTTTAGCTGGGGAGCCGTGTTGCCGATAGGGGCTGCCGCATTCTGGGCAGGAACGTCCCTGGTTACGAAGAAGCTGACCAGAACGGAGCAGGCCGATTCCATAACGCTGTATCTCTTGTTGCTGCTGACGCCGGTCAACGCCCTTCTGGCGCTGGGCGATGGAGGGATTGTGCCATCCGGAACAGCGCTTTGGCTGCTGGTGGGGGCAGGGGTTCTGACTGTTCTCGCCAACTACCTTCTGACACTTGCCTATCAGAAGGCGGATGCCGCATTTGTTCAGCCATTCGATCATCTGAAACTGCCGTTGAACATTGCAGTCGGTTTTCTCGCTTTCGGCTTTGCGCCGACCGGAGCATTCTGGCCCGGAGCCTTGGTGATTGTGGGAGCTTCACTGCTTGTGATGCTGGAGGAACAGAAGCGAACCGCGCGGCAAACCGCTGCCGGTGAAGTCTGAATTCACGAATTGAAACTCGCGAAATTTCCGGAATCGGCGGTCTTGATTTATGATTCTCCTGTTTTGTTGATTGGAGGGCCCAATGACCGCCGATCCCTTGAACGTTCATGTTCTGATTGAAGGCCGGGTGCAAGGAGTGGGTTACAGGGCTTGGTGCGCTGGAGAGGCAGAAGCGCGCAATCTATCCGGATGGGTTCGAAATCGACGATCCGGAGCCGTTGAGGCTGTGTTTTTCGGCCCGTCGGATACGGTCGTCGATATGCTCGATGTGTTGTGGCAAGGACCTTCCTTTGCCCGGGTCACAACCATCAAGGATCTCGATCCGGTAGATCCGGAAAATGGCGTTTTTGCCATTCGCGATACGATCTAGCCGTTCGTGGCGATTTGCTTGCTGTGTATCAATTACGAAATTCAATGTTGAGTTGTCATTGAAATATCGCAATGATCTGATTTCTCGCGTGGAACAATCAGGACTTTGAGCCGCATGATCCGTGCTGCCGGGCCCTGTGTTGAGTAACCTAGGAGATTTCTCGTGAAGATTGCGATTCTCGGTGGCGACGGTTTTGTTGGTTGGCCAACTTCCCTGCATTTATCCGACCAGGGGCATGAAGTTCATATCATCGACAATTTGAGCCGCCGCTGGATCGATGCCGAACTAGGCGTGCAATCGCTCACACCGATGGATTCCATTCAAGAACGTGTGCGTATCTGGAAACAGGAAACCGGAAAGACCATTCGATTCCATCTCATCGATATCGCCGAGGAATATGAAGTCTTCAAAGCCTGGCTGTCAGAGAACCGTCCCGATGCGATTATCCATTTTGCCGAGCAGCGCGCCGCGCCATACTCAATGAAGTCGGACAGGCACAAGAACTACACGGTCAACAACAACGTCAACGCCACCCACCATCTGCTGAATGCCATGGTCGATCTGGAGCTCGATGCTCATCTGGTCCATCTGGGGACGATGGGCGTTTACGGATACTCCAATGTCGGCGCGGCTATCCCCGAAGGCTATCTGGGGGTCGATGTCGAGACGCTTTCCGGTGAGAAGGCCAATCAGGAAATCCTTTATCCTGCCAATCCCGGCTCGATCTATCACATGACCAAGTGTCTTGATCAGCTGCTCTTCCAGTTCTACGCCAAGAATGATGCGTTGAGGATCACTGACCTGCACCAGGGAATTGTCTGGGGCACCCATACTGAGCAGACGCTGCGCCACAAGCAACTGATCAACAGATTTGACTACGACGGTGATTATGGAACCGTTCTGAACCGCTTTCTCATTCAGGCAGCTATCGATTATCCTCTGACTGTTCATGGTACGGGTGGGCAAACAAGGGCCTTTATCCATATTCAGGACTCGGTGCGCTGCATCGAGATTGCCTTGAAAAATCCACCGCAAAAGGGTGACCGGGTGAAGGTTTTCAATCAAATGACTGAAACCCACCGGGTGAGGGACCTGGCGGAGCTGATCTCCCGTTTGACAGGCGCAAAGGTTGCCTACCTGCCGAACCCGCGTAAAGAAGCACCTGAGAACGAGCTGGTGGTGGAAAACAAGCAGTTTCTGGAGCTTGGTCTCAATCCAATCACGCTGGAAGACGGCCTGTTGGGTGAAGTTGTCGATGTGGCAAAAACGTTTGCCTACAGGGTTGATCGCAGCCGGGTTCCAGCGGTTTCCGCCTGGACGAAGGAAATTGCCGAAGAAATCGAACATGATCCGGAGCACCCGCGTCTCAAGTCGGTTTCCTGAGGACCTGAGATGGTTGATGTTCCCGCGTTCGACCGGGCCCCGGCCAGCAAGACTGCTTACGTCACGCTGGTCACCAACAGGGATTATGTTCTGGGGGCGACCGCACTTTTGCGGTCGCTTCGCCGAACCTGCACCGAATCCGATCTCGTCGTGCTTTTCACCCCGGGTGTCGACCCACGAGACCTTGAGACGCTGCACGAGTTTGAGCCTCGATTGGGATGTTGCCAGCGGTTGCCGACTTCTGCGGCGTTCAACGAACGTCACGAACGAGGCCGACTGCACAAGGCAGCACCTTTCTCCAAGGGCGGCAAACCCGTGTTTCACACACCGCTCGACAATTTCGTCAAGCTGCGACTTTGGCAACTGACGGAATACGAGAAGGTGGTTTTCATCGATGCGGACGCGCTTGTTCTGAAGAACTGCGACAAACTGTTTGCTTATCCCCAATTCTGTGCAGCGCCGAATGTTTATGAGAGTGTCGCCGATTTTCACCGGCTCAACAGTGGTGTTTTCACCGCTGAGCCGAGCATTGCGACTTTCAACGACATGCTGAAAAAGCTGGATCAACCCGGTGTATTTTGGCGTCGCACGGACCAGACCTTCCTCGAAACCTACTTTCCCGACTGGCACGGCCTGCCGGTTTTCTACAACATGTTGCAGTATGTCTGGTTCAATCTGCCTGACCTTTGGCGATGGAGCGACATTCACATCCTGCATTTTCAGTATGAAAAACCCTGGCAGGAAAATCATGAAAGGGCAGATCTTGTTCGCCCGCTGATTGAACTCTGGCAGGCCTACGCAACAGGCAAGGGGATACCGGAAAACGTTTCGCAGCTTGCTGACCCTGGACCTGGAACTTTGTAAGCCCTTCGTTTGCCGCACGCTGTTGGAGTATAAGAACTCCGACTCGCGCCCTTGTCGGGCAGACTTCAAAGCCAACCACGCGTGAGCGTTTTTCCGGGACCTCCTGATGCATGTACTCATTACCGGTGCCAACGGTATTGTCGGCCGTTTCATTACCAGACGGATGCTGGATCTTGGCCATGGCGTGACCGTGCTCGGCCGGCAACCGATGGAAGGTTGGACGACTAGGTTTTGTCAGTTTGACCTGTCGGAAGTGTCTGAAGAACTGCCGGAAGCAGATGTGCTCGTTCATTGTGCGTTTCAGCATGAACCGGGTAAATATCGTGGAGGCGAGGGCGACGATCCTCATGGGTTCATCCAGGCGAATGTCGAAGGAACGCAGCGTTTGTTCGAAGCTGCAAAGCAGGCAGGTGTTCGGCACTGCGTGTTTCTCTCCAGCCGGGCTGTCTACACGGATACCGGCAACTGGGTTGTCTTGAGTGAGAGTTCGGCGACGCAACCTGAGACGCTTTATGGGCAGGTGAAACTCGCGGGGGAGGAAGCTCTGAGGACCATGTGTGATGAGCAGTTTGTCGGGAGTGTTCTTCGCGCAACCGGCGTTTACGGCTGCCCACCCGGCCTGAGAGAGCACAAATGGAGTGATTTGTTCATCCGCTTTGAAAATGGCGAGGACATTGCTCCGCGGCTTGGAACCGAAGTCCACGGAGAAGACCTGGGAGATGCCGTTTTGAAGGTGTTGAACCGAGACACTTCCCAAGGAAACAGCTTTGAAGTTTTCAACGTGTCCGACATTCTTCTCGACCGGCAGGACCTTCTCAAAAGCTATGCCCGCGTGAGAAACATCACGGCGGATTTGCCGGCGCGGGCACCTGGTCCTTTAGGCGTCATGGATGCGGGTAAACTGAAAGTGCTGGGTTGGCAGCCGGGTGGGGATGCACGGTTACAGTCCTTTCTTGAAACCTGCCAGGAAAGTGAAGCAGGCAATCAGGACTGACCGCCCCTCTAGATAGCTTCAACAGGTCCAAAAATCTTCTCAAATTCGCCACGCAGCACGGAATCGTTCTCGGCCATCGTGACGGGTATGCCCAGGTCGACCAGGCTGGTGACGCCATGCTCGGTAATGCCGCACGGAACGATGCCGGAAAAATGCTCCAGCTCCGGTTCGACGTTGAAGCTTATGCCGTGAAACGTGACCCATTTGCGCAGCCGAATGCCGATGGCTGCGATCTTGTCTTCCACATTAGTGCCCTTTTCGGGACGGCGAACCCATACACCAACACGATCTTCCCGACGCTCGCCTCGAATGTGGTAGTTCCAGAGCGTGTTGATCAGCCATGCCTCAAGCGCAGACACAAAGGCACGCACATCCTGATACCGCCGCCTCAGATCCAGCATGACATAGGCAACCCTTTGACCCGGGCCATGATAGGTGTGCTGGCCACCGCGACCTGTCCGATAGACCGGAAACCGATCGGGCGCGACCAGATCACTGTCGTCGGCTCTCTTTCCCGCGGTGTAGATGGGTGGGTGTTCCAGCAGCCAGACCTGCTCGCGAGCTTCGCCATCGATGATTCTCTTCACCCGTTCGTCCATCGCGGCCAGGGCGGTCTCATAGTCAACGAGTTCGTCGGAAATCTTCCATTCGACCGGTGCATCGCCCGTTTTCGGCAGGAAATTGACGGATAGGTTGTCTCTTTCGTCAGGTGACATGTGGATGACAGTTCTTTGTTTTTTGAGCTGGCTTGCCGGGCCGTGGTATGGTTAAGCGCTGGCGGGTATCGCCTATTTAAGGAACCAAGCGTCCGATGACCACCTTTGATGAAATCAAAGTCGATATTTCCGTCGTTCTCGGTGAGTCCGAAATGCCGGTCCATCAGCTTTTGCGCATGGGCCGCGGCGCGGTCATCGACCTCGACGTCAACGAGGATGACGACGTGAAGATTTATGCGAACAACACGCTTGTTGCCAGAGGACAGGTGGTGTTGCTGGGCGAACGGATCGGTATTTCCATCACGGAAGTTCTGATGCGTGCACCAGAGATCAGGCCCATGCGGACCGACGGGCCGCTATGAGCGATAATGAGCTGCTTTCAAAAGAAATTTTGCATGCCTGTGAATTATTGCCATTTCAGTACTTGCGCCCCTAAATTCCTTTTGCTACATGGGGCGCCTCGACGCTGAGAGGCGCCGAAAACAATCGAATAAGCGGTCGTGGCGGAATTGGTAGACGCGCAGCGTTGAGGTCGCTGTGGGGTAAAACCCGTGGAAGTTCGAGTCTTCTCGACCGCACCATTCTCTCAGGAGTTTGGTACGACAAAAAAACCGGCCTTGCGCCGGTTTTTTTGCGTTTGCATTCAGAAACGATACTTGTCGGAAAACTGGTCAGCAGTGCCATTGGCTGTTGCACGATGAGATTTTGTCGACTTCTGCCTCTCAGAGCGTTTATCAACTGTTCAGTTCAAGCCGTCACATTCTTGACCGGTGCTTTTGCCCTGACATGCTGGCTGACGAGAAGAGCCACAAAGCCGGTGAAACCAACGCCGAATAGTGCGATACCTGCAACGCCCCAGTGATCGTGACCGAATGTTGCGTATCCAAACATGGATACGCAGGCGACCAGGGCGAAAAGTCTCTCCATCGCGGTCAACCAGATCTTCTGCACACCGTAGATCAACATCGTCATTGTGAGCAGGGCCACCGGTATGGCGATCAAGGAGAGAACGGTGGTCATTGCGCTCTCCGAACGTAAGTTGAGCAGCGGATTGAAGACGATCAGGTAGGGGATGATGAAGCCCGCGATCGAAAGTTTGAAGGCTTTCAGCGACGTGGTGAAGTAGTTGGCTCCGGATATGGCCGAAGCCGCCAGGGCTCCGAGGGCGACAGGCGGGGTGACCGCGGACAGAATGGCGAAATAGAAGCAGAAGAAGTGCGCGGAAATCACCGGAACACCCATCTTGATCAATGTGGGTACAGCGACGATGGCAACGAGGCTGTAGGCAGCCACAGGTGGCACGCCGCACCCAAGGATGATCGATACGATCATCGTGATCACCAGACCCATGAGCATGTTTCCGGCGCTCAACAGTTCGACCAGCCCGGCAATCTTGGCACCGAGGCCAGTTGTGATCAGTGTCTGCGAAATGAGCCCGACAACGCATAGCGAAATGCCAATTTTTGCTCCGACCGCTGCGCCGTTGGTCAAAGCTTCCAGAAACTCGTTCACGGTTGGCTTTGGGCCAGGCCTGAAGAAACTGAGTACAAAGGCCGCCAGGATTGCCCAGAAAGCCGCCACGGCCGGGCTCATGCGCAAGAGGAGAAGCACGGTGATGATCCCGACCGGAATGATGAAGAGCGGTAGTCCGCGCGCAATCAATCCAAGATCGGCAGCTTCATGGGGGGGCTCAATGTCTTCGGCAACGGAAACATATTGCACTGCCGCCATGACACCGAGATAGAACAGGATTGCCGGAAGAATGCCGGCCAGCATGATGTCCGCGTACGGCACGCCGACAAAAAAGGCCATCAGGAATGCGGCGGCTCCCATCACCGGCGGCATCAACTGACCTCCCGTTGAGGCTGTTGCCTCGATGCCTCCGGCAAGCGCTCCTGAATATCCGACGCGTTTCATGTAAGGAATTGTGAACGCGCCCGTGATTGCGACATTGGCAACAGAAGCTCCTGAAACCATGCCGACAAGCGAGCTTGAAATCACCGCTGTCTGGCCGGGACCTCCCCGTAGCCGTGCACCGGCCAGTTTTCCGATTTCGTTGAGAGCGTCCGTGACGTTCATGACGCTGAGCAGCGCGCCGAACACCACAAACAGAAAGATCTGATTGGCGGAGATGGACAGAAAGTTCCCGTAAACACCCGAAAGGCCGATCGACAGGTAAGAAACAACGTAGTCGAAGCTGAAGGGACGATGGAAGAGCGGTCCTGGAATCAAGTGTCCCAACAGGAAGTAGGCAACGAACACGGCGGCGACAATCGGAAGGGTCCAGCCCCAGGCGAGGCGGGTTCCTTCCAGAGCGAGAAGGACGATGACGACGCCGACAAAGACGTCCATCGGCTCGGGAAATCCGTATAGTTCTTCCAGATGGTTCAGATTGAAGCCGACATAGGCCGTTACGGCGAGACCGGCAGCCAGCAACAGGCCGTTGATCGCGAAGTGCAGGCGCGTCGGGCTTGCCGCCATCGCCGACAGAAACACCATTGAGAAGACGAAGGCCAGATGGATGTTCTGGTTCTCGATGCTCCCGATCAGCAGGAATTGTGCGCTGATCAGGTGGTAGAGCACCATGCAAAGTCCGAGGATCATCAAGGCGCGGCGGGCGAGACCGCGCAGGCTGTCGCCCGTTGCATTTGCTGTGTCTGCGGACATCATCCGGCCTCCCTCCGGCGCACTTATTCTATGATTCCGGCTTCTCGATAGGCCCGCAGGGCACCAGGATGGATGTTCTCGGGATCCCAGCCATAGGCGAGGGACTTGGCCGACATCAGTTTTCCGAGCGCGTGATAGTCACCGAACTGGCCAACATTGTCGATCAGCGTCCGGGTAACTTCATAAGCCGCGTCGTCGTCGAGTTCAGGATAGGACACCCACGCGATTGCGTCGAAGAAACCGTCAAGATCGCTATCAACTCCCTCAACGGATCCAGCCGGAACAGACAGGTGATTCATGGCAATGCCTTTGTCGATGACGGCCTGTACGGCATCCTTGCCCCACGGAATGTGGTAGAGCTTTTTGCCAGCAGCCAGCAGTTCCACCGTTTGAGGGCTTGGCTTGAATTCGCCGGTCAACGGGTCTGCATATCCACCGACAATCGCCGCATCCACGGAGCCGTTGAGCAGTGCCTGTGCAGCGTCCTTGGTACCCAGGCGCTCGATGGTGATCTTGTCCTCCATCTGCCAGCCATCACGAATGATGTGCATGGGCTCAATGGTCCACAGGATCTGCGGCGGTCGTCCTAGAGCAATCGTCTTGCCTTCAAGGTCGGCGGCGCTCTTTATTCCAGGATCGAAGGTGGCAAGCCAAACCGAACCGAGCAGGTAGTTGCCGATCAGCTTGACGTCCGGCAGCTTGTTATCGAAAGGTTTCTGGCCGCTGGTAGCCAGGTAGTTGATCCCGGTTGTGAAAGCCATGAAGGTGTTTTTCTTCATGTCCGGATCTCTGTTCAGCTGCTTGGCGTTGTAAACCAGTCCGGGGGTTTCCGAAGAGGTGACCTGCACCTTGTCTGAGTGTTTGGCGACGATTTGTTCAACCGCATTGCCAAGAACATAGGAACCGGTGCCAAACGGGCCTGTGATCAGCGAGATTTGAGTCTTGTCGGTCGCCTGTCCGGACACGGGAACAAGGGTTGCTGTCGTTATTATTCCGAGCGTTGCCAGTATCTTTTTCATGTTGCCAATCCTCCCATTGGTTTTGTTATTCGTCAGATCACCTGCTTGTTCCGCAGGGTTGTGATTTCTGCTTCGCTCAGGCCAAGGCGGCCGGCATATATGGTGTTGTTATCCGCGCCGAGAGCGGGGCCGGGCGAATGAACGGACCCGGGGGTGCGCGAGAAATTCGGGGTTACGCCCTGCATACGCACTGATCCCAGTTCGTCGTCTTCCAGACCCACGATCATCTGGTTGGCAATCACCTGCGGGTCGGTGAAAAGCTCGTCGATCGTTCGAACCTTGGCGGCGGTCACGCTGAAAGCCTCCAATTCGCCGCAGGCTTCCTCCGCGCTCCGTTGCGCGAACCAGTCACCGATAATCTCGTCCAACTGATCCGCGTATTGCAGACGCAAAACATTGGTCTGGAAGCGTGGATCGATGATCAGGTCCTCACGACCTATTGCGGATGCAAGCCGTTCGAACAAGGTCTGAGTGCTGGCTGCGACCGTGCACCACTGACCATCGCGCGCCTGGTAGCAATTGCCCGGAGCGGCGTAGGGATTGCGATTGCCGGTCCGTTGCCGGATCTCGCCCAACTGGTCGTATTCAATCGGCAGAAAATCGAGGATGCGGAACATCGATTCAAACAGCGATACGGAGACAACTTGTCCCTTTGCGTCCGGGTTTGCGTGCCGTTCCAGAAGAGCCATCAGAATTCCAAGTGCACCAAAGAGGCCAGTTACCGAGTCGGCGATTGGGTAGCCCGGATGCATGGGTGCGCCGTCAGCCTGTCCACACAGCGACAGGAAACCTGACATGGCGTCGGCAACGCGCGCAAAGCCGGGGCGATTTGCATATGGACCCTTTTGGCCAAAAGCGCTTACCCGAAGGATCGTCAGGTTGGGATTGACTGCCCACAGATCTTCCGGTCCGATCCCCCATTTCTCGATGGTGCCCGGACGGAAATTTTCGATGAGAACATCGCATTCCTGAACCAGGCTCTTGACGATCTCGACGCCTTCCTGCGTGCGCAGATCAAGAGTTATTCCCTTCTTGTTGCGGTTGATGACCTTGGCCCACAGCGAGACGCCATTCTTGTGGGGGCGAAGGGCCCGCAATCCGTCACCATCGCCAGGCATTTCGACTTTCAGTACGTCAGCACCGAAATCTGCGAGCAGGCCGCCGGCCAGAGGCCCGGCTATGATGGTTGCGATGTCCAGAACCTTGAGGCCGCGCAGCGGACCGGTTGCCTGATCCGCGCTGTCCTGTTGCCTCGGTTGGGGCTGCGTTTTGTTAAGCAACGGACCGCTCCGATCCCAAGATGTTGCTCAACTCGTCAGCCGATCTGCGAACAGTTGCCGCGAACAATTCTTTTCGTTCCGGTTTGCGGTTGCGGCTGGACGGCATGATGATGGCAATTGACCCCATAACCGTACCGTTGGGGCCCCGGAAAGCCGCCGCGTAGCCGGCAGCATCGGGAACGCGCTGGCCTTCCGTGGTTGCAAATCCTTCCGCGCGGGCTTTTTCCAATCCAGATCGGATGAGCTCAGGCGACAAGTCCCCGCCATCGGCCAGGCGAATGTCCGAGGCAGCCAGAATGTTTTCAGTTTCCTCTTCGGGAAGTTGTGACAGGATTGCCCAACCTGCAGCCCCAACACGCAGGTCTGCACGAAAACCCTGACCGAGTGTGTATCGAACGGGCTGAGGTGAGTGAATCTCGCTCACGACCACGGCTTCACGTCCTTCGCGCAGGTTGATGTCGACGGTTTCGCCGGTGGCCTCGCGTGCTGCCTGAATGATCGGTTGGGCACGGGAGATCAGGCCCGAAGGATCGAGCAGCGCTCGTGCCATCGAAATCAGTCCGTACGAAATCGAATAGATGCCCGTGCGCGCATCCTTGTTGAGCAGGCCTTCGGCGAAAAGTGTTTCGGCAAGCCGGAAGGTCGTAACCTTGTTCAATCCCGTGCGAGCCGTCAGCTCAGCAAGCGTTAGTGATCTCTCTCCCTCGTCGAAACACCTCAGCACTGCCACAGCGCGCGACACCGTCTGCAAAGTACCGCTTTGCTCTTCCTTCTTGTCCTTCAAACCAGCCTCCCTACCGGTTAAAACAGAGTATTTCATATAATGAAATGATATTACTTTATTTGAAATATTGAAAAGCAGAAACGGAATTGCTTGTCAACCAGTCGGTCGAGGGAGTGGTTTTTAGGTTTTACTTTCAATAACTTGGAGGCGCCGACTCAATAGGGTCAGAACAGCTGGTTCGATCTGTCTGTGAGGAGCGCGCTGCGTTTGCTTGAAAAATCGATCAGGATTCATTGAAGGTCGCGATGCACACAATCCGGTGCGAGCTTGTCATCGGCAGGAGATGCCAGCGGGTCGTTTGATGGGCCTGCCTTGCGGCGAGATTCGTTTCACTGCTGCCGTGAGCGAAGAATCGCTCAGCGTTTTTTGGTCCCTGATTGTCATTCTCAGAGTTGTCAGAAAACATTGCCGGATGGCAACGTTGAGAGAAAAATCGTCGAATGAGCACTGGAATTCATTTTGCAAATTCCGGCGTGAAGATCTTGTAAGCTGGATGGACACACCGTTGATTCCCTTGATCGAAATCCGGGCCGGCTGATTGGAAGAATTGCGTTTCAAGTTTCCCTGGCGAAGTTACCAGCAACGGGTTCTCGATGAACTGAACGATCATCTGAGCGATGCTCAATTGCACGTCGTTGCTGCTCCTGGGTCGGGCAAGACCGTGCTTGGCCTGGAAGTCATGCGGCGCCTTGGCAAACCGACACTGATTTTTGCGCCATCCCTGGCAATCAGAAACCAGTGGAAGACCCGGCTGGTGGATCTGTTTATGCCCGAGGGATCGAATCCGGACTGGATTTCCCTGGACATCCGGCGACCTCGATTTTTGACGATAAGCACATATCAGGGTCTGCATGCGGCGCTTAGCGGCGAGGGGGACGAAGAAGATGAAAGCGGTGGTGAACCGCTGGGTGAAGCGTTGTTTCAAAAGTGCCGGGATCTGGGTGTTGGCACGCTCATTTTCGATGAGGCGCACCATCTTCGAAAGGAGTGGTATCGTTCTCTGGTTCAGCTGAGGCAAGCTTTATCGGCGCCAGTGAAGACGGTCTCCCTGACAGCGACCCCCCCTTACGATGCAGATGCTTCGGAATGGGCGAACTATGAGAGCTTGTGCGGATCTGTCGACTGTGAAATCCCGATTCCCGAACTCGTTAAGTCGGGTGATCTTTGTCCCCATCAGGATCTCGTGTGTTTTTCAGCCCCAACGGGCCCGGAAGCTGATTTCATCGAGACCTTTGCCAAGGATCTGAATGCGTTTGCCTATGATCTTCTGAATGACAGCCGGTTCCTGTCGGCGCTGTCAAACATGCCCTGGTATTTGGTTCCCGGAGATTGTGAAGACGAGATCGTCGGGAATGCGGATTTTTTTCTTGCTGGGCTCGTGTTTCTGAAAGCCTCGGGGCAGCCCATACACCCGGATGCATTGGATTATTGTAGTCTGAAACTTGAGGAGCTGCCGGAACTCAACCGTCAACTTCTTGAACAGCTGCTCAAAGGAGTGATTTGCGAGGAATTTTCCCGGTGGTTCGACGCCGGCCGGATGCGCAAGGATATCCAGAAGCGTCTGCGAACGTTTGGCGGCCTGCACAGAGGGCAACCGATGCTCGCAAACCTGGATGAAGCAAACAAACTCTTGAAAAACAGTTTGGGGAAGATCCAGTCCATCCGGTCCATTGTTGCGGCGGAGTCCTCAAGCCTGGGCAATGCGCTGCGGATGGTCATCCTGACCGACTACATTCATCGGGATCAGATGCAGAGCGGCTCAAAAGGGAACTACCAACCCGCAAAGATCGGTGTCGTGCCGCTGTTTGAAGTCCTGCGCGAGCGTGGAGAGTATCACTACAAGCTTGGTGTTCTGACCGGGTCTCTGGTTATTCTGCCTCGCAATGCCAAACCGGCTTTCCGGGCTGCAGCGAGAGAAAAGGGGATCGTCGATGATGATGTCCGGTTCCGCCGGCTTCGGCATGACAGTGACTATGTAGAAGTCGAGTTGAAGGGGCCTCTCCGGCACGAAATGGTTCATGTCGTGACCGAAGTGTTCCAGCAAGGAGAGGTTACGGTTCTCATCGGAACGCAGTCGCTGCTTGGCGAAGGTTGGGATGCGCCTTCTATCAACAGTCTTGTTCTCGCCAGCATTGTCGGTTCGTTCATGTTGTCAAATCAGATGCGGGGACGTGCTATCCGGAATGATCCAAGGGCTCCGGGAAAAGTCGCCAACATTTGGCATCTGGCCTGCATCAATTTGCCAGAGCTCAGCAATCCTCTTGAGAGTCTCATCAAGATAGGGAAGTTGAGCGGGGCAGGAACGGGAGCGAGAAGCGGCTGGAACCCGATCAGAGAGGAACTGGGTGAGGATTACAGCATGCTTGGCCGGCGCTTCAAGGCCTTTGAGGGCCTGACCTCTACTGAACCGATTCTGATCGAGTCGGGTCTGTGGCGGATGGGGTTTTCCAATGTCACCTGGAACGAAGAGGAGGTGAACCGGATTAACGGTGCCACATTTGCGAAGAGTGCCGACAGGACAGTTGTTGCGCATAAATGGCACGACGCGCTTCAGACCTGCACTCCTGACGCCCGCCTGCGGCCTACTGTTACCGCGCAGCGCGCCCGCCAGCACTGGGTCTATCGGAGTTCAATCAGTGTGCTGTCTGCAGGTGGAGGCGGGGTCTTGATGTTCACGTTTGCTCTGTTAGCGGCCTTGTCGGCCGGAGCATCTATTCAGGCAGTTGCTGCCATCTTTGCCCTGGGAGCTTTCGCCGCCCTGCTGGCAGCTCCGAAAATTGTTAAATCCGCAGGATTTCTCCTGAGAAATGGGACGGTGCAAGGTAATCTGCGGCAAATCGGCAAGGCTCTTCTTGAGACACTGCGGCACACCGGTCAGATGCAGGCGCCTGTCAGCAAACTCAAGTTTGTCGTCAGGAAACAGGGGGACGAACATTACTGTTTTCTTGAAGGTGCTGCGCCAAAAGAGCGCGAACTGTTTTTGTCGTCGCTGGAACAAGTTCTGGGACCCTTGGGCAAACCCAAATACATTCTGGTTCGCAAGTCCCGCTTCTTCGGAAAGGCCCACATTGACTATCACCCTGTTCCCGATGCAATTGCAGGAAAGAAAACGCACGCTGAGCATTTTGCCAGGTGCTGGAGGAAATGGGTGTCAAATGCCGAACTGGTGTCGGTCAGGTCCCAGGATGGACGCAGGGAGTTGCTGCACGCGAGGGCGCAATCCTTGTCCGCCTCGTTCGTTCCTCATGCTCAGCGACTGGGGCGTTGGGAATGAAAGGTGACCGTTTGCAATGTCTCTTGAAGAATGCACGCGCAACGCACGGGAGCTCCAACTTGGACAGCAACAGCACGGGTGACAGGGTCTTCTTGTCTCTGTTGCACAGGTTGAAGACCGTACTGCAAATCCTGCTTTTTTCGGCACTCTTTGTCGGGGAGGGCGTAACGCTGGCCTCAGCTCAATCGCTCTCGACCAATCCGGCGAACTTCAGAGGAATGACTTGTCAGCAACTCTGGTACGTGGAGCAGGAGGTCCTGGCCGAGGGGCGGGTCTGTCTGAAGACGGAGCGGGCGCGGCGGGCATTCAGCCGGGCTGAACGCTGCATATCGGCGGACGAGAGCATTTTGCCGCGCAAGGCGCGTGACTATCTCGGTCAGTTGAGACAGACGGCAAGGGACAAGGGCTGTTCGGGTTTTTGATCTGTCCTTGGCGCATTTGAGGAGCCAAGTGTCGGGTTTCGTTTCAAAAAAACAGCCAAGCGTGCCTAAGCTTGTGGACTTGTTTCCCTTTTCCGGTAGCGCTTTCGTCCTGCAAACGCTAGTTCTGGTCGGGGAATGCCGGTAGAGCGCTACCGGAAGCAGTCTAGGCCTGGAGAGGGAGGCGCCGGATGAGCGAAGCAGCCAAGCTTGATGTGATCGCCTCCGAAGAACCCTCTATTCCCGTACGCGACGAAGAAGACCGGCTCAATCCAGAATTCATCGCGGCCGTGGAAGCGGCCCTTCAGGCCCAGGACCAGTACGGGCTGCGGGCGCTTGCCGGTGATCTTCATGAAGCCGATACCGGTGACCTTCTTGAGACGCTCAGTGCTGACGAACGTGCCGACTTCATCCGGCTGCTCGGCGACGACTTCGACTACACCGCGCTGACCGAAACCGATGAGGCGGTGCGTCTGCAGGTTCTTGAAGACTTGCCGAATGAAGTCATCGCGGAAGGTCTTGAGGACCTGGATTCCGACGATGCCGTCTACATTCTGGAAGATCTCGATGAAGACGATCAGGCAGCCATTCTCGAAGAGCTGCCTTATGCCGACCGCGCCCAGCTGCAAAAGGCGCTTGATTATCCGGAAGAAAGCGCCGGCCGGCGCATGCAGAGCGAGTTCATCGCGGTCGCACCTTTCTGGACCGTCGGACAGACGATCGACTACATGCGAGAAGCCAGAGACCTGCCGGACAGTTTTTACGAGATCTATGTTGTCGATCCGACTTTCAAGCTTCTCGGGTCGGTTCACCTGGACAAGATCCTGCGCACCAAAAGAGCGGAGAAGGTCACTTCCATCATGGAAGAGACCCGGCAAGCGGTTCTGGCGACGGAAGATCAGGAAGAGGTCGCCCGCCGCTTTGAGCGTTACAACCTTGTCTCTGCCGCTGTGGTCGATGAAAACGAGCGGCTTGTTGGCGTCCTGACGGTCGATGACATCGTCGACGTTATCCAGGAGGAAGCTGAAGAAGACCTGCGTGCACTTGCCGGTGTTGGTGACGAAGAGATTTCCGACAGCGTGGTGACGATTGCCCGCTCCCGCCTGGCATGGCTGGTGGTCAATCTGGGAACGGCAATACTGGCCTCTGTGGTGATTGCCCTTTTCGAGGACACGATCGAAGCCATGGTGGCGCTTGCCGTGTTGATGCCGATCGTGGCGTCCATGGGCGGCAATGCCGGAACCCAGACAATGACCGTGGCGGTGCGCGGAATTGCAACCCAGGAGCTGACCGCCCGCAACATGATGCGGGTTCTGAACAGGGAGGTCCTGGTCAGTGCGCTCAACGGCTTTGCGCTTGCCATATTGATCGGTCTGACGGCCTGGCTCTGGTTCGCGAGCCCCGGCCTTGGCATCGTGATCGCCGGGGCAATCATCATCAACATGCTGTTTGCAGGTCTCTCCGGCCTGCTTATTCCTCTCGTGCTTGACCGGCTCAATGTGGACCCGGCCATTGCCTCCAGCGTGTTTGTGACAACGGTGACCGATGTTGTCGGGTTCTTTGCGTTTCTGGGGATCGCGGCCCTCTGGTTCGGGTTGCCGCTTTAATCGAGCTTGGCCTTGCGGATTGCAGATGGCCGTCCAGACTAAAAGGTTCCATTTGGGGGGGCAGGTCGCGATATATTCAGCGGGAAACACGCTTTCTCAACGACATTGCGGGCACTCAAATTGAGGGCCGTTAAACCGGGTGCGCGGACAGCTGCACATTGCATGATGGCGGCGTTCGCTCAGATGGAAAGCGAGCTGGCTTCGGAGCGGACCAAGAAAGGTCTTGAAGCGGCGAGGGCAGAGGGCAAGCAGATCGGTGCGCTTCCAAAGCGTCAGGTCTGGGAGGAGAAAGAGCCGGAGAAGGCTGCGGCAATCCTCAAAGACTGTGCTGATCCGAAGATTTCAATGAATGCCATTGCCAAGAAGTACGGCATTACGAATGCAACGCTGCGAAACAATTGGGGGGCAGAGCTTCAGAGTGCTGGGAAAATGAAACGGAAATAGAGGACTGCAGATGGTTCAAAAGAAACGACCTGTGCCTGAGGTTGACCAGGTGTTTGATTTGTTAACGTCTGGAGATAGCTTGAACTATGCTTTTTTGCGTGGCCAGTTAGTTGTCGAGGGCATTTTAGTCGAAGCGTTGCGAGCTAAGCTTGAGCATCCCGAAGCGATTGAGCTGGATAGGCTTAGCTACTCCGGAATTGTTGGGATGTGTCGGGCGCTGGGGATGATTGATGACAACGTTTTAGGACTGCTTCGAAAGATCGGAAAGCTTCGGAACACTATGGCCCATGATCTGCGCTATGAACTGAGTTTCCAGGAGATTTTTGAGCTGGCGAAGTTGGCAAGCGCGGCTGGGGTATCGTTTTCTGACGAAACAATCTTCAACGACGAACAAAGATCACGCGAGTGGTACGGAGCTAGCGGTATTTTGCAAGAGCTCTTCCAAAATCTGGCGCAAGATCTTGTTTGTTTGTTTGACCCTAAGTTGGAAGGGGTGTTTAGCGAATTCTTTTCGCCGCCAGCTGGCAATTCTACTGAGCACCTAGTTGAATAAGTAGGGAGCGAATTCAGCGGTCGCAGCCGGGTTTTTTTCTCCCCCGGCGTAAGTCGATAAGACCGTACCAGGGTTGAAGGGTTGGGGTCCCGGCCGCCGCTGTCTCAATTTGAACCGTGACTCATAAGGAGCCGGTGGCTCGTGAGAAAGTTAGATAAAAAATCGAAATACTTAGCAATTTTGGATTCTTCCAAGGTTTGGTTTTTCGTGTTTTGGGTCGTTCTGACTGCCATGTTTTGGTTTGGTCATGGACATCAGATTTCAGACTTTCTGGTATTGATACCATATGCTCTCATTTCCGGCTTTTTGGCAGGGCTGATGGTACTTCGTCTTTATACGCAAGGGCACTTTAAAAATGACGATGAGTTAAAATAGGAGTTCAAATGTCTATTGAAGACGCGATTGAAAATTTAGAGTCCGAGATCGCAAAGCTTTCTAAGCAAATCGAAGACTACGAGCGCGGAGATAAAAAGTCTTTTGCGTATACTGAAGGCGGTGAACCGGTTGACGTTACGCAGGATGAAATCGTAGCTCGGAAAGCCACTCGAGCACGGTGGGAAGCGATCATTGCCGAATTCAAGAGTGTGTAACTAAGGAGCTGATATGGCGGGTTTTATTCGATCAAGAATATCTCTTAGTGAAGAACGTAAATCCGCTTACGAGCATGCCTGGAGAACACATCGTTCAGAGTTTTTTGTGTGGTGTGTTGCTGCCATAGGTTACTTCTTGTTTGCCCGAAACGCAGAGCCGTCTAAGTATACGCAGACTCTCGCTCTGTTGGTTTTCTTTTTCCCCCCATTTTTTCTTGTTCGGTTTTTTCTTTCTGCAAGAAAAATGCTCGCTTCGAAGGTTTTGAATGATGATGCCAGAGCAAGCATGCCCCAAAGTAAGATTGACTCATAAGGAGCGAATTCAGCGGTCGCCGCCGGGTCTTTTTCTCCCCTGGCGTAAGTCGATAAGACCGTACCAGGGTTGAAGGGTTGGAGGTTCCCGGCCGCCGCTGTCTCAATTTGAACCGTGACTCATAGGGAGCCGAAGTCGTGGACAAGAGGGACTTAGAAAAGTTCGGGAACTTTTTTTGGTATTTGCTCTTCATTTTCTTGGGTGCAATGGCTTTTCTATTTGTTGTTGTCATCACTCCGAGTCCCTATGGAAAGTACGTCGGACTAATCGCGTTGTTCACGATGTGGTTGTACGCATTTCTCAGGTTCAGAAAATTCATGGATTAAAACTAGGGAGCGCACAGTGATTTCGAGAAAGAAGAATATAGCTTCGGCAGTTCTCTTAACGTTGGTGCTTTTATGGGTTTGGGTCAGGCTGGGCGGTCTGCCGCCTCATGATGATCTCGGGCAACCGGGGTTCACCTATCGTTGCGATGTCGGTGTCTGTTCGATTCATTGACTCATAGGAAGCCTTTGGCCTTTTTTGTTCCCAGCCCAAGTGTTTTGCTTGCTCCATCAATTTCTTATGCGATTGTCGCCTTGCGACGAAAAAGACCTTTGCGGAAACTGTACAAATGAAATTCTACTTCATTGCGTCCTTGTGGATTTGCCTAACGCCGTTTTCTGCTATCGCAGAAATTCCAATGCCATTTCGCAGTAATGCGAATTTGCTAAGTGCCGAGAGCATTGTCTTGTGTTCGGAAATTGAAGAAATCAATGCTTCGAGGGTTTCTCAGTTTCTCAGCGAATTGGATCAGAATGTCGCTAGCTTGGAAGTCTTGGATGGGCCTAATCCGCGTGCCAAGGCGAGCGGGTTCAGTGCTTTAGTTGTCATAACTGGGACAAAAATACAGGACGCCACCGAGCAATGCGCAAATGGAACAGTTCCTTATGGCAGCGAAATAATTTCCGAAATTAAGGCTACGGTACAGGACCTTTTGGAAGGTTTCGAGCATCCAGATCCAACGTTAAATGCCGCACTCGGTGAGGTAAAGTGGAGTAGCTCTAATTACTACCACGAAGAAGAGAATTGGGTCACGGTTATCATCGCAATGCGTGACCCGTCTGCTCACGATTTAGACTTTACGATGATCCGATTATTTGACTTGCCGGAAGCCACCTGCGAGCAAAACTCGGCGTGCTTAGCTCGGTAGGTTTGGGCTCCAAGCGACCGGTCGACCTAACGGACCAAGCCGCAGTGTCTTGGCGCCAAAGCAGACATTGAATTTTGTCATGTCGAAGTGATTCAAGGCCGTAAAAGGAGCAGGAGGCGTGAAATACCGGCAGCAGTAAATGGCAGTCGATGACGGGGTGCGGCTTTTGCTGGCAGGGTTCAGCATCGATATCATCGTCAATAGCAAGATCGTTGAAGCGTATTTCACCGGTCTGCTTGGTGTGACTCAGTAGGAGCGAGACCAATTGAAAGAAGTATCGCGATCTGTGCGCTTTTGGCTGAACAAAAATGTAAAGAGGCTAGCTCTTTGCTTTGTGCTGATGTTTTCGGTTGCGTATTTGATGCTTTATATAGATAGCGCATTTAAAATCTATTTGTGGTTGGGGGCGTGCTTAGTCTTTGGTTCTGCGATGTTGTATTACTTATTCAAAGTTGCTTGTCAGGCCATGAAGGGTGAACTTTGAGACGCGAACGTCAAGAATACGTTTGATTCATAGGGAGCCGCAGTCCTTCAACTGCGGCCGATTTGCTCATTCTCCGCAAACAATCACTTTCTGATCTGCGCATGCAGCTGAGCGGTGATGGAAGACTTTCCGATATCCTTCGTCGGCATAGAGCTCCTTGAACGCTTTCAGATCGGGGTAGGTGCCAATCGCGATCAGGTCCCAGTCCTCGTTGTTTCCAAGAAATGAGCCCTGATGGGGGCCGACGAATAGAAATCGCCCGCCAACCCGCTCCATCGTCGGTATGCTGACCTCCGCATATTTTGCGAAAGCTTGTTCTCCGGTCAGATCGCTTTTGCCATCACCGTAGTCCGCAACTTCCCTAAGCTTGAAGAAGTTTATGAGCGTAACCGGCTTGTCGTCCGCACGTCCGAGGATGCTTTGCCACTGTTGTGACGTGGGGCTCTCACCAGTTGTGCCGTCGCCGTACCAGTCGGTGTATCGAATAACCTGTTTGTTGACGTCCATCGTGAAACTCCGTAGCTTTACACGTGTCAAATTATGAGAAGCTTTACATATGTCAAGTTCTGGAAAATTGCAAAGAACACGCAAGGAAATTCTGGATTGCGCCTGGAGCCTCATCGTTCAGAGGGGGGCGGAAGTCTCGTTGGCTGAAATCGGCAAGGCCGCCGGTATCAGCCGGCAGTCCGTTTACGACCACTTCGGGTCTCGGGGCGGATTGCTTCTTGCTCTTGTGCGAAGGGCGGATGAAAGACTTGAGATCAAGGCACGTCTGTTTGCTGCCTTTGAGGAGGCTGACCCGGAACTTCGCCTTCAGGCGACGATTGATGTCTGGATCAGTTTCGTGCAGGAGATATTCCCGGTCGCGACAGATCTCATCCGGCTCAGGACAACCGATGAGGCGGCATCGGGGGCCTGGGAAGATCGCATGAGTGAGCTGAGGGAATGGCTTCTCGTGCTGACACGCTCATTGGAAAAAGACCGGGCGCTGCACGAACAATGGACCGCGGAAGCCGCGTCGGAGTTTCTCTGGGCGTCGTTTAGCGTTCAAATCTGGGGACTGTTGACCGTCGATTGCAAATGGCCGGTCGATGAGGCCCTGGCAACCCTGAAAAGGACAAGCTGTCAAACGTTGCTTGGCCGGGAAGGCCGGTAGATCAACCGACCTTCCTGTTCGCTCGAATGGTGCCGCCGGCAACTGAATGCATCAGGCGGTGCCGGTGTCCCGCAAATTGTCTCTCAGTTTCATGATCTTCGTTTGAAGATCCATGACGTCTTCCATGGTCAGACCGGTGGATGACAGAACACAGTTGCTGAAATGCTCGGTTTTCTTCTGGAGCGCACGTCCCTTGCGAGTCAGTTTCAAAATGACCTGACGTTCGTCCTTGGTGTTGCGTGTGCGCGTCACCAGCCCCATGGTTTCCAGGCGTTTCAGCAGCGGGGTCAAGGTGTTGGTGTCGAGCTGCAGTTTCGAGGTAATTGTTCCCACCGGAACATTGTTGGTTTCCCAAAGCACGTTAAGTGCAAGGAACTGCGGATAGGTGAGGCCAACTTCCTTCAGAAGGGACTTGTAGACCCCGTGCATTGCGTGATTGGCCGAATAGAGCGCAAAGCACAGGAACTTGTCGAGCGTCAGCGGATCTTCGGGTGTTGGTGCCGCGACGGTCTCTTCCGCACTTACCTCGAGATCCGTCTGAACAACGGCGGGTGAAGCGGGCGCTATTTCGCTCGCCTGTTCCGGTGTTTCGGCATCCGCCAGGACAGGCTCAGGCTTGCTCTCCGCTTTTGCCTTTGCCTTGCCGGATTTCTTCTTCTTCGGCTTTTCCGCAGTGTTCTGCTCTTCTGCCGAAGTTTCTTTTTTGGTCTTTTTCGTCTCTTCGGGCGCGTTTAATCCAATCGCGTCCAGGAGAGACATCTGATTTGTCGTCTCGCTCATCCGGCATCTTATAAATCGTGCGCGATATGGTCGCAACCTGTTGACGTCGTTCAGGTGCAGGTATATGTGAGTAAATTATATCGTGCGCGATTTTATCGCTGGCGATATTCAGTGGCTGGCAAGCTGAAAGGAATGAAACGATGACTGTTGATGTGCTTTATGAAACCAGGGCCAAGGCGACTGGCGGGCGCGATGGAAAAGCGGAAACCCTGAGTGGTTCCTTCAATGTAAAACTTGCCACTCCAAAGGAGCTTGGCGGCGCTGGCGGGGAAGGAAACAATCCCGAGGAATTGTTTGCGGCCGGTTATGCGGCGTGTTTCATTGGTGCACTGAAATTCGTCGGCGGGCAGGAAAACATTGCAGTTCCGGCAGATACGTCGATCACGTCGACCGTCGGCATCGGGCCGCGTTCGGAAGGTGGCTTTGGCCTGGAAGTGGCCTTGGAGATTTCACTGCCGGGCATGGAGAAGTCTGCTGCGGAAGATCTTGTCGCCAAGGCGCATCAGGTCTGCCCGTATTCAAACGCCACACGCAACAACATTGACGTCAAGCTGACCGTGAGCTGAGTTTCTCAGGGCTTGGCTCTGATCGCGTTGAACCTGAGAGCGCACTGCCTTCGCAGTGCGCTCTTTTCTTTTTGTCTTTGAGCGCGAACCCTTGTTGAGCGCCGCGGGCAAGCGTTTTGTTTCCAGGCTGAGGTCGTGCAGAGATACAAGTTCAGCTTTTAATGTGCCAAAGTTCGAAGGACAGCCGGAGCGGGGTGAGAAGCGAAGGAAATATGCGGCGCCTGAAACGGATGGATTCACACGGCCGGGACGGGAAATTTGTAGGTGGATAAGAGAAGGAAGCAGGGAAGATGTCCAGGCCGACAATCGGCGGTATTCTGGAAACGGCTGTTTATGTCGATGACATGGAAGCAGCCCATGCATTTTACTCCGAAGTTCTCGGACTGAAGCGGATGGTCGAGGGGGACAGGCTCTTTGCCTATGACTGTGGACCAGCCCAGACGTTGCTCGTGTTTCACCGCGGACACTGCGGCGAAGATGTTGTCACGTCAGGAGGAACGGTGCCGGGGCACGATACTTCGGGGCACGGGCACTTCGCTTTTCGAATTTCAAAAGACCAGCTGCAGCCCTGGCGCAATTATCTTGCCGAAAAGGGAGTGGCGATTACGAGCGAAGTCAAATGGTCGGCGGGAGGAACCAGCCTCTATTTCAACGATCCTGATGGCAATGTCCTTGAACTGGCGGCAGCTCCCCTTTGGCCGAATTTTCTATCGTGAATTTTAAGAAGTTTGCGTCACCCTAAAGCCACTTGCGGTTGTTTTGGGTGGCAGAATGAATTTCTTGCAGGCAGCTTTGCGGACTTTGTTCTACGTTGTCGTTGGTGGTGTCATATCGATAGCGGGAGCGGCCTTTTTTTTCATGAACTGGGAACCTGACCGAGACGATTTTCCAATTCGCGGGATCGATGTTTCGCATCACCTGGGTGAAATCGATTGGGGGCAGGTCGCCGGGGATGATGTTGCCTTTGCCTACATGAAGGCCAGTGAAGGCGAGGACTTCAAGGACGGTGCATTTGCGCGCAACTGGGCCGGAGCGGGAGCGGCCGGGATTCGCCGAGGCGCCTATCACTATTTCAGTCTTTGCAAGCCTGGTCTGAAGCAGGCGGAAAACTTTCTGAGTGTCCTGCCTGACGATCCGGAGATGCTTGCGCCTGCGCTCGACCTTGAATTTCTTGGCAATTGCGCGCGACGTCCGCCGGTCGAGGAACTCCTTCAGGAAGTCAGCGACTTTGCCGGGCTGGTGGAGCGCGAACGCGGGAAGCAGGTGATTTTCTACGTACCGGAAGACTTCTTTCTAACCTACCTGAAAGGGCAGGGATTGAACCGCCGGTTCTGGGCACGCTCGATCTGGCATTCTCCTTCCTACGTGAAAAACTGGTCCCTCTGGCAATATCAGGACCGGGGGTCCATCAAGGGTGTTGAGGGCAATGTTGATTTGAACGTTCTGGCGAGCGGTGCGACGCTGAACGATCTTAGATGATTATTTAACTTATTGATTTGTAATGTTTAAAATCAATGTATTGACTTTAACGTAAAAAGACGGAACTGTGCCCGCGAAAAGGATTGGGCATGCAACGCTATTTTACGATCACCCAGCTGACGCAGGAATTCGACATCACCACACGCACCCTGCGGTTTTATGAGGCGCAGGGTCTGGTGATGCCTCAACGGCGTGGACGTCAGCGGCTCTACACGCCCGGTGATCGCACGCGCATCAAGCTTATTCTGCGCGGCAAGCGTCTCGGGTTTTCCCTGAACGAAGTCAAGGAACTGATCGAAATGTACGGCAAGGCTCCCGGAGAAACCGGGCAGCTGAGGCTGTTGCTGGACAAGATTGCAGCCCGCCGCGAAGAGTTGCTTGAAAAGCAACGGGACATCGAACTGACATTGCTGGAACTTGAAGAAGTGGAAGCCGGTGCGAAGGTGCGTATGACTGAGCTTCAGAGCAATGCGAAGCCGGAGGAAGTGTGATGGAACTGTCTCCGAGAGACCCTGATTGGGAAAACCGTGTCAGGTCCAGTTTCGGTGCTCAGAACTTCATGAAGCACCTTGGAGCCCAAATGGTGCATCTGTCGCCTGGCGGGGTCGATCTTGAGTTGAAGATGCGGGATGACCTTACCCAGCAACACGGCTTCTTTCATGCCGGTGCGACCTCATCGATCGCGGACAGCGCAGCCGGATATGCCGCTCTGACCCTGTTTGCATCAGGTTTCGGGGTTCTGACCAGCGAATACAAGATCAACCTGCTCAATCCTGCAAAACAGCCGGTTCTTCTGGCCAGAGGCCGTGTGGTGAAACCGGGTCGTACGCTGACGATCGCGAAGGCCGATGTCTACGGACTGGACGATGGTGACCGGGTCCATGTCGCAACGGGCCTTTTCACCCTGATGAGTGTTTCCGGAGTGAAGGACTGAGAAATGTCAGACGTCACGATTCGACCTTTGCAGGCCACGGACGAGCCTGCCTGGCATGCGCTTTGGCGAAGTTATCTGGAGTTCTACGAACAGGACCTGCCGGAATCCCTATCGAATGAGCTCTTCCAAAGGTTGCTGTCGCCTGACTTTCACCGGGCGTGCGTCGCGGTCGACGATGGCAAACTTGTCGGGTTTGTCCATTTTCTCTTTCATGACAGTACCTGGTCTTTGAAAAAGACCTGTTATCTGGAAGACCTTTTTGTCAGCCCGGAAACCCGCGGTGGCGGGGCCGGACGCAAGCTGATCGAAGCTGTTTATGCAGCGGCCGAGGCCGAACCGACGGCCAGCGGCAACGTCTACTGGCACACCAATCAAGACAACGAGCGGGCGCGTCTGCTCTACGACCGCATCGGCGTCTTGAGTGATTATGTTCGCTATGAGCGCCCCTGAACACAGGGGCCCTGGGAGGAAACACCAATGATCCGCAACGATTTTCCGGGTTTCAATTTCGACCTGGGTGAAACCGCCGACATGCTGCGAGACACTGTCCGGTCCTACAGTCAGGACCGGATCGCACCGCTGGCAGAAAAGATCGACCGTGAAGACTGGTTCCCGCGTGAGATCTGGCCGGAGATGGGTGAACTCGGTCTTCACGGCATCACGGTGGAAGAGGAGTGGGGCGGTTCCGGCCTCGGCTACCTGGAACACTGCATTGCCATGGAAGAGGTCAGCCGGGCGTCGGCTTCCATTGGCTTGAGCTACGGTGCCCACTCAAATCTTTGCGTCAACCAGCTGCGACGCTGGGGCAACGAGAGCCAGAAGAAGCGTTATCTGGAAAAGTTGATCACCGGCGAGCACCTTGGTGCGCTGGCAATGTCGGAGCCGGGGGCCGGCTCTGATGTGGTTTCCATGAAACTGCGCGCCGAGAAAAAAGGCGACCGTTACATCCTGAACGGTTCCAAGATGTGGATCACCAACGGCCCCTCCGCCGACACCATGATCATCTATGCCAAGACCGATCCGGATGCCGGGCCGAAGGGAATTACTGCGTTCCTTGTCGAAAAGGACTTTCCGGGCTTTTCTGTCGCGCAGAAACTGGACAAGCTTGGTATGCGCGGTTCGGAGACAGGCGAACTGGTCTTTCAGAACTGCGAGGTTCCGGAAGAAAACGTCCTTGGCGAAGTCGGCAAGGGCGTCAACGTTCTGATGTCCGGCCTCGACTACGAACGGGCAGTTCTGGCGGCAGGCTGCATCGGTATCATGCAAGCAGCAATGGATGTGGTTATCCCGTATGTTCACGAGCGCGAGCAATTCGGAAAACCGATCGGAACCTTCCAGCTGGTCCAGGGCAAGATTGCTGACATGTATGTCGCCATGAACGCGACAAAGTCCTACGTCTATGCTGTCGCCAAGGCATGCGACCGGGGCGAAACCACACGCGAAGATGCGGCCGGAGCAATTCTTTATGCGGCCGAAAACGCCACCAAGCTTGCGCTTGATGCGATCCAGCTTCTGGGTGGCAACGGTTACATCAACGAATACCCGACCGGACGCTTGCTGCGCGATGCCAAGCTGTATGAAATCGGTGCGGGAACGTCTGAAATTCGCCGGATGCTGATCGGCCGCGAGATTTTCAACAAGACAACCTGAAATCGTTTATTGTGCCTCGTCTCCCAATAAGGACGAGGCACCAGATGGTACGATCCTGGTTTTCCGACAAGGTTGAAAAACGGCTCAGCGAGATTGAAGGCAAGGGATTGTTTGCCTTGACGGACATCGCGAAGGGCGAGCTGCTCGTTGTGAAAGGCGGTCACCTCTTTGATCGAAACAAAAGAGATCAGCTGTCCCTGACACTTGGACCGTCTGAAATCCAGATCGAGGATGATTTGTTTATCGGCCCGGTAACGCCGGAGGAGCGGGAAGGATCGATGATGCATCTCAATCATTCGTGTGAGCCAAATGTCGGCATAAGGGGACAGATTTGCTTTCATGCCATGCGTGACATCGCGCGAGGTGAGGAATTGACGTTCGATTATGCAACCGGCGATGCCGACGACTGGCAAATGAAATGCGCTTGCGGATCTTTCCTCTGTCGTGGAACCGTCACGGGGAAGGACTGGCAAATCACAGGTTTGTAGAAACGATACAACGGGTGGTTTTCGAACTATCTTCAGGTCAGAATTGATGCGCGGACGAGAACATCATGAAGCAGACTGTCTTACCGAGTTTTCCCGACGCCAAGTCACCGGCCGGAGCAGAAATCCGTTTCATCATGGATGGCCCGACCGGAAACATGATCCACTCAACCGTTGCTCCGGGGCAGGTGAACCGGGCGACGCGCCACAAGACCGTGCATGAATTCTGGCATGTCCTGGAAGGCAAGGGCCAGATCTGGCGCTCAGACGGCGTGAAGGAAACAACCGTCGACCTTGAGGCTGGCGTGTCCATAGATATTCCGGCCGGAACAGCGTTTCAGTACCGGTGTGACGGTGATGCTTCGCTCAAGTTCATTTGTATCTCCATGCCACCCTGGCCAGGAGATGACGAGGCCGAATATGTGAAAGGCATCTGGCTACCGACCATCTGAAAAAATCGGGTGGTTTTGCGACACGAGCACCAGCGAACCTCTCGGCCGGGCTTGGAAGCCCGGCGAACTTCTGCTTACATCCGGTCAGTTGGAACGGTTGGGGAGGCACAGTTGGCTGATTCATTCTTTCACCCGGTATCCGGGTTTGATCTTCCCCGGTTTGCAGGCGTTCCGACTTTCATGCGTTTGCCGCATGTGGATCTTGATGATCCTCGAATTTCAGATGTTCAAATCGGCCTCATCGGAACTCCGTGGGATGGCGGGACCACAAATCGTCCTGGGCCACGGCACGGACCGCGTCAATTGCGTGACATGTCGACGATGATCCGGGCGGAGAACGGGGCGACAGGAATTCGACCTTTCGAGCTGGTCAATTGTGCAGATCTCGGAGATGTCGGCCCCAACCCGGCCAGCGTAGACGACAGCCTCCGGCGCATGACTGCATTTTACGATCGCGTTGTCGACGCCGGTATCGTACCGCTGTCAGCAGGCGGCGATCATCTGTGTTCATTGCCGATATTGCGCTCGCTCGCCAAGTCCGAGCCCGTGGGCATGATCCATTTCGACAGTCACACCGATCTTTATGAAAGCTATTTCGGGGGTATGAAATTTACCCATGGGACGCCGTTTCGAAGGGCCGTTGAAGAAGGGTTGCTTGACCCGAAGCGAGTAATCCAAATCGGCATACGCGGTTCGACCTATGATACCGAGGATCGAGATTTTGCGCGAAGCGTTGGCATCCGTGTCATTCCCATTGAGGAGTTTCATGATCGTGGTGTGGAAGATGTCATGCAGGAAGCCAGAGAGGTCGCCGGGGAGGGCCGAACCTATGTCTCCTATGATATTGATTTTGTCGATCCTGCGTTCGCTCCCGGAACAGGGACGCCGGAAGTTGGTGGACCGAATTCGTATCAGGCACTCCAGGTTGCCAGGCTTCTGAAAGGTGTAAACATCATCGGCGCAGACCTTGTGGAAGTGTCGCCTCCGTTCGATGCCAGCGGTGGAACAGCGTTTCTTGGGGTTTCGATCATGTTCGAGATGTTGTGCAACATGGCCTTGCGCGTTTCTGAAACAAGTATTCCTGCATCTTAGAAGCGTTAGCTCCCCAAAAATGGTGTTCCCAGGTCTCAATTTCTTCGTCATGCGACCATGACAGAGCGCCAAAGTGTCACTTGCTACCGGAGTTCCGCAATGTCGGGCGAAACCGATTTGAAGACCCTGATTTCTCACATGAGACCGATGCTCGATCCTGAGCCATATGTCTTCTGCACCTTCGCATCGAAGAGTATTGCCGAAATGGCGGAATATGATCCGGTGGGACTTTTTGCCGAAACGGAAGGGCTTACGGCGATTTTGCCAGTCGAGCGGGCCCGCGAACTGGGTCTTGCCGAGGCTGAATGGTTTCGCAGGATTACGCTGACGGTACACTCATCCCTTGCAGCTGTGGGACTGACTGCGGCTATTTCCGCGGCCCTTGCCGAAGAGGGTATCTCTGCCAATGTTGTTGCCGCATATTTTCATGATCATGTTTTCGTTCCGGCGGAGCGTGCAGAGGACGCATTGACGGCATTGCGAGAGTTGGCTGAGCAAGCTTGAAGTCCTCAGGTGCGGAATGAACAGATAATTAGGTGTCGCATGGCGTCGCAAGGCGATTTGCCCTTGTAATTCCGGCGCTCGCTTACCATTCCTAAGCTTGAGCCAATCAGGGGTAAGAGCATGCAACGGGTGAGGCGGCGTCTGGCTGCCATAATGTGCGCGGATGTGGCGCAGTATTCCAAGCTTATGGAGCGGGATGAAGACGGCACGCTTGACCGGCTGAAGGCTTATCGCTCGGTAATGTCGGCACTGACAGAGCGGCATAATGGCCGTATCGTCAATACCTGGGGTGATGCCGTCATCATCGAATTCGTATCGGTGATGGAAGCTGTTCAGTGCGCAGTCGATATCCAGAACGAATTGTCAAACCGGAATGCCTCCCTTCCAGACATGACCAGAATGGAATTCCGTATCGGGATCAACCTTGGTGACATCATGGTTGAAGGCGACGACATATACGGAGACGGCGTAAACGTTGCCGCGCGCCTTCAGGAACTGGCGCCGAGAGGCGGCATCATGCTGTCGCAATCCGTTTATGATCAGGTCAAGACCAAGATTGCGCTCGGTTTCGACCCTTTGGGGCCGCAGCAGGTCAAGAATGTAAGTGAACCTGTTGAAACCTATTCGGTACGCTTGGGCGGGCGGAATGAACCCGAGGCCAATCAGGACGTTTCGGATAAATCCCGTTCAGCCGATGGCCGCCCCAGTGGAGCTGGTCATCCGCAATGGGACAAGGACACTCAAGCTGTCGCCAACAGTTTCGAACAGGCGCGCCGTTGGTTGAGGGCGCAGCCGCGGCGAGTGCGCAGTTGCGTTTTCATGATCGGTTTCTTCTTTCTCCTAAACCTCGTGACGTCCGGTTTGTCGTCTCTCTGGTTCGTTTGGCCATCCTTGCCGTTTGCTGCGATGCTCGTGTGGCATGTGATCGTCGGACGCAGGGAAAAAAATCCGCATGGGCACACGCAACATGGAGATTGAAATGGATGGATCTGTGTGGCGTTGCCAATCTGATAACTCTTTTCACGCTATTCAGGTTCTCATGAATTGCGAGTGCTCGTGACATCGCTTACACATGGACCAATGCCAGGGCCGCGGATTAGTCCGTGAGTCCGTTGAAAACGCCGGAAAACCGGCCAACAGCCAAGGGAGCTTAATCCTGCGCATGAAAAACTATTCGACCACGGTGCCTGCACGCCTCGACGATGAAGACGAGGACAAGTCCAAGAGCCAGCCGTCAATCCAGGTTGATAAGCATCTGTTCGAAGCGCGCACAGTTCTGATCACCGGTCCGGTGACCCAGGATATGGCCCGCGACGTCTGTGCCCGTCTTCTGGCATTGGCGCAGGTTTCCAACGACCCGATCACGGTTATCGTTTCATCACCCGGTGGACACGTGGAATCCGGTGACATGATCCATGACACGATCAAGTTCATCGCTCCGGAAGTCCGCATTCTGGGTATGGGCTGGGTCGCCAGCGCCGGCGCTCTGATTTACGTGTCGGTGCCCAAGGACAAGCGTTTCTGCACGCCCAACACACGGTTCCTCCTGCATCAACCGTCCGGTGGTGCCGGTGGTATGGCAACGGATATTGAGATCCAGGCCAAGGAAATCATCAAGATGCGTGACCGTCTGAACAAGATTTTCGCGGATGCAACGGGGCAGCCGATTGAGCGGATCGAGAAGGATACCGATCGCGATTACTGGATGGGTCCTGAAGAAGGGATTGAGTACGGCCTCGTGGGCAAGGTTGTCACCAGCGTCGACGAACTCGGCTAAGAAAAGAACTATTCTCAAGCAAAAAACGCCTTCGGTTCAGTCCGCTGGCGTTTTTTTGCGTCTTTCTCAGGCAAGTTGTGTCAGGCGCTCAGAGTTTCCTGCTCGACCGAGTAGACAAGGATGGGGGAAACGGGTTTGGGGTCCAGAACCTGGGGACGCAGGCGGTCCATCAAGTCACGAAGGTGCTCTTCATCGCTATGGTGATCTCTTCCTGCAAAAAACACTGCAACCAGATGGTCAACAAACCGTTCGTAGACATCTGGACAGGTGCAGATGGGAGATAGCAGGTTGCAAACGGGTTTTCCCTCGTAAAACGGTGCACCACCTGAGAGGAAGATCAGGAATTCCGTCAGATCATCTGAGTGTTCAAATTCCTTCCGGAACCCTGCATGATCGAAGCAAGCGTCCTGTTCAAGTCGTGCTTGCAGGCGCGGCATAACACGAATGATTGCATCGCGCCCTCCGAGTTTCAAATAAAGCGTCATTTGATTACCCTCGACTTTGTCGTTGACGTTACACCCCTAACTTGCCGCAGTTGGGTTCACGCCCCTGTGACCTCCATCACGAATATTACCTTTGCCAAAAACGACAATCTTTCCCCATCCGGAGAACGCGTTGTTTTGCCGGTACACTCGTCAGGAACCAAAAATTCGGGCTGAAGCTTCACCTGAATGTGTGTCAATCGGATTACGGATTTGTTACGTATATGTGGACCTTCGTCATTGTAGAAGAATTGCTGCTCTCGTGTTAAATTGTTGAAATTAAAAGATAAATTATAAACTGGCGTTTGATCCGGTTGCTGATGGTGTTCTCGTCTCTACGGGCGGGAGGCGATAATGAAACCGACCGCACAGAAGCGCTTCATGAAATGACATTGTCAGAATTCAGGGGTGTCAACTTCTGGCTCAAGCCGAAGATTTCAACAACTTCGCACCCGAACAAGCCATGTTTCATTCCCGTGCTCTGCTATCGTCGGAACTGATTTGGTGTGACCGCAAACGGAAGTGACACATGTTTTTTTATGTGGCGAAAATCGGCTATTTCTTTATTCAGCCGTCCAATTTCCTTGTCGCTTGCGTTTTGCTCGGCATGATTCTCTCAATCGCTGAAAAGTGGAAGAGAAGCGGCCGACGCCTTGCGTGGTTCGGCGTGTTTGGCCTGATGATCTGCGGCTTCTCACCTGCCGCAAACTGGCTAATTCTTCCGCTTGAGGAACGGTTTCCAAGACCAGAGCTCGACAGCAGTTACGACGGCATCATTGTTCTTGGGGGGGCTGTGGATACTATCGTAACCGGTGGACGCGGCGACACGGCTCTGACGACTTCGGGTGAGCGCATCACGATCACCGCGCGCCTTGCCGGGAAACTTCCTGAAGCGAAAATCATTCATACAGGAGGTCAGGGTGTCATTGTCAGCGCACAGGCGACCGAGGCAGAAGGTGCGGCAAGGCTGTTTGAGGACTTCGGCATTACGCCGGACAGAGTAATCCTGGAAGACGTTTCCCGAAACACCTGGGAGAATGCCGTCTTCTCCAAGGATCTGGTGGAACCTCAACCAGGCCAAAAATGGCTACTGGTCACCTCCGCATATCATATGCCCAGGTCCATGGGTGTGTTCGAAAGGGCCGGATGGACGGGTCTTACTGCCTATCCGGTGGATTACAGAACGCGCGGAGAGGAGGACAAAACCCTGGGTTTCAGCGGTGCCTCAAAGGGATTGCGGCGATTTGACGTAGCTTTCAAGGAATGGGTGGGGCTGGCTGTCTATCGATTGACTGACCGCAGTACGTCGTTCTTTCCGGGGCCAAAGGATTAAAAAATCACTTTAATCTTACCTGCTGATTTTGAAATTTGCCTCTTTTACAAGATGCCGCGCCGCACCATATGTTAGCAGTCTCAGGGATTTGAAAGGACGTGGGCAGATGGTCCTCGAAGCGCCGATTGTTACGGCAGACGTTGTGCAGTGGCTCTACAGCGATGCCTCGCAACTGGATGGAACGCTTGAAATCGTAAGCGAAATGGCTGAACGCCTGCGTGCCGGCAACGTGCCGGTTGACCGGGCGAGCACCGGTATTTGGGTTGTTCATCCGAATGTGCGAGCTGAGCAATCGCTGTGGGCAAGCGATGGCACCAGTGAGCTGCGGCTTTACACCTCCGACAACAGTTCCGATGAGGACTACACGAACAGCCCGATCAAACGCGTTCACGAAACCCTGAAACCCGTTCGTGTGAAAATCGAGCGTAGCCCTGAGGCTGCTGATGAATTTCCGATCACCGTAGACCTGCGCGAGGAAGGATATACGGACTACGTGTCTCTGCCGATGCCGTTTTCCGATGGTTCGGTCAAAGTCGCGAGTTTCGCGACAAAGGCGCCGGGTGGTTTTTCCGGTTCGCATCTCAGCGTGTTTGAGTCCCTGATCCGGCCACTTGCACTGGTCTGTGAGTTGAAGACGCTTCGCAGAACCGCTGAAACGGTTCTGGACACTTACGTTGGCCCAAGAGCGGGATCCAGAGTTCTGGACGGAACGACCCGGCGCGGCGAGGGGGAGTGGATCAAGGCGGTCGTCAGCTTTGCCGATATTCGGGGCTTTACCCGGCTCTCCAATACCCTTCCGGCCGACAAGATCGTACTGTTCCTGAACAAGTATTTCGGGGCGATGACGGCTGCAGTTGAAGCGCATGGCGGTGAAGTGCTGAAGTTCATCGGTGATGAGGTGATGGCAATCTTCCCGTATGAAACGCAAGAAGAAGCCAGGGAAGCTGCCATGAGGGCGCTTCTGGCTGCACGAGACACCTTGAAGCGCATCGAAGCCATCAACACTTCGAACACCTGCCATGCGACACCTGACATGAGCGTCGGCATAGCCCTGCATGCAGGTGACGTGTTCTACGGCAATGTCGGCAGTGAAACGCGGCTGGACTTTACCGTGGTTGGCCCCGTGGTCAATCTGGCGGCACGCATTGCCGAGCTGGCGAAGGATCTGGAACGCCAGGTCCTGGTTTCCGACGCCCTGTCGGAAATCATGGGATGCCGTTCCGGTCTTTACGGTCGCTATCAGGTGAAAGGGTTCGACGATCCGGTGGCTGTGTATTCGCCGGATCTTACGGGAGATCCCAGGTTCGGATACTGTCCCGACAAGACTGCTGACCTCGCTCTTGAGGCAAACTGACGGCGAATGAGCACCAGCAGCACCGCAAGAGTAGTGGCTGCAAAAACATAAGGTCCGGCGAACCATCCCAGGAAGCCGATGGCAAAGAAGAATGCCCGTTGACCTCTATTGAAATGACGTCCGGCGAGTACATTCAGCTCGCCGGCCTGCATCGCCATCTTTTTGATATCCTCGTCTGTGGCGTTGCCTTTTTCCGGAACGGCTCCCATGACGATGCTGGCATAGTTGAACAGGCGATATGCCCAGCCGAATTTGAAAAATCCGTAGGCGAAGATAAGCATCAAGCCGAGCACCTTGATTTCCCACAGTGCGCGGCTGTCGGCGACGGGAATGGAAAGGTCGCCTGCCACCTGGACGATGCGTTCTGTCGCATCCAGTAGTGCGAAACCGCCACCGATTGCCAGCAGAGAAGTGGACGCAAAGAACGCCGTGCCTTGTTGGAGGCCGGACATGATTGCGGTGTCCATGATCCGCACTTCGCGCAGGCACATGGAGTTCATCCAGCCTCGCCGGTAGTCATCCATTGCATAGGACAGTGTCCTTTTGCGCAGCGGGCTGACGTCGATCAGCAGATTGAAGCCGAACCAGGCAAAAAGAAACCAGGCTGCGGCGGCAAAATCCAGTTGCGAGAGCGACTGCATCGAAAACCTTTCAGGCGATAACAGGGCCGAATCCGGCGTCGTTAATCTCTTACCAGAGAATGACCAAGTCGCTAAGCGAGGACAGAATTAACCGTAAACCTCTGAAGAACCGAACATAATTCAAGGTCTGCAAAAATGGCTGAGCAGCTGCACACTTTTTGCGCTTGCGAAATGGTAAGCGATCGTTTACCTCCTCGCCTCAATGGCGCCATATTTGATCTCGCAGGGGGCTGGCGCCGCATAACAAAGTGTAGGGCTTTATGGACGAAAACGTGCAGAAATCTTGTTGGAGCGTCACTCTCTGGACTGTCGCTGCAGTTGGTCTCGCATTGACGATGGTCGTGCTGTTCAACGACGTGGAAAGTGCACAACAAGCCGTCGCCGTTGCCAAGTAAGTCAACGGGACGTTTTCAGAACAAAGGCGCAGCGGCAGGCTGCGCCTTTTGTGTTTTCAAGACTGATTTCTATCTGGTTTTGCTTGCGACATTTGAGTGAGTCGAAGTGTGAGGCCGGTTGGAGGGACCGAAGACCTGCCGAAATTCCATTTGCCGAACGATTGTTTTGCCCTTTGTCTCGCTGACCAGAAAACCGGCGAGTGCATCGGAACTGAGCGTAAAAAGGACCAGTTGCGTTCTGATTGTGTCCGGCCACGCGAGATCTGCTCCCCACGCAGCGACATTGGACGGGTCGTCGACTTCAATTAGCGCGAGGATATCGGTGTCATGCAGAAGGGTGGAGCCTTGTGAATTCCACTTCACAGCCGCGAGCCCGTTTTCGATTGGAAAGAGACGTATCGTTGATCCGTTGATTTGCAGAAGAAGGCTATCATCCGGGGCAACTTCCACCGTTGCCAATCCCGATTTGCGTTCTGTTTCGAGCTTTGTTCGTTTTCCCTCGTGCTGAACAAAGCCGTCAGTATTGATCACTTTGTACTTGCCCGATTGCACGGCGTTGGCGGTTGAAACATGGATGGAAAGGAAAATTGAAAATAGAAATACAGTGAGTGTTCTCAGCATTGCCCGCCCCAGAGGTCATATCAAGGCAATCATATGTCCCAATGCTTTAGAAAGTATTCGAAACGGTTGATCAGCGAGTTCCCGATTGCATCCGAAGGGCTTGAGCCCTCGCTGCGTTATCGGGACAAAGTGACGACAAGGTCTTCGATCGTTGAAAGCTCCGGCTGCCAACCGGTCGCCCTTTGGGCATGTGATACATCGATCTTCTGCGACAGGGCGTATCCGGCAGCCCAGTCATTGTCGCCAACGCTTTCGACTGGTTCCGGTGCTGATACTATTTCCAGCGGTTTCCCATGCCTTGCAGAAATATGAGAGGCCAGGTGGCCGACTGATATTCCCGGGATACTACCGGCAATGAGGGACATCCTGAAACGGGCGTGACGAAGGGCGAGCAGGTAAAGTGAGGCTAGGTCGCCCACTTCCACCAGAGGCCAGGTTGTTGAAGAGGTCGCACGGGTTTCAAACGGTTCGCCAGCCTTAAGAGCCCTGGTCATGTCGGCGATCGGTCCTGCCGTCTGACTGCAGACCAGCGCCGGGTGAACGACCGTGAGGTTCAGATCAGTTCCATGGGACATTGTACGAATTGTCTCGGACATGAAGCGGAATGCCGGAAGTGGTGAAAAGGGCGTTTTCTCGGTGATGGGTTTGTCACCCTGGGAGGCGGGATAAAGCCAGATGCCTCCGGTATAAACAATCTGCAAAGGTTGTTTTCGGTGCTTTGCCGCCTGTTTGAGTGCAAGCATGCTTTGCCGGTCGACGCGACCCATGTCCTCGGTGAATGTCGCGCCCGTGTGAATGACGGCATCGCATGAGGCTGCCCGAGCAACCCAGCTATCCGGGTTGCGCAAATCACCAGGAAACGCACTTGCGCCAAGAGACCTCAGCTTTTCGGTCGCATCATCGGACCTTGCCAGGCCAATGACACGCAAATCCTCTTGAACCAGCTTTTTCACCACTGCGGTACCGATGCTGCCGGTTCCGCCAGTCACAAATACGTCCATAGTTAAAGAGAACTCCTTTCGTGATGATCGTGCAAGAGCAAGCAGGAGTTCCCCCCATACAATCCACCGGCGTTTGGGATCTCCCGCTTGACCTTGGCTACAGGGCTGTTAGGTCAAAGATATGACCTTGCATCTCGTGAAATTGTGCGTTGGCGCCGACAGTGCTGAATCGTTGCAGGCCTGGATCGACTACCGGGTCGAACAGGCGAGGTTGGCCGGCCTCCCGGAAGAAACCACACACACGACGAGAATGGTGCCGACACGCAAGGATGAACTGTTGGACGGTGGATCGCTCTACTGGGTGATCAAGGGCAAGATACAGGCCCGCCAGCACCTTCTGGACATTCGTCCCTTTACCGATGAGGCTGGCATCAAGCGTTGCGATCTCGTCATGGAACCGCGCCTCATTCTGACCCGGTACCAGCCCAAGCGCCCGTTTCAGGGGTGGCGCTATTTGAAGGTGGATGAAGCGCCGGCCGATATGCGTGTTGCCGGTGAGGCGGCTTCCATGCCCGATGCAATGCGCAGGGATCTGACTGAACTCTGCCTTCTATAGCTGAAACTGAGCACGGGGGAGGACCGGCATCAGGTCGCCTTCAGCCCGTTTCTGGCACAGGTCCAGATGAGGCAATCGGCAAAATTTTCTTCAGGCCATCAAAAGTCATGATGCAATCCCACCCTGTCACCGACTCTCGTGGAAGGTGTGTCAGCAATCTTGTCAAATCGTTCCAACAGTCCCAATTTCAGTAACAGGAACAGGCAGGAAGGACTCGCAGGATGGCAAAAACCAGCGGCACCAAAAAGGAAGGACTGGTTCAGCAGCAAAAAAACAGTTTTCCGTCGGCCGCTTCTGATATTTCCGCGTTTTTGGATAAGGCCAAGGAGATCAAACCACAGCCGGGCAGCTGCGGCAGACTGATATTTGCACTTGATGCAACAATGAGCCGACAACCTACCTGGGACCAGGCTTGCCATATCCAGGCTGAAATGTTCCAGGAAGCCGACAAGATCAGTGGATTGAAAATCAAGCTTGTCTATTTTCGGGGCTTTGGAGAGTGCAAGGCTTCTCGTTGGTTCGAACATGGCGGAGAATTGGCCAACGCGATGGGCCGAATCTCCTGTCAGGGCGGACGAACTCAAATTCGCAAGGTTCTAACCGCTGCATTGGCAGCTGCCGACAAGGAGAAGATCGCGGCGCTTGTCTATGTTGGCGACTGCATGGAAGAGGATGTCGACATACTTTGTGACAAGGCAGGTGAACTGGGTCTGCGCGGAGTGCCAATGTTCCTTTTTCAGGAAGGCAGAGATGCCGTGGCAGAACGTGCCTTTCGGGAAATGGCGCGGCTTACGAACGGAGCCTATTGTCCCTTCGATGCTGGTTCCGCGAGACAACTTGCCGAGTTGCTAAAGGCTGTTGCTGTGTTTGCGAGCGGTGGACATTCGGCGCTGCAAGCGCTTGAAAGAAGTGGCGGGCAGGGTGCTCGTTTGCTGTTGGAACAACTTAAACCGGCCAAATGATCTATCTTCTGATCGGACTGATCCTGCTTCTCGTCCTCCTGCTGGCAGGAAGAAGTTTCGTACAAGCCAATCCGGCAACACTTGCCCAAAGCATCAGGACTTACGGCGGGGTGCTGCTGATATTGATTGCGGCGCTCTTCGCGATCGGCGGGCGGATCATGTTCGCCATTCCGATTTTCGGACTTGGAGTGTCGCTTCTGGGAGCTGCCGGCTTTCGAAAACTGTCCGGTGGCTACAAACCCCGGAAATCAGCGGGGCAACGTTCACGGGTGCGTACCGCCATGGTGGAAATGGAACTGGATCATGATTCCGGAGCCATGACCGGTACTGTGCTTGCCGGCGGCTTTCAGGGCCGCAGGCTGGATGAACTGAGCAACGAGGAACTCCATACCTTCTGGCAGGAGACAGCCCAGGATGAGCAAAGCCGCAAGCTAGTCGAAGCCTATCTCGACCGCCGGCTTGCCGGATGGCGTGAACACTTCCAGTCTGATGGAGCAGAGGGGCAGGGAAGCGCGACGAGCACGGGCCCCATGACAGATGAGGAGGCCTACCAGATCCTGGGGCTTACGCCCGATGCCGGGGACGCGGAAATTAGAGCCGCGCACCGCAGGCTTATGATGCGGGTTCATCCCGACCAGGGGGGCTCCGGTTTCCTCGCGGCGAAAATCAACGAGGCTAAAGACACGCTTCTCAGAAGACATTGACGGCATCCGTTACGCGATTACTGATAGATGGTGAAGCAGGCGTATTTCGCCTTCTTCAGGGTTCTGCAGGCCTTCCGGGCTGCGGATTTCGTTTCGAAGCCTACAAAGCGAGCCCGATAAAGGGTCTGGCCGTTTGCTTCGACGGGTTCGGTGTAGGGTGAGCGGCCTCGCAGGGCTGCTCCAGTTCTAGCCTTGGCTTTCTTCAGCATGGTGATGGCCTGGCCTTCGGTTTCGGCCGCTGCGATCTGCACCTGCCAACCCGGTTCGATGTCGGGGGTGTCGCTGGTTGCGACGGTGACCGTGTCGTCCTTGTCCTCGACTTCAGGCGTTACAGCAACGCTCTGAACACTGGTGACCGGGGCTGCGGGCTCTGGTGAGGCGGCGCCTACAGCAATTGCCGGAACGGCTTCGATCTTTACCGTAGCAACCTCAATTGTCTTTGGCAGGTCGGACGGAGTTGCTCCAGGTGTCGGAGTTCCGAGTTTCAGTGCCTCGGCACGAGCGGCCTGCAGAAGCGCGGTTTTCGAGATCGAGTTGGTGGTCACATTGCCATCCGGGCTTTGCGGCGGGATCGGCGGCAGGGCCGTAGCAACTGCGAAGGTGCTGTCAAAGCGCTGCTTTACGATCTTCGGCGGAACGGGAATGGCATCTCCAAAGCCGGGAACCGTTTGAGGTGCTGTGTCTGCAAGCGCGGCAGCAGCCGCTGCAGGCGATGGGGCGGCTGCGGGTTTGGTTGGTGCCGCAAGAGCAAGAACCATCGGGCTGCCGGTCGCGGGAACTGGTTCACGACCAGGCTTTGCAACGGGTGCAGGCGGGTTCTTGATGGAGGCGGCCACAAAGGTAGGCTGCACGGCCCGCTTGGCGATCATCGGAACGGTTTTCTTGCCGCGACTTGCCTTTGACAGGTAGCGGTTGATGAGCTTTGTCATCTGTGCGTTTCGGGAAGCGCCCGACCTGCCGCCCATGACGACCGCTACGATCTTACGGCCTCCGGTGTTTACCGAAGTTACGAGATTGAACCCGGAGGCACGAATGTAACCGGTCTTGATCCCGTCAACGCCTTTTACGCGGCCGAGAAGCTTGTTGTGGTTCCCGTATGTGCGGCCCTTGTACTTGTACGAACGGGTCTTAAAGTAGCTGTAGTACTGCGGAAAATGTTCCTGGATCGCCCGACCGAGCGTGGCCATGTCCCGAGCCGTGGTGCGTTGACCCGAATTGGGCAACCCGTGCGGGTTACGGAAAGTGGTCTTTTTCATGCCAAGCTGACGCGCAGTGCGGGTCATACGTTCGGCAAATCTTTTCTCCGAACCGCCAATATTCTCCGCCACGACAGTCGCAACGTCGTTTGCGGATTTGGTCACCAGAGCCAGGATCGCGTCTTTGACCTTGATTGAGGTGCCGGCTTTCAGGCCAAGCTTGGAGGGCGGGCGTCCAGCGGCATATTTCGATACCTTGAGTCTGGAATTCAATGAAAGGCGGCCTGCCTCAAGCTCTTCAAAGACGACATATAGTGTCATGATCTTTGTGAGCGAGGCCGGATACCTGTACGCGTCTGCCGAGGACGAATAGAGGGTCTTGCCGGTTTTCGCATCGACAACGATGCCGGCATATTTGGAGTTTGCCAATGCAGCAGCGGGTGCGCTGAGAAGCAGCGCGCCAAGGGCAAGCACCTTGCCAAGGCGTACAACAGCTTTTGCATTGCGGAGAATACGCATACCAAACACAGTTACTATCCCATTTCGGGTCACTTGGGTTCGTTTCCGGAGCGGTAGGGGTCTAATCATTCCCCCGTGCGATTCAACCCATCGCTCCAACGATCTACGAAACATTTGACGGAATCACGGTTACGAATGTGTAAATAGTCGACATAAAAACCACTTTAAAAAATAGATTTTTGTTAGAGTTAATCTTTGGTTAATTCCAAAAGATTGGAAGATACAAATAACCTTGTTGATTAATTCGTGTAGTTTGTCGAAATTTTGCGAGTTTTTCGGTTAATAGTTTGTTTATTTTTGCATATTTGTTGTTTCGTCTTGAGTTAAGTTTGAATAATTCTATTTCATTTCTTTCGATTATTAGCCGGCGTGCGAAGGTGGGATGGAGCTGAAAAGCAAATTCAACTTATCGCATGCACGGTTCTCAGGTGCGCGTTGGAATGTATTTAGAATTAATTTCTCGTAATGGTTGTTTTTGCATTGCAAAATCACCTTGACTTAAATTGTGCGGTGCACTATTTAGGTCCCGTTAGGTAACGCGATATGCGCGCCGGGCAGCCACGACGGGCCGTTGTTGGTCTCTGTGAACCGGTACGCCGGATGAGGTCAGTGAAATGATGAACAGCTTTGATGAGTTTCAGAAGTTGAGCAAAGACAGCATGGACATGGCCATGGAATCCTTCGGCTCCATGAGCAAGGGTTTCCAGGCGATTGCTGCTGAAGTTGCCGACTATCAGAAAAAGTCCTTCGAAGAAGGTACAGCAGCCGTTGAGAAAGTCGTTGCTTCCAAGTCCCTGGACAAGGCTTTCGAAGCTCAGGCTGAATACGTAAAGAACTCCTATGAAGGTTTTGTCGGCGAGATGACAAAAATCGGCGAGATGGTCTCCGACCTCTCCAAGGATGCTTACAAGCCTTACGAAGGTGTTATTGGCAAAGTGGCAAAATAAACGCTGCTTTCCTTGCCGCTGGACGGCAAAAGGACAAAAACCCGGCTCGTCTGAGCCGGGTTTTTTCGTGTATGCACAGATTTGCCCAGCCAATCACAATTCATGCGCAGCTTTTGTCCCGCGTTTCGAATTGCCTTGCTTCCTGATCTTTTAATCGCATTTCAGACACCTACATTCAGCTTTAGCAGAGGTGTTTACGCTCAAAATGCGGCGTTCACCCAAATGTTGATAAAATCGGCCATTGCGCGAGCGCGACTTGCGCGGCAGGATTACCAGACAGATCGTGGTTCGATGAAGCTCAGCTTTGTCGAGATAGCCTCGGGAATGCCGGTAACATCGGACGAACCGAGCGGATAAACTGGTAGTGGCCAGAGTGAAAAAGGCGATAGAAACGGCAATGTCGGCGGGCTCTGATTATGACAATGACGGTGGCGACGCCGGAACGGTTGTTGTCACCCGAACGAAAACAATTACGAAGCGGCCCAATCTCTATCGTGTGCTGCTTTTGAATGACGACTACACCCCAATGGAGTTTGTCATTCATGTCGTGGAGAACTTCTTCCAGAAGAACAGGGAAGAGGCGACCCGTATCATGCTGCATGTTCATCATCACGGCGTCGGGGAGTGCGGGATTTATTCCTACGAAGTCGCGGAAACCAAGGTTACCCAGGTGATGGATTTTGCACGCAAGCATCAGCATCCGCTGCAATGCGTCATGGAAAAAAAGTGAGGACCAACGCACGTGCCTTCCTTCTCACGCAGTCTTGAAAAAGCCCTCCATCAGGCTCTGGCGTTCGCGAACGAGCGCCAACAGGAATATGCGACGTTAGAACACTTACTTCTTGCCTTGTTGGACGACCAGGACGCGGCTGCGGTCATGCGGGCCTGCAATGTCGACCTGGATACGATCCGCCGGAATCTTCTGGAATACATCGAGACCGAGCTGGACAATCTGGTTACCGACAATGACGAGGATTCCAAGCCGACCGCGGGTTTCCAAAGGGTGATCCAGCGGGCAGTCATCCATGTCCAGTCATCCGGACGGGAAGAGGTGACGGGTGCCAACGTCCTTGTTGCGATCTTCGCCGAGCGCGAGAGTCATGCTGCTTATTTCCTGCAGGACCAGGACATGACCCGCTACGACGCGGTCAACTATATTTCTCATGGCATAGCCAAACGCCCGGGCATGTCCGAAGCGCGCCCGGTTGAAGGGGCTGACGAAGAGGATGTTCTTCCGGGAGGCGAGGGCGACAAGAAGTCCAATCAGAAGACCGATGCTCTTGAAGCCTATTGTGTCAATCTCAACGAGAAGGCTACCAACGGCAAGATTGATCCGTTGATCGGCCGCGACAGCGAGATCCAACGCACGATCCAGATCCTGTGCCGTAGGTCGAAGAATAATCCGTTGTTCGTTGGCGACCCTGGCGTGGGCAAAACGGCGATTGCCGAAGGGCTTGCGCACCGTATCGTCAATGGTGATGTGCCTGACGTTCTGGTCGATGCAACCATCTTCTCGCTTGATATGGGCTCACTGCTAGCCGGAACCCGCTATCGCGGCGATTTTGAAGAACGCCTGAAGCAGGTCGTCAAGGAAATTGAGGACTACCCGGGCGCGGTGATGTTCATCGATGAAATTCATACGGTGATCGGTGCCGGTGCGACCTCCGGCGGAGCGATGGATGCGTCCAATCTGCTCAAGCCGGCTCTGGCATCGGGAACCATCCGTTGCATCGGGTCGACGACATACAAGGAATATCGGCAGTTTTTCGAGAAGGATCGGGCGCTCGTCCGCCGATTTCAGAAGATCGATGTCAATGAGCCGACCATTCCGGATGCGATCGACATCCTGAAAGGTCTGAAGCCGTATTTCGAAGACTTCCACAAGGTGCGTTACACGAACGACGCCATCAAGACGGCGGTGGAGCTCTCGGCCAAATACATTTCCGACAGAAAACTGCCGGACAAGGCGATCGACGTGCTTGATGAAACCGGCGCATCGCAAATGCTCGTTCCCGAAGCTCGCCGCAGGAAAACGATCGGTGTGAAGGAAATCGAGAACACCATCGCGACCATGGCGCGGATCCCGCCGAAGTCCGTTTCCAAGGACGATGCCGAAGTTCTGGAAAACCTCGGCAAGGACCTGAAGCGGGTTGTCTACGGTCAGGACGATGCGATCGAGACCCTGGCGTCTGCGATCAAGCTCGCGCGTGCAGGTCTGCGTGAACCGGACAAGCCGATCGGCAGCTACCTGTTCTCCGGCCCGACCGGTGTTGGTAAAACCGAAGTTGCGCGCCAACTTGCCTCTTCGCTCGGGGTCGAACTGATCCGTTTTGACATGTCGGAATATATGGAGCGGCACACAGTCTCAAGACTGATCGGTGCGCCTCCAGGATATGTCGGGTTTGATCAGGGAGGGCTCCTGACCGATGGAGTCGACCAGCACCCGCATTGCGTGCTGTTGCTTGACGAGATTGAAAAGGCGCACCCGGACCTGTTCAACATTCTTCTGCAGGTCATGGATCACGGCAAGCTGACGGACCACAACGGCAAGCAGGTTGATTTCCGTAATGTCATCCTGATCATGACGACAAATGCGGGTGCAGCCGACATGGCAAAAATGCCTGTTGGCTTCAACCGTGTGAAGCGTGAAGGGGATGATACCGAGGCGATCAACAAGTTGTTTACGCCTGAGTTCCGCAATCGTCTGGATGCCATCATTCCCTTCGGCAACTTGCCGATGGAAGTGGTTTACAAGGTTGTCGAGAAGTTCGTCATGCAGCTGGAAGTCCAGCTGGCGGATCGGAACGTTACCTTCGAGCTGACAGAAGACGCCGTGAAGTGGCTGGCGACCAAGGGCTATGATGACCGGATGGGAGCGCGTCCACTCGGACGGATCATCCAGGAACACATCAAGCGGCCGCTCGCGGATGAAGTTCTGTTCGGCAAGTTGAAAAAAGGCGGGATGGTCAAAGTCTCGGTCTCTGAAGACGGCAAAGGCCTGCTGCTTGAAAGCGTCGAAGAGCGAGCATCGCCGCCAAAACCCAAGGCCAAGGCGAGTGCAAAGCCGAAGCCAAAACGCAAACGCAAGGCCGTTGCAAAGACCGCTGCCAAGGACACGAAGTCCTCATCAGGCAAAGGCGGTACCTCCAAGAAAAGCCTCGTGCCCAAAGTGCCGTTGGCTGATTGATCCCAAAAAGCCCCGGAAATTCCGGGGCTTTTTCTTTGCATCCAAACATCAACTCCATTGATCCAATTCATTCGGCAAAATCATTTGCCGATGGCGGCTTCTATGCCTAGCTTCCACTAAAGAGAAACAAGGAGTGGCGGGATGTCCCAAGCGAAAGTTGCACTGATCACGGCCGGCGGCTCGGGAATGGGGGCTGAGGCAGCCCGGCGTCTCGCTGCAGATGGAATGAAGGTTGCAATCCTGTCTTCCTCCGGCAAGGGAGAAGCCCTTGCCAAGGAGCTTGGCGGGATTGGCCATACTGGGTCGAACCTTGTTCCTGACGATCTGCAGTCATTTGTGAATAAATCAATGGATGCTTTTGGCCAAATTGATGTTCTTGTCAATTCCGCAGGCCATGGTCCCAAGGGAGATATCCTGGAAATCTCTGACGAAGACTGGCATCTCGGTATGGACTACTACCTGATGAATGTCATTCGACCGGCTCGTTTGGTCGCGCCGATCATGGCGGGTCAGGCTGGTGGTTCGATCATCAATATCTCGACATTTGCCACGTTCGAGCCGGATCCGATGTTTCCGACGTCCGGAGTGTTCCGGGCCGGGCTTGCAAGTTTCACCAAGTTGTTTTCCGACAAGTTCGCTGCGGACAATGTGCGCATGAACAATATCCTGCCGGGGTTCATCGACAGTCTGCCGGAGAAGGAAGATCGACGTGCGCGCATCCCCATGGGGCGTTATGGCCGGTCGGATGAGGTCTCCAGTCTGGTCTCCTACCTTGCCAGCGATGAAGCCGGATATATCACCGGTCAGAACATTCGCATTGACGGGGGGCTGACACGGTCGGTTTAGTTTCGCCCGGATTATTCCGGTCAATCAAATAGCGCTGGATCAGGAACGATGTGTTGGGGAAACTCCCGGATGGGTTCCTGCATCCAGCTTTTGATGGCACTTGGGAAAAGCGCATTAAAGTCCAGATGTTTCATGGGCGTGGTGTGCCCGTTTTGGTACCACTCGATCAATGATTGAACGGTGTGAAAGGTGAGGTAGTCGAGCCCGTCCATCACCTTGGTATAGTAGTCGATCTTGTTTTCCGGAAAATCGCCGTTGGGCATTCGGATATTGATGACAGGTGATGAGCCGACAATCGGGCCTGAATCCAAGGCTTCGTTCATGAGATGAACTGTCCAGCAGGTCGTCTCGGCATTTCTCGATCTGCTGTCGTCATACATTGCAGGCCCGGCTCCGAAACCATGGGCAAGGTCCGCAGGGTGAAGGTTATAGATACCGAGCTTCGGAGTTTTCAAAATTGGACCGTCGATCAGCTGCCCGTAGCCGCAGCAAATGACCGCATCTGGCTTCATTTGAGAAAATGTCTCGCGAAACCAGTCTGCTTTGATGTCTCCTGTGTAAACTGGAACACCGGCATCCAGAGCAGACCTGATCGTGGAGAATTCGATTCTGCGTTGCACTTCTTCCGGATAAACGTGCCAGATCCGCTTCCTCACTCCGATCTTGGCGTCCGGATTGCCCGCATCGTCGGTCAACAGACAAACAATGTGAAGCTGGTCAGGAAAGTGTCGTGCGTAGGAAAGAAGAGTCTTTAGGGTCAAAAATCCGACTGGCATGCTGCCGATCACCGCAATTCTCAACTTTGAGGGTGTGATGCTGGCGCTCGGGCCTGATGTTGGTTGAATAAACTCTCCCCAACGAATTGAAGTGTCGTCAAAGAAAGTGTCTGCGAGCAGATACTCTTCGAGCAGCTGGTTCAGCCAGGCATCCTTGGCAATGTCGCCCATGCAATTGACCTTCGTTGGAAACAGAGACTTCCAACGTAACCTGTCACGACTGGAATTGCATGGCTGCCATGTGGTCAGCGGGCAGCTGAACAGGTCTTACATTGACAAATTTTGATCAGGGATTTTTATAAGGAGACCTTACTATTTCGTCAGGGGCTGGCCATGTCTCCGCCAGATGGCGTTGCTGCAATCGATAGTGCTGACAATAATCTGCCGGGCAGAGTCTGGATGTTTCGCGGGGCCCAGGCCGCGATGTCGATTCCGGCGTTGATATTGACCGCTGCCTTCATTGGCTATGCAGGGCTTGCACGGGAAAGTGGGCTGTCGCTTGCCGAAACCCTTGCCATGACCGGGCTGATCTGGGCATTGCCGTCGATTGTTGTTCTGACCGGGGCGCTCAATTCCGGAATGGGTCTGATACCCGCCGCGATTGCCGTCGCACTTGCGTCGGTGCGGCTCATGCCGATGACCATAGCGTTTCTGCCGCTGGTCAAGATCCCGGGAAAGACAAAGACCTGGCAGTTGCTGATAGCCTCGCATTTCGTTGCGGTGACTGCGTGGGTCTTTGCAATGAAGAACCTGCCTGATTATCCGAAAGAGGCGCGGCTCCCGTTTTTTGTCGGCTTCGGTTCCGCGCTGACTGGGTTCGTGTTCTGCATGACGGGCATAGCCTATCTCGTTGTTGAAAGAATGCCCGATGTGGTGGCCGGCGCGCTTGTGCTGCTGACACCGGTCTATTTCCTCTGTTCACTCTGGGGAGCGGCACAGTTGAATGCGGACAAGGTGGCGATGGCAGCGGGGCTCGTACTTGGACCAATCGTGTTTCTCGTCGCGCCAGGGCTGGACCTTCTCTGGACCGGGTTGATCGGCGGAACGGCAGCCTATTTCGGTACCCGCCTCATGCGCAGAGGGTTTTCATGATGGGCTCTGTTGCAGACACCTGGTGGTGGCCCTTTGTGATGATCCTGGTTGCCGGCTGGCTCGCAACCGATATTTGGCGCTGGATAGGCGTTTTTGCAGGCGGCAAGCTGCGGGAAGACAGCGAAATTCTGATCTGGGTTCGCTGCGTGGCGACAGCCCTGGTTGCCGGTCTGATTTCGAAATTGATCCTGTTTCCTCAAGGCATCCTGGCAGAAACGCCGCTCTGGCTTCGCCTTGCAGCAACAGGCTTCGGATTCGGTGCATTTTTCCTGTCCCGTCAAAGGGTCATCGTCGGTGTTCTTGCGGCCGAGGTTTTCCTGATTGGTGGCTGGTTGCTGCTTGATAAGGTAGGCTGAGGTCTCCTGGGAAAGATTCCAATTGCAGGAGGCGAAAATGACGGATCAGGTGGAACTCTTTTACGCCCCGCAGACCCGTGCCACCGGTGTGCGCGTGCTCCTTGAGGAACTGGGAGCGCCCTACAAACTGAACGTCCTGAACTTCAAGCTGGGTGAAAACCGTCAACCGGACTATCTGAAGATCAATCCGTCCGGCAAGGTGCCGGTGGTCCGCCGCGGCGATGCAATCATCACCGAGCAGGTGGCTATCTATCTCTACCTTGCTGATCTCTTCCCCGAACGAGGACTTACACCGTCGCTGAACGAGCCGCTGCGCGGACCTTATTTGCGCTGGTTTGTCTACATGGCGTCCTGTTTCGAACCGGCTTTGGTGGACAAGGCCCTAAATCGGGACGAGCCACCTCATTCCATGTCGCCTTACGGAACGTTTGACACGGTGATGGAAACCATGCGGGTTCGGTTGGCAACCGGCCCGTATGTTCTGGGGGAACGGATGACAGCAGTCGATATCATGTGGGCCATGGGGCTGCGCTGGGGAATGATGTTCGGGATCGTCCCGGAACTGGAGGAATTCAAGACGTTCACGGATAGCTACTTTCAGCGGGACGCGCCAAGAAAGGTTCTGGAAGAGGACCAGTCCATGGCTGCGGAGCAGGAGGATGCTGCTGTTCTTGCGGGGATTGCTTGACTTCTGATGATGCGATCAGACTTGCGGGTTCTGATGCAAAGGTGCGCAGCTTACGATCCAGGTTCTCTTCAAGAATGGCAAAATTGCCTGGATGACATCGTCAGCATCGTCAGTTGAAGCGGAACTCCAGTCGAGCCAACCGCCATCGTCACCGATCTCACCGGTCTCCAGGCAGTCGAAATAGACAGAGCACCATTGGTGATAAGAGCTGCGCAGGATCATGTTTGAGGGGACGGAAAGCTCAAGCGTTACGAAGTCGGACTGAGACAACTCATGATCGGAGAGGAGCATGGTCGCGAGGTGTTCCAGGTTTTCAGGTTGGGTCTCATAGGTCCAGACAGGAGGGCAGTTTCCATCGGACAGCCCGAGACGTTTCAGGAACGAGCCGGCATATGTGTATGCAATCCGGTCTTTCGCGGAGGCGTTTATGCCTTTCCAGGTTGGCGTATATTTGCCTGTCTCATCAAACAGGTTGAGGATACACGCCCGCTGAAATGTGAAAAGGCGGGCGTGTTTCATCGGCAAATTCAACAAAAGTATCCGAGTCAGTCGAGTGCTGCGCGGATCCTGGCTGCCTGTGCGGCGAGCAGTTCATTGTCGGCCATCTCCCCGGTATGCGGCTTCAGGGAGACGCCATCAAAGCGCGGGATGACATGGACGTGGGTATGAAAAACGACCTGGCCGCCAGCTGGTTCTGAAAACTGCTGGATTGTCGTGCCGTCGGCATCGAATGCCTTGACGACCGTGCGCGCCATTTTCTGAACCGTAGCCATCACGGCATTCAGATCTTCTGTCGCAATGTCAAAAATATTGCGCGAAGGTGCTTTGGGAATCACCAGAAGGTGACCGTCACCACGGGGCATGATGTCCATAATCGCGACTGTCATGTCGTCTTCGTAGATCTTGTGGCTCGGCAGTTCTCCGCGCAGGATTTTTGCGAAAACATTTTGATCGTCATAGGCGGGAGTTGTCATGGTCCGGGGTCCGTGTTGAGGAGAGTCTGTGGCGTTGCTGGCCGTTGCGCGGAGACTAGCCGTTGTGTCTGCCAAGGGGCAAGGGGGGAAGCCAGGTTCCTTCGTGTGTTCGAATCCGGTCTAACTCACCGTTCGTTTGACCGGCTCAATTCTGGCGGCCTCAGCGAGGCTGGATCCAATCGCCTGCAGGCGGCTTCTGTCGGGCTTGTAAAACATCCAGTTGCCGAATTTTTTACCGGTTACCAGCCCGGCGTCAGCCAGCTTCTTCATGTGTGAGCTCACCGTCGGTTGTGAAAGTCCCGCCTTTTCGGTGATGAACCCCACGCAGACGCCATCTTCCACAAGGTCTCCATCTTTTTGCTCGGGAAAGTGAGCGCGAGGATCCAGAATCCAAAGCATGATTTGAAGCCTGACAGGGCTCGACAGTGCCGACATTGCAGTGGAGCTTGACTCAATATCTATATTGATATTCATCTATATAGAAACTCTTCGATATAGGTGGTGTGATTTGAGCATGGAAAATAGCCTTCTTGAACTCCAGGCGGAAGCCTTTTCAGATGCTGCCAACCGGGGTGTTCGTTATCTCAGACAGATCGGCTCGCGTCACGTTGATGCCGACACCTCCAGAATCGCGGAACTCGGAGTTTCGCTACCGGAGCATGGAAGGGACGTGAAAAGCGTTCTCGACCTGATGGAAACCGTGGGCGGCGAGGGCACGGTGGCCACCGCGGCTGGACGCTACTTTGGATACGTGATCGGTGGTGCGCTGCCTGCCGCATCGGGTGCCAGAGCCCTCCTTTCTGCCTGGGACCAGGTTGCCGATCAGTTGACCGGTCCTTCGGTTCTGGAAATGGAGAAAGCCGCTCTGTCCTGGATTGTTGACCTCCTGCAACTACCGGAAGGAACCTCCGGTGCTTTTACGACCGGCGCGACCATGGCGAACATGACTTTGCTGGTCACTGCCCGGGATACGCTGCTTAGCCGCCTGGGACACGCGCGGGGAGCGGGATTGGTCGGGGCTCCGCAATTGCGCATTGTCGCCAGTCGGGAAATCCATGCGACAGTCTTGAAATCCGTGCGCATGGCGGGACTCTCTACGGATGGGATTGAGTGGGTCGAAGTTGATGGCGAAGGCAGAATGCTCACAGGCAAGATGCCAAAGCTGGACGAACGCACGCTTGTTCTCTGCCAGGCCGGCAACGTCTGCACAGGAGCCGTTGATCCCCTCACAGAGATTGGGGAGAGCTGCAGAGCCGCCGGTGCCTGGATGCATGTCGATGGAGCGTTCGGATTATGGTCGCGCACCGGCAGTTTTCTCAGGCGCGCGTTCGACGGTCTGGAGCTTGCTGACAGCTGGGTCGTCGATTCTCACAAGACGCTGAACACCCCCTATGACGCAGGGGTAGCGCTTTGCCGCCACCCGGAAGAGATGCAGGCGTCCATGGCAATCGGGGCAGGGTACTTGCCGGCGACCAACCCGGGGCCCTCAGACAGGGCACCAGAATTCAGCCGCTCCGCGCGTGGCGCCGAGACCTGGGCGGCCTTGCTGTCTCTGGGACGCCAGGGCGTTTCCGACATGGTGACGCGGTTTCATCTTCACGCGGTACGTGTTGCTCGAGAGCTTCGTGAACTCGGGTTCGAGGTCCCGCATCAGGTTCACTTCAATCAGGTGTTTGCAACGCTGCCCGGAAACGAAGAAATGTGCGCGCAAATTGTCGCCCATGTTCAGGCATCCGGTGAAGCTTGGTTCGGTCCTGCGGTATGGCAGGGACGCAAAGGCTTTCGGATAAGTGTCTCGAACTGGACGACATCTGATGACGACGTGGACCGGCTTGTTTCGGCAATCAAAGACGCGAAAGCGCAGCTGTTATGACAATTTCGACTTCAGGGCTCAGTGAGGTTGAAGCTCGATGAACTGCATGGAAACCAACGTGCGTTGAACGTGTCCTGGCAGCGATTTGTCACATTACGGACGCGGAAAAGCGCTCGTGAGCGATCGCTGTCGAATGCGAGCCGCTTGGGTCTGCAAAACTTGCTTTGCCCCTGCAACATTTCCACGAAATGGAATTTTTAATTGCACAGGACGTGAAATGTCATCGCGCTGAGTTTGGAGGCAATTTCCTCTGGTTGCAGTCGCTTTGTATCACTGGCCTTTTTAGGAATCACTCCATTCTGGTGCAGGAACAGTTGAGCAATAGACCCTCTGATCGCGAAGTTCACATTTTGCGGAATGTCACCTATTGCGCTGGCGACCTCCGTAGCATTCAATTTTGCAACAACCACGCCAACGACGGCGCCACGAGCATTGACTGCAGGTCCTCCCGAGTTGCCAGGTTGCACCGGCGCCGAAATCTGCATGTTGACGCCATTGCCACCCAGACCCTTGAGCGACGTGACCGAACCTCGAGTGACATTCAGGCCACTCAATAGGCCGGTCAAGGGATACCCAGCAACGGTTATGTCTGAATTCAATGCAGCTGGACGATCAGCAAAAACCGCGACCTCTTCGTTCTGGAGGTCTGGCACGTGAATTAGAGCGAGATCGAACTGTTCATCACTTGCGATCAGTGACGCCTCCAGGTCCTTTACAGCTAGCAGTTCACATTCATTGACGACATGAGCATTCGTAAGGAGATGACCCTTGGAAGACACGGCAAACGCCGTGCCGGAGGACTTTTGCCTTTGTTTGGGGGCGTCTGAAGGTTTGCCGCTTTCAGCCATTTCACGGTTGCCGCGAGACTTTCCTTGCTCCTTCTCCAAATTTTTTTCGCCTTCGGCAAGTAGCTCAAGAAACTCTTCACTCATGTCTACAAATCGCCGGGAAGGACCAATTGGTCTGGCTTTTCCTGGTTGTAAACTTGCCATTACGAGGTTCAGTCGATCGAATTCGTCATGGTTCGCAAAAAATGAAACTGTTTTCCAGGCGCGCTTGAGTTTGGTTGAGAAGGAATACACAAGACCGTTTTCTGTTTCGGCAAAGGTGATCCAGAAATCCTTTTCCCGAACCCTTTTGGCAAACTTGACATCGTCTTCGTCAGGAAGATGGTATTCTTGCATGCGAGCCGCTTCATCAAGCGACTCATAGACATATAAGCCGCCTGAATAATACTTGCGGTAGCCGTCGATTTCGCTTTGCTCGACAATGGTCAGGGTTGGCGTGAGGATGGAAATATCGACACCATCAAAATAGTTGTACTCCCATCCGTGCAGTCTGAATTCGATTACCGTCTGCGCAACCAAATAGAGTGCTGAGAAGTTTGTGGGTTTGCCCGGGTCGATCTGCATCTTTTCGTTGTAGTTTTCCAAAGCCTCTTGGCTCCTGGAGTCCCAGGTGCCATCGAGCGCTGAGAAATAGACGCCTTGGAATGCCAAGCCGGCTTGTACAAACCGCCGTTCTGAGAAGGACAAGTACTCGGGATCAAAAGTCGCGTTTGCGTCGTGAAAGCTCTCGGAACTTACCGGGCTAGTCAGACCAAACAACACAATGAGCGAAGTAATCAGATATCGCATTTTCCGCCCCACAGACAATCACCCAAGTTTCCTCAATATGGCGCAGCTAAACTCAGGGCTGCAAGACGTTGTCAGATCTTTTTTGAGAGTTGTAATATTCCTTACACATTGTTTTTTCGAGGAAAAATAGACCGTGGAAGGGGATGCGCTCAGCGGAAGTTTGGTGAGCGTGTATTGAACAGCTTGGTAACTCGTTGTCTGGCTGTAGGTTCGACGGCGTACTTTTAGAGACAGCAAGATCGGTGTTCCTGAAAACCGATGGGGTTCATTGGAAACTTCCCAGATTTGCGCCAGGTTCATGAGAACAAGAGTGCTGGGATAATTTGAGGCTAGATCCCGTCGGCAGGAGTGAACGTTTGGCCCGCGTCAGCTTTCCTGTGTCCAGTTCTTTTCCTAAGTCCCTGCGTTTGAAGTTGGCGAGTTGGGGGCGACGAAAGAGTGATATATTTCCTGTGCTGAACCAGCAGCGCGTCTATTGACGAACGTCGGAAGTCGCTTCGGTTCACTCCAGCGAAATTCGAACTCTTCGAAATGGAGAGTCAGTTGCACTTTACGAGATGGGTAATGCTGCTGAGGTTCGACGCAATCTCCTCAGGTTCAAGCAAGTTGTCATTCCCAGCATTCTTTGGCGTAATCCCGTTCTGGTGCAGGAACAATTGGGCAAACGTTCCTCTTATCGCGAAATTTACGTTTTGAGGAATGTCGCCAATCACACTCGCCACATCGGCACCACTCAAAGAGGCAACAACCACGCCGACAATGGCGCCTTGAGCATTGACTGCAGGACCTCCCGAATTTCCGGGTTGCAACGGTGCTGAAATTTGCATTGTGACGCCGTCTCCAGCGAGACCTTTGAGAGAGGTTACCGAGCCTCGCGTAACATTCAGTCCGCCGAGCAAACCTGACAATGGATATCCAGCGACTGTAACATCGGAATTCAGTGTGGCAGGTGTTGTCGCAAACGTGGCGATACTGTTGACCTGCAAGTCCGGGACTTGCAGGAGTGCCAAATCGAATTGTTCGTCGCTTGCAATTACCGAAGCTGGATGGCCCTTCACTTCAAGTGTTTCACATTCTCTCACAACGTGTGCATTCGTCAGCAGGTGTCCTTCCAGCGAAACAATGAAACCCGTTCCGGTGCTTGAGACGGGTTCTTTGTCCTCCTGCTGTTGCTCGGCCTTCGCGATTTGCTCGCTGCGAGCCCGTTCCTCGGCTTCTTTCTCTTCCAGTTTCTCCTCGAAACTGTTGGTCAGCAGTGTAAATCGGCGAGAAACGGATATGAGACCCGGACTACCTTTCCTGATCGTTGGAAGGATGAGGTTTAATCGGCCAAGATCTTCTTCTGGAGCCGATATGAGAAACGTTGACCAGCGGTTTCCAACTCGCGTTGAGTCCACGACTTGGACGCCGTTTCCTACCCTGAGAATGGTACTCCAGTGATAGCTGGATTTTTGTCTTGAGATTTCGCCGCCGTTTTCCGCCACATGTTCATGAAACCTGCGCATCGACGTTTTGGATTGTCTCGAATAATAGATCTTCAAGCCTGTGCTAGTGCCTTTGTATCGACCTTGTGGAGCACTTCCGGGTTTTTCTTCTACAAGCTCCAGATCCGGCGCAAAGAACGAAACGTTGGAGTCCGTCAGATGAAATTCACCCCAGTCATTCGTCCTGAATTCTATGACTGTGTCGGCAACCAGCAACATCACGACCCAATTCGGAACGTATCTTGAGTCGGATATGTTTTCGCTTCTCTCAAAGTAGTTCTTTAGAGCTCTCGCGCTATTTCGACCCCAAATGCCATCAAGTTCGTCGAAATAGTCCCTGGTCAAGGAAAGAGCCGCCTGAACGAGAATTCTTTCGGATTTGCTGAGTAACTTCGGATCGAAACGTCCGTCAGGATCATTGAAGTTCATGGCGAATGCGCTGCTGACAAAACTGAAAGTGATAATCCAAGCTAAGAGCAGTGCGCGCATTGCAATCCCTGTGGTGTAAAGAACTGATTTTGCAATATGATACAGCTAAATCCTGGGTGGCAAGTCCCAGCTGGTGCATTCGCTGAGGAGATTTGAAATAGGGGTGATGAATGTTGGCGGAAACCGCATCTACCGCGAAACGACAGATGCGGTTTCAGGGGTAATTCAGGCCGCTTGGTCCAACGCGGCTGCGTTGGCAACAAGCTTTGCGACGCCTGCGAAGTCGATCTTGCCCGACCCCAGAACCGGCACCTTGGACACCACCCGGATCTCCGCGGGGATCATCAGGTCCTGAGCACCCCGAGCTTTTGCCGCTTCAACGAATGTCGTCCGGCTGGCATCAGGGCATTCGGTCACAAGGACGAGTTTTTCGCCTTTGCGCTGATCCTTTACCGCAGCGACCGCTGACAGGTGTTCGGGCCAGACCTGACCGGCCAGGGCTTCCACGGCGGCCAGCGAGACCATTTCTCCGCCGATCTTGGCAAAGCGCTTGGCTCGGCCTTTGATGGTGATGAAGCCATCGGCGTCAATCTCAACGATATCACCCGTATCGTGCCAACCGTCGACCAGAGGCTCAACCACTCCCGGATTGTCTGCCTTCAGGTAACCGACCATCACGTTCGGTCCTGACACATAGAGGCGACCGCCGGTTTCTACTCCTGGAACAGGCTCCAGCCTTGCAGTCATGCCTGGCATCAACTTGCCGACCGTGCCCGGTTTGTTGAACATGGGCGTGTTGATGGCGATGACCGGTGCGGTTTCAGTCACTCCATAGCCTTCCAGCACGCGCAAGCCGAAGCGTTCCATGTAGGTTTCGCGTGTTGATGCCTTGACCGGTTCAGCACCTGCAAAACAGTAACGCAGGGAGCGGAAGTCGTATGCGTGGGCAACGCGGGCATAGCCATTGAGGAACGTATCCGTGCCGAACAGGATCGTGGCGTTGGAGCTGTAGATCAGTTCCGGAATGATCCGGTAGTGCAGCGGAGACGGGTAGAGATAGGTCGGAACGCCTGAGATCAGCGGCAGGATCGTACCGGCTGTCAGACCGAACGAGTGGAACATCGGCAAGACGTTGAACACTTTGTCGGAGGGCGTAAAATCGATCCGTGCGGCCGCCTGATTGGCATTGGCCAGAATATTCTTGTGCGTCAGCACAACGCCTTTGGGAGTGCCTTCAGAGCCAGATGTGAACAGGATCACGGCCGTATCGTTTGATCCACGCTCCACGATCGGACGTTTGCGGGTGAGAGCTCCCTTGATCTTCTCCAGGATGCTGATCTGAGTGCGCACTTCATCCAGCCAGATGAATTTTACATGCGGTTCCAAGCCGGCAACCAAGGCTTCCAGGTTTGCCTGTTTAACAAAGGTACGGGAAGACAGAATGGTTTCGACACCGGCTGCGCGACAAGCGGACAGGATGTTTTCCTTACCAGCCGTGAAGTTGATCATTGCCGGGACTTTGCCTGCAGACATGACTGCCAGGACGGTGACGGCGGAACCGTTAGCGTTGGGCAGCATCACACCCAGAGTGTCTTCGCCATCGGTCAGTTTCGTGATCTTCCGGCCGAGCACTGAAACACCAGTAAGAAGTTTGCCGTAGCTCAGCGTGCCGGACAGCGGGTCTTCAAGGGCAAGGGCAGAAAAGCCACGCTCCCTGGCCGTTGAGATGACTTCATCGACAATGGTGTGGTTCTCCGCAAGGCTCGTCTCGAACATCAGGTCCGACATCACCTGATAGAGTGCACTTCCAGCCGCCGCACGGCGTTTGCGCCCTTTCAGGTCTTCCGGCAATTCCAGGCGTTTCGGTTCCATGATTGTGACCCTCACTTTCGGGAACAGGCGTTTGCGGATTTGGGCAGGGTTTAGATAAGAGAAAGGTGTTTTCTCCAGACCATCGATGCGAATGGGGACGATCATTGCGCCGGTCTTGTCCGCAACCATTGCGGCGCCGTCATAAACCTTCATCAGGCCACCGGTGACCGTTAAGCGGCCTTCGGGAAAAATGACCATCGGTTCACCGGACTTCACCACCTTGATCAAGGAGCGCGTTGCCATTGGTTTGGCGGGGTTGACCGGCAGTGCATTTGCGAGCTTCAGAAACGGTCTGACCCACCAGCGTTTTGCAACTTCGTAATCAACGGCAAAGGTCGGAGCCTTGTCTGTCAGTGTCAGGGCGAGGCCTGCATCGAGATAGCTGACATGGTTCAGGGCAAGAATGGGTGCCTCTCCGGCCGTTTTCAGATTTTCCAGACCTTTCACTTCCATCCGGAAGATTGCGCGGTAGAGGATGGAAATCGCATCGCGAACAGCGTTGGTCGGCAAGATCTTGAACATGAACATGCAGGCGATGGCGTTGAGAGCGGCCAGCGCAATCATGATCATCGGCAGGGAAATGCCCGCCTTCTGAGCACCGGCAAGAACAAGACCGCCGATGGTCATCATTCCGGCGCCAAGCGCATTGGCTCCGGCGATGCGGCGTGCGCGGCTTTCAGGCTTCGCCCAGGATTGCAGGGCGGTAAAGGTGGGGACCACCAGAAGTGCTCCGGAAATCGCCAGACCTGCCATGTCCAGGCTGAGGCGCAAGACGCCGTCACGCTGAACGAACTCCATCAGATTGGCTGACGGAACAGCAGCGGGAAGCCCATAGAGGACGATAGCTGCGTCCAGGCAAAAGAATGCCAGCAAGGCGGTGCCAACAGGTGCGGGCAGCAGGATCACCCGGCCGGCGGAAATCCAGGCAGCAAGTGCAGAGCCGATGCCGATCGATACAGCGAAGATGGTCAGGAAATAAGTAACGGCATTCTCGTTGCCTCCAAGACTGTCGGATACGATCAGTGGCAGGACCGACAGAACTATGGCACCGATCAGCCAGAACCAGGCGTTCATCAGAGCGACGTTGAAAAGGCGCTTGTCGGCCTTGAGGTCGGAAAGGATCCTCCAGGTTGAAGTCGCAATGTTCCAGTCGATTTTGAGTGTCGGAGCCGCTGCGGGTACGGAAGGGATCTGTCGGCTTGTCAGATAGCAGGCAATGGCAAGAGCGATCATGAGCGGTGCGAAGATCAGTGCAGGAGCACCGGATGTGAAGAGCAATCCGGCTGAAATCGTGCCGCCCAGAATGGCCAGAAACGTTCCTGCTTCCACCCATGCATTGGCACGAGGCAGTTCTGCTGTCTTCAGAAGTTCCGGCAACATTCCGTATTTGACGGGGCTGAAGAGCGCGGACATTGCGCCAAAGACAAACAGAGCGGAAAACAGGACAGGAAGAGAAGAGAGAGCCATTCCGGTCGCAGCTAATCCTGCCCCTGCAATTTCCACCAGTTTGGTCACTCTCGCCATGCGGGCCTTGTCGTATCGGTCGGCCAGCTCTCCACCAAGGGCGGAAAGGGCGAGAAAAGGCACGATGAAGACCGCGCCTGCCAATGCGATGAGGGCGCCGGTATCCCCTGAGGCCATACCAGTTGTGGTGACCTGAAAAAGGATCAGAAAGATCAGGGAGTTTTTCAAGAAATTATCATTGAAGGCTGAAAGGAACTGGGTCCAAAACAGTGGCGCAAATCGCCTGGTTTTCATGAGTGAATTGCTCATCTCTATTCCTCCCGGACGGCCGCTGACGGCACGCCCGTTTGTTTTGATGAAAAAATCAGTCCTGGTCCGGCTTGCTGATATCCATCAGCAATTTCTCGGTCTTGGCGTCTTCCAGGCGGTTGTGGAATTTTTCGGACTCGTCGCGGTCCCGAAGCGTCTTGGTAAGCGTGACGGCCGTGTGGACCAGCATTATCGACGCCATCGTGTAAAAGCCCTTGGCGGAGAAGCTGGCTTCCAGGTTGTAGATGCCGAGTGCCATCATGATCGCAGCAACGCCGAAGCTGACCATGGTGAAGATTGTCCAGTTATTGGAATGTTTGATTTGTGCTTCCTGCATGGGAAATTCCTTTCTCAGTTACTCTTTTCAATAAGGAGAGGTGTTTCTGCTCTCAGCCGCGCAAGAACGTCATCGGCGCTGCTGCGCACCGGTTCTCCGCATCCAGCATCTGCAAGTCTCTCGACAAGAGCGCCGGGGGTGTCGGCAGGAGCCAGAATTGCGAATTCCCTGTCCGCGAGCTGGTCACGCTCCTGCTGCTGCAAAATGGTGTCCAACTGCTCTTCTGCCCGGGCTAGCGATGACTGCCCGGCTGCAGAACCCAGGGATTGCGCTTTCTGGATGTGCTCTCGAACCTCGGCTGTACGTTCTCCGCGTTTGAGAGCCCGCAAGCGGCTTTGCGACCGGTTTAGAGTCTCGGTCAGAGAGCCGAGCTCCTGATCGAAGGACCCGATGGCGGTCTCAAGTGCAGACTTTTCTTCTTCCAGTTGGGCTATGGCTTCAGCTGCCTCGCGAGCAAGCGGTTCCAGACCTTTCAAGAGGGCGTTTCTGGCCCGGTTCTCCAGATCTTCAATGGAATTCTTTATTTGTTTCAGTCGTTTGCGATCTTGCTGCTGCTCAGCTTTTGCCCGTGCAAGCGCTGCCTGAGCAGCTCTGACAGAGTTTGCCGCGTTGCGCAGGTTGGCGTTCAGAACGGCCAAGGACTGGCGGTTCTGGTTGTTGGTCGCATTGTTTTCAAACAGTGCTTTCAGCTGACTTATGAACGGTTCAAACATATCGCCTCCAAAAAAGTGAACTCAGTTCACCTTTTGACAAAGCCATAAGAATCGAGGTAGGTCAAGAGAAAAATGAACTCAGTTCACTTTTAGTGGAGGTGTCAGAAAATGGCCGGTATTCAAAAAGCGAAAAGTGAAGAAACACAAAGGCGGGTTCTTGACGCGGCGGTCAAGGCTGTCGAAGCAGGCGGATTGGATGCCGTGAACATCCGCAAGATTGCTGCGGAAGCAGGCTATTCGGTTGGCTCTGTATACAAGCATTTCGCCGATCAGGATGAGCTGCTCATTGCGGTCAACACACTGACGCTGGCGCGTATAGGAAAAGCGATGTCCGATGCCGTCAGGGATGAGGAAGATCCTCTGATGCAGCTGAAAGCGCTGGCCAGAACTTACCTGGAGTTCGCGCGACGCAATCGGAATTTATGGACAGCCTTGTTTGTTCATCGCCTCCCACAGGGCAGGCCTGTGCCGGAAACACATATAGAGGGCAACATTGCGCTGTTGGCATTCATCGCCGATCCATTGCGCCGGCTGGACCCGACCTTTTCCGACGAACAGCTCGCTGCGCGCACACGTACTTGTTTCGCAGCCGTCCATGGATTGGTCGAAATCAGTCTTGAGGAACGGTTTGTCGGCCTTTCCGGGGACTCGATGGACAGCGAGCTGATGTATCTTGTCGACCGTCTTGCTGGAGTTTGAGCGGCTGTCAGTACCAGTAATGAGAGGATTGAAGGTCAGGTTCCGCAAAACGTCCTGTAGGGTCCGAACTCGCTTGGGGCAGGGCCGGCATAAGCTTGAAACTCAGGTTTCTCGTCGAATGGCGAAGCCAGGACTTCCAGCAGCTGCCGGGCCGGATTGTAGTCACCGGTTTCGGCTGCCTGCAGCGCTTCCTCCACCTTGTGATTACGAGGGATGTAAACCGGATTGATCCGATCCATACCGGATTTCAGTTCCGATGGCTGTGCACTTTCCCGGGCCAGTCGTTCCTTCCAGTCAGAAACCCAGGCGTCAAACGGTTCAAGCTCCTGAAAAAGGGATCGGGCACTTCCAGTTTCACCGATCGCTGCCGCTCCGAGGCTGCGGAACAGCATCGTGTAATCGACCTTTTGCTCGTGCATTGTCGTGAGCAATTGTTCGAAAAGCTTCTGGTCGCCTTCTTCCTCGCTTTTCAGTCCAACCTTCGACCGCATGCCATCCAGCCAAGCCTTGCGATAGAGATCTGGAAATTTATTGAGTACGCCGCTTGCGCTTTCTACGGCCTTGTCCGGATCGTCAGCATCTATGAGCGACAAAAGTGCCTCCGCCAGCCGCGCCAGGTTCCATTGGGCGATCATCGGCTGGCGTCCGAAGGCATATCGGCCACCATGGTCGATGGAGCTGAAGACGGCGGCAGGGTCGTATGTGTCAATGAAAGCGCAGGGTCCGTAGTCGATTGTCTCGCCGGATATCGTCGTGTTGTCCGTGTTCATGACCCCATGGACAAATCCGACCAGAACCCACCGGGCGACCAGAGAAGCCTGTCTTGCGGTCACCCGCTGCAACAGTCCGAGATAGCGGTCTCCCGCATTCGCCAGGTCCGGGTCGTGTCTTGCTATCGCGTAGTCAGCCAGTCGGCGGACTTTTTCTGTTTCGCCGCGTGCGGCAAAAAACTGGAACGTGCCTACGCGCAGGTGACTGCTTGCGATCCTTGTCAGCACCGCGCCAGGTTTCGGACCTTCACGGAAAATCGTTTCGCCGGTTGTTGCAGCCGCCAGTGCTCTCGTTGTCGGAATACCTAGGGCATGCATCGCTTCACCGATGATGTATTCGCGAAGGACAGGGCCGATCACCGCCTTTCCGTCACCCCCCCTCGAAAAAGGTGTCGGGCCGGAGCCCTTCAGCTGAATGTCCTTGCGTTTGCCGGAAGTGTCGATCACTTCGCCGATCAGCAGGGCACGCCCGTCTCCCAATTGAGGCGAAAAACCTCCGAATTGATGACCGGCATAGACCTGGGCGAGGGGAGATGCACCATCGGGCTTTCGAGTGCCTGCAAAAATTTCGGCACCTTCAGGTGTGTTCAGTTCCTCAGGATCGAGACCGAGTTCGCGTGCGAGCGGTGCGTTGAACAGAACAATCCTGGGTTCGGGCACCTTCGCGCCTTCCCAGTCAACGTAAAACCCAGGCAGGTCGCGGGCGTAGGAATTGTCAAAGGGGAAATGCGGTGAGCCAAGCTCCATCAGGTCATCCCGTCTTAGCTGTCGATGCCGTTTCGTTTGCTCTAGCATTTAGTTTGGGAGACAGGAATGTCTAGTCGCGGAAATGGCCTCACATCCGGTCAGGTGTTCAACAATCAAATTATGCTCGATTGGAAAAACATCGTTCTGTCAATGATTTGAGGAATAATTTCTGAATTGGATTGAAAATAGTTAATAAAAAAACCGCCTTTTCTGATCCAGCTGTGAGTTCACTCCGTAATTGATGCTGTTATCTGATCAAAACGGGAGTATAGATCATGAAAAAAGGCCTCTTGGCACTTGCAGCATCAGTGTGTCTTCTTGCTGGGCAAGTTAACGCAAAGACTATCGTAGAGATTGCTGCAGATGATGAGCGTTTCAGCACGCTGGTGGCCGCTGTACAGGCTGCCGGGTTGCAGGATGCACTCCAGGGCCCTGGCCCGTTCACCGTCTTTGCACCCGTCAATGATGCTTTCGCCGCATTACCGGAAGGTACTGTGGAGACGTTGCTCAAGCCTGAGAACAAAGGCCAGCTGACCAACGTGCTGCTCTATCATGTTGATGACAGGAAGCTGACCTCCAAGCAGATCCCAATGGGGTCAAACTACTTCAAGCCGATGCTTACGAGCGAGCGAACCTGCATTACGCGTAGCGGCAAGGGAGTAGGTATTGCGGATGGTTCCGGTGCAACCGCCAATGTGATCATCGCTGATATCCAGGCAGAAAACGGTGTCATCCACGTAATCGACAAGGTTCTCTTGCCAGGACAACGTCCAAGCTGCTGATCATTCGAAGCAGCGTTGGTTTGACGTTTCGTCTTGCAACGCTGCTTCACTATGACGAGGCTGCCGCCATTCTGGGTGTCAAAACGACAACCCCGATCCCATTCCTGCCAGCATCCGGAACCGATAGGCGCGATCGGTACCGGTTCACACTCTCACTTAACTTCGAAATTTCATGTGTCCTTCAGCCAAAGGTACGGAACTTCCTTGTTTCTAAATCAGCGACTAGGTTTTCCGGCGACGATGCGGTCAAGGATCAGGGCGCAGAACAGAATTGCCAGCCCTGCGAGAATGCCTTGTCCAGCGGCTGCATATTGAAGCGCCTCCAGAACGTCTTCACCTAAACCTTTTGCTCCGATGAGGGACGCAACAACAACCATGGCCAGAGACAGGAGTATCGTCTGGTTCACCCCGGCCATGATGGTTCTTGCAGCAAGAGGCAGATCCACCTTCCACAAGAGGTAGCGGGGCGAGGCCCCAAAGGCGAGAGCGGCTTCGCGCACGGTCTCGGGTACCTGTTGTAGTCCGAGAACGGTGAAGCGGATGACCGGTGGGCTTCCGAAGATCATCGTGGCAACGACGCCGGCGGGCTTCCCCGAGCCGATAAAGGCAACCACCGGAATGAGGTAGACGAACGAGGGCATCGATTGCATGAAATCCAGGACCGGACGCACGATTGCAAAGAGTTTCGGCCTTCGTGCGCACAATATGCCAAGCGGAATACCCAGAGTGATGGAAATCAGGGCTGCCGCGCCGAGCAAGGCGACCGTGGTCATGGCTTTGTCCCAGAAATCCAGGAGACCCAGATAGGCAAGTGCTGCACCGGTGAAGATGGCAACCCTTGCGCCGGCTGATAGATAGGCAAGCATGATGATGACCAGAGCCACGACCGGCCAGGGTGTGACAACGAGCACCGTTTCAACGCCATCAAGCAGAACCCGCATTCCGAACGTCAGACTGTCGAAGAAACCGCGACCGGCGGTCTTGGCCCAGTCGAACCCCGCCTGAACCCAGTCCCCGACAGACAATCTCCAGTTCCGGTTGTTCGGGAACGTTTGAAGCAGGGAGATCGCGTCCGGCCGCGCAAACTTGATTGCCGAGAGGACGATGACAATCAGGGAGAGCGCTGCTGCGATCACGAGTCGGGAAGGGTTGAAACCGTTGGCCACGGAGTTGTCGGACCTCCAGCGGGTAAACTGACCTTCTAGCACCCAGTTTGCCGTTGCAGCGCTTGCGAACTTGAATATGGCCAGCAGGACGAGACCGATGACTATGTAGGTGAAACCGGTCGCAGCAGCTGCTGATGTGGCAGCTTCTGCGTCTGCGAGCGCTGTCTCAAGAGATTGAGCTGCTCGTTTCAATGCGTCCAGAGAACCGGATCCGGCCCTTTCGGCTGCTTCGATCTGCTGGCGCCTGAGTTCGAGGGTTGCGGCTATGCTTTCGGCGCGCTCGCGCGAGTCACGTCCAAGGTCTCCAAACAGCCCGTTTGCCAGTTGAATGAATGCCACGGTTTCAAGAACGAGCATGGTGAGGAACCATGACCAGATCCCGCGGGCACCAAACCACACCGGTCCAAGCAATCCGGCTGTCCAGTTCAGTGTGAAGCGGTAGCCGGGCGCTTCCATCATGTAATGGAAGGTCTTGCGATAGTAGTCGACACTGGATCCAACGAAGTTTGAGATCAGCGCATCCAGTTTGCTTGTGTCCGTCTGTACGTTGTCCTTCATGACAATGCTTCGCCTCCACGGCCGCCCTGGATTGCCTTCATCAACCCGACACGGTCAATGACACCCACCGTCTCTCCGTTGTCTTCAACGGCAATGAGGCCATCGCCTTCGACGCTCAGATCAATCAGGTCGTTGAGAACGGTATCGGGGTGTGCTCTTGGAACATCCGCTCCGACGGCACCCTGCCGAGCCTCATAATCTTCCACGGGAGACATGACAGAGTGAGCGAAGATCAGGTTGAGTTTTGAAATACCGGCAACGAAATCAGCGACATATTCGTCCGCGGGATTGAGCACGATGTCCTGGGGTGTGCCGACCTGAACGATGCGGCCATCTTTCATGATTGCAATCCGGTTTCCGATGCGGATCGCTTCATCAAGATCGTGTGTGATGAAGATGGTGGTTTTCTTCAGCTCGGCAGACAGCTCCATGAACTGGTCCTGAAGCTGTTTGCGGATAAGCGGGTCAAGGGCCGAGAACGGCTCATCCATAAGCAGAATGTCCGGATCCGCGGCAATTGCCCTTGCCAGGCCGACCCGCTGCTGCATCCCTCCTGACAGTTCATGCGCATACTTGTCTTCCCAGCCGGTCAGTTCCACAAGCGACAGGACCCGGTCGGCTTCTTCCCAGCGTCTGGCCTTTCCGGTTCCCCGGATTTCGAGCGGCATGGCGACATTGTCTCGAACCGTGCGATGCGGCATCAGGCCAAAGTTCTGGAAGACCATGGCGACCCTGCGGTTGCGCAGTTCTCTCAATTGCGTTTCGTTCAGCTCTGTAACGTCTTCATTGCCGATCAGAATGTGCCCGTCGGTGGGCTCCAGCAGACGGTTGATGTGACGAACCAGGGTGGATTTGCCTGAGCCGGACAGGCCCATCACACAGAAAATTTCGCCTTCGCGCACGTCGAAAGAAGCATCCGCTACACCAACGACACAGCCAAACTTTTCAAGAACTTCAGATTTGCTGAGATTCTCGGTTCTGATTGCCGCAAGTGCTTCTCCGGCACGATCGCCGAAAACTTTCCAAACACCGCGAACACTGATCGACACGGCCGCGTCCATGACATCCCCCGGGATCTATCAAAAAGGACCCGGCGCAGATGCGCCGGGAAGTTGCCAGTGGTCAGTTGAGCCCAAGCCAGCCGTCGACAGTCTGAGAGTTGCCGGCGATCCATTCAGACACGACCGGTTCGATTTCCTTTTTCTGCACAACGACCTGATAGGTCAGTTCGGACAGATCATCCGCACTCATGTTGATGTTCTTGAGAAAAGCAGCAGCTGCGGGCGCACGTTCTTCAAGAGACCTGGAGTGCGCAACGCGGACGGTCTTTACCTGGTCACCTGTGGTGATCTTCGACTTTTCGTACCAGTCGGCATCCTGGTCCGGTTGAACGATGGCGTATTGTTCCGGGTCGAATTCCGGCTCTTCGAGCATCGTCACGTCGTAGAGTGCGTGAACATAATGTGGTTTGTAGCAGTAGAACACGACGCCCTGTTTGGCATCGACTGCATCTTTCAGCCGGGCGTAGAAGACAGTTTCGTCTTCGGTTGTCGGCTCCAGGAAGGTTTCGATCCCGTAGTCCCGAACTTTCACTTTGTGAACGTTGGTGGACGCCCAACCCGATGCACCAACCCAGATCTCACCTTTTCCGTCATTGTTGGCGTCGAAAAGCTTTTGAGCGTCCGGCGTTCCAAGATCAAAGACCGATTTGATGTTGTGTTCTGCTGCCATGTAGGTCGGTGTACAGAAACCGGATCTGCCCTCATATGACCCTTCCGACAACACGACGGTTCCCTTCTGGTCGACGTACTCGTCGGTAAAGGACTTCTGGTTGGGCAGCCACACGTCCGGATGAACGTCGATATCGCCTCTGCCTCCATCCATGGCGGCAAAGATGACGGCATTGGCCCCTGGGGCGTAGCCGACTTCGCCGCCCAAACGTGAGGTGATGACCTGACCGATCAGGTTGGCCATTATCTTTGCTCCGGGCCAGCTTGGCTCACCGATCGTCACCTTGTCGGCGGCGTTCGCCGAAACCGATGAGAGACCCGTGGCGATCGCAAGAGTTGCTCCAAGTAGTACCTTTTTCATCGCGTCCTCCTGTCATTCAATACTTCGTTTTCATGCGCGAGCGCGCTCCCGTTTGGGGTCGAAGAAGGGAAGTTCATGAACCCGTGCCGGCAGGCGTTTCATGTGTCCGTCCAGGCAACCCACCTCGAGTTCCGTTCCGATATCCGCATTTTCAATAGCGAGGCGGCACATGGCGATTGCGGCACCGTGCATGGGTGAGCGCGTGGCGCTTGTGATGACACCAACCTGATGATGGCCCGCAAAAACCGGAGCACCGTGAATGGGAACCTCGGTTCCTTCAAACTTCAGACCGACCAGTTTTCTCCGAGTAGCTGTTCCGTTACGCTCCAACGCCTCACGGCCGATAAACGAGCCCTTCTTCATGTCGACAGCGAAACCGAGGCCAGCCTCCAGAGCGTCGACCTCGGGGGTGAACTCAGCGCCCGCAACCATCAACCCCGCCTCTATCCGGATCGTCTCGAGGGCCCCGGACCCCATCGGTTTGATGGAGAAGTCTTCGCCTGCTTCCATGACTGCGTCCCAGATCTCTAAGGCAGAGCCCTGATCGCAGAAGATTTCGTAGCCCAGCTCGCCCGTGAAGCCGGTGCGTGTCAGCATGAATGCCGGGCCTTCCCGGTCACGAAGACGGGCGATGGTGAAGCCGAACCACTTGATGTTTTCCAGCGAAGGCTGATGGGGTTGTGTAAAGACGATGCGTTTCAGGAGCTCGCGACTTTTCGGTCCCTGGATCGCAAGGTTGGGCATGGACGACCATTGAGCCTTGACCCAGACCTTGAGGCCTTCACTTTCTGCAACTTGTTTGAGTTGGCGAGCGCTCTCCTCCGAGCCGCAGCACCATCTGAAAAGATCAGGAGCAAGCCGGAACAGAGTTCCGTCATCAATGACCGACCCGGTGTTGTTCAGCAGAAGTGCATAGACGCCGCGATTGACTGAAAGCTTAGCGATGTTGCGTGTCAGGCAGATTTGCAAAAGCTGTTCGGCATCCGGTCCGGCAATGTCGTATTTTCGCAAGGATGACATGTCCTGGACGGTGACGGCTTCTCGGCAGGTCCAGTATTCATCCAGCGTTCGACTGCCGTCATAGGATGCCGGAAGCCAAACATCGCGTGCGACGTGAAAAGAGCTCGTCAGTTTGCTTGTTCTTGGATGAAAGGCGCTTTCGCTTGTCATGACTGGGGCACTCTCGGCAAACGGACGATGGGCGATGGCGTGCCGGATTGTCTTTTCCGGCTTGTAGACGCGCACATGTATGTCGGTCGGGTTCCATCCGTTGATAGGGTCAATGTCGTCGGGACAGGCGGTCGAAACGCACAGCAGGTCCGTCATCGCGCGCATGAGCACGTAATCACCGGCGCGCGACCAGGCTTCGTCGGACTGCAAACGATTGTCTCCGGGCAGGATCCACGAATTGAAGAAGAAGTTGATAGCTGGCCATGCGTTGCGGCGTCCGATGCCATAGGGCTCAAAGACATCCGAGATGTTGTCTGAACAGTTCAGATGGCCTGGGAAACCCCGTTCCTCGTAGCCACGCGCGGTACAGGCCAGGGCGAACGTGTCATGCCGACCGACGGTGTCTTGAACGACTGAAAGCAGAGGGCGCATGTCCTGGTCGAAAAACTTGTCATAAAGACCGGGGGCTGGATATCCGCCGCCAACAAGCGTCCGTGTTACAGTTGAATCGATATGACGTTCCAGACCAGCGTCAAGTGCATCTGATCGCAGAGCCATGAAGTCCGAACATTGCCGACCGTCCACGTCGATGACCTGAATTAGGTCACCCTTTTTGACTTCATATGCATAAGCTGTTCCGCGATTTACTCGAAATTCATCGCGTATGTCTCCCAGTGGGGCAGGGAGCCGGGATACCGACTTGTTGAGTTCGGACACCTCGGCAATGACCGAACCTCCGCCGCCATGCTCCAGCGTGTCGTTGGAACGAGGAACTGCAATCCATAGATCGCAGTCTGTCGGAACTCGCAGTGTAAACTTGTTATCGGGAGCCCCGGATGGAGCAAACACGCTTCTGAAAGCGAGATCCGCTTCGGAAGAACCGTTGGAAGCCACCCAGCCGCGCAGCTCTTCTCCGTCGATACCGTCGGGAATTCCACTGGATCTGCTGAAACCAATCTCGCTTTCTGCAAGCGCATCCTCACCAGATGGTGTCAGAGCGCAGACCAAGGCAGCGATGTCGCCGTCAACATCCGTCAGAGTGACGAGAGCACCTTCAAAGACGTGCACGCGTTTTGCTTCGCCGCAATGAATCTCGATCACCTTCGTTCGACCTTCGGCGTCGAACCCGGGATATCGCGCTCCCTTTGAAGACAGACCACCTGAAACAGGCGCATAAATCTGCATTCGATCAGCTCCGTCGGTTCTGGAGGAATGGTTATTGGAACCGGTTCCATAATTTGAACTGGAACCGGTTCCAATTGTCAATAACCTGTAATAAATTTCTTTGGTGTTCTATGAAACCGGACAAGATGGAGACGAATGGATGGAAGAACCATCCGGCACAAAAAAGCTGGGCGTTCGGGCCCTGGCCAAGATGACCGGTTACTCGACGGGGACGATCTCTCGAGTGCTGAACAATTCCGCGCTGGTGAACAAGGATACACGCCGCCAGGTTCTGGAAGCCATTGAAAAGGCGGGATATACGCGCAATCCAGCCGCTCGTGCCCTGGCAACGCAGCGCACGAAAACGATCGGTGCCGTTGTGCCGACGCTTGCTCACTCGATCTTTGCGCGATTTCTGAACGCGATTGAGCAGGAATTGGCCGGTCAAGGCTATGCGCTTGTGATCGCCACTTCAGGAGGTGATGCCGAAGCAGAAGAGCGGCGCGCCCGTGAATTGGTCGATCTGGGTGCGGAAGGTTTGATCCTGTCTGGCGCGGAACACAACATGGCTCTGCTTGAGTTTCTTGCCGCTGGAAACATTCCTGCGATTTGCACCAGTGTCTGTGAAGGACAGGACGGCTTGCCAGCTATTGGCTATGACAATGCCGCGCTGGGCGAGAAAGCGTTGCGTTTCCTTGCTTCACGAGGTCATGACAATGTCTCGGTCATTCACGGGCCAACAGAAAACAATGATCGCACACGACTGAGAATTGATGGTGTTCTGGCGGGTGCAAAAGAGGCGGGGGCTGAGGTTCACCTGTTCGAAACATCACTTGATGTTGCCGGAGGTGCGAGTTCCGCTGCAAACATCTTCGCTCTCAAACGGCAACCCGGAAGCGCAGTCCTTTGTTTGTCGGATGTTCTGGCGCTGGGTGTGCTTTTCGAGGCAGGCCGTCATGGCATTGCAGTTCCGCAGGATCTGTCTCTGATGGGCTTCGATGATCTGGATTGGGCTGCGCACAGTGTACCGCCATTGACCACGATCCGCCTTCCGACCGCGCGCATGGGCACCAGCGTCGCAAAGGCGCTGATGGGCAGACTGGATGCCGCAAAAGAGATCGAGACGCTCCGGCTCGACGCAGAGATTGTCGAACGGGGTTCCGTCGCAGACTTGCGCGGCCGGTAAGTGACGGAAATCAGATTGCTACGGACCTGGTGGAAGCAAGAAAAGGCAGTTTTTTCGGTCTCGCGATGTCTGCCTTTTCCTTCTGTTTGAGAGTTGCCGTGGTGGTCAGGACAACTCGAAAAGTGCTGCTGCACCCATACCCCAGCCAACACACATGCTGACAACTGCAAACCTCGCGTTGCGGCGCTTGCCTTCAAGCAAGGCGTGTCCGGTCATTCTTGTGCCACTCATGCCATAAGGGTGACCGATGGAAATTGCTCCGCCGTTCACGTTGAGCTTTGAAGGATCGATGCCGAGCCTGTTCCGGCAGTAGACAAGCTGCGAGGCGAAGGCTTCGTTGATTTCCCAGAGATCGATATCATCGACACTTAATCCATGCCGTTGCAGCAGCTTCGGGATGGCAAGAACCGGTCCGATCCCCATCTCCTCAGGTGCACATCCGACGACCGACATGCCCCGGACGAGGCCGAGTGGCTCGAGATTGCGTCGACCGGCTTCGGCAGTCGACATGATCACGCAAGCAGCAGCGCCGTCGGACATCTGGCTGGCGTTGCCTGCAGTCACTGCAGAGCCACCTTCAAGAACGGGCTCCAGTGCAGACAAAGCTTCCAACGTGGTTTGCGGTCGATTGCATTCATCGGCATCCAGCGTCACGGTTTCGTCGTGGACCTGATTGGTTGTCTTGTCCTTTGAGCGCTTGATGGTTTCGACGGGCACGATCTCGGTCGCAAACAATCTTTTTTCTTGAGCCACTGCCGTGCGCTGCTGGCTCAGCAGTGCGTACTCATCCTGTTCCGCACGGCTTACGCCATATCGCTCGGCAACCAGTTCTGCGGTTTCCAGCATGGACATGTAGTAGCCGTCACGCACAGACGGAATGCGATAGTGACTTCCGTTCCAGTCCGAATTCTGTACCAGCGAAATACTGTCCACTCCGCCTGCGAGGGCAATCTCGCATTCACCCGTCGCAACCTGATTTGCGGCAATCGCAATTGCGGACAAACCGGACGCACACTGTCGATCGACGGTTGCTGCAGCAACGCTGTCCGGCAGTCCGGCGGCGAAGACAGTATGACGAGCCGCGTTGATCCCTGTCGAACCCTGGGTCAATGCGCAGCCCATGGTGAAGTCTGTGATTTCGCCTCCTTCCAATTTGGCTCTGGAGACCGCCGCCCGCACAGCATGTGCGGCCAGGACGGGCCCCTGCGTGGCGTTGAAAGCCCCGCGATAGGCTTTTCCAATTGGTGTACGGGCGGTCGAGACGATTACGGCGTCGCGCATGGGGATATCCTTCAGATCTTTTCCAGTCCACACCAATCGGCGATGAAAAGGGCTGTTGCCTGGGTGATGCGCCGGACCGACTCCAGATCCACCCGCTCGTCAAACCCGTGAATGGCTTCCGCCGTTGGTCCGTAGACGAGTGCCGGAGTATCCGCGTAGAGACCAAAGAACCGGGCATCCGTAGTTGCCGTGATTGCAACCTTGTTCAAATCCCGTCCTGTGACAGCATGGTGGGCCTGTTCCAGAGTTCCGATGGCCGTTTTGGCTATAGTGCCCTTGTCTTCGGAAAGGGCATAACCCTCCGCGTGAAACCCGTGATAGACGATTTCCGGTGCATTCTTGCTCAGGAATGGGTGGCTTTGGGCTGCGACCCTCAGAACGTCTTCGATCTCGCGCTTGGCTTCGTTCAGATCTTGTCCTGGAAACAGTCCCATCCGGACATCGAAGATGCACCAGGCTGGTACCGAACTGGTCCAGTCGCCTCCCTGGATCTTGCCGACATTCAAGTTGAGTGCATGATTGTGATTGCAATAGTCCTCATGGCGGTTCTGAGGCAGGTTCCAGCGGTGCTCCATTTCATGGAGTGCCGCGATCAAAGGGATTGCGGCCTCGATCGCGTTGGAGCCACTTCCTGCGTACGCAACATGGGTCGGCAATCCGCGTAGATGCACCTGGAACCAGAGAACGCCGAGCTGTGCGGTGACGAGATCTTCGGCAAAGGGCTCCGGTATCAGGGCGGCATCCGCCTTGTAACCGCGATGCAGGCAGGCAAGGGCACCGTTTCCGGTGCATTCTTCTTCGACAACGGATTGGAAGAAAACGTCGGCAGCGGGCGCAACGCCCAGCGAGCGCAACGCATCCAAGGCAAACAGGTTGGCTGCCAGCCCAGCCTTCATGTCACCGGTGCCGCGCCCATACATCCACCCATCTTCCACTCGCGGCGCGAATGGAGGCGTCTCCCACATATCGAGCGGGCCTTCCGGAACGACGTCGATATGACCATTCAGGATCAGGCTGCGTCCTTTGCGCGATGCTGACCGGAGTGTGCCGACAACGTTTACGGCGTCGTCATAGTTGCCAAGAACGGGAGAAAAACCGGGGAGGTGAGCAATCTCGTCAACATCGATCTGCCAACGATCAACCTCCAGGCCACGGTTCGCCAACTCCTCTGCCATGAAGGTCTGAGCGGATTGTTCGTTGCCGCGTGTTGACGGATGGCTGCTCAATTCACTCAGAAAGTCGATTTCCGCATCGAACAGATTGTCGACGGCGTTCATGATCGAGGTTTTGATCTGCGTATCCATGGAAAGTCCGATCAAAAGGTGGGCAGGGGCTGGTCGGGAATGATCAACCTTGCCCCGGTTGCGGCAATCACATCGTCAACGGAGACACCTTCCGCAATTTCGGTAAGGCACAGTCCGTCCGCCGTCACATCACAAACTGCCATGTCCGTGTAAATCCGGTCGACACACGTGCGAGCGGTCAGCGGTAAAGTGCACGCAGACAGGATTTTGGGATTGCCCTTCTTGTCCGTATGGGTGGTGATAACTCCTACCCGTCGGGCCTTCTGCGCCAATTCGATGGCTCCGCCGGCTCCAGGTGTAAATTTTCCAGGGATCATCCAGTTGGCGAGGTCGCCATTGCCGGCAACTTCGAATGCTCCCAGAAGTGTAAGGTCGAGACGTCCGGAGCGCACGATGGCAAAGCTGAGCGCGCTGTCGAAATAGGATGTGCCCGGAACAGGTGACACGTAAGCTCCGCCTGCATCGATCAGGTTACGGTCCGCTTTCTCATTGGCAAGAACAGGGCCAACGCCGGCAATGCCGTTTTCCGAATGCAGGCAGACAGGCAGGTTTTCCGGTACGTGTTTCAGCACCTGTGTCGGCAGGCCGATACCCAGGTTGACCGTCATGCCGGCCTTGATGTCGGCCGCGGCCCGTTTCAGCATTCTGTCCTTAGCGCTCGACGACACCATAGACCTCCATCAGTTCGGGAAGGGCAACAACGTCATCGACGAAGGGACCAGGCAGGTTGACGTCATCCGGTGTGATGCCGCCGAGCGGAACGATGGCTTCCGCCTCCGCAATGGTTCTGGTGGCTGCCATGCCCATCAGAGGATTGAAATTGCGGGCGGTTGCCGAGAAGCAAAGGTTGCCAAAAGGGTCGGACCGGTCGGCGTGCAACAAGGCGAAATCTGCCCGGAGCGCTGTCTCCACGATGCCTTCTTTCCCGTCAATCGTGACCTTCTGCTTACCTTCCGCCATCGGAGTTCCGAGACCGATGTCGGTCACAAAGCCCATCACTCCAGCTCCGGCCACGCGGATGCGCTCGGCGAGAATACCTTGTGGTGCGAATTCCACTTCGATTTCGCCCGCGTTCATCATGGAAACAGCGTTTGAGTTCAAACCGATGTGACTGGTGATCAGTTTGGCGACCTGTCCGTTCTCTAGCAGCCAGTCGACACCCATTCCGGTTTCGTTGGCGTCATTCTTTATGAGGGTCAGTCCCCCTTGTCCCTGGCGTACCAGTTCTTGAATCAGGCAGAACGGCGTGCCCGGCACTCCGAAACCGCCAAGCATGATGCTTGAGCCGTCAGGGATTTGCGCAATTGCCTCTTCAATTGAGCGGGATTTGTCGGGCATTGGCATCAGCGTATGACCTGCAAGTTCATCTCGTTCGCCATAGCGTCGAGGCTTTCTGTCAAAACTTCCAAGATCTCGTTCACCTGTTCCCGGGTCACGATCAAGGGGGGGCAGACGAGGAAATGGTCGCCTTCGTGACCTCCACGTGTACGGCGGGAATAAATGATCAGGCCTCGTTCATAGGCCAGATCAACAAGTCGGTTGAAGGCATTGAAATCTTTCGGCAATGGTTTCATCGTTTCACGATCGGAAACAAGTTCAAAGGCGAGAAGCAGACCTTTTCCGCGCACATCGCCGATAAAGGGGTAGCGGTCCATCAGGCCGGTCAGTTCCTGCTCGAGAACGCCGCCAATGTCTGCAGCATTGCCGATCAGATCCTGTTGCTTCAGCTCATCCAACACCGCAACGCCGGCAGCACAGGCCAGCGGATTGCCTGCATATGTGAAGCCATGCATGAAACCACCGGCATCAAGGACCGCATCTACAATCGGAGTTCTGGCCACCATTGCACCGAGGGGAGCGTATCCGGCGGCAAACCCCTTCGAAAGAGCCACGAAGTCGGGCGTTACTCCCCAGTGTTCTGAGGCCACGAATTTGCCTGTGCGTCCGGCCCCGGTCATCACTTCGTCGTAAATCAGAAGAATGCCGAATTCGCCGCAAATCTCGCGGATGCGCGCGTAGTAGCTGTCCGGCGCCACGAGCGCGCCGGTTGAAGCGCCACCGACAGGTTCCATGATGAAGGCCAGAACACTGTCAGGCCCTTCTTCCTGAATTTTCTCGCGCAGCAACTCCGCATACTTCAAGCCACGCTCTTCTTCGCTCAAGTTGTCCTTATCCAGATAGCAAAGGGGGGCCGCGATCTTTGGCATGTCCCGAAGCAAGGGGGCGAATGGCTTGGAGAGCGGGTCATATCCGGTCAGTGCTACTGCGCCCAGGGTACCTCCGTGATAGGAAGGGAACCTGGAAATGACTTTCCATCTGTTGTCCTGTCCCTGTGTCAGTGCATACTGCCGTGCAAGTTTGACGGCACTTTCGACTGCCTCAGAGCCACCGGAGACAAAGAAAACCCGGTCCAGACCATCAGGCATCAATTCGGCCGTCTTGCGCGCAAGTGTTTCCGCAGGTTCGTTTTGAAAATGCAGGCGGTATCCGAATGTGGACTTGTCCATCTGTGCCTTCATCGCGGCAATGACATTCGGATTGGAATGGCCAATATTGCTGACCATCGCACCGGACGAACCGTCAATGTAACGCTTGCCCGATGTATCCCACATGTAGATACCTTCAGCCCGATCCAGCATCGGACGTCTCAGTCGGGATTGGTAGAACAGGTTTGACTGCGCCATCTCGGTGTCTTTCTTGTGGTTGGATCTTGTCTCAAGTTTCATTTGCAAGGGCGGCCAATTGCTGAAAGGCGGAGCCGTCGATTTTCCGGATCTGTTCGTCTGTGGCAGCGGACAATCCGATCCTTTCATAGGCCTTCTGGGCAGCAATATTCTCGACATCGACCGAGAGGCGAAGATAGGTGGCACCTTGGGCGGCTGCTTCCTTGGCTACCTGCGCCAACAGGGCCTTTCCGAGCCCCGAGCCGCGTGCGGCATCCGTCACGTAGAGGTCCTGCACGTAGACCCCGCGTTGGCCCCGCAAGCTTGAAAAACTGTCGAAATAAAGACAAATGCCGACTGTCTCACCGCGATCTTCTGCGAGGAGGGCACTGAAGAGTGGGCGAGATCCCTGTCCAACCTCCCTGAAATCGTCCGGAGCCGCGGTCAGCTTTTCTGTTTGCCCAAGGTATTCGCTGAGTTTTTGGACCAGCTCAAAGATCGTCTGAGCATCATCAGGACCGGCATGCCGAAAGGAAAAAGACATCATGAAACCACCCGCTGTTTCCTGGTGTTCGTCGGTAGACCAGAGATTGAGTTGATTTCTTTAGGAAGCATTTCTTTCACGGTAACTCTAGCCCTGCAGATGTTTGCGCAGGAAGTTGCGGGTGCGATCGTGAGTCGGATTGCGGAACACCACTTCAGGAGAACCTTCCTCAACGACGTATCCTCCATCCATGAAGACGACCCGATCGCAGACGCTTTCGGCAAATTTCATTTCATGGGTGACGATGATCATGGTCATGTGTTCTTCAGCGAGCTGTTTCATCACGAGATTGACTTCCTCGACCAGTTCCGGATCAAGCGCTGAAGTTGCTTCATCAAACAGCATCACTTTGGGCTTCATCGCCAGAGCCCGTGCAATTGCCACGCGCTGTTTCTGTCCTCCGGACAACTGACTGGGGTAGTAGTCGATCCGATCGAGCAGACCGACGCGGTCGAGTTGCTCCTCAGCCAGAGTGTTCGCTTCGGCGTCCGAGATGCCTTTCAGCATCTTCGGGGCCAGCACGATGTTGCCGCGTGCGGTCAAATGCGGGAAGAGATTGAAGTGCTGGAACACCATTCCGATCTCCTGGCGCACCTTGTTGATGTGCTTTTCGTACTGGCGATGCGGCAGTGTCTCGTTGACTTGCGTGTCCTCCAGCCACACTTCACCCGAGGTCAATGGATCGAGATCGTTGATCGCACGTAACAAGGTCGACTTGCCGGATCCGGAAGGGCCGATGATGGCGACGATCTCGCCCTTGTTCACTTGAAGGCTGATGTCGTGCAAGACCTCGAGAGAACCGTAGCTTTTGGCGGCGTGCCGAATGTCGACAAAGGGTTTGTCTGTCATGAAAGTCACTCCTTGCGCGGTCTAACGCGCGACCTGAATGCGGCGCTCGATACGATGCAATCCTGCTTCCAGAGCCAGATTGATGACGTAGTAACAAGCGGCCGCAGCCAGGTAGAATTCAAACGGACGGAAGGTCTTGGATATGGCGAGTTGCGAACTGAGTGTCAGCTCCGTGACGCCAATAACGGACACGAGCGCGCTGTCTTTCAACAGCGCTATCATGTTGTTGCCGATTGGCGGCACAACCGCGCGAACTGCCTGGGGAACAACGATCTTGCGGATAGTCTGTGCCTGGCTGAGACCCAGTGTCCGACCCGCCTCGTATTGCCCGTTGTCGACTGCCCTGATGCCAGCCTGGATGATGTCGGAATTGTAGACCGCAAAGTGCAGCCCCAGACCGATGACCCCTGCAACGACAGCTGGTAGATCGATGCCGATCTGGATCAGGCCGAAATAGATCAGGAACAACTGCAACAGCAGAGGTGTTCCCATGAACAGCCAGGCAAAGGCCTTGAACGGCCATCTGACAAAGGCAGGTGCATAGAGTGCTATGACAGCAAAGAGGATGCCTCCGAAAAAGCTGAGAGCTGCGGCCGCAAGTGTGATGCCGATCGTCCATGCGGATCCCAATAGAAGCCGATCCAGGTATTCCGGCACAACTGCAAAATCAAGACCCATTGCAGCCTCCGATCCAGAAGTGAGGTCCGGTCATTTCAGGGCCACCTTTCTGTCCAGATAAGTGACGCAAATGCCCACCACGTAGATGATCACCATGTAAAGGGCACCGGCGAGCAGGAACATTTCGAACGGCTTGTAGGTCGAGCCGATGTAGCGCTGTGCGGTGTAGGTCAGCTCGACCACGGAGATTGCTGCGACCAGCGCAGTGCCCTTGATCTGAGCGTTGATGTTCACCCCAAGAGGACGGACCATCAACCTGGCTGCCTGGGGAAGCACAACCTTCCGCATTGCCTGCGTCCGACTCAGCCCCAAGGTACGGGCGGCTTCGGTTTGACCTTTGTCTACCGCAATTATTGCGCCACGCATCGTCTCGGTCATATAGGCGCCGATATTGACCCCGAGCCCAATGACACCGGCTTCAAAAGCGTCCAGCTGAATGCCGATTTGCGGTCCGCCAAAATAGAGAATGAAGAGCTGGATCAGAGCGGGTGTTCCCCGGATAACCGACACATAGGTGGTGCCGATGGCGCGCAGCATCTTGTGCCGGGAAAGGCGGGCAAATGTTCCAAGGGCTGCGCAAACGAGGCCGAGTGCTGTCGAATAGACCGACAACTCGATTGTCACCACGGCAGCCTGCAGGAAATAAGGGAAGACGCGCAGGATCAGGTCGAAATCCATTGCAGTTCCTCGGTAAAGCTAAACCGAAAGAGTGGGCCCAGTGAAAAGGGGGAGAATTTGTGCCGGGCCCGATGGGATATTTTAGCGGATGTCCCCGCCGACCCATTCTTCTGCAATCGCGAGATACGTTCCGTCCTCCTGAATTGCATCAAGTGCTGCCTGCATTGCCTTGTGCAGTTCAGGATTGCCCTTGCGGATGGCGATGCCAGCCTGATCCGCGACACCAGCCAGACCAGAGGTATCAAGTTGAGTGATCGCGTTTCCGTTTTCACGGATCGCAAGGAGTACAGGGATATCGTCGGTTACGATTGCGTCGATGCGGCCGTTGTCAAGTTCCAGCAGCAGCTCGGGTAGTCCCTTGTAGGTGCGGACTTCCCAGCCTTCCTGTTCTTGTGCCCACTGCTCGTGGGTTTCGCCGAGCGTAACCCCGATCTTGCGACCTTCAAGTCCCGCCAGATCGGCAACATCCGAACCTTGCTTGACGAAGATGCCTCGGCTCATCCGATAGTAAGGACCAACGAAGTCTACCACTTTCTTGCGCTCGTCGGTGATCGACATGGACCCGACGATGGCATCGTATTTGTTTGCCAGAAGACCGCCGATGATGCCGTCCCAGGCTGTGGTCACGACTTCGACTTCCACGCCCAGGCGCTTGGCGATTTCGGCACCGATGGCGGGATCGAAGCCGACCACCTCATTTTGCTCGTTGACGAAGTTGAACGGGGGGTAGGCGCCGCTCATTGCGATGCGCATGACGCCGTTTTCCTTGATCGTGTCGAGTTCGTCAGCCTGAACTGACTGCGAAACGCCCAACGTTGCCACAACCATAACACCGGCTGCGAGTGCGGACTTGAACAGGTTTGAAATGGTCTTCATGAAGTTGTCCTCCCTTGCATGTCACGAGAGCACCGTTCTGGACGAAGCGGCTTGGTCCTCGATCGTCGCGAGACACTTGCATGAGCATTCATCATAGGGCAAAAAAATAATTTAAATTGCAATGATAGACCAAATTTATGATGAAACCATACGAGCAACGATTTCCCTGGCAGCTGGATTGGAACCTGCTGCGCACTTTCATGGTTGTTGTTGACCAGGGGGGCATCACCCGGGCGGCCGAGTTTCTTGGAGTGACCCAACCGACGATCAGCAGCGCACTGAAAAGACTGGAAGATTCCATCGGTCAACTGCTTGTTGTCCGCCGCCCGAACTTCTTCGAGGTGACGGAAGCGGGCCAGACCCTCTACAGGGAATGCAGTGCCATCTATGGATCGGTCTCACAAATCCCCAGTCTGGTCAGCGAAACAGAGGGACGGGTCACCGGGCACATCTCCATTGTCATGACCAGTCATGTGGTATCTCCACACTTCGATGAGCTGTTGAGAATTTTCAACGACAGCCATCAGGATGTGACATTCTCGATCTCAGTAGCTGAGAGCAGCGAAGTGATGAACCGTCTGCGTCAGAACAGGGCATCTTTCGGATTGTGTCTTATGCGAGAGCCGGACTCAGTGCTTCGGGCCGCGCCTCTCTTTCGCGAGTTTTTTGGTCTCTATTGCGGGCCCAACCATCCGCTCTTCGGGAAAGAACAAATAGACTTGAACGAGCTACGAGGAGAATCCTCCATCTCCTTTCAAACCGAAAGCGAAAGCGGTCCGCTTCATTCAGTCAGTCAATTGCGTGAACGCGCGCTTTTGAAGATTTCTCCCAAGGGGATTTCCGCCAACCTTCCAGAGATACGCCGGATGATCATGGCAGGGCTGGGGCTTGGTGCATTGCCGGTTCATATCGCCAGGAAGGATGTCGATCTGGGCAATCTGTGGCCTTTGCCGCCTTATGAGGATCTACCGGCAGTGGACGTGTTCTTTGTCGTAAATCCTTCACGCAGTTTAAATCCGGCGGAAAGTCTCTTCATTCATCAGATCGACAGAATGATGGCCGACGTGCCGTTTTGCGACCGCACTTATCGCAGCGGGTAGGCAGGTACTTTCAATCAATAGAGCCTGAATGCACCTCAGCACTTTCGCCGCGGCACAGGCCGTTGAAAATCCGATACTTTTTTGAGTGAACGAGGTGACGGCCGAGGGACGAGTGCTTCTCCATCTTACTTGACGTAGATGACGAATTCTCGATGAAAAGCAATGCATTGGTTGATTGTTGTTTTCAGTGGTTTCGAAAGAACACTCATTTGTGAAGCCCGGCTATCTGCGAAAATAACAACCTGACCACTAGCCAATCACTTGAGGAAATGTCTTTATTACATTTCACCTAGAAGGTTAGATTCAGCGTTTTCGAGTGCCGCAGTTGCAGTTATAGTGCGGGAATAGATATTTTATCCGTTCTTGTATTCTTTTCGATTGTACCCAACACGGACCGCGCGGAATATTGGATGATTGCTCAGAAACAACTCAGTGGCGAACTTTCCGCAGTCGTGTTCGCGGATATCTGCGGTTTCAGCCGCCTGATGGCTGCTGACGAGGAGCGCACCGCCAAGCGTGTCGAGCACGCGATCAACCTGGTTAAATCATTGGTGAAAGACTATGGCGGGTCGGTAAAAAATGTTGCTGGCGACGGTGTCCTTGCTCTCTTTGCCAATGGATCCCAATCGATAAAATTCGCCATACAGATGCAGCAGGAGTGCAAAAAGGACGCTGTCTGGAATTCTGACAAGGATCCGATCCAGTTTCGCATCGGCATAAACCTTGGAGAAGTTCGCAAGGGCAGGATTGGCATTCTGGGGCATAGTGTCAATCTTGCGGCAAGAATTCAGGAAGTGGCGGCACCTGGAGAAATCTGCGTATCGGCAGCGGTCAAGCAAACTGCCCGAGGGCTGGAAAATGTAAATTTTCGCACACTCGGCCAGCCAGCTTTGAAAAACATCGAAGAGCCCGTTGAGGTGTTTGCGGTTGACCCTGTCATGGAAGGGCAGGCATTGCCGACACCGGTGGTCCACCGCAAACCGCTGGCAGACCGCAAGAAGGTCGAGAGTTCGATTGCGGTTCTGCCCTTGCGCAATATCACTGGCGAACCCCAACTTGTCCATCTTTGCAATGGCTTGACGGGTGACATTATCGGCAATCTGACCCGGTTTCACGACCTTCATGTCATTGCGCAAAGATCTTCGTCTGCCTTTGCGGAGAAATTCCAGGAACTCGGAGAAATTGCCCGCAAGCTTGGTGTGCGTTATCTCGTCGATGGCGGTCTGCAGCGGTCGGGTAGCCGTGTCCGCATTCTGGTGGAGCTTATCGAAGCGCAATCTGAACTGACCATGTGGTCCGAGCATTTTGATGGCGATCTGGACGACATCTTCGATTTCCAGGATGAAGTCACCGCAGTGATCGCCTCTCGGCTCTCGTTGGAAGTCAATGCAGCCGAATTGCTGCGACAGCGAAACAGTGCCCCTTCGGACCTGCAGGCATATGGTCTGATTTTGAGAGGCAAGGAAGTCTATCGGCGACCTGATCGCGAAACCAACTATCACGCTCATAGCCTGTTCGAGCTGGCATCGAGCGTTGATCCCAACTACGCGCGCTCTTATGTCGGTATGTCTCGCATGTTGAACGATGCCTGGCGATTTCACTGGGCCGATCCTCCCGAGACAGCGCTGGACAAGGCGATGAACCAGGCAGAGATGGCGATAGGTCTCGCGCCCAGCGATGCGTGGGGCTATGCGGCATTCGGGCTTGCCTGTCTTTACAAGCGTCAACATGAAGAGTCGCTTGCGGCTTATGAAAGAGCGATCGAGTTTAATCCCAACGATGCGGACGTCCTTGCGGAAATGGGGCACTCAGTATGCTGCTATGGAGACCCGGAGAGAGCGGCAAATCTGATCAAACGCGCCATGAGGCTGAACCCTTGCTATCCGGACTGGTATCTTTGGCACCTTGGTGAGGCCTATTTTGACATGCAGGATTTCAAATCTGCCATCGGGACGCTTACTCAGATGCATGACAAGACTGAAGGCTACCGCATGTTGACCGCAAGCCATGCACTGATCGGAGATGTTTCAACCGCAAACCAGTATGCAGAGCAATTGATGGCGACGCATCCTGAATTTACCCTCAAGCACTGGGAGAACGTGCCGCCAGACCGCAACCCTGCCTCCCGCGAGCGGCTGATTGAAGGGTTGAAGAAAGCCGGATTTAAATGAGCGAATACACCGGACACTGAAGAACGTAATGGATCAGACAACGACCGAACAAAGACCGTATAACCTTCGAACTGCTGTTCCTTCAGATTTTTCGTTTTGCCGAAAACTTTATATAGAAACAATTTTTCCGCTCCTTGAGGCCTTGGATTGCCTGGATCGTCAGCGAGCAGAAAAAGCCTTCAAAAGTTACTTCAAGTGTCATGAAATCAGCCTGGTCGTCATTGACGATGACGTCGTGGGCTGGTTTCAGGTTTCGGAAGAAACCGAGCAGATCAATCTTGACCAGGTCTACTTGATTTCGGCCTATCGAAATCGGGGTCTCGGCACGCTTCTGATTAGAGATGTCATGCAGAAAGCGGCCTCAAAAGGGAAGCCGCTGCATCTTTCAATGATAAAGGGAAATCCGGCGATCACTCTCTACCAACGCCTAGGTTTTGCCTTTTGTGGCGAAGATGACATCAAGTTTCACATGCTGTGGGAGTGAGCATTCTCTGTCTTGGTCGTTTTAGAGGTCTCTGGGGATCAGGACATGCTTCTTCCAAGTGCGTTTTGCAACTATCAGGAAGCGCGTTCGATTGTTGTCCGGAATAGATCAACAATCTTCCATGCCGCTGCGGCATTGCAGAGTTTTAAATATGCAACATCACCTGGAAATGGTGGGCTTGGACCTGTTGTTACCACCATATGCCTGCTGGAACTCCTTCCTGCTGTCGTCCAGCAGACAACGATAACGGATGCACCCAGAAATAACCTTCCGCAATATCGGTGAGGTTCCTCGCAAGCTGCGCAGAAGTGCCCTCTAATCAGTCACCTGAGATTATTGGTTTCGGCGCGGGGGGGGCGATGCTCGCAGCGTCCTGGTTTTGGCGATGCGGATCGCGGTTTTAATCGCTGTTGCCGCCATAGGCCTTGCCGCCGCTGTAGGCTTTGCCTCCGCTGTAGGCTTTACCACCGCTATAGGCTTTGCCACCGCTATAGGCTTTACCACCGCTGTAGGCTTTGCCGCCGCTATAGGCTGGCGCTGCCGAGCCGGCTTCCGCTTCCAGCACGATCTGTTCCAGCGGGCCCACCTCCGGGTCCATCCTAACCAGATAGTCACCCTTATCGTACGACCAAACCATAATATCGTCGGCGAATGAGGCACCACTCACGGCTGTTCCCAGACGATCGGTACTGCCTGGATGCCTTGCAGCTCGTTTCATCTGGTTGTTTTGGTCAGGAATAGGACCTTCAGCCGGCGTCCCGTCGCCGTGAACCAGGAAGATTTGCGGTCGCGCAAAATCATAATACTGGCCTTCAAAAGCAAACCCATAAATTCGGGCAAACTTCACCTTCTTATGACTTACGGATTTGTCGGCCAACATCTGATTGATGAACGCGTTGTTGCCACCATATCTGGGTGGGGCGCCGGCACTGTTCTGGTTGGGGGGAGGATCGCTGCTCACTGGATTATTCGAGGCTTTATACTCAAGGTCCTCCATGATCCGGCCAAATAACAAAATTTCTGAAGTACTGAAAAGCGTTTCCGGCATTTGAACCTCCGGCAATTAGACACATTAAATCGATAAACTATCGCTATAGTAGCACGTACCCTACGGAAATCTACCTGAAATTACTTATCGTTTACTCTTCAATCTATTCGACCAAGCGTTTGAGTGCCATTCGTGTTGAAAACGGCAAATGGGAACATTGATGGCCAGGTGTGCCGTGATCCTGATTTTCAGCAACGACCGCGCGCGCGGAGAAGGCGTGGCTCTTTTCATCCGGGGGTTTCAGGCGGGGGCCTGCGGAAATCTCGCCAATTCCTCTTCTTTTCATATTCAATGAGATGATGCGCGCAAACCGTCCGCCGGTTACCTCCCGGTCGGTTTCAAGCATCGCCTGCGCGACATCCGCGTAATCCAGGTGAGCGGATGAAAGCCGCGTCCAGGTTCCGGCCAGTGCGAGCCCCATGAAATCGCGCGAGTCGGCGAGAGCAGTGGCAAATCCGTCAGGGTCTTGAGCGAAGGCTTCATCAAAGAGAGGTTGGATGATCTTGCTGTAGTCAGGATCGTTTTCGACCCGGTCAGACAGTTCTTCCAGTTCCATCGAGATGAGACCGTCCTCAACCAGATGCTCGTGAAATACATCAACCCAAATGTCGAACATCGCACCGGTGAGCGGCTGCGCCAGATCGTGCTCGTATGTCCAGCCATCCTTGAAGTCGAAAAGGGTCAGGTTGTTGGACGCAATACGCAATTGCTCCATTTCCGAGACTTCAGCAAACCGGTTGAGATGGTTGAATGTGTACAGATTTCCGCGACTTTCCTTCAGCAGATCCGACATTGGTGATTGGAAATGCATCAGGGTGACCAGGGAAACCATGTCGGCAGCGGATTCATGAAATCCGAAATATTCGCCGTGAATGTCGTTGGTGTCCGGCATTCCGACTTCTTTATAGATGATAAGGTGTCCGACTTCGTGAGACAGCACATCGAAGCTGAGACCAAAATTCACATGCGTGCCACCTTCGTGCTCGTAAGACCCGATTTCCACTGAACCGAATCCGGCAAAGGCATTGTCCAGACCGCGCAGGAAAAGGATCTCCAGACGGTCGTAGTGCTGCGCGAAGTGCCAATCGATCGGGTGGCCGAAATACTCCTCCCAGACATCCAGTGTGAACCGGATCGAACCGTAGGCGTGGGCCTGCTCGAACTGCGGTGTGCCAAAATGGAGATGATCGAAATGTCCGTCCGGATCTGGCATAGCTGGCGGGCGGATGGGGCCGTCCCATGGTGGTTTGTAGTGGAAGGGGCGTCCTGCACGCTGATAGTATCCGTAGGGCATTTCCTTGCCCACCGGATCGATTACATACATTCGCTCGTCTGAAGGACCCTGGCCGACACTGCCGGCAGGGGTTGATACCCACACCACTTCCGGGGTTCCCTGATCTTTCAGGCTTGGCAACTGGGGAAACAACAGGAACCGGGTTCCAGGATGGGGAATAGATCTTGGGTCCATGTGCTTATCCTGTCTTCCTCTTGTTCTTCAATCGGAGTGACAAAAGCCGGTTGCTGCATCTTTCCGTGACGTATTATTTAGTCGGCTTTCAATTCGTCCCAGCTCGAACTTTGTCGAAAAGCGTATTCCCGAGCCACCATCGAATCAAATTTGCCCTGATCCTCAATGTCGATTTTTCGCAGGTGCTCATCCATGTTTTCAGGAAGGGGAACCTTGAGACAGGATTCGAAGTACCAGAGTCTGAGACCAGCGGAGGCAGCAACGCTATCTTGTCCGTTGGTGGCGCGGCTATCAGGTTGACAATCATGTTCGGACTTCAAGTTCACCCGGTTGGCCAGCGCGTGGTAAGTCCCGTCCGTTCTCAATTCCGAGAGCAGATACTGAGGGGCATTGGCCACCACATGACGGCCGAGCCCGTCCATATGAGCTTCCTCCTCAAGCAACGAGCGCAACCCCGCTTCGTCGAGACCGTTTTCCTCACACCATGATTTGAGTTGCCTGGTTGAGTATAACCCGCGTTGTTCTTTAAAGTTGCGCAAAATCTCGGGCAGGGGAGCGGGGTCTATCTTGTTGCTGCCACGACCAGCCTTGCTGATCAAAAATCGGCCAACGGCCTTGCGTTTGATTTCAACATAGTAGGCAGGTTGCAGGCGCAATTCGTCCAGAACTGCAGTCGTGATCGTGGCTTCCGTCGAACTGGCAGAAGCTGTCCTTACGAGGCGGTCCCACATCACAGTCCATTCGAAGGCAAATTTTGGCTCAGACGGTTTGGGTTCTTTCGAGACCTCTTCTGATATTGCATCCAGCAAGGAAAGTGCGTCTTCCCGCTTTTGGTCGACACGGTTGGTTGAAAGCCATTCCCTGAGTGCGTGACCGGCCGCACTCATCTCTTCCAGTTGTGACGCTTTATCAAACAGATAGTCCCAATTTCGATCTGGGTAGTAAGTCGACTTTGCGATATCTATGAAACAAGTGGCAGTGCGGTCGTCCAGGATTTCTTCGGCAACAGCGTGCTTGAGAGTTGCACGAATATTCACCATCGGTTCGCACAGTGAGGGATAGCCGAGTTCTGCCGGACCGTGCAGAACTGCTACTTCATCGTCATCGTGAAGCAGCCCGTCCCGAAAGGCTTCAAAGATGGATCCAATACCTGTCATGCCGAACTGAAAAAGCTCAGCAGCGCGAAGAGCGCCCATGCTGGACGCGCCAAATACCGCAATTCCCTGGTCGATGGCCCAGAGTATTTCCTTGTGCCAGACAGACGGAACACCCTGAAAATACCCATCGATCAAGCCTATTACCGAGGGGCCTGATTGAGCGGCAAGATAGATGTCACCCATTTGGGCAGGTGGCCTTACGTCTGCCTCCAGTTGCTCATGAATTTCGGCCCTGCTGATCGTCGGCCCTGCAAACAGGATAATGCTCATCGCTCAATCGCCGCCCGCTCTACGACCCGGCAAGTAGTCTTCGTGGTCATCCGGGCCCTCAAGTCCCGGTATGACGATCCTGACGACCGGGATCCCATAGGTCTCTCTTGTCAGATCCACGCATAGCACCTGCTCAATTCCGACCTTTCTCAACCTGTCCAGCAAGATTTCAATATCAGTCGAAAAACAATCAGAGGATTGATCTTCGAAGCTGCCGAAATTGATCGGGTTTTCGCAAGCCAATCCCATCAGCCATCTGGCGTGTTCGTTCTTTGAGTTGACTTCGCCCGATTGATATTCGGACTGGCCAAGGTCGTCGCGAACACCTGCAATGTAATTGGTTCTGACCTGTATCGCTTCCGTTATGGCCCGCGAGGCCGCTATTGCCGGATCCAGATGACACCCGGCACCGCCACCGGAGTGTCCCAGGGAGTCCCGTTCATCGACAATCAGACAATAGAACGCGGGTATGCCGACATCGCCGGTCATGTCCCAAATTCCAACCGCAAAACCGGCATTTTGCAGGGCGTTGAGCGAAACCTGACAGTCCCTGTCCTTGATCGTTGAATTGTCAATTCGGGTGGAGGCGCGTGCGGGTTCGGCAAGCTGGTTCCACAGGCTGTTGGCGTCGCGTTCCACCACTTCACAGATACCGTGGGAAATGGCTTCAAGGAGGTGATTGCCCGAAGCAAGTCCGTTGGTGCTGGAAACAAAACAACCACTGCCGGAGACTGCCGGGACCGTAAAGTTGGAATGGACAACTTCGTATGGAAGCCACAAGGTGTTGTCCGCCATTATGTTCCGGCCCTCGATCCAGACGATCTGGCGATCGGGATGCCATGCACCTGCCTTGAGCTTGGGCAACTCATCCACGTCGACAAGATCATGGTGAGAAGATAACTCGCGGTGACTGCCGAGTTTCAAGGGAAGGGTGATGCGCTCCGCGTGGTAGCTTTCGATCGCTTCCATGGCCGCTGAGGCCATAGCTGCATCAAGGGACGTGCCTTTGCCTTGCGAAATTGAAACAGATCTCGAGTTTGGGCGGGTGGCCGATACTACGGGAATGCCAATTCGGTCCAAACCGGTGAGGTTGGCGAGCCTCGTTATGCCCATGTCTGCAAATAGCGGCTTTACTCTGGCCAGCGTGTCGCAGGGCGCTTCAATCCTGTGTGTGCCCTGCTTGTAGCTTTTGACGACATTTTCACGTTCCAATAAAGGCATGCGTTCACCTTGCTGTAACCGATTGAATGTCTCCTACGCCCAACGGCGTTTTTTTATGCGGCGCCGTAAATATGTTGCGGCACTGAAATGGTAAATTGTCTCGAAAGTGTCGAGATCAGCTGATTTTTACTTTCAAGACCTTCCTCGAGTGCCGCTGACGAGAACAGCAACCGAACTCTGATGATTGCCTCGACTTGCTCGACGGGCTGAGGGATTGACTGGAATGAAAAGCCAGTTCCAAGGATCGTTTCAATGAGGCGACAACAACTATAGTACTCGTAATGGTAGCGTGATGGGTCAAATCTCGTCAACGTTGGGCTGACGATCGCGTCTTGAGTGGTTGGTAGCCGTTGTCATTTGTCGGCGACACTTAAGCCTCGGCCAATCTCTTCTGACGGATGTGACCTGATTGAGAGCCAATACGATTTGAGCCGAGGTTGAGGACAACACAGCCATCGTCTATGCCCTGATGAGATGCTCCGAAGCAAAGTTGATAGTCGAGATGCTTTTTTATCCCTTTGAAAACTAAGAACCCGCCAAACGCTTCCGTTCGGCGGGCTCTTGATGTTGGGCGCCGGGAGCCGCACGTGGCTGGATTGCTCCTGCCTGGGCGAACTCCCGGCTAAGCTTGACTTAATCCGATCTGCTTCGACTTTCTCAGTCTAAATCGGTCAACCAATCCAGTTGTCCAACAATAACTCCGCAAGACCCTGTGTACCGGTCAAGAATTTTAAGAATTTCCGGTTTCGATTTCACGAGCCTGAAAGTTCTATAAGCAGCTTTATTTGCAGTTTTCGCAAATTCATCGACTATTTCTACAGCCGAATTGACAAGCTTTATGCCGTTGTGAAAGTCAGTAAGTGGAAATCGTTCCCGTTTCATGAGTTCCGAAACCACGAACAGCACGTGAAAGTGTCCCTCGACAAGCCAGGTTTCTTCAAATGAATTCTTTGCCAAAGATTTCTGGAGAGCTAACGCTTTTTCTCTGCGGGTAGATATCTGCTCGTAAATCTTGAGCATTGAGACAATAAGCTCCGCGTTGACCCGCGCCGGGTCAAAGGCTTCAGAGTAATACTCACCAAAAATTTCCTGGGAATTAGTTTTTGCTTTGGTTGGCTCTCCGCAAGTATACGCGAGCAACATCTGGCCAACGCGCAATGAATCAATTGGCACTAGTCCGCTTGGTATTCTATCTGAACCCCTCTTTCTCTTGTAATAAAAACCGAATGAGCGTAGATCTTCTGCCAATTGAATTTGAAAATCATCATTAGCCCGAAGATCCCTAGAGCCAATTCGGCTCTGAAGATTACTCGCCCGAGCTATTTTCTTAATAAGTTCTGGATTTGTTGTTTGTATGATTCTGACCCGCACACTGCCATGACTTAAATCGGCAAGTGTTGCTTCAGAAACCGAGTGAAGAACTGAGGCTGTCTGGCAACCATTTACGATCTGGGGATTTACCATTTTGAACGGATGGCAACCGTTCGCCATGGAAAGAATCTGATCACAAACAATTGTGACACCAGAGTTCAAAAACCAAAATTCTTGGACATCTCCAGCAAGCAGACTTTCTTTGATCTCTCGATTGACTTCATTTTCGATACCGAGAAAATAGCGAACGTTTTCCCAAATAAGACGGTCATCGAAATTTCCATTCTGAGTCGAGCAGAAGTTTACCAATTCTGTCAGAGAAACCGAGCACTCAACACCGCTTAGAGTGTTTCGTATTTGTGGACCTCTAACGCCTTCAGAGTGAGGGGTCAAAGTCTTCGTGAACTTGGGTTTTGTATGCTTTACTAACCCATGGCACAGTTCAAATAATCCACATTCAAATAGCTCAATCTCGTGTCTAGAAAGCGCCTCCAACAAGCGCTGCTTCGGCTCAGAACTCAAACGTGCTTGATTTGAGAAGAGATAAACAGAGATTTTGTATCTGTCGTTAGAGAAGATTTCCCAAATTTGTCTGATTTTGAGGGCAAGAGAGCCATTGACTGAGTCAAGCAGTTCTTCCCTATGATACATCAGATCTTGTACAAAGGAGATGACACAGTCGACTACATCAGCGGGAAAATTCTTTTTTGAGTTCTTAAAATTTGAAACTGTTTTACAAGTGCCAATGCTAATCTTGCGGTTACTATGATCAATGTAAATGAGGTCTATGCCTCGGTCATTGCCTCCGTCAACGATGTGTTCGTCTGTTTCGTCAGAAGAAATTTGAAAAAATGTTTCGAGCACAAGACGAGAGAATGCTTGTGATCGTCGCTTATTCTCGCGCAAGCCTAAATCCGCGGCGCTTTCGCAGCCGCGGATTTTTTCTTCGACAAGTCCAAAATCCGCAATCGTGGGATTGTGTTCTAGGGACTTAACGAGGTTCAAGGCTTTCCCCCCATTCAGCTGCAACCGCTTGTGGAGCCGCAGGTATCGCACTTCAGGCAGGTGCCGTTGCGGACCATGGTGAAGTTGCCGCATTCAGCACAGCTCTCGCCTTCATAGCCTTTCATACGGGCTTGAGCGATCTGCTGCGCAGCCGTCGAAGCTTGCGGGGCAGGGGCGGCAGTGACTTCCACAGCTGCTGCTGCTTCAGCTCCGCGGGCAAAGGCGGTTGCTACCGCAGACACCTGAGCTGCCGGAGTGCTTGCCGTTTGAACGGAGATCGCTTCGGTTGCTTCGCCCGCCGGCTCGGAGCCCGGTACGATGCGGAAACGCTCGGTCTGACCACGCACGAGGCCGTGAGAGACGATCTGACCACCCTGGCCACGATCTTCAGAAGACGATGCACTCACTCCGGAAGTGCCGAAGACTTCCGGCGGAACGTGTGCGAGGTCGTGGCGGCCGAGATAGGAGACCGCAAGTTCACGGAACACGTAGTCGAGGATCGACGTTGCATTCTTGATCGCATCGTTGCCCTGAACCATGCCGGCCGGTTCGAACTTGGTGAAAGTGAACGCGTCGACATATTCCTCAAGCGGCACACCATACTGAAGGCCAAGCGAGACAGAGATGGCGAAGTTGTTAATGAAGGCGCGCAGTGCGGAGCCTTCCTTGTTCATATCAAGGAAGATTTCGCCAAGACGACCGTCGTCATATTCGCCAGTCCGCAGGAACACCGTGTGGCCACCGATCTTGGCTTTCTGGGTGTAACCCTTACGGCGTGCCGGCAGCTTTTCCTGCTCGCGAACAACACGTTCCACGATGCGTTCCACGATGCGCTCAGCCACGACTTCAGCCTTTGCGGCCTGCGGCTTGGCTGCCAGTTCTTCAGCTGCCTCGTCCTGGTCGTCTTCGTCATCAGCCAGAAGCTGTGCGTTGAGCGGCTGGGAAAGCTTGGAACCGTCGCGGTAAAGCGCGTTGGCCTTGAGAGCCAGCTTCCAGGACAGCATGTAGGCTTCCTTGCAGTCCTCGACCGTTGCATCGTTCGGCATGTTGATCGTCTTGGAGATCGCACCGGAGATGAACGGCTGTGCTGCAGCCATCATGCGGATGTGGCTTTCAACCGACAGGAAGCGCTTGCCGATACGGCCGCATGGGTTGGCACAATCGAAGACCGGATAGTGTTCGGTCTTCAGGAACGGTGCGCCTTCCAGTGTCATGGCTCCGCAGACATGGGTGTTGGCGGCTTCGATGTCAGCCTTGGAAAAACCAAGGAACGACAGCAGATCGAACTCAGCGTCTTCCAGCTGCTCCTCGGACACACCCAGTGCCTTCAACTGATCGTCGCCAAGTGTCCAGCGGTTGAAGACGAACTTGATGTCGAACGCCGACTTCATTCCATCTTTCAACTTGCCGAGGCTTTCGTCGGTGAAGCCCTTGGATTTCAATGTGGACGGGTTGATGCCGGGTGCCTGATCAATGGAAGCGTGTCCAACCGCATAGGCCTCGATCTCGCCGATTTCGCTTTCCGAATAGCCGAGCACACGAAGGGCTTCCGGCACGGCGCGGTTGATGATCTTGAAGTAGCCGCCGCCTGCGAGTTTCTTGAACTTCACCAGGGCAAAGTCAGGCTCGATACCGGTGGTGTCGCAGTCCATAACGAGACCGATGGTGCCGGTCGGCGCGATCACAGTCGACTGTGCATTGCGGAAACCGTTCTTCTCGCCGAGTTCCAGCGCGCGGTCCCAGGCTTTTTGGGCGCGTTCGACAATGACCTGATCGGGACACGATGCATGGTCGAGGGCAACCGGATTGGTGTTCAGACCCTCATATCCGTCTGCTTCGCCGTAAGCTGCGCGGCGGTGGTTACGGATGACGCGCAACATGTGCTTGGCGTTTTTCTTGTAACCCGGGAAGGAGCCAAGTTCGCCGGCCATTTCAGCGGAAGTTGCGTAGGACACACCGGTCATGACAGCTGTGAGGGCACCGCACAGGGCGCGGCCTTCATCGGAGTCGTAAGAAATGCCGGACGTCATCAGCAGGCCGCCAATATTGGCATAGCCAAGACCAAGGGTGCGGAACTTGTAGGAAAGTTCAGCAATTTCCTTGGATGGGAACTGTGCCATCAGCACCGAAATTTCCAGAACGATGGTCCACAGGCGGACGGCATGCTCATAGTTGTCGATGGCGAAGGAACGATCGTCGTTGCGGAACTGCATCAGGTTAAGGGATGCAAGGTTACACGCAGTGTCGTCCAGGAACATGTACTCAGAGCACGGGTTGGAAGCCCGGATCTCACCATCGGCAAGACAGGTATGCCAGTCGTTGATGGTGGTGTGATACTGGAGGCCGGGATCGGCGGATGCCCACGCGGCATAACCGATCTGTTCCCAAAGTTCCTTCGCCTTGACGGTTTTAAGGGTCTCGTCGGTACGGCGTGCGGTCAGGTCCCAGGTGCTGTCTTCGACAACGGCATTGAGGAAGCCGTCGGTAACGCGCACGGAGTTATTGGAGTTCTGGCCCGCGACGGTCAGGTAAGCTTCGGAGTCCCAGTCGGTGTTGTATGTCGGGAACTCGATCTTGGTGAAGCCCTGCTTTGCGAACTGGATAACGCGCTGGATGTAGTTCTCCGGCACCATCATCTTCTTTGCTGCGCGGATTTCGCGTTTCAGCGCCGGGTTCTTGGCCGGATCGAAGCAATCACCGTTGTCCGCCTCGCAGTTGACGCAGGCGCGCATGATTGCGCTCAGATGCTTCTGGCAGATCTTGGAGCCAGTCACCAGGGCTGCGACCTTCTGCTCTTCCTTGACCTTCCAGTTGATGTACTCCTCGATGTCGGGATGGTCGACATCGACCACAACCATCTTGGCTGCACGGCGGGTGGTGCCGCCTGACTTGATCGCGCCGGCTGCCCGGTCGCCGATCTTCAGGAAGCTCATAAGACCGGAAGACTTGCCGCCGCCGGAAAGCTTTTCACCCTCGGAACGAACATGGGAGAAGTTTGAGCCGGTGCCGGAACCGTACTTGAACAGACGCGCTTCGCGGACCCAAAGATCCATGATGCCGCCCTCGTTCACGAGGTCGTCGCCCACGGACTGGATAAAGCAAGCGTGTGGTTGCGGATGCTCGTATGCGGTTTTGGACTTGGTCAGCTTGCCGGTCTGGAAGTCGACATAAAAGTGACCCTGGCTCGGCCCATCAATGCCATAGGCCCAATGCAGACCGGTGTTGAACCATTGCGGGGAATTCGGCGCCACTTTCTGCGTCGCCAGCATGTAGCGCAACTCGTCATAGAAGGCGTGCGCATCGGCTTCCTGATCGAAGTAGCCACCTTTCCAGCCCCAGTAGGTCCAGGTACCGGCAAGACGGTCAAAAACCTGACGGCCGTCGATCTCGGAGCCGTAGCGCTCGTCTTCAGCAACGTCCTGTAGAGCTTCTTCATCGGCCTCATGACGCCACAACCAGGAAGGAACGGTGTTTTCTTCAACCGGCTTCAGTTTGGCGGGAACGCCTGCCTTGCGGAAATATTTCTGAGCCAGAATGTCAGACGCGACCTGAGAAAACTGGGCCGGAACCTGAATGTTCTCCAGTCGAAACACGACAGATCCATCCGGATTCCGGATCTCGCTTGTTGCTGTCCGAAATTCTACTCCGGCGTAAGGCGATTGACCTTCCTTGGTATAGCGCCGCTCGATCCGCATTCTCTAAGTCCCCTTGTATCCCCGGCCGGTTCCTGCTGAACCAGACCAAATCCGCATCACATCCGGCTTGACGATTCCGCCTGCCTCTTTGCCGAATGCCGCCCCGTTGCTCACAGGTCTGTTACCTGTATGTAGCGTATCAATTTTGTGGGTCCACTATATATAGTGGTTCTCAACAGGTTTGTCACGATATGCGCCGTGACCTCGGCACACAAAATCCCGTCCCCCGGATTCAATCAAGAATGACGGAAGCGGAACGCGGTTACTTGAGTGTTTTGGATGACCAGAGCGCCTGGAGGGGCCCCGACTACGCACATCGCAATGATTAGGAAACTAATGTAAACGAATTCTTAAGGTCAAGGTTCGAGTGACAACAGCTAGTGCCTAGATTGTGGGCAAACGCAAAATATTGTGTGGTGGTGTGGATAGTGGGGAGGGGAGTGGGGAGAGCGCAACCGCTAGGAAATTTGCGCTTGCTTTCCCGGCGAAGGAGTGCCGGTTCGGACGTCAAATCCTTCTGTGGATGATTGATGGACCGGTTTTATGAAAATTTGAAGAAAATGGCCCCCACCGATTTCAACAGGGTTTAAGCCGGGGCTGTTCTACTGCGGACCAGATAGGGAAAAGGGTCCGCATTTCATGAAACATCACGCTGCATTCGGGCTGTCGATGGAAGATGTCGACGTGGTTGTCGTGGAAGACAGCAAGCCGATGCAAACCATACTCCGCTCGATTCTGCTCAGCTTCAAAGTTGCCCGCGTGAGGACATTTGATTCGGTTGACGACGCATTGGAATCAAGTCTTGCAGAACCTCCCAATGTCATTCTTACCGATTGGCGCATGGAGCCGACCACAGGCTACCAGTTCCTGCGTCTCGTTCGGCACCGGCACATGGAGCCCTTGTGCTACGTCCCGATCATTTTCATCACGGCGCATGGCACGAGACCGCTTGTAGACAAGGCATTGAGAGCGGGGGCGCATCACGTGCTGGTCAAACCGGTTTCGCCCTCAACGCTCCACAAGCGCCTCAGCTGGTTGCTGACAGATGACCGGCCGATGACCCTCGAGCATTCCGGCTTCTACAACATCTATGGCATTGGCAAGGCGATGGATGAGCAGGCAGAAAAGATGCAGTCGCTTGCAGGCGCCAGGTTGCATCACCGAATCGCCATCGAGAAGCGGACCAAAGTCGAGGAAGTGGTTGAAGAGGCATTCGAGAAGAAATCGCCTTCAGGGCCGATCTTCGCCGGTGTTAAGAAAGGTGGGACCAAGAAGCAGTCGGCCGCCGCCAAACATATCCGGGATGCGGAATTTTCTACGATCAAGGGCGTCAAACTTCATTAGCGGCGCTCAGTGGGATACGCCTTGATAACCGGTGGAATTGAGGGATTGGTTCGGACTGGCCCTTGTTGCCGGTCGCTGACGATGATCACCAGCAATTCCCCCTTTCCTTTCAAAAGAGAGGGGGCGAACCAAATCCGTTCAATTAATGTGTCTGTGCGGCAGTGCGACACTGGACAGGAGCGGCAGATCCAGCCATATTCCGCGAAATTCTTCCAAGGTTGTTAGCTTGGGACAAAAGTTCTGTAATCGAAGGACCTTTAGAGGGCCATGAAAACTCTGCTGCTAGAAATCTTCACCTGGTGGAACAGCCAAACCATGGGCACCCGGTTTTTCACTTGGCGCAAAGGTGAATTTGTCGGTGAGGACGAGTTTGGCAACAAGTACTACAAGGAACGCGCAGGCACCAAGCGTTGGGTGATCTATAACGGTCTTGCAGAAGCCTCATCGATCCCTCCGGGCTGGCATGGCTGGATGCACCATCGGGTTGATACGCCGCCGTCCGAAGAAACTTATCATCCGAAGCACTGGCAGCAAGTGCACCAGACGAACAAGACCGGGACGCCGGAAGCCTATCGTCCGCATGGCTCTATCCTGACCCCGGAAAAGCGTCCGGAAGTCACAGGAGACTACGAAGCCTGGACGCCTGGAAACTAAGCTTTCTGTTTTCCGTATGATCAAGCCCCGCAATGCGGGGCTTTTTTGTTATCGGGGCGAACAGACCCTGGGAGCTTCGTGGACCTTAAGCAGGTTTGTTCCGTGATTTGCCTTTCGCTGGAGCTTCCTGTGCACCGAACAGAGTGCTCGCTGAAGAAATCATACGGTTCAGTATCAGGATCACCAGAGACGTGCTGTAGCCGAGGACAAACGGCATGATGAGCAGCAACGATTGATTGGTGAAGGCAATTTCCGACTTGGTCGGGACGGTTGCCTTGTTCAGTGCGGCGGCGCTGAGGCTTTTAACAAAGGCCAGAAACTCATGGAAACCGAACGGCAGCGTGAAAAACAGCGCGAACAAGGCGCCAAGGACGATCCTTTGAACGATGAGCCGGGAATCCGAAATGTCGAAGGTTATGTCGCTTGTCACGCTGATCGCGTTGAAGCCGATGAATGCAGCGGCGCCGATTGCCCCAAGTGACATGAGCCAGAGCAGAAAGAACAACACCATGAGCGCACCGTCGAGCCCTTTGCTGAGCAGTGTCACTTCCGCCATGAACACCGACAGTATCATGGAGCCGATCGAAACGATCACGAGCCAAACGGCAAGCCTGGGCAAGAAGTTGGGCATCTGAGACGCCAGATAACTCTTTCGGTCGGCGTCGCTCAGCTGAGCGAACAAGGCTTGCGTCTTGTCTTCCACCGCCATCCATTCTTCCTGTGTCGGCGGGCGCCCCTTCTGGTTCTGCCCCGCAGCCTTGAGACTGTTCAGCGCACCGAGCCGGAAGCCATCGGGAAGCGGCACGGCTTCCTTGTTCAGGAATGTGTGAAGGTTTCGAAGGGTTTCCAGATCCTCGTTGAATTTTGCGTCCGTGATGAAGTTTTCGGGGTTTGGGGGAGAGGAACCGCTGCCGAAAACGGAGGTGGCCATGCTTGTGATTTTGCCAGTCGCCTGTCTGAGTTCTTCGCCGAAGCCTGACCTTTCTTCCGGAGTTGATGGGATCTCCAGTTCCTGCGGATCTGTTTCCGGCTCTTCTTTCGAAACAACTGCAGACTTGTCTTTCGGCTTGGATTCTACCCGCAGACGCGCACCTAAGTCCGTTTCCTGTGTGACCTTGCCCGCGGCAGATTCTTTTGTGTCCCCAGCCATAGTTTTTCCTGACGAATAGGAATTACGTAGGGGAATTCTACCAAAAATCGATTTTTCCGGCAAATGCAACCGGTTCTCGATCAAGGGTTGTGCGGCGTCATTCGTGAGCGTTCTCAATCAAGACGCCGACAGCAGGAGCTTTTGATCGGTTCGGTGGAAGCCGGTTAGTCAGCTCGCCAGATCAAGGACTTTCAACACTTCTCCACCATTCGCATGGGCGGACAAAGCGTAATAGTCCGTCTCGAGTTTCAAGGCTTCGGCAAGTCGCTTGTTATAGTCGGCCTGCAAGACTTCCATCGTTCCGAACTTGCTGAGGTGATCGGTAACAAACTGTGTATCGAGAAGGGAGTAGCCTCCGACGATAAGGCGAGCTACCAGATGAGCCAGGCAAACCTTGGACGCGTCTGTTTCAAAGGTGAACATGCTTTCGCCAAAGAATGCGCCGTTCAGACTGACGCCGTAGAGACCGCCAACCAGCTTGCCATCCCGCCAGGCCTCCACGGTGTGGCAATAGCCCATTTCGAAAAGATCGCCGTAGAGCCGACGAATTTCGCGGTTGATCCAGGTTTTCTGCCGCCCGGGCATGGGCTCGGCGCATCCATCGATCACACCTTGAAAATCGTTGCTGACGCGGATTTCAAAGACGTCATTACGAATGGTGCGTCTCAAGCGCCGCGGAATGTGAAAGTTTTCGAAGGGAAGAATGCCGCGCTGTTCCGGCTCCAGCCAGAACAGCCCGGGATCGTCGGCGGATTCTGCCATCGGGAACAAGCCACAGGCATATGCTTTCAAAAGCACCTGCGGTGTGATTTCCATGACGATGTCGTCTTTGTAGCCTGCCATTTGGTCTCACTGCCCACGCGGCAAGGGGCAATGCCCCTTTGCCCATTGCGGTCAGTTCGACTTGTCAGCCAGGTACTTTTCCAACCAGTGAATGTCGTACTGACCGTTCGCTATATCCTGATTGTCCACCAAATCACGGAAAAGCGGAATAGTTGACTTTATCTCGTCAACGACAAATTCGTCCAGACAACGGCGAAGGCGCATCATGCACTCAACGCGATTTCGGCCATGAACGATCAGCTTGCCGATCAGACTGTCATAATATGGCGGAATTTTGTAGCCCTGATAGACACCTGAGTCGACACGCACTCCCAGACCGCCAGGCGGATGGTAGTAGGTGATTGTGCCCGGAGACGGTGCAAACGTGACAGGGTCCTCGGCATTGATACGACATTCGATGGCATGTCCGTCGAACTTGATATCTTCCTGAGTTATGTCGAGAGAGCCACCAGCGGCGATGCGAATCTGCTCGTTTACCAGGTCGATTCCGGTGATCATTTCGGTGACCGGGTGTTCCACCTGGAGACGGGTGTTCATTTCGATGAAGTAGAACTCGCCATTCTCATAGAGAAACTCGACTGTGCCGACGCCGCGATACTTCAGTTTGCGCATCGCGTTGGCAACGACTTCACCGATTTCTTCGCGCTGCTCGGCATTGAGGCATGGGGAAGGGGCTTCTTCCAGGACCTTCTGATGCCGGCGTTGCAGTGAACAGTCGCGCTCACCCAGGTGTACGGCATTGCCCTTACCATCGCCGAGAACCTGAATCTCGATGTGGCGAGGCTTGCCGAGATACTTTTCCATGTAGAGGGCATCATCGCCAAAGGCAGCTTTAGCTTCCGAGCGGGCAGTCGAAAGGGCGGTGTCGAGGTCAGCTTCAGTTTCCGCGACCTTCATGCCACGGCCACCGCCGCCCGAAGCGGCTTTGACCAGAACCGGATAGCCGATTTCACGCGCAATCGCGTGAGCATCGTCTTCAGGGGTAACGGCTCCGTCGGAACCTGGAACGACCGGAATACCGAGATCCTTGGCGGTCTGTTTCGCCTGGATTTTGTCACCCATGATGCGGATGTGTTCCGCGGTCGGGCCGATGAACTCAATGTTGTGAGCTTCGAGAATTTCCGCAAACCGGGCATTTTCGGACAGAAAGCCGTATCCTGGATGGACTGCATCAGCCCCCGTGATTTCACAGGCTGCCAGAAGTTGCGGGATATTCAGGTAGCTGTCGCGAGCTGCTGGCGGGCCGATGCAAACGCTTTCGTCTGCAAGGCGCACGTGCATCGCGTCGGCGTCAGCTGTTGAATGGACTGCAACCGTCGAGATGCCGAGCTCTTTACAGGCGCGCAGGATGCGCAGGGCAATCTCGCCACGGTTGGCAATGAGAATCTTGGAGAACATGGCCGCAACGGCTCCTTATTCGACGATAATGAGCGGTTCGCCGAATTCAACCGGCTGGGCATCTTCAACAAGGATCTGCTTGACTGTGCCGGCTTTTGTGGACGGGATGTGGTTCATGGTCTTCATGGCCTCGACGATCAGGATCGTCTGACCTTCAGCAACCTTGTCACCCACCTGGATGAACGGTGCTGAACCAGGCTCAGCGGCAAGGTAGGCGGTGCCGACCATCGGGGAAGTCACGGTTGCACCGGACTGGACAGCAGCTTCTGCGGCAGGTGCAGCTTCTGCAGCGACGGGCGCTGCGTTGGCAACAGGAGCAGCAGCGGCAGCAGGTGCTGCTGCAACGCTCACCGGAGCGCTGATCGACATCTGCCGTGCAACGCGGATGCGCGTATCGCCCTGTTCCAGTTCAATCTCAGAAAGATTTGTCTCATCCAACAGGACGGCGAGATCCCGGATCAGGGCCGTGTCGAATTTCTTGTTATCATTACGCATCATGTCGTTTGGCTCTCACACTCGGTCTTCAAAGAGCGCAGCCTGAATATCAGCCGGATCGACATCTCCAACAACAAGTGGGGTCAGATCGGTAATACCCGGTTGTTGAGCAGGGGACATCCCCTTCAGAAACCGGTTTGCCTTGCGTTCTTTGCCCCGCCAAAAATAAGCGGATACAGATCTTTGGCCCGCATCCTGTTTGGATACGAGCCTCGCTTCTTATAGGGATTCAATTGTAGCAGGAAAACCCCCGATTTTTCATTGATATCGAGGAAGTGCTTTTTCCAACAGGCTTGTTTAGCAGCTTGCTTCGCCGCAATTCTTCACTGCGTCGATTTTTGCACGCAGCTGATCGTAACCTACAGCTCCCTGGACAACTTCGTTTCCAACCACATAGGAAGGTGTTCCGGTCAGTCCGAGGCGGTTTGCGATCGTGTAGACTTCTTCGAACGTTGCGCCGGCTTCGTCGGTTTCCATCGCCTTTTTCAGGTCTTCTTCCGGAATGCCGGTACCGGTCGCCGCGGCAAGAGCACTGGCCAGATTGGCCTGGCCACGCCTGAGCAGCAGGGCTTCGTGGAATTCGCCGTATTTCTCCGGAGCGACGGAATTGACGGCGACTGCAACTTGCGCGGCTTCAATCGAGCCTTGGCCAAGAACCGGAAATTCCTTCAGCACGACTTTGAGATCGGGCTCTTCTTCAATCAGTCTGACCATGTCGCCATAAGCGCGTTTGCAGTAACCACAATTGTAGTCAAAGAACTCGACCAGGGTCACTGAGCCTTCCGGATTGCCGAGAACAACCTGACGCGTGGAATTGAAGAGGATGTCCGCGCTGTCGGTCAGAGCCTGCAGGCGTGCAGCTTCCGCGGCTTCCTGTTCCCTGCGCTCGAGCTCGGTCAATGCTTCCGCAATCACTTCCGGATTTTGAATGAGATACTCGCGTACGATCTTTTCGATCTCGCTGCGGTCAATATCCTGTGCCGCGGCCGTTCCGGCGACCAGGGACAAGGCAAGTGCGCAGGCGGAAAGAACGCGCAGCAATGCTGGCGGGCAAAAGCGCCGGGAAAAGACAAAATATTGGGTCATTCAGGGCTCCTTGGGCGGCTGATCTTGAAACACCGGACCACGCCGCCTTGTGTATAGCTTGGATTACCGGCGATTCGGCAGATTGGGAGGTTTGTACGCTACAATGTCGTCCGCTTGAAGCCATGCGGGCGATCCGCGCTTCAAACTTTTTTGAGCACGGGCCGCGTAACGCCTGGCGGCCTGGAAGTCTCCGCTCACCATCAATCCCTTTGCTGTCGCCAAATCCGCTTCGGCGCGCTCGCCCTGGCGTCCATGGGCGATTGCGAGTTGACTGTAAGCCACACCGGAATTCGGGTCTCTTTGAATGGCGCGTTTCAGCACTTTTTCAGCTTCAGGCAGATAAGAAGGATTGTTCGCGCCAACCAGCGCGTATCCTAGCCAGACCATGAATTGCGGTTCGTTGGGCTTGATGGAAAGCGCCTTGCGGAATGGTGCAATAGCGCCCTTGGGATCTCCGCCTTCGAGCAAGGCCTGCCCCTTGAGTTCGTAGTAGTACGGGTTGTTGGGCTGTGTGCGGATGAGGGCGTCTATCTCCTTCACAGCGCCCTTTCCACGGCTCTTCATGGCTGCGATCGCGCGTGCATATTGTGCAGCCGGGCTCTTGTCGCTGCGCGGGTAAGCCCTGAGCGTTGCTGAAGGATGGCTCGTATAGGCGAACAGTTTTGCCCGAACCAGGTCATGCCGGTACTGCAAGACGTAATCGTCCGGTTGATCGAAGTACTTGGACTTCTGGGCCTCGTTCAACAGTCCGTTGTAGCGTTCCTGAGCCATTGGATGGCTCTGCGCGTAAGGGTCGGCAAACTTTCGGGTGAACATTTGCTGCTCGGACATGCGCTCGAATGTCTTCAGCATGCCGCGCGCACTCTGGCCGGTGGCATTCAGATACTTGAGAGCGGCACGGTCAGCTGCTGCTTCTTCTCCCCTTTGATAGGAAAGGAGAGAGCGTTTGCCGACTGAACCGGCGCCGAGAGCTGCCGCCGCACCACCAGAGGCGGCCTGACTCGAGCCGGCGGCAGCACCTGCTGCTGCCGCGCCTGCGCCGAGGATCATGCCGATCACGGACACGATCTGGGCATTGGCTGCAGCCGACCGAAGACGCACAAGATGGCGACCGGCAATGTGACCGGTTTCATGGGCGACCACTCCGATGACTTCACCAGGTGTTTCGGCCTCCATCAAAACACCGATGTTGATGAACATGCGGCGGGAATCGGGGACAAAGGCGTTGAAGCTCTTGTCATTGACCAGAATGATCTCCGGTTCGGAGTTTGAGATACCCGCAACCTTGAAGATCGGTTTCGCGTAGTCCTTCAGTAGAGTTTCCGTTTCCGCGTCCCGTATCAGAGGCAACCTTCCTCGTTGCGCACTGGCCGGGGTGACAACCATCGGCAGTACAATTGCTGCGGAACATGCCAAGGCCACTGTCCTTTTGACAAGGCATCCATAAGTTCTTGCAGATTTGCGGGCAAGAACAGAATTTTTACGCAGCAAATCGAAACTCCAATCCGAATTCCATGGATCAATATCCACGCATATGAGTTTTGGCCGAAGGTATGGAGACTGTGGGTTCCGGTCAAGAACAGCCAAATGACAATTCGGAAAGGTTCGACTTTTGTTTGCCTCCCGAAATGCCGAAAAGTTATGGCCGAGCCGATTGCACCCCGGCAAAAAATCCGCAATACGGAACGAAGACAATCTCTAAGCCGGAACATCGGATCAACATGACAAAGAACGCCTTTCTGCCGTCCGAGCGCAGCGACGTTGCACCCTTCATTGCCATGGACGTGTTGTCGGAAGCAGCAAAACTGGAAGCTGCGGGCAGGAAGATCATTCACATGGAAGTGGGGCAACCCTCTGCGCCTGCTCCGAAATCCGCGCTCGCCGCAGCACAGGAAGCCTTGAATCATGGCCGTCTAGGGTACACCGAGGCGCTTGGCATCAGACCGTTGCGGGAGGCTCTTTCCGGGCATTACAAGAAGACATACGGGGTTGGAGTTCCCGCGGAAAGGATCATGGTTACAACCGGATCATCAGCGGGTTTCAACCTGGCATTCCTGGCCGCCTTTGATCCCGGCGACAGGATTGTGCTTACCGCACCCGGGTATCCCGCTTATCGGAACATTCTCAAGGCACTCGGGCTTGTGCCGGTTGAAGTTGAAGTTGGCGAAGACACAAGGTGGAGCCTGACGCCGGAGCATCTTGCAGAAGCGCAAAGGGGAGGGCCTGTGAAAGGTGTTCTTGTTGCCAGCCCCGCCAACCCGACCGGAACGATGATGACACCGGAAGCGTTGGAAACGCTGCTGCGGTATTGTGAAGATGAGAACATCTGGTTCATCTCCGACGAGATCTATCATGGTCTCGACTATGCCGGGGAACAGGCCACTGCACTCAAGACCACTCAAAAAGCGATCATCATCAACAGTTTCTCCAAATATTACTGCATGACAGGCTGGCGCATTGGCTGGATGGTGTTGCCGGAGCAGCTCGTTCGTCCTGCTGAACGTATCGCTCAAAGTCTCTATATCTCTCCGCCGGAACTCTCCCAGATCGCTGCAACGGCCGCACTCGACGCAGTGCAGGAGCTGGAGGCGGTCAAGGCGGGCTACGCAGCCAACCGGACTTTGCTGATTGAAGGGCTACCTAGGATTGGGTTGGACAAGTTGCTGCCAGTCGACGGGGCCTTCTACATTTATGCCGATATCAGCAAGTTCAGCGCTGACAGTCTCGACTTTGCAAAGCGGATGCTGCATGAGGCAGGTGTTGCGGCCACTCCGGGTGTCGATTTCGACCCTGTTCACGGCCATGAATTCCTGCGGTTTTCCTTTGCAGGGGCGCATGACGATATGAAGGAAGCACTTGCGCGATTGCAGGGGTTTCTAAGGTAGGCAGCTTTGTCTGCATGGGCAGTGAAAGTATGGAGACAAAAAAAGGCGGCCCCACGGCCGCCTTTTTGCATCTTTGTTAGAAATTCTTAGAAGAACGAGCGACCGCGCTGCCACCAGCCGACACGCTTCGGTTTGTCTTCCTTGTCCTCACCAGAGGTCTCGCTTGTAACGACCGGTTCAGCCGGAGCCGTGGGGGCTTCTTCCGCAGTTTCCTCTTCAGAAGCTTCATTCACGACAGGCTGTTCGGAGGTCGGTGTCTCGACAACAATCGTGTCTTCTGTGGCAGCTTCGTCTGGTGTGTCGGTGGTGTCATCACCAGCTTCTGTTGCTTCTGTTACGGCGTCATCTTTCGCTTCAACCGGTTCGGTGGAGCTTGCGACTTCTTCCACCAGAACCGCTTCGCTGGTTTCACCGTTGACCGTTTGGTCTTCGGTGGACGCTTGCATTTCCGAGGTGCTTTCAGTTGCTACCGCGATTGCTTCCGCTTCGCCGTTCTCCTGATCGTTCTCTGTCTGATCATCTGATGCGGCTGCACCCTCAGAAGGCTGTTCAGCGGAGTTCTCGGTATCGTCACCGTCTTCCGCCTGAGCCTCCACGCCGTCACCGTTGCGACGTCCACGGCGGCCGCCACGGCGACCCCGGCGACGCTTGCGGCGGGGTTCATCCTCACCGCCTTCGTCTTCGCCGGACTGGGCTTCTTGCGGTTGACCTTCTTCGGCCTCTGCATCATCGCCTTCGGCTGCTACCTGACGGCTATCGCCCGCATCCTGCTGGTTGTCGGAGCCGCCCCTGCGGCGCTTGCGGCGGCGTCTGCGGCGACGATCACCACCGTCGTCGTCCTCTGCCTGCTCTTCGATGACTGGCTGTTCGGTGTTCTCGTCGATGATTTCAATCGTATCCGGCTGCACAGTCGGCACCGGGGCCGGAATACGGTCGCGGTCAACAGGCGCTCCGCGCTCCAGAACATAAAGCTGACCGTTGACCGTGTCATCGGCGTGCACTTCGATCTCAATCGCAAACCGAGTTTCCAGATCGAACAGGTTCGAGCGTTTCTGATTGAGGATGTAGAGCGCAACCTGCGTTGTGGTCCGGATAATCAGATTGTGGGACGCGCCTTTCAGAAGATTGTCTTCAATCGACCGCAGGACATGCAGTGCCACTGATTCAACCGACCGGATCATTCCGGTTCCCTGGCAGTGCGGGCAAGGTGTTGTGGAGCTTTCAAGAACACCAGTGCGGATGCGCTGTCTCGACATTTCGAGCAGGCCGAAGTGAGAAATTCGACCGACCTGAATGCGAGCACGGTCGTTCTTGAGGCACTCCTTCAGCTTGCGCTCGACAGCCCGGTTATTCTTTGACTCCTCCATGTCGATGAAATCGATCACGACGAGACCGGCCAGATCACGCAGGCGCAGCTGGCGCGTTACTTCCTCGGCTGCTTCCAGGTTGGTCTGAAGAGCAGTGTCCTCAATGTTGTGTTCGCGGGTCGACTTGCCGGAGTTGACGTCGATCGAGACCAGAGCTTCGGTCTGGTTGATGACGATGTATCCTCCGGACTTCAATGTCACCTGCGGCGAGAACATCGCGTCCAGCTGTGGCTCGACGCCATAGCGGATGAAGAGCGGTGAGGGATCTCTGTAGGGCTGAACATTCTTGGCATGGCTCGGCATAAGCATGCGCATGAAGTCCTTAGCCTCACGATAACCTTCGTCACCCGAGACAAGTACCTCGTTGATGTCCTTGTTATAAAGATCCCTTATTGATCGTTTGACCAGGCTCCCTTCCTCATAAACAAGGCTCGGAGCGCTCGATTTAAGCGTCAACTCGCGCACATTTTCCCAAAGCCGCATCAAATACTCGAAATCACGCTTGATCTCGGCTTTCGTACGGCTGGCACCTGCGGTGCGCAGAATCACGCCCATGCCTTCCGGCACATCAAGCTCGGAGGCAATTTTCTTCAGGCGCTTGCGATCGGTTGGCTGAGTAATCTTGCGGGAGATCCCGCCACCACGAGCAGTGTTCGGCATCAACACTGAATAGCGACCTGCAAGCGACAGGTACGTGGTCAAAGCTGCGCCCTTGTTGCCGCGCTCTTCCTTGACGACCTGAACCAGAATGATCTGGCGGCGTTTGATGACTTCCTGGATCTTGTACTGCTTGCGCAGCGGAACAGGACGCTCAGGAACTTCTTCCATCGCGTCTTCCGCACCTACCGACTCGACCGTGTCTTCATCATTGTCGGTGTCCTCGTCTTCATCGCGATTGCGACGTCTGCGACGGCCGCGAGCCCTTACTGGAGCTTCTTCTTCATCTTCAGAGGTTGCTTCGACGGTTTCTGTGTTATCGCCGTCGTCAGTTTCCTGTTCCTCGGCATCCTGATCGGAAGACGTTTCAGCAGCATCAGCTTCTTCAGAGGCTTTCGCCTCTGCTGGTGTGTTTTCTGTTTCGGACGCTTCGCCTTCTTCAGAGGCGGCTACGACTTCAGCGCCCCCCTCCGATTCTCCAGAAGCGTTTTCAGTGCCGGTGTCGGCGACATCGTCCTGATTGCCTTCCGCAGTATCAGAGTTCGAGGCTTCAGCCGCCTCTACCTTTTCGCTGGCAACGGTATCTGACGATTCGTTCTTGGCCGCACGAGACCGGCGGCGACGTTTCGGCTTTTCCTCTGCCTCAGGCTCGTCGTTGTTGCGCTCGGCGGCTTCGGCCGCAAGCAACGCTTCACGGTCCGCAACCGGGATCTGATAATAGTCGGGATGGATTTCACTGAATGCGAGAAACCCGTGGCGGTTTCCGCCGTATTCCACAAAGGCTGCCTGAAGCGAAGGTTCTACCCGAGTGACTTTCGCCAGATAAATATTCCCGCGAAGCTGCTTTCTGTTTGCTGCTTCAAAGTCGAATTCTTCAACCCGATTGCCACGCACGACGACTACCCGGGTCTCTTCCGGGTGGCCCGCGTCGATCAGCATTTTGTTTGCCATTCTCGAAGGTCTCCACGGCAGCGCTGCTTGGCGCGTATCCAAAACGCGCATCGCCCGAAAGGAGGAAGGCTGCCGTATTTGTTTTGCTAAGATAGGGAAGGGCGTCTGCGCCCGGCGCGGTTGAATGACCAACAAAAGCGGCCGCTGGAGCGGTTCCTTGCTTTATGTTGATCTCCACATGCATCGCGCGGGTCCTTCGGGGCAACGCAGGCCCTTTAGTTAAGTCGTTGTACTTTCGCCGGAATGCAGGCTGGCGTCTGCCGCTTCATCTGCACCCGGTTTCGGAATGGTTCGCTCTTGCTGCCGCCACGTTCCTCGCTGAAAATTCGGCTCCGAAAACGGGCGCGACTGCGCGAGGCGGTGCGGTATTAAAGAGATTCCGACACTTTGCTTCCACAATAATCCTGGCTCATCCACACTCGACGAAAAGGCCTCTCTTCCGTCGTCTACTGGCCCGGAAATATGATGACGTTGTGGATAGTTACTCCTAATCGCCATCCGGGAAGGTATCGGTCTCGAACCGAAATCCGTAAGGTACTTTTACGTTCCGGCGATCAGCATTGCAAGCAATGTGAACAGCATAAAGCATTTTCCTGATAGAGCAGATCGCGTATGACAAAGGCAACAGTGGGAATGTCGCAGGCGATTTGCGAGTATCATGACCGGTGAGATTGTGAATAAAAACTGGATAAAATCACAGGTTGGTAAGGCTTTAGGTGCCAGTTTTCTGGTTGTGGTGCTTCTGGCAATCGTGTTTGCGTTTGGTCTGCCATTTTCGTTTGGTCAGTCGGGTTCTGCGCTAGCCCAGTCAGCCAAACCGGTGATAACCGGTGCCCGGGTGGCCGGTGATGAAGACAGGACGCGATTCGTTCTGGACCTGAACGCGCAGGTGGTGCCTGTGATCTCCGGTTTGACCAATCCCTATAGATTGATCGTCGATTTGCCGGAAGTGACATTCGACTTGCCTGAAGGAGTGGGGCAGTCTGGTCGCGGTTTGATTTCCGACTGGCGTTTCGGTCTGTTTGCTCTGGGGAAATCACGGGTGGTGATGGATCTGACCGATCCGATCAGTGTCGACAAGACATTCTTCCTGCCGGCAGTGGACGATCAGCCCGCACGCCTGGTGGTGGACCTGGTGCGTTCAACCCCCGACGAATTTGCCGCTTTCGTTGCCACTTCCCGTTCCAGGGAAACTGCCAAAAACGAGAAGAAGTCGTCCAAGAGCGATCGACTCTCAGCTCCGAAGGCCAAAGACAAGCCGTTGATTTTGCTCGATCCGGGCCATGGTGGCATTGACACGGGCGCGACAGGCGTGGCCGGGACTCTGGAAAAGGCGATCGTGCTCGACTTTGCCAAACTGCTTAAGGAAAAACTCGACGAAGGAGATCTCTACGACGTGCGCCTGACGCGGGACGATGACACGTTCATTCCGCTTTCTCGGCGCGTGGAGATCGGGCATGAACTGGCCGCGGATCTGTTTATTTCCATACACGCTGATTCTGTGCGTCGAGGTCGTAAACTCGTCCGTGGGGCCACCGTTTACACGCTGTCCGACAGGGCTTCCGATCAGTTGGCGGAAGATTTGGCTGAATCGGAAAACATGTCCGATATCATCGCCGGCGTCGTTCTGGATGAAGAGCCGACAGATGTTACCGACATCCTGTTGGATCTGGCGCGCAGGGAAACGCGATCATTTTCGGTTTATTTCGCAAGAACACTTGTCAATGAAATGAAAAGCGCAGTTCGCCTTATCAATAATCCGCACAGATCTGCGGGTTTCAAGGTGCTGAAGGCACATGATGTTCCTTCAGTTCTGGTCGAGTTGGGCTATCTGTCAAACGAACACGACGAGAAGCTGCTGATATCCGAAGAATGGCGCGACAGAATGGCGAGTGCCATGACGGAAGCGATTCACGGATTTTTCCGACCTCGGCTTGCTCGAGGACAGGCCGCGGCATCGCAGTAAAAAGCTTGAATTGTTTGAGAATTTGCGGGTCTTGACTGGCAATTGCCTCAGCATCGCCATATTGGTGGCTGAGGAAGGCAGGCAACCAACTGTGCTTAGAGGCGCCAAAGGGTGCCGGAACAAAGTTTCCATGTTAGAAGACAGGAAGCGCTAAAGACGGGGAAAGACGAGCCCGCGGTATGAAATTTTTGGTGAAATTTTTTGGCTATCTCTTCGGGGTCGGTGCTGCTTTGGCATTGCTGATTGCCGCAGGGGTCTGGATGTATTTGCAGCACCTCGATGAAAGCCTGCCAGATTACACAGCCCTGAAGAACTACGAACCACCGGTCATGACCCGTGTTCACGCTGCCGATGGCAGCCTGATGGCGGAGTATGCGACGCAAAGGCGCATGTTTCTGCCGATTCAGGCTATTCCGGAAAGAGTGAAGCAGGCATTCATTGCGGCGGAAGACAAGAATTTCTATTCGCATATCGGCGTCGACCCGGAAGGTATCGCGCGTGCAGCTGTGCGCTTCATCCAGAACTACGGATCGGGCAGGCGCCCGGAAGGTGCGTCGACGATTACGCAGCAGGTAGCGAAGAACTTTCTTCTTACCAACGACCTTTCGATTGTCAGAAAGATCAAGGAAGCGATTCTCTCGCTCCGAATCGAGCAGGCCTATACCAAGGACGAGATTCTCGAACTTTACGTCAACGAGATTTATTTCGGGCTGGGGGCTCACGGGATTGCCGCCGCAGCCCTCATCTATTTCGACAAGTCGGTCCATGAACTGACGCTGGATGAAGTCGCCTATTTGGCCGCTCTTCCCAAGGCTCCCAACAACTATCATCCGTTCCGCCATACCGAACGTGCAATCGCTCGCCGCAACTATGTCATCGATCGCATGGTTGCCGACGGTTATGTCAGCGTTGAAGAAGGTCAGGAAGCCAAGGAAAAGCCGATTACGGTGAAACCTCGAGAGACCGGCTCCCGCCTGTTTGCCGCAGAATACTTCACGGAAGAAGTGCGGAGAGAAGTTGCCGACATTTTCGGCGACAAGCGCCTTTATGAAGGTGGCCTTTCGGTGCGTTCGACGCTTGATCCCGAACTCCAGAAGATGGCACGTGAGTCTCTCATGGAGGGGCTGATCAATTTCGACCACAAGCGTGGCAGCTGGAACGGTCCGGTCGACCGTATCACCATTGGCGCGGACTGGGGCATTGACCTGGCGAAAATTGAGGCCCTCAGCGACATTCCCGAATGGAAGCTGGCTGTTATTCTGGAAAGCGGATCCGACCAGGCAAAGATCGGTGTGCAGCCGGATACCCTTGTCAGCGGCAAACTGTCAGACGAGCGCACTACCGGACCGTTGTTTCTCGAGACAATGAAGTGGGCAAGGGTCAACGGTCGTGCCCCTGGTTCCGTTTCCGATGTTCTGGCTCCGGGCGATGTCGTCTATGTCCAGGAAAGCCAGGTTGCTCCCGGGACATTCGAACTTCGCCAGATCCCGAAAGTGTCCGGTGCGATTGTCGCAATGGATCCCTATACGGGCCGTGTGCTTGCGCTGGTGGGGGGCTTTAGCTTCGCGCAAAGTGAGTTCAACCGGGCAACTCAGGCCTATCGCCAGCCTGGATCCTCGTTCAAACCGTTCCTTTATGCGGCCGCTCTTGACAACGGCTACACGCCGTCTTCGGTTGTGATGGATGCTCCGCTCGAAATCAGCCAGGGTCCGGGGCTCGGCACCTGGCGTCCTCAGAACTACGGCGGAAAGTTCTATGGTCCGTCAACTCTGAGGACAGGTATCGAACTGTCGCGAAACGTGATGACCGTGCGTCTGGCACAGGACATGGGTATGCCGCTTGTGGCTGAATACTCAAAGCGTTTCGGCATCTACGACAATATGTTGCCAGTGCTTTCCATGTCGCTGGGCGCGGGCGAAACGACTGTCCTGCGCATGACCACCGCTTATGCCACTATTGCAAATGGCGGCAGGAAAGTGCGTCCGACCCTGATCGACAGAATTCAGGACCGCTATGGCCGCACCATTTACAAGCATGACAGCCGTATTTGCGATGGCTGCACGCAAGATGTGTGGGAGGATCAGGGCGAACCGACGCTGATCGATGATCGTGAACAAGTTCTGGACCCGATGACCGCCTATCAGATCACCTCGATGATGGAAGGCGTCGTTCAGCGTGGTACCGCTACATCGGTTCGTGCGGTCGGCCGTCCGGTTGCCGGCAAGACCGGTACGACCAACGACGAAAAGGATGCATGGTTCATGGGCTTCACACCGGACCTCGCGGTTGGTGTTTTTGTCGGCTACGACAATCCCAAGCCAATGGGACGCGGTGCAACCGGTGGACAGGTTGCTGCACCGATCTTCACTGACTTCGTCAAAAAGGCCTTGGCCGACAAACCTCCGGTGGAATTCCGTGTCCCGCGCGGTCTGCAGCTGATCGCGATCAACCGCCGGACCGGTCTGCGCGCGGCTCCCGGCACACCTGGTGCGATCCTGGAAGCGTTCAAACCGGGAATGGCACCCAACGACAGTTATGCGATCATTGACTTCCAGAGCTCGCTTGGCGTTTCCCACGCGGTATCTCCGGAGGCTCAGGACGCTGTCACTCAAGGCACAGGCGGCCTCTACTAAGGGCCCTGATGACGCCGGCGGAAAGGATTGTAATCCGCTGCGATTTACGTGGTTTACACATGTTGCCGGCCCGGCTAAGGTCCGGCTCCAATTCTCGGCCCGGTTGCTCGAAAACGAGACCGGGCCGTTTCGCATAATCTGAGAGAGGTATCCGATGCGCGCCGAGATGGAAGCGATCGTCGATGAAATCAAGCAGGCCATAAGCCTGCTGAGGAGGCATCTTTGACTGGGATCAGGCTCTTGTCCGTCTGGAAGAACTGAACGCCCTTTCCGAAGATCCCGAGCTGTGGAATGACCCGTCCAAAGCGCAAAAGCTGATGCGTGAACGCCAGCAACTTGATGACGGCATCAATGGCGTCAAGGGACTGGAGCAGGATCTGTCAGACAATATCGAGCTGATTGAGCTTGGTGAAATGGAAGACGATGCTTCCGTTGTGACAGACGCGGAAGACGCTCTGCGTGGACTAAAGGCCAAGGTCGACCAGTTGCAGCTCAATTCGCTGCTATCGGGCGAAGCCGACGGAAACGACACCTATCTTGAAATCAATTCTGGCGCGGGTGGCACGGAGAGCCAGGATTGGGCTTCCATGCTTTTGCGCATGTACAGGCGTTGGGCTGAAAAACGCGGGTTCAAGGTGGAAATCCTTGAGTATCACGATGGTGAAGAGGCAGGCATCAAATCGGCAACGTTGCTGATCAAGGGTGAAAATGCCTATGGCTGGATGAAGACGGAGTCAGGCGTTCACCGTCTGGTCCGGATTTCGCCCTATGACAGTAATGCGCGCCGACATACCAGCTTTTCCAGTGCTTGGGTTTACCCGGTGATCGACGATTCGATTGAGATCGACATCAACGAAAGTGATTGCCGTATCGATACCTACCGCGCCTCCGGTGCAGGTGGGCAGCACGTCAACACGACCGATTCGGCCGTTCGTATCACGCACCAGCCGACCGGTATTGTTGTACAGTGCCAGTCCGAACGCTCTCAGCACAAGAACCGTGCAACGGCCTGGGGCATGTTGAAGGCGCGTCTCTACGAGGCGGAACTCAAGAAACGCGAAGAAGCTGCCAATGCGGAGGCTGCCTCAAAGACTGATATCGGTTGGGGGCACCAGATCCGTTCTTACGTCCTCCAGCCCTACCAGCTGGTGAAAGACCTGAGAACCGGGGTGGAAAGCACTTCGCCCGGTGATGTGCTTGATGGCGATCTCGACAAGTTCATGGAAGCCGCGCTGGCTCAGAGAGTCTTCGGTGGTGACCCGGTCGAAGTCGAGGACATCGAGTAGGACTTCAGAAACAGCCAGAGAGAACGATTGCGGGGCCGGTTGGCCCCGTTTTGCATTATAGGGAAAGAGCTGTCAGCTGATCCCCGGCTGATAGAAATGTTGCCGGGTTGCTTGGCTTGTCGTTTCGGCGGATTTCGTAGTGGAGATGCGGGCCGGTTGACCGGCCCGTGGAGCCAACGTTGCCGATCAAATCTCCGGCAAGTACGTGATCTCCTTCGGCAATCTGAATACGGCTCAGATGGGCGTAACGCGTGACAAACCCGTTGGCATGGCGGATTTCCACCATCTTGCCGTAGCCCCCTTTTCTCTTTGCGGTGATGACTGTGCCGGGCGCTGTGGAGTATACGCGAGCACCGTAGGGGGCTTTGAAGTCGATGCCGGTATGCATGGCCAGGCGGCCCAGGAATGGGTCGACCCGTGGCCCGTAGCTGCTTGATACTCTGCCATTGCGAAGTGGGCGTTTGATCGGCAGGCGTAGCGCAGTGAATTTCACCCTTCTCAAAGCTTGCAGCGCATCGTCTGCCCGTTTCAGGCGCTCGGGAAACGTCTTGGAAGAAATCGGTTGGAAAGGGCCGCCAATCGCTGTGTTCTTGCGTAAGGCTGCATTGAGACCAGGCGTGATTTGAAGCGTTATGCCGAGGATGTCCTCAATGCGGCCTTCCGTTGCAACTGTAATTGCATCAATGGCGGCAGTGCTTTCGACATCCATCTCGGTGATATGCGCTTTGACCGCATCTAGCGCAGCTTGTTTTTCAGAGTTTTTTTTTAACTCTTCAGCGGAGGTTTCGGTAGCTGGTTGCTGAAGGACGGACAATGGATCAAAGCTCTTGCTTGTTCCATCTCTCAATCCCAAAGCCTTGACCGGCTCATCGATCAACTCGCTTTCGCCACCAATGGCGGTCTTGTCGTCGGAACTGATCGAGGCGAGGTTGCGGGCATCAATAGCCGGTTTTTGCGGGGGCATGGGTTTGTCGTTGCTGAGATAGATGCCAACGCTTTCAGCTCTTGCCACCAGGTCAGCCACGATAGCGTGCCGCTGGTTGAGACTTTGCTGTCTGCGGAGGACGTCCATCACCTGAATTTCGACAGTTTCACGGTCGACCATCTGCCGACTTGTCAGGTTCTCAATTTCAGTCCTGAGCCGGTCTATGTGGTCCTGATATTCCAATACCAGCTCAGTGCGTTCAGCGCTGGCTTCCGCCATCATGTCATTGCGAAGAACGTAGTAGCCGATCGTACCCGAGATCGCCAGAGTTGCCGAGATACAGGCAAGCGCACCGCAAATCAGATGAAGCGGACGGACACTGTAGGTGGTCGTCTGGGCATTCCTGCCCAACGCCGAATGGTGCGTCGCCTCTTTGGGCGCTCGATAGCTATGCGTCGTTTCTTGGCGCTGTTGCATTGTCACTCAGTCACTGCCTGCATTCTGCAAAAGAACTGAGTCTGATTAGAATTTGGTAAGGTTAATAATTCGTCTTCATTGCAGTTGAATTTACCCTGAGAGAGGTGCGAGAGGCTTGTAAAAACCGGGGGTTAGGCCAGCTTCCGAGCGTGCGCGATCATTAAACGGCGGTTTCAACGATCCCCTGAAGTGGCGACGGACGAATGTGTGAAAGGCCGGTTCAGGCCTGATTCCCTGACGATCGCACAAGAATCGGAACCATTTCGCGCCAAATGCAACGTGGAATTTTTCGTCACGATAAATGATGTCCAGGCACTTGGCCGTTTCCTCATCTCCGATCTCTCGTGCCTTTTCGATCATGGGTGGGGTAATGTCCAGGCCACGTGCTTCGAGCACCAGCGGGATGATCGCCAGGCGGGCGGCGAGGTCGTGACCCGTGTCCTGCGCCGCCTGCCAAAGTCCGTCATGAGCGGGCAGATCGCCATAGGCGGCGTCCAGTCCGGCCAGCCGGTCCTGAAGCATCGAAAAGTGTTTGGCTTCTTCCAGCCCGACCCTGACCCAGTCATCATAGTAGGAGCGGGGTAGGCGGGTATCTGCGAAACGGCCAACCAGATCCCAGGTCAGATCCACTGCATTCAACTCAATATGTGCCAGCGAATGAATAAGCGCCAGCCGACCGGCTTTGCCGGTCAGGCTTCTCTTGGGCATGTCTCTTGGGGCCAGCAATACTGGTTTGTCCGGTCGGCCCGGTCGGTGAGGCATGGGGCCGTCTTTGGATAGTGTCCCCAATGCCAGCTTCCTTTGAAACCAGGCTTTCGAAACGGCAAATGCCAATCGCACCTTTTCGGACGTGTCCGGGGTTGCAACGATGGCTCTGGCGCCTGCTACAAGGCTGGAGGGCAGGTTGGGTGCGAGATTTTCAGTCATTCTCTAGAAGGCTCAGTTTAGCGTCGCCGGTTCTCTTGGTTCGGCGACTTCAAAGTTCCCGGACAGCCTCGAGAACTGCTTCCGCATGTCCCGCAACCTTCACCTTGCGCCAGATCTGAGCGATTTTGCCTTCGGCGTCTACCAGAAATGTCGAACGTTCCACGCCCATATATTTTTTTCCGTACATGGACCTCTCCACCCAGACGCCATAGGCCTCTGCCGTTTGCTTTTCGGTGTCGGCGCCAAGCCGAACCGCCAGATTGTGTTTGGCGATGAAATTGTCGTGTTTTTTGGCGGTATCCGGAGACAGTCCGACGATGGTTACGCCTAACCTGTCGAACTCCCCGATCAGTTCAGAAAAGGCAATTGCCTCTTTTGTGCAGCCCGGTGTGTTGTCCTTGGGGTAGAAATACACAACGACGGGACTTCCCTTCAGCGCACCCAGCGAGATCCTTTTTCCACCATCACTTTCGAGGTCGAAGTCCGGTGCCGTATCCCCTATGGCCAATTCGCCCATTCTGCCTTCCTTCTGTCATAGTTTGTGCGTTAATGCCGTTAGCCGGCTGCCTCATAGCACGCAGCTGTCGCTTTTGCCGCAGCTTTTGACGTATCATAAGTCGTACAGCGACTCGATCAACGCTGCGTTAGATAACCCAGGTGCCTTGCCCCGGATTACACTGCATGCCTGTTTTATGCGTTCAGGCGGAAGAATGGACTGACTTAATTGCATAAACCTGGCGGATCTGAAGGACCGAAAAAAGCCAAGAGTGCGAAATCGCGACGCAAATATCTGCGCCTGCGGTACATTTCGTTGGCTATTCTCGCTTGTTTGGTCGCGGGCCTGGTTGTTCTCTTTTCCAGCGGTCCGGTTCGCATTCCCATGCTCGGTAGCCTGCTGGCGTATCAGGGGACACGGGGACCTGTTCAGCTATCCGTTGCCAGAGCAAGCGTGGACTTCACCTCGCCAGGTGGAATCGATGTCATTTTGGAAGACGCGAAGGCCGAGATTTCGGGAACGTCTCCTGTGAGCATCACTTTACCGAAACTAACCGCACCCATCGATCGAGATGCACTTTTGATGGGCAAGATTCATTTTTCCTCGCTCAATCTGGAACAACCGCATGTGACTGTCTCGCTGAAAGGCGGGCCGGCAAAGGTTCCGGAAATGGGACCGCTGATGGAAGCGGTCGACCGCGTAAGCGATGTCGTCGATGATCAGTTTGCACGCCGGGGGTTGCGCTTTGTCAGAATTCGAGACGGTTCTATTCAGCTTTCCGGAGCTTTTCCTCGCAGTTTCGAAGGTATCGATACAGACATCCTTCGCAGCGACAACCGTACAATCAGAGCTTTCGCGCGAGTGACCGGAAATGTCTCGACCTGGAGACTGGAGCTGGCGAGAACCGCACCGGAAGGTGGCGATCAGAAATCCATAGGTGTTGTGGTCAACGGTATCACGCTTGCGGAATTGTTGGGGCCGAACGCGGTCGGGAAACAGGGCAAGGGACTGAGGCTGCCAGCATCGGCCAAGATTGAGAGCAAGCTCGACGGCAACGGCAAATTCATCTCCGCCAATGCGGTTGCTTTGATGCGAGACGGCTGGTTTCAACTTGGCAGGACACTGGTCGCCTTCGATGACGCAGCCTTGTCGCTGCTATTCAAGGCAGGCCAGAGCGCCATCGAGATCACCAAATCACATGTAATTCGCGGCAATACCAAGATCTTCTTCACCGGTGGGTTGAAGCCTATCGGCGAGGGAACGTCGGATTGGTCGATATGGCTGGACACGAAACATCCTCAATTCGGTTCCTCTGATGTTCCTGAAGCGACGCACATGCTTGACGGGGTTTCCGTGAGAGCCCGTTTTGATCCGGTGGATCGCCTGCTCTCCATAGACCGGTTTACAGCCCGTTCCGGGAAAGCGGTGGTGCATGGTGTCGCTTCTGTGCAGATCACGCCTGACGGGCCTTATCTCGCGCTTGCCGCGGATGGGGAACAAATTCCGGTTGCCGTCGCAAAGCAGCTTTGGCCGATCACGCTCGTTCCACCTGCGCGCCGATGGGTGATCGAAAACATCAAGGGCGGGCTGCTGGAGACTGTGTCGTTTACCGGTGCCATTCGCCCACCAGGGTTTGACTACCGCGATCCGGATCCGGGATGGTCCGGAGATGATTTGCGGCTTGATATGACCTTTTCAGATGGCGCAGTGACACCGGTGGGTGACATTCCTGAGATCGGTGGCCTGAGTGGAACGCTGACCATCAAGGATGAAACCTTGACTGTTTTGGCCAGGGACGGTTCGGCTACGGCCTCAAATGGTGGCGACATTCGTTTGCCCGATGGAATGTTCGAGATCCTTAATCTTCCTCTCAGGCACGGCAAGATGGCCAAGGTGGCTGTGCGGGCCGAAGGCGAAACCCGGGACCTCGGCGCCATGGTCAACAGCGCACCGTTCAGTGTTCTTGATAGAGCAAACCTGAAAAACGATGGTGTCAGTGGTTCGGGGAACCTGGACATCAATGCAACGTTCCCACTCGGCAAGAAAATCGATGTCACAGAAATCGATTGGCAAGCCACAGGGCAGATGACCGACTTTTCGGATGAAAATCCGATCATGGGGCACACAATTAAGAACGCCGACATTTCGCTGGACGCCAACCGTGAGCAGGTTGCAATTACCGGCAAGGGTGTGCTCGACGGTTTGCAGGCAGACATCGACCTTGTCGTGCCTTTGGGCGGATCAGGTGTCGCGGCAAAGCAGGATGTCGTTGTTTCCGTAACTGCAGCGCAACTGAAGCAGAAAGGAGTCGACCTCACTGCCTTCCTGAAAGGTCCCATGACGCTTGCGGTCGCCAAGGTTGGCGAAGGTCAGGAGTTTTCGATCGACCTGAAACAGACCGAGATCCGGTTGCAGGCACTAGGGTGGCAAAAAGCAAAAGGCGTGCCTGCCAGAGCGACGTTCAAACTTATTGAGGGTGAAGACGAAAACCGGATAGAGAATTTCGACCTGGCGTCTGAAGGCGCGGATGTTGCCGGATCTTTGCGATTGAGCACGAAAGGAGATCTTGTCAGTGCTACCTTCGACACGTTCAAGCTACGTCCTGAAGATAATGTCGAAGTCGATATCCAACGAGCATCAGATGGCCGTTACAATATCATCTTCTCCGGCGCGTCGTTCGACGGCCGCGGGTTGATCCGCAGTCTGCGCAGTCCAGGCGGCAGCAAAGGCGAGGGGGACTTTGCTGAAGGCGCCAGGATTTCGGCGTCGATTGATCGTGTCATCGGTTTCAACAGCAAAAACCTCAACAACTTTTCAGGCAAGATCGAGACTGGAAAAAAGGGGCTGATATCGGCTGACCTCGAAGGCCTGATAGATGGTCGGTCTGACTTTGAGTTCAAGATCGTTGATCAGGACAAGAGCCAGCATGCGATCGGAAATTTTGCCGATACGGGTGCCACGCTTCTTTTTCTCGATGTCTACGAGCGCATGAGAGGCGGAAGCGGTTCCTTGAACGTCGCAATGGCGGATGAGGATAGCTGGGTTGGTGAATTCAAGGTTCGGTCGCTGCAAATAGCCGAAGACCCGGCAATCAAGAGTATTCGCGAACGCAACCGGCAGAACCCAAATCCCGGTGATCCGATCACGCCGGCAGCACAAGTCAACGGGTCAGCAAGTTTCGACACGCTCGATCTGAATTTTACCCGCGAAGGAGACGTTATGACGATCAGCCGTGGAGCACTGCGAGGCAATGCTCTCGGTGGTACTGTCAGCGGAACCGTGAACCTGGATCAACAGACCTTGAACCTCACGGGGACCTTCGTTCCGATTTACGCGCTCAACAACTTCTTTGCAAAAATCCCTCTGCTTGGCTTCGCGCTTGGGGGCAATTCGGGAGAGGGGCTCATAGGCGTGACCTATCGACTGTCCGGTTCGCTGTCCGATCCGGTTCTGACGGTTAACCCGATCTCGGTAATTGCTCCAGGAATATTCAGAAAGATGTTCGAGTTCCAGGCGAATTAAAAAAGGCCGGGTGTCGCCCGGCCTTTTTTGGAAATTTGCTGGAGAGCTGGATCAGATCGGCTTGAGCAGAACGTGTTTCTTCTTGCCGAGCGACAACTTGATAATGCCGTCTTCGGTGACATCTCCGAGAGAAAGCTGACGCTTGTCGTTCTGTTCTCCCTTGTCATTGATTTTGACTGCACCGCCCTTGATGTTACGGCGGACATCGCCGTTTGATCCGCACAAGCCAGCTGTGACAAAGGCGGACAGAACGCCCAGACCTGCTTCAAGGTCTGCCTTGGAAATCTCAACAGTGGGCAGACCTTCTGCCGATTGACCTTCTTCAAAAGCTCTACGTGCGGTTTCTGCGGCAGCCTCGGCCTTCTCACGACCATGGATCAACGCGGTCGCTTCCGTTGCCAGGATCTTCTTGGCATCGTTGATTTCCGATCCCTGCAAAGCAGCGAGCCGAGCGATCTCGTCCATCGGCAGGACAGTGAACAGCTTCATGAAGCGTTCAACGTCCGCATCTTCCGTGTTGCGCCAATATTGCCAATAGTCGTAGGCGGACAGCTGCTCCTCATTGAGCCAGACTGCACCGGCTGCGGTCTTGCCCATCTTGGCGCCGGACGCAGTGGTCAGCAGCGGGGAGGTGAGCGCAAACGCCTCGGTTTCCGTAAGTCGGCGTACGAGGTCGGTGCCGGACAGGATGTTGCCCCACTGATCGGATCCACCCATCTGCAGGCGGCACCCGGTTTGACGGTGGAGTTCCAGGTAGTCATAGCCCTGCAGCAGCATGTAGTTGAATTCGAGGAAGGAAAGATGCTGTTCGCGTTCCAGGCGCAGGCGAACCGAATCCCTCTGGATCATCTGATTGACGGAGAAGTGCCGGCCAATGTCTCTCAGGAAATCAACATAGTTCAGCTTCAGCAACCAGTCGGCGTTGTCGAGCATGACGGCGTCCGTCGAGCCACTTCCGAAGGTAAGCAGCTTCTCGAAGACTTTCCTGATTCCCGCCTTGTTTTCCTCGATGGCTTCCTCAGTGAGAATCTTCCGGCTTTCGTCTTTTCCTGAGGGGTCGCCGACACGCGTCGTGCCACCACCCATCAGGGCAATTGGTCTGTGCCCGGTCTTTTGAAACCAGTGCAGCATCATGATGGGTACAAGAGAACCGGCATGAAGGCTCGGCGCCGTGCAGTCAAAACCAATATAGGCCGTTACGGTTTCCTTGGCACACAGCTCGTCGAGACCCTTCGGGTCGGAAATCTGATGAATGAAACCACGCTCTGAAAGAACGTTTAGAAAGTCCGATTTGAACTCGCTCATGCCTGCTTGTCCGTCCGTAAATTGTTTCCTGCCGAATGGCGTATCTTTGGACGTGCTCTAACGCGTGCCGGAGGCATTGTAAATTGCAGCTAGGCGGAAAACGGCCTGAAACACCGTTAATCAGGGGCCTGATAGGTTGGCATTGCTAGTAACCAAGGTGCTCAAGTCGTTGTCCTTGGGACGGTATGAAGAAGCTGCTTCAGTTCATCAGACCAAACCTGATGGGTACAAACAGATCGGTGACGATACCGGCGCCGAACAGCAAGGCAAATGAAGCGGCAATAAGCGTGCATTGCATTGTAAAAGGCAGGGATGTCATCTGCATTTTGCCATGCTCCACATGATCGTCACCTCCGTCACGATTGTGGACGGGCATTTCCTCCATCGCGCTTGCCATCGACATCTCCGGTGAACGGTGGCCGAGAGATGGAGTGTCCTTGCCGGGCAAGGTCATGCACCCGTGTTTCAGATGGGAGGCGACGAGCCAGTAGTTGACCGGATAGGCGGTGATCAGACCGACGATCGAAGCGATGCTCATCCGAAACCAGAATTCCGGCGATGAAGGTTCCCTGGAATCTGGCCAGAAGCTGGTCAGAACAATCATCGTTGGTAACATTCCGGCCATAACGCAATTCATCGAGACAGTTTCAGCGAAGAACGTCTTTTGAACGGCCTTCCAGTAGTCACCTTCGAACATACCCCTCATCATCAAGGCCTGGAATATAAAGAGGCCACAGACAAAGCCGGCCAGGTACTCGAACACACTGTCCCAACCGTTTGTGAGCCCCAACGCGGGCACAATCGCTGCTGCGATGACAATTCCGGTCGCATCACCAGCCAGACAGTGCATTTCGCTGTTCACCGCCTGCTTCCATGTCTTTTTGGTGAAGGCGTCATGTCCTCCGGGGAAGGGGCTGCGGCACGTCATCAGGTAAAGAAAGCACCCGAATGGTCCAGTATAGGCGACCACCAGGACCCATGCGAGTTTTTGCACCCAACTGGTGACGCCGTTGAAAATGGAATCCCAGACAACGAATGCAAGGCTGGCAGCTGTGAGAACAAACCAGACGATCATGGCTCCTTGAATCATGTGTTGCACCTTTTTGTTGAGACTTGGAAAGCTCCGGCAGTGTTCGGAGGAGATTTGGAGAGATCCGAATCTGGGGCCCTGAAGAAAACGCCTTTAACCGGTTGTTCCAGCGCCTCGAACTTTCAGGCAGACAAATTTCAGCTCACCCTGTTCCCAGGCGACACGCATGTCCTCGGAAAGTGTTCGCGGCACGGCTTCGTCTAGTGCGGCCTGACAATCTGCCTCGTTTTCAAATGTTCCTTCATCTGCAACAGGCCAGACGTTCGGGCCATTCAGTAATTGGATGGAAACAGCAAGTATTGCCCACATGGGTTGCTCCATTGAAAATGTGATTTGTGCAACATTTTTTTCGGTTTATGCGTCAGAAACAGCCTAGCACGAGCTGACGTGACGGCAATCACAGCTTTTGATGCTTACAAAGTCCAGGATCTTCTTACCGGCGATGGAAACGCCGCTTTAGAAAGCAGAGAGGACCGTCATGTTTCGCAAGTTCGCAATCGCAGCCGTTACTTTAGCAACCGTGGCAACCGCAGCCGTCACGATGACACCCGGTGAAGCTGAAGCCAAAAACCGGGCAGGTGCCGTTGCAGCAGGTGCCATCATCGGTCTGGCTGCCGGTGCGATCATCGCGTCTCAGGCCCAGCCACGCTATTACGCGCCGGTTCGCTGCTACAACAAGCCGATCCAGCGCTGGAGCCCTTACTATCGCCAGTACATTGTCGTCGGCTATCGGCAGGTTTGCCATTAAGGTCAACTTGTTCAGAACCGCGAATGGCCTCCTTCGGGAGGCTTTTTCGTTTTGAGAGACGGACCGAATTCTTTATCAATGCAGCCGATTGATATCTTTTTCTGGTGTTATATGTCCTCAGAACTCGTTTCCCCATCCCGTTCGCTCGGGCTTACCTGCGGTTCCATGCCTGTTGGTCCAAGTAACCGAATTACAGATGTTTCAGGTGTCACTGTTGGGCACTTCACCCTGATTGATGGCGAGCAAAGAACCGGGTTCACCGCCGTTCTGCCTCATCAGGGCAACATCTTTCGCGAAAAACTTCCCGCCGCTGTCGAGATCATCAACGGGTTCGGCAAGAGCGCGGGGCTGGTACAGGTAGACGAGCTCGGCTCACTGGAGACGCCCATCTTGCTGACCAACACGTTCGGTGTCGGTACGGGTGTCAATTTTCTGATCCGCAGAGCAATCGCAGAAAACTCTGAAATCGGACGGTCGACCGGAACAGTCAATCCACTGGTGATGGAATGTAATGATGGATATCTCAGTGATATTCAGGCCATGGCCCTGACCGAGGCAGATGCCGATGCTGCCGTAGAAGCTGCTTCTGAAGATTTTGAACAGGGCAGTGTGGGCGCTGGAACCGGAATGAGTGCCTTCGGTTTCAAAGGCGGCATCGGGTCGGCGTCACGCGTGTTTGATCTAGCGGAACGTCAGTACACACTCGGCGCGCTTGTTCTGGCCAATTTCGGGAGGCCTGGAGATCTCGTTCTGCCCGACGGACGTATGCCCCATCCCAAGGACGTCAAGCAGAGCGAAGAGCGAGGCTCCGTGATTATTGTTCTTGCAACGGATGCGCCTCTGGAGAGCCGCCAGTTAAAGCGGATAGCAAAACGTGCCGGGGCAGGTCTGGCTCGCCTCGGTGCCTTCTACGGCAATGGCAGCGGTGACATTGCCCTGGCATTTTCCACTGCCCAGCGGATCATGCATTTCGAAGAGTGTGATGTTGTCGTGCGCGATATAGTTGCGGAGGATAAGATTGATCTTCTGTTCAGGGCTGCCGCGGAAACGACCCAGGAGGCAGTGTTGAATTCAATGATCGCTTCACCTGCGATGCGGGGCAGGGGGCGCAGCAAGAGGCCTTCTCTGGCAGATTGGTGCACAGTCAACGAGGCTTGAGCAAGCGCTTGATCTGACCAGCATCGTCGTCTTGATCGGACAACAAAAAACCCCGGCTGAAGAGCCGGGGTTTTCCGTTTCCGAAAGAGGAGACCTCTTAGACGGAGTAGTACATGTCGAATTCGACCGGATGCGGGGTCATTTCGAAACGCTCGACTTCTTCCATCTTCAGTTCGATGTATGCGTCGATCTGGTCGTCATCGAAGACGCCGCCGGCTTTCAGGAACTCACGGTCGGCATCGACAGCTTCCAGAGCTTCACGCAGGGAGCCGCAAACCGTCGGGATCTCAGCCAGCTCTTCCGCGGGCAGATCGTAGAGGTTCTTGTCCATTGCGTCGCCCGGGTGGATCTTGTTCTTGATGCCGTCAAGGCCAGCCATCAGCAGAGCGGAGAAGCAGAGATACGGGTTTGCTGTCGGATCCGGGAAGCGGACTTCAACGCGTTTCGCCTTCGGGTTGGACGAGAACGGAATACGGCAGGATGCGGAGCGGTTACGTGAGGAATAAGCCAGCAGAACCGGAGCTTCGTAACCCGGCACCAGACGCTTGTAAGAGTTGGTGGACGGGTTGGTGAAGGCGTTCAGGGCCTTGGCGTGCTTCAGGATACCGCCGATGAAATACAGGCAGCTTTCCGAAAGGTCAGCATACTGGTTACCGGCAAAGGTCGGCTCGCCGTTGTTCCAGATGGACAGGTGGCAGTGCATGCCCGTGCCGTTGTCGCCGAAGACCGGCTTCGGCATGAAGGTCGAGGTCTTGCCATAAGCGTGTGCGACCTGGTGAACGACGTACTTGTAGACCTGCATGTTGTCTGCGCAGCGGGTCAGGTGGTCGAACTTCATGCCGAGTTCGTGCTGGGCAGCTGCCACTTCGTGGTGGTGCTTTTCGGTCGGAACGCCCATTTCAGCCATAACGGACAGCATTTCGGAGCGAATGTCCTGAGCGCTGTCGACCGGCGGTACCGGGAAGTAGCCGCCCTTGGTGCGCGGACGGTGGCCGAGGTTGCCGGTTTCGTACTCAGAACCCATGTTGGACGGCAGTTCGGAGCTGTCCAGGATGAAGCCGGTGTTGTAAGGGTCAGCGTTGAAGCGAACGTCGTCGAACATGAAGAATTCAGCTTCAGGGCCAACGAAAACGGTGTCACCGAATCCGCCGGACTTGACGTAGGCTTCAGCCTTCTTTGCGGTCATGCGCGGGTCGCGATTGTAGCCTTCGCCGGTGACCGGGTCGACAATGTCACAGAAGATCGACATTGTGGACTGAGCAAAGAACGGATCCATGTGAGCTGTTTCCGGGTCCAGGATCAGCATCATGTCGGATTCGTTGATGGCCTTCCAGCCGGCGATGGAGGAGCCATCGAAGGCAACGCCTTCTGCAAACATGTCTTCATCGACAAGCGCAACGTCCATGGTGACGTGCTGCATTTTACCTTTCGGGTCGGTAAAGCGCAGGTCGACGAATTTAACGTCCTTTTCCTGAATTTCCTTCAGGACGTCAGCAGCGGTGGTCATTATGTCCATCCCTTTAGTTTTTCGTTTGAACGGTTGGGTTTTGTTCCGGTCCGGCAGAGGATCTTGGGTTGCTCTGGTTCGTGGACTGGAATTCGGAGTGCCGGCGGATGCCGGAATTGCTGATTAGATGGCGTCGATACCGGATTCGCCGGTACGTATACGGACAGCTTCCTCGATATTGGAAACGAATATCTTGCCGTCGCCGATCCGGCCGGTCTGAGCGGCGGAGCGGATAGCTTCAACGGCCTTTTCGACCATGTCGTCTCCAAGAACGATTTCGACCTTTACCTTGGGCAGAAAGTCGACGACGTATTCCGCACCGCGATAAAGCTCGGTGTGGCCCTTTTGACGGCCGAAGCCTTTCGCTTCTGTGACAGTGATACCCTGAAGACCGACTTCTTGCAGAGCTTCCTTCACCTCGTCCAGTTTGAAGGGTTTGATGATCGCTTCGATCTTTTTCATCACCTTGTTTCTCTCTCCACAATTTCAGGCCGGAAGTCTCGGCTGGCTCTTAAATGTCGGAAGGCCCGGGCAAGCAGAAAAGTCACCCGGCAGGGACCGTTGCAATCCTGTTAGCACGATGCGTGCCAATCTGGATTGCGGGCTCGTGTTTTTTTGCAAGTTGGAGAAATCCGCCAAAAAAAGTGGCAAGTTTCCTCTGGAGCCATCCCTTTCGATTTTTGCGATGCGAAAACATTGCATATTTTGTGTGCAAATTGCCTAATAAATGAGCTCAAATTGTGATGTTTAAGTCATCACGGGTGCGAAGCTCGACAAAGTTGCACATCGCATGCAACGTGCCGCTCATCGTAATGGAGGCCTGTCTCGAATGATGTCCGTTTCAACTCAATCCGCATCCATGTTGTTGACGTCCGAAGAAATGGGGCGGGCGGATCGTTTGACGATTGAAGGAGGCGTTCCGGGAATAGATTTGATGGAGCGGGCGGGGCAGGCGGTGGCACGAGCAGCTGCGGAAAACGCACCTTCAGAGGGCGAAATTCTGATTGTCTGCGGTCCGGGAAACAATGGAGGAGACGGCTTCATTGCTGCACGCTGCCTCGCGGCGTTGGGGTATAAGGTCCGTGTTCGCCTGCTAAAGGATCCGGGTTCCCTCAAGGGGGATGCTCTCATCGCATTCGAGCGCATGTGTTTGCCCCACGAGGCGATTTGCGAGGGCGATCAAGTCGCGCGCGGCTTTCTGGGTGACCTTGAAGCGTCCGACCTCGTCATTGACGCCTTGTTCGGAGCAGGTTTGGATCGCCCTTTGTCTGGAACCGTTGCACAGGTCGTTCGGGAAATTAACCGAGTGAATGTGCCGGTCGTTGCCGTTGATCTTCCTTCCGGAATTCATGGCGACAATGGCGAGATATTAGGTGAGGCGATCAAGTCGCTCGCGACGGTTACCTTCTTTCGGAAAAAGCCCGGTCATCTGCTTTATCCGGGCAGGGAACTTTGTGGTTCAATTACAGTTGCCGACATCGGCATCGGGCCGGGCGTGCTTGATCAGATCGAACCCGCCTTGTTCGAAAATATGCCGGCTGTCTGGTTGTCAGACTGGCCGGTGCTGCATCCAATGGAGCACAAATACAACAGAGGACATGCGGTGGTTTTCGGCGGTCCTGTCAGTGCGACCGGTGCAGCCAGGCTTTCGGCGGGCGCAGCGCTTCGCGCAGGGGCCGGATTGGTGACACTGGCGTCGCCGCCGGACGCATTGATGGTCAATGCCTGTCACCTGACGGCGGTGATGCTCAAGAAGGTTGCAGGTGTCGAAGCCGTCTCAAACTTTCTTGCCGATGGCCGGTTGAATGCCACATTGATCGGGCCGGGATTCGGCGTTGGTCCACAGACTCGCGAAGTTGTCAGGACCATACTGGAGCATGGACGGACTGCTGTGCTCGATGCGGATGCGCTGACAAGCATTGCGGACGATCCGGGCAGTCTGTTCGATATCATCAGGTTTGCCGGTGGCACGGTCATCCTGACACCTCATGAAGGTGAGTTTCGGCGAGTCTTTCCCGATCTTGGCGGCGGAAAACTCGACCGGGTACGCAAGGCGGCGGAAAGATCTGGCGCAATTGTTATCCTGAAGGGGGCAGACACGGTTATCGCGGCTCCCGACGGGAGGGCGGCTATCAATTCGAACGCACCACCCTGGTTGGCAACCGCCGGTTCCGGGGATGTTCTTGCAGGAATTGCAGTTGGGTTGCTGGCGCAAAATGTCCCGGGATTTGAGGCCGCTTGTCAGGCGGTCTGGCTGCATGGCGAGGCTGGGAAAGGCGTCGGCCCGGGGCTGACGGCAGAAGATCTTGCTCCAGCTCTCAAACCCGTTATTGCCTCGCTTGTGGACAAACAGGGTGGGGAAGGAGGCTGAGCTCACCTTTTTCCTTTGACGGGAAAATCTGTGGTGCTATAGAGGCCCCGCTTCAAACGCGGGGCGCCCAAGCTCCAGCGTTGCGGATGTGGTGAAATTGGTAGACACGCCAGATTTAGGTTCTGGTGCCGCAAGGCGTGGGGGTTCAAGTCCCTCCATCCGCACCATTATTGGCTCCACTATTGATCCTCGGTAGTTGAGAGCGTTCTCCCTTTATCAGAATGTCCCGTGTGCTCGCGTTGCGATAAATCTCCCCGTTCGACGCGAATGCGTTTCCTGTCGCTGTGTGTTTGACCTCCGTGTTCACAACTTCCTTGTTCGAGCAGCTTGTTTCGGCGTTCAATGCTTCGGAAGTTGACAGATGTGTAAATTTTGAGGAGCGTACCTCATGTTTCTTTTTGCATCTGTATGGGCGAAGCGAGAAATATGAATGACCGTGCTTGGCGGTACCTTCATTTCAGGCTGAAGAAGCAGATGGCAGAAATAGTCGTCAGGAGTTTCTGACGAACAGATTGCTTGAGAATGGTTTGAGGGGAGAAATTCATGGAAGAGTTCGAGCCAAATCCGGACTTCGTCATATCTGACGAACAGGCGCTTAGAAGTTTGTTTCCTGCTGTAAATTCTCTTGCTGCCCAGAAATGTCTAACGGTGCTCGACCAGCACGCGCAGAACTTCATCACGCGGTCACCGTTTGTCTGCATTGGTACGCAAGACCTGGATTCGAATGCAGATGTCAGTCCTCGTGGTGATCCTGCTGGCTTTGTCAGTATTCTTGATCAGAGCACGTTGGCGATACCTGACAGGCCAGGCAACTACAGGCTGGATTCGCTGGTTAACATTCTTGCCAACCCAAGTGTCGGACTATTGTTCATCGTTCCGGGGTTTGATGACACGTTACGTGTAAACGGGAGGGCTTTTCTGACCAACGATCCTGAAATTCTTGAAAAAATGAGCGTGAAAGGCCGGGTTCCCAAACTTGCGATCATCGTGAAGGTGACCGAAGTCTTCATGCATTGCGCCAAAGCGTTTCGGCGCTCCCAATTGTGGAATCCGGACCAGTTTCAGGATCGCGATGAAATGCCGTCGCTTTCAAAGATAATTCTGGATCAAACGACAGGTGCGCCGAATACCGCGGGTGAGATGCGCAGAATCGATGAAGAACTTGAAGATGAGTACGGGAAAACGATGTATTGAAAGAAGATCAAGGAGTGAAAGCGAAGGTCTAAAACTCCATTTGTCACGTAATTTTTTCAGTAAATGGACGGATCAAACATGATCCAAGATCTTATTCGTTGTTTTTGACAGTACAGACGCGGTGCCGGTTCACAGACGTGCAACGCGTTTTCTGGTGTCTATACCGTCTCAAATCCGGCGTCTCCCCTTGACACTTTCGGGTCCAAGCTTTATCGCGCTCCCATCGTGCGTCTCGGACTCTATCTGAGACGATGCATTGCTATTTGAACGCTCTCGTAAAAAGGAGAGTGCGGGCGGTGCGGCACACGGGATTTTAAAAACAGAACCTCCGGGGCGGATTGCCGCTGCGGATCGAGGATGCAAAACCCATGCAGGTAACTGAAACCCTCGCCGAGGGCCTCAAGCGAGAGCTCAAAATCGACATTCCGGCTGGCGATCTCGCTGCCAAGCTCGAAGATTACATGGCCGACCTGAAAGGCAAGGCCAACATCAAGGGCTTTCGTCCGGGCAAAGTGCCGGTCGCGCACCTGAAAAAGATGTACGGCCGCCAGGCAATGGCCGAGATCCTGTCGAACACCATCCAGGAAACGACCCAGAAAGCCGTTGAAGAGCGCTCCGAGCGCCCGGCTCTGACACCGGAAATTGATCTGCCGGAAGACGAAGCAGAAAAGATCATGGCTGGCGATGCCGATCTTTCCTTCAAAATGACCTATGACGTTTTGCCTGAATTCGAGATCGTCGATTTCGCTGGCATTGAAATCGAGCGTCCGGTCGTTGAGATCGCTGATGAAGAAGTCGACACCCAGGTTGCCGACATCGCCAAGAACAACACTCCGTTCGACACCAAGGACGGTGCTGCTGAAGACGGCGACCGCGTCACCATGTCTTACCTCGGCAAGATCGACGGTGAGCCGTTCGAAGGCGGTGCTGACGAGAACGGCCAGCTGGTTCTCGGTTCCGGCCAGTTCATCCCGGGCTTCGAAGATCAGCTGATCGGTTCCAAGGCTGGTGACAAGAAGGTCGTTGAAGTGACCTTCCCGGAAGACTATCCGGCCGCTCACCTGGCGGGCAAAGCCGCGACCTTCGATGTCGAAGTCAAGGAAGTTGCTGCTCCGGGCGAAGCTACGATCGACGATGAATTCGCGAAAGGCCTCGGCCTTGAGTCTCTCGACAAGCTGAAGGAAATCGTTCGCGGTCAGATCGAAAGCCAGTTTGGTGCGATGACCCGTCAGCGTGTGAAGCGTCAGCTGCTTGACAAGCTCGACGAGCACTATTCCTTCGAACTGCCGGAAAAACTTCTGAACTCCGAGTTCGACGTTGTCTGGCGTCAGGTCGAAGAGGACATGAAGCGCAACGAGAAAACCTTCGAAGACGAAGACACCACGGAAGACGAGGCGAAAGCGGAATACCGCAAGATCGCCGAGCGCCGTGTTCGCCTCGGCTTGGTTCTTTCTGAAATCGGCGAGAAGAACGAAATCCAGGTTACCGACGAAGAACTGCAGCGTGCTCTTTACGACCGCGTTCGCCAGTTCCCGGGGCAGGAGCAGCAGGTGTTCGAATTCTACAAGAACAACCAGCAGGCTCTCGCTTCCCTTCGTGCGCCGATCTACGAAGAAAAAGTTGTCGACTTCATGCTCGAACTTGCAAAGGTCTCTGACAAGACCGTGACCAAGGAAGAGCTGGAAAAGCTGGTCGCTGAAGATGAGGAAGACGCATAAGCGTTTTCCAAAAAATCCCCAGGTGCGGAGTGAACTTTAACCTTGCCTTCACGCCGCATCTGTCATGACTTTGCGAATGGAGCGACATCTCATATATACGGGATGTCGCTTTTTTCGAGTCAGGCCCCTGATCGATGCGCTTCAAGGGTCTGTGTATTGCCCGGGCTTCTCCGGGCATCATCTCAAGCATATGGATGAGGTATGAAGGATCCTGTCGATATCTACATGAACACTCTCGTGCCGATGGTCGTCGAGCAGACGAACCGGGGCGAGCGGGCCTTCGATATCTACTCGCGCTTGCTGAAGGAGCGCATCATCTTCCTCACCGGTCCGGTTGAGGATCACATGGCAACCTTGGTGAGCGCTCAGTTGCTCTACCTGGAAGCGGAAAACCCGTCCAAGGAAATCGCAATCTATATCAACTCTCCGGGTGGTCTTGTTACCTCCGGTCTTGCGATCTACGACACAATGCAGTTCATTCGTCCTGCTGTGTCCACCTTGTGTATCGGTCAGGCCGCGTCCATGGGCTCGCTCTTGCTGGCTGCCGGTGAAAAGGATATGCGATTCATCCTTCCGAATGCGCGTGTGATGGTTCACCAACCGTCCGGCGGGTTCCGTGGTCAGGCGGCCGATATCATGCTTCATGCACAGGAAATCCTGGCGATGAAGCGCAGGCTCAATGAAATCTACGTGAAACACACCGGTCAAAGCCTCGATCAGGTTGAAGAAGCGCTTGAGCGCGATAACTTCATGACTGCTGAAAAGGCTAAGGAATTCGGTATCGTAGACAATGTGATCACCGATCGCTCGACCCTTGGCGGCGAGAGTGACGACTGATCGGACTAACCCGGCCTTAAGCATGGATTGAAATTCCATGAATAAGGCCGGAAAATCCCGGAACGAAGCCGGGTTTTCATCTTCGCTTTAAACCTATATTGATTTTTACCGGCGAAGCATGATGACATCACTCTTGGAAGAGGCGTACGTGAGGCGCCCCTTCAAAACCGGTTAGGCCATAATTTGGCCGCAACCGGGCAGATAAGGGGAGATACTCCCCACTAACGCGAGGTTGACTACATGACCAAGGCCAGCGGCAGCGATTCCAAGAATACGCTTTACTGCTCCTTCTGCGGCAAGAGCCAGCACGAAGTTCGCAAGCTGATCGCCGGCCCGACTGTTTTCATTTGCGATGAATGTGTCGAGCTGTGCATGGATATCATCCGTGAGGAAAACAAATCCTCGCTGGTGAAGTCACGGGACGGAATCCCGACCCCTCAGGAAATTCGCGACGTTCTGGATGACTATGTCATTGGCCAGGGCAGCGCGAAGAAAGTTCTGTCGGTCGCCGTTCACAACCACTACAAACGCCTCAACCACGCATCGAAGAACAACGATGTGGAACTGGCAAAGTCCAATATTCTGCTGGTCGGCCCGACCGGTTGCGGCAAGACGCTTCTGGCGCAAACCCTTGCCCGTATTCTGGATGTGCCGTTCACGATGGCCGATGCCACGACGCTGACAGAAGCAGGTTACGTTGGTGAAGATGTCGAGAACATCATCCTCAAGCTGCTCCAGTCTGCCGACTATAACGTGGAGCGCGCACAGCGCGGCATCGTGTACATCGATGAGGTCGACAAGATCAGCCGCAAGGCCGACAACCCGTCGATCACGCGCGATGTTTCCGGTGAAGGTGTGCAGCAAGCCCTGCTGAAGATCATGGAAGGCACGGTTGCGTCCGTTCCGCCACAGGGTGGCCGCAAGCATCCCCAGCAGGAATTCCTGCAGGTGGATACCACGAACATCCTGTTCATCTGTGGTGGTGCATTTGCCGGTCTCGACAAGATCATCTCCGATCGCGGTACACAGACTTCCATCGGCTTCCAGGCTCAGGTGCATGCACCTGAAGATCGCCGCATCGGCGAGCTGTTTTCCGAGCTTGAGCCGGAAGACCTGCTGAAATTCGGTCTGATTCCGGAATTTGTCGGTCGTTTGCCGGTTATCGCAACGCTCGAGGATCTCGATGAGGACGCCCTGGTAACGATCCTGACGGAGCCGAAGAACGCGCTCGTCAAGCAGTATCAGCGCCTGTTCGAGATGGAGCAGGTGGAATTGGCGTTCCACGACGAGGCACTGAAGGCAATTGCCCGCAAGGCAATCGAGCGCAAGACCGGTGCCCGTGGACTTCGGTCCATTCTGGAATCGATCCTCCTGGATACGATGTACGAATTGCCGGGTCTCAAAGGTGTGAAGGAAGTTGTGATCTCGCCAGAAGTCGTGAAAGGCGAGGCGCGTCCGCTTTACATTTACGAGGATCGGGAAGAGACTTCCGCAACCAGCGCCTGAGGTTCTCAGACCTGTTGATATGCAAGGAAAACAATGCCGCTCAAACTGAGCGGCATTTTGTTTTTTTAGCGCATTTTCGCCGGGACGGTGTGCGTTTTCCACCGGTGGTGTGAGTCGTCAACAGACAAGACCCATTTGCAACGCAGCCCCGCCTTGACACCGGCTGGTCAGGTGTCCACCTAATAGGGCTAAAGAACGGCTCGTGCGAACCGTTGGCGCGCCCAGTTGGGGTGCTGCGGTTAGGCCTGTCGGGATGTCGACCCGAAAGCCGTTTTCCAGTGTTTTGGCTGCCTTTTGCTGAGTGGGGCCAGAGCACGCTGAGAAAGGATAAAAAATGAGCGACGCAGAAATCCGCGCCACCGAGCCTGACGGCACCGCTGTTTACCCCGTATTGCCCCTGCGCGACATTGTTGTCTTCCCGCACATGATTGTGCCGCTGTTTGTCGGCCGTGAAAAATCAATCAAGGCGCTGGAAGAGGTCATGACCACTGACAAGCACATTCTTCTGGCGACCCAGGTGAATGCGGCCGATGACGATCCTAATCCGGACCAGATTTACAATGTCGGTACGCTTGCCACTGTTTTGCAGCTGCTGAAACTGCCAGACAACACCGTCAAGGTGCTGGTGGAAGGTGGCGCTCGTGCGCAGATTGGCGAATACACCGACCGCAGCGACTATTTCGAGGCGTCCGCAACCGTTCTGCCAGAGCGGGACGGCGAAAACATCGAAGTGGAAGCATTGGCGCGTTCCGTAGTCTCGGAATTCGAGAACTATGTGAAACTGAACAAGAAAGTGTCGCCGGAGGTACTCGGCGCGGTCAACCAGATCGACGACTATTCGAAGCTGGCAGACACAATTGCGTCTCACCTTGCGATCAAGATCCCTGAAAAGCAGGAGATCCTCGGCGTTGTCTCCGTTGCTGAGCGTCTGGAACGTGTTCTCGGCATGATGGAGAGCGAGATCTCCGTTCTGCAGGTCGAAAAGCGTATCCGTTCCCGCGTCAAGCGGCAGATGGAGAAGACGCAGCGCGAGTACTATCTGAATGAGCAGATGAAGGCCATTCAGAAGGAGCTTGGCGACAGCGAAGACGGCCGTGATGAAATCGCGGAGTTGGAAGAGAAGATCAAGAAGACCAAGCTGACCAAGGAAGCACGCGAACGTGCGGCTGCGGAAATCAAGAAGCTCAAGCAGATGAGCCCGATGTCCGCGGAAGCAACGGTTGTTCGCAACTACCTCGATTGGCTGATCGGTATTCCGTGGAGCAAGAAGTCCAAGGTCAAGCATGACCTGGCGTTTGCCGAGAAGGTTCTCGACACCGACCACTACGGTCTCGACAAGGTCAAGGAACGCATTGTCGAGTATCTGGCGGTGCAAAGCCGGGCGAACAAGCTGCGCGGTCCGATTCTCTGTCTCGTTGGGCCTCCAGGCGTTGGTAAGACGTCGCTCGGTAAATCCATTGCGAAAGCAACCGGACGCGAGTTTGTCCGTATGTCGCTTGGCGGCGTGCGCGATGAAGCAGAAATCCGCGGCCACCGCCGCACTTACATTGGCTCGATGCCCGGCAAGGTCATTCAGTCGATGAAGAAAGCCAAGAAGTCCAACCCGCTCTTCCTGCTCGACGAAATCGACAAGATGGGCATGGATTTCCGCGGTGATCCGTCTTCTGCACTGCTTGAGGTGCTCGATCCGGAACAGAACTCGTCCTTCATGGATCACTATCTTGAGGTCGAATACGACCTTTCGGATGTGATGTTCGTGACGACGGCCAACACGCTGAATATTCCAGGCCCTCTGATGGACCGCATGGAAATCATTCGGATTGCTGGCTACACGGAAGAGGAAAAGGTGGAAATCTGCCGCCGTCACCTCATTCCGAAAGCGGAGAAGGATCACGGACTGCGCGATGGTGAGTTCAAGATTGAAGACGACGCGCTTCAATTCGTTGTTCGCCGGTACACCCGCGAAGCCGGTGTGCGTAACCTTGAACGCGAAATGGCGACCTTGGCCCGTAAGGCAGTCAAGGAGATTCTGATGAGCGACAAGGAAAGCATCACGGTGACACTGGAGGTGGTTGAAGACTATCTCGGTGTGCCGCGGTACCGCTATGGCGAAGCTGAACTTGAAGATCAGGTTGGTGTCGTAACCGGACTGGCATGGACCGAAGTTGGCGGCGAGTTGCTGACCATCGAAGGCGTGATGATGCCAGGCAAGGGCAAGATGACCGTTACCGGTAACCTGAAGGACGTCATGAAGGAGTCGATTTCCGCGGCTGCTTCCTACGTTCGCTCTCGTTCCGTCGATTTCGGTATCGAGCCGCCCAAGTTCGACAAGACTGATATCCACGTGCATGTTCCTGAAGGGGCAACCCCCAAGGATGGCCCGTCCGCCGGTATCGCCATGGCAACGGCCGTTATCTCGACCATGACCGGAATTCCGGTTCGGCGTGATGTGGCCATGACGGGTGAAATCACCCTGCGTGGTCGCGTCCTGCCGATCGGTGGTTTGAAGGAAAAACTGCTGGCCGCTTTGCGTGGTGGAATCAAGTTGGTCATGATCCCGGAAGACAATGCCAAAGACCTGGCTGACATTCCGGACTCGGTCAAAAACTCGCTTGAAATCATCCCGGTTTCCGGCATGGAAGAGGTGTTAAAGAACGCACTCGTCCGTCTTCCGGAACCCATCGAATGGGATGAAAGTGCTGCCGAAGCCGCTGCAAAAGCGGGTGAGTCGGAAAAGGACAAGTCCGGCGTTTTGGCTCACTAAAGGCCAAATTGCAGTGCACAAAATGGCAAGCCCCGGGTCAACCGGGGCTTTTCCTTTGAATAATCGGGCAAAATGGCTGTTTTCTGCGAAAAAACCACTTGCGTTTCGATTCATTTCGCCCGAATTTCGCGCTAACGGCGCTGACAGGAATCGTCGGCACTCTGCCGTTTCTTAGAAAGGTATCTGCTATGAATAAGAACGATCTGATCGCAGCTGTTGCAGAAAAGACCGGCCTGACAAAGGCGCAGGCAGGCGAAGCAGTTGACGCAACTTTTGATGCAGTCACTCAGACGCTGAAAGGCGGCGACGAAGTCCGCATCATCGGTTTTGGTAACTTCACGGTTTCCGAGCGTGCAGCAACCGAAGGCCGTAACCCGCGGACTGGCGAAACGATCCAGATCCCGGCTTCTAAGACGCCGAAGTTCAAGGCTGGTAAAGGCCTGAAGGACGCAGTGAACGGCTAATCGTTCATAGACTGTTTGTCTTGAATTACCCCGTGCCTGGGTTATCCGGCACGGGGTTTTTCGTTTTGGTAAGTCCTATAGTCTCAGTTTTCAGAGATGAAAATTCAGTCATGGCTTCGAGTGAACCAGCCTGCACAACTGCACCGGTTCGTCGCTTGTTATGGGGCAGGGCCGGAAACGTTTCGAATTGTCGGTGAACGCTTCCCCTGAGGGCCACACTTCAGGGCCCGTGAAAACTGCTTTGCGCCCGATTGAAGCAGCTCGGAGAGATTCGACCGCGCAATTGAACTCGATCCCTCCAGATTGCGCGGAAGAAGCGGGGGACGTGTCAAAGCAGCTTTCGAGCGACTGTTCATTGCTGGTCGATACCGCACGCTCTTTGTTCGACCATATAACCTACCCCAGATATATAGTGATGAGCCTGTCATCAGCAGCAGAGGCTCGTGGCGCATTTTCTTTGCCGGGACCACTGCAGCGTGAAAAATTCGCTCAGACAGATCCAAGGATGGGAGGGGGGCGTTCGACCTTCGTTGCCAGGACACGTCGGTCTGACCGGAAACCGTAGAGACTGGGAAACTGTGACGTGCGGTGGCACATGTCGGATATTCTTGCAGCGGTTGATTATTCAGACTTCGAGATCGATTCAGGCTCGGGAAACAAGCTGCGCACCTGAAGTCCGGAAGTCTTCCTTCAGAAAATGATCCCCAACTATCAGATGCTGTTCAAAACCCCGTGTCGGCACAGTGCATTGGCGGATTTTGGCGTTTGGCACTACTTGATTGTGATCCGTCATCCACAGGCGGATTGAAGAGAAACTAATTTCTTTGAATTTGCTCTTGCCAAGCCGAATGGGACCTCCTAAAAGGCGTCTCACCTCGTTGAGGGCGATTAGCTCAGTTGGTAGAGCGCTTCGTTTACACCGAAGATGTCGGGAGTTCGAGTCTCTCATCGCCCACCATTCTCTCTTCAAATCAATTGTCTGCGCTTACACGGCCTTTTCAGGCTGTGGTTAGAACTCTGCGCGGCTGTTTTCCTTTTTTGGTTTCTTGAACGTTCCGGGCAAAGTTTGGCCCATCGAGCTGCGATGACCTCATTTGACTGTCATTTGTGCAGTTAACTTCAGACCACAATCCAACCTGACTTTGTGTGCACCCGCCTGGGCCGCCTGGCGTGGAAATCGGTGCGTCAATTTGTTGTCATGCACTGAGTGCGTCTTTTTTCTTGTTTTTGAGCCTCTTTGCTGTTTATAAGTTTCACCGGCTAAATAAAAAACAGCGAAGAAATAGAAGTTTATCCGAAATGGCGATTCTTATTTTGATCAAGATGCTTGGTGCGGTGATGCTGCTCCTCTACGCGGTCCGTATGGTGCGGACCGGATTTGAGAGGGCGTCAGGCCCCGTATTGCGGCGTACGATCAGCAAGGCTGCATCGGGTCGTGTGACGGGCGCCATTTCGGGAGTGGTGGTTGCCATCCTTCTACAAAGCGCGACTGCTGTCGCCGTGTTGGCGGCGGGTTTTGCCACATCCGGCATTCTCACCACTGCAGCGGGACTGGCGGTTCTGCTCGGGGCGGATCTCGGATCTTCGCTTGTTGTCCAGTTCCTGGTCTTTGATCTGAGCTGGCTGGTGCCGCTGTTGCTGGCGGTTGGGGCCTGGCTGTTCCTGAAGGTGGAAAACCGAACTGTAAAGCAGGCCGGACGCATTCTGATCGGAATTGCGCTTGTCCTGATCTCGCTCCAGATGATCGGGGAATCGACGGTGCCGCTGAAAGAGGCGCAGTTCATGCCTCAGATTGCGTCCTATCTGGCTGCGGATGCGCCTACGGCTCTTGCTGTTGGTGCCCTGCTGGCTTTCCTTATCCATTCAAGTGTTGCTGCGGTTCTGATGATAGCCGCGTTTGTGCAAAAGGCAGGCCTTCCGCTTGAGGCCGCTGTCCCCCTTGTGCTCGGTGCCAATGTCGGAGCAGGAGCCGTTGCGCTGTGGTTGACTCGCGGGATGGAGCACAAAGCCAGGCTTCTCCCACTCGGGAACTTCATATTCAGGACCTCAGGCGCCCTTGTGGCCCTCTTGCTGGTGACTTCGGTCCAGTTGCCGTTTGAGAGGCTGGGTAATGTGCCGGCACAGCAACTGGTTTCGGTTCACATCATATTCAATCTGGCCCTGGTGCTCGTTTGCCTGCCGCTTGTAGGACCGATGGCGAGACTTGTCGAAGCGATCATGCCCGATAGATCAGCCGCAGGAGAGGGGGAGCAAATGCCTCCCAAGAGCGCGCTGGATCAGAGGGTTGTGCATGTGCCCCGGCTCGCGCTCGCAAGCGCCACTCGCGAGCTGCTTCGCATGGGTGAAGAGGTGGAGATCATGACGAGACCCGTCATGATGATGTTGGAAAGCGGGAGCTTTGAAGACATTCAGCGCCTCCAGCAAATGGATGCAAGCGTCAATACCATCCACTCGGAGGTCAAGCTTTACATAGCCGAGTTGAACCGAGGGGAGCTGACGTCCGAGGAAGCTGAGCGAAGCCTGGAACTGGCGAGTTTTGCGATCAACCTGGAACGTGCCGGCGATCTTGTGTCGAAAAACCTTCTGGAACGGGCTCGGGAACTGCGGGAAAACAAGATCAGTTTCTCCAGAGAGGGGCAGAGGGAACTGGAAAGCATGCATGACCGTGTGTTGGCGAACATGCAGCTGGCGTTAAATGTGCTTGTATCAAGTGATGTTGCTTCAGCGCGGGAGCTGATTGCAGAAAAAGACAGGATGCGTCTACTGGAAAAGGAATGCCACGACAGGCATCTCGACCGGTTGAAGTCGCGAACGCCTGAGAGCATTGAGTCGAGCAATGCCCATATGGAAGTCGTCAGAAGCCTGAAGGAGATCAATTCGCTTTTCGCGACTGTGGCGGTTCCGATCCTCGCACGGGAAGGGCAGCTGAGGGAAAGCCGTCTGGTGCCGGCGGAATGATTTTCGAGCCCGTCGAAAAAAGCGAAATTCACATGGCGCTTGTCCTGGTTTGCAGGAATTGATTTGTGCTGAACAGAAAAATCCGGAGCGTTCGTTTTTTGTGAAAATTCTTCTGCCGGAAGAATAAGTTATCCACACTGAAAAACGGCACCTTTCAAGTGGAAAAACCGGGTTGTCTGCGGCTTTGTCAAAAAACGGCAATTTGAATGCAATAGGGAGCTTGACTTCGCCATCCAGCCGCCGTACATCAGCGCCACTTCGCGACGACATCACGTCGCCGCGCGGAGCGGGTGTAGCTCAGTTGGTTAGAGTGCCGGCCTGTCACGCCGGAGGTCGCGGGTTCGAGCCCCGTCACTCGCGCCACTCTCTGCAAATCTCAAATGATTTGCTGAAGGTGGCAAATATATACCGTGAATGTGCGGGTGTAGCTCAGTTGGTTAGAGTGCCGGCCTGTCACGCCGGAGGTCGCGGGTTCGAGCCCCGTCACTCGCGCCACTCACGGTTTTCCCAATCGCCTCAGGCGCTTCTCTCCAAAATTTAATGTACTGCATCAACGCTGAAAAGCGTGGTGCATACGTGTGCCCTGTGCATATCTGCGCGGTGACAGCGACCCCTTGTCTCATCCTGGGAACAATACGTACAGCCCCTTCAGATCATTCAACTTTTGCTTATGCGAGCATTTCCGCGCCGATTCTGCGCAAAAGGACGAAATCCCTTGAGGGTGCGGCATAATTCCCGTTAGCATGTGCAAAGAATTTGCATTGAAGCAAACTGGCTGAAACACAGGATTTGCACGGGGTCATTCTAAGTTTGGGTCAAGTGTGGCAAGAGTTTGACCGGTAGGGGGTCTTGCGTTGCACCAACTCGTATTATAAGCGTGCCCTCGCATGTTGGTTTCATTTGGCCGACCGGCTCTGCACGACCCGCCGATAAAATAAGGCAATAGGGTGCAAAGCCCTGGCTCCGGATCACCTCCCGATCCGCCTCCATATGCAAGGACGCGAAAAAAATGGAAGAACTTTTGCGGGAATACGTCCCGATCGTCGTGTTCATCGGCATTGCGCTGGTGATCGGCCTTGCGCTGCTGATTTCACCGTTTTTGCTGGCCTACAAGAATCCGGACCCGGAAAAGCTGTCGGCCTACGAGTGTGGCTTCAACGCATTCGACGATGCGCGCATGAAGTTCGACGTACGCTTCTATCTGGTTTCGATCCTGTTCATTATCTTCGACCTTGAGGTCGCCTTCCTGTTCCCATGGGCAACGGTTTTCGGCGAACTCGGTTGGTACGGGTTCTGGTCCATGATGGTCTTCCTCGGCGTTCTGACCGTTGGCTTTATCTACGAATGGAAAAAAGGAGCGCTGGAATGGGATTGACCACGACCGAGCCGCTCGTTGCTCCGAAACCAAAGGGAATTATCGACCCGAATACCGGCAATCCGGTGGGGGCCGATGACGCCTTTTTCCTCGAAGTGAACAATGAACTGGCCGACAAGGGCTTTCTTGTTACTTCGACTGACAATCTTATCCAGTGGGCCCGTACAGGCTCGCTGATGTGGATGACATTCGGCCTGGCTTGCTGCGCAGTTGAAATGATGCAGATGTCCATGCCGCGCTATGATGCCGAGCGTTTCGGTTTCGCACCGCGCGCCTCTCCGCGTCAGTCGGACGTCATGATCGTTGCGGGCACGCTGACGAACAAGATGGCTCCGGCCCTGCGCAAGGTCTACGACCAGATGCCAGAGCCACGCTATGTGATCTCCATGGGATCGTGCGCCAATGGCGGTGGCTATTACCACTATTCCTACTCGGTTGTGCGCGGTTGCGATCGGGTTGTTCCGGTCGATATCTACGTGCCTGGCTGTCCTCCGACAGCAGAGGCTCTGCTTTACGGCGTTCTGATGCTGCAAAAGAAGATCCGCCGCACCGGTACGATCGAAAGATAATGAATTTGCCGCCTGAAAAGGCGGCGGATTTTTAAAAAATTGGCGCACTGCGCCGCGATTTGAGGCTCCTGGGGAGTGAGGTCGAACACGATGGACGAGACTTTGAAGGAACTCGCTGAGCATATTGAGCTTGGCCTGGGTGAGTCCCTTGAGTCCTGGAAGGTCGAATACGGTGAGCTGACGCTGACCGTGAATGCGACCAATATTCTCGACGTGATCCGTTTTTTGCGGGACAACAGCTCATGCAAGTTCGTCAATCTGACGGATATCTGCGGTGTTGATTACCCGTCTCGCGAAAAGCGTTTCGACGTTGTCTATCACTTCCTGTCTCCGGTGCAGAACCAGCGCATTCGCGTGAAAACAATGACGGATGAGACCACTCCGGTTGCCTCTCTCACGCCACTGTTCCCCGGTGCGGAATGGTTCGAGCGCGAAGCTTATGACATGTACGGCATTCTGTTTTCCGGCCACCCGGATCTGCGCCGCATCCTGACCGACTACGGATTTGACGGTCATCCGCTGCGCAAGGATTTTCCGGTTACCGGTTTCGTCGAGGTTCGCTACGACGACGAGAAAAAGCGTGTTGTCTATGAACCGGTCCGCCTGAATCAGGAAATGCGGTCCTTTGATTTCCTCTCGCCATGGGAAGGTACGGACTACGTGCTTCCGGGCGATGAAAAAGCAACGACGAATTAAGGCTGGTCCCGATGGCTGAAGCTCAAGTTCGAAACTTCAACATCAACTTCGGTCCGCAGCACCCTGCGGCGCACGGCGTTCTGCGTCTCGTGCTGGAGCTGGATGGCGAAGTGGTTACACGTGTGGACCCGCATATCGGGCTTCTGCACCGTGGTACCGAAAAGCTGATCGAACAAAAAACCTATCTGCAGGCCGTTCCGTACTTCGATCGCCTCGACTACGTGGCGCCGATGAACCAGGAGCATGCCTACGCTCTTGCCGTAGAACGGCTTCTGGGCATCGAAGTGCCGAAGCGCGGGCAGTTGATCCGGGTGCTTTACTCCGAGATCGGCCGCTTGCTGTCGCACCTTCTGAACGTGACGACCCAGGCCATGGACGTTGGTGCTCTAACACCGCCGCTTTGGGGCTTCGAGCCCCGTGAAGAACTGATGGTGTTCTATGAGCGCGCTTGTGGTGCCCGCATGCACGCAGCCTTCGTTCGCCCGGGCGGGGTTCATCAGGATCTGCCACGTGATTTGCTCGATGACATCTGGGACTTCTGTGATCCGTTCCTGCAGACGCTGGATGACATTGAAGGTCTGCTGACCGACAACCGCATTTTCAAGCAACGTAACGTTGATATTGGTGTCGTAGATCTGGATGACGCCTGGGCGTGGGGTTTCTCCGGCGTCATGGTTCGCGGATCCGGTGCAGCCTGGGATCTGCGCAAGTCGCAGCCGTATGAGTGTTACTCCGAACTGGATTTCGATATTCCGATCGGTAAGAACGGCGACTGTTATGACCGGTACCTGATCCGCATGGAAGAAATGCGCCAGTCAGTCCGGATCATGAAGCAGTGTCTGGAAAAGCTGACCGTGGAAACGGGGCCGATTTCTTCCGTCGACGGCAAGATCGTGCCGCCGAAGCGTGGAGAAATGAAGCGATCCATGGAAGCGCTGATCCACCACTTCAAACTTTACACCGAGGGCTATCACGTCCCGGCTGGTGAAGTTTACGCGGCTGTCGAAGCGCCTAAAGGCGAGTTCGGCGTTTACCTGGTCGCGGACGGAACCAACAAGCCTTATCGCTGCAAGATCAAGGCGCCGGGATATGCTCACCTTCAGGCCATGGACTTCCTTTGCCGTGGCCACCTGCTCGCCGATGTCTCGGCGGTGCTGGGTTCCATGGATATCGTGTTCGGTGAGGTCGACCGCTGATGCGGGCGATCTGCCACAAATTTTCGACCCTGGCAGCCGCTCGTCCGGCTCCGGTCTGTGTGACAAAACGGGGATAACACCATGGCAGTTCGCCGACTTGCCGCGGAACAACCAGAAAGCTTTGAGTTCACCGAGGATAATCTTGCGTGGGCGAAGAAGCTGATCGACCGTTATCCGGCTGGCCGTCAGGCCTCCGCGGTCATTCCGCTTTTGTGGCGTGCGCAGGAGCAGAATGACGGCTGGGTGAGCGAACCTGCGATCCGTTATATCGCCAATTTGCTTGATATGCCGAAGATCCGCGTGCTGGAAGTGGCGACCTTCTACACCATGTTCCAGCTGCAACCGGTGGGCAAGAAAGCACATATTCAGGTTTGTGGTACCACGCCGTGCCAGCTGCGCGGTTCGGAAGATCTGATCAAGATCTGCAAGTCGCGCATCGCCAAGCACATGCATGAGATTTCAGAAGACGGCATGTTCTCCTGGGAGGAAGTGGAGTGCCTTGGAGCGTGCGTCAACGCGCCGATGGTGCAGATCTTCAAGGACACCTATGAGGACCTGACCCCGGACAGCTTCAACAAGCTGATCGATGATATTTCCGACGGCAATGCAGTCACGCCGGGCCCGCAAAACGGACGCCGGTTCGCGATGGCAGAAGGCGGCCAGACCAGCCTTTCTGAAATTGAAGATGGCACTGTCGGCGAGATGCCGAGAGCACATGTCGTTGACGGTTCTGAAAAAGCCTCCCACGCTTTTGCCGGGGCGTCCATCAATGCCGGCGGCAATGATTTTGACGGTGTGCCCACACCCGCCGAGGACGCAGTCGCCAAGGTAAGGGCAGACCATGCAGCCAAATCGGCGAAAGCCGCTGAAGCTCCTGATGCCGCTCCCGCCGAGAAGAAAGCGGCTCCAACTCCCAAGAAGGAAGAGCCCAAGGCTGAAAAGCCGGCGAAGGGATCGGCAAAGACCGAAGCAGCCGCATCCTCCGCTGCTGAAAAAGAACCCGAAATTCTCAAGGAAGCCCGCGACGGCAAGCCTGATGATCTGAAAAAGCTCAAGGGTGTCGGTCCGAAGCTGGAAGCGACGCTGAATGAGCTCGGGTTTTTCCACTTCGATCAAGTCGCCAGCTGGGGTCCTGAAGAAATCGCCTGGGTTGATAGCCGTCTGAAGTTCAAGGGCCGTATCGAACGAGATGGCTGGATCGAACAGGCACGGATCCTCGCTTCCGGGGACGAAACTGAATTTTCCAAGCGCGTGGAAGCCGGTGATGTGGCCTCCTCCAAGAGCGAAGACTAGGGGGAAGAGATGCTGAAGGATCAGGATCGGATCTTCACCAATATCTACGGTCTGCATGACTGGGGTCTGGACGGCGCGAAGAAGCGCGGTCAGTGGGACAATACCAAAGGGTTGCTCGATAAAGGGCGCGACTGGATCATTCAGGAAATGAAGGAATCCGGTCTGCGTGGCCGAGGAGGCGCAGGCTTCCCGACTGGCCTGAAATGGTCGTTCATGCCAAAGGAATCGGACGGTCGTCCGGCGTACCTCGTTGTGAACGCCGACGAATCCGAGCCAGGAACTTGCAAGGACCGCGAGATTCTGCGTCACGACCCGCATACGCTGGTTGAAGGGTGCCTGGTAGCAGGTTTCGCCATGGGGGCGGTCGCTGCCTACATTTACGTTCGCGGCGAATTTATTCGTGAGCGTGAACGCCTTCAGGCCGCGATTGACCAGGCATATGATGCCGGTCTGATCGGCAAGAACAACAAGAACGGTTACGATTTCGACATCTACGTTCACCACGGTGCCGGTGCATATATCTGCGGTGAAGAAACCGCGTTGCTGGAGAGCCTGGAAGGCAAGAAGGGCCAACCGCGTCTGAAGCCGCCGTTCCCGGCGAATGTCGGGCTCTACGGCTGTCCGACCACTGTGAACAACGTTGAATCCATTGCCGTTGCACCGACCATTCTGCGTCGCGGTGCAGCCTGGTTCTCGGCACTCGGACGTCCGAACAACACCGGAACGAAGCTTTTCTGCGTTTCCGGTCATGTCAATCAGCCGGCGACTTTTGAAGAAGAGTTAGGTGTTCCTTTTTCCGAGATGATCGACAAGCATTGCGGCGGCATTCGCGGCGGCTGGGACAATCTGCTTGCAGTTATTCCGGGGGGATCTTCCGTTCCATGCTGCACGGCCGAGCAGATCAAGGACGCGCCAATGGACTTCGACACATTGCGCGGAATGGGGTCCGGCCTCGGCACCGCCGCAGTGATCGTCATGGACAAATCCACGGACATCATCAAGGCAATTGCCCGCCTCAGCTACTTCTACAAGCACGAGAGCTGCGGACAGTGCACACCCTGCCGCGAAGGTACTGGCTGGATGTGGCGTGTGATGGAACGCATGGTCAAGGGTGAATCCTCCTACGAGGAAATCGACATGCTGTTCAAGGTCACCAAACAGGTTGAAGGGCACACTATTTGTGCTCTCGGGGATGCGGCTGCCTGGCCGATCCAGGGTTTGATCAAGAATTTCCGGCCGGTCATCGAGCAACGTATTGATGACTATGTAGCCAAGTCGAAGTCCGCTTCGACATTGGTCGCGGCTGAGTAAGCGGAACGGGATTTGGAGAGCAACGGATGACGAAGCTCATCATCGACGGCAAGGAAGTGGAAGTCCCGGCGGACTACACATTGCTTCAGGCCTGTGAAGAGGCGGGTGCCGAGGTTCCGCGCTTTTGTTACCACGACCGGTTGTCGATCGCCGGTAACTGCCGCATGTGTCTGGTCGAAGTGAAGGGCGGACCGCCCAAGCCGACTGCCTCCTGTGCCATGGGTGTAAAGGATCTTCGTCCGGGACCGAACGGCGAACCGCCGGTTGTCGAAACCAAGTCCGAGATGGTCAAGAAAGCCCGCGAAGGGGTGATGGAGTTCCTGCTCATCAACCACCCGCTGGATTGCCCGATCTGCGACCAGGGTGGTGAGTGCGACCTGCAGGACCAGGCGATGGCCTATGGAGTTGACGGGTCCCGCTTTCATGAAAACAAGCGTGCCGTCGAAAACAAGGAAATCGGTCCGCTGATCAAGACGATCATGACCCGCTGCATTCACTGTACGCGTTGTGTTCGTTTTACCACCGAAGTTTGTGGCGTCACCGACATGGGGCTGATCGGCCGAGGTGAAGACGCGGAGATCACCACCTATCTGGAAGCGGCTCTGTCATCGGAAATGCAGGGCAATGTTGCAGATCTTTGCCCGGTTGGTGCGCTGACCCACAAACCTTACGAGTTCCATGCCCGTCCTTGGGAGCTGACCAAGACCGAGAGCATCGACGTCATGGATGCCGTCGGTTCCTCGATCCGTGTCGACACGCGCGGCAAGGAAGTTATGCGGGTCATGCCGCGGCTCAACGAAGAGGTCAATGAAGAGTGGATCTCCGACAAGTCCCGTTACATCTGGGATGGCTTGAAGACGCAGCGCCTTGATCGCCCGTATGCGAAGAAGGACGGTAAACTTCAACCGGTTTCGTGGACCGAAGCGTTCCAGATCATCGCCGAGAAGGTGAAGGGCACAACCGCCGACAAGGTTGGTGCGCTGGCCGGTCAAATGGCTGGTGTCGAAGAAATGTTCGCGCTGAAGAGCCTTATGGAGAAGCTCGGTGTCGCAAACATCGACAGCCGTTTCCCAGGCTCACCGCTGCATCCCAAAAATGGTCGAGCAAGCTATCTCTTCAATTCCACCATTCAGGGAATTGAAGATGCCGATGCGATCATGCTGATCGGCACCAATCCGCGCCATGAAGCTCCGGTGCTGAATGCCCGCATTCGTAAGCGTTGGACACGCGGCAACGTTCATATCGGTCTGATTGGCGAAAACGCGGATTTGACCTATCCGGTCACCTATCTTGGTGCAGGACCGGATAGCTTGAAGCAATTCGTTGAGCACGCCCCGGCAAAGGCTGAGCGCCCGATGTTCATCATTGGACAAGGTGCTCTGAATCGTCCGGACGGTGCTGAAGTGCTGGCCACGCTTGCAGCCGCCGCGAAATCACTCGGCGTCATCAAGGAAGGCTGGAACGGCTTCAACATTCTGCATACCGAGGCTTCGCAGGTAGGGGCCCTGGACATCGGCTTTGTACCGGGTGAGGGCGGTATGGGTACCGGGGCAATGCTTGAGCCGGGTGCACTCGACGTCCTGTTCCTGCTCGGTGTCGACGAAGTCGACGTTCCGGAAGGTGCCTTCGTTGTCTACCAGGGCACACATGGCGATCGCGGCGCCCACCGTGCCGACGTGATCCTGCCGGGTGCTGCCTATACGGAAAAGTCGGCGACCTTCGTGAATACCGAGGGGCGCGTGCAGATGGGTGACCGCGCTGCGTTTCCTCCTGGCGATGCCCGCGAAGACTGGGCAATCCTGCGCGCACTGTCCGCGAACCTGGACAAGACCCTTGAATTCGATTCACTGCGTGAACTTCGGGCCAAGCTCTACGAAGCTGTCCCGCACATGCTGAGCGTTGATGCGATCGAAGCCGGGGAAAGCGCCGACATCGAGAAGCTGGCCGACGTTTCGGCTCAAATGAACAGCGCTGGTTTTGCCAATGCGATCCGCGATTTTTATCTGACCAACCCGATTGCTCGTGCATCCAAAGTGATGGCCGAGTGTTCGGCGCTCGCGAAAACGCGAGCGGCAGAAGCTGCTGAATAAGGGGTAGGGGACCGGAATGGTTGAGTTCTTTACGACGACCTACTTGGGGCAATTCCTCCTGATGGCACTGCAGAGCCTTCTGCTGATGGTCGTGCTTCTGGTGATTGTCGCTTACATTCTCTACGCCGACCGCAAGATCTGGGCAGCCGTTCAGATCCGCCGGGGCCCGAACGTTGTGGGACCCTGGGGATTGCTGCAGAGTTTTGCAGACCTTTTGAAGTTTGTCTTGAAGGAACCAGTCATTCCGGCGGGATCCAACAAGGTGCTTTTCCTTCTGGCTCCACTGGTGTCCGTGTTGCTGGCGCTCGCTGCCTGGTCGGTCATTCCAGTGGCGGACGGTTGGGTGATTGCCAACATCAATATCGGCGTCCTGTTTGTCTTCGCGGTGTCCTCGCTTGAAGTCTACGGTGTCATTATCGGTGGCTGGGCGTCCAACTCGAAATACCCGTTCTTGTCAGCGCTCCGCTCCGCGGCGCAGATGGTCTCTTACGAGGTCTCCATCGGCTTTGTCATCGTGACGGTGTTGCTCTGTGCCGGCTCGCTGAACCTTTCCGAGATTGTTCTGGCGCAGCAGACGGGCCTTGCGACTTGGCTTGGTGTTCCTTGGCTCGCGTTCCTGAACTGGTACTGGCTGCCGCTGTTCCCGATGTTCGTCGTGTTCTTCGTATCCGCGCTTGCTGAAACCAACCGTCCTCCATTCGATTTGGCGGAAGCGGAATCGGAGCTGGTTGCCGGTTTCATGGTCGAATACGGCTCCACGCCGTACATGATGTTCATGCTTGGCGAGTATGTGGCTATCTGCCTGATGTGCGCTCTCATGACCATCTTCTTCATGGGAGGCTGGCTGCCGCCATTTGATTTCGCACCGTTCACCTGGGTACCGGGTGTGGTCTGGTTCGTTCTCAAATGTTTCCTCGGCTTCTTCATGTTCGCCATGGTGAAGGCGATGGTGCCACGCTATCGCTATGACCAGCTGATGCGTCTTGGCTGGAAAGTGTTCCTGCCGCTGTCGCTGGGCATGGTCGTGGTGGTTGCAGCGGTGCTGATGGTCATGGGCTGGGCGCCAGGCGCAGCGTGATTATCTCGCTTGCCGGAGTAGTCGGGGCCGCGGTCGGACTTTATGTCGGCTGGCTGGACTACAAGATCCTGAAGGGAATGCTTCAGGCGGCAGAGATGAAAAACAGACAGGCTGGCGGCGACGGTGGCGCCGCGGCCAAATACAAAGCGCTCCTGAGCGCACTGATTTTTGGAGTTCCGGTGATCGGCTTTCCGATCATTGGTTATTGGGCCGCCAGTCAACTGGCTGGTTGAGGAAAGAGAGGCTAAAAGCGATGGGACTTAGTCAAGCCGTCAAATCGCTGTTTCTGCAGGAGTTCGTATCGGCCTTCGTTTTGGCGATGCGCTACTTCTTCAAGCCGAAGCCAACGGTCAATTACCCGTTCGAGAAGGGGCCGGTAAGCCCGCGCTTCCGCGGTGAGCACGCATTGCGCCGCTATCCGAACGGTGAAGAACGCTGCATCGCCTGCAAGCTGTGCGAGGCAATCTGCCCGGCACAGGCGATTACCATCGAAGCTGGTCCGCGCCGCAATGACGGAACCCGCCGGACCACCCGCTACGACATCGACATGGTCAAGTGCATCTATTGTGGTTTCTGTCAGGAAGCCTGTCCGGTGGATGCCATCGTTGAAGGGCCGAACTTCGAGTTCGCAACGGAAACCCGTGAAGAGCTTTACTACGACAAGGAAAAGCTGCTCGCGAATGGGGACCGGTGGGAACGTGAAATCGCCCGCAACATTGAAATGGATGCTCCTTACCGCTAGGAGCTAACCGCAACTTCGATTTCAGCCTGGTAATCCGACCGGGCTTCGCATTTCCGGCCCGACATGGCCACACGACAGGCAGGTCTTTAAAATGATCCTGAAAGCCCTCTTTTTCTACCTGTTTGCCGGGGTAACCCTGGCGTCAGGCTTCATGGTGATCGCGTCCCGAAATCCGGTGACGTCGGTCCTGTTCCTGATCCTGGCCTTTGTGAACTCCGCCGGCTTGTTCATTCTTCTTGGCGCCGAGTATCTGGCACTGTTGCTGGTTGTCGTTTACGTCGGCGCGGTGGCGGTTCTCTTCCTGTTCGTCGTCATGATGCTGGATGTGGATTTCGTCGAGCTTCGTCAGGGTTTCCTGCAGTATCTTCCGGTTGGTGCTCTCGTTGGGCTTATCCTGATGGTCGAGCTGCTGATGGGACTTGGTGCCTGGATCATTGCACCGGAAGTTCTCCAGCATGGTGCAGAACCGATGCCGCAGATTGCTGGAGTGCCCGGAGCAGAAGGTGTTTCGAATATTCAGGCACTCGGCTCGGTGCTCTACACCAAGTACATCTATTTTTTCCAGGTCGCGGGCCTGGTGCTGCTGGTGGCCATGATTGGGGCGATTGTCCTGACGTTGCGCCACAAGCCGAATGTCAAACGTCAAAGCATTCCGGAACAGGTCGGCCGTACGCGTGAAGCTGCTGTCGAAGTTCGGAAGGTGGAAACGGGCAAAGGGATCTGACGCAAATACGTTTGCGTTTCATAAGTAAAGTCCGGGAACCGGCACGCTCCTCCGTGCTGTTTCCGGTTGGGGTTAACGAGGGGAGCACGGCGAGGCGCCCATGGAAATCGGTCTGTCGCACTATCTATCGGTCGCGGCGATCCTGTTCACAATCGGGATCTTCGGGATCTTTCTGAACAGGAAGAACGTGATTGTTATCTTGATGTCTATCGAATTGCTTCTGCTTTCGGTGAACATCAACTTTGTGGCCTTTTCGTCGTTCCTCGGCGACATGATGGGGCAGATCTTCACCATGCTGGTACTCACCGTAGCTGCGGCTGAAGCGGCAATCGGTCTTGCGATCCTAGTGGTGTTCCACCGGAACCGCGGCTCCATCGCCGTGGAAGACGTCAACGTGATGAAGGGGTAGGGACTGATGTATTCCACAATCCTGTTCCTGCCGCTTGTCGGCTTCCTGATTGCCGGCCTTTTCGGTCGGGCGATCGGCGACAAGGCCTGTGAGTATATTACCAGTGGTCTGTTGATCATTGCCGCGTTGATGTCATGGGCTGCATTCTTCGGTTTCTGGCTCGGCGGTTCACAGGCCGGGACATATGATCTCTTCCGTTGGATTGATGTCGGCGATCTGAATGTCTCCTGGTCGCTCAAGATTGACACGTTGACCGTCGTGATGTTGGTCGTGGTCAACACGGTGTCGGCGCTGGTGCATGTCTATTCCATCGGCTACATGCACCACGATCCGCACCGTCCGCGCTTCTTTGCCTATCTCTCGCTGTTCACATTCGCGATGCTGTCGCTGGTGACCGCCGACAATCTTCTCCAGATGTTCTTCGGCTGGGAAGGTGTTGGCCTTGCCTCCTATCTTCTGATCGGTTTCTGGTACAAGAAGCCTTCTGCAAACGCTGCCGCGATGAAGGCTTTTGTGGTCAACCGCGTTGGTGACTTCGGCTTTGCGCTCGGTATTTTCGGCGTCTTCTATGTCTTCCAGAGCATCGAGTTCACAACGATCTTCAATGATGCACCGTCATTTGTTGAAGGCCATGGCGAAGCGCTGACGTTCCTGGGCTATCACCTCGATCCACATGCGACGATGACGGTCATCTGTTTGCTTCTGTTCATGGGAGCTATGGGCAAGTCCGCGCAGTTCCTTCTGCACACCTGGCTGCCGGATGCGATGGAAGGCCCGACCCCGGTTTCCGCGCTTATCCACGCTGCGACCATGGTGACCGCAGGTGTTTTCATGGTGGCGCGCCTGTCGCCGTTGATGGAGCTTTCCCACACCGCGCTGGCCGTGATCGTGTTCTTCGGTGCAACAACCGCGTTTTTTGCTGCCACGGTCGGTCTGGTCCAGAACGATATCAAGCGCGTGATCGCCTATTCGACCTGTTCTCAGCTCGGCTACATGTTCGTCGCGCTCGGAGTTGGTGCCTATTCCATCGGTATTTTCCATCTGTTCACGCACGCCTTCTTCAAAGCACTGTTGTTCCTTTGTGCCGGTTCGGTCATCCATGCCGTCTCCGATGAGCAGGACATGCGCAAGATGGGCGGACTGCGTAAGCACATCCCGATTACCTACTGGACAATGATGATCGGCACGCTTGCCCTGACCGGTGTCGGAATTCCGTTCACGCATATCGGTTTCGCAGGCTTCATTTCCAAGGACGCGATTATCGAGGCTGCCTTTGCAGGCTCTGTTGGCGAACACGCCAATCCGATGGCACTCTATGGCTTTTGGCTAACCGTAATTGCAGCCGCCTTGACGGCTTTCTATTCCTGGCGTCTGACGTTCATGACGTTCCATGGTAAGCCGCGTGCGCCTGTCGATGTGATGAAGCATGTGCACGAGTCGCCGCTGGTGATGACCATACCTCTAGCCATCTTGTCCATTGGCGCTGCATTTGCCGGCATGGTCTTCTATGGCTCGTTCTATGGCGAGGGTTACGATGCCTTTTGGAAGGGGTCGTTGTTTACCTCAGAAACGAACCACATCCTGCATGCCATGCACGATGTTCCGGCTTGGGTAAAAGTCTCGCCATTCGTCATGATGGTGGCCGGCCTTCTGGTTGCGTATGTGTTCTACATTCGCTCACCTGAAATGCCGAAGCGGCTGGCGGAGCGCCATCATGGTCTCTACCAGTTCCTGCTCAACAAGTGGTATTTCGACGAGATCTACGACTTCCTCTTCGTCCGTCCTGCAATGTGGCTTGGCCGAGTTCTTTGGAAAAAGGGCGATGGCACCGTGATTGACGGCTTCGGGCCGAACGGTGTTGCCACCCGCGTCCAGAACGTCACGGCCTGGGTTGTGAAACTGCAGACCGGATATCTCTATCACTACGCATTTGCGATGCTGATCGGTGTGGCTGCGCTCATCACCTGGTCGATGTTCACCGGTGCTGGCACCGGCGGGGGTGCACACTAATGATTGCCTGGCCAATTCTGTCACTCACAACTTTCATGCCGCTGATCGGCGTGCTCTTCATCCTCCTCGTGCCGGGAGATGACGAGGGCAGCAAAAGAAACATCCGAATGGTCGCGCTGGTGACAACGGGTTTCACTTTCCTGCTGTCGCTGGGTATTTGGTGGGCATTCGATTACGCCAATCCCGGGTTCCAGTTCGTTGAAAACCGCGACTGGCTGGGTGGCAACATCAGCTACCGGATGGGTGTGGACGGCATCTCTGTGCTGTTTGTCATCCTGACCACATTCCTGATGCCTTTCTGCGTGCTTGCCTCTTGGGAAAGCGTTCAGAAACGGGTCAAGGAATACATGATCGCGTTTCTTGTGCTCGAAACGCTGATGATCGGCGTCTTCTGCGCACTCGATCTGGTCGTGTTCTACGTCTTCTTCGAAGCCGGCCTGATTCCGATGTTCTTGATCATCGGTGTCTGGGGAGGTGCGCGCCGCGTCTACGCGTCCTACAAGTTCTTCCTCTACACGCTGCTCGGCTCGGTTCTGATGCTGATTGCGATCATGGCGATGTACTGGAATGCCGGTACGACCGATATCGAGAAACTGCTTGCCCATTCTTTCCCGTCCGGCATGCAGACTTGGTTATGGCTGGCTTTCTTCGCTTCGTTTGCGGTCAAGATGCCGATGTGGCCGGTGCATACCTGGTTGCCGGATGCGCACGTTGAAGCGCCGACTGCCGGTTCCGTGATCCTGGCTGGTGTTCTCCTGAAACTCGGTGGATACGGCTTCCTGCGGTTCTCGCTGCCAATGTTCCCGATTGCGTCGGACATGTTTGCGCCGATGATCTACACCTTGTCGGTGGTGGCCATCATCTACACCTCCCTGGTGGCGCTGGCACAGGAAGACATCAAGAAGCTGATTGCCTACTCCTCCGTTGCCCACATGGGTTACGTGACGATGGGTATCTTCACGATGACCCACCAGGGTGTCCAGGGCGGCATTTTCCAGATGCTTTCGCACGGCATCGTTTCCGGTGCGCTCTTCCTTTGCGTTGGAGTGATCTATGACCGGATGCATACCCGCGAAATCGCCGCGTATGGCGGACTGGTCAGCAGAATGCCGAAATACGCGGTCGTGTTCCTGATACTGACCATGGCCAATGTTGGCCTGCCGGGGACGTCCGGCTTTGTCGGCGAGATTCTGACGCTGATGGGTGCTTTCCAGGTCAATACCTGGGTCGCGTTCTTCGCGACTTCCGGTGTCATCCTCTCTGCTGCCTATGCACTCTACCTCTATCGCCGAGTGGTCTTCGGAGCGCTGGAGAAGGAGAGCCTCAAGTCGATCCTCGACCTGAACCTGCGGGAAAAGGTGATCCTGATCCCGATGATTGTCCTGACGATCTTCTTCGGGTTCTACCCGATGGCGATCCTGGATGTGACGCAGGGCGCGGTGGACAATCTCATCAATCACTATGTCGCAGCGCTTGACGCGGCCGGGGTAACCCAGCACGCCGCAGCTGCTGCCGCATCTCACTAAGGTTTCGAGGACGAGACAGAGCTATGTCAGACATGACCCAATTGCCAGATCTCATGCCGGTCCTTCCGGAGATCATCCTGGCCCTCGGAGCAATGGTCCTTTTGATGGTAGGTGCCTTTGGCGGCAAAGGCGTCAGCTACGCTGTCTTTGGCGGCGCAATGGGGCTTCTCGGCGGCACTTTCCTGGTTCTGCTTTTTGTACCAGCCTACGGCGAAACTTTTGGCGGTTCCTTCGTACTCGACGAGTTTGCCTACTTGTTGAAACTGCTTGTTCTGGTCGGCTCGTTCTTCGCGATTGCGATGTCCTGGGCCTACGCCAAGAGCCAGTCTTTCGACCATTTCGAATATCCGATCCTGATCGTTCTGGCGACGCTCGGCATGATGCTGATGTTGTCCGCGAACGACATGATCGCACTGTATCTCGGTCTGGAACTGCAAAGTCTGTCGCTTTATGTCGTTGCCGCGATCAACCGTGACAGTGTTCGTTCTACGGAAGCAGGCCTCAAATATTTCGTTCTGGGTGCACTGTCCTCCGGCATGCTGCTTTACGGTATGTCACTGGTTTATGGCTTCACCGGTCAGATCTCCTTCGCAGGTATCGCGAATGCGCTGACGGTGGAAGGTGCCTCCATCGGGCTCGTTATCGGTCTAACTTTCATTCTGGCAGGCCTTGCCTTCAAGATTTCGGCGGTTCCGTTTCACATGTGGACTCCCGATGTTTACGAGGGGGCGCCGACACCTGTTACCGCTTTCCTTGCCGCAGCTCCCAAAGTTGCCGCCATGGGAATGCTGGTTCGGATTGTCATCGAAGCGTTCCAGCCGGTTACGAGTGATTGGCAGCAGGTTATCGTTTTCGTATCCATCGCTTCCATGGCACTCGGTGCTTTTGCGGCGATCGGACAACGTAATCTGAAGCGACTGATGGCCTATTCTTCCATCGGTCACATGGGTTACGCACTGGTCGGTCTTGCGGCCGGCACCCAAACCGGTGTCGAAGGTGTCATCTTCTACATGGCTGCTTATCTCAGCATGACGCTGGGTGTGTTTGCCTGCATCTTGTCCATGCGTCGCAAGGACGGCATGTTTGAGGAGATCGATGATCTGTCCGGTCTGTCCCAGACCAACCTGCCGATGGCTATACTGCTTGGATTGCTGATGTTCTCGCTCGCCGGAATTCCGCCGCTGGTTGGCTTTTTCGGCAAGTGGTACGTCTTTGTGGCTGCCGTTGAAGCCGGGCTTTACCCACTTGCGATCATCGGTGTGCTGATGTCAGTGGTTGGTGCCTTCTATTACTTGAGGATCGTCAAGGTCATGTTCTTTGATGAGCCGGTTGAAGGCTTTGAGGCCATGCCGATGGAACTGAAGGTGGTTCTCGGCCTATCGAGTGTCTTCGTCATCTTCTTCTGGTTGGCTCCCGGGCAAGTGATAAATGCTGCAAGCGCAGCGGCCCAGTCCCTGTTCTGATCGATAGAATGACAAATAGAAACCTGGAACGTCCGGCGCCTGGTGCGTCGGACTTTCGCTATGAAGAGCATGAGAGCGTAGGCTCCACCAATACACTGTGCTTTGACCGGGCACGCATGGGGCATGCCGGGCATCTCTGGATCCGCGCCGGTCAACAGCTGGAAGGACGCGGCCGGCGGGGACGGGACTGGTCGTCACCAACAGGAAACCTCTTTGCAAGCCTGCTGCTGATCGACCCTCAACCGGCGGACAGGATCGGTGAGCTGCCTCTTGCAGCGGCAGTTGCACTTGCCAACGCCGTTGACAAAGCTGCCGGGACACTCCAATTGGTAGACCTGAAATGGCCCAACGACCTTTTGGTGGATGGTGCCAAGCTTTCCGGAATTCTATTGGAGGCAGAGGTTTTGGATGACGGCCGCCAGGCTGTGGTCATCGGTTTTGGCGTGAATTGCGTCTCTCATCCACCTCTCACCCTTTATCAGGCGACTGATCTCAGGAGCCTCGGTTTTCAGGTAACGGCTGAAAGATTGTTTGAGGCGCTGGCTGCATCGATGGCGGAGCAACTTGTTCATTGGTGCCAACCGGGCGGCTTCCAGCCCATCCGAAAACAATGGCTGAAACGAGCGGCCCATCTTGGCAAGGAAGTTAAGGTCAAGACCGCTCAAGGGGAAATTAGCGGCATGTTTGCCGATCTGGATGCGCGCGGCCACCTGGTCCTGAAACAGGATGACGGCCGCCAGCGCACCATTTACGCAGGCGATGTGTTTCTGTCGGACAATGACGGGTAGACACTCGCTTGAAAGAGATTTCAAGGAGTAATCCATGGCTTCGGCCAATACAGACAAGAACGACATAGTGTTTCTGCCGCTCGGCGGCGTTGGCGAAATCGGCATGAATCTCGGACTCTACGGCTATGGGCCGGAAGATGACCGAAGCTGGCTGATCGTCGATTGCGGTGTGAGCTTTGCAGGCCCGGAACTTCCGGGCATCGACGTGGTCGTGCCAGACATCAAGTTTCTGGAGGACGAAGTCGATAACATCGTCGGTATGGTGATCACCCATGCACATGAAGATCACTATGGTGGCATCCTGCATCTTTGGCCTTTTCTGAAGGTGCCCGTCTATGCGACAGCCTTCACGGCTGGGCTGCTTGCGGCAAAAACAGAGAGCGAACCAGGTGCGGAAGAAGTGCCGGTAACAGTCGTCAAGCAAGGCGAACGGCACAAGATCGGCCCCTTCGACATCGAGTTCGTTGCGATGGCCCACTCGATCCCGGAGCCCTGCGCACTCGCAATCAGAACCCCGGCAGGACTTGTGCTGCACACCGGTGACTGGAAAATTGATCCGACGCCTGGCGTTGGTCTGCCAATTGATATGGACAGGCTTGCGGAGCTGGGCCGTGAAGGTGTGATGGCGCTTGTGTGCGACAGCACCAATGCGGTAAGGGATGGTGTCAGCCCGAGCGAAGCGGATGTTGCTGAAGAGCTGAAGAAGGTGATGGCTTCCGCCAAGCACAGGATCGCCGTGACGACCTTCGCTTCAAATGTCGCGCGCATTCGGGCAATCGCCGAGGCAGCTGCTGCAAATGATCGCGACGTAGTGGTCGTGGGACGGTCCATGCACCGCGTGATCGATGTTGCCGGAGAGCTCGGTTATCTGGAAGGACTGCGCCAGTTTCATGATGAAGAGGCATTCGGATATCTACCGCGTGAAAAAGCCGTTCTTCTTTGTACCGGGTCTCAGGGCGAAAACAGGGCGGCACTTGCCAGAATAGCTGCCGGTGAACACCGCAACATCGGTCTCTCCAAGGGAGACATGGTGATCTTCTCGTCCAGGACCATTCCCGGCAATGAAAAGGCTGTTGGCGAAGTCCTGAACAATCTTGCCGACAAGGATGTGAACATCGTAACGGACCGCGACGCACTCGTACATGTATCGGGCCATCCACGTCGCGGCGAACTTGAACAGTTATACAAACTGGTAAAGCCGAAAGTCGTGCTTCCCGTACACGGAGAACCGTTGCATCTTGCCGCTCATGCTGCGTTTGCGAAGGAACAGGGAGTTTCTGAGGTCGTGCGCGGCAAGAACGGGGATATCATCAACCTGACGGCGGGCAAGGCGGGCATCATCGATGAAGCGCCTTTCGGCATTCTGGTGAAGGATGGCGAAATTCTTGATGATCCGGAAGTGACCGGTGTCAAGGAAAGGCGCAAATTGTCTTTCGCAGGTGCAGCCGTGGTGGCGCTTGTCGTCAACCGGGCAGGGGAGTTGCTTTCAGATCCCGAAGTCACGCTGCTGGGGCTTCCCGACACCGATGACGAGGGTGAACCGATGGAAGACATCGTCATCAAGGCGGTCATCGGAGCAGTGACAAGCATTCCCAAGGCACGGCGCAAGGACAAGGATCTTGTCGGTGAAGCGGCCCGGCGGGCGGCTCGCTCCGAAATCCTTGACGTCTGGGGCAAGAAGACGCTCTGCAAGGTGATGGTGACCCAGATATAGTCAGCCGGATGGTCTTAGCGACTGTCCCATGCGGAGGAATATTGATGATCGGAAGGCTCAACCACGTTGCGATAGCGGTATCGGATATTGAAGCTGCAACCGCCGTTTACCGCGATACACTCGGTGCCGAGGTATCCGCCAAGGAAGAACAGCCAGCTCACGGCGTCAGCACGGTTTTTATCACCTTGCCAAACACCAAGATCGAGCTTCTGGAGCCCCTCGGTGACAATTCCCCGATCCTGAAGTTCCTGGAGAAGAACCCCTCTGGTGGGATCCATCACGTTTGCTACGAAGTCGACGATATCATTGCGGCACGCGACAAGCTTCTTGCTGAGGGAGCTCGTGTGCTGGGGGATGGCGAACCCAAGATTGGTGCTCATGGCAAACCAGTCCTGTTTTTGCATCCCAAAGACTTCCTCGGCACATTGACCGAATTGGAAGAGGCGTAAGAAAAGCATGTCCGTGGCGTTCGGCCTGGCCGTTTATTTCATGCTGTGGTGGATCATCCTGTTTGCGATTCTGCCATTCGGCATGCGTCGCACTCAGGAAGAGGCAGGAGATGTGATTCCCGGTTCCGAACCGAGCGCACCGGAACGTCCTCGTTTCTTCAAGGTCCTGGTCATCACGACCATCGTGACGACAATTGTGTTCTCAGGATTCCTGCTGCTGCGTCAGTCAGGGTACGGATTGGACGATATCCCGTTCTTTAATCCGCCAAGCCACAGCTACAGTCAGCCGAACGGTTAGGTTTCCGGCGAGAGAATCCGGACTTTGCTCGGCTGCAAATGTTTGCCGGGAAACAAAAAAGGCAGAGCTGAGCTCTGCCTTTAAAAAGTTCCGCGTCTAAACTGACCCCAATCCCTTACCGGTTGGTGTTACAACCTGGCTGGGCGGCTGCGAACCGAAGGTGCGCCAGAGGGTCCTTCCTCCCAAGACTCAGACCGCGATGTTCTTGAGCTACTTGGCATTTCTGCCAAGGCATCTTTTTGTTATGAGGACGAAACCTAGCTGATTGTTTTGCACTTGTCACCTATTTGTCGCACCCGACTTGATTTTTTTTGCATGCCCAAATTTTTTGACATTTGGTGGGAACAACCAATGACCTTTTGCCGGTTGAAACGTCGGGTGTTGAAACGTTCAATTTCCCTCGATTCAGTCGCATTTTCCGGCTAATTCTGCAAAAGACCACGCCCGACGCGCAAAGGGGTTGTTTTTAGCTTCAGCTTGCGCTTTGACTGCGCACCAAACAGGTTTTGCGCTAATTGAGAGAATATTGATGCGTCTTTCCAGATATTTTCTGCCCATTCTGAAGGAAACCCCTAAAGAGGCAGAGATTGTTTCACACCGGTTGATGCTGCGCGCCGGAATGATCCGCCAGCAATCGGCTGGGATCTACTCCTGGCTGCCGCTCGGTCATAAGGTTCTGCGCAAGATCGAACGCATTGTCGAAGAAGAGCAGGCACGCGCGGGGGCGATCCAGCTTCTCATGCCAACCATTCAGTCCGCTGACCTTTGGCGCGAGAGCGGCCGTTACGATGCTTATGGCAAGGAGATGCTTCGCATCACCGATCGCCACGAGCGCGACATGCTTTACGGTCCGACCAATGAAGAGATGATCACGGATATCTTCCGCGGCTATGTGCGTTCCTACAAGGATCTACCGCTGAACCTCTATCACATTCAGTGGAAATTCCGCGACGAGGTACGTCCGCGCTTCGGTGTCATGCGTGGCCGCGAATTCCTGATGAAGGACGCTTATTCCTTCGACCTGGACCAGGAGAGCGCTGTTGAGTCCTATAACCGGATGTTTGTTGCCTACCTGCGCACTTACAAGCGCATGGGTCTGACGGCTATTCCGATGCGGGCAGAAACCGGCCCGATCGGCGGTGACCTCAGCCACGAGTTCATCGTTCTGGCAGACACCGGGGAGAGCGAAGTCTATTGCCATGCCGATTACCTGAGCAAGGAAACGCCAGGCGAGGACATTGACTTCAACAGCGACCTCAGCCCGATCGTCAAGGACTGGACGTCTCATTACGCCGCGACTGAAGACGTTGTCGACAAGGCCGCTTTCGAGGCCTCCGTACCGGAAGATAAGCGGATTGTCGCTCGCGGGATCGAAGTGGGCCAGACATTCTATTTCGGCACGAAATACTCCGAGCCGATGGGGGCAAAGGTTGCGACAGCCGAGGGTACGGAAGTTCCGGTCCACATGGGGTCGTACGGGGTGGGTGTTTCCCGCCTTCTTGGCGCCTTGATCGAAGCCAATCATGATGAGAATGGAATCATCTGGCCAAAGTCGGTTGCTCCGTTCCATGTTGGTCTCGTCAATCTGAAGCCGGGTGACGACATGACCGACACGGCGTGTGAGAATTTGTATGCCAAGCTTGAAGCCGCCGGCATCGAGGTTCTCTATGACGATACGGACACCCGGGCAGGGGCCAAGTTCGCCACCATGGATCTGATCGGACTGCCGTTCCAGGTTGTGGCCGGGCCACGTGGATTGAAAGACGGCGTTCTGGAGGTCAAGGATCGTGCAACTGGGGAAAAGGAAATGCTTTCTCCGGAAGCCACGTTGAACAAGCTGACGGCGGCATTGACGGACTAATCAAGTCCGTTGATCCTCGGGGCGGGGATTCGGTCGCGGACACCGCGGCCGGTTGGGCATTTGCTGAAGTGGATGGACAATGACAGCGGCAAACACTGTAGACGTTGACGATGGTCACAAGCCCGCGGCGCCTACACGCCCTTTTTCCGCCTTTGAATGGATGATTGCCGGCCGGTATCTGAGATCTCGGCGGCGCGAAACCTTCATTTCCGTGATCGCGGGTTTCTCGTTTGCCGGAATCATGCTGGGCGTTGCGACGCTTATCATCGTGATGGCGGTGATGAACGGCTTTCGTTCTGAACTCCTTGGCAAAATCCTCGGTATCAACGGTCACATGCTGGTCCAGCCGATCGACATGCCGCTGACGGACTATGACGCGGTTTCGGCCAGGCTCGAAGGCGTGCCGGATGTCGTCAGCGCAATACCGTTCATTGAAGGCCAGGCGCTTGTGTCCGGGCCTGCAGGTAATCTCGGTGCACTCGTGCGCGGCGTCTATGAAAGTGACCTGCGACGCATTCCGCTGATTGCCAACAACGTCAGGTCGGGCTCGCTGGATGGGTTTGATGCCGGCGAAGGTGTTGCGATCGGGTCGCGCATGGCGCAGCAACTCGGTATCACCACCGGCGACAACATCACCATCATATCCCCCCGCGGCAGCGTAACACCGATGGGGGTCACTCCGCGTCTCAAGGCCTATCCGGTTACCGCGATCTTCGAGATCGGCATGAGCGAATACGATTCCACGTTCCTGTTCATGCCTTTGGAAGAAGCGCAGGCCTATTTCAATATGGACACCAAGGCGACAGGGATTGAGGTCTATGTTGTCGATCCGGACAATGTCGGTGTCGTGACCGCGGCTCTGGAAGAAGCGGCGGAAAGACCAACCTTCGTGACCGATTGGCGCCAGAGGAACGTCACCTTCTTTTCCGCACTGGAAGTCGAGCGGAACGTGATGTTTATCATTCTGACGCTGATTGTTCTCGTCGCGGCGCTGAACATCATTTCCGGACTGATCATGCTTGTGAAGGACAAGGGACGGGACATCGCCATCTTGAGAACGATGGGGGCGACCCGGGGATCGGTGATGCGGATCTTCCTGATCACCGGCGCTAGCATCGGCTGTGTCGGAACGCTGGCCGGCTTTATACTCGGCCTGATCGTTTGCCTGAATATCGAGAGCATCCGCCAGTTCGTGTCCTGGCTTACTTCCACCCAGCTGTTCGATCCCACACTTTATTTCCTGTCGAAGCTTCCGGCTGAAATTGATAGCGGCGAGACCATAACAGTTCTGGTCATGGCTCTGGCGCTTTCCCTGTTGGCGACCCTCTATCCGGCGTGGCGCGCAGCGCGGCTCGATCCGGTAGAAGCACTCCGGTACGAATAGGGAGGCTTGAGATGAACATGGCTGTTGATCCGCGCCGCACACCCGGTCTTGCTCCTGCCGCTCTGGAACTTTCCGGTATCGTTCGCAGTTTCGATGAGGGCGAACGCCAGCTGCATATTCTGAAGGGGGCAAACCTTCGAATAGAAGCTGGTGAAATGGTTGCCCTGGTGGCCCCCTCAGGCACAGGCAAGTCGACGCTGTTGCATATTGCCGGTCTTCTGGAGCGCCCGGACGATGGCAACGTCTTCCTTGGGCCGATCAATTGTGCGGAGCTGTCCGATGACGAGCGCACGGCCATCCGACGCAACGACATTGGGTTCGTCTACCAGTTTCATCATCTGCTGCCGGAATTCACCGCGCAGGAAAACATCATGATGCCTCAGATGATCCGTGGCCTACCGCGCAAGGTTGCCGCAGATCGGGCGGATGAGCTGCTGAGCTATATGCGGCTTGGAGAGCGGGGTAAACACCGTCCATCGGAGCTTTCAGGCGGGGAACAGCAGCGGGTTGCGGTTGCTCGGGCGGTCGCAAATGCGCCCCGGATACTCCTGTTGGATGAGCCAACTGGAAATCTCGACCCGAACACCGCGAATTATGTTTTTGACGCATTGTCGGCTTTGGTTCGTGCATCTGGTGTTGCCACGTTGTTTGCCACGCATAACCTGGAACTGGCCGGGCGAATGGATCGGGCAATCACGCTTCAGGACGGTCTGGTCCAAGACCTTTAGGTGTCTAATTCAAACAATTTGCGCGCGGGCAGGTGGTGGACCAGTTCGCCATTTGCTGCGGGAACAAAGCAAAAACTACAAGTTTTCTCTAATTTTGATTAGCCTCATGACAAGGGGAACAAAAAGTGCTTGCAAAGAGAACAAAATTGGAACATATTCCTTTTGCACAACGGTAAAAGGTTGGAGGGTGACATGTTTCACATTGCTCGTGATTTTGCTGCATTCGGTTCTTTGGTCTGCTTCTGCGCCACACTTGCCGTCTGGGGTGACGTTTTGTTCGCGGCTGGCTAAGCCTGCGGTACTGGTCTTTCCGTACGAGTTCTCACCGAAGCAAGTTGGCCAAGCCGTTCCTCTGGAGTTTGGCTCCGCCGGTGAAAAGAACAACGGTGACAAAGTCGCTGACGGCTCGACAGGGCTCTTCTGAAACGCTTCACTTGAGCGTTGATTCTGGAAGATGCTAAGAGCGCTGACATGACTGGTTCCGATACTTCTGCAAACGAGACTTCCGGAGCAGCCGGCGCGACCGGTCCGGGGTTCGTTCACCTCAGGGTTCATTCCGCGCTTTCGCTCCTGGAAGGTGCGTTGCCGATCAAGAAGCTTCTTGACCTGGCAAAGGCTGACGACCAGCCGGCGCTTGCAATTGCAGATACCAACAATCTTTTCGGTGCACAGGAATTTTCAGGAAAAGCCTGGGGCACCGGCATCCAGCCGATCACCGCCTGTCAGCTTTCAGTGTTTTTTGACGACGGACTGGAAAGTGGACGGCGCGGAGAACCTGCGCTTGCCGATGTGGTTCTCATCGCCATGACTGAAGCCGGTTACGGCAATCTCATGGAACTGACGTCGCGCGCCTTTCTCGACACGGAGACCGGCCTGAGGCCGCACGTTACCGCCGAGTATCTTCTGTCCAAGAGCGAGGATGTCATTCTTCTGACTGGGGGATACCTCGGTCCAATCGGAGCTGCGTTGCTTGCAGGGCAGAAGGATCTGGCAAGAGAGCGCCTTAAGAATCTTTCAGACGGGTTTCCGGGTCGCTGCTATGTCGAATTGCAGCGTCACGGGATGGAGGGCGAACGGAAGACAGAAGCCGATTTTCTCGATTTTGCCTATCAGATGAACCTGCCGATTGTTGCTACCAATGAGGCATTCTTTCCTAAACGCGAGGATTATGAAGCGCATGATGCGCTGATCTGTATCTCGGAAGGCCGCGTGCTGATTGAGGATGATCGCAGGCGACTGACCCCCGAGCACTACTTCAAAAGCCGGGCAGAGATGTGTTCGCTGTTTGCCGACCTGCCCGAAGCCCTCGCTTCAACCATCGAAATCGCCAGACGATGCAGTTTCCGTCCTTTGCGACGCGACCCGATACTGCCGAGATTCGCAGGGGCAGATGCCGATCCGGAGGAGGCGGAAAAGGCAGAGGCCGACGAGCTAAATCGTCAGGCAAGGGAAGGGTTGCAGGCGCGCCTTGACGCCCATGGTCTGGCCCCCGGACTGGAAGAGAAGGATTACTGGGAACGGCTCGACTACGAAACCGGCATTATCGAGCGCATGAAGTTTCCCGGGTACTTCCTTATCGTTGCCGACTTCATCAAGTGGGCCAAAAATCAGGATATTCCGGTGGGGCCCGGGCGCGGATCGGGGGCCGGCTCGCTGGTCGCCTGGGCGCTGACCATCACCGATCTGGATCCGATGCGGTTCTCGCTTCTGTTCGAGCGCTTCCTTAACCCGGAACGCGTATCGATGCCGGATTTCGATATCGACTTCTGCCAGAGCCGGCGTGAGGAAGTTATCCGCTACGTTCAGGAGAAATATGGGCGTCAGCAGGTCGCGCAGATCATCACTTTCGGATCGCTGCAGGCGCGCGCCGTTCTGCGAGACACGGGCCGTGTGCTTCAAATGCCATACGGCCAGGTGGACCGACTTTGCAAATTGGTGCCGGCCAATCCTGCCAATCCTGTGACGCTGGCCCAGGCGATTGAGGACGAACCGCGTCTTCGCGAAGCGGCCAAGGAAGAGGAAATCGTTGAGCGGCTGCTCGGCATGGCGCAGAAACTCGAGGGCCTTTACCGCCACGCCTCTACTCATGCTGCTGGTGTCGTCATTGGTGACCGGCCCCTGGAACAGCTCGTTCCACTTTACCGAGACCCGCGATCCGACATGCCGGTCGCCCAGTTCAACATGAAGATGGTTGAAGATGCCGGTCTGGTGAAGTTCGACTTTCTCGGTCTGAAAACACTGACGGTCATCGACACGGCGGTGAAACTGATTGAACGGCGCGGTGTCAATGTCGATGTCGCCGCATTGCCGATCGACGACAAAATCACCTACGAGCTTCTGGCCCGTGGCGAGACCTTCGGCGTGTTCCAGCTGGAAAGTCAGGGGATGCGTCGCGCAATCGCCGGCATGAAGCCCGACCGTTTCGAAGACATCATCGCGCTTGTGGCACTCTATCGTCCAGGGCCGATGGAGAACATTCCAGTCTACAACGCGGTGAAACACGGGGAACAGGACCCGGATTGTCTGCATCCCTTGCTGGAACCCATCCTGATGGAGACGAATGGCATCATCGTCTATCAGGAACAGGTGATGCAGATTGCCCAGGTGCTGTCAGGCTACTCGCTCGGAGAAGCTGACCTTCTGCGCCGCGCAATGGGTAAGAAGATTGCCGCTGAAATGGAGATCCAGCGTGCGCGCTTTGTCGACGGGGCCGTTGAACGCGGCATCAGCAAGTCGCACGCGGGAACAATCTTCGATCTCGTGGCAAAGTTCGCGAACTATGGCTTCAACAAGTCTCACGCCGCAGCCTATGCGCTTGTTTCCTATCACACGGCCTGGCTCAAGGCGAACCATCCAGTGGAGTTCATGGCGGCGTCGATGACGCTGGATCTCGGCAACACCGACAAGCTGGGCGATTTCCGTCAGGAAGCCAGGCGGATGGGAATTGAAATCGTTCCACCCTCCATCAATCGATCGCAGGTCTATTTCGACGTTTCTGAAGACAAGATCCTTTATGCGATGGGGGCGATCAAGGGTGTCGGTGAGCAGGCGGTTGAACACATTGTCGAAGTGCGCGGTGACACGCCGTTTACCAGCCTTGGCGATTTCGCCCGTAGAATTTCACCGAAGGCGCTCAACAAGCGGACACTCGAGAATCTCGTTGCTGCCGGGGCGTTTGACGAGCTGGAACCTGACCGGGCGCGCGTCTTTGAAGGTCTGGACCGTGTCATGGGACTGGCGCAACGCACAGAGGAAAACAGGACGCTCGGACAGGATGAGCTGTTCGGCGGCAGCGATAGCGAAGAACCACTGCAGCTTGACGAAGTACACGGCTGGACAACTGAAGAAAAATTGCAGCGGGAGCATTCTGCCATCGGGTTTTACCTGTCGGCGCATCCGATTGATGAGTATGCCGGCGTTCTGGAAAAGATGCGCGCTCAGCCTTGGGCCCAGTTTTCGGAAGCGGTCAAGAAGGGGGCTTCTCATGGCCGCCTGGCTGGTACTGTCGTGTCCATGCAGGAACGCAAGACGAAGACCGGGACGCGCATGGGAATTGCCCGGTTATCAGATGCGACCGGGCAGTACGAAGCGTTGCTCTTCCGGGAAAAGCTTGAACAGTTCCGCGACGTTCTTCAGACCGGTCGATCTGTCGTTGTACTCGTCGGTGCGGACATGCGCGACGATGAGCCCTCATTGCGGATAGAGCAAGTCGATCCGATCGACAAGGTCGCGGCGCGCTTGCAGAAAAGCATGCGCGTGTTCGTGCGGGACGAGCGCCCGATCCAGAGCCTGGCCAAACATCTTCAGGTCAGGGGAGAGGGAGACGTAACGGTGATTGTCCTGCTTGAAAACGGTGCACGCGAAGTGGAGATAAGATTGCCCGGCCGTTTCCGTCTGTCTCCTGAAATTGCCGGAGCGCTTAAAGCCGTACCGGGCGTGACGGACGTGCAGACGGCTTGAGCTAATGCACAAGAGCAATCAGCTGGCAGGCCAGATGAATTCCACGCGAATGCCACCTGGTTCGTAACACATCATATGCATGCGCGGGCCACCTGACAGCAATTCCGGTTCGAATTCCATTCTTACACCCGGCCAGTTTCGGATTTTCTCTGCCATTGCAAAGAGCTCTTCCTTGCTGGCGACTTCAAGGGCAACGTGGTGCAGGCCGATATTGGTTTTGCGGTTGAATTCCGTGACCGATTGTGACCGGTCGACCTGCCAGAGCGTGAGGCGGCAGGTGCCGTCGGATACAGTTGTTCGAGGGTAGCTTTCATCTTTTGCGAGGAGCTCCCAGCCCAACAGATCGGTGAAGAAGGCGGTGGTCTGGTCCAGGTCACGAACGGTCAGTCCAAGATGGTTTATTCCCTGAGTTGTCAATGAAAGTCTCCTGTGTCAGGCGTCAGTCTGGGTCCTTGGTAAAAACACCACTGGAACAGGTCAAGAAGGTCTGGTGACACGTCGATGAAACATTGAAGCCGGGATTTGGGGGAAAAAAACTTCTGGAACCTGTGAAGTGCACCAAAGAAAACAGGTGTTCAGGTCTTGAAATAAGATTTCTTCCCAACTATAAGGCGCCCATTCCACACGCAAGGGGCGGAAACCGAGTTTATCGGGGTCCATCCGGTGGCCGATGGGAGAAATCCTCCGGCCGACATCCTCTTGCGGAGGTTAAACCGGAAAAATCAGGAGATTAAGGGTATGGCATTGCCCGATTTCACCATGCGTCAGCTTCTGGAAGCTGGCGTCCACTTTGGTCACCAGAAACACCGTTGGAACCCGCGTATGGGTCAGTACATCTTTGGTGTACGCAACGATGTTCACATCATGGACCTGTCCCAGACTGTTCCGCTTCTGCACCAGGCTCTTAAGGCAGTGTCCGACACTGTTGCCGGCGGTGGCCGCGTTCTGATCGTCGGCACCAAGCGCCAGGCTCAGGAAGCTGTAGCGACTTCTGCTCGCAACTCTGCACAGTACTTCGTCAATGCTCGCTGGCTCGGCGGCATGCTGACCAACTGGAAGACCATCTCCCAGTCCATTCAGCGTCTGCGCAAGCTGGAAGAAACCCTTTCTTCCGACGCAGCCAACGCCCTGACGAAAAAAGAGCGCCTGTTCATGGACCGTGAGCGTGAAAAGCTCGAGCGGAACCTTGGCGGCATCAAGGACATGGGCGGTATCCCGGACCTGATCTTCGTGATCGATACCAACCGTGAAGCAATCGCAATTCAGGAAGCCCGTCGTCTGGGTATCCCGGTGGCTGCGATCCTCGACTCCAACTCCAACCCGGAAGGCATTACCTATCCGGTGCCGGGTAACGACGATGCCGGTCGCGCAATCTCGCTGTACTGCGATCTGATTGCACGCGCAGCCATCGACGGTATCTCCCGTGCACAGGGTGCTTCTGGCATGGATATCGGCGAGTCGGAAGAAGCTCCGGTTGAAGAAGTTCTGGCTGAAGCTTCCGAGGAAGCTCCTGCTGAAGCTGAAGCAGCTCCGGCAGCAGCTGAAGCCTAAGACCGTCTCTGCCGCGAGCTTTTCGCGGCAGTTTCACCATGAATTCGCAAGACGGGCTGCAAATTCTTGCAGTCCCGTCATAAAGGCGCGGATAGCAATGGGCTAAACCGTGTCTTATCTGAAACCCCCATCCACGAGGCAATCGATGAGCATTACCGCTGCGATGGTAAAAGAGCTCCGTGAGAAATCCGGCGCTGGCATGATGGACTGCAAAACCGCTCTGAATGAATCTGGCGGTGATATGGAAGCGGCTGTTGACTGGCTGCGCACCAAAGGCCTGGCAAAGGCAGCCAAGAAGGCTGGCCGTGTTGCTGCTGAAGGTCTGGTCGGTGTTGCTTCTGAAGGCAACAAGGCTGCCGTGATCGAGCTGAACTCCGAAACCGACTTCGTTGCACGTAACGAAGGCTTCCAGGAACTTGTTTCCAACGTTGCCAAGGTCGCTGTTTCGACCGACGGTTCCGTTGAGGCTGTTTCCGCTGCTGATCTTGGTGGCAAGCCGGTTGCCGATGCAATCACAGACGCGATTGCTACCATCGGCGAAAACATGACCCTTCGCCGTTCTGCAGTTCTGTCTGCAAGTGAAGGTGTCGTTTCAACCTACGTTCACGGCTCCGTAGCGGATGGCCTGGGCAAGATCGGCGTTCTGGTTGCTCTGGAATCTTCTGGCGACAAGGACAAGCTGAATGCTCTTGGCCGCCAAATCGCCATGCACGTTGCTGCAACCAGCCCGCTGGCCCTGAATACTGAAGCTCTCGACCCGGCTGTGGTTGAGCGCGAAAAAGCGGTGTTCTCAGAGCAGGCTCGTGAATCCGGCAAGCCGGACAACATCATTGAAAAAATGGTGGAAGGCCGTTTGCGCAAATTCTACGAGGAAGTTACCCTCGTGAAACAGGCCTTTGTCATCAACCCGGATCTGACGGTTGAACAGGCTGTAGAGGCGCTTGCAAAAGAACTCGGCACAGATGTCAAACTCTCCGGTTTCGTCCGCTTCGCACTAGGCGAGGGGATTGAAAAAGAGGAGCAAGACTTCGCCGCAGAGGTGGCAGCAGCCACCGGGCAGTAAGCTCAAAGAAAGCGCCGGCAAGTCCGGCGCTTTTTTTTTAGAAAGACAATTTCAGTAAGGGTGCACCCATGACGAATTCTTTGCGTTGGAAACGAGTTCTTCTGAAGCTTTCCGGCGAGGCTCTGATGGGCTCACAGGCCTTTGGGATCGATCCGGCCATAGTGCAAAGAATCGCCAAGGAGATTGCCGACGCTGTCGCGCTCGGCGCTCAGGTGGGGGTTGTTGTCGGTGGCGGCAACATCTTCCGCGGCGTGGCTGTCGCGGCCAAGGGCGGTAACCGGGTGACCGGTGACCACATGGGCATGCTGGCTACTATCATGAACAGCCTGACGCTCGCTGATGCCCTGCGTCGCCTCAAGGTGAATGCGCGAGTTCTTTCCGCCGTCGCGGTGCCTTCGATCTGTGAGACTTTCTCGCAGCGTGTCGCCGACCGGTACATGGAAGACGGTGATGTGATCGTATTCGCCGGCGGTACCGGCAATCCGTTCTTCACTACGGACAGCGGTGCGGCACTGCGCGCGGCGGAAATGAAGTGTGATGCGTTTTTGAAGGGCACACAGGTGGACGGTGTCTATTCTGAAGACCCGAAGGTCAATCCGGACGCGGAGCGCTATGAAACGCTTGGCTATGAAGAAGTTATCAAACGCAACCTGAAGGTCATGGATACGACAGCGATTGCACTGGCACGCGACAATTCCATTCCCGTCATTGTGTTTTCGATCCACTCACCTGGAGCTTTGGTGAGCGTGTTGCAGGAAACGGGTACTTATACAGTCGTGGGTGACTGAAAGTTTTAAGCCGGATCTCCCTTCAAGCTCTTGTGTTTCGGTGCGTTTATGCCATGTTGGCGCGCGCCGAGACTCTAATTGGCGATGCATAGAACAATAGTGAGGACAAAATGTCGGTTGAAGGTGTCGATCTTGATGACTTGAAGCGCCGTATGCAAGGGGCTCTTTCTGTTCTGAAGACCGAGTTCGCCGGCCTGCGCACTGGCCGTGCCTCCGCTTCGATGATGGATCCGATTTCCGTTGACGCCTATGGTCAGGCAATGCCGATCAACCAGGTTGCAACGGTTTCCGTGCCGGAACCTCGCATGCTTGCGGTTCAGGTCTGGGACAAGGGAATGGTGGCCACCGTCGAGAAGGCGATCCGCGAATCAAACCTCGGTCTCAACCCTGTCGTGGATGGCCAGCTTCTCCGGTTGCCGATTCCGGAACTGAACCAGGAACGCCGTCAGGAACTGATCAAAGTCGCCCACAAATACGCCGAACAGGCCAAGGTGGCGATCCGCCATGTTCGCCGGGATGGCATGGACCATGTGAAAAAGGCCGAGAAAGACGGTGATATTTCGCAGGATGACAGCCGGGTTGCTTCTGACGAAGTTCAGAAACTTACCGATCAGATGATTGGTGAAGTTGACGGCATGCTTGAGAAAAAAGAACAGGAAATTTCCCAGGTCTAAGCTGATAATGCCATTGCGTTGGGGGGAGCCCATGAGCGTCAGCCCGAGCCAGAACCTGGAAACGTCTGCCAGGAAAGGTTCCGCTTCGAAATTGCCTCGCCATGTTGCCTTCATCATGGATGGCAACGGACGTTGGGCAACGGCACGTGGTCTTGCCCGTACGGAAGGTCATCGGAAGGGCCTGGAAGCCTTGCGCCGAACGATCCGGCACGCGGGCAGGATCGGGATCGAAGTGGTAACGATCTACAGTTTCTCCTCAGAGAACTGGAACCGTCCGAAGACGGAAGTCTCTTTTCTGATGGGTTTGCTCCGTCGGTTCGTTCAGCGGGATCTGAGTGAACTTCACGAAGCAAATGTGCGCATTCGTATTATTGGTGGCAGAAGTGATCTGGAGCCTGGCATTCTGGCGCTTCTTCAAGAAGCGGAAGATCTGACAAGAAATAATACGGGCCTGACCCTTGTAGTTGCGTTTAACTATGGCGCGCGTGCGGAAATCGCTCGCGCGGCACAAGATCTCGCCCGAAAGGTTGCAAACGGCGAAATGTCGCCGGAAAACATTTCTGAAGACGCGATTTCACAGGCCTTGGATACGGGCGGCTTGCCGGATCCGGACCTGATTGTGCGCACCAGCGGTGAAATGCGGCTTTCCAATTTTCTGCTCTGGCAGGCTGCTTATGCGGAATTCTATTTCTGTGATGAACATTGGCCGGATTTCGACGAAGCCGCCTTTGACAAGGCAATTAGTTGTTTCGGAAATCGAGAGCGCCGGTATGGTGGCCTTGACGCCAAGGCTATTTAACCTCCGGCTCTCATGATGGCAGAAACAGAAGAAACTCCGAAGAAACTCTCAGACCTTGGGCTAAGACTGATATCAGCGGTCATTCTCGGGCCACTGGTTTTGTTGATCACCTACTGGGGCGGTGCCCCATACAAAGCTCTTGTTCTGGTTGCTGCCATTCTGTTTCTCTGGGAATGGTTCACGATAACCGGTACACCTGAGCGGTCCCTGACGGCCGTGACAGGTTTCTTGTCCTTGATCCTTCTGTCGCTACTTGAATATGTGAGCATGCCTCTCAGCGGGCTTGCCGTACTTGTTGTCGGCACGATCGCGACATTTGCAACAGGCGGGGTCTCGCGCACAGGTCGTTGGGCTGCGGAGGGGGTGCTCTACAGCGGACTTGCTCTGTACGCGCTTCTTTCGGTGCGAGAAGGAGCAGGCGGACTGGTGTTCAGTTTCTTCCTGTTGATTGTGATCTGGGCAACGGACATTTTTGCGTATTTTACTGGACGGGCCTTCGGTGGGCCGAAGCTGTGGAAGAAGATTTCTCCCAAGAAAACGTGGTCTGGCGCTATCGGGGGACTTGTCATCGCCACATTGCTTGGTGCCGCTGTCGCATACCTGGCGGGCGCACAGAGCCTGTTTCCCTGGGCACTGCTTGCGGCAGCTTTGTCTGTCGTATCTCAAGCGGGCGATCTGCTTGAATCAGCCATTAAACGCCGTTTTGACGTGAAAGACTCAAGTCGCCTGATCCCCGGGCATGGTGGGATCATGGACCGCATAGACGGGCTGGTTGCCGCAGCCATATTTGCGGTGATTATCGGATTGATCTTTGGTGGAACATTTTCAGATCCGATTGCCGGGTTGGGTCTGGGCTAGGTTTGGAGTGTGCTCGTGACGAGCGGTGTAAGTGTTGGTGATAGTTGCAGGCCTGTTCGCATTATAGTTCTCGGGGCGACAGGCTCGATCGGGCAGAGCCTGGCGGATCTGATAGAGAGAAATCCTGACAAGTTTGATGTGGTTGCTCTGGTTGCCAACCAGAATGCAGCGGCATTGGCGAAGATGGCGATCAAGCTGAAGGCCTCGTATGCCGTTCTCGCCAATCCCGAGAAACATCATGAACTTTCGGAATTTCTTCAGGGGACCGGCATCAAGGTTTCATCCGGCGATGCAGCGGTGATGGAAAGTGTCGAGCTGGAGGCGGAGCTGGTCGTTGGTGCAATCGTGGGTGCCGCTGGTCTCAGACCGACAATGGCCGCGATCAAGCCCGGACGAAGGATCGCGCTGGCCAACAAGGAATGTCTTGTTTGCGCTGGTGAACTCTTTATGGCTCGAATCCGGGAAACCGGAGCCGAACTCCTGCCGATGGATAGCGAGCACAACGCGATATTCCAGGTGTTCGAAGCTGACCAGGCACATCAGATCGAGAAAGTCATCCTAACCGCGTCAGGGGGGCCATTCAGAACGTTTTCCATTGAGGAAATGGCAAATGTGTCGCCTCAGCAGGCGTTGAATCATCCCAACTGGGAAATGGGCTCTCGCATCACCATCGATAGCGCGACGATGATGAACAAGGGATTTGAAGTCATCGAGGCTTCGCATCTGTTTCCTGTCGAGCACGATCAGCTGGATGTCCTTGTGCATCCGCAATCGACGATCCACGGCCTGGTTCAATACAGGGATGGATCTTTGCTGGCGCAACTGGGCAGCCCTGATATGAGGACTCCGATCGCGCACTGTCTGTCGTTTCCCCGGCGCATGGAGGTTCCCGTTAAGAGATTGGACCTTGCTGAACTTGGAACACTTACATTCGAAGCTCCGGACCTGATGCGGTTTCCAGCTTTGAGACTGGCCCTCGAAGCCATGAATTCCGGAGATATTGCGTCAGCAGCGCTGAATGCGGCCGATGAAGTGGCTGTCGAAGCGTTTCTGTCCGGCCGCATCGGATTTCTGGATATTCCGGCTGCTATCGAGGCGGTTTTGGCCGAGTTGACCACAGCTGGTTCAATGAGTGCGTTCGCAAGTGTTGATGAAGTGCTTGATCTGGACCTGGAAGCGCGCCGTAAAACATCAGAGTGGATCAAATCGCGGTGTGCATAGTGTTGATGCGGCTGGAAAATTCCCTTTCGACCATTAACACGCCGTAATTTTCTTTTTAATACAGTGCTACGTACGAAACCTACCAAGCCTGTGCTGGATCGGACCCTTCATGGAATTCTTAATTTCTGCGTATTCCCTCGTTGTGGGCACAATTATCCCGTTTTTGTTCATCTTGACGGTCGTTGTGTTCTTTCACGAGTTGGGGCACTTCGCAGTTGCGCGCTGGTGCAACATCAAAGTTGATGCTTTTTCCGTCGGGTTTGGTCGGGAACTGCTCGGCCGTACCGACAAGAAGGGGACGCGCTGGAAACTTTGCCTGATCCCACTTGGAGGATATGTAAAATTTGCGGGTGACGAGAACGCTGCCAGCGTTCCCAGTCGCGAGATGATTGCAAAGATGAGCGACGAGGAGCGCAAAACCGCGTTCGTCGCCAAGCCTGTCTGGCAAAGGGCTGCTGTCGTCGCGGCGGGGCCGATTGCAAATTTCATTCTCGCGATCGCTATTTTTACGGTGCTCTTCGTGTCGGCGGGCAAACAGGGGATCCTGCCGGTTGTTGAAGAAGTGTTTCCGAATGGTGCAGCCGCACAGGGCGGACTACAGGCCGGCGATGTCGTCAAGGAAATTGACGGGCGTGAAATTCAGACTTTCGGCGACATGCGCCAGGTCGTGTTGATGAATGCGAATGTTCCGCTGGTCTTTGAAGTCGATCGCGGTGGTGAGCTCGTCGATCTGACTGTCACGCCTTCTGCGAAGCTCAAGGAGGTTTTCGCCGGGGAGCACCAGATGGCGGGTGACATCGGTGTTCGCGGAAGCGGTGATCCACAAAATTATATTCGTATCAAATACAGCCTATTCGGTGCCTTTGATGAGGGCGTCAAGGAAACCTACCGGATCATGGAAGGGACTGTCAGTTACGTCTGGGGCGTCATCACACAGCGCCAATCCGCCGATCAGTTGGGTGGTCCGATACGTGTTGCTCAGGTTTCAGGCAAGGTCGCAGAACACGGATTTTTGCCGCTCATTTCGCTCACCGCAGTTCTTTCGGTGAGTATCGGCCTGATAAACCTTGCTCCGGTGCCGGTTCTTGATGGGGGGCATCTCGTTTTCTACTTCTTCGAAGCGCTGAGAGGGAAGCCGCTCAGCGAGCGCGTTCAGGATGTGGGATTCAGGATTGGTTTAGGCTTGGTACTTATGCTTATGGTGTTCGTTACCTGGAAGGATATTGTCAGACTTGTGAGTCCCAATTCCTGATTGCCGTGACATTGACGCAACGTCTTCAGACTAAATCGCTTTCAGCCCGGAAGGGCGGTTGCGTTATCGGCAAAAACCTATAAAACGTTCGTCGGTTCCGAGAATCTGCTGGGGTGAGTGCAGGGTCTCGGGAGGGGTATTAAAACAAAGGCATAGCGCAATAATGCAGCGATTGCAGAAACTTACACGGGCCGTGTTTTTGGCGGCAGCCGTATTTTCGATTGGGTCGGCTTTGCCACAGGCCTTTGGGCCATTGTCCATAGTGACACAGGCCGAGGCCGCCGTTGCCAGAAGCATTCAGGTCAATGGCAATACCCGGGTGGAAGACGAAACCGTCATCAGCTACATGACGATCGTTCCCGGGCGTTCCTACAGTGCGTTTGATGTCGATGAGTCCTTGAAGGCGCTTTATGCGACCGGATTGTTTGCCACGGTTGATATCACCCCACGCGGCAACACGGTGGTCGTTACCGTTACCGAGAATCCGATCATTAATCGGGTCTCTTTCGAAGGTAACAAGAAGATCAAGGACAACGCGCTTGAGACAGCAGTTCGTTCGCAGCCGCGTTCGATGCTTTCTCGCGCGAAAGTTCAGGCAGACGTTCAGAACATTCTCGAAGCCTATCGCCGGTCCGGACGCTACGGAGCTTCCGTTGAGCCGCAGATCATCGATCGCGGTCAGAACCGAGTCGATCTTGTCTTTGAAATCAACGAAGGTGCCAAGACCGGTGTCGAGCGTATCAGCTTCATCGGCAACCAGGCATTCAGCGACGGCCGTCTTCGCGACGTGATCCGTACACGCGAAAGTGGCCTTCTGAGCTGGCTTCGCAGTACCGATACCTACGATCCGGATCGCCTTGCAGCCGACGAAGAGTTGTTGCGCCAGTATTACAACAAGAAGGGCTATGCCGATTTCCGTATCGTGTCCGTCAGCGCAGATCTCGATCGTGAGCAGAACATTTTCTACGTCACGTTCACAGTTGATGAAGGCGAGAAGTACGAAATCGGTGATGTGGAAATTGTTTCCACGATTGATGAAGTTGACCCTGAAGAGTTGCGCCGGTTGATCCGGACCCGTAGTGGTCAGACCTTCAATTCGCTTCGCGTCGAGCAGACCGTTGAAGATATCACTCTTCGTGTTTCCGAAGAGGGCTATGCGTTCGCCAGAGTTCGCCCGCGTGGTGCTCGCGACTACGAGAACAACAAGATCTCACTGATCTACTATATCGAAGAAGGTCCGCGCGCCTATATCGAACGGATCAATATCATCGGCAACGACCGGACACGCGAGTATGTTATTCGTCGTGAGTTCGATGTTGCTGAAGGCGATGCGTTCAACCGTGCCCTGGTCGACAAGGCAGAGCGTCGGCTGCGTAACCTTGGTTTCTTCGAAAAAGTGTCCATTACCACTCAGCAGGGCAGTGCAGCTGACCGGGTGATCGTCAACGTCCGTGTTGAGGAAAAGCCGACTGGTGAAATCTCCTTTGGTGTTGGATATTCGACTGTCGATGGTGTGATCGGGGATATCTCCCTGACCGAGAAGAACTTCCTTGGCCGCGGCCAATTCGTGAAGATCGCCGTTGGTGGCGGCACCGATACCCAGTCATATGAGTTCCGGTTTATCGAGCCGTTCTTCATGGGTCGTCGCGTTGCGCTTGATCTCGACGTTTACCGGAAGATCGATGACGCAAACGATTACCGTTCCTTCGACCAGAAGAAGACTGGTGGTGGATTTGGCTTCACGTTGCCGCTTCGCGAAGAAGAGCTGACACTGCGTCTGTTCTACAACATCTTCCAGGAAGAGAACTCCGACCCGGACAACAACTCCACCAACATCAATAACTGTAACACTGCTGATCTGTCGCTAGCTGTGTGTGACTCGCTCGGCACCTACCTGACGTCATTGGTCGGATACGAGCTCCGCTACAACACGCTGGACCGCAACATCGATCCTTCTGATGGCTTCTATGCCTCCTTTGGACAGGAGTTCGCTGGTGTCGGTGGCGACAGCTATTACATCAAGACCGAAGCTGAGGCGCGCGCTTACAAGGAAATTCTTGCTGACTACGGTCTGGTCGGAAGTCTCTCCATCCGCGGTGGTAACATCACAGCAATTGGTGACGAACGTCTGCGCGTTTCCGAGCAGTTCATGCTCGGTGGCAACCTTGTGCGTGGTTTCGAAAACCAGGGTATTGGTCCTCGCGATGGATCAACCGATGATGCGATCGGTGGCCGTTTCTTCTTCGCAGCAACTGCAGAAACCCGGTTTCCGTTCCCGATCCTACCCAAGGAGTTCGGACTTAGCGGTGCGGTCTTCGCAGATGCAGGTTCCTTGTGGGATGCGGACAGCGATCTGGTGAACCTGGTTGAGAACAACGGTGGCCGGATCGACTCCAATGACTTCGCGATCCGTGCCTCGCTCGGTGCAGGGATCCGGTGGAACTCTCCGTTCGGACCACTTCGTGCAGACTTTGCATATCCGATTGCAAAGGAAGACTCTGATAAAACACAGGTCTTCCGGTTGAGTGGTGGTACCCGCTTCTAAACTGCGGTCATATGGGTTAGAAATCGGCCGCCGATCTATTCGGCGGCCGTTTTTGTTGGCTGGCAACAAGGATAAAATCATGTCCGAGCCAAATTTCTTTGGAATTCCCGCACCTGTGGCACTTCGTGACATCGCTGCGTGGGCAGATGCTGAAATTTTTCGAGGTGATGAAAACCTGACAGTCTCTGGCGTCGCTCCTTTGGAGGATGCGGGGCAGGGGACGTTGGTTTTCTTTGACAACACCGCCTACCTCAAAAAACTTGAGGAAACGACGGCAGCAGCATGCCTGGTCGGCAAGCGCCACAAGGACAAGGTACCGGAAGGCGTCGCCGTTCTGGTGTGCGCAGATGCATATCGCTCCTGGGCCAAAGTGTTGGCGAAACTTTATCCGGAGGCGATGGTTCCAAAAGAACCTTCCTCGAATGTGGTTTCCGATCACGCCATCGTCGACGCGACAGCGGTGCTGGAGGAAAATGTTGGTGTTGAACCTGGGGCAGTTATTGGTGCTGAGGCCGAAATCGGTTCCGGCACAGTTATCCGGGCGAACGCTGTTATCGGGCGCGGTGTCAAGATTGGACGAGACTGTGTTGTAAGTTCGAATGCCACGGTTCAGCATTCTGTTCTTGGAAATCGCGTCTATTTGCATCCCGGCGTATGTTGCGGACAGGACGGTTTTGGCTATGCAATGGGACCGCAAGGCCACTTGAAAGTTCCACAGGTCGGCCGCGTGATCATTCAGGATGATGTGGAAGTTGGTGCAAACACGACCATAGATCGCGGTGCCAATCGCGATACGGTCATTGGCGAAGGCACCAAAATCGATAACCAGGTACAGATCGGGCACAATGTGGTTGTGGGCCGTCACTGTGTTCTGGTGTCACAAGTCGGTTTGTCCGGTAGTTGCACATTGGAAGATTTCGTGGCCATTGGTGGGCAAACCGGCGTACGAGGCCATGTGACCATTGGTATGGGAGCACAGGTTGCCGCGGTAAGCGTCGTAAACGACGACTTGCCGGCCGGAGGTCGTTATGGCGGTACACCGGCCAAGCCAGTGAAGCAGTGGTTCCGTGAGGTTGCAGCGCTCAGAAAGCTTGCAGAGCGCGGCGACGGATCGTAAACGAATAATCAAACAAAGAACTTTGCGGGGTAAACCGCCAAGGGGCATTTCATGGAAGACGCAGAAAACAAGACACTTGCCAGCGCAGATATCATGAAAATCATGAAGCTTCTGCCGCATCGCTATCCGTTCCTTCTGATCGACAAGATCATAGAAATGGATGGTGACAACAGTTGTATTGGCATTAAGAACGTCACCATCAACGAACCGCAGTTCACGGGTCATTTTCCAGAACGTCCCGTGTTTCCTGGCGTGCTTCTCATTGAAGCGATGGCTCAGACTGCCGGAGCTCTATGTGTTCATGCACGGGGTGACGATGCGCCGCCACAGCTGGTCTATTTCATGACCATCGACAAGGCCAAGTTCCGCAAGCCGGTTGAGCCGGGCGATCAGGTTCATTTTCACGTCAAGAAAATCAAACAACGTTCCAACATCTGGAAGTTCGATGCAGTTGCCATGGTCGAAGGTACCAAGGTTGCGGAAGCTGAAGTCAGCGCTATGCTGGTAGATGCGTGAGGATATATGACTGAAATTCATCCAACGGCCATAGTCGAAGACGGGGCTGTAATAGGCGAAGGTGTACGCATTGGGCCTTATTCGATCGTGGGTCCCAACGTAAAGCTCGCCGACGGCGTCGTTTTGGAAGCGCATGTGGCTGTTGCCGGACACACGAGTATTGGTCCGGGCACGCAGATTTTTCCGTTTGCAAGCATCGGTCATAAACCGCAGGATCTGAAATTTGCGGGTGAAGTGACGCATCTTGAGATCGGTGCCAACAATCAGATTCGTGAACATGTCACAATGAATCCTGGGACCGAGGGCGGTGGTGGCATCACCAAGGTTGGCGACAACTGCCTTTTCATGATGGGATCTCACGTGGGGCATGACTGCATCGTCGGAAACCACGCTATCTTGGCAAACAACGCTACGCTTGCAGGTCACGTGGAATTGGATGACTTCGTCATTCTCGGAGGCCTTAGCGCAGTACGGCAGTGGTCCAGGATTGGTACCGGTGCGATCGTCGGCGGTATGACCGGTGTGGAGTTTGATGTTATCCCGTTTGGATCTGTGATTGGAGACCGAGCCCGTCTTGCTGGCCTTAACCTTGTTGGTCTGAAACGCAAAGGCTTCCCGAGAGAACAAATTCACGCCCTCCGCGCCGCTTACAGAGCTCTGTTTGAAAGCAGCGACGGAACACTTCGAAGCCGTGCAGAAGCCTTGGCGAAGGGTACTGCGGACCAGCCACTTGTGAAGACCGTTACAGATTTCATCCTTGAAAAGGAAGATCGGCGCTTCTGTACGCCGCGCAGTGAAGACTAAGGTCATGCCTGATTTGGCTCAGACCCAAGGGAGGCGTATCGCATTGATCGCCGGCAACGGTAGTTTGCCTTGTCAGATTGCCGATGCGCTTTCCGGCTCCGGTCGAGATTTTCGGATCATTGCCATCAAGGGTGAAGCTGATGAGCAAACCAGAAACCGGGCGAGTACGGAGCTCGGTTGGGGAGAAATCGGTAGGCTCTACAAGTTTTTGAAAAAGACCGGCTGTCAGGATGTTCTTCTGATTGGTGGTGTGTCGAAGCGACCGGATTTCACGTCAATACTCGGCGACTTTGGCACACTCAAGCGCCTGCCGACCATCATCCGGGCATTGGCCGGCGGCGACGACAGCTTGTTGACCAAAGTCATCCGCCTTTTCGAGGACGAGGGGTACCGCGTTGTGGGAATCAGGGATGTGGCGCCACAACTTCTGGCATCAAGTGGCGTACTGGGAAAGATGCAGCCAAAGACAGACGACTGGCGAGATCTGGAGCTCGCTCTGAAAGCGACCCAGAAACTTGGAGAGCTGGACATCGGTCAGGCCGCGATTGCCGTTGGCGGGCGTGTTGTTGCCCTCGAGGGAGCAGAAGGCACGGACGCCATGATCGAGCGCTGTGCCGATCTTAAGAGAGTTGGCCGCATTCGCTCAAAAGGCCGTGCTGGAGTGCTCGTCAAGGCAGCAAAGCCGGATCAGGATTTGCGTGTTGATTTGCCGACTGTTGGACCCCGGACCATTGAACTTGCGGTCTCGGCAGGATTGGCAGGAATAGCGATTGAGGCGCACGGTGCTCTGATTGCGGAGAAAGAGGAAACGCTTCAGCGTGCCGACAGCGCGGGGCTCTTTGTCGTGGGAGTTGAAAAACCATCTGACGAGGGAGCGGCTGACGGATGACGGACAATGCTCCAACAATCTGTCTTGTTGCCGGTGAAGAATCCGGTGATCAGCTTGGTTCCGAGTTGATGAAGGCGCTCAATGACAGACTGGGACAAGGCGTAAGGTATTGCGGCGTCGGTGGAGAGCGGATGACAACTCTCGGATTGACCAGCTTCTTTGACATCTCCGATGTTTCAGTTATGGGCCTGAGTGCTGTTTTGGCCCGTCTGCCTCTGATCGTGAAACGGGTCTATCAAACCGTAGATGATGTGATTGCAGGCGATCCGGATGTGCTTGTCATCATCGACAGTCCGGACTTCACCCATAGTGTTGCCAAGCGAGTGCGCAAGCGCGCTCCACACATTCCGATTGTCGGTTACGTGTCTCCTTCCGTTTGGGCCTGGCGGCCCGGGCGGGCGAAGAAGATGAGCGTCTATGTTGACGAATTGCTCGCTCTGCTGCCTTTTGAACCTGCCATTCACAAGAAGCTGGGAGGACCGCGTACGCACTATGTAGGACATCCACTCAGCGAACATGTGGAAGACCTGCGTCCAGATCGTGATGAACGGCGGCCGGTGAGTGGTGATGAAAAGGTGCTTCTCGTGTTGCCGGGGAGCCGGCGCAGCGAAATTGATCGTCTGCTGGAAGATTTCGGCGAGACTGTCGCCTTGGTCAAGAACGAGGTGCCGGATATCGAAGTGGTACTTCCTGCGGTGAGCCACCTTGACGCAAAAATTCGGCAAGGTACTCAGAACTGGAAAGTGAAGCCGCGAATTGTGACCGGGCTGGAAGCCAAAAAGGCAGCGTTCCGGAGCGCTCATGCGGCGCTCGCCGCATCTGGCACGGTTTCATTGGAGTTGGCGCTGTCTGGAGTGCCCATGGTCGTCGCTTACAAGGTTGACTGGTTCTTTCGCCGGATCAAGGACCTCAATCGCATTTTCAAATTCTCCAGCGTGGACTCATTTGTTCTACCCAACATCATTCTCGGCAGTAAGGCTATTCCAGAGTTCCTGGACGACGAAGTGAAACCTCAGGTGCTTGCAAGACTTCTCAAGGATTTGTTGCAGGAAGGACCTGATCGGCAGGCACAGTTGGATGAATTTTCACGGCTCGAGTCCGTTATGCGACTGCCGCAGGGTCACAGTCAAAGCAGTGCAGCTGCGGATGTGGTGTTGAGCACGCTTGGCGCGAACGTACAAAAGTCAAATCGTGCGCTTTCGGCGAGTTAAGGGCCAGGGAACACCGCACTCCAATTGGAAAAAATCTGTAATTTGCAAAAATCCCGGAGCTATCACAGCTCCGGGATTGAAGGCTTTCAAACTGTTTCTGCTGGACGCTTGACCTGATCAGGCGTTTGCAACGTTGTCCAGGAACTGACTGACTTCGTTGCTCAGCATGTCCGTCTTTTGGGACAATTCTCCGGAGGCGCCGAGCACAAGGTTTGCGGACTGGCTGGTTTGCGCCACGGCTTGCGACAAGTCAGACATGTTGTTCTTGACTGAACCGGTCCCCTCAGCGGCACGCTGGACATTGACCGAGATCTCGTTTGTTGCAGAGCCCTGCTGCTCGACAGCCGCTGCGATGGTCGAGGTGTATTCGTTGACCTCTTCCATGGTTTCAGTGATTTCCTGAATTGCGGAAACCGCGTCCTTCGTGGCGTCCTGAATCTCGGTAATCTGCGAGCCGATTTCTTCAGTTGCCTTGGAGGTCTGGGTTGCGAGTTCTTTCACTTCGGCTGCCACAACGGCGAAACCCTTGCCGGCTTCACCGGCACGCGCCGCTTCGATAGTGGCATTGAGTGCAAGCAGGTTTGTCTGTTCCGCGATTGCCTGGATCAAGCTGACCACTTCACCAATCTTGGTCGCAGCGGTTGAAAGGCTCATGACCTTTTCGTTGGTTACGCGGGTTCCTTCCGTCGCCCGTTCAACAACCTGCGTTGTCTGGTTGACCTGTCTGGAGATTTCGGCAATCGATGCAGCCAGCTCTTCCGCAGCGCTGGCTACGGTTTGAACATTCTGCGTTGCTTCATCGGTTACGGAGAAGGTGCTGTCCGCCAGGCTTGAGTTCTGTCCGGCAATGTCACTCAGGTCTTGTGCAGTGCCGTCCAGCGTATGGGCGGTTTCACCGACGGAGCTTAGAACTTCGGATGCCTTTTCGCGGAAGCCTGTGATCATCTCCTCGACCCGAGCCTGTCGTTCAGCACGAAGATGTTGCTCCTGCTCGGTCTCAGATTGCAGGCGAATACGCTCGACCGCGTTGTCCTTGAAGACCTGGATTGTTCTGCTCATGTCGCCGATTTCATCACCGCGGTCGACGCCGTCAATGTCGACATCGGTGTTGCCATCGGCCAACTGGGACATGGTTTCGGTGGTGCGACGCAAGGGACGCGTTACCGCAAAGTTGAGTGCGATCGCCATGCCGATGCCTGCAACAACGGCCGCGAGAAGCGCCAGGCTGATAACACTCAGCGCATTTGTGCTGGAAGCTTGCGCGGCTGCGCTTTGGTCGGAGGATATAGTAGAGATCTGTGTCTGGACGGTTTGAGACAGATCCTTCATGTTGGCGATCTGGCCTTCAAGCTGAAACTGGTTTGCAGCCAGCTCGTCGAAAGCGGATCCGAAACTACCAAGCGACGAGACAACTTCCGGAACTTTTTCCAGGATGGCCGGAAAATCTTTAGCACTCTTTTCCAAGCGACCGGCGAGTTTGGCCAGTCCGGACAGCCCTTCAAGAACAGCTTGCTGGTTCGTTTCCGAAGGAGCAACCATGAAATAGAATGCCGCAGCTTTTACGGCCATGGCATCTGCTTCCAGCTGCATCACCGTTCCGGAGACATCATCTGCCGCATAGAAGCGCTGTTTGATTTCGTCAGCCTGCTTGTAGACGTTGTCGATGGCAGCCGTTGCATCGGCACTGATCTTTTTCGAACTCGCGACCAGCCCTTCAAAACCGGCCTTGGCCGAGTCTGTCAGATCAAAAATCTGGATGTAGTCCTTCGTGGTTGACAGCTTTTCCAGTGTCTGTGCTATTTCATCTGTTGTCGCTGCCAGTTTCCTGACCGTTGCAGGGTCAATGCCCTCAATGGTGTTTGCCGCCATGTTTTTGGCAGAAGGCGCAAGGGCTTCGATGCGCTGTCTGATTTCAGCGATCTGTTTGGCGTTGTTGGCTGCCGCGCTGAAAAGGTTCTGAAGTGTCAGGGCCTCTTCCTGGAACTTCGCAGCTGCTTGCCCAACCTTGTTTGCGAGAACCAACGTCTTTCTTGCATTGGTGTCTTCTGCACCGATGCCATCTCTAGCAAGAAAGGCCTTGCCTAGAATGTCTGACGCGACGGTTTCCAGTTCCTGGACAGCGCCTTCAAGTTCGATGCGCTTGTCTGATTGGGCTTGTGTCAGGTCTACGACGTTCTCGAATGCCGAATTGAATTTGGAAACCGCCGAAGCTGCTTCTGCAACGGGAATTTGCGCTTGGGGTTCACCTTTCAATTGATCTTCTAGAACCTTCAGCTCATTCGTGAGGCCGTCGATATCAACGAGAGCGGCTTCTGCGGCTTGCAGATCCTGGGAAGACAAAAAGTCTTCGCGTTTGCTGGCAAGGTTCTGCAGTTGAGCAATGGTAGAGGTTGACTGTTTGGCAACCTCCATTCTTTCCGAGAGTGTCATTACGCTGTAGGCACCGACACCGCCGACAATGCCGGTCAGCGCCACAACCGCAGCGAAGCTGCCTCCGACTTTTACACCAAACTTCAGATCAGATGCGAATTTCAGGAACTTCATATCAACCCCTCGAAAGCCCCAGCGTGTATTACGCAGCTTATTTTCGATCAGGGTAAGCAGTGATTCCTTATTATTTGTAAAAACTTCAAAGAAAAGAAGGTGATGATGCAGAAATCATTTTTTATCTGAACAAATGTGAAAAGAGTAGGAATTTTATTAGAGCGAATAGATAGTTTATTTCTGAGTTTAGGATTGGAATATGGTTTTATTCTTTTGTTGGGAGGTAAAGTGACTGATTAATCTCATTCTGAAAATCGTGAATACGCCTTTGTTCCCTGGAAAGCTACAAGGTGGAAATTTGTTTTCTATACAATTTCAGGTTTCCCTTGGGGCGTGGAACAAAAAATGCCGCCAGAAATCTGGCGGCATTGTCAACAAAATCTCTGAGAAGGTGCCGAATCTTCAGAAAGAATCGGCGAAACCAGTTTAACGGCGCTGGTCGATAGGCACGTAGTCGCGTTGTGTCGCGCCGGTGTAGAGCTGGCGAGGACGACCAATGCGCTGAGACGGATCTTCCACCATTTCTTTCCACTGGGCGATCCAGCCCACCGTGCGTGCAAGCGCAAACAGAACCGTGAACATCGTGGTCGGGAAACCAAGCGCCCGGAGCGTGATACCGGAATAGAAGTCGATGTTCGGGTAGAGCTTCTTCTCAATGAAGTAGTCGTCATTGAGCGCGATTTTTTCCAGCTCCATTGCAACGTCCAGAAGCGGATCGTCTTTGATGCCAAGTTCGCCAAGCACTTCATGCGTCGTTTTCTGCATGATCCGGGCGCGTGGATCGTAGTTCTTGTAGACCCGGTGACCGAAGCCCATAAGACGGAACGGATCGTTCTTGTCCTTTGCGCGTGCCACGAACTCAGGAATACGATCAACGGACCCGATTTCGGACAGCATGTTCAGCGCAGCTTCGTTGGCGCCACCGTGTGCCGGGCCCCATAGGCATGCGATGCCAGCAGCAATACATGCAAATGGGTTTGCTCCGGACGAGCCTGCCAGGCGAACGGTCGAGGTCGACGCGTTTTGCTCGTGGTCAGCGTGCAGGATAAAAATGCGATCCATCGCGCGCGCAAGAACCGGGTTCACCTTGTACTCTTCGCACGGCACCGCAAAGCACATGTGCAGGAAGTTGGCTGCGTAACCCAAGTCATTGCGCGGGTAAACGAACGGTTGGCCAACATGGTACTTGTAAGCCATTGCGGCCATTGTCGGCATTTTTGCGATCATGCGCAGCGAGGCCACCATCCGCTGATGCGGGTCGGTAATGTCCGTGGAGTCGTGATAGAATGCCGACAGAGCCCCAACTGTTCCAACCATGATTGCCATCGGGTGAGCGTCGCGACGGAAGCCGGAATAGAACCGGTTCATCTGCTCATGGATCATGGTGTGGTACGTCACGCGCTGAACGAAGTCGTCCTTTTGCGGCTTTGTCGGCAGTTCCCCGTAAAGCAGCAGATAACAGGACTCGAGGAAGTCGCCGTGGTCGGCAAGCTGCTCAATCGGGTAGCCGCGGTAAAGTAGCGTTCCTTCGTCACCATCGATGTACGTGATTTTGGATTCGCAGGATGCGGTTGAGGTAAAGCCCGGGTCATAGGTGAACATTCCGGAATCGTTGTACAAGGACGAAATGTTCACAACTGACGGTCCGATGGACCCGTCAAGTACGTCGAAGTCGTGGTCGGTGCCACCGACGCTGAGCTTGGCGTTGTTGTCGGCCATACAGATACCCCTTTGCGTTAACCTTGCGCACCAGTCTGTTGACCTGCCCGAATGAGAGGATCTCAACAAAGGCAACAGATGGCACTGGATAAATTTTCGGCTCTTGCCTAGCCCATTTACTGCAGTGCCGCAAGCTGGCCGGTATAACGCTTTGGTCAAAGGCCCGTACGACCGCCGGTCTAGGGCACCCGTTCGCCATCAGGAACAAACGGGTGCATTTATCATTGGTCTCAGGCTTCCTGGTCCTTGATTCTGGCAAGCGATTCTTCGCGACCAAGTGCAACCAGTACATCGTAGATTCCAGGCGAAGTGCCGCGACCCGTGAGAGCGGCGCGCAAGGGCTGAGCAACTTTGCCAAGCTTGAGTTCTTTTTGCTCTGCATAGGCTTTAACGGCTGTTTCCAGCGCTTCCGGAGCCCAATCAGAAGCTTCAGACAGAACGGCGTGCAAATCCTTCAGAATGGATCTCGCGTCGTCTGTGAGGATCTTCTGGGCCTTCTCGTCGGTATCAAGTGGTCTTTGACGCCACAGATAAGATGCGCTTTCCGTCAGTTCGACCAGAGTTTTTGCGCGTTCTTTGAGGCCTGGCAGAGCTGCAAGCGCTGTTTGCTCGTTGCCTGCGTCCGATAGCCACGCCAGAACTTCCGCTCCGTTTTCCACATGGCTCAGATAGACTTTCCAGTGCTTCAACAGCTCCGGATCGTCGGTCGCACGCATGTAGTGGCCGTTCAGGTTTTCCAGCTTCTTGAAATCGAATCTCGCAGCAGATTGACCGACGGCATCCATACCGAACCATTTGATCATGTCCTCAAGGGACATGATTTCCTCGTCGCCATGGCTCCAGCCAAGGCGCGCCAGATAGTTGCGCATGGCTTGTGGCAGGTAGCCCATTTCGCGATAGGCTTCTGCCCCGGTTGCGCCGTGACGCTTTGAAAGTTTTGCACCGTCCGGACCGTGAATAAGAGGGATATGCGCCATCGCCGGCACATCCCAGTCAAGGGCCTGAAATATAAGTGTTTGGCGGGCTGCATTGGTCAGGTGGTCGACGCCGCGGATAATGTGCGTAATGCCCATGTCGTGGTCATCGACCACAACAGCCAGCATGTAGGTTGGTGTGCCATCCGAACGCATCAGCACAAAGTCGTCCAGGTCCTTGTTCGGGATGACGACGCGACCTTGAACCATGTCGTTGACGACTGTTTCACCTTCATTGGGTGCCTTGAGGCGAATAACTGGCGAAACACCTTCGGGAGCTTCAAGCGGGTCGCGATCTCGCCACGTGCCATCGTAACGGGGTGGGCGGCCTTCTGCCCGCGCTTTTTCGCGCATCGCGTCGACTTCTTCAGGTGTGCAATAGCAACGATACGCAGAACCGTTTGCAAGCATCTGCTCAACAGCTTCTTTATGCCGGTCGACACGCGAGAACTGGGAAATCGGTTCGCCTTCCCAATCCAGGCCAAGCCAGGTCAAACCGTCCAAAAGAGCATCTACGGCTTCCTGGGAAGAGCGCGCGCGGTCAGTGTCTTCAATGCGCAGCAACATCTTCCCGTCGTGGTGCTTGGCAAACAGCCAGTTGAAGAGCGCTGTTCGGGCGCCGCCAATGTGCAGGAAGCCTGTCGGGGAAGGGGCGAAACGCGTGACGATTTTTTGTGCCATGGTGCTTTCTGAAAGTCTCTGTCAGAACATTTGCGCTGATTGCGCCTTTAGGTGGCGCCGGTTTAGCACAGGCTTTCTTCAGGCAAAATAGGGCCTTCTGTGTTTCTTCCTTGAAGGCGTGCTACAAGCAGTGGGTGGAGTACGGAACACAAACACCGCCAAAAATTAAAAGCCGCCGCGACGCGGAGGCGGGGAGGCGTACAGGCCCGAAATCACACTCCTCCAATCAGCATTCCCAACGCAGAACTAGTGCCAAAACCGGTATCCACTTCCTGCCTCTATTTTCCAGGAAGACAAGAGGCGCATCACAAGAGGCAGGAAATAGCCGGTTCTGGGAGGAGCAGGGACTTCTATGGGTCGGCTTTGCATTTGCCGCTGGTATCGCATGTTATCTTGCGCTTCCCGGCGAACCCTATTGGCTGTTGCTGGGAGCGCTTTTTACGTTGGCGAGCGGGTTGGTTATCCGTTTCGGGGCTTCCCGGCCGGGCGGAAAACTCATCCTGCTTGCGTTGGCATTCTTGGGGGGCGTGACCATCGGTTCGGTGAGAACTGCTTTTGTCGACGCGCCGAAGCTTGCTGAAGAAATGAACGTGAACCTCACCGGCCACGCGATCGAGAAGAGAAGCAATGCCTCAGGTGTGCGACTCCTATTAAGCGTCTCGAGTGTCGAGGGGCGATCAAGAGAGACGCTCGGCTTTCCGAAATTTGTTCGGCTGCGTGTACCTGCAGATCCTCCCATCAAGGTTGGTGACAGGATTGAGGTGCGGGTCAGATTGTTTCCGCCTGCAGGTCCGGTTGCGCCGGGAGACTATGACTTTTCTTTTCGGGCTTTCTATTCGCAAATAGGTGCAACTGGTTTCAGCTTTGGTGCACCGACGTTGATCCGGGAAGACGAGAAACCTGTGAGCCTGCAATTGCGTTCAGCTTTACAGGGCCTGCGAGGCACTATCGGTGCGAAGATCCAGGCGGCACTGGGAGACACGCCGGAAACAAGTCTTGTCGTTGCCCTTCTGGTCGGTGACCGAAGCGGCATTGCTGAAAAACAGGAGGACGATCTCAGGGCGGCTGGACTTGCGCATATCCTGGCAATTTCCGGGTTGCATATGGCGCTGTTCGCCGGCGGTGCCTATGGACTTGCCTTGCTGATCTTCGCGAGCATTCCGGCGTTGCCACTTCGTTGGGAAACGCAAAAATGGGCTGCATCTGCTGCCCTGTTTGCGGCGCTTGTCTATCTTTTCCTTTCCGGCGCTTCCGTCGCGACGCAGCGTTCCTTCCTCATGATTGGACTCGTCTTCCTAGGCATTCTTGTTGGCAGACGTGGGTTAACGCTGCGAAGCGTCGCGATCGCCGGTCTTTTCTTGTTGTTGCTAGCGCCTGAGCGTCTGTTCTTTCCCGGATTTCAAATGTCCTTTGCCGCTGTCATCTGTCTGATTGCTGTTTACGAGATATGGCGAAACCGCGAACGAACATTCAGTCGGGCACGCCAGATAGATGCCAGCGTGCTGTCTCGCGTACTGCAGCATGTCTTGCGTTGGGGTGCCGGACTTATTGTAACTGCCTGCATTGCCGGTCTTGCGACAGGGCTCATTGGGGCACATCATTTCGGTAGGATCGCGTCCTTTGGTGTTGTCGGCAACTTTTTGGGAATGCCGGTTTTTTCTCTCCTGATCATGCCGTTTGGCGTGTTGGCATTGGTGCTGATGCCACTGGGATTGGCATCGCTTCCGTTGATCGTCATGTCTGCTGGAATATCCTTGTTGCTTAAAATTGCCTCTTTCACTGCTCAACTTGATGCTGATGCCGGAGTGATTGGAAAACTGAGTGCGCCGGTTGCATTGTTGTTTGTCGCGTCTTTGTTCGCTGCATTGCTTCTTGCGGGACGAAAGCGCCTATGGGCAATTGCCCCATTGGCAGCGGGAATGATGTTTCTCGTACAACACAGACCTCCGGATATTCAGATTGCGGCCTCCGGCACAAGGATTGCTGCCAGAGATGAAGAGGGGCTGCTTCGGTGGGCCGGGAGGCGACAGTCATTTGCAACGGACATCTGGTATGCAGGGGAAGGAGTCCCGAAGTCAGCGATTGGATCGCGCAAGATGAAGTCGCCCCAGATTACATGCGACTCAGATGGGTGTGTAATCTCGGCTTATCCGGCAAGTGCAGGTGATGATTCGAATGCGAAGACACAAGTGCCGTTGAAACTTGCGCTTCCAAAATCAGCAGAAGCATTTCGCCTGGATTGCAAATATGCCGACATTATCGTGTCCGACCTAAAGGTTCGCGCAAATTGTCCAGATGTAACCTCGATAGGAGGATCAGTTCGTCAGGAACGCGGCGCCATATCCATATGGCTTTCGAATGGGAAAAAAGATCATCCAGTGCAAAAAGCATCGCCTGAAGCTGGCAGTCAGCCCGGCGCAAAAATAGCAAAACTAAAGTTCGCAGTGCCCGCTAATCCTCGCCCCTGGCATGAACCAGGCACATTTACCCGCGAGCAACTCAGGAAGGTGAAATAGGGTAAATAGCCTCGCAACATCACACTGCCATCAGGTGCAATGAACAGACACTGTTGTAAACCTGCCAAGTACGATACCAGGCAGGTTCAGTCCTTGATCAGTATTGCCGGAACAGGGCAACCAGGCGGCCCTGAACTCGAACGCGGCCAGGACCGAATATCCTGGTTTCATACGCCGGGTTTGCTGCCTCGAGGGCTATGGAAGCACCTTTCTTGCGCAAACGCTTCAAGGTTGCTTCTTCATCATCCACGAGCGCCACGACGATGTCACCGCTATCAGCGCTGTCTGTCCGTCGGATCAGCACAGTATCACCATCCAGAATGCCGGCTTCGATCATGGAGTCGCCTCGCACCTCGAGGGCGTAATGCTCGCCTTTGCCGAGAAGTTCCTGAGGAACGGTGATGGAGTGACTGTGCGTCTGGATCGCTTCGATCGGAACACCGGCTGCGATCCGTCCCATGACCGGAATTTCAGTGCCGACTGTTTCCGCTACCGGAGCTGGAGGCGGTGTCTCCTGCTTGCCCAGCGATCCTTCAATCACTTCAGGAGAGAAGCTGCCGCGCGGACGAGGGGACCCAAGTCCGGGAGCAATCGAGTCGGGCAGGCGGACAACTTCCATTGCGCGTGCGCGGTTCGGCAGGCGCCGGATGAACCCACGTTCCTCCAATGCCGTAATCAGGCGATGAATGCCGGATTTTGATCGAAGGTCCAAGGCGTCCTTCATTTCGTCAAATGACGGTGGAACACCCGTTTCCTTCAGTCTTTCATGAATGAACATGAGCAGTTCATACTGCTTGCGCGTTAGCATATCGGCTTCCCCTGACCGCGAGAATCAAGTGGTACAAATCAAGAACACACTACCTGTTCCTATTGTGTTCTGCAAGGGTAAATGTTCTCTTACTGTTCCCTTGGATGCCGAAGTTGATGAGGCAATAGCTTAGGCTTACGAGTTAGGTCTCAACGCTTTGCGAAGTGAATTGAGCCAGCAGCAGCAGTTCGCAGGTTACCAGCGTCGGTGCGCCTGCCGGCTTGACCGTGCCTTCGTAAATCTGTCCGGTCAGGTCAACGCATCGAACGGGCAGGTTCAGGTTCTGGTTCTGTCCGCGGCCTGCTCCAGGTCTCACAAGAATTTCCGAAATCAGTCCCGGCATTGTCTGGCCGTCGATAAACTGTGCTCCGGCGAAACTTCCAAGTCCGAAGACGTCGTATGTCGTGTCACCAAGGCAATCAGCCAGAGCGGCTATGCTTTCATGCATGTCTTCAAAAGGGGCGAGCGTGGTTATGATTGCATTGTGGTCAAGGTCCGATGGGCTGAGCTGATCCTGCTTGACGCGGAAAAGAGTAAATTCGGTCTCCGGGTCTGGTTCCGCAACGAAGCGCGCTCCTTTTAATCCAAATCCCTTCAGTTGCGCGGAGCGGGCAATGGTCAGCGTTTCGGGCAGGAGATGCCCAAGTCTCGCTTGGCCATTTTCATACCAGTACGCATGAATGTGAGCGAACCAGTTTCCGTCCCGCCATCCAAGAATGGCAACGGCTTCTTCGAGAGCCACACCGCCTGATGAATGGGTGTCGCTGTACCAGGCGGCATGACGGTCGTCGATTGCTCTGTCCGGCATGACGAAGTTGAAAGGCTGCAGGCTCAGTCCTCCAAGATCAAGAACTGCAGATCCAAAGCCTTCGCGCTCCGCCCAGTTGCCAAGAGCCGAAAGCAATGGTTGCCCATTCGCCAATTCAAGAATGACGGGTTCTGCGAGGCACGAAGCGTGAGGTCTGCGATCTTCCGCGACCGGACCGGGGTGCCTGATGTCCGAGAGAGATTCTGGAGCCGGTCGTCTCACAGCAGGTCTTTCTCTTCGAGATGTTCCCGAACAAGTTTCTTCGTGATCTTGCCATAGGCACTGGTCGGCATTTGTTCGATGAAGAGATATCGCGCCGGAAGTTTGTATTTGGCGACCTTTCCGATGAGGAATTCTGAAAGATGAGCATCTTCCGGCGTTGTTCCTGCTTCCGCGACACATACGGCGAGGCCAACTTCACCCCACTGACGGTCCGGAATACCGATGATTGCGACTTCGGAAATGTCCGGATGGGTGAGCAGAACCTCTTCGATTTCCTTCGGATACACGTTCGAGCCGCCAGAAATGTACATGTCGGAGGCTCTGCCCGTGAGGTAGAGATAGCGCTGTTCGTCCATATGGCCGATATCACCGGTTCGAAACCAGCCATTGCGGAATGATTTTGCGTTTGCGCCGTCATCTTCAAGATACCCGGCACAGACCGCAGGACCTATGACGCAGACCTCTCCGGTTTCGTGCGGTCCAAGGATACCGCCGTCGTCGTCCTGGATGCTTATCTCAATACCCGTTCGTTCGGTGCCACAGGTCCCTATACGGGTTTCGTTATCATCAGGCGAATGATCCTGTGTCCGCAGCACTGTGATGTTGCCGGTCACTTCACCCAAACCGTAGTATTGAACCAGAACCTGACCGAGTTTTTCCAGCGCACGCTTTTGATCCTCCCGGTACATCGGGGCTCCCGCATAAATCACATGCCGCAGGCTGGAATGGTTGAAGTGGTCAACGGATGGATCCTCAACAAGCCGTTTCACGATGGTTGGTACAGTGAACAGGTTGCTGACTTTGTGTTGTTCGATCAATTCGAATGCCTTCGCCGGATCAAATCCGCCTTGCGGCATCAAGACATGGGCAGAACCGCTGGAAAGCTGTGCAATCAGTTGTAGTCCGGCGCCATGGGAAAGAGGGGCTATGACAAGGGAGGCGTCCTGCTCTGTCGTACCGGGCAGGAGGTCGGCCATATAGTTCACGGTCACGAAGCCGATCTGGCCGTGGGTGAGAACGACGGCCTTGGGGCGGCCGGTGGAACCCGATGTGAAGAACAGCCAGCATGGATCGTTGTAGTTGACTGCTGTGTTGGCAAATCCTGAATCCTGAAATCTGGATATCAGGTGTTCAATGGATACTCCAAAGGAACTCTCTCCAATGGTGGCTATGCCGGCAAGGTCCGGTCGTGCTTCCTGAACTGCATTTGCCTGCAACTCAAACTCCGCATCGCACAGGAACACTTTCGCCTTAGCCTTTTGAGCAGCATATGAAGTTTCTCCGGGAGCCTGACGGAAGTTACAAGGGACCCAGATTGCGCCCAGCCGGAATGCGGCGAGCATGATCTCGATCATCTGGTTGGAGTTCTGGGCCTGTACAAGCAGCGAGTCGCCTTTGGACACTCCGAATTCTGACTGAAGAGCTGAAGCAAGCGCACTGACGCGCCTGTCGAGTTCAGCCCAGCTCCAGGTGTTGCCTTCCCAGACAATCGCTGGTCTCGAAGGCCAACGAGTCGCGTTTTTCGTCAAGAAATGCGCCAGATTGGCAACACGGTTGGAACATCGCTCCATCATCCGCCCGGGTCCTCCCTAAATTTTTAGTTGATGGGACGTTAGGACGGACCCGGCTGATTTGACAAGCAGGGTGTTGAGCACGTTCACTCCGTATTCGCTGCAGGTCGTGTGCAGATGCTCCGAGCAGCTCGACGTTTCTTTGATAGGAATACCTTTATGACTGAGAATACAATTACCGATTGGGACGATGCATACGCCAATGCCGCCTATATTCCAGGCGCTGGGGATTACACATCACGCTGGGAGGAAGAGGCCAGAGCATTCAGAAATACATGGGAAGGGAAAGAGCTCGATATTGCTTATGGGGACGGAGAGCGAGAGAAGCTCGACATTTTTTATCCTGAAGGGACAGCTCGAGGGTTGGTCGTCTTCGTACATGGGGGATACTGGCTTCGCTTCGACAAGTCCTACTGGTCTCATTTCGCGCAGGGAGCTCTGGCTGATGGCTGGGCCGTTTGTCTGCCAAGTTACGATTTGGCTCCTAATGTGCGGATTGCCGACATAACGCAGCAGATCGGTGCAGCGATCAACCTGGCTGCGAGCCGTGTCGAGGGGCCAGTGAGACTGAGCGGCCATTCGGCCGGGGGGCATCTCGTCACACGGATGGTCAGCGATGACAGTCCGCTGAACTCAGAGGCTTTGCAGCGTGTCGACAGGGTTGTTTCCATCAGCGGGCTTCACGACCTTCGCCCGCTCCGCAATACCCAGATGAACGATGCGTTCAAAATGAGTGAGGCGGATGCCGTTTCTGAAAGCGCGGCGTTGAAGGCGCCTGCAGGGAAATGCCAGGTCATCGCCTGGGTGGGGGGGGAGGAACGCCCCGAGTTTCTGCGCCAATCCAGACTGTTATCGGAAGCCTGGAGAAACGCGTCCTTTCACGAGGATGCAGGCTTGCACCATTTCAACGTAATCGACGGATTGAGAAGCCAAGACAGCGCTCTTTGTTCCGCGCTCTTAAAAGGCTGAGCAAGCGGAAATTGTCAGTCTCGAAACGCTCTCGTCTCAAGAAGTGCTGTCTTGATTTGGGGGGGAAGGCAATAGCACTTGCCGGGAGCGCATGGACAGCGCCACCATACTTGGCATTCGGCTTTTCAAGGTCTTGTTCTGTTGGCGGATCGAGCTGAATGTTCTCCGGAAGAAGGAGCCACAGTAGCCTGCGGCTCTTCTACAAATGTCAGATCAGGTCGCGCTGGGCGAGATTCCGCATCAGGTGACTGGCTCCGAAGGTCCATTCCCGGCATTCGGTTGACAGCTTCACCGTGTTTCGCAAATGCCCGAAGCCCGCTGCCGATATCGTGACAACGTCTCCAATCTTATGGGTGAAGCCTTCTCCCGCAACATCGCGGTCTTGGGTCGGTGCAAAAAGCGTCCCAAGAAACAACACCAGACCATCAGGATATTGATGATGCCGCCCGATTGTTTGGGCGACCAGATCTTCGGGGGCGCGGCTGATCTCCTTCATGGACGAATGACCTTTCAGCACAAAACCGTCTCGACCTTCAACTTTGAGGTCCAGCTCGGCAGAGCGAACGTCTTCAAGAGAAAAAGTCGCATCGAAAAGACGTATCATCGGGCCAATGGCGCAAGAAGCGTTGTTGTCCTTTGCTTTCGAAAGTAGCAACGCAGATCTGCCTTCAACGTCACGCAAATTGACATCGTTGCCTAGGGTCGCGCCCACAATTTTGCCTTTGGACGAGACAGCGAGAACAACTTCGGGTTCGGGATTGTTCCAGTTCGAAATCGGATGGAGACCGACTTCCGCGCCTGAGCCGACCGAAGACAGAACTTGCGCTTTGGAGAAGACCTCCGCGTCGGGACCTATTCCCACTTCCAGATACTGGCTCCACAGGCCTTCTGCGATGAGGGCGTTTTTGACTTTTGCTGCTTCATCCGAACCTGCCTTGACATTGCGGAGGCTCTTTCCAATGGCTGCTCCGACCCGATTTCTGATGTCGTTGGCTTTCTGCGGATCGCCGGCTGCTTGTTCCTCAATGACCCTTTCAACCATGGAACTGGCAAATGTCACCCCACAGGCCTTAACCGATTGTAAGTCGCAAGGAGCCAGGAAGTGGACGCCTGACAAGTCTGTAGGGTCCGATTCAGCGATCTCGGAGAGAGAGCCAAGTACAACTCCGTCTACCGCGCTGACATACTCGGCTGGATTGTCCATTTCACAAATGTCGCGCGCGGTCGGTGCAACTTTTGAGGTGATGTCGAGCACCTTTCCTTCGCGTATTGTGACAACGGATGGTCCGGACACCTCCGGCCGCCAAACGCGTCCGAGAAATGTACCGTTGAGATCGCTTGAATTGATGAAGCTCATGATAAGGTCCTGGTGAAGATTTCATTCACTGACTTAGCTCAATCTTATTTGTCCTACAACTGGACAAAAGACTTTCCGCGTCTGAGGTGGCGGCATTTGGTGATCACCTGGAAAGTGTGTCACGGCAGTTCCGTGGGGAATTCCCAACCTGTTACAGTCGGTTCCAACTGAATGAAGAGATAGGGAGCCGAAGACACCGACATCCGGAGAGCACGGAATGGGACGTCTCTTTGCAAGGGAATTCAAGTGCCGCATCGCAGGCGATTAGGCGGCTGTTCCAAACAACCCGCCCAATTCGGGTCATGCCATTCCGCACTGGAGCCATGTTTGAAAACGGCGATGTGTCGAGCTAAGTCTGTCTATACTGCGTCAGGTATTTGTGAATTTGCCTTGATTGATGAGGTGCCAAGGAACGTCTTCAAGCTGAACTAGACGTTGTTTGGTTTTTGCGCCGCGGTCGAAATGGCGATCTTTTCTGCTACGAGCTTGTTTTGTGTCAGCATGTCCCGCATGCGCGTTCGGGCAAGTTCTGCGTCACCAGACAAGATCGCTTCGGCGACTTCAATGTGGCTTTTGCGCGAAACCTGCTCATCCGGAGCTCTTTTCTGACCTGCTGAATAGGAGAAGATCAACACTGCATAGATCAGGTTTTGCAGTTGGGAGAGCATGAGATTGCCGCTCGCCTGCAGGATCGTTGAATGGAAGGCATAATCTGCGCCGATCATTTCCGGTTCGCTGGTTTCCGGGTGAATGCTTTTGGCTGCGGCCAATATCGTCTCGCGCTGGGCTTCCGACGCATTCACGGCTGCAAGAGCAGCTGCTTCCGGCTCGAAGATGAAACGCAGGTGTGTCGCCTCGGAGTAGATTCTGGAAGTAAGTGGACTGTCAGGGTCGTGCCAGCGGATGACATCCGGGTCGAGGAGGTTCCAATCATCAAAATGACAGACCCGCGAACCATACCGCCGAGCTGTTCGCACGAGCCCTTTCCCGCACAGGACCTTGATGGCTTCGCGAACGACTGTGCGTGATACGCCAAGCGCTTCGACCAGCTCGTCTTCCTTGGGCAAAATGGCACCCATCTTGTAGTAACCGCGAGCAATACGCTGTCCGAGATGCTCAACAGTGTCTTTTACGGCACCCGTTGGCAGAGACGTCAGGACCTTGTCCGGTAGCTCGAAGGAAAATGGGTGTGCTTTGCTCATTCCGAACGCTCAGGTGGTCGGGAGCGACCGCCCATTACCCGAACGCGCCCCCTGGGGAATCTCCTTTCCGTTTTACAGTGTATTCATTGTGAAGACTAGAATTGAGAAGGTCTGCCAACTGCCGGCTTTTGTTCCTGCCCAGGCGAACCAACCTTAGCCGTCCAGCGCATAAAGTCTTTGTGCGAGTTTGCGTACGCCGGTGTTGCTGAAGTGTTTGATGCTGGCGGGCGGAACCATGTAGACGACGCCGGCTGCAAGTCCGTTCCGCCAGCGGAGCTGGACCTCTGCGACCGTCCTTGGCACGGCATCAAAAACGTAGAATTCTTCTGGAAGGTCAGTGTCTTCGTTCAGCACCAGTCTGACGCCACCCTCGGACATGTCCCGTATCGTGCAATCACAGATGAACTCATTGTCGAGACTGGCGAGTTTGGCGGGGCGCAATCTAGTGCGCTGCCGGGGATGAAGGCGTCGTTGGATAGCCCTTGTCAGGGACTCTTTCTTTGCGTTCAGGAAGTTCAGCATGTTGGTTCCTTAGCGACTTTGTATCGGCGGCAACTGCCTTTGAGGTGGCAGGGGTGGGACAAGCTCTTGGGGACTGGAGCGCCGCGAACGATAAGTCGGATCACCAAGCGTTTTTGGCCTGTGGGTGACGCCAGACTGGCCATTTCGGCACATTCGGTACGCAAGGTCATACATGCCTTGCCATCCGCCTGGATAATTTCCGATTGAATCCAGAACCGAAAGCGCTCCACCGGCCAATGCGCCTCGTCGGGCTCCGCTTGGCCCCCTCCAGCCGCCACCGATAACAGCTCCGCGCATTGCGCCGTCGACAATTGTCAGATCGGAAGGATCTCCGGTGGTGTGAGCGTCCGCGTAGGCGCGAGCATAGCTCTCACAGTCAATGGGGAGCCCGCCCGCGTTGGCCGATGAAACGGTGGTGAACACTGACAGGGTTGCAAGCAGGAGCCATGTGGCGGAATTCGTTGCAGATCGATGGATCGTGCACAAATCGCTGTTCGAACTTGCTGGTATTTGAAAAAGGCCATGCGTCAGCCAATCCATCCGGTTTCTCTTTCTCACAATTAGCTTTGGTCCAGAACGGGTGGAGCCCGTGTCATCAATGCATGCACTGTGAAGGTTGCGTGAAGCTTGTGTTGCCGGAGGCCATGGATCACGCCTGGAACAGCCTCGGGCAAGGTTGCCTGCTTACCAAGTGGAGGACCTGAACTGATAGGAGGTTCTCGATGGAGCCGGTGTTCCTGACCAAACTTGTTTCTCATAACAATGACTGGCTGTCCGTGCGCCAGGCAACGATTGCCGAAAACATAGCCAACGCGAACACCCCCGGTTTTCGTGCAAAGGATCTCGAGCCATTCACGTCAATTGTCAGCAAAACGCAACTTGCGATGACCGCAACGCATGGAAGCCATCTCGGACAGATGATGGAAGTTTCCCGTTCTTCCGACGTTGAAAAGGCGGACAGCTGGACGGTGAGCCATTCAGGCAACTCAGTCAGTCTGGAACAGGAGATGGTCAAAGCCGGAGAGGTCGCGCGCGATCATGCCTTGAACGCCAGTATCGCGAAGTCATTCCATCGCATGTACCTCGCCGCCGTGAAGCCATAAGGAATAATCTGATGTCAGATCCGCTTGCAGCAACGCTCCAAATTTCCGGTTCGGGATTGAGGGCACAATCCGAAAGGCTTCGGGTTGTTTCGGAGAACCTGGCCAACGCGCGCTCGACCGGCGAAACCTCGGGCGACGACCCGTATCGCCGGAAAACGATTACCTTTGAAAGTGAATTCAACAGGGCGACCCAGGCCAATCTCGTGTCGGTGAAAGGGGTTGGCGCCGACAAGGCGCCCTTCACCGTTGAATATGAACCTGGACACCCGGCTGCGGACGAGAACGGCTACGTGAAGATGCCGAACGTCAACACGCTGCTGGAACTCGCGGACATGCGCGAGACCAACCGCTCCTATGAAGCCAACCTGAAAGTCATGACGCAGGCCCGCGAGATGGTTATGCGCCACATCGATCTGCTGAGGAACTGATCATGATCAACGAAATTGCCGCTCTTACTTCGTCGACGGACGGAGTTCTGAATACATCGTCCACGACAAGATATTCCGTTGGTACCCCGGATCTTGGCGGAACGGAAAAAGTCGCTGAAAGCAGCTTCAGCGATGCGATGGCGCATGTATCGCAAGGCGCGATCGACAAGATCAAGCAAGGCGAAGCGACCGCCATTGCAGGTGTTGATGGCCAGGCGTCGGTGCAGCAGGTGGTGGAAGCGGTCATGGCCGCTGAATCAACGCTTCAGACCGCGATCGCCATTCGCGACAAGGTGGTGTCCGCCTACCAGGAAGTCAGCCGCATGTCGATCTGATCCGCGATTTCGGATCTGCCGGACAGTCCGGCTCAGTTTTAGGAGAGTACCCGATGAAAGCCCTAGCTATCGCTGCGACCGGCATGAGCGCTCAGCAGTTGAACGTGGAAGTCGTCGCCAACAACATCGCCAATATGAACACAACATCGTTCAAACGGTCTCAGGCAGAGTTTTCCGACCTTCTTTATCAAGCCGAAAGACTTCAAGGAGTTCCAAACCGTGGTGGTGAAGATCCGGTTCCTGAGGGCGCGCAACTCGGCCTTGGCGTGAAAACAGCCGGTATTCGAAAGCTGCATGTTCAAGGGTCTCTGACCAATACCGGTAACCAGTTTGATGTCGCTCTGGATGGGCGAGGGTGGTTCGAGATTACCGGACCGGATGACGAGACCCTCTATTCCCGCGCGGGCTCATTCAACAAGAACGCAGATGGACGCCTTGTCACGATCGACGGTTATCCGGTTGAACCGGCCATTATCGTTCCTGAAGAAACAATCGAAGTGGCGATCAACGAGTCCGGACAGGTGTTTGCCAAGGTTGATGGCGAACTCGCGCCGCGCGAGCTTGGTCAGTTGACGCTGGCCAACTTCGCCAATGACGTTGGACTTGAGCCGGTGGGCGGCAATCTCTTCCGGGAAACGGAAGCGTCCGGAACACCTGTAGCTGGGGTGCCGGGTGATCCAGGTTTTGGAGTTATCCGCCAGGGATATCTGGAAAGTTCCAACGTTGATCCGGTGAAGGAAATCACGGCATTGATCAATGCGCAGCGTGGTTACGAGATGAACTCGAAGGTCATGAAGGCTGCGGACGAGATGGCCGGAACCGTGACCAACGGTATCCGCTGATAACAGGACAGGTGCAATGGTCACGATGGTCAGGCTGCTGCTTTTCGCAGTTTTCGTATCTGCTTTCGGCCAGATAGCTGGGGCGGCTGGAGTGGAACTCCCTGTTCCGCGTCAGACAATTCATCCCGGAGACGAGATTTCTCATCAGCATCTGGTTGAGCGCAAATTCCCGCGCCGTACAGCCCAGCAATTCGCTGTGTCTACGCATCGAGGTCAGCTCGTTGGCATGATCGCACGCCGGACGTTGCTTCCCGGGCAACCCGTACCGGTCAATGCGGTTGAAAAACAAGTCCTCGTCCGTCGCGGTGAGCCGGCCCGGCTCGTCTTCAGAGAGCATGGGCTGATGATCATCATGCAGGTGGAAGCCCTGCAGAATGGTGGCGCGGGCAGCTTCGTGCGCGTTCGAAACATTGATAGCGGATTGGTTGTGTCCGGCCGGGTGCAGGAAGACGGAACCATCCGGGTGGAGAATTGATCGATGCTCAGATTTGTGTGTGGTCTTTTGGCGTTGGTCATGGCGGTTGCACCGGCTTCGGCCATGGTGCGGATCAAGGACATCGCCAGCCTGCAGGGGGTTCGGGACAACCAACTTGTCGGGTACGGTCTGGTGATCGGCCTGAAAGGTTCAGGAGACAGTCTCCGCAACTCACCGTTCACCGAGCAGTCACTGCAGTCGATGCTCGATAGTCTTGGTGTGAACGTGCGGGATTCCAGGCTTAGAACACGTAACGTCGCAGCCGTTGTGGTCACCGCGGAAATGCCGTCCTTTATCGGCAAGGGATCGACGATTGACGTTAGTGTCTCGTCCCTTGGCGATGCGACTTCACTCGCGGGCGGAACATTGGTGGCCACACCGCTGTTAGGGGCGGATGGGCACATTTATGCGGTCGCGCAAGGTCCGGTCGCCGTTTCAGGCTTCGCCGAATTGGGGCAGGCGGAAAGTCTTACTCAGGGAATTCCAACTGTAGGTCGGGTTCCAAATGGTGGTCTGATCGAACGAGATTTGCCGGCTAAATTTTCGCAGATTCCTGCTTTGGTGCTGGAACTCAGCAATCCCGATTTCAGAACGGCTGTCCGTATTACCGATGCGATCAACCGCTACACCAAGGAGCGGTATGGTGTTCGTGTTGCAAAGGAACGCGACTACCGTTCCGTCCACCTTGCACCGCCAAAGCATGTGAGCATCACCAGGTTTATCTCCGAAATCGAAGCTATTCGCGTACGACCTGACCAGACAGCGAAGGTGGTGATCGACGAGCGGACCGGCACTGTTGTCATTGGCAAGGACGTGCAGATTTCCACCGTTGCGATAACGCACGGTAATCTGACGGTACGAATTTCGGAGGCGCCCGAGGTCTCGCAGCCGTCGCCATTTTCCCAGAATGGTCAGACAGTTGTTGTGCCAAGGACTTACGTGGATGCACAGGAGAGTGGTGGGCAGTTGGCTGTGGTCGGTGGCACTGATTTGCCGACACTTGTGCGTGGTCTCAACCGGATCGGGCTTCGACCGACAGGAATCATTGCGATCCTGCAGGCAATCAAGACTGCTGGAGCCCTGCAAGCGGAGCTTGTCGTTCAGTAGATACTGAAGCAGTTGTCGCCGAACTTTGAAACGCCGCTCCGAAAGCGGCGTTTTTTCTTTGTTCGACAGCCTCACACAAGCTCGATCGTCGAATGTGCATGCCAATGGGTTAAGCATGAAGGACGGCGTTTTATGCCTTTCAATTTGGACATCTGCCGGAGGACGGGCTTTCTGGCAGCTCTGGCATTCTCAATTGCTTTGGTGGGGTCGCCAGGCGCGAATGCCCAGTCCCCGCGCGGAAAGCCGAAGGCTGAAGTGATCGTACCTCCTGGAGACAGCGAGCTTTACTGTCAGAACATTGCGGAAGCAGCTTCTGATGCGCGCATCCAGTGGCAGACCTGGAAACTGATCAGTCTGGAAGCCCGTCTTCGTGACAGGATCGCTGAGCTGCAGCGCAAGGAGCGCGAATTCGAGACATGGGTCAAACGGCGGGAAGATCTCCTCAACGAAGTGGAGGATCAGGTCGTCACGATCATTGGCCGCATGCGCCCGGAAGCAGCTGCGGCACAATTGTCGACAACGGATGAAGAGGCCGCGGTGGGAGTTCTCTTGAAGCTCAAGGCCCGGGTCGCCAGCAGCATTCTCGATGAAATGGAGCCCTCCAGGGCCGCACAATTGACCCAATCGATGATGGGCCTGACCTATCCGGAAGCACAACGGAGTTTCTGATGCGCGCGATTTTCATTCCCCTTGGAGCGATGATGCTTTCCGGGTGTGCCGGTCAACTGGAAGATATCGGCAGGGCGCCGGAGATGTCGCCTGTCGGATACGGGCTGGCAACGCAATCGACGGCGGTCTATCCGCTCAGCACTTTTGGGCCAGGCGGGATCAAGGACTACAATTCTCTCTGGATGAATGGACGTGACAACTTCTTCTCGGATCCGCGAGCAAAGAAGGTTGGTGATGTTCTGACTGTGACCATCCACATCAACGACAGGGCAAATCTGGATAACAGTTCCGACCGTCGGCGGACATCCGATATAGGGATCGGTGGTTCTGTCGGAGCGACATGGGATGGCAACACCAGCAACGGTGAGGCAAATCTGGACATTGATTCAGGTTCCGGTTCTGCCGGCTCAGGATCCATCGATCGCTCTGAAGAGATCAAGTTGTCTGTCGCAGCGGTTGTTACGGACCGGTTGCCAAACGGCAATCTTGTAATTTCCGGGTCACAGGAAGTGCGTGTGAACTATGAAATGCGCATTCTGCAGATCGCGGGAATTGTCAGACCGCGAGATATCCAGAGCAACAACACCATTCCCTACGACAAGATCGCGGAAGCACGAGTTTCCTACGGTGGGCGTGGCCGCATAACAGAAGTGCAGCAACCCGCCTGGGGGCAGCAGATCTACGACATCATCACGCCATTCTAATCCGCAGACCGGAACCAACGGGATACGTATATGTCCAATTTACTTGAAGCTCCGCTGGATGGGGTGTCTCAACCCGCGCGTAATGTCGGCTTCGTTGCCGCCTTGATCCTGCTCACATTAATCGGCGGTGGCGCGGGCGCCGGATTGGCTGCTTATGTTTCCGACTATACGGAGCAGGAAGTGCACGGGCGTCTTCGGCAGCAGCAATCCTTTGCTGACACTCTTCCCTTTGCTGCGTCAACGCGCCTCCAGAAACTCGACCCGCTGGTGACCAATCTGGCGTCTCCGAAAGAAGCCTGGATCCGGGTAAAGGCTTCGATCCTGTTGGTAGATGAAGAAGACAGGGATGTCGGTGTCTTGCGGAAGAAGGTTGAAGACGACTTCCTCGCCTACATGCGCACGCTCACATTGAGCCATCTGGAGGGTGGCGTAGGTCTCCAGCACTTGCGGGAAGACCTGACCGAGCGGGCAAAAACACGTACCAAAGGCCAAGTGAGCGAAGTTATTCTGGAGTCGGTGGTTATTCAATGATCCGGTTGCTTCTATCTGGTGCCTTTGTCTTTCTGCTGACCAGCGGCGCTGTCGCCCAGGTCCCCGATTTGACATCCCTGTTGCCGGAAGGCGAGGGAAGTGCGAGTGGTCGGATCATTCAGGTCATCGCGCTCTTGACGGTTCTGTCACTGGCGCCGGGCATTTTGATCATGGTGACCAGTTTCACCAGGTTTGTCATCGCGTTCTCATTTTTGCGTTCCGGAATCGGATTGCAGACAACACCGGGCAATCTGATCCTCATTTCGCTCGCTCTTTTCATGACCTTCTATGTAATGGGGCCGACCTTTGACAAAGCATGGGAAGAAGGCGTTCAACCGCTCATGAACAATGAGATTTCTGAACAGGAAGCCTACGTTCGTATTTCAACTCCTTTTCGCGAGTTCATGTTGAGCCAGGTAAGGGAAGAAGATCTTGTTCTCTTCGACGACCTTGCCGCCGGCCGGGTTACAGAAACAGAGGCGGCGAGCGCGGAAGAGGTTGAACTCAGAGTTCTCATTCCCGCATTCATGATATCTGAGCTGCGTCGCGGGTTTGAAATCGGATTTCTGATCGCACTGCCTTTTCTCGTGATCGATATGATCGTGGCGACGATCACAATGTCCATGGGCATGATGATGCTGCCGCCAACCGTTATATCTCTGCCGTTCAAGGCTTTGTTCTTTGTTCTGATCGATGGATGGAACTTGCTGGTCGGTAGCCTGGTTCGGTCATTCTTCTAGCAATATGAAGAAACCATTGAAGAAAAGAGCGGGGCCACATGGCCCCGTTTTTTGTCGTTTACGACCAAGTCTCTGGCGATTTAATTGTCCGGTGCAACGGGACGCCTTAAAAGATCGAATTGAAATGATCGGCGTAAGGTTCGCGCAAGATAGAGCCTCTAGTGTTCTTCTCACAGCAGGTTGAACCGCATTGCTCTCGGTTCAAAAGCATGAAGCTGCTCCTGTTGTGCCGGTGAGAACCCGGCATGTCCCAAACAAATTCCAGTACCTACTGAAACATTGAAAGGGACATATCATGTCTAGCTTGATGACGAACGCTTCCGCAATGACCGCTCTGCAGACCCTGCGGAGCACCAACGCAAACCTGGCCGAGACGCAGAACCGCATCTCCACAGGTTATCGCGTTTCCGGCGCGGAAGACAACGCAGCATACTGGTCCATCGCAACAACCATGCGTTCCGACAACATGGCTCTTGGCGCCGTTGAAGACTCTCTGGGTCTTGGTGCTGCGACCGTCGACGTTATGTACACTGCAATGGACAGCACCGTTGATGTCATGAACGAAATCAAGGCCAAAGTCGTTGCTGCTCGTACTCCGGGTGTTGACCGCGGCAAGATCCAGTCCGACATCAGCGAGCTGCAGAACCAGCTGAAAAACACGGCTGACTCGGCTGTCTTCAACGGTGAAAACTGGTTGTCCGTAGACTCCGGTGCAGCAGGCTATGCTGCCAACAAGGACATCGTGGCATCCTTCTCACGTGCTGGTGGTGCAATCACCATTCAGACCGTCACCGTCGACACCACCGGAACTGAACTTTACGATGCTGCCGACCAATCCGGCATCCTCGACCAGGACCGTGGTTTTGCAGCCCTGACCAACATCACAGGTAACGGCATTGCGGATCTCGATATTTCCGCTGTGACCGATGCTGACCTTGCTGGTCTGGATACTGTGATTGCCGGCATTGATGCCGCCCTCGGCGACATCACTGACGCTGCAACCACACTGGGTTCAGTGAAGAGCCGTGTCGACCTTCAGACGGACTTCGTGTCTGCTCTGCGTGACGCCATCGATCGTGGTGTCGGACAGCTGGTTGATGCTGACATGAACAAGGAATCGACACGTCTTCAGGCTCTGCAGACACAGCAGCAGCTTGGTATTCAGGCTCTGTCGATCGCCAACCAGGGCTCTCAGAACATTCTGTCCCTGTTCCGTTAATCCAGCCGGATATTCGGAAAAGAGGACCGCGCCTTCCGGGCGCGGTCTTTTTTTGTTCTGCCAGGCGAATGACAGGCTCGCGCAAGGTCCATTTCCGATAGTGGCGGAAACCAGAAGACACGTGCATGAAAGGGTGATGCATGCCGGGCCGTGAACACGCCGAAAAACTTTGGGCAAACCTGATGGAGCTGGGAGTGCGCAGACTGGTCGCGCTCGCTCTGATCGGTCTCGCTACAATCGCAACCGTTGGTGCCGGCGCCTATTATCTGAGCCGGCCCGAGCAAGCAGCTCTCTATACCGGTCTGGATGGAGAAGACGTAACCCGCATCGGCTCGGCCCTGCGGGACGCCGGTATTCCGTTCGACATCAGTGCGGACGGAAGCGCGGTGATGGTCAGCCACGCACAAACTGCCAAGGCACGTATGTTGCTTGCTGAAAAGGGGCTGCCGCGCGGAGCAAACTCTGGATATGAGTTGTTCGATGAGCTCGGATCTCTGGGCCTGACATCCTTCATGCAGGAAGTCACGCGCGTCAGGGCGCTCGAGGGCGAACTTGCCCGAACGATCCAGCTGATGAAAGGCATTCGCGCAGCGCGTGTTCACATCGTTCTGCCGGAAAAAGGCTCTTTCCGGCGTGATCAGCAGCCGCCGTCCGCCTCCGTCGTTATCAGATCCGATGTTCCTGACGATGTTCGGACCGCCGACGCCATTCGGCACCTGGTCGCTGCCGGTGTTCCTGGAATGGAGGCCAACAAGGTCACGGTTCTGGACACATCCGGTGGAATTCTTGCTGCGGGCAAAGACCCGACCAAGGCCTCAGCAGGTCAAATGGCAAGCCTTGAAACCGCGGTCAGCAGTCGGATCCAGGAGAATATCCGAAAAACACTGACGCCATATCTCGGGCTGGACAACTTTCAGGTAAGCGTTGCTGCTGAGCTCAATACAGACCGGAAAATGATCGCTGAAACGATCTATGACCCGGATTCACGGATTGAACGGTCGGTTCGAACGATCCGGGAAAATGAAAACGCGCAGAATTCCAGCACATCCGCTCCGACAACCGTGGAACAGAACCTGCCTGAAGAAGACGTTGCGGCAGAAAACGGCGAACGTTCCACGGAAGAAAACGAGCGTCGCGAAGAGACAGTCAACTACGAGATTTCCTCCAAGAGGATCGAAACCTCGCAAGACGGCTACAGGGTTTCAAAACTCTCGATCGCAGTTCTTGTCGACCAGACCCGGCTCGCCCAGTCTCTCGGTGGCGATCCGACCCAGGCGCAGCTCGATGAGCAGCTGACGGAAATTGAAGCGCTTGTGGCCTCTTCAGCCGGCATCGAGGAAGCTCGTGGTGACAATGTCAAAGTTGCGGTCGTGGATTTTGTCGACGGCGGCCGCGCAATGGAGCCGATCCCACCGCTCAGCATTTCGGAATATCTGCTGCGCCAGTCCGGCAACATCATCAATGCTTTGGCTATCCTGACGGTTTCCATGCTGGTGATCTGGTTCGGGTTGCGCCCGGCGGTTGCCGCCCTGGTGCCTCAGGTCGCCAAGCCCCAAGCGGAAATTGCCGAACTCGGCATGCTGCCTGAGGGGATCGAAGTCGAAACCGAAGCGATGGAAGGCGAGCAGACCTATCTGGTGCCGCCCGATCATTCCGACCTTCTTCAGGATCTGAACAGCAAGCGCAACCAATCCGCGCTCAAGAAACTGGAGTCGTTACTGGAGTTCAACGAAGAGCAATCTGCAGCGATCCTGCGTCAATGGCTCTATGAATCGGAGCGTGTCTAATGTCGAACTCTGCTGCTTCTCACATACCGGTGCTTTCCATTCCGAAGTTCAAGGCTCTCGGGGCATACGATCCGGCGTTGGTCGATGTGCTTGAGCCAGACGAAGATCTTGTCTCTCAACCGAACGAAGAAGACAGACTGCAAGCTGAATTCGAGCGGGGACGCCGTGAAGGGGAAGAGCAAACACGCGCGCACTACGAAACGCTTCTGGAAACTGCCCGCGAGGCGCACGCAAAATCGTTGGAAGAAGAGCAGATCAAATTCGATATGCGCGAAGCGGCGAATGTCAGTGCGGCCATCGAACGATTTCTGGACGTGATGGAGCAACGCATTTCCTATTCGTTGTCCAGACTGCTGCAGTCCTTCCTGAAAGAGCAGGTCACCGAACAGCTTGTCGCTGCATTTACTGAAAATCTTCGTCAGCTGACGCAGGACAGTAGCGAAAAACTGATCCGGCTGAGAGGGCCGAAGGGGCTTGTCGAAAAGGTTGTTGTGCAACTTCCAGCCCTGCAGGACCGGATCGAGGTCGAGATTGCGGATGAACTGGAACTGATCGCCTTACTCGACGAGACCATGATCGAAACCCGTTTTGGTCAATGGATAGGTCAACTGGAAAATCTGCTGCGGGAGACTGATTGATGCTGGATGGTGTTGCAAACGAGATTGTCATTGTCCGGCGCAAGAACAGCTGGGAAGACGAAGACCTGCCTCACGGTGTCTGGAAGATTGCCTACGCGGACTTCATGACGGCACTGATGGCGTTTTTCCTCGTGATGTGGCTGATCAACGTCACTGACGACAGTGTTCGCCGCGGCGTTGCTCAATATTTCAATCCCGTCAAACTTGCGTCCACCGCGCCCAACCGGAAGGGACTGAACGATCCGCAAATCAACGGAGATACCAACGAGAACGGAACGAAGCTGTTCATGGGCAAGCTTGGTGGATCCGAACAACCGGTCGATCAGGATGAAAACTTCGGTCAAGGCCTTGAAGCTGGTCACAGGATCGAAGAGACGGAAGAAAAACCGGAACAGGGCGGGGCACCGGCTGCGGGTCAGTTTACACAAATCCATTCAGAATCGATCTTGTTTTCAGATCCTTATGCGGTGTTGGACACGCTTTCGGAAAAGATACGCGTAGAGGAATCGCTTGAGGCAAATCCAAGGGGCATTGGCTCCGGTATGCAGAAACAGGAAGGCTCTCAGGGAGGTCAGGCTTATCGCGATCCGTTCGACCCGATGTTCTGGCAATTCCGGCCTGGCCGCGGTGTAGAGGGTGTTGAGGCGCTGCCGCAATCACCGACCGAGGGAGAGCTGGGAGGCGCGGGACCTGGTAGCGGCTCGCAAGTTGTTGCTGAGACCACGCTTTCGATTGAAGCAGAAGAGAGCCAGATCGACGACAGCCTGGCGAAGCAAAACTCCAGACAAGTTTTGAATACGGAAACACAGACCGAAATGATGGCTCGGGCGACCGTAACAGCCGAGGAAAAAGGCGGGAGCTTGGCCCTGGCACAGAACATTGGTGCCGGAAAACTGGATCCGGTGGTAGCGCACGTCATGGGCCGCAGCGGGGAGGGTCGTGGCACCAACCTGAAACCAGCGAACGCCTCATTGGCTCAACAGGCAGCTTCTCTAGAGCCGGGAACCTCGGAAACTCTGGTTGCGCAACTATCGGACGTCCTGGAGGACACCAGGGGGACGATCCTGGAAGAAACTGCCGAAAAAATCACTGTAACGCGTGAGGGCGAAGGCACTCTCATAAGCCTGACCGATGACCAGAACTTCGGCATGTTTGCAATTGGGTCTGCCGAACCAAGACCGGAATTGGTCAAGCTGCTCAAGCGTATCGGCAAGGTTGTTGCAGACACACCCGGTCAGATTGTCATCAAGGGGCATACCGATGCGCGTCCGTTCCGCAGCAAGACCTACGACAACTGGCGTCTGTCCTCGGCAAGAGCCCATATGGCGCTGTACATGCTTGTGAGAGGCGGCGTGAATAAGAACCGTTTCGATCGCGTCGAAGGGTATGCTGACAGGCACTTGAACAATCCGAAGGACCCGTTTGCTGCCAGCAACAGGAGAATTGAAATCTATCTTCTGGAGGGTAGTGAATAATGCATGCCTTTTCACAAATGGGCACCGGAATTGTCAGACTGATTGCGACCCTCAGCATCGCCGTTTGTGTTGCAAATGGCAGTCGAGCAGAAGGTCCTCAAGATCAGGTAAATGAACTGGCCCCCTTTGAGATGACCAGATCGTTGCAGGGACTGCAGGAGCAGATTGCACAGGGCAACACCCACGCCATGCAGGCTCAAAGAACTCTTCTGGCAAAAATGGACGAAGCATATCTCAATGTTTCAGTCGAGGTTTGGCAGGACCCCCGAAACGCACGAGCCGCTGTTGTCCACTTGCTTAGCGGTGGGCATCCGAGGGTCATGAAGCATCTTCTGTCTCTCGATCCGTTGCCGGCAATAGACCAAAAGCTGATGGAGGCTTCGCTTGCCTATGTAGAAGGCCGTGAAGAGGACATGCAGGAATTGCTCAGCGACATTGACCCGCTCAACCTGCCTTCTTCTCTGGGCGGTCATGTCGCCCTGGTGAAAGCCGCCCCGTTCATTCGCTCAGAACCTGCAAAGGCTATGGAATTGCTTCAGGTTGCCAGCCTTCTGATGCCGGGGACGCTGGTTGAGGAGGCTGCTCTCCGCAGGGAAGTATTTGTCGCGGGAATGATGGGTGATGTTGCTCGCTTCCGGGTTCTTAGCATTCGATATCTGCGCCGTTTCAGAGCATCTGTTTACGCGGGAGATTTTCGCCGCCGGTTTGCGCTCGCTCTGGACACGCTTGGATTCGTTCAAAGCGAGGACAAGTTTGCTTTGCTCGACGATGTTCTGCGCGAGTTTGACGCCGATTCCAGGAGAGGACTCTATCTGCGGCTGGCGCGCTCTGCCTTGCTGGCGGGACATTTGAAAGTGGCCCGCAAGTCGACAGACGAAGCTCTCTTTCTTGCCGTTGACGGGACTCAGGAAAAAGAGATCCTGAAGATCTATCTTTCGGCCACAAGACTAGATGCAGAGAACATTTCCGCCAATCGGGATCTCCTTTGGTCTGTCAACAAGGCAATGTTGGCGGATGAAGATCTGGAGCTTCTAGACGGGGTTTATACCGTTCTGAATTCCATTCGGCACTTTCCGGAACCGCCCGACAACGTCATCGGAGAATTCAACGTGGCCAGCGGTATCAAGGCTCCGGACGAGAGGGCCTGGCTCACCGCAGATATGGAAGTTGCCGAAAAACTTTTGCGTCGGACAGGTCGTTCGCTTGCGCTACTTGGAGAAGGACAATGAGTGTGAACACTCCCGCAATGGTTCCGACGCCTTCCGCACAAGGCAAACCGGCTGACAGCAAATCGTCCGAAAGGGGAGAAAAGTCTTCGAGTGAAACCGCTGCAAAGTTTCAATCGGTTATCGATGGGATGAAAAACCGGAATCAGCGTGGGTCAAGCGAAAAAGACATGGCCGACTCAACTGGAAAAAAGGCTGATGCATCCGACGCCGGTCCGGAAGAAGCAACGTCTCCCGGGACGTCAGATGCCAAGAGCGGCAATGTCTGGAAATCAGGTGAGGGCGTTTCGTTTTCAACGAGCAATCTAGCTGATGCGCTGCGCAAGGCCTCCCAGAATGTCCTGGCACAGCAGGGCATCGACGAAGGCTCTCAGGAACCTGATCCATCCACCACACAGGACACCGGATCGATAGAGCCGAACAGAGGGCCGGTTACTTCGACCGGTCTTGGGTTCAGTGCGATCATCACCGTAGGAACGGGTGATCGGTCGCAAGTCGTCAGTCTCAATTCGCCGAACCGTACAATTGGCGGATCCGCGGCAAATGCCAGCGATTTTGCCTCTCTTCCAGGTAGGCCGGACGCGACAGAAACCGCAAAGACCGGAACGACTTCGCTGTTTGCACAGTTTGGTGTGGAGCCAGAGGTAGCCCAGGATACTCCGACAGGCAGGACTGTTTTGCCGGAAGAGGCTTCAGGCACAGTGAAGGTGCTTCGACAGGAAACGCACTTTGCTCCCAACATGCGTTTATCTCCTGCTCAGCAGGTGGGGGATCAGATCACCAGCTTTCTGGAGGACCTTCCCAAGGACAATGGACGCATTCAGACCGGCCTGAATGCACGGGCTGAAGGGCCTGTTTTGAAAACGTTGGACATTCAGCTCACACCTCATGAACTCGGCACCGTGAAAGTGTCTCTCAGGATGGTTGGTGACGATGTCGAAGTGACCCTTTTGACAAGCAAGGCGCAAACGGCAGAACTGCTCAAACAGGACCGTCAACTGCTGGACCAGATGTTGCGAACGACGGGTTTCAAGGCCGAGACGATTACCGTACAGGCCGCAGACGATCGTCTCACGGTTCAGACCGGCAACACGTCGACCGGTAGCTCTACGTCGGGCCAGCCTGGCGGCAATGGCGATGCGAATGGAAGCGGTCAATCTCAGAACTTCAACGACAGCAATTCCGACCGCCGGCAAGAGCGTGCAGGCCGTCAGGGTGAAGACCCTGTCTATTCAGACGAAAACCTGAAAGGAACAGGTGATGAAGAACGTTCCCGTCCCGACCTCTCTGAGGGTATCTATCTTTAGTCTCGTCGCGCTTTTCGCAATCCCGGCCCAGGCTGAAGTGCAAAACATCTGCGAACGGGAAATGGTCGCGGCTGCTCAGAAATATGGTGTGCCGCTCGGCGTACTTTATGCCGTTGGATTGACAGAGACCGGACGAAGAAACTCGCTGTACCCTTACGCTTTGAATATCGAGGGTAAGTCGGTGTTTCCGCCAAGCAGGCAGGCTGCCAAGCGGGATGTGAGCAAAGCACGCAAGCACGGCAAGAAACTTATCGATATCGGGTGCATGCAGATCAATCACCACTATCACGGTGATCAGTTCCGCTCAGTCGATCACATGCTAGAACCGCGTGCGAACGTGCAATACGCGGCCAGATTTTTGAAAGAGCTCCGCACCCGACAAGGCTCGTGGACTATGGCGGTCGCCAGGTATCATGCCGGGCCGAACAACAACCCGGCACAAAAACGTTATGTTTGCACCGTGATCAGGAACATGATCGCTGCTGGATTCGGCAAATGGACAAAGAATTCCAAGAAATTCTGTTCTTCAGGCAAAGCTTAATCTTGGAGAAATTTGGAAACACGCTTCATTTTGCCCGATAGATAAATATTTAGATAATTAAGTATATGAATATAAACAATAATTTCTTTTCGAGGAACAGCTTCGCGCAAGTTATGTCGGTTTGACTGTGGTCAGTTGATTTGGACACAGGAGACCTGTCATGGGCCTTTTCGGAGTGATGCGCAGCGGCGTTTCAGGCATGAACGCACAATCCAGCAAACTTGGTACGGTTGCTGAGAATATTATGAATTCTAGTACGACCGGCTACAAGAGAGCTGAGTCTGCGTTTTCCTCGCTCGTGGTTTCACAGGGCTCCGGATCATTCAATTCCGGCGGTGTTGAAGCTCACACGCAATACAACGTCACGAAGCAGGGCAATGTGAGCTTCACCACCTCCAAGACCGACCTTGCGGTTGACGGAAATGGCTTCTTTGTGGTTGCGAACGAGGCCGGTGAAAGCTACCTGACCCGTGCCGGGCACTTTGTTCCGGATGGCGACGGCTACCTGGTCAATACAGCCGGGTATTATCTTCAAGGCTATCCTGTGACGGATGGCACGGCACCAACGACCGTCGCGAATGGACTTGGTGGTTTGGAGCGCATCAACACAACGCAGAACCAGCTTGAAGCTACACCAACAAGCAATGCGTTTCTGAGGGTCAATGTAAGCGAAGATGCGGCCATTGTTCCGGCGGCGGACCTGCCGTCAGCAAACGTCGCGACATCGAGCTTCTCTCACAAAACCTCGATGATCGTTTACGACAATCTCGGCAATGAAGTGAAACTGGATGTCTACTATTCCAAGGTCACGGAGACGGCTGCGGATTCTGACTGGGAAGTATCGATCTACAACGCGGCGGATGCCGCAGCAGGCGGTGGCTTTCCCTATTCTTCGCCGGCACTAAACACCCAGACGATTACATTTGATGTAACCAACGGAAATCTCACCGGAGCCAGCCCGACGGACATCAACGTTACGGTTCCGAACGGCAGCACGTTTGACATCGATCTTGCGCAATCGACTTACCTGAACGCAGATTTTACGGTCACTAATGTTGATGCCGACGGCAACGCGCCGAGCTCGGTGAAGAACGTTGAGTTCGACAAAGACGGCACGCTCTATGCGATCTACACAAACGGCGATCGCAGAGCCATCTATCAGATCCCGCTGGCCAACGTTCCGAGCCCCGACAAACTCGATCCGAAGTCCGGCAACGTCTACAGCCCGTCGGTTGATTCCGGTGACGTGCGGGTCGGCTTTGCCGGAGAGGGGGGTATGGGCAACATCAAGGTTGGCGGGCTTGAGGACTCGAACGTCGATCTCGGCAATGAGCTGACGTCCATGATTGAGTCTCAACGTAGCTACACCGCCAACTCACAGGTGTTCAAGGCTGGTTCCGATCTTCTCGAGCAGTTGGTGAACCTGGCTCGCTAAGCCGGCTAATTCTCAAACCAGAAAGTTGTAGTCATGAGTTTGTCTGTAGCGTTGCAGGTCGCGCAATCCGCGCTGGCCGCCCGGCAAACAGAATCTTCCGTCGTTGCCAGGAACATCTCGGGAGCGCAGGATCCCGGGTATTCACGAAAATCGGTCCTCCTGTCGCAATCCTATACTGACTCAGGTCAGGCGGGGGGGCTCCGCGTTGACGGTATTGCCCGCGTTACGGACAGCGCGCTTTATGCCTCTCTCCTGCAAACCACGTCTGCTGGAACATCCCAGGAAGCTGTGCTTGCAGGACTGACCCGACTTTCGGAAACAACCGGAGACACCGAACTCAAGATGTCTCCGGCTGCAAAGCTGGGTGAACTGAAACTGTCGATCCAGAACCTGGCGTCGGATCCGAACAATGCCATCCAGGCTCAGGATGTCCTGCAGTCCGCGAAGGATATGGCGCAAACTCTTCAGTCGAGTTCAGACCTTGTTCAGGAAGTGCGTGCGAATGCGGACACCGACATGGCAACCTCCGTGCGAGAGATCAACAATCTCCTCGGTCAACTGGAGGATCTGAATGCGTTGGTCGTGAAGGGGACCCAGTCCGGCGCGGATGTCACGGATGCGCTGGATTCCCGTGATCAGGTTCTGCTGAAACTCTCCGAAGAGATCGGCATCACGACGCTCAACCGCAGTGACGGCGATATCGTGGTCTATACCGACAGCGGCGTCACCCTGTTTGAAACGAAGGCAAGGTCGGTGACTTTTGAGCCGACCGTTGTCTATGACGCCACGACTGTCGGCAACAACGTCCTGGTCGATGGGGTGCCGGTCGCGGGACCGAGTGCCGTCATGCCAGTCAAATCTGGCCGTCTGCACGGCCTTGCCCAACTTCGAGACGAAGTGTCGGTAACCTATCAGAACCAGTTGGACGAGATTGCCCGGGGATTGATCGAAGCGTTTGCCGAAAGTGATCAGTTAGGCGGCGGCGGACCGGATCAAGCCGGTCTGTTCACCTGGTCCGGAGCGCCGGCTCTACCGGCAGCAGGAACGCTTGTTCCGGGTCTCGCGTCGGAGATTGTGGTCAATGCGAATGCGGATCCCGATCAGGGAGGAAATCTGGATCTTATCCGTGATGGCGGCATCTCGGATCCTCTGAACCCGAACTATGACTACAACCCATCCGGAGCCGCAGGTTTTTCTGACCGCTTGCAGGAACTTGTTTCAGCCTTTGATGCCGACACGGTCTTTGATGCTGGTGTCGAGCTGGATCCGTCAGATTCGCTGAGTGGCTTTGCGTCCTCTTCCGTCAGCTGGCTGGAAAGCGGTCGGAAGACGATGACCAGCAATGTTGAAGTCCAGTCAGTCCTTATTGGCAGGACAGCGGAAAACCTGAACAACAAAACCGGCGTCAACATCGACGAAGAAATGACCCTTCTTCTTGAAATCGAGCGTTCCTATTCAGCTGCCACGCGGTTGATTACCGCTGTCGATTCAATGCTTGAAGACCTACTGGCCGCAGCGAGGTAACCGGCATGAAAACCACCTACATTTCAACGATCTCACTTGCGGATGCTTCCCGCCGGCAGATCATGAACCAGGCAAGCCAGGTCAACAAGTTAAGCGTCGAACTGGCATCAGGTCGCAAATACGATATCGGACTGGATCTCGGCACAAAGACCGGAGAAAGCGTGTCCTTGCGCTCGGAATTCCATTTTCTGGATGGCATAATCGACACCAATGCTCTGACGACATCCCGATTGGATGTAAGTCAGGCCGCGATGGGCGATATGCTGGCAGACGCACAGGACTTTCTGAAAACGCTTGTCGCGCTTCGGGAAAACGAGACCAGTTCGGACATCGTTAAGGCGGATGCGATCGGCAACATGGAGTTGCTCACATCGCGCCTCAACACCCAGCTGAACGGCAGCTTCGTGTTCGCCGGGATCAACTCCGATCAGGAGCCGATCGCCGACTATTCGGATCCAGCGTCTCCCAACAAGGTTGCCGCTGATGCTGCCTTTCTGGCGGAGTTCGGCATGGCGCAGACCAATCCGGCTGTTTCCACGATTACACCGGCTGCCATGGACACCTATCTGAACGGGGCATTCGATGCCATGTTCGCGGATCCTGCTTGGGGTGCTACGTGGTCGTCTGCTTCGGACAACGCCATGGTCAGCCGGATTTCCGCCAGTGAGACGGTGACAAGTTCCGTGAGTGCCAACGAACAGGCTTTCCGGGACCTGGCGCAGGCCTACACGCTTATGTCCGATCTCGGGAATGAAGACCTGGATCCGGGCACTTACAAGGTGGTGATCGACAAGGCAATCGAGAAGCTGGGGACAGGGATCGCCGGCATCACCAGCGAAATGGGCAAGCTCGGCAACGTGCAGGAACAGGTCAAACTGGCGAGCGACCGGCTGAAAGTTCAGACGGATATTCTCAACAAGAGGGTCAACGACCTTGAGAGCGTCAATCTTGAGGAAACCTCTGTTCGTCTGAACACGGCTTTGACCCAGCTGGAGACCACCTATGCAGTGACAGCCCGTATGCAGGGGCTCAGCATACTCAATTACATCTGAAATCCCTAAGTCCCAGATATTTCACGTAAAACAAACCCTGGAGGGCCCATGTACAACCTGTCTTACGCAGAGGTTATGGACGATCTTTGCAGCGATCAGCGGCTCAATGAACATGAGGCGATGTCGATTGTTCTCGACAAACTGACAGTAGCGAAAGAGACGGGAGTCAAATCGCCCGAAGCCGTGGACGCGTTGTTCTACACCCGTCGACTGTGGAGCTATTTCCTCGAACATCTTGCCGATGATGCCAACGAGCTGCCGATTGAAACGAGGGCCAACCTCATCTCGGTCGGCATCTGGGTTCTGAAAGAAGTCGAGGCGTTGCGCCAGTGGGAGCAGCAGGACTTCTCGGACATCATTCAGATCAATGCAATCATCCGCGACAGCCTGGACGGTTAAACATATGAAAATCGGTTTGAAGGCAGGCGAGCGCCTGTTCATTAACGGCGCGGTTATCCGAGCTGAACGCAAAACCAATATCGAACTGTTGAATGATGCCGTGTTTCTGCTCGAAGCACACGTTCTGCAGCCTGAAGAGGCGACGACGCCGCTCCGTCAGCTTTATTTCATTCTTCAGACAATGATCATCGATCCTGTTTCTGCCCGGGCTGCGCAGGACATGTTTCATCTTGTTCTTGGGTCGATCAAGTCCGCGTTCTCAAACGAAGAAATCCTCAAGCGGCTCGATGACGTGGAGGAGCTGGCCAAGACCCAGAGATGGTTCGAAGCGATGAAAGTCGTCCGGGGACTTTACCCGGTCGAGGCTGTTGTGATGGACGCGCGGCAGAGTGAAGACGAAACCGCCAGTCCAGACGTTTCCGCAATTCCAGCAGGAAATGAGTTTTCTCAACGCCCGCAGTTGGCCGTTGTATAAGGAGTAACCCAATGACGAGTGTTGAAAGCGTCGGCGCTGCGCAATCCCAGGGAGCAGGAAATGCTTCGGGCGCACAACAGCAGCTGACAGTCGATTACGACACGTTCCTGCAGCTCATGATGGCGCAGATGCAAAATCAGGATCCGACCAATCCGATGGATGCGTCCGAACAACTGTCTCAGCTCGCAAGCTTCAGCCAAGTTGAGCAGGCTATTCAGACCAACGCGAAGCTTGAGACCATGTTGACCAACATGTCCTTCAGTCAGGTCGATGATCTGATTGGAAGAACGGTCACCGACATGAATGGAACGACCGGGAAGGTTGAGCATGTTGAGATCTACTCGGACGGTACAATCCTGGGCCTCGATAACGGTCAGGGAATTCTGCTCGGCCCGGGCGTGAAGATTTCGTAGAGCCAAACGGACTGACGCGGACAAGAGTTAAATGAACGAAGTTGATGCCCTGGACCTTGTCAGGTCTGCAATCTGGACAATCCTCGTTGGCTCAGCTCCGGCAATCGTGCCGGCGATGGTTGTCGGTATCGGAATTGCCCTGCTACAGGCCCTGACGCAGGTTCAGGAAATCACACTGACTTTCATTCCGAAAATCGTTGCGATCCTGGTGATGATCGTTATCGCAGGCCCGTTTATCGGAGGTCAGATCTACACACTTACTTCCCTGATCTACAATCGGATCGAGACGGGGTTTTAGTTCTGTTTCGAAACTGACATGAGCTGTTTGGGCGGGATTTTCCAACAATATGGGAAACCTGCCCTTTGGCGTTTTTGCCAACGTTGATGTTTCGCAAGATTGTCTTTCTCTGCTGCTTTCAATCAGGTTCCAATTTCTGCATTCGCAAAACTGATGATCTTGCTTGGCATCCTGAAAATTTCTTTCGGCAGGTGCCCCAAAAAGCTTCGCGCAAGCTTGAAAGGCGATTTTGCAGACCTTCGATTACGCCGCTGAGGGAAGGTATGTCAGACACCTCCATTTCACCCATCGCTACCGCAACGCCCGAAAGTCGCCGCGATGTCGGTTTTGCTTTGGGTATCGTCGTCATTCTGGCAGTCCTGTTCCTGCCGATTCCAACTTTTTTGATCGATATTGGCCTTGCCATGTCGATTGCGCTTTCGGTCCTGATCCTGATGGTGGCGCTGTGGATCCAGCGCCCCTTGGACTTTTCATCCTTTCCAACAGTTCTGCTGATCGCGACCATGTTGCGGTTGTCGCTCAACATCGCGACGACGCGTGTCATCCTGGCCAATGGCTATGAAGGCCTGAACGCGGCTGGTTATGTGATCAACGGTTTCTCGCAATTCGTGATGAGTGGCGATTTCGTCATCGGACTGATCGTTTTCGCAATCCTGATAACCGTCAACTTCATGGTGATTACGAAGGGGGCGACACGTATTGCCGAGGTCGGCGCACGTTTCACGCTTGATGCCATTCCTGGCAAGCAGATGGCGATTGATGCCGATCTCTCGGCCGGTCTGATCGATGAAAAGGAGGCCCAGCGCCGGCGCAAGGAGCTGGAGGAGGAAAGTTCCTTCTTCGGTGCCATGGACGGTGCCTCGAAGTTCGTGCGCGGGGACGCCGTCGCGGGTCTGATCATCACCGCCGTCAATATTCTCGGTGGTATCATCATCGGTGCAACACGCTACGACATGAGTGTTGCAGATGCCGCCGATGTCTTCACCAAGCTATCGGTTGGCGACGGCCTTGTTTCCCAGATACCGGCTCTTATTGTTTCGCTTGCCGCAGGCCTGTTGGTTTCGAAAGGCGGCACGAGGGGCTCTGCCGACAAGGCAGTTCTCGGGCAGCTTGGCGGCTACCCGCGAGCCCTCTTCGTTGCGGCTATCCTCATGGCGGTGTTCGCGCTTATGCCGGGCTTGCCGATGTTGCCTTTCATGCTGCTTGCAGGATTGATGGGTTTTATCGGCTACACCATTCCCAGGCGGCTTGCCGCGCAAAAGAAGGCGGAGGAAGAAAAGCGCAAAGAAGCCGAGGACCAGGCCAGGCTGGAAGAGAAGGATTCAGTCAAGGAGACACTGAAGTCTTCCGAGGTCGAGCTGGTTCTTGGCAAACAGCTTTCTGCCGAATTGTTGACTAAGCATGGCGAACTCTCTCGACGGGTCGCCAAGATGCGGAGGAAGTTTGCGGAACAGTTCGGTTTTGTCGTGCCCGATATACGCGTGACCGATAGTCTGACGCTCGATCCAAAAAGCTACCAGATCAAGATTCATGGAACGATCGTTGCTGCACAGCAATTGAAGGTCGGGGAGTTGCTGGTCATTCCCACGACCGACGATGCCCTGCCTGTGCCCGCTGATGAAACCAGGGAGCCTGCCTTCGGTATGCCCGCGTTCTGGGTCGCACCGGCATACAAGGACGAACTGAAGCGGCGCGGAATGTCTCCAGCGGAGAATATCACCGTGATCCTGACCCATCTCAGCGAAGTGATCCGGAACAACCTGCCGCAGCTGTTGTCCTACAAGGACATGCGGATCCTGTTCAATCGGCTGGACAACGAGTATCAGAAGCTTCTCGACGATATCTGTCCGGCACATACGTCTTTCTCGGGGCTGCAGGCGGTGCTCAAGCTGTTGCTGGCGGAAAGAGTTTCCATTCGCAATCTCAATCTTATTCTGGAAGCTGTGGCGGAGATCGTTCCGCATGTTCGTCGATCCGAGCAGGTGGTTGAGCATGTGCGAATGCGCATCGCGCAGCAGATCTGTGGCGACTTGGCCGAAGGTGGCCCGCTCAAGGTCTTGCGCCTCGGTAACCGCTGGGACCTAGCCTTCCACAATGCCTTGAAGCGGGATGCGAAAGGCGAAGTTATCGAATTCGATATCGAGCCACAGCTGGTTGAGGATTTCGGCACTCAGATGTCAGAGGCAGTGAAAAAGCACATGAAGGAGGGAAGCAGGTTTGCCGTGGTGGCCGCTCCCGACGCCCGGCCTTACGTTCGGATGATCGTGGAACGCATGTTCCCGACATTGCCGGTACTGTCGCACCTCGAGATCGCCAGAGGCGTTGATGTGGCTGCCCTTGGAAGTGTCTCGTGATTACCGGTGGGCTGTTTTTCAGCACATTCAGCGCGTCATTGCTTCTGGCCGTGTTCCTGCTTTTCTGCAGGATCGGCGCCTGCCTGATGATTATTCCGGGTTTTGGCAGCAACAGGGTTCCGGTTCGTGTCCGATTGTTCATAGCGCTGGCAGTATCGCTTGCCCTGTCTCCTCTGTTGGCGGGTGAGATCCAACAGTCTCTGCCAGATGAACAGCTTGCGACTGTTTTCCGGTTTATCGGTGCCGAGCTTCTAACCGGTGCCTTAATCGGATTCCTCGGGCGCGCCTTCCTTGCTGCGCTGGAAACACTGACAACGCTTGTATCAATGGCGATCGGCATGTCCAACATGCCGGGAATGCCGATAGACGGCACGGACTCGCTGCCTCCGGTCGCCAACCTTTTCACCGTAACTGCAACTGCGATGGTGTTCATCACAAACCAGCACTGGGAGATCCTGCGTGGTCTCGTTGCCTCGTACGAAGCAATTCCGGCAGGACATCCCCTGGCAGCTGTCAGCAGTCTGGAGCAGTTTGCAAACCAGATGGGGCAAACCTTCATTCTAGCTCTGCGGGTGTGCAGTCCGTTCGTGGTCTACACGATCGTCGTCAACCTGGCCGTAGGACTGGTCAACAAGCTGACACCACAGATCCCGGTCTATTTCATCTCGTTACCGTTTGTAATCGCAGGCGGTCTTTACTTCCTTTACCTCGTCATTGCGGAAGCAATCATGATCTTCCTCGACGGGTACTTCACATGGCTTCAGGTAGGTTAGTTCGATGGCACGCAACAGTCAGGAAATCGAACGTTTGTTTCGGATGCAGAAGCAGATTTTTCTGTTTTCGTCGTGGCTTCTGCAAAAGCTCGACGCTCAGGTTTACCAGCTCAACGAGAAAGAGCGCCGTATCCTGCTGGCTTTGTCGAGTGGAGATCTGGCGCAGCATGACCGGTTCATCGCGAATGCAGCCGAGAGACTGAGACGGATCATCGAAGAAATGGCGCGTCTCAGCGAGGCGCGTGCCAGAGTGAATTCAGAACATGATCGACAGAGAATGATGCTGAAGCTGATGGCGGAACGTCTTTCCAAGATGCGGGGCGAGGAACAGCGGGCAGAAGAGGAACGCGATCTTCTGGACCTTCTTGATCGGCGATACGGCTAAAACGATCCGTCTCGCAAGCCTCCCACAAGCTGAGGCAGCTAGAAATTGTCCTGCAAACAAGGTCTGGCAAAAGCTTCCCTGCTTGCCTTGCCTGTCGTCTGTCGGGCCTTGTTTGCACACAACATTCAACCAAGGAGCCGATACATGGCGATTGCGCCCCCTTCTGATCTGATCCTGGATGTTGCCAAGGCGGCAGACCCGGCGAGCCTACAGCAGGCAACCAGCCGTTTGCGGACGATAGCCAGTTCTGCAACGGGAGAGGGCTTTGGCCTTGCATTCGCGGGGGCTTCAGATCAGGCCGGCCAGGCTTTTGACAGCTTTGCGGAAACAGCAGCAAGCGGTGAGAAGCTCCAGAAATCTCCCGCTGAAAAATTTGAAGCAATGATCCTCAGCCAGTTCGTCGAAACCATGCTGCCTGACAATGCAGAGGCGGTGTTCGGAGAAGGGGCCACCGGCGAAATCTGGAAGTCCATGATGGCGGAACAGGTTGCCGGACAACTGGCAGCTAGTGGTGGTGTCGGTATCGCCGATCTGATTTCCGGAACATTGAACGAGCAGGTGAAAACATAATGGAAACGGGAAACGACCTTGAGTTGGTAGTCAACAAGCCTGATCCGCAGATCTCGGCTCCTTTGACGTTGGCCGTCCGGCGAGCCACTGACGCGATACGAGAAGAGACCAGGGCGCTACGAGCGAACCCGACAGCTGACCTGAAAGTTTTTGAATATGGAAAGAGCAGGGCGCTTCTCGATCTGACCCGTGCCAGAACAATGGTTCCTCCAGGCTTGATGCCGGAGCAGTTGAAGGAAGATCTGGCGGAATTCAAGGGCGTGTTACAGGAAAACATCGACCTTTTGAGTCTTCACATGAATGCGGTCTCAGAAGTGGTCGAGATGTTGTCCAGGACGATGATCGACTTTGACAGCGACGGCACGTATCAGGCGCCATTTCCGGAGCCGTCACGATGATGAAGATCCTGGTAGCCGGCATCTGGATGTCCGCGACGATGCTGGCCTCCGGATATGGAACCACTCAATACATTGCTTCTCAGAAGCGGATCGGGGATGCGAACGAACCGACATTCGTCGGCCTGGATTATGAGACCGTCAAACCCGTGAATGTCCCCATGCTGTTTGAAGGGACACTCCAAGGATATGTCGTTGCAAAACTGGTGTTTACCGCAGATAGCGATGTGCTGCGCCGTCTTCCTGTTCCACCTCATCCGTTCCTGGTCGATGAAGCGTTCAGGCGGCTCTATTCGGACGATACTCTCGATTTTACCAATCTGGAGCGATACGACCTGGACGCCTTTACCAAGTATCTGAAAGATCGGACAAATGCGCGTATCGGACAGATGGTCGTGCACGATGTACTTGTCGAAGAGTTCAATTACTTCAACAAGGACGATGTGATTACGCATTAGTGTTGACGTTCAGAATTCTAAATTGCCCCTCTGCCTCCCAGGCCCTGGCGCTTGCTCCTATGCAAGCGCCATTTTTTTGATGTATTCTTGAGTGCATGTTCTTGATGGTGCGTTTCTTTTATGCGTTTTTACTTCATGAGCATAACGTTGTTTGAAGATTGGATTCATTTATTCAAACGCGTAACATTAACTCGAATACATTTGACTACAGATTTGTTGTTTGCTTGGCTTTGACTTAGTGCATTGAGGAAAGTCCAAGCAATCAGGGTATCAGGACCATGACAGACAAAGAGATCCCCGTAATCGATCTTGAGCCCCTGGTCTCGAGCGCCGCTGATGGTCTTGAAACAGTTTCAGAGAGTATCGGACGGGCAGCACGGGAGATCGGGTTCTTCTATGTGAAGAACCACGGCATCGACGCAGGATTTATCGAGAAGACCTTTGTTGCTGCTCGCACCTTTTTTTCTCAATCTCACGATTTCAAGATGGATCTGACCAAAGACTTCTTCAAAACAAATCGTGGCTACGTGCCGATGGAAGGAGAAAATCTGGATCCGACGAAACCGTCAGACCTGAAGGAAGCCTTTAACATTGGTCTCGACCTGGCAGCAGACGATCCGCGGATACTGAACGGAGAACCGTTCCGTGCAGTCAATCAGTGGCCTGAATTGCCGGGCTGGCGGGAGGAGCTGCTAGAATATTTCGATGCTGTCTGGGATCTCGGGCGCAAGATGCACAGAGCAATTGCCGTTGATTTGGGAGCCGCTCCGGATTTTTTCGAGGACAAGCTTGACGCTCCGTTGGCAACTCTCCGCCTGCTGCACTATCCGCCTCAGTCTGAAACAGTCCAGCTCGGGCAGATTGGTGCCGGCGAACACACCGACTACGGCAACATCACGATCCTGCTTCCCGATTCAGTCGGGGGACTGGAAGTCCGTCGTAGAGATGGTGTCTGGCTGAAGGCGCCAAATATCGACGGGACGTTCGTGTGCAACATCGGCGATTGCCTGATGCGGTGGTCGAACGACATTTACGTTTCAACCCCCCATCGCGTGATCAATTCCAGCGGGCGTGAGCGGTATTCAATTGCTTTTTTCCTGGATCCCAATCCTGATGCAATTGTTTCCTGTCTGCCAGGTTGTATGGATGAAGACAGTCCAGCAAAGTATGCTCCGATTTCCGGGGCAGACTATCTGAAGTCAAGACTCGACGCGAGTTATGCAAGACCGAGGGCGGAAACTGGAGAAGTGTGATCCGGGATTCCGCCATACCGTGATTGCGCGTGCCTGTGACGTTGTTTTGTCTCCGGCAGCGGTAAGCAAGCGGAAGGACTACATCCCCAGAGTTCGCAAGGGCATCTTGCCACAACCTATTTCAGACGTGCGTCCTTCAGGGCTGCGAGCAACAATTCCGTTTCCTTTTCCCTGTTGCCTCCAGCGTCCGGGACCTCGACATAGGAAACGTTTACCGCGTTGTCCGGCCAGGCAAGAACGAGAGTGAAATAGATCCAGACTCCCTTGTTGAAGAACTCCAGATCCAGGGACACTTTTGGTGTTGTGTCCCACTCCAGTTCCGCGCTGGCTGCCATTGAATATCTCAGGCTGCCTTCCTTGAAGTAAAGCTCGGCCGACGTCTTGATCAGCTCTTCGATGTTACCGTGTTGGTCAGTGCGAATATAGGCGACGAAATCGACCACATCCACGAGTTTCAAATCTTCAATAAAATCAGCCAAAGCGGAAGCAATTGCATGCTGGCGCTGTCGGTCGTTGTTTATCGAGGACGGTCTGTTCCCACGCTCTTCAGGCAAATCGTGCACTCCTCGGACCTCCAATGCATTAAATTATGCAGTAGTTTTGGCTTGGCGTGAGTACACGTAGCAAATGATTTCTGCAACCGCCCTGTAAAATTCTGGTGGTATCATTCGCTCCAACTCGGTTGCCGCGTAAAGAGAACGGGCCAGTTGCCGGTCTTCGATGACCGGAACTCCGTTGTTTTCAGCTATTTCCCTGATTTTAAGCGCGATGAGATCCTGACCCTTAGCCACCACAACCGGGGCGGGACTGTTGTCACCGTCATAGCGCAGCGCAACGGCAAAATGCGTCGGGTTTGCCACAACCAGGGTTGCCTGTGGCACAGCGGAGATCATGCGGTTGCGGGCCCGGTCACGTGCCAGCGATTTCTGACGCGCCTTGACGATCGGATCGCCTTCCATCTGCTTGTGTTCGTCCTTGATTTCCTGCTTGCTCATTCGCAAATTTCTGCGCCAGTGTGACCTCGACCAAAGCACGTCAACGGTGACCAGCAGGATCGTCACGATGCAGACGCCGGCAATCAGTCGCATGGAGATCTGAAGAATGGCTTCGGGAAGTGCGCTCGGATCTGTAAACATGGCGTTGATTAATTCCGCCTCGTTCGCCCGGAACTGGCCATAGACAATGGCACTGACCGTACTGAACTTGAAAACCGCCTTGAGAAATTCGACCAGTCCCTGCGCACCGAATAACCGGTTCCAGCCCTTTCCGAGAGACAGTTTTGAGAAGTCCGGCTTAATCCGATGAGGGACAATTCTGGGCGAGTTCTGAAGAAATGCGGATGCCAGTCCTGCGACCGCAAGGATAGCGGCCACTGGCGCCAGGAACCTTGCGATTTCAAGTGATACTGCATGTGAAAGGAGCAAGGCGTCAGCGTTTGTTCCAAGATCCACTCCACCCGAAATGTCCAGAAGATGAGTCAGCGTTCCGACCAGCTGACGTGCTCCTGAAGTTAAAACAAAACCACCTATGAGAAGTGATGCGATGAAGGTTGCAAGTACCGGTGCTTCTCGCGAAACCGGTGTATTGCCTTTCTCGATCGCATCCCGAATTTTCTTTTCGGTGGGTTCTTCAGTTTTTGAATCCTTGTCTGTTTCTTCTGCCATCGGCTCACCCGGGATGTGGCTTAGGAAACGACTGGATCAAAGCGACAGCGGTCAGGCAAAAAATGCTCCTTCATCCTGCTTAGGATTGAGTTCGATTTCGCCGCGCCCCGCCATTTCCAACGCAAGGTTGGTGATTGCGCTTCGCGCATCAAGCACATCTCTTTGAGCCGCGGGTTCTCCTGCCGCCAGCTCATGTTCGGCAATGCGCCGTGCGCGAGAGGTCAGTGAAGACAGGATGACTTCGCGGAACTGTGCATTTGTCCCCTTCAGAGCAAGAACGATCCGGTCAGTCGGGATCTGATCGAAAATTGCCATCCGGGTGCGAGCGTTGAGATTGATGATGTCGTCAAAGGTAAACAGAAGACCTTTCAGTAGCTCCGCCGTCTTCGGCTTGACCTCGTTCAGGTTCTCAAGTGCGTCTTCCATGTGTTCACGGTCCATCTTGTTGAGGATGTCCGCCATACGCGCATGAGAGTCCGCTTCCAACGTGCCGGAAAGGTTCAGCATGAAATCTTCATGCATGGTTTTTTCAACGTCCCGCATGATTTCCGGAACGACCGCCTTGATCGACAGCATTCGTCTGACCAGTTGATTGCGGGTCTTGGCATTGATCTGCCCCAGAACTTTTGCCGCTGCACTCGGTTTGATCTTTGTGAGGATCAGCGCTGCTGTTTGCGGGTGTTCCTTGAGAAGATAATTGGCAAAGACCGTTTCGGAGACCGTGGTCAGGCGGTCCCAGATGGATCGGTTCGAGTTGCCCAGGACATCCGACATGATATCTGCCAGCTGGTCGTCCGGCAGGACGCCCTCCAGCATCTTTTCAACTTCGTTGGCAGAGCCATAGAGCGTCGTTCCAGTCGAAAACTGATGTATGAACTCTTCGGCCAGAACATCAAGCTCTTCCGACGCCACTGTGCCCAACTGCGCGGCTGAAACGGTGATCAGCCGAATTTCTTCCTGATCGAAGTGTTGCAACAGACGCTGGGAGCTGGTCTTTCCCAATGAGAGCAGAAGCGCAGCCACCCTTTGAACACCGTTCAAACGGCGGGCCGGGGGCGCCGGTGGTTGAGGCAAATTGGCTGCGGGTGCAACTGTTGCAGCGGCTGAACTCGTCATAGTCGCGCGGTCCTAAGAATGCCGGAGTATCGATGGATTGGGGCGTTGTTGAAGTCAGGCTTCAACAGCACCTGGCTGCGAATTGATGATCTCAGTGAGCGAGACGCCGAACCGTGAATTGTCGTCTTCAACGACAACGACTTCGCCGCGGGCAATAACCCGTCCGTTGACGACAATATCGATGGGTTCTCCGACCCTGTGGTTCAGCGGAATGACGGCACCGCGACCCAGTTTGAGAAGGTTGGAAACCAGCATCGTGGCTGAGCCGAGCACGACCTGAATATTGACCGGAATTCCGAGGATGGTGTCGAGGTTCTTGTCATCGCCCATTGTTCCGGTGGACTGGTCCTTGTCCGGTGCCTCGACCTTGGCAAAATTGGTTGCATCTGCTGGCTTGGCCTTTGGCCCGGTTTCAGATGCAACGTGATCGATAATTGTGTCCGACATTACATGCTATCCTTCTGGTTCATGGAGACCGTACGAAACGGGCTTGCAAGTGAATCTTCGATGCGGTGGATGCGAGTAGGAGTTGGTTCTGCTTGTTGGCCGTGGTGGACGACCGTCGCGTCAGTCTTTGTTTTTGACCGGACCAGTGCCGGTTTGGGACTGTCAGCCTGTGCATCTTCCGCAAAGATCTCGAAGTCGTCGCGGGTGGGCGTGAAGCGTTTTGAACTCTCAAGAAGCGCAGTTGCTTTCGACAACTCCTTCAGTTCGGCTCGAAGCACAGACTGTTGTCGCTTGGCCTCCCTCGTCAGACCATCGATTTCGGCGATCAGGTCCCGGGCATCGTCCATGCGGCTGCCGAGTGCATTGAGGATCTGGGCTCCCTTGACATTGATCTCCTGAATGGAAACCTCGATACCGTCGAGCGCCAGGGCGGTCTGATCGAATATGCGCTGGTAATCTTCGTGATAGGTCCCGAGCCGCCGCAACTCGCGGTGCATGGAGACCATTCTGACCGTGGTGGCAACAAGAGCAATCAGCAGCACACCATCAACGATTGCGGAGATCATCGAATAGATCCTTTTCTTCTTCGTGGATGAGTTCGTCGATCTGTAACGTGTAGGAACCGTCGAGCTGTCCGAGCTGGCAGGTAAATACGGGCTGTTCGTTGCAGGCGAGGGTGACAGGGGAGCGGGCTGTCGCTTGCAGCTCGATGACCTGGCCAACCTGAAGGTCCGAGAGATCTCCGAGCGACATCTCACGTTCTTCCAGAATGGCTTCCAGCTTTACTTCGGTTCGCTGGATCTCATTGTGGAAGTGCTGGGTCCATTGCTTGTCGCGGCCCGACATTTCGCCCGATAGCACCTGAGACAGGCGTTGCCGGAGAGGGTTGAGTGTCGAGTGCGGCATTACTACAAAAACTTCACCGCCGCGCCCAATGGCCTGCTGCAGCAACCTGGCAACAACGGCTGGGTTGTTCCGGCGGCCCACAACCGCGAAGTCCATGCGGCTTTCGATCCGCTCGATCTTCAAGGTGGTTTCCGCTATGGGGGCGAAGGATTCTGCCAGTGACTTTGCTGCAAGTTCGAACATCGTTCGCGCAATGCGCGTTTCGATGTTGGAGAACGGACGCTCTTCATCGATTGGCGGTTCGGTGCCGTCCGCTCCGAATAGCACGTCAACAAGGGTGAAGATGAAATCTCGGTCGAAACCGACAAGTACGCGGGCGTCCCACTCTGGAGAATAGAGAACGGCAACAAGCGCGTTCGATTCAAATTCGTCGAGTACGTCGCCAATCCGGTTGTTTTCAACATAACTGACCGAGATGTAGGAAGGCGAAGGGGACTTCTGTCGCATCGCGTCCGCCATCAGGCGTGCCATACGGTCGAACACCACCGGAAGCATCGGCAGACGGTCGACTGAGATCCCTGCCGCATCAAGCAACCGGTCGGCGATCATGGCCCGTTCGGAGTTTGATGCGTTCGAGCTGGCAGTTGCTGCTTCGATCATGACTTAGGCGGCTCCCTGCATGTCCTGGACGTTGTCGGCACTGGCGCCGGCACCCACACTCATGGTTTCGTTCTCGACTTCATCGATGGTCGGCCGGTCGTAGTCGGAGATCGTTTTCCGGCCATGTTCCAGTGCGATTTGAGGATCAGCACCATTCATGAAGGCCAGCAGCGTTTGCTTGACAACGATGTACGTCCGCAGACGCGTTTCGCGGACGCTCTTGATCTTTGCGGCGATCGGCCCAAACAGCGAGTACGAGAAGAAGATTCCGACAAAGGTGCCCACCAGAGCTGCACCGATCAGACTGCCGAGCAGTTGAGGGGACTGGTCGATCGCTCCCATTGCCTTGATCACGCCGAGGACGGCGGCAATGATGCCAATCGCCGGCAAGGCGTCCGCAACGCTGCTCATCGCATGAAACGGTTTCATCTGGTCCCGGTGGATCGTGTGCAGCTCTTCGTCCACCAGAGCTTCGATTTCATGGGCCCGCGCATTGCCGACGATGATGAGGCGGAAATAGTCGCAGATGAAAGTCGTCAGATTGGCATTCCGAAGTACCGATGGATACTTCTGAAATATCGGCGATGTGTTGGGATCTTCGATATGAGGTTCAACCTGGTTTCGTCCTTTCGCCCGCAGCTCACGCATCAGACCGTAGAGAAGTGCCAGGACATCCAGGTATTCCCGCTTGTTCGGCACGGCATTGCGTAGAGCGTCGGAGACGGCAACGACGGTTCCCTTGATTGTTTTCATCGGATTGGCGACGACGAATGCGCCGATTGCAACGCCGAGAATGATGAGAAGTTCCCAGGGTTGCCAAAGTACGGAGACCTTGCCTCCGAGTGCGGCGAAGCCGCCGATGAGAGATGCGCCCGCGATTATCAGGCCAATAATAATGGTCACCTAACAGCTCCCGACTGGTGATGAATTCAACTGCGATCGGGAAAACGCTAGAGCGCGAGACTTGTCTGAAGCTGACCCGAATGTGGGTCTGTAGGTTGCAACAAGGTGCGTCAGCCTGACGTAAGCTTTAAGCCTGAAGGTTCCTGAAACGGATTCACCCGCATGGGGTTCAGGACATGATCAATACATTGACCCAGGTACAAATCGTCAGGACCAACATGGAAAGGTCTCTGAAAACTGTCGAAGCCGATCCTATGATTGAGCGACAGACAGAGTATTACAGAGACAATATCCGCAACATTAAGTCGATCGACGACTTTCTGGCTGACGACCGGATCTACAATTACGCAATGACGGCGATGGGTCTGGACGACATGATCTACGCCAAGGCATTCATGCGCAAAGTTCTGGAGGAAGGTGTTTCCGAAAACAGTGCGTTTGCCAATCAGCTTGCCGATACCAAATACAGAAATTTCGCCGAAGTTTTCAACTTCGAGAGATACGGCTCAACAACAACTTCGTTTTCGAGAACTCAAGAAGAGATCGTCCAGAAGTTTCACCGTCAGACGTTGGAAGTGCGTGAAGGCGAACAGAACCAGGGTGTGCGACTGGCGCTCTATTTCGAGAGAAGAGCGCCGGATATCACAAACGCCTATGACGTTCTGGCGGACAGAGCGCTCGCGGAAGCAGTCTATACGGCGCTTGGATTGCCGCAGGAGTTTGCCTTGTCGGACATCGACAAGCAGGCTGCCTATCTGGAAGAGCATCTTGAGTTCGATAAGTTCGGTGATGCCGAGTACCTGTCAAAGTTCCTGAACAGGTTTTCAGCGCTTTACGATCTATCCCAGGGTCCGCAAGCAGGATCGTCTCCGACGCTTGCCGTCTTTGGCAATGGCAACGGCATTGTTCAAATGGGGGAAGGGCTTCTTTCCAGTATCCAGAATTTCCGCCTTGGAGGCTTTTAAGCAATGCAATCCGCTCTTTATGTCGCGCTGTCTGCCCAGGTGGCACTTTCCAATCGGCTTGAAACCGTCGCTCGCAATGTCGCGAATATGAACACCGCCGGTTACAGGGCCGACGAGGTAAAGTTTGCTGAATTGATTTCAAAGGCTGGGCAGGACCAGGTTAGTTTTGCGACCGGAGGTGAGATGTATATTTCGCGACAGGGCGGCAGCCTCAACAAGACCGATAATCCCCTTGATCTTGCAATCGAGGGAGAGGCCTGGTTTGCCATTCGAGATGCAAATGGAAATTTGTCCTACACCAGAGACGGCAGACTGAAGATCACCGAGGACGGCGCTCTTCAGACATTAACCGGGCAGCAAATCCTGGGCACAGGTGGACAACCAATCGCACTGGATCCTGAAGCCGGCTCTCCTTTGATCTCGCAATCAGGGGAGATCATCCAGGGAGAAAACGGCGTCGTTGGACAAATTGGCCTGTTTCTGATCCCGAGCGAAGCCAAGCTGACGAGAAAAGAAAATTCAGCAGTTGTTTCCGATTTGCCGGCAGTTCCGGTCCAGGTGTTCGACAAGAACGGTGTTCGCCAAGGTTATGTTGAAGGGGCGAATATCAATCCGGTTCGTGAAATGACAAAAATGATCATGATTTCGCGCGCATTCGAAAGCGCAACAAAAATGATCGACACAAGCAATGAGAGCCAGGAAAAGGCTATTCGTGAACTCGGTGCAACCTCATGACCCCGATTGAGGCGACCGGTGCGTCGATTTCGTCAAATTCTCATCAGGTTATTTCCGGAGCTCCTCCAGCAGAGAGTAAAGACGTTGCTTCGTCCTCACGGGAGCACTCGGGCTTTAAGTTTGGTGATTTCATAGATCTGATCAATCCACTCCAGCATATCCCGGGTGTTGCTGAAATATATCGCTCGATCACGAACGACCAGATTTCGGATCAGGTTCGGAAATCAGGCAACGCAATTTACGGATTTGCGCTCGGCGGGCCGATCGGGCTCGGGGCAATGATGGCCTACAATGCGCTCGGCGATCATTACTACGGATCTACCGGTGACAAGCCTCACTCAGAAACGGTGTTGGCAGCATCTGATGTGCCTCCAAGCTCAAGTGGCGCTGAAAAGATACCAGTCCCGGAGCCCAAACCGGGAACCCAAGGGTTTGAAACTCTTGACGAAGGCGCACCTGAAAAGTCGGCCGGAACCCCAACAGTGCTGGGCGAAACGGTAGCAGCGGTTGGTACCAGTGGTACTCCCTTGATTCTTCACGAGATACTGAAGGGAGCGGGCGCCCAGGTCAGGGAAGGGCAACGCTCCGGACCAAACAATGCTTCAGATGATGTCCTGCAAAAATCCTCGTCCATTTCGTATGTCAATGAAACCGACCAGAGAGAAGCTTCTGTGAAGGCGGTCCCGGACGATGAAGATCTCAACCGTCTCGCCGGCCACAAATCAAATCACCTTCCACTTGATGTCTTGAAGGCTTTGCAGGAACGCCATGCCGAACGCACCGCATCTGAACGCACTTGATCAAATCTCGGCGGCGTTGACCGCCCTGGAAACGGAAACCGGTCCGGTTAAACTCAGTGGGCGCGTGACTCAGGTTTCGGCCGAGGCCATCAGGGTTTCTGGATTGTCTCGCGTGGTCTGCCTCGGGGATCTGGTCGAATTCGAAGGCAAAGCGGGGATCCGGCAAGGCGAAATAATCCGCCTGGACCAGAGAGATGTTGTTATCAAACCGCTTGAGCGCGTCACCGACATTGGAATAGGAAGCATTGCTTCGGTTACAGGCGGTCTGGCAATTCATCCCGACATGAGTTGGCGCGGCAGGATCATCAATGCTCTAGGGGAGCCGATTGATGAACTCGGGACGCTCAGTCACGGCGTTGAAGCCTTTCTGCTCGATCGAGCGCCGCCTCCTGCAATGAACCGAGAGAAGATTTCCCAAGGCGTCAGAACCGGGGTGAAGGTCATTGATCTGTTTACGCCCTTATGTGTTGGACAAAGAGTTGGGGTCTTTGCAGGGTCTGGCGTCGGCAAATCCACATTGTTGGGCATGCTCGCGGGCTTTGGAGATTTCGACACGGTTGTTGTGGGGTTGGTTGGAGAACGCGGACGCGAAGTTCGTGAGTTCATCGATGATATTCTTGGTGACACCTTATCGAACTCGGTGGTCGTTGCTTCAACCGGTGACGAAAGTGCCATGCAGCGGCGTCTTGCTCCCAAAACAGCCATGAGCGTCGCCGAGTATTTTCGTGCCCAGGGACACAGCGTGTTGCTGATACTGGATTCTGCCACCCGCTTTGCTCATGCGGCCCGGGACGTTGCGCTTGCTGCAGGCGAGCCTCCTGTGGCTCGCGGCTATCCACCGAGTGTCTTTGCAGACCTTGCCAGGCTGATCGAACGAGCGGGGCCGGGATGTTCTGGCGAAGGCTCGATTACGGGAATATTTTCTGTTCTGGTCGATGGCGACGATCACAATGATCCGGTCTCCGACACAATCCGGGGGCTACTGGATGGTCATGTGGTTCTGGACCGCCAGATTGCGGAAGCAGGGCACTATCCTCCTGTTAATGTCCTGCGATCTACATCAAGACTTGCCAATCGGGCCTGGACTTCCGAGCAACAGGAACTGATCCACAGGATCAAGGGGCTGATTTCTCAGTTTGAAGATACGAAAGATCTCAGAATGATGGGAGGCTTTCAGACTTCGGGGGATGAGCAGCTTGAGAAAGCCTGCAGGTTGGTTCCCAGGATCTACGAGGCCATGCGCCAGCGCGCCGATCAGGTTCAACCAGCTGATCCTTTTGCTGAATTGGCACAAGCGCTCGCGGGCTCTTCGTAAACCATTCAAATATTTCTTAGTAAAAATGTACAAATATCGCTTTTTCAAGCGATGTTTTTCGTATATACCTCGGTTCAAACATCGGGAATTTAGCAGAAATCGGCGGATTTCGAAATTTTAATAAATTTTTCCCTCAGTTTATTCTCAATAACTCTGTTTTTTTATTTAGATTGAAGTGTGGATATATGAATTATCGATACTTTAAATCTCAAAATAGATTTCAAGTCAGGGAAGAAATATTGACCTAATGCTCCTGCAATTCTACGGATTGATTGTTGATAAATCCAAGGGGCTAATATGTTCATCATCGTAGATACAAGGGAAATAGTGACCGCTGGCTATGCCTCGGCATTTGAACGTGAAGGGTACGCTTCACTGGAACTTCATCCGTCGGAACTCAAAGACTGGCTTGAGATTACCTGCTCGCAGGATCTTGGCTCGGTTGATGCGATTTTGCTGGGGGAGTGTGAGGAACGTGTCGGCTTTGTCGCACCAATTCGAAATCGCTGCCCGGAGGCGCAAATCGTGGCCTTGGAAGACAGTGCCAGTCTTGACGGAACGCTTGGGCTGTTTTCAGCCGGAGTAGACGATGTCCTGAAAAAGCCGGTTCATGTGCGCGAGATCATTGCACGGGTAGGAGCGTTCAGACGGCGCATTTCGGCAAAAAATACTTCGGTGGGAACCGGAGAAATTGAAGTGTTTTTCGATGGCCGGGATCCGATGATCGGCGGCGACGTCATGGAACTGCCGCGCCGAGAACGCAGGATCCTCGAGTATCTCGTGAAAAACAAAGGGCGTCGTGTCACGAAGACACAGATATTCAACGCGGTTTATGGCGTTATGAACGACGGCGTCGATGAGTGTGTTGTTGAAAGCCACATTTCAAAATTGCGGAAGAAATTGCGGAACCGCCTGGGATTCGATGCCATCGAATCGACCCGGTACATCGGTTACATGCTCAAAGACGGGGCAACGCCCAAGCAAAAGTCGACCGACACACGCCGTCCTGTGCAGGCGTCTCAAGTCACGCATCAGCCAATGGAACTCGGTTCCACCTCTAGCAGCAGCAATGGCAAAAAACCCTATCTGTCAGTGGTTGGCGCCTGAGCAATTCTTCGAGTAGCGAATGTTTGTGCCGGTTAAGTGCCTTTTTAAGGCTCGGCAGAGCGGACTGGAATGACTTATCACCAGAGATATTTGCATGAAGCAAAGCCGCTCGTCAGTATCATTGAAGTGCTCTTCAGGTATTTCGTCGACCCTTGATAGAGGCAGAATCCCGACCGGTTCAATTTACAATTGATTTTTATGGAAAATTTAGAAAACCCGCGCACAATCCGCTCTTGATCCTTGGGGCGGGATTCGGCCGAAAACCATGCGCTGCAAACCATGCGCGCCAAGGACGTTGAAGCGTTCTTGAATCGACCATTCAAGACATAGGTTGTGGTTGATCGCAGATATTTGCCTTAAGGTGAGCTGGCGAAGATTCTGCTGATTTACATGAATACCGGAAACGGGAACTTTCCCGCAGGTAGAGGTGGGCGTCTTGAGTCTAAGCGGCAGTGCGTCGTTGCCATACACTCCCAAAGAGATGGGCCGGGCCAGCCTGTCACGAACTTTCATTCTCTATACGCTCGGTCTGTTTGCTCTGCTCGGCCTGATCTTCATCGGAATTCTAACGAAGATTACCTGGGATGCATCGCATGCCCGCGCAATCCGCGTAACAGAGGCATTCTTTCAGGCGACCAAACGCCCATTTGAAAGAGCAATTTGGACCGTAAACGCGGATGCGACCCTGCAACTTATCCGGGGACTTGAAAGCCTGGAGGTTGTCGAAAGGGTTTGGGTGGAAACGCCCGATACCGGAAATTTTGGTGAGCCGGTAACTGGAACACGCCAGGCAGAAGCGCTCAGCTATACGCTGAACTCTCCAAGCACCATCCTGCATAAGGACGCGATCGGTCAGGTTTATATCTTGATCGATAGAAATACGATTTCGTATGAAATCGCCTCGACTGTCGGCTTCATCGTTACGGCAATTATCGTTTATCTGATGTTGTTGGCCGTCGTAATCAGAGCTGTTTTCAAACGGCTGATCGGCCGACCTCTGTCGGCGATTGTAAATTATCTGTCCACTCCAAGACTTATCGAAGATCCACCAAAGGCTGAGCTTATGCCCGGACGAGTGGATGAGATCGGTATCTTGTCAGCCAGCCTTCAATCAATGGTCCAGCGTCGGCATCTGGACCTTCAAAAAATCCAAGAGTACCAGACGAATCTTGAAGATCTCGTCGCACACCGCACCGAGCAACTGAAGCTTGTACAGGAGGAGCTCATCCAGGCAGACAACCTGGCTGCGCTTGGCGCACTTGTCGCCGGCGTGTCTCATGAATTGAACACCCCGCTTGGAAACGCCCTGATGGCGGCAACGACGATCAAGGATTCTACTGGATACCTGCAGACCGAACTCGAGCAGCAAAGCCTTAGCAAGGAGGCTCTCGAGAATGAAGTTCAACGCATCACGGATACTGCGAACATCATTGAAAAGACGCTCGGGAGAGCGCGTGATCTGGTGGGTAACTTCCGGCAGGTGGCGGTTGACCGTCAGAGCGAAAAGAAGCGCTCGTTCAATTTCGACCATATCATTCGGGAAACCCTTGCGACCCTTCAGCCGACCTTGAAAAAGACCTCGTTCGATGTGGAGTTGGACCTGAATGCTGATGAGGTTGTGGACAGTTATCCGGGAGCGTTAAGCCAGCTGGTCTCGAATTTCGTGGAAAATGCAATGAAGCATGGATACGAGGGACGAAGTGAAGGCAAAATAAAGCTGTCGTCACGAGTTGTGGAATCGGAAGACCAGAACAGCACCGGAACGCCGAAATCAAAGATTGTCTTCAGTTGCAGAGACTATGGTGTTGGAATTCCGGAGAAAAATCTGAAGAAGGTCTTCGAGCCTTTCTTCACAACGAAATTTGGAAAAGGTGGATCGGGGCTCGGGATGGCAATTTGCTACCAGTTGGTCACAGAGGCCTTGAATGGATCGATCTCCGTTACCTCCAAGGTTGGTTCCGGAACGGAGTTTACGATCGAAGTTCCGGTGGAGACACCGTCGAAGCCTGAAGCTGCGACCAGAAAGAAGGCGCATTGAGATGGTAATGGACTTTCTTGCACCCTCTCATACCGAGGTGAAGAAGAGCACGAAAGCTCCTTGGAAAATTCTCATCGTCGATGATGATCCCGACGTTCACGAAGTTACCAAAATCGCTGTTGCCGGGTGTGTGTTCGAAGATCGTGCGTTTGAACTCGTTCATGCTCTATCTGCGGAGGAAGCGCGGCAAATCCTGAGCGACAATGACGATATTGCCGTTGCCCTGGTGGATGTGGTCATGGAAAGCGACACCGCGGGGCTTGGACTTGTCAGGTGGATCAGGTCCGAACTGGGCAATCATTTCACCCGCTTGATCCTGAGGACCGGGCAACCGGGCTATGCGCCTCAGACCGACGTGATCATGAAGTTCGATATCGACGGCTATACCGAAAAAGCCGAGTTGTCGCGTACCAAACTGATCACGGCAATTGTCACCGCCTTGCGCGGCTACAAGCTGGTCATGTCGCTCGAAACCAACCGCCAGAAACTGCAGCAACTGAATGCACATTTTGCTGCGATCGTTGAAAAGAACGCACTGAGCGAGTTTGCTGCCGCCGTTCTCAAGCACTTTGACGATCTTGTCGGTCAGCCGGTCGATTGCCTGCTGTGTGGTCTCGAGGCCTTGCCGGAATACGGAAAAATCGACAGGTCCAAAATAAGGGTGCTGGCTGCCTCGGGCGATTTTGAGGACAAGATTGATCTACCGGTTGAACTTGTGGGTGATGACGCCATCCGCAATTCGATCAATGAATGTATCGAGAGCCACGAAACCTGTTCGACATCTCAAGGCGTTGCCTTGCCGCTTGTTACGCGAAACGGCATGGCAGGTGCCTTGTATCTCGGCATAACGGAAGCTGCTCTGGAGGAGCTTGTCGGTCCGGAAGTCGTGAAGCTTTTCGTTTCCAACGTCGCTCTGGGATATGAAAAAACGGGATTGCTGGAGCACATACGTAATCTGGCTTATGTCGACCGGGTCACTGGGTTGTCGACCTTTTCCGGCTTCATCGAGTCCTTTCAACGGAACTCTTCTCAACATACTTCGCTGCTAGTTGTTCACTCCGAGATCCAACGCTTCGGTGTGATCGTTGATGGTATTGGTGATGAAAAAGCCAGTGCGGTATTGCGTAGGACGGGACACCGTTTATCGCAGACTTTCCCGGATGCGCTGACCATAGCCAGAAAGGAAAAAGATGAGTTCCTCATTCTTTTGAAAGGTGGAGAAGACAATAAGGTTCAGGATGTTGTAGCGCGGGTCGAGGATGCATTTCAGGACGCGATTGCGATTGACGACAATCAGATTTCCCTGAGGTTGCGGCTCGGGTTTGCAACGAGGGACAACGAAAACCAGGGGGCTGAAGAGACGATCCGGTTTGCTTCAATCGCCTTGAATGACGTTCGGCAGAAAGGTTTGACGAACCACGCCGTGTTCCACCCCTTGATGCAGGAAGCAGCCTTTGAGCGGCTTCGGCTTGCCTCTCTTTTGACCGGTTCCTCCAATCAGACTGAGTTTTCGGTTCATTACCAGCCGATCATGAAGGCCAGGGACGAGAGCATTGCCTCCTTTGAAGCGCTGATGAGGTTCAAGACCCCGGGCGGCAGCTATCTGAATACCGCACGCATGATCGAGGCAGCTGAAGCCAGTGGATTGATATCCGAAATTGGCGCCTGGATGTTCAAGTCCGCTTTTTCCGAATTTGTTCAGATGCAGGGGCTGTCGGAGAGCGCACGTTTGAATGTCAATCTGTCTCCGAGGCAAGTTCAATCCAATCGAATTTACAAAGATATCGAGGAGGCTGTGACCGCCGCCAACCTGCCACTGAACCGCCTGGTTTTCGAAGTTACGGAAGGTCTGTTCATCAGCAATGATCAGGTGACTGTTTCATTGCTTAGCTGGCTTCGCAGCAAGGGCGCCAAGGTTGTGATCGACGATTTTGGCACCGGCTATTCCTCGTTCAGCTATCTGCGAAAACTTCCGGTCGACGGGATCAAGATTGACCGCAGTTTCATCATGAACATGGATCAGGATAGCGACGCTCTAGCGGTTGTGAAATCAATCATTGCCGTGGCGCAGGCTCTTGATCTCAGCATTACGGCCGAAGGTGTGGAAACCGAAACCCAGAAAAACATCATGCAGGAACTTCGGTGTGATTACCTCCAGGGTTACCACTACGCCAAACCGCTCAGCAGCACAGAGATCCCGGCTTTCGTTCACAAAGCCAACGGGTGACACCTACACTCCAACCAAGGCCCCAGTGCGTATTATGCGTCTTTGGCAATCACGCGGCAGTTGACACAACAGGCGGCGGTGCAAAGCTCTATTCTGGCGTCAAAGCAATTTAAGCGATTGAAATTTTGAACGAAGCACGCTCTCATAGCGAGAACGTGATTTGTACGCGCGCGCATTAGCGGAGAGCGTCATCTGATAATTTGCCAGTTTGTGGCATAGGATGACTTGGGGAGAAAACAAATGGACATGAACGGCTCCCACCGGATTCCGGCCAAGAGGGAAACAGTCTGGGAAGCGCTGAACAATCCGGAAATCCTGCAAGCCTGTATTCCCGGGTGTGAGAGCCTGGACAAAACCTCCGACACGGAAATGACGGCTGCGGTGACCTCCAAGATCGGACCGGTAAAGGCGAAGTTCAAAGGTTCTGTCACTCTGGAAAACATCAACCCGCCAGAGAGCTACACCATTTCGGGTGAAGGCAAGGGCGGTGTCGCCGGATTTGCCAAGGGCTCTGCGGATGTGAAGTTGACCGAAGAGGGCAATGAAACCGTCCTGACCTATGAGGCCAAGGCCCAAGTGGGCGGAAAACTTGCGCAACTTGGCAGCCGGTTGATTGATTCCACTGCCAAGAAAATGGCTGAAGACTTTTTCACCAAGTTCACGGAAATGGTCGGTGGGGACGCTGCGCAACCGGCTGCTGCCGAACCGGTAGCTGATGAGCTCGACCCCGGTGTCGCCGAGGAAGCCAAGCGTATCGCAATCGAAGAAGCACCCGGCGAGGTCATGCATGCCATTGAAGAGGCAGAACACGCGGTTGAAGAAACACTGCACAAGGCGGAGGAAAACTTGGAGGCGGCAGCCGGGCGGAACGCTTTTGGCGGACCGATGGTGTGGGGACTGATCCTTCTGGCGGCGTTGATAGTCGTCCTTGCCATTGCAAGTTGACCTGACTGCACCGAATTTGAAAAGATCTGATCCTGACGAATAATTGCTCGCCAGGATCTACGACAAAAACACGGTGAAAAGCCGGTCTGTTTTCGAGCATTCGCTCAAAGAATTTCACGAGGGAGAGAAATTAATGTCGAAAGTATCGATGGTATTGAACGGCAAGATGGTTTCGGCGGATGTCGAAGATCGGACGCTGCTCGTATCGTATATCCGTGAGGCGCGCGGGCTCACCGGAACTCACGTGGGTTGCGATACGTCGCAATGCGGAGCCTGTGTCGTTCATGTAAATGGCAAGTCCGTGAAGTCCTGCACCATGCTGGCAGCACAGGCAGACGGCGCCGAAGTGGTGACCGTGGAAGGTCTTGCTTCCAATGGAGATCTGCACCCGGTGCAGGCCGCGTTCAAGGAGAACCACGGACTTCAATGCGGTTTTTGCACCCCGGGAATGATCATGAGCGCGATCGACATGATCAACCGCTATGGTGCTGGGAACCTGGATGAAGCCACCATTCGCCATGAGCTGGAAGGCAACATCTGCCGCTGCACCGGCTACCACAACATCGTCAAGTCCATCAAAGCTGCTTCTGATCAAATGGCCGGCATGGCCCAGGCTGCAGAGTAACTTGCCGGACCACCTGCAGAATGCGCGTTTGAGCTGACGCGAAGGCCCAGGATCAATTAACTCAATCGTTTGCCGGGAGGAAAAGGCAGATTGGGTTGTCCGCCTGATCCTGGAAGGAAACGCGAAGTGCAGGAAACTGCCGGCAATGCCGGCAACTGGAATTTCTCCGGCAATGGCGGAACCGGATCGAACTGTTTTTGGGAGAGAGATGATGGCAGTTGAGGGGATTGGTGCCCGCGCATTGCGCAAAGAGGACAAGAGGTTCATCACCGGCCAAGGCCAATACACCGACGACATGGTAATGCCGCGTATGGGATTTGCGGCATTTGTGCGCTCACCGCATGCACACGCCAAGGTGGTCAATATTGACGTAAGTGCGGCGCTTTCGATGCCAGGCGTTGATGCCGTTCTCACTGGCGAACAGCTTGTTGGAGACGGTATCGGAAACCTGATTTGCGGATGGATGATCCATTCCAAGGACGGTTCGCCGATGAATATGGGGGGATGGCGAGCCCTGGAGCCGGAAATCGTCCGGCATGTCGGCCAGGCCGTGGCCGTGGTGGTTGCCGATACGCAGGCGCAGGCACGGGATGCGGCCGATGCTGTTGTCGTTGATTATGAAGAGCTTCCTGCGGTGGTCGATCCGGTTGCTGCAATTCATGAGTCAGCGCACCAAATTCACCCGGAAGCGGCAGGCAACCTGATTTACGACTGGGAAATCGGAGATGAAGCTGCTGTCAACGCTGCCTTCGAAAAAGCGGCGCACGTCACCAAAATGGAAATCAGGAACAACAGGCTTGTTCCAAATCCGATGGAACCGCGCGCGGCACTTGCGAGCTACAACGAAGCTGAAGAGCATCATACGCTCTACACAACCTCTCAGAACCCGCATGTGGCCCGGCTTGTCCTGTCTGCGTTCTACAATGTAGCTCCAGAACACAAACTGCGAGTGATCGCACCGGATGTCGGTGGCGGCTTCGGATCAAAGATCTTCATTTATCCGGAAGAGATCGCTTGTCTTTGGGCGTCAAAACGCGTTGGCCGACCGGTGAAATGGGTCTCCGACCGGACCGAAGCCTTCCTGACGGATGCGCATGGACGAGATCACGCCTCCGAAGCAGAACTTGCGCTTGATGCGGATAACAAGATCATCGGCTTGAGAGTGAAGACCATCGCCAATCTTGGCGCCTATATGTCGTTGTTCTCTTCCTCGGTTCCGACATATCTTTACGCCACTCTGCTTTCGGGCCAGTATGACATTCCGGCAATCCATGCCAATGTGAAAGCTGTCTACACCAACACCACTCCGGTGGATGCATACCGCGGGGCAGGGCGTCCGGAAGCAACTTATCTGCTTGAAAGGATAGTTGAAACGGCTGCCCGTGAAGTTGGTTTGTCGCCGGCTGACTTCCGCCGAAAGAACTTCATCAGAAGTTTCCCGCACCAGACGCCTGTCATCATGTGCTACGACGCGGGCGACTATGACACGACACTGGATGCGGCTTTGAAAGCTGCGGACTATGACGGATTTGCAGCACGAAAGGCAGAAGCTGCTACACGCGGCAAGCTTCGTGGAATGGGGCTCTCCTGCTACATCGAGGCCTGCGGCATTGCCCCGTCCGCGGCCGTTGGTTCGCTGGGTGCAGGCGTCGGGCTCTGGGAATCTGCTGAAGTCCGCGTGAATCCCATCGGAACCGTTGAGGTTTTGACCGGATCGCACAGTCATGGTCAGGGACACGAAACAACCTTCGCACAATTGGTGAGTGAGCGTTTCGGGCTGGACACTGATGCCGTTTCGATCGTTCATGGCGATACGGACAAGGTCCAATTCGGAATGGGGACTTACGGGTCGCGTTCCGGTGCAGTTGGCATGTCGGCGATCGTCAAGGCCCTCGACAAGGTTGAGGCAAAGGCGAAGAAAATCGCTGCTCACCTAATGGAAGCTTCGGAAGGAGACATCCAGATCGAAGGCGGTGAACTGAAGGTCGCCGGGACTGACAAGAAACTAACCTTCACCGAAGTCGCTCTTGCTGCCTACACAGGACACAACCTCCCGGAAGGCATGGAACCAGGCCTGAAAGAAGGCGCGTTCTACGATCCGACCAATTTCACGTTCCCTGCTGGAACTTACATATGTGAAGTTGAAGTCGATCCAGAGACCGGCAAGACCGACATCGTCAACTTCGTTGCCGCTGACGACTTCGGCAAGGTCATCAATCCGATGATCGTGGAAGGTCAGGTTCATGGCGGTTTGGTGCAGGGCATTGGCCAGGCGCTTCTTGAAAATGCCGCATATGACGAGAACGGTCAGCTTCTGACTGCGTCCTATATGGACTACACCATGCCGCGCGCGGATGATGTTCCTTCCTTCTCGCTCTCAACCCATGAAACACTGTGCCCGGGCAATCCTTTAGGAATGAAGGGGTGTGGTGAAGCAGGAGCGATCGGATCACCACCGGCCGTGATCAACGCCATTACGGATGCGATCGGCAGCAATGATCTGACGATGCCAGCCGCACCGGAAAAGGTCTGGGCGCTTTGCCAGTCAACAGCAAAACAGGCTGCCGAATAAATGACGCAGACCGACGTGGATCATAAAGCCCTGGCGATTTCGCTGAACCAGCGGATCTGGTCTCTTCTGGAGAAGAAGGACCGGACAGCTGAGGAACGCGATGAAATGGTTCACGTCGCTCATGCCAGCTTATGGCATTGGTTGCAGGCGGGCGGTCCCGTACAGCAGCAAAGGGGCGAATGGTTGATTGGCCGGGTCTATGTCGTGCTTGGGGTCGCGGAAGCTGCCTTGCGGCACGCAGAGCGAACCTTCGACCTGACCGAACGCCATTCCTCGGAGCTGCAGGACTTCGATCATGCCTATGCCTACGAGCTCATGGCTCGTGCCCTGCTTCTGAGCGGGGATCATGACAAGGCGGTTGATATGTGGGAACGGGCAAAGAACCTCGGCGCTGAAATTCAAGGCGCCAAGGACCGGGAGATTTTCCAGGGAGATCTGTCGGCCATCCCGTTTGAACCTGTCTGTGACGCCAACGCAATTTGATGACACTTGAACCCAGCTATTGGGGAGACGCGAAATGTACGAAACAAATTATCACCGGGCCGGTTCTGTTGCTGAAGCAGCTGATCTTATGGGCAAATCTGACGACGGAAAAATTCTGGGTGGTGGTCAGACACTGCTTCCAACCATGAAACAAAGGTTGGCGGCTCCAAGCGATCTTGTCGATGTTACGAAGATTGCCGACTTGAACGGCATTTCGGAAGGTAGCGGCAGCATATCAATCGGTGCAGCCACCACGCATGCTGAAGTAGCATCGTCCGGAGTGGTAAAGGAGAAACTTCCGAGCCTTGCGAGCCTCGCAAGTGGAATCGGGGATCCGGCGGTGCGCCACATGGGGACACTTGGCGGCTCCATTGCCAACAACGATCCTGCCGCGGACTATCCGGCTGCGCTGGTCGCGCTCGGAGCAACTGTCGTGACCAGCAAGCGTGAATTGTCAGCAGAAGACTTCTTTATCGGCATGTTCGATACAGCGCTCGATGAAGACGAGATCGTTGTGTCGGTTTCCTTTCCAATCGTGGAAAAAGGTGCATACGCAAAGTATCCGAACCCGGCTTCTCGCTACGCTATGGCTGGCGTGTTCGTTGCGCGCCACAGTGACGGAAGTGTGCGAGTGGCTGTCACCGGGGCAGGGCACTATGGCGTTTTCCGGGTGAGTGGAATGGAATCTGCTCTCGCTTCCAACTGGTCGCCGGATGCTGTTGCCGATATCAAGGTGGATGCAGGAAGCATGCTCCACGATATTCACGGCTCTTCGGCATACCGGGCAAACCTGGTTACCGTAATGGCCAAGCGCGCTGTTTCCGCTGCGAGCTGAGGTCAATTTTTTTGCCTAATGAAGAACCCGGTCCCATGTGGCCGGGTTTTTGACAAATTTTAAGTGTTTTAGCTGCGGTCGTCGTCAAGGTTTGTTGACCGCAAGTGAAGCTGTATCTTGTTCAGACTGCTAGATTGTGTTTGAACCGGTCGCTTGGCAATGGCGTATGATTTGAACCATACGTTGTTCAGCTGACATCAGATTCGAACATATGGCAGTCATACTGATCGGATTCGCGGGCCAGGCTGCGAAAAGACGTAGAACCGAAAACAAGATACTGAGGGCTATATGGTTGGAGCAAGGCAAGGAGCCGCAAAACCGCTGACCGGGCGAGACAATCCTGTTGCCAAGGCGTTTCGTCCCATCCGGAGTGCGTTTTGGGGCGTTGCCGTCGTCAGTTTTGTCATCAACATCCTGATGCTCACCGGCCCGGTGTTCATGCTCCAGGTCTATGACCGGGTTCTTGCAAGTGGTTCAGTACCGACGCTGGTCGTGATCGGTATACTGGCGATGGTGCTCTACGTTTTCTACGGAATCCTGGAAGGCATACGTGGACGTATCCTGTCTCGTCTGGGTCAAAGAGTTGACGCTCGTTTGTCCGGCATCGTCTACAAGGTATCCAACAGTCTTCCGGTTCGCTTGGGAAGGCGAGCCGCAAAATTGCGTCCAGTTCAGGATCTGGACACGATTCGCCAGTTTCTGTCAGGTCCAGGGCCTGCAGCCATTTTCGACATTCCCTGGTTGCCGCTCTATCTGGGCATTGTTTTCCTGTTTCACCCGCTGCTGGGATTCGTTGGGTTGGCGGGTGCCATCATCATAACGATCCTCATCGGGGTCAACGAGGCGATGTCGCGAAGTCCATCCGAAGAGGCTGCCGGTCAGGCCGGCCGGCGTGCTGCGGTGGTTGAGAGCGGACAGCGCAATTCCGAAGTTGTTACGGCGATGGGGATGCAAGGTGCGCTTACGTCCAGATGGGATGCTCAAAACGGCGAATATCTTGCCACCCAACGACGCGCTTCCGACCGCACCGGAGTATTCGGCACAGCCATCAAAACCATCCGGTTTGTGCTTCAGTCTGCCATTCTTGGTGTTGGTGCGTGGCTTGCAATCAAACAGGAAATTACCCCGGGTGTCATGATTGCCGCGTCGATCATGACGTCAAGGGCTCTGGCCCCGATCGAGCAGGCGGTTGCACAATGGCGTGGCTTTGTCGCGAGCCGTCAGGCGCTGAAACGCTTGAGAGAGGTGTTGCAGGTAGCGGATTCCGAACCTGAAAAGATGGACCTGCCTCTGCCAACCCAAAAGGTCAACGTAGAGCAGGTCTTCTGTGGTCCATTCGGCGAAGCAATGCCTTACGTGCAGAATGTGACGTTGGAGCTTCAGTCTGGCGATGGCCTGGGCGTGATCGGACCCTCTGGGTCCGGAAAGTCGACATTCGCGAGGGCACTTGTCGGGGCAACGCCCGCTCTCAAGGGCGTTATTCGATATGACGGAGCGGAGCTCGGGCAATGGCCGACAACAAAACGGGGCGAATTTATCGGCTATCTACCGCAGGATCTTCAGTTGTTTGACGGTACAATCGCCGAAAACATAGCCAGGTTCAATGAAGAGGCTTCGCCGGACAAGGTTATCGAAGCAGCCAAACTTGCTGACGTTCATGATATGATTGTTGCGTTGCCTGAAGGGTACAACACGGTCATCGGACGGACTGGAAGATCCCTGTCAGCTGGGCAACGCCAACGTGTTGCTCTTGCACGAGCGCTCTATGGTAACCCCTTCCTCGTCGTGCTGGATGAGCCCAATTCCAATCTGGACGCCGAAGGTGAAAGCGCCTTGACCGGTGCAATCAAGGCGATGCGGGAAAAGGGATCGATCGTGGTCGTGATTGCCCATCGCCCGAGCGCGATCGCAACAGTGGACAAGATCCTTTGCCTCAAGGAAGGCAAGATGGCCGGATTCGGTCCGAAGGAAGAGGTCCTGAAGCAAGTTGTTCAGCCTGTCCAGCGTGTTCGCGCTGGAATGGGACCAGGACGGTAATGGCCTGAACAGGGAAAAGTGCCAGAAAAATGACCAAACAAGTGTCTGGAAATGCAGATGACATGCTGCGCAAAACAGTGCGCAATCATCTCCTGTTCGCTCTCTTTATCGCGATTTTTGTTGTCGGTGGCATAGGTGGCTGGGCGACCTTCACCGAAATCTCTGGCGCCGTGGTTTCGTCAGGAACAGTTGTTGTTGAAACCAACATCAAACAGGTTCAGCATCGCGAAGGCGGCATCGTGCGCGACATCAAGGTGAAGAACGGAGATGTTGTTGAAGCTGGTGAGCTTCTGATCAGTCTGGATGATACCGTTACGCGTGCCAATCTCGCCGTTATTACCAAACAGCTGACTGAGTTGAACGCACAAGAGCAGCGACTGGAAGCTGAGCGTGATGATATTCGCACGATCGAATGGCCAGACGCAGCACAACGGGAGCTGACGGATATCGAGCGTGGCCAGCAATTGCTTTTGCAGGCGCGTCAGAATTCCAAGGACGGGCGCAAGAACCAGCTGGAAGAACAGATCCGTCAGTTCAACAAGCAGATCCTGGGTCTGGAAGCGCAGGTTACGGCGAAGGTTTCCGAAATCGAGCTGATCAACGAGGAACTTTCGGATCTCGATGGTCTGCTGAACAAGCAGCTTGTCTCAAAGAGCCGCGTCACGTCGCTTCGCAGGGAAAAGGCACGTCTTGAAGGCGAATATGGAGACCTGATTGCACAGATTGCCAGAACCAATGAGGCAATCAGCGAACGGCGGATCCAGATCCTGCAAATTGAAGAATCCTATCGAGCTGAAGTTCTGGAGCAGCTGCAGGAAGTGCGCTCACGCATCGCGCAGCTTGAAGAACAGAAGATTGCCGCTGAAGATGAACTGACACGGGTTGATATTCTCGCACCGCAAAATGGATACATCCACCAGCTTTCGGTTCACACGATTGGCGGTGTGGTTGCGCCGGGTGAAACTGTTATGCAGATCGTCCCGCGTGAAGACCAGCTTATTGTCGAAGCGCAGGTTCGTCCGGTCGACATTGACCAGATGGCACCAGGTCAACGGGCCAGAGTGCGTTTTCCAAGCTTCGATCAGAGAACAACGCCAGAACTGAATGCAGAGCTGCTCACGGTTTCTGCCGACCTTACGCAGGATGAACGCACGGGCACGAGCTACTACGTTGCCCGTCTGGTAATTGACGAAGATGAACTGGAAAAGCTCGGCACCCAGACGCTTGTACCTGGTATGCCGGTTGAAACTTTCCTGACAACGGGCGACCGTACGGTCCTGAGCTACCTGGTCAAACCGATCACTGATCAGGTTGCCCACGCGCTCAGAGAGCGCTGACGGATCGTATCAGACCTAGAGGACCATGACCGGCACGGTCGTTCCGGCTTCTTGAGCCGGAGCATGGGGGGGGCGTATGATCAACGCTCCGGACTTAGCCAGAAGACCGAGCATCGAGCTGTCCTGCTTGGAAAACGGTGTCGCTATCAAACGACCGTCGGCATCTTCGTCCAGTGTTGCTCTGACATAATCCTGACGCCTGTCGTTTTCGGGAAGTTCTGATCCCAGGACGGCGGGTTTGGCTCCTGTTTCACCGGTCGACTGACCAAGCATGGCTTTCAAGAGCGGTTTCAGGAAAAGCAATCCGCAAACGAGGCTGGAAACGGGATTGCCAGGAAGTCCGAGCACTTTCGTCTTGCCGAGCCGTCCAGCCATCAATGGCTTGCCAGGGCGCATTGCGATCCGCCAGAAAGCCAGATCCATTCCTTCCTGACCCAACACGTCCTGAACCAGATCATGATCTCCGACCGATGCACCTCCCAGCGTAACGAGTATATCGGCTTTCGCTGAAATCGCCTGGCGAACGTGATTGGCAAGCTCCACCGGATCGTCTCGTGAAATGCCCAGGTCCAAGGGTAAGCCACCACAATCCTCTACAAGTGCGGCGATGCCGGCATGGTTGGATGCGATGATCTGATCAGGTCCGGGTTCAACACCTGGCCGGACGAGCTCGTCTCCTGTCGCCAGAATGGCAACTTTCGGCTTGCGGATAACAGGAACGGTCGCGTAGTTCATTGCGGCAGCAAGTGCCAGATGCCGATATGTCAGCTTCAAGGGCTGTGACAGCAGAATTTCATGCTTGGAGAAGTCGAGACCGGCAGGGCGGACAAAAGCTCCATCGTTCGGGACTTCAAGGACCCTGATTTCGTCTCCGGTTCGTTCTGCATTTTCCTGAATCAAGATCGTGTCGGCACCGTCTGGTATCGGAGCGCCAGTGAAAATTCGAACGGTTTCACCTGCCTTCACTTCGCCGGAGTAGCTGTGTCCGGCGGGGGCCTCTCCAATAACGGTAAGTGTCTTACGACCTTCTGCCAGGTCTTCATGGCGAACTGCATATCCATCCATGGCAGACGCGGCGAACGGGGGCTGCGTGCGCGTGGAAGCCAAGGGGGCGGCCAACTCCCGGCCATTGGCCTGATCCAATGAAACGAGTTCGCTTTCCAGGGGCGAAACGCCTGAAAGGAGTTTTTCAAGCGCTTCTGCAACCGGCATCAGGCTCATCAGGTTCCACCTTCGCTGCCGTCTTTTTCCAATGTCCAATGTCCCGATTTACCGCCGGCTTTTTCCACCAGGCGAATGTCTCCGATCACCATGCCCCGGTCGACTGCCTTTGCCATGTCGTAGATTGTCAGGCAGGTGAGAGAGCATGCTGTAAGAGCTTCCATTTCCACGCCAGTCTGACCACTGACCTTGGTAGTTGCGGTCACGGCAAGGCCCGGCAGACTATCATCGACGTCAATGTCGATCGTCACTTTTGAAAGCATCAGGGGATGACAAAGCGGAATCAATTCGTGGGTCTTTTTGGCAGCGAGAATACCGGCAATGCGTGCCGTACCTATTACATCGCCTTTCTTGGCGTTTCCGGAACGAATAAGGTCCAGAGTTTCCTGCCGCATTGTGATGGTGCCGCGTGCGATTGCAATGCGGTGGGTGGCTTCTTTCTGCGAAACATCCACCATGTTGGCCGCACCGGCCTCGTCAAGGTGGGTAAGTTTTGGGTCTTGGTCGGACATTGACCGCCTAAACAGCTTTTGAAAGAGGAGGGCGGGTGAGAAGAGACTTGGTTGCGGATGTCACATCATTCTGACGCATGAGGCTCTCGCCGATCAGGAATGTCGAAATTCCTACCTTGTTCATGCGAGCAAGGTCGTCCGGTGTGAACAAGCCGGATTCGCCGACAATTATGCGGTCGGATGGAACCTTCGGCGCAAGTTCCTCGCTGGTCTCAAGTCTGGTCTCGAAGGTCTTCAAGTTTCGGTTGTTGATACCCATTAGCCGGGAAGACAATTTCAAGGCACGGTCAAGTTCAGCATTGTCATGTACCTCGAGAAGAACGTCCATGCCGAGTTCAAATGCAGTGTTCTCAAGGGCCTTGGCGGTGTCATCATCCACCGCAGCAAGAATGATCAAAATACAGTCGCCGCCCCAGGCCCTGGCTTCGTACACCTGGTAGGTGTCGTACAGGAAATCCTTGCGCAGTGCGGGCAGGGATACTCCAGCGCGCGCTGCCGTCAAAAACTCCGGCTTGCCTTGGAAAGAGGGACTGTCGGTCAACACGGACAGGCAGGCAGCTCCGCCCGCCTCGTACGCCTTCGCCAGCAAAGGCGGGTCAAAGTCTTCGCGAATGAGCCCCTTTGAGGGACTGGCTTTCTTGATCTCCGCAATCAGAGCGTAGTCACCATTGGAGTGTTTCGTCTCGATGGCTTTCAGGAAACCACGAGGTTCGGACACGTCGGCGATCTGTGCCTTTAGCTCCGCTAACGGGATTTTTGATTTTGCCGCAGCGATTTCTTCACGCTTGTAGGCTTCGATTTTCTGCAAGATATCGGCCATGTGACTATCCGTTTGATGCGGCAACAAGCTTTTCGAGCGTATCGGCAGCAGATCCGCTGTCGATCGAGTTGGCTGCCATTTCAACGCCGTCCTTCAGGTTCGACACTTTGTCTGCGACCAGCAGGGAAGCGGCTGAATTGAACAGCACGATATCGCGATAGGCGTTCTTGGCACCAGCGAGCACTTCGCGAAGGGCTTTCGCGTTTTCAGAAGGTTGTCCACCCTTGAGATCTTCTGCCTTTGATACAGGAAGACCGACATCTGCCGGGGAGATCTCAAAGGACCGTACCTGGCCATCCTTCAATTCGCTGACATAGGTCGGGCCGGTCGTCGTGATTTCGTCCATACCATCGGAGCCATGCGCGACCCACGCTTTTTCTGAGCCCAGTTCCTTTAGGGAATGGGCAACAGGTTCGACCCATTTGTGGGCGAAGACACCGACCATCTGCCGTTTGACACCTGCGGGGTTCGACAACGGACCCAACAGGTTAAAAATGGTGCGGGTGCCCAGTTCCATCCGTGTTGGGCCAACGTGTTTCATCGCGGCGTGATGCAACGGCGCAAACATGAAGCCTATTCCGGCACTGTTGATGCAATTGGAAATCTTCTCAGGAGCTATGTCGATATCGACACCCAATTGGGCCAAAGCTTCCGCAGCTCCGGATTTGGAGGAAAGCGATCTGTTGCCATGTTTGGCAACAGGCACGCCACATCCGGCGACCACGAGCGCTGTGCAGGTCGATATATTGTAACTGCCGGAATTGTCTCCGCCCGTACCGACAATGTCGATCGCATCCGCGGGAGCATCGACCGGAAGCATCTTGGACCGCATGGTCGCCACAGCACCCGTGACCTCTGCGATGCTTTCGCCGCGGACCCGCAAGGCCATCAGGAAGCCGCCGAGCTGCGAAGGTGTTGCGGATCCTGAAAGGATCACGTCAAAAGCTTCTCTCGCTTCCGCCGGGCTCAAAGCGTGACCATCCGCCACTTTGGCGATGATGTCCTTGAACGTGGTCATTTCAGTCTTCCATCCGCTTCGTATCAATTCTGGTTCAGGCCAATGACCTGAGCGATGCCAGCCTGATTGATTTCCACTCCGGCTTTGGCTTCGCGATCCGTAATAAACTGACCAAGCAGCGAATCCTGGATCTGTTGAGACAATTGATCACCAAGGGCAGAGACTTCAGGCGCGGAAACATCGAACTCCGGCGTTGAAGTTGCGGTTATCTTCAAGACGACGCGGTTACCGCCGCTTGCCGCATTCGTGGTTGCACTGGTTCCAACCGGTCCATTGAACGCTGCGGAAACGGCCTCATTGCCGAAGTCACCTGACGGCGTGTTTCTTCTCAGGTCCGACACGCTCTTCACCTCGAGACCTTTTTCAGCTGCCAGTGCAATGAACGGGGTTCCGCTTTGGGCCTTCGCGAGCAGGTCCGCTGCCGTCTCGTCAAGGCGTTTGGACAGTTCATCGGCTTTCCAGGCCTCAATAACATCCTCTTGAACCTCGGAAAGATCGCGATCACGCGACGGGATCACCTTGGCGACGTCGTACCAGAGGAAGCCCTGGTTTCCGAGCTGAAGAACGTCGTTTTCGATGCCGACGTCGCTGTCGAAAGCGCCTGCAACAAGGCCTTCAGCTTCTGGCAACTCAACATTGGTTCCGGCCATTGACATGCCTGACGCGTCGAAGGCCTGCGGAGCTTCAACAGGTAATGAGAAACGCTCGCCAACTTCATCCAGCAAAGCGCCGCCTGCGCGTGCATCTTCGATTTCATCCAGAAGATCCAGAATTTCGCGTTCTGCCTGCTCTTTTGCGAGTTCTTCGATGATGCCAGCTTTGACTTCATCAAATGGCTGCGTGCTCTCTGGCAGAACTTCCTCGACATTCAAGATGACCGTGGAGAAACGGCCTTCCACAGCGTCGCTGGATTCCCCTTCGTTCAGGGAAAAGGCAGCCTCGCCAAGTGCCTCGTCAAGAAAGTCACTCTTCGACATCACACCTAGTGTGACGTCATTGTTGCCCAAATTACGCTCAGACATCAGCTGTTCGAATGTCTTGCCGTCATTTAGTTCGGCCGCCGCTTCTTCTGCAGCTTCCTTGGATGGGAACGACATTTGCCGCACTTTACGACGTTCGGGCTGGAAGAAATCGGCAGACCGGCGGTCATATTCCGCGCGAGCATCTTCTTCATTCACATCTTCCGGACGGGCGAGGGTGTCGGGAGTAAGGGCGACATATTTGATTTCGCGATACTCCGGCGCACGGAAGTCGGCTTTCTTTTCTTCAAAGAAAGTACTCAGAGCTTCTGTTGATGGCTCCTCGATTTCGCCGATTGTGTCGGCTGTAATCAGAAGATACTCCGCATTCCGGGTCTCGCGCTGGTAGGCATCAAGTGCTTGAAGGTAAGTGACCGGTGCCTTCAGGCCACCGGCGATCCCTTCTGCCAACTGTCCTCTTTCTGCAACATTTCTGCGCTGAACGACATATTCGTCTTCGCGGTAGCCATTTGCCTGCAGAACCTGTTGCAGACGGGTGCGGTCATATCTTCCGTTGAGCCCTCGAAACGCGGGGTCGGATTGAATAATGGCTGCAAGGCGCTCGTCGGATACGCCCAGCTTCAGGTTCTGAGCGGTGTTGCTCATTGCAGCTTCGGCGACCAACTTCCCAAGAGATTGTTGCGGAATACCGAGCGCAGCGCCTTCAGATGGCGTCAATGGACGACCCAGTTGCTGTCCCAGCCTGTTCAGGTCCTGGCGATAGGTGCGATCAAAATCGAGCAGGGAGACTTCCGTGTCGCCGACTTTCGCTGCCGTGTTCAGGCTGAACCCTTGCAGAAAGTCCGTTACACCCCAAACGGCGAAACTGAAGATAAGCAGAGCGATAAACAGTTTGGCAACCCAGGTGCCAGCGCCCTTGCGCAGCGCGTCAAGCATGACGACTCCCGTAATTCTTGTTTTTCAAACGGCCGGATTTTCTGCCCGGTTGGTGGACCGGTCCAGGCCGGAGCGGGCGGATCATAATGAGCTGTTGCCGCCGCTGCAAGGCAGCCTGGCATAAACTTCGGAAAGGAAAACAAATTACTGCGCCAAAGAAGATTGCAACGGAACATTGCATCTGCTCTATAGGCGGCAAATGAACGACCACTCTCCGGGAGATGACACGATTATGAGCGCAAAAATCAAACCGCTTGTGGCCGGCAACTGGAAAATGAATGGCCTGAAGTCAAATCAGGCAGAATTCTACAAGATGATTGCCGGAATTTCCGATGATCTGTCCGAATCTGTTGATTCCATGATTTGCGCGCCGGCGACGTTGGTTTCCCTTCTTGCGGACAAGGCCGAAAGCGCCGGCATTTCTGTGGGGGGACAGGATTGCCATGCGGAAAAGTCCGGCGCTCATACAGGCGATGTCTCAGCCGAAATGCTGCAGGACGCTGGCGCCACTGCCGTGATCGTTGGGCACTCAGAGCGCCGGACGGACCACGGTGAGACTGATTCTGACGTAAACGCCAAAGCACAAGCGGCCTGGCGTGCCGGCCTTGTGGCAATTGTTTGCGTTGGCGAGACGGAAGCAGAAAGAAAAACCGGCAGGGCGGTTGACGTTGTTGAACGTCAGCTGAATGCCTCTGTTCCCGATGGTGCGACCGCCGAAAACACTGTGGTTGCCTATGAGCCGGTCTGGGCCATCGGTACCGGGTTGACACCGACAGCAGCTGATGTCGAGGAAATTCACGCAGCCATGCGGGGCAATCTGGTGAACAGATTGGGTGCCAATGGATCTGCGATGCGGCTGCTTTACGGCGGTTCGGTCAAACCCGGAAATGCCGGGGAATTGATGGCCGTTGCCAATGTAAATGGTGCCCTTGTCGGGGGTGCCAGCCTTAAAGCCGACGACTTTATAGGTATCCTTTCTGCGTATTCGTGATCCGCAAGCTCTTGAAGCTTCTGTGATCAAGGCGCAATTGAAGGGTGGAAAGCTGGCGTCGTCTGGTGTAGAAGGCCGCCAATCTTGAATTCAATACAGAATGGCATTCGATGGAAACCGTAGTCATCGTTATCCACTTGATGGTCGTGTTGGCCCTGGTGCTTGTTGTCCTCCTGCAGCGTTCCGAAGGTGGTGCGCTTGGCATTGGCGGAGGCGGCGGCGGCGGACTGATGTCCAGCCGGGGTACGGCCAACATCCTGACCCGGGCAACGGCGATCCTGGCAGTGGCCTTCTTTGCAACATCGCTGACGCTAAGCTTGATCGCTCAGAATCAGGAAAGACCGGGTTCCATTCTCGATGCAGCTCCAGTTGCCACCGATGGCGCGCCCGCTACGACGGACGGTGGAGCAGAAGGTGGTACCGGCGGTATCCTCGATTCGCTCAAGCAACAAAGCGAACCTTCCGGACCGCAGGTCCCGGCCGCGCAGTAACGCGGCCGCGGCGGCCGTCCGGCCCTTTCGCCTGACATATGCCCTGCGGCTGAACTCGCAGGGCATTTTTATGTGTTAAGAACGCAACTCCCGAGTGGCCAAGCGGCCTTCGGCAAGGATATGGTATTGTTCCATGGCGCGATACATTTTCATCACTGGCGGCGTGGTCTCCTCGCTTGGAAAAGGTCTTGCTTCTGCAGCACTGGGCGCGTTGCTTCAGGCACGCGGCTACAAAGTACGCTTGCGCAAGCTTGATCCCTACTTGAACGTGGACCCGGGCACCATGAGCCCCTATCAGCACGGCGAGTGCTTCGTGACTGACGATGGGGCTGAGACCGACCTCGATCTGGGTCACTACGAGAGATTTACCGGGCGCCCTGCCAACCAGCAGGACAACATTACGACCGGTCGTATCTATCAGGACATCATCGCCAAGGAGCGGCGTGGTGATTATCTGGGCGGTACAGTCCAGGTCATTCCGCACGTTACCGACGCGATCAAGAACTTCGTTCTGACCGGCAACGAAGATTATGATTTCGTTCTGGTCGAAATCGGCGGCACCGTCGGCGATATTGAGGGGCTGCCTTTCTTCGAAGCCATCCGCCAGCTTGGCAATGACCTGCCGCGTGGGGACGTCGTTTATGTTCACCTGACGCTCATGCCTTACATTCCGAGCGCTGGCGAAATGAAAACCAAACCGACGCAACACTCTGTGAAAGAGCTGCGTTCCATCGGCATTCAGCCGGACATTCTGATGATCCGTTGTGATCGGCTGATCCCGGAGAATGAAAAGCGCAAGCTCTCTTTGTTCTGTAACGTTCGAGAAAGTGCGGTCATCCCGGCATACGACGTCAAATCGATCTACGACGTGCCGATCGCTTATCATGCGGAAGGGCTTGATGACGAAGTTCTCGCAGCCTTCGGGATCAAGGGCGCCCCGGCTCCCGTACTCGACCGCTGGAAAGGAATATCCAATGCGGTTGCAAATCCGGAAGGCGAAGTGAAAATCGCGATCGTCGGGAAATATACGGTTCTGAAAGACGCGTACAAATCCCTGATTGAAGCGCTCGTGCACGGTGGCATTGCCAACAGGGTCAAGGTCAACCTGGAATGGATCGAATCTGAAACCTTCGAGAAAGAAGATCCGAGCCCTTATCTCGAGGGCGTCCATGGCATCCTGGTTCCCGGTGGTTTCGGTGAGCGTGGCGCTGAAGGAAAGATTGCTGCGGCTCATTTTGCCCGCACACGAAATATTCCGTATTTTGGCATCTGCTTCGGCATGCAAATGGCGGTTCTCGAAGCTGCGCGAAACCTTGCCGGGATTACCGAAGCCAATTCCACTGAATTCGGCCCGTGCAAGGAGCCAGTTGTCGGTCTTATGACCGAATGGACCAAGGGCAACGAGAAAGAAGTGCGTAATGTTGATGGTGACCTCGGCGGAACCATGCGCCTCGGAGCCTATCCGGCAGCACTGAAGCCTGGGTCCAAGATCGCTGATATTTACGGTTCCACAAGCGTGTCGGAGCGTCATCGCCATCGCTACGAAGTAAACATTGGCTACCGCGATCAATTGGAAAAATGCGGATTGAATTTTGCCGGCACTTCTCCGGACGGCGTTCTACCCGAAACAGTCGAAATCGATGACCACCCGTGGTTCGTTGGCGTGCAGTACCACCCGGAACTGAAATCACGCCCGTTTGATCCGCATCCGCTGTTTGCCTCCTTTATCGGAGCGGCGATTCAGCAAAGCCGTCTGGTCTGATTGTTCGAGTTTGTATTGAGGGAAGAAGACATGGTACGCGGTCTTGATCATCTCGTAGTTGCGGTGAAGGATCTCGAGGCTGCGGGCCAGGCTTACGAGAAGCTCGGGTTCACCGTTACGCCGGAAAACCGGCACCCATGGGGTACGGCGAACCGCCTGGTTCAGCTTGATGGTTTCTTCATTGAACTTCTGAGCGTTGCCGAACCGGAGTTGATTTCGGAATCCGAAGGAAACGTCTTTTCCTTTGGTGCCTTCAACCGAGACTTGCTCAAATCGCGGGAAGGGGCCAGCATGCTGGTTCTTGAGAGCAAGGATCCTGAAATCGATCGCCAGGAATTCGGCAAGGCGGGACTGAAGGTCTTCGACCCTTTTTCATTTGAGCGGATTGCTCACTTGGCAGATGGGTCGACTGCCAAGGTCGCGTTTGATTTGACCTTGCTGCACGATCCCTTGAGCCCAGAGATCGGGTACTTTACGTGCCACAACAGGTATCCGGAGAACTTCTGGAAACCCGCGTTTCAGCAACATGAGAACGGTGCTCAAAACGTGAAATCCGTCTACATGCTCGCCGGAGATCCTTCGGACCACCATGAGTTTCTTGGGGGCTTCACAGGGCAGCGGGAAATGCGTGCAACCAGCCTGGGACTGGAGCTGGAGACGCCACGCGGCAGGATTTCGGTTCTCAATCCCACAGCCTTCCGTTCTTTGGTAGGAGAGGCTGCGGCAAACGCGGTGCCTGGCAATCTTCCCTTGATCGCTGCCCTGGAAATTTCCTGCGCTTCGCTGACTGAAACGAAAACAGTTCCGGCAGACGAGCTGTTTGGCCTCACGTTGATCCTGTCTCCGGCAAGCTGACAGCCGAAAGCATCTCACAGTTGTGGCAAAACTCTCTGGTGGTGCGGCTAGCTGGATTGAAAACGCGGCGTAACTTTTGCGGTTGAGGGATCGTCCTTCCGACAAAATTCGCTTGTTGAATCAACCAGTCCTTTTATAGTGAACTTCGATTATGCGCTTGGCCAGATCGGCCAGACAGCGGAGCTTCACGAATGACCTTTCTGCGTTTTGCCACTTTTTCCCGTCCTTTAATCCTTGCAACGGCAGCTTCTGCCTTCCTTGCTGCCTGTTCCGACGACTCCAAACAGGCCGAAGCGCCGGCCCCACCTCCGCCTTCTGTAACGGTTGCGAAGGTCACCTCTCAGGACGTTCGGCAGAGCGAGCGCTTCGTAGGACAGATCGCGGCGGTCGACCAAGTTGATCTGGTTGCGCGGGTAAGCGGCTTCCTTGAGAAAAAGGCGGTTCCTGACGGGTCGTTCGTCAAGAAGGACGAACTGCTTTTCACGATTGAAAAGGCCGAATATGAAGCTGCACTGACCAAGGCAAAGGCTGATCTTGCAAGTGCCAAGGCGGATGCTGCGCTCAAGGCTGCTGATGAGAAACGCGACAAGGACCTTTTCGAAAAAGGGCACGTCTCCGAAGCTGCCTATGAAGCGACACTTGCACAGAAGCAACAGGCAGACGCGTCGGTCGAAGCTGCCCAATCCGCATTGCAGCAGGCTGAGCTCAATTTGAGCTACACTGACATTTCTGCGCCGTTCCCGGGACAGATCGGCAAATCGACCTATAGCGTTGGGGAAGTCGTCGGTCCGACGACGGATTCTCTGGCCAAACTTATCCGCCTTGCGCCGGTTTACGTGAATTTTTCGGTGAGCGAGGCGCAGTATCTCAATGCTGTGCAGACACACAACATCACCCCGGCTGACATTGCGCCGGAAGATGCACCTGCCATCAGCCTGATCCTGCCGAATGGTGACAAGTATGGCGAGGTCGGCAAGATCGTATACATCGACAATCAGGTCGACGCGACGACCGGGACAATTTCGTTCCGCGGTCAGTTCGAGAACAAGGATGTTCGCCTCCTGGCAGGCACCTATGTCACCGTCGTTCTGGAAGCTCCCAACACGGAAACCGAGTTGGTGGTGCCGCAGGCCGCGATTCAGCGCGACCAGCAGGGCTCCTTTGCTCTGGCAATAACGCCGGACAAGAAAGTGGAGCAGAAATATGTCGAGCTCGGTCCTCAGGTCGAAACAAATTTCGTCGTAAAGAAGGGACTGGACGAAGGCACCGAGGTGATTACGGAAGGTTTGCAGAAAGTGCGGCCTGGAGTTGAGGTTACACCTGTTCTTGAAGCCAAGCCGGCGGAGCAAAGCTAAATGTTTTCTCGCTTTTTTATCTACCGGCCGAAATTCGCGCTGGTTATTTCGATTGTTATTACGATTGCCGGTATCCTCGGATATCTTGCGCTTCCCGTTGAGCAGTTTCCGGACATCACGCCTCCGGTGGTAAACGTTTCAGCGACCTATACCGGTGCGAACGCCGAAGTTCTTGAGGAAACGACGGCCGCGCCCATTGAGGCGCAGGTGAACGGCGTCGACGACATGATCTACATGCAGTCGACGAGTAACGACAGCGGCAACTATTCGCTCAACGTCACATTTGCGGTGGGGACGGACCCGGACATTGCGACGGTTAACACGCAGAACCGGGTCAGCCAGGCGACAAGTCAGCTCCCGAGTGAAGTGACTGCAAATGGCGTGACGGTTCAGAAATCCAGTACCAACATGCTGCTGGTCGTCACGCTGTATTCGCCGAACGGTACGTATGATGAGGTGTTTCTTTCCAACTACGCCTCCATCAATCTGAAGGACTCGCTCGCTCGTGTTCAAGGCGTTGGCCGCGCCGACGTGATGACGGATTTCGCGTATGGCATGCGCATATGGCTTGATCCGGACAAGCTGACCAGCCTCAACATGACGCCGAGCGACTTTATCGCGGCGGTCCGTGATCAGAACATCCAGGTGGCAGCCGGTCAGATCGGTGCTCCTCCGGTGCCGGATGGCCAGCAGTTCCAATATACGATCAAGGCCAAAGGCCGGTTGGCGACAGCTGAGGAGTTCGAGGAAATCGTTCTAAGAACCGGCGAAGATGGTGCCGTCGTGACGATTGGCGATGTGGCCAAAGTCGATCTCGGGGCTCAGTTCTACAACGCTTCCGGTGAGTTCAACGGACAACCGTCTACAGTTCTTGCGATCTATCAGGCCCCCGGTGCAAACGCCCTGCAGGTAGCCGAGAGCGTGCTGGCGCGTCTTGAAAGCCTGTCACAGGCGTTTCCGGACGACATGAAGTATGCGGTGCCGTTCAATACGACGGACTTCGTGGAAGCTTCGCTGAACGATGTGATCGCGACGCTGTTTCTGACCTTCCTGCTCGTTGTGTCGGTGGTATTCATCTTCCTCGGCAACTGGCGTGCAACTATCATTCCAACGGTCGCAATTCCGGTTTCGCTGATCGGTACCTTTGCCGTTCTGCTGGCCCTTGGCATGTCGCTCAACACGGTTTCCCTGTTCGCGCTTGTTCTTGCGATCGGGATCGTGGTTGACGACGCGATCGTGGTCGTTGAAAACGTAGAGCGCATCATCGCCGATGAGGGGCTTCCACCCAAGGAAGCGACAGCCAAGGCGATGGAGCAGATAACCAGCCCGGTCATCGCAACCACGCTGGTGCTGCTGGCTGTGTTTGTCCCGACAATATTCATGCCGGGAATTACCGGCCGGCTCTATTCGCAGTTCGCTGTCACGATTTCCGTATCCGTGGTGATTTCCTCGATCAACGCGCTGACGCTTTCACCAGCTCTTTGTGGCTTGATCCTGAAAGCTCGCTCGGGTCCGCCGCGCGGAATCATGGGTCTTTTCGATCGCGGCATCATGAAGGTTCGAGACGGCTATACGGCTATTGTCCGACGGCTTGTGAGGGTTGCCTTTATCGGTGTCCTGATTGTTGCCGGCGTTGTCGTCATGATCGTCACGCTTGGTGGGTCTTTGCCACAGGGCTTCCTGCCGTCGGAAGACCAGGGATATCTGATGGTTGATGTGCAGCTTCCAGATGGAGCCGCGCTTGAACGTACAGAAGTGGTGACCGACCGGGTTGTCGAGCTCGCGCGCAACACGGCCGGGGTGGAAAATGTGGTGATCGTGAATGGGTTCTCCATTCTGAACGGCGCAACATCTTCCAACGCCGCTCTTGTGATTGCGACCATGAGCAATTGGGAAGAGCGCCAGGAACCCGATCTGAAGATTGACGCTATTCTCGGGAAGTTCTGGGCCGAGTTTTCGACCATTCCCGGAGCAAACATCATCGCGTTCAACCCGCCTCCGATCCCCGGACTCGGAACGACGGGTGGTGTTCAGATGATGCTTCAGCAGACCGGCGGCGGCACTCCGCAAGACCTGGCATCGGCTGTCGGGTCCATGGTCTATTCCGCGAACCAGAGCCCTGATATCGCAAGGGCGTATTCAACCTTCCGGGCAAATGTTCCTCAGGTCTTTGTCGATCTGGATAGGGAAAAAACCAAAACGCTCGGCATCGACGTCGCCGAAGTGTTCACGACACTCCAAGCCTATCTTGGCTCCTACTATATCAACGACTTCAACATTTTCGGGCGCGTCTACAAGGTCATGATCCAGGCTGATGGCCAGTACAGGAACCGGGTGGATGATATCGGTAGGCTCTATGTCAGATCGACTGACGGAACCATGGTGCCGATGCGCAGTATTCTGACGACGGAAAATGTTCTCGGGCCGCAAATTCTGACCCGTTACAACATGTTCCGTGCAGCTTCTGTCATGGCAGATCCTGCGCCCGGGGCTTCCACAGGTGTTGTCATCAATGAGGTTGAGACCGCCGCTGCAGAGGCATTGCCTCCCGGATACACTTACGAGTGGACAGGCACCGCCTTGCAACAGCTCGGCTCCGGCCAGATCGTAATGTTCATTCTTCTGCTTTCCATCCTGTTCACCTATCTGTTCCTGGTGGCACAGTATGAAAGCTGGACGATGCCATTGGCGATCCTCATGTCTGTGTCCTTCGCGATCTTCGGTGCATTGACCGCGGTGTTCGTCACGGGCAGTGACGTCAATCTCTATACCCAGATCGGTATGATCATGCTTGTTGGCATGGGGGCGAAGAACGCGATTCTGATTGTCGAATTTGCAATGGAACAGCGCGATAGCGGCAAATCGATCCGCGATGCGGCTGTCGAAGCAGCACATCTGCGCTTCAGGGCGGTGATGATGACAGCGCTGTCGTTCCTTTTGGGCGTCGTCCCGCTGATGACGGCTTCGAGCGCTGGAGCTGCCAGCCAGAAGGCCATTGGGTTCGCTGTCTTTGGAGGAATGCTCTTTGCAACGTCGATTGGGGTTCTGTTGATCCCGATCCTCTATGTCAGCCTTCAGGGCATGCGCGAGCGGGTTAAGAAGATGCTTGGCGGAGAGGGGCATACAAGCCGTAGCGCCCCTGCCTCCTAAAGTCAGAGGCAATAGCAGATTTGCGGATCTGGTTTTTGCATAATCATTTGCGGTTCGAGTTTGCGGGCGTGGAGGAGATCTCCAGGCCCGCTTTCTTTTTGTTTTCTGAATGGAAGACAGTTGAACAGCCATGATGCGCGGCATCGGATGCTGAAGAATGCGAATTGCGCATGGTGACGTGATCTAGAGGTCTTTGAAACGTGCCAGGCGCAAAGATGTGTCTTGCCGCCTTTTTGTTCTCCCGATCATATGTTTGTCTTCTGACCGTGATTCTGGGGAAACGCAAGCAACCCGCATTGCACTTTGCTGGCATCTTGAGATGGTGCGTCTATCGCAGGTTCTAATCAGGTATTGGGGATGCGCATGATGGCGATGGAGCGCTGCAAATTCCCGATAACGGCCCTTTGGAGACATAAAACATGACTGGAATGAGTGAACTTGAACGGCAACAGGTGAGCAACTCTATCGGCGCGCTCAGCAATGGTCTTGCCGATGCACTGGTGAGGCAGCACGTGGCCATGTCGCTGCTGAAATACCTTGCCAAGGACCACCTGGAGAAGAAAGACGATCGGGCAGCAGCCAAGAAGCTTCTGCGTGAGATGACCGCCAGAGACGCCGAAGTTCTGAGCAAGAAAGAATTGCAGCCGAACGATCTTCAGGAAAAGTCTATCAAAGATCTCATCAGCAAGATGCTGACTGAAATCCTGGACGATTGACCTGAAAGCATGCTCACTCCCATCTCAAAACCGGGGGTGAGATCGAAACGGACCTGGTTCCGTTTCAACGCGTTCTCTTGTGCGCTTCCAAAGCATTTCGAGAAACGACTGAGTCACCTATCGCTACCTGAAATCAGGAATTTCATCGCGATAGGTGATACTCCTTGTTTCAAGGTCCTCGCGAAACGCTGTCACTGATTTTCAAACTTTACTGATTGGTATCCGCCAAGGGTTAGCCGAAGTGTACACTGGAGCGATTGGCGCCTTGGATCTGGTCCACGGAACAAGTGCATAAGGGTACATTCTCTTTAAGAACATCTGAGCTTGAGCGCATTGGTCTTCGAGTACCTGTTCTGCAGCCGCTAGGAAAATACAAAGAAATCCGATCCGACCCATTGGTCAGGTTTCAGTGATTTACCGCTATGTAGGTGATTGATTTTTTGGGGAAATTTGGTGAGCCGACAGGGGTTCGAACCCTGGACCTACTGATTAAAAGTCAGTTGCTCTACCAGCTGAGCTATCGGCTCTCACCAATTTCCGGGGCGGTTGGTGCGTCGTTGGTTCGTTGCTCCACCGCGTTGGTGGCGTGTGTTTATGCCGACATAGAGGACATTGCAAGAGGCAATTTTGTTTTTTTCAACAGCCCTGCGGAAAACTCTGTGATTTAAAACTTTTGATCGCAAAAAATGACATGATTTGCGCTCACAGTGTACGGTGCGGAGTAATAAATTAACTTATTCAAACTGATCGGTAGAAAAATAGAAATTAAAACTACGATCTGCAATTGTTAATAGTTAACTATATTCGGAATTAGTTTAATAATGAGCGTTCTCTTGCGAAAACTGTCAGGTAGCGCAATATAGTTTTGTACGGTAACGTCGTCGGGCACATGAGAGGTTACATGCAGACAACACCCTTAGACAATCATACGAACTCCATAGAGTTTGATTTTGTGAAAGGTCATATCGCAGCGACGATGACCCTGATTCACGGTCTCATTGATCAGGGGCTGATCGACCGTAATCACCTGGATTCATTTTTTGCTTCCTTCCTAGGCGATCTGCCGCACAGCCGGGAAACATTCGGGCTGAGGCTCATTCTTGATCAATGGCGTCAGGGATTGCGGGAAGGCGAAACAGAAGAAGCACTGAAAGGAAAACTCTTCGAAGTCATAAATGGTGGGCGCACGAATTGATACTTGAATGGAATGACCGGCCAAGGGTGGGGCCGGAACATTTCCGCAGTCCGATTTTATTGTGAGGCGCATCGGCGCCTTTTTTGTTGCCAGCTCAGCCGTTAACGCCCGAAGAGCTGGTCACCACACTGGCTCGTCGAACCCGCATTGGGCAGACAGCACTGGTTTGTTATCCGTTCCAGACTTAAAGATATCAGAGGCGGACACAAATACGGGCTATGTGAGCTGATGCGTTTTGAGGCGATTTCCAAAATTTTCGGCGAAAGCAAAACTCAGCGGAGCAGAAACTGGGTAAGTTGCAAATCCCGTATGTTGATGAATGTGCTTGCGATCCTGTTTGTGACCGCCGTTGGCCAGGCGAATGCCTTCGAACAGAATTTCATCACGATAGGAACCGGCGGCGTAACCGGCGTTTATTATCCGGCCGGTGGGGCGACCTGCAAACTTCTGAACCAGACCAGGGAGGACCATGGCGTCCGTTGTTCTGCTGAAGCGACGTTGGGGTCCATTTCAAACATCCGGAAGCTTCGTTCGGCTGATGTCGATTTCGGGTTCGTACAATCCGACTGGCGGCACCATGCGTTCCATGGGACGTCCAGGTTCGCCGAGGAGGGTGCCCTTGACAGCTTGCGCTCCGTTTTTTCGCTGCACCCGGAAGTCGCGACGCTTGTCGTCAGGAAGGACACGGGCTTCGAGGCTCTCAATGATCTGAAAACCGCGCGCGTGAATGTTGGCCGCAAAGGGTCGGGCTCCGAAGCATCCTGGAACGTTCTCGTCGATACGATTGGCTGGACCGTGGCTGACAAGAAGAACCTGACGCATCTGGGGTCTTCGGAACTGGCTGACGCCCTGTGTGCGGGAAAGATCGATGCATACTTTGCGCTGATTGGTCATCCGGCTGCGTTGATTGAGGAAACGCAGTCGCTCTGCAACATTCGCCTGATCGGGTTTGACGAGGAAGCGGTACAGCTTCTCACCGGGGATGTACCTTATTACTCGGCGACGGCGATCCCGGCTGGCCTCTACGGGCAAAATGATGCTGTTCCTTCGTTTGGCGGTGCAGCCTCACTGATGACGTCCGAAAAAATGCCTGATGACGTGGTCCATACCGTGGTCGAGACGGTCTACAGTAATTTCGAGGATTTCCGAAAATTGCATCCGGCTCTTGCGCAGTTGAACCCGGTGGATCTGGCTGCGCAAGAAAACTCAGTGCCGCTACATCGTGGCGCATTGAAGTTTTTCCAGGAACAAGGCTTATTGCCGGAAAGTGGCTCCGAGAAGACGGACTAAGCATGAAAAGCGCATTGCTCTCCAAAAGGTGAGTGGCTTTTGTATTTGTGTCAAAGCTTCAAGGGACTAAATCAGTGTACCTCTAATCGGACCGGTTTCGACCGGAGGTACCACGCAATAGACCGGAAATTCAGATGATTCAGGATGTGACGATTATTGGCGCCGCTTTGGCCGGGGTCTTGTCCTTCGTATCCCCTTGTGTTCTTCCTCTCGTGCCGCCTTATCTGGGCTTTCTTGCCGGCGTTTCGCTTGAACAGCTAACCGGTGAGCAGGAAGACAACCAGTCGGCAACGAGAAGCGTCTTTTTCAGCGCCTTGGTGTTTGTTCTTGGGTTCTCGACAGTTTTCGTGCTCCTCGGGGCAACGGCGAGTTTTCTCGGTCAGTTCATCAGATCGTATCTGGATTATCTGGGCTACATCGCCGGTGCGGTTGTTATCGTCATGGGGCTGCATTTTCTAGGCGTGTTCCGGATCGGACTGCTCTATCGGGAAGCCAGGGTTCATGTAGACAAAAAACCTGCAGGTCCGCTTGGCGCATATCTGATCGGCCTGGCATTCGGCTTTGGCTGGACGCCATGTGTCGGCCCTATCCTTGCTGCTATTCTTTTCGTTGCGGGGACAGAAGACACTGTGGGGCAGGGCGCATTGCTCCTCAGCGCCTATGCAATCGGACTGGGCATACCTTTCTTGCTGGCAGCGTTGTTTGCAGGTCCGTTCCTGAACTTCATGAAGCGTTTCCGCAAGCATATGGGTGCAGTGGAAAAAACCATGGGCGGCGTTCTCGTCCTGACGGGCGTGATGTTTTTGACCGGTCAGATGGCGGTGTTTTCATACTGGCTTTTGGAGACTTTTCCGGCGCTTCAGGTGATCGGCTGAAGTCGAAGTTTCAGATGAAATGAAACAAAAAAGCCCCTTTGCACCATGCGCATTGGGGCTTTTTTTGTTCAATTACGCTCACCAGTTCCGCAACAGCACAACTTTCGATTTGAGAAACCGAAGCCCCTACAATGCGGTGTCTCTGAACTCGGCAGCTGTCACCAGGGAATCACCTGCGTATACGGCAGGGTGGCAAAGCTCTGTTGTCTCAAGCAATTGCAGGCAGGCAATCGCTGCGTCAGCCGCATTGCCGAAGGGGCCGACAAGCAAGGAAATACCACCTTCGGCAATCTGGCGTTCCAGCAACAGAGGTCGAAGATCGCGCATGCGCTCTTCGTTTTGGCTCTTGAAATCCGCCCAGGCTTTTGCAGCCGCAGCCGTGGAACTGTAGTGACCTATCACTGCTCCAAAGTCACTTCGCTTGATTTGGCCATTTACCCGGCCTGACGGCTCTGAAGGCGTTACGATCGTGGGAGCTTGGACAGTTTGAGCAGGCGACAGGTCAAAGGTGTCCGACGCAGGATCTTGCGCGGGATCTGGAATAGATCCGGTGGTTACCTGTTCATCTGTTTCTTGTGGCAGGGTTACGATTCGAACCGGCTCAGGCGAGATCTCGACCGGAGCGCCCTTTGACGCTGTAGCTTCGGTTTTCTGATCGAGTGCGACGACACGAGAGGGTTGTTGCCTGGTTTGCGGATCTTCGTCCGGAGTAGCGGCTATTGAACCAGCAACTTCCTGCTCGCTCTTTGCGCCAAGTGGAACAGTCGAAGAAGGGTCGATCACAATTTCGCTGTGCGGCCGGGAAGGTGGCTGCACATCTGTTTTGATTACGCCGGGAACAGGCTCTATCGCTGGACCGGTGTTTTCCGTTCTGTCTCCAGTTTGAGCGCTCGAGCCGATGGAAGCTTGCTTTTCGAGTTCCGAAATCCGGCGCGAATAGTTGGCATTCTGCTCTGAGAGGGCAATCAGGCGGCGGCGCAAGCCGGCTATTTCCTTCTGCAACACTTCAATCTGACTTTGCTCAAGGTTCTTCGAAGGGAACCGGATTTCGTTATCGTGGACCTGATAGATCTCAACAGGCGTTCTTTGTTCTATTGAAGCAGTCGTTTCAACGTCGCCGGCAGGCGGAAGGGAAACGCCCGAAGGAAACAGCTTTGCCGGTGCCAGCGTGAAAGGTTGAGTTCCAAACTGATAAGATGCAAGCCCGACAGTGCCCATGATCACAGCAGCAAAAGCCCAGGACAAAAGACCGACGCGCGACGGTGTGAACGTGTCGCGGACGGTGTCCCGAAGGTTACTATTTGGGTCCTGTGGCTCAAACAAGAGTTCGGTTTCCGGATCCAGTGGGCGAATCTTTAAAACGATAGCCTATGAATTGCCAATTATGGTTAACGAAACAGAAACTTGAGCGATCAGGCAGTCAGATCTTTCAATGTTCTGTGGATCGGGGCATATAGAGGGCGTTCACGCACGATTTCCCGGACAAAACGGATCTTTCATGACAACGCGTTCCTGCCTTTCCATCATTCTCGCCGCCGGACTTGGAACTCGAATGAAATCGGACCTGCCAAAGGTCCTGCACGAAGTTGGTGGACTGCCCCTGGTCGGCCATGTGTTGAAGGCGCTGAAAGATGCCGGATCGGAGCGGGTGTCGGTGGTGACCGGACCCGAAATGTCGGATCTTGAGACGCTGGTCTACAAGCTCGCACCACATGCGCGTTGTTATGTGCAACATGACCGTTTGGGAACCGCTCATGCGGCGCTCGCTGCCAAACCCGCCCTTGAGTTCGAAGCGGATGATGTCCTGGTGTTGTTCGGGGATACACCGTTGGTTACACCTCAAACAATCGGCAAGGTTCGGCAGGGCTTGCAAAACGGTGCCGACCTGGTCGTGCTCGGTTTTGAAACCGAAAAGCCGTTCGGATACGGTCGCCTGTTGCTCGAAAATGATCGCCTGGTTGCGATCCGGGAAGAAAGAGATGCCTCTGACGAAGAGCGGAAGATAAAGCTTTGCAACTCCGGCATTATGGGATTTTCCGGCAAACATGCCTTGTCATTGTTCGAAGCAATCGGAAATGACAATGCAAAGGGTGAGTTCTACCTGACGGATGCCGTCGAGATTGCGAATGAGCGTGGCTTGAAAGTGATTGCAGTTGCAGGAAGCGAAGTCGAGACTCAAGGCATCAACACCCGCGGTCAGCTGGCTTCGTGTGAGGCCGATTTTCAAAATCGCATGCGGATTGCAGCTATGGAAAATGGGTGCTCGCTATTGGCGCCCCAGACTGTTTTCTTTTCCCACGACACAGAGCTCGAAGCAGACGTTGTCGTTGAACAGAATGTCGTTTTCGGACTTGGGGTGAAGATTGCTCAAAGGGCGAAAATCCGGGCATTCAGCCACCTGGAAGGAGCAACCGTCGGTGCAGGTAGCGTTGTTGGTCCCTATGCCAGACTTCGCCCCGGCGCCGTGCTTGGCGCCGATACCCGTGTCGGCAACTTTGTGGAAATAAAGAATGCGACTTTCGGGGCAGGGGCCAAGGCAAATCACCTGAGTTACATTGGCGATGCCAGCGTAGGTTCAAAGTCCAATATTGGTGCTGGAACGATCACCTGCAACTATGATGGCTATATGAAATACCGCACTGAAATCGGTGCGGGCAGCTTTGTTGGATCCAATTCCACGCTCGTTGCTCCGGTCAAACTCGGAAACGGCGCCTTTGTGGCGGCCGGGAGCACGATAACCGACGACGTGAATCGTGACTCCATGGCGTTCGGGCGAACCCGGCAAGTTGTCAAGGATGGCAAAGCCAAACAGTTGCGAGAAAGACTGCAGGCAGCCAAGGATGCAAAATCCTGAGACCGGTCAAACCGTCGATCCCTTGTTATTTTCTGAAACAGGGATTGATTTCAGATGATACGCCACTGTCGTCTAAAGCAGTGCGTCTATTGGTTTTTTTAAAAAAGGGCATTTTCTATGTGCGGAATTGTTGGTGTCTTGGGACGTGTCGATGCTGCACCGCGTATCGTGGATTCGCTCAAACGGCTTGAATATCGCGGTTACGATTCCGCTGGCGTTGCCACGATTTCGGATGGTGCGCTCCTGAGACGCAGAGCGGAAGGCAAGCTTCGAAATCTCGAAGCTGTGCTGGAAAAATCTCCTATGGCCGGTACGAGCGGTATCGGTCACACCAGGTGGGCGACCCACGGAGCCCCGACGGTTGCCAATGCACATCCCCATCTGGCGGGTTCGGTTGCTGTTGTTCACAACGGTATCATCGAAAACTATCTCGAGCTGCGTGATGAGATCGTCTCGACGGGTGCGGTACTGAATACAGAAACCGATACCGAGGTTGTCGCGCATCTGGTGAATCTGGCGATGGCCAGAGGTCTTTCGCCGCAAGACGCGGTTTCCGAGGTTCTTCCGCGGTTGAAAGGGGCGTTTGCACTGGCGCTGCTCTTTGAGGGCGAAGAAGACCTTCTTATCGGCGCGAGAAAAGGCTCACCCCTGGCGATCGGCCACGGGGAGGGGGAGATGTTCTTCGGCTCGGACGCCATTGCATTGTCGCCGTTCACTGACCGGATTACCTACCTTGAAGAAGGTGACTGGGCCGTTCTGACACGTTCGAGCGTTCAGGTTTATGACCTTGACAATGAACCTGTGTCCCGTCCTGAAGCCAAGTCTTCTGTTACTTCCAGCCTGATGGACAAAGGTAACTACAAGCACTTCATGGCAAAGGAAATTCATGAGCAACCGGAAGTTCTTGGCCATACGCTTTCAAGATACTTCGACTACGGTAGCAATCAGGCCAACGTGGCGGGATCTGAGCAGCTGAAGTTCAAGGACCTGTCGAGGCTTATTATTACCGCGTGCGGAACCGCCTACCTTGCAGGGCTGGTTTCAAAGTACTGGTTTGAAAAATATGCGCGGCTGCCGGTTGAAATCGATATCGCCAGCGAGTTCCGTTACCGGGAGACTCCGGTGGGCGACCAGGATGCAGCTCTGTTCATTTCCCAGTCGGGCGAAACGGCAGATACGCTTGCATCCTTGCGCTACTGCAAAGAAAACGGTGCAGCAATCGGCGCGATCGTCAATGTGCCAGAGAGCACCATCGCACGCGAAGCCGACATGATCTTCCCGACGATTGCCGGTCCGGAAATCGGGGTGGCATCGACGAAGGCCTTTACATGCCAGCTGGCTGTTCTTGCGGCCCTTGCTCTTCAGGCGGGGCGTGAAAGAGGCGTGTTGAGCGCTGAACGCGAACAGCAACTAGTATCCGAGCTGACCGAAGTGCCCAGCCTTGCGCTCAAGGCTCTTACCGCTGAAAGCGAAATTGAAAAGCTTTCCCAACCGCTTTCCAAGGCTAACAACGCACTTTATCTCGGGCGGTCGACAAGTTTCCCGCTCGCACTGGAAGGTGCATTGAAGCTCAAGGAACTCTCATACATCCATGCGGAAGGTTACGCGGCAGGTGAGTTGAAGCACGGCCCGATTGCCCTGATCGACGAAAACATGCCGGTTTTCGTTATCGCTCCCTTCGATGCCATCTACGAGAAAACTGTCTCGAATATGCAGGAAGTTGCGGCACGCGGCGGAAAGATTGTTCTAATCACCGATGAGCGTGGAGCTGCTGAAAGCGGAGGGGCAGCGCAGAATACGGTTATCCTTCCGGAAATGTCCGATATGGTCGCACCGATCATCTATGCACTTCCGGTGCAGATGATTGCGTATCATACGGCTGTGTTCATGGGGACGGATGTTGATCAGCCGCGCAATCTGGCAAAGTCTGTGACAGTTGAATAAGGCCCTCTTTCTCGCATAGTACTTGTTCTGCTGCTGGCAGCAGAACAAGCCGAGGAGAAAACGGCATTGAGAACGGTACCGAGTGCGGGCGCGCTGCTCCTGATTACTTTGATCTCTGTGTCGCCCGCGCATGCCGAATGCGAAGTGCCGAACTTCAGGTCGTTCGAGCATGTTCGCTGGAGTGTGGGCGACCCGCTGCACTATGACGACGCCAAATATGGTTTCGCCATTCCGTTCCATGCTCACCATGCCAAGGGGACGTTCTACGTTTATGATTTCAATGTTAGCGACCCAACATCGCGTGACGCGGACGAGCAATTGTCGCGCGCGGTCTACGAAGTCGACTACCTGACACAGAAACTCATCCCTGGAACAAAACTCTCCGATCCATATCTGGTTCCCCAGGAGTATTACGGAGGTTCTGCTATCGTCGGCAACGCTGTGTATTTCGTGACGTCCTTTGAGGCGACAAATACGGTCACTATCGCCAGCATGGGATTGCTACATGGATGCTTTCACAAGATCAGGTACACCCAACCTGTGTCCTCGACTGACCCTACAGACGTTGTGGATGGGCTCACCGGTTTTTCGGATCTGGTCCATTCCATGCAAGAAGCATTGTTGAAAACAGGTTATGTCCAATAGACCTGCGGTAGACGGTATTGGCCTTATCCGTTGCGCTATGACCAATGGGACGGATTTTGAATTTGGAAACGGGTAAATCGGAATTGACCAGCATCCAAAGTCCAACGATCTGCAAGTTTGAAGAAACTCACAGGGAAGGCGTCATTTCTCTTTGGGAAAGATGCGACATGATCCGGCCATGGAATGACCCTGACAAGGATATTGACCGAAAACTGACTGATAGGAACGGTGGCTTCTTCGTTGTTATCGTGAAAGACACCGTCATTGGTTCCGTCATGGTGAGCTACGATGGACATCGCGGTTCCATCTACTACTTAAGCGTCGATCCCGATTGTCAGGGCAAAGGTCTGGGCAAGCTCCTGATGAAGCATTGCGAGGAGTTTCTGCTTGAACTCGGTTGTCCCAAGATCAACTTGTTTGTGCGACAGGGCAATGAAGCCGTGATGGAGTTTTACCAGCAACTCGGGTTTTCGCCTGAAGCGGCAGTTCCATTGGGCAAGAGACTGATCCCAGATATCTGACGGGAGCAGGATATTTCTCGCAATGCCCGCGCCCACAGACCGAACATAATTGACTGAGCGACCGGCGCTGCCGCTGCTTCACGCGGGGTTCGATCACAAGACCTGACTATTCGGCCGGTTTTTTCGATGCTCCTGATGGGCGGGTAACAACATAGGTTGCGCATCCCATCATGACCACGGCAACAACTACCGCCAGCCACAGGTCTGGCGTGGCGGAATACAGAAACAGGCCATAACCGAGTGTCATGCCCGCAAGTGCGATCATCTTGGATCGAGGCGTGATCGCTCCGTGTTCACGCCAGGCAATTACCGGCGGTCCGAATACGGGATGGCTCAGAATTTTCGCCTCAAGTGCTGGTGAAGACCGAGCAAAACAAGCCGCTGCCATAATGAAGAAGATGGTGCTCGGAAGAAGAGGCAGGAAAGCCCCTACAATTCCCACTCCAACACAGCCGGTTCCCAGAATTTTGAATGTGGTTCGCCGCAAAACTGCCTCCGGTTCCGGCATTTTTCGGGTATACCGCTGAAAATAATTCACACGAAGGATACCGTGCTGCGATAAAGATGACTATCTAAGTACGGGTTACGTGAAAGACAAGCACACATAGGGACTTCGAGCAGATTTCGCCCATGAGCCGGCATAAACATAAATCAGATGACACGCCTATCATAGGCCATAGGCCAGGTGCGGCAACGCGTCTTCGAAACTACTTTTTGACCGGGTTGGTCATTACCGGTCCGATCGGTATCACCCTCTGGTTGACCTGGACCTTCATCAAGTGGGTCGATGGATGGGTAAAACCGTTTGTACCCAAAGTGTACAACCCCGACACCTATCTGCCGTTCCCGATCCCGGGTTTCGGATTGATCGTTGCGATATTCGTTTTGACGATCGTCGGTTTCCTGGCAGCGAACTTTCTCGGTCGCAGTCTGATTTCGGTGGGTGAGAATATTGTCGGCAGAATGCCGCTGGTTCGCAATATTTACAGTGGCCTGAAGCAGATCTTTGAGACTGTGCTTGATGAGCGGGGCAACAGTTTCACCAAGGCTGCTCTCGTTGAATATCCCCGCCGTGGATTGTGGGCGATTGTCTTTATTTCGACTGAAACCAAGGGCGAAGTTGCAAAGCGGTTGAAGGACACGGCCCAAACCGTTTCCGTCTTTCTGCCAACGACACCGAATCCGACATCAGGTTTCCTGCTTTTCGTTCCGAAGGAAGATGTTGTTGAACTCTCAATGACAGTTGAAGAAGCGGCAAAGCTCGTGATTTCTGCCGGGCTTGTCAGTCCGGATCTGCCGGACATTCTGGAGGACGTGATTGCCGAGCCGGAGAAGCTGGAGAGAATACGGAAACGGGAACAGGCCTGATTATCCCGCACGCAGCAACCGGATCGCGGCGTCTCTGCCGAACAGATAGAGCAAGCACCGAAGAGCTTCTCCACGCTGGGATTTGAGCTCGGGGTCCGTCTCGAGAATGAGACGTGCATCATCTCGGGCGACTTCCATCAGGTCCGCGTGTTCGTCCGCGCGTGCTATGCGGAAACCGGGTGTTCCGGATTGACGGGTCCCCAGGATTTCACCGCCCCCGCGAAGTTTCAGGTCTTCCTCGGCAATCAGGAAGCCGTCATTGGTTTCTCGCATGATGTTGAGGCGTGAACCCGCGGTTTCGCCCAAGGGGCCCTTGTAAAGAAGGACGCAGGAGGAGGGTTTGTCACCACGTCCGACACGGCCTCTGAGCTGATGGAGCTGCGCCAGACCGAACCGTTCCGCATGTTCAATCACGATGATTGTGGCATCAGGTACGTCAACGCCGACTTCGATCACTGTGGTTGCCACAAGCACCTTGGTCAGACCCGACTTGAAATCCGACATGGCTGCGTCCTTTTCCTCTGCGCTCATGCGTCCATGAACCAGGGAAACACGCTGGCGAAGCGCGTGTTCGAGAACGCGATGCCGATCCTCGACCGCTGCCAGATCTATTTTTTCAGATTCCTCCACCAACGGACAAACCCAATAGACTTTCTGTCCATCTGCAATCGCAGAGCCGACCCGGCCAATGATTTCGTCCAATCGGTCAAGTGAAACAGAAACGGTCTTGATGGGTTTCCGGCCTGCAGGTTTATCCGTCAGGCGTGACACGTCCATGTCTCCGAAGCAGGTCAGCACCAGTGTTCGGGGAATGGGCGTTGCCGTCATGACGAGAACGTCGACACCCTGTCCCTTGCCCGACAAGGCCAGTCGCTGGTGAACCCCGAACCTGTGTTGTTCGTCGACCACGACCATGCCGAGGTTCTGGAACGCCACCGATCCTTGAAAAAGGGCGTGTGTGCCGACGACTAGATCAATCTCACCAGCATCCAGTTGCTCTTGACGAACACGCCTTTCCTTCTGCGTATCTTTGCCAGTCATGAGCGCCAGGCGAATGCCGGCTTTTTCGCAAAGCGGAAGCATGGAAGCGTAGTGCTGCCGAGCCAGGATTTCGGTCGGTGCCATCAGGGCTCCCTGCGCTCCCGTTTCAATGACCTGCGCAAGCGCCGCTAGGGCAACAACAGTTTTGCCTGCGCCAACATCGCCCTGTAATAGGCGAAGCATGCGGGTGGGTTCTGCGAGGTCCTCGTTGATTTCCTTGATCGCGGTTGCCTGACTGCCGGTCAGTTCAAACGGGAGGGCCTTGATAACGGCCCGTTGCAACGCTCCGCTCGGAGTGCGGGAAATGCCGCCCAGAGTGCGCATGTTGGCCCGCACCATGGCGAGGGCAAGCTGGCTGGCAAGGAGTTCGTCATAGGCCAGGCGTTGCATGTATGGGGATTGAGGATCGAGATCCTCTCTTTCCTTAGGAGCGTGCAAAGTTCGCAGGGCCTCGGAAAATTCAGGCCAGCCGGTTTTGTGCAGGTAGGCCTCGTTCAACCACTCGGGCAAAACCGGCAGTTTCTCAATCGCGGCCTTTTCTGCCTTTTGCAGTGTTTTGGATGCCAGTCCGGCAGTCAAAGGGTACACCGGTTCGATCGCAGGCATTTGAGCTGCTTCTTCCGGCTTCAGCGAATAGTCGGGATGCACCATTTGCGGACGATCGTTGAACCACTCCACCTTGCCCGAGACGATGCGCCGCTCTCCTTCCGGAAAGGTCTTTTCGAGCCAGTCACGGCGGGGGTGAAAGAATACGAATGTAATCTGACCGGTATCGTCGTGTGCCGAGATTTTATATGGCGCTTTTGAATGCCTGGGCGGCGCCATATGCCGTCCAATTACAACGTCCAGCGTTACGATGTCGCCATTTTCCGAATACGCGATGCCAGGTCTGTGGCGACGGTCAATGAGGCTGTGAGGAATATGAAACAGCAGATCTGCAACGGTTGCCTCCCGGTCCGGCTGGCCTCCAACCAGTCCTGCAACCAGTTTGGCTATTTTCGGTCCAATCCCGGGCAGAGTGGAAACGGGAGCAAATAGAGGATCTAGGACCGGAGGGCGCATATCTGCTTTATGAAACCTGTTTTTGCCGAATTGGGCATGAAGACAGACCAGTTCTGCCACGAATTTTGGCGCATGTGCAACATGAGGAACAATAAGTGAACAAATTTCTGTTTGAATTGAGATGATTGTATCAAGAAACGCTGACAAGAAAGCAACGGGACGCTATATAGATTTCCGAAATCACCAAAGAGCCGGCTTGCCTGTCGAGACAAAAACGTCTCCTGTGCACAGTCGGCTAAAACGCATGCGTATAGGCCTTCCATGTCAGAAAGCTCCGAGACAAATTCCGACCTGTCAGAAGACCGTCGGGACCCGCGGTTGAAAAAGATCCTGTTCCGGTGCTGGCACCGGGGCATGAAGGAGATGGATCTTCTTCTTGGTGGGTTTGCCAATACGCAAATCGACAATCTTACGGAAGAAGAACTCCTGGAACTTGAGCATCTTCTGACAGCCCACGACCAGGACCTCTACGCCTGGATGACGGGGCGGAAACCGTTGCCTGAAGAATGGGACGGTCCGCTCTATCGCAAAATCATCGCCTATCATGAAACATCCGGCCCGGCCGGATTTGCCAGATAATTTTACAAGGACGGGTAGCTGTGTTTGACAGCCTGCTGAATGACCGAGCCAACGTAACGCTGGCCGGAGTACCTGACGGTGCCGAAAGCTATGCTCTTGCAAAGCTTCTGAAGGAAACCGATGCTTCGGGCTTGGCGCTTGTGTTTGTCGCCCGAGATGCGACGCGTATGGCGATGATAAGCGAAGCACTTTCGTTTTTCGATCCGGAAATCGAGATACTGCAGCTGCCTGCCTGGGACTGTCTTCCATATGATCGAGTTTCTCCGAATTCTGCGATAAGCGCGCGCCGGCTGCTGGCGCTCGGCCAGCTCGCACGAGGCATTCCCGACGGTCGTAAAACGGTCCTGTTGACCACTTTGAATGCAGCCGTTCAGCGCCTGCCGGAACGGTCATTCATGGCCGAGCAAACCTTTTCCATGGCACCAGGAAATCAAGTGGACATGACCGCCATTTCCAACTGGCTGGAAATGAACGGTTTTTCACGAACTCCCACCGTTCGGGAAACCGGAGAATATGCAGTAAGGGGCGGTATCGTCGATCTTTACGCTCCGGGTTCAGAGGAACCGGTGAGGCTGGATTTCTTCGGCGATACTCTTGAATCAATCCGCTCCTTCAATGCCGAAACGCAGCGAACGTCCAAACAGTTGAAACGGCTTGATCTTGTGCCGATGAGCGAGGTCGTTCTGTCCGAAGAGGCAATTTCACGTTTCCGCAGATCTTATCTTGCGACATTTGGAGCAGCCAGCCGCGAAGATGTGCTTTACCAGTCGATCAGCGACGGTCGGCGCTATGCCGGAATGGAACATTGGCTGCCGTTGTTTCACGAGCGGCTCGAGACACTGTTCGACTATATCGGCGAGACACCTTTGGTGCTGGATACCAGTGCGGCGGATGCGGTGCGTGAGCGGGTTGACCAAATCAACGAGCACTACAAGGCTCGCCAGGATGCGCGAGAAATGGGAACGAGTGCGGGCACTGTTCCCTACATGCCCGTTGAACCGGAAAAACTCTATTTTTCCGAAAGCGAATGGACCACGGCGATTGCCGACAGGGCCAGCGCATCTCTTGACGCCTTTACGCCGCCGCCGGGAACCGGCAAGACAGTCATTGAACTTGAAGGTCGGCAAGGACGGAGCTTTGCAGCGGAACGAGCAGCTGGCGATGTCAATATTTTTGACGCGCTTACAGCCCATGTACGTGAACTTCAAAAGAACGGAAAGCGGACTGTAATTGCTTGCTGGTCCGATGGATCCCGCGACCGTTTGGGCCAGATTATCAGCGATCACGGCCTCGGTGCAGTTCAGGAAGTCGACACTCTAAAGGATGTCGAGGGACTACCGGCCAAGACGACCGCACTTTGCGTGCTGGGCATAGAACACGGGTTCGAGGTCGCTGATCTCGCCTTCATCGGTGAACAGGACATTCTGGGCGACCGCCTGGTGCGCAAGTCCCGGCGAAAGGCCAAAGGTGCCAATGTCATTACCGAGGCAACGGGGCTTTCCGAAGGAGACCTCGTTGTTCACGTCGAACATGGTATCGGGCGTTTCATCGGTTTGAAGACAATCGAGGCCGTCGGGGCTCCTCATGATTGTCTGGAGCTGCAATATGCCGGTGGAGACAAGCTTTATCTGCCGGTGGAAAACATCGAACTTTTGTCACGCTACGGTTCTGAGGATCAGGAAGCTCAGCTCGACAAACTTGGCGGTGGCGCATGGCAGGCAAGGAAGGCGAAGCTCAAGAAGCGGATCCTGGAGATTGCCGACGGGCTGATCAAGACCGCCGCGGAGAGGGCGCTCAAGACCGCTCCTGTGGTGGATACACCAGACGGCGTCTATGACGAGTTCGCCACGCGTTTTCCCTATGAGGAAACGGATGACCAGCTGACCGCGATTGATTCCGTCTTTGAAGATCTTTCATCTGGACGCCCGATGGATCGCCTTGTGTGTGGGGACGTTGGATTCGGCAAAACGGAAGTGGCGCTGCGGGCGGCGTTTATCGCTGCCATGTCGGGCCGCCAGGTGGCCGTCGTGGTTCCGACAACGCTTCTGGCACGCCAACACTACAAGACCTTTTCCGAGCGATTTCATGGGTTGCCGATCAATGTTGCACATGCCTCCAGGCTTGTGCCCACGCGTCAGTTGACACAAACAAAGAAGGGTATTGCCGACGGTTCCGTAGATATCGTCGTGGGAACGCATGCTCTGCTCGGCAAGTCTGTCCAGTTCAGGGACCTCGGGCTGCTGATTATCGACGAGGAACAGCATTTCGGCGTCAAGCACAAGGAACGGCTTAAAGAGCTGAAGTCGGACGTTCACGTGCTCACATTGTCGGCAACGCCAATCCCGCGGACCCTGCAGCTGGCATTGACCGGTGTGCGGGAACTTTCGTTGATTGCGACACCCCCGGTGGACCGCCTGGCTGTGCGTACATTCGTCTCGCCATTCGATCCGCTGGTCGTGCGCGAAGCGTTGCTTCGGGAACATTATCGTGGTGGCCAGAGCTTCTACGTCTGTCCGCGCCTCTCTGATTTGGCAGAACGAAAAGAGTTCCTCGAAGAGAGCGTGCCGGAGCTGAAGGTTGCGGTTGCCCACGGGCAAATGCCCCCGGGTGAGCTGGAAGATGTTATGAATGCCTTCTACGAAGGCAAATACAACGTTCTGCTTTCAACCACGATAGTCGAATCGGGACTTGATATCCCGACAGCGAATACCCTGATTGTGCACCGGGCAGATATGTTCGGCCTGGCGCAGCTCTATCAGCTCCGCGGTCGTGTCGGCCGTTCAAAGACCCGTGCTTATGCATTGTTTACAGTGCCGGCCAACAAGATTTTGACGCAGACGGCAGAGCGGCGCCTGAAGGTGCTTCAGTCACTTGAGACGCTTGGTGCCGGTTTCCAACTGGCCAGCCACGATCTGGATATTCGCGGGGCAGGGAACCTGCTCGGCGAGGAGCAATCCGGTCACATCAAGGAAGTCGGGTTCGAGCTCTATCAGCAGATGCTGGAAGAAGCTGTTGCGCAGTTGAAGGATGGCGGTGTCGACCTGGGTGAAGAACAGTGGTCGCCGCAGATCAATATCGGTACGCCAGTTCTGATCCCTGAAGACTACGTCGCCGATCTGCAACTGCGTCTGCAGCTCTATCGCCGATTGGGAGATGTCACCGAGGCAGAAGAAATCGATGCGTTCGGGGCGGAACTGATTGACCGGTTCGGACCATTGCCTGAGGAAGTCCAGCATCTTCTCAAGATCGTCTACATCAAGGGACTTTGCCGCAAGGCCAATGTTGAAAAGGTGGATGCCGGTCCGAAGGGTATGGTCGTCAGTTTCCGCAACTCCGAGTTTTCCAATCCGGCCGGCCTTGTCTCCTACATTGCCGAACAAGGTGTTCTTGCCAAAATCCGTCCGGACCAGCGGGTCGTGTTGACGCGTGACTGGGAGAAAACCGATTCGCGGCTGAAGGGAACGGCGACGATCCTGACAAAGCTGGCGCGTCTGGCGGCAGCTTGAGGCGATGGGTCTAGGTTGGGTCTGCCCAACCTTCCTTGCCAACCAGTGGAACGAAGGCGACCCCGCCGAGATTTTCGGACTGGAAATCATTGTCGGATAATCGCCGTATCCGGATCAGGTCCTGGTAGTGGTGATTTCGACCCACAGGGATGATCAGCCTGCCACCTGTCTTGAGCTGTGCTTGGAGAGTTTTAGGTGTAGCCGGGGCTCCGGCTGCAACGGCTATGGCGTCATAGGGTGCCTTTCTGGAATAACCGAGACTGCCATCTGAGCAACGAACGTCTACGCGCGAGTAGCCAGCGCCTTTCAGGTTGGTGTTCGCAAGATCGGCCAGTTCCGGTATGCGCTCTATGGTGATGACATGGTGGCAGAGTTCCGACATCACGGCCGCGGCGTAACCAGAGCCGCTACCGATCTCAAGACACTCGCTGTCTTCGGTCAGTTCCAGTGCCTCGCACATCAGGGCGACTATGTAAGGTTGGGAGATTGTCTGACCCAGCCCAATCGCGAGGGGGCAGTCCCAATAAGAGCGGGTTTCCTGATTTCTGGAAACGAAAAGATGCCGTGGAACCTTGCGCATTGCATCAAGCACACGATCATCCTTTATCCCGCGGCTTTGCAGTTGCCGCTGGACCATTTCCTCCCGTTCGGCAGCATACCGGTCCATCTGTGGAACTCCGGTTGTGGACACTATTTGCGCGCATTTGAGGGGCATTCTCAAGACTCTATTAAACCTAAGGCCTCATAGTATTGCGACAAAGAGGCCAAGAGTTCAGTGTTAAGGTCCTAAAGTGCCACGAGCAGCTACCCGTCAGCGAAAGCAATCCTTTCTCCGTCGACTGATTACGCCGGCAATTGCCATTGCCGCGCTCGGTTACTTCGGATTTCATGCCATGAGCGGTGAGCTCGGCATGGTTGGGCGTGCCATGATTGAGCGGCAGGTTTCCGAGCTTGAAGCAGAGCTGGAACAACTGGTGGCTGAACGTCAGGAACTGGTTGGCCGGGTCAGTTTGTTGCGCCCCGAAAGCCTCGATCCTGACATGCTTGATGAGCGCGCAAGGCTCAATCTCAATCTGGTTCACTCTGATGAGCTGGTAGTGCTTCGCCCGGGGCACCGTTATGACGTGAACTGAATTTCAGTTCATTTAGTCGAATTAACAATATTTAAGTTAAAAACTAAATTTACCTGTAGATTTATGTGCTTACTGCAGTTCTGCTATGCGAAATACATGGATTGGATTGACAGGGGCGACAGGATAAGTTGCTCCTACCTGTCTTAGGGGAAACGTCACGCTGAGAAGAGGGTTATGGCCGCAGCAAGAAAGACCACTTCCGCTAGCTCGAAGAGCACCAGCCGGACCCGCAGCTCCGCCAAGAAGGCCGGGCCTGCGATCGCCAAGTTCAACAAGGACCAAGAATTTCACGCATACCGCGAAATGCTTCTGATCCGCCGATTTGAAGAAAAAGCCGGACAATTGTACGGCATGGGCTTCATCGGTGGGTTCTGTCATTTGTATATCGGGCAGGAAGCTGTCGTCGTCGGTATGCAGATGGCCAAGAAGGACGGCGATCAGATGATCACCGGCTACCGCGATCACGGCCACATGCTGGCGATGGATCTCGACCCGAAAGGCGTGATGGCGGAGCTCACAGGGCGCCGCGGCGGCTTGTCGAAAGGCAAGGGCGGCTCCATGCACATGTTCTCCAAGGAAAAACATTTCTATGGTGGCCACGGTATCGTGGGCGCTCAGGTTTCTCTTGGTACCGGCTTGGGATTTGCCAACAAGTACCGTGAGAACGGAAATGTCGCGATGGCCTTCTTCGGCGATGGCGCTTCCAACCAGGGCCAGGTTTATGAAAGCTTCAACATGGCCGAGCTTTGGAAGCTCCCGGTCGTGTATGTGATCGAAAACAACAAATACGGTATGGGCACCAGCATCGCCCGTGCATCTGCGACCACCGATCTTTCCCAACGCGGTGCTTCCTTCGGCATTCCGGGTGAGCAGGTCGACGGCATGGATGTGCGTGCCGTCAAGGCCGCCTCCGAGAAGGCTCTGAAATGGTGCCGGGACGGCAAGGGTCCCTACATCCTTGAAATGATCACCTACCGCTATCGCGGTCACTCCATGTCCGACCCGGCAAAATACCGCTCCAAGGACGAAGTTCAGAAAATGCGTACCGAGCACGACCCGATCGAGCAGGTTCGCAAGCGTCTCCTGGACAATGCTTGGGCGTCTGAAGATGACCTGAAGGCCATCGACAAGGACGTTCGCGCCAAAGTCGCGGAAGCGGCGGAATTTGCTCAGACCGATCCGGAACCGGATGCGTCTGAACTTTACACCGATATTTTGCTTTAACGCCGGGGGATATCATGCCGATCGACATTTTGATGCCGGCGCTCTCGCCGACAATGGAAGAAGGTAAGCTTTCAAAATGGGTGAAAGCCGAAGGCGATACCGTTTCCGCAGGCGATGTGATCGCCGAAATTGAAACTGACAAGGCAACCATGGAAGTCGAAGCGGTCGATGAAGGTACGCTCGGCAAGATTCTGGTTCCCGAAGGCACAGACAACGTCAAGGTCAACGAGAAGATTGCCGTTCTTCTGGCTGATGGCGAAGATGCCAGCGCAATTGACGCTGCAGCTTCTGCTCCCGCAGCTGCGCCAGCTCCGGCGGTTGCCGAAGCTCCGAGTACTCCGGCTGCGCCAACCGCACCGGCAGCCCCGGTTGTCGCTGAGCCTGTTGAAGATCCGGAAGTGCCTGCCGGCACTGCCATGAAGTCCTCAACGGTGCGTGAAGCGCTTCGCGACGCCATGGCTGAAGAGATGCGCCGTGACGCCGACGTCTTCGTTATGGGTGAGGAAGTTGCCGAGTACCAGGGTGCTTACAAGATCACGCAGGGCCTTCTGGATGAATTCAGCGCCAAGCGCGTTATCGATACGCCGATCACCGAACACGGTTTTGCCGGTCTAGGTGTTGGTGCTGCAATGGCCGGTCTTAAGCCGATCGTTGAGTTCATGACCTTCAACTTCGCCATGCAGGCGATGGATCACATCATCAACTCCGCCGCAAAGACGCTTTACATGTCGGGCGGCCAGATGGGTGCACCGATCGTATTCCGCGGTCCGAACGGCGCGGCTGCTCGCGTGGCAGCTCAGCACTCGCAGGATTACGCCTCCTGGTTTGCGCATGTGCCGGGCCTGAAAGTGATCCAGCCTTATTCGGCTGCGGACGCAAAGGGCCTTCTGAAGGCGGCGATCCGCGACCCGAACCCTGTTATCTTCCTGGAAAACGAGATCCTTTACGGGCACTCTTTCGATATTCCGGATATGGATGACTTCGTTCTGCCGATTGGCAAGGCGAAAGTGGAACGCGGTGGCACTGATGTCACGCTTGTGTCTTGGGGCATAGGCATGACCTACACCATGAAGGCGGCGGAAGAGCTTGCCGAAATGGGCATTTCCGCCGAGGTCATCAATCTTCGCACAATCCGTCCGCTCGACATCGAAACGGTTCTGGCGTCCGTACGCAAGACCGGCCGTGTCGTAACGGTTGAAGAAGCCTTCCCGACGTGTTCGGTCTCTTCCGAGATTGCCTTCCAGGTACAGGAACAGGCATTTGACTATCTCGATGCTCCGATCCTGCGGGTAACAGGCAAGGATGTTCCGATGCCGTATGCTGCAAATCTGGAGAAACTCGCTCTGCCGAGCGTTCCGGAGGTCATCGAAGCTGTCAAAGCAGTGACCTACACAGCCTAAGGCGAGGGAGACGGACATGCCAATTAATATCACCATGCCGGCCCTTTCTCCGACCATGGAAGAGGGCAACCTGGCCAAATGGCTGGTCAAGGAAGGCGATCAGGTTTCCGCCGGCGATGTGATTGCCGAGATTGAAACCGACAAGGCAACGATGGAAGTCGAAGCCGTTGACGAAGGTAAGGTCGGCAAGATTGTCGTTCCTGCCGGCACCGAAGGTGTCAAGGTCAACGCACTGATTGCCGTTCTTCTGGAAGACGGTGAGGATGCGAGCGCGATCGACACCAGCGCGGGTGCTGCTCCTGCAGCCCCTGCGGCGGCCGAGGCGCCAGCCGCCACTGCTGCTGCTCCGGCACCAGCACCGGCAGCGCCGGCTCCTGCGGGTCCGGCTCCGGTTTCCAACGACGGATCGCGTATTTTTGCTTCGCCGCTCGCGCGTCGCCTGGCACAGCTGAATGGTCTTGATCTGAAAGCCCTTTCAGGTACCGGACCTCACGGTCGTATTGTCAAGCGTGACATCGAAAGCGCGTTGGCTGCCGGAACCGGCAAGGCTGCTCCTGCTGCCGAAGCTCCGAAAGCTGCTGCAGCAGCTGCTCCGGCAACCGGACCGTCCGCCGATCAGGTTCTGAAGCTGTTCGACGAAGACAGCTACGAACTCGTGCCGCATGACGGTATGCGCAAGACCATTGCCAAGCGCCTGACCGAGTCCAAGCAGACCATCCCGCACTTCTACGTTTCAGTAGATTGCGAGCTCGACGCGCTTCTGGCATTGCGTGCCCAGCTGAATGGTGCAGCTGCGACCGACAAGGACGGCAAACCGGCTTACAAGCTGTCGGTCAACGACATGACAATCAAGGCGCTGGCTTTGGCACTGCGTGACGTTCCGGATGCAAATGTATCCTGGACGGACGACAACATGGTTATGCACAAACATGCCGATGTTGGTGTTGCCGTGTCGATCCCAGGCGGTCTGATCACTCCGATCATCCGCCGCGCCGAGGAAAAGCCTCTCTCAGTCATTTCCAATGAAATGAAGGACTACGGCAAGCGCTCGAAAGAGCGCAAGCTGAAGCCTGAAGAGTATCAGGGCGGAACCACTGCGGTCTCCAACATGGGCATGATGGGCGTGAAGAGTTTCTCGGCCGTCGTGAACCCGCCGCACGCGACCATTCTGGCGGTTGGTGCCGGCGAAAAACGGCCTGTTGTCAAGGACGGCGAGCTTGCGGTTGCTACGGTCATGACCGTAACGCTTTCCACCGACCACCGCTGCGTGGACGGTGCGCTTGGCGCGGAACTGCTCGCAGCCTTCAAGGGCTACATCGAAAACCCGATGAGCATGCTTGTTTAAGGCAGGCTCTCCGGCGCGGTGGCAACGCCGCGCCGTTTTCGACTGATGACTTCTTTCGCCGGGGAAAAAACCATGGCTGACACCAATTACGACGTAATCATTATCGGTTCCGGGCCGGGTGGTTACGTTACCGCAATCCGCGCCGCACAGCTTGGCCTGAAAACGGCTATTGTCGAGCGCGAACATATGGGCGGCATCTGCCTCAACTGGGGCTGTATTCCGACAAAGGCGCTTTTGCGTTCCGCCGAGATCTACCACTACATGCAGCATGCCAAGGATTATGGGCTGTCTGCCGAGAAGATCTCCTTCGATCCCGCTGCTGTGGTCAAGCGTTCTCGGGGCGTATCCGGTCAGTTGAATGCCGGTATCGGCTTCCTGATGAAAAAGAACAAGGTCGACGTCATTTGGGGTGAAGGCAGGGTCACCAAGGTGGGGGAAGTCACCGTTTCCAAGACTGCAAAGAAGGCGATGGAGCCGCAGCACCCGCTTCCGAAAGGAACCAAGGGTGAGGGCGTCTACAAAGCCAAACACATTATTCTGGCGACCGGCGCACGTCCTCGTGTCATCCCGGGTATCGAGCCGGATGGCAAGGACATCTGGACGTATTTCGAAGCCATGGTTCCACCAACCATGCCGAAGTCCCTGATCGTGATGGGGTCGGGCGCAATCGGCATTGAGTTTGCGTCTTTCTACAAGACGATGGGTGCGGACGTTACCGTCATTGAAATGATGCCGAACATCATGCCGGTCGAAGATCCGGAAATCTCCGGCATGGCCAAGAAGATGATGGAAAAGCAGGGGATGAAGTTCCTGCTTGATGCCAAGGTCTCACAGGTCAAGAAGGGTCCTGGCGGCGTTACCGCGACCGTTGAGACCAAGGATGGCAAGAAACAGGACCTGACGGCAGAGAAACTGATTTCAGCTGTCGGTGTTGTCGGCAACATCGAAAACCTGGGCCTTGAAGCGCTCGGCGTGAAAACAGACCGTGGGTGTGTTGTGATCGATGGGTATGGCCGAACCAACGTACCGGGCGTCTATGCTATTGGCGATGTTGCCGGTCCTCCAATGCTGGCGCACAAGGCTGAGCATGAAGGTGTGATCTGCGTAGAAAAAATCGCGGGCAAGGACGTCCATCCAATGGACAAGTCCATGATCCCGGGATGTACCTATTGTAATCCTCAGGTTGCTTCTGTGGGTCTCACCGAGCCGAAGGCAAAGGAAGCCGGATATGACGTCAAGGTCGGCCGGTTCCCTTTCATCGGCAACGGCAAGGCAATCGCGCTCGGCGAGCCTGACGGCATGATCAAGACGATCTTTGATGCCAAGACCGGTCAGCTTCTTGGAGCCCATATGGTCGGTGCTGAGGTGACAGAACTCATTCAGGGTTATGTGGTTGCCATGAACCTGGAAACCACGGAAGAAGATCTGATGCATACGGTCTTCCCGCATCCGACTCTTTCCGAAATGATGAAGGAATCGGTTCTGGATGCGTATGGTCGTGCTTTGAACATGTAGGCATTCTTGTCAGTATTGACTGGACCCGGGCGGCATTTGCGGTAACGTGATGCCGCCTTTTGTTTTGGCGCAGGGGAGCATGGAATCATGGATGCAAAGTCAATTTTGATCTGGATCGCGATCGGTATTCTTGCCGGTTGGCTCGCGAGTATTGTTGTCGGCGGTGGCGGCCTGATCCGCTATCTGATCACAGGTTTGATCGGAGCGTTTGTCGGTGGGTTCATTTTCAAGGTCGCCGGGATCAATCTCAATCTTGGTAATGCCTACGTCAATGAGATTGTCGTGGCGGCAATTGGAGCAATTGTTGTTGTCCTGATTGCCCGTTTACTGGCTTGAGCTCAAAAGAAACGATTTTTGACACCAGGTAAATTGCGCTCGCATAAATGGTTGCGAGCGCATTTTGATTTGTCCAAATCTTTCCCACATTGAACGCAGCAGAGTATTGGAAAGTTTGACGGAATGGCCATAATCGTTTTCGGGTCCAACCGGGCTGGACGACACGGTAAGGTGGCTGCGCTCTATGCGAAAAAGAACTTTGGTGCGGAGCAGGGTGTCGGCGAGCGGTCAACCAGGCAAGCATATGCCATCCCGACCAAGGGTATGAAACTGGAACTGCTGGATTGGCCTGAAATCGAACCGGCTATCGAAAGGTTCAAATGCTATGCAAAGGACAATCCAGGTGAGACCTTTCACCTGACGCCGGTTGGTACAGGCCTGGCGGGGCACTCCAAGGAAAAATTGCTGCACACGTTGAAGCGCATCGGTGTACCGAACAATTTTTTCTGACAGCGTCTTGGATCAAAAATTGAAAGAAGAAAGATTGAAGAAATGGGTTTGATCATTTCCATAATTATCGGTCTTATCGCGGGCGCTGTTGCCCACCGGGTGCTTAACAGCCGGGGAGGGTTTCTGGGTAATCTAGTCGTTGGCCTGATCGGAGCCCTTATTGGCGGTAAACTCGCCGAAATGTTCCGGCTTCAGGTGACGGGCGGCATTCTCGATCAACTTGTATTGGCTACCGTCGGAGCGATTCTTTTCCTGTTCATCTGGCGGAAAATCCGGAGCTGACGGGGGCGTTGCACCGGGGAGAGAGAATGTCGGGAAAGTCTTCACAAATGCGGTTGGCAACCTACGGCACACTTGCGCCCGGTCGGCCAAATCATCATCAAGTGGCGCATCTCAAGGGACGCTGGATTTCAGGTGTGGTCAAAGGGCACCTCTTGCGGGCCGGCTGGGGTGCAAGTCTGGGCTTCCCTGGACTGGTCCTCGACGATAACGGACAAAGCATCGAAGTCGATATTCTTGAGTCCAGCGATTTACCGCAACATTGGGAGCGCCTGGACGAATTTGAAGGCGAAGGGTATTCCCGGGTCGAGACAGTGGTCGCGACTGAACACGGCACCCTTTCAGTGTCGATCTATGTGTTGTCCGACAAGACACAGGGGAAACCTGGTGCTCCGAAACAAGTTGCTGTCGATGCGTTCCCGCTCAAGACCTCCGACAAGCTCCGCTATGCCGATACGGACAGGCAAGGGCACGTCAACAACGCGGTATTCGCGACGTTTCTGGAATCCGGACGCGTAGAAGTTCTTTATCAGGAGGAGTTGGCGGACAGGGGTGCGGCATTTGTTATTGCGCGGCTGGAACTTGATTTCCTGTCTGAAGTGTCTTGGCCTGGAAGTGTGGAAATCGGCACGGCAGTTCTCGAAGTCGGCAGGAGTTCATTCAAGCTGTTCCAGAAAGTTTATCAAGATGGTGTCGCCGTCGCCAAAGCCGTCACGGTCATTGTTCAGATGAACGAAGAGACCAGAAAGTCACAACCGTTGAGTGAAAAGGCAAGAAACCGGCTTTCCGAGCTGATCAGATCTGCACTGGACACATAGCTGCACCTTGCGCTTTATGGCTTGACCTTTAAAGGGAATAACGACAGTTAAGGGCCCATGGTTACGATCGTCGACAAGCTAAATCGCCCGCAGCAAAAATCCGACGCGCGCCCGCGCCATCCGGAGAAGGCTCATCGTCCCGATAATCCAATCCAGCGCAAGCCGAAATGGATTCGCGTCAAGGCGCCAACCTCGCCGGTTTATCGTGAAACCAAGGAGCTGGTTCGCGACAAGAACCTGGTGACCGTATGCGAGGAAGCAGGCTGTCCGAACATTGGTGAGTGCTGGTCCAAGAAACATGCAAGTTTCATGATCCTGGGTGACACCTGCACGCGCGCATGTGCCTTTTGCAATGTACGCACGGGCATGCCGGGTCCAATTGATCCCAAAGAGGCTCAAGGGGTCGCAGATGCTGTTGCTGCCATGGGGCTCGAGCATGTTGTGATCACCTCGGTTGACCGTGACGATCTTGATGATGGTGGTGCCCGGCACTTCGCCGATGTCATCAATGCGATCAGAGCGACATCGCCGACCACTACGATCGAAGTGCTGACACCTGATTTTCTGCGCAAGGATGGCGCATTGGAAATCGTGGTTGAAGCCAGACCCGACGTTTTCAATCACAACCTTGAAACGGTTCCTTCCAAGTATCTGACTGTGCGGCCGGGAGCTCGTTACTTCCATTCGATCCGCCTTTTACAGAAGGTGAAGGAACTTGATCCGGAAATGTTCACCAAGTCCGGTATTATGGTTGGCTTGGGCGAAGTGCGTAATGAAGTGCTTCAGCTGATGGACGACTTGAGGGCCGCGGATGTTGATTTCCTGACGGTCGGTCAATACCTGCAGCCGTCCAAGAAGCACCATCCGGTCATGTCTTTTGTCACTCCGGAAGAGTTCAAGGGATATGAGCGTATTGCATATGCCAAGGGTTTCCTGAAGGTATCGGCGAGCCCGTTGACGCGCTCGTCGCACCACGCAGGCGAAGATTTTGCGGATTTGAAAGCGGCCAGAAAATCCAGACTTGGTCACTGACGAAAACGATATTTAACCGGAACAGGATCAGATTAACTGCATGCCCAGTTTTTCCTCTGTCCATGAAGTCAAGCACAATGCGGAAGACATGTTCCGCCTTGTCGCCGACGTTGAGCAGTATCCAAAGTTCGTACCACTTTGCCAGGATCTTCATGTGCGCGGTCGCAAGGAGCTGGAAGACGGGCGAACGGTGCTGGTCGCCGACATGACTGTCGCCTACAAGCTTTTCAAGGAAACATTCACCAGCAGGGTGGAACTGAGACCCGATGAGCGGACGATTCTGGTTGAATATCTCGATGGACCTTTCAAGCATCTTGAAAACAAATGGACCTTTGAGGAAGTAAGCGAGAGTTCCTGCTCTGTCGGCTTTTACATTTCCTACGAGTTCCGCAGCCGCACGCTTGGCTCCCTGATGGGCGTCATGTTCGACAAGGCGTTCCGGAAATTTTCCAGCGCGTTTGAAGCACGGGCCGATCAGGTCTACGGGACCTAATCGTCTTCGATCTCTTTATTTGAACTGCTTGAACGCGTCGCGAATGGTCTGGATGCGGCTGGATTTCATGTCGAGTGGTTCGTTTCGTTGCCTTATCTTCTCGACTTCCTTGGGTTTCAGTCCCAGGTCATCGAGGGTGGCAAATGCATTATTGTCCGCACACACGACCCTGCGGCTAGAGCCCTTGTTCTCTTCCAGAATAAGTGTGCGACCAGCTGCATTCTGTTCTTCGGTCCAGATAACCGTGTTTGAAGAAACAAAGAATGTCCGATCGCAGTAGCGGGCCTCATAATAGCCGTCTTCGGGAGAGGTCAGGATCTCGTGGAAACCTGTAAAGGTGCCGTTTGAGTACTGGGAGCGGATATAGAAGTCACCCTGGGCAAGGGATGAGCTCGTGAGAGCCAGGACGCCGATCGCAGATGCCGTCAGGCACGCCAAAGAGCGCTTCATGACCATATTCCTTATGCTACGCGTTCTAGCTACCCAGCCTCTTTTGAAATTACATTGTCTTGCTTACCCAAGCCTTACTATGGCTTGGCGGTGTTTATTACTTTGAATGGAATGATTGGGCGGCGTCATCACCGCTGCCTGGCCGAAAGGATTCACGGATTGCTGCAAATCGATTGACCCGTTGAACGGAAGCCCCGTCGTTTTGGACAACCACCCTGGGATCCTCCGAAACTCCGAGATCCTTCAACGAAACCTGTTCCTCAGGATGGTTGCAGATTGGCCGCCAGCCTTTGCCCCAATTGTATTCAACCCGCACAGCGAAATCCTGTTCGACTTCAAGCTGTGTCCAGGCGACAGTGGCGTACCGGACCCAATAGGATCGCCCGCAGTACTGAACTTCCACCAAGCCGTCGGCTCTTCGGTTGTAGATCCTGTGTGAGCCTCGAAACACCCGATTGCCATCTCTCGAGATGATGTAGGTATCGCCGGCTTGCGGGAGTTCACTGCCCGCAAACGCGTCTGTTGATGCTAAGACAATTGTACTCGCAGCGATGAGCAAGTTTTGGACTGACATATCCTGGTTCCCGGCCGCGAAATCATTTCACGGTTTTTTCTGGCCAGCTGATGTTCTAACGCTTGTTTTTGTAAAATGTATTTTTGCTGGCAGTGGTGTTTTATTAAAAGCTTATGTTTTTCTGTTTCTCCAGTAGGGGGAGTGGCAGTACACTCTCAGTCTTTTGTCATCGAGTGTGAAAACTGCTGTTGGCGTTCTTTGTTCCCTTGGCCTGAAAGACCGCCCCAATTGCCGACAAACGACTCTTGGGGGCTTCTTCATCATCTGCTCCCGAGAGAATGTCTTCCGCGCTCATCGTAATGCCAAGGTCGAGCAACGTGACCTGACTTTCGGGTTCAAGGCAGATTGGACGCCAGCCCTTGCCGAAATTGTACTCAATGCGCACCGTGTTTCCTCGTTCGCTTTCAAGTTGCGTCCAGGCAACTGACTGTGCGCGAACGAAGTAGTTGCGATCGCAATAAGAGACCTCCGAGAGACCGTTGGACCGATCCACGAACAATTTGTGGCTACCAACAAAGACGCCGGCGTTGTCACGGGAAATCAGATAAAAATCGCCGGGCTGAGGAATTGTGCCCGCATTCGCTGATCCGCCCGTCAACATCAGGGCGATCAGAAGCGCTGAGAATGTCTTCATGTAGATACTGGCATTCCGTTTAGGTCAATGTATCCTCTCTATACTGTTGACCGATTGCGAAACCCAGTTCGAAGTCGAAGGAGCGTTAATGACCGCTTACTTCAGAAAGAGCATTTAGAATTGAGGTGAATGCGGTCTGCACGGTTTCCAATCGAATGGCTTGCCGACTTTGGTCACCGAAACTGCAATGTTTGTGTTCGGTTTTCCGATGTGTACAGGCGATAGCCAAATGAACCGTGCCCACCGGTTTTTCAGCACTTCCTCCACCAGGGCCGGCAATTCCGGTGACGGAAACCGCGATTTCTGCGTTGGAGCGGGCGAGAGCGCCTTCTGCCATTGCGATTGCGACTTCTCTGCTGACGGCACCAACGCCCTGAATAAGTTCGGGAGACACGCCAAGAAGCTCAGATTTGGCTTCGTTTGAATAGGTGACAAACCCGCGATCGACCACTGCCGAGGAGCCGGATATTTCAGTCAACGCGCCGCAGATGAGGCCGCCTGTGCAAGATTCTGCTGTGGCAACCATCATTCCCTTGGACTTCAGTTTTTCAATAACGAGTGCGGCCAAGGGGGCAAGATCGTCGAAACTTTGCGGGGACTTTTCGTTCATGGATTGGTTCATTCGTCTTCTGGAAGTGGCAGGCGAACAGTCACGGTGGCAAGAGTGGCAATCCCTTCCTTGCGGCCGGTGAATCCCAGTCTTTCCGATGTGGTTGCCTTTACGGAGACCCTGGATTCCAGGATATCGCAAATTTGGGCGATCGACTTTCGAATCCGGTCGCGGTGTGGACCGATCTTGGGCTCCTCGCACACGATGGTGACGTCGATGTGAGCGATACGTCCGCCCAGGTCAGTAACTCGGCGCATAGCGTCTTGCTGGAAACGGTCAGAGGACGCGCCTTTCCATTGCTGGTCACTGGGAGGAAAATGCTGACCGATGTCTCCGTCGCCGATAGCTCCAAGCGTTGCATCCGTAATAGCATGCAGGACGACGTCAGCGTCCGAGTGTCCCTTTAGTTTTCGAGAATGTGGAATTTCGGCTCCGCCCAGAATAACCGTTTCTCCTTCATCAAAGGCATGTACGTCGTAACCGATGCCGGTTCTGATGTCGTGGAGTTGCGATAGCGGTGTTTTTACGGATGTGAAATCAGACATACCTTGGATCTTAGCCTGTTGTTCGGCGCGTTTCAGGTCGGCCATTGTTGTTATTTTGAAGTTTACCGGATCCCCGTCGCACAGCTGAATGGTCATGCTGTCCCATTCGGCGAGACTTGTGTCATCCGTGAAGTCATGCCTGTGCTGACTTGCGGCTCTTTCGTGAGCGTCGAGTATGCGTTCGAGCGGAAAAGCCTGAGGGGTCTGCGCAGCCCAGAAGCCGGCTCGGTCGACCGTTGCCAGCGGTTTGCCGTCGCCTTGAGACTTTTTCAAAGTGTCGACTACCTGAGATGCAGCAAGGGCTCCGTCTGCGCCAGAGTCGAGTGAAGACAATAATCTGTCGACTATATCGGTGGTCACGAAAGGGCGAGCTGCGTCATGGATAAGTACGTAGTCGCAGTTTGTACCAGCCAACGCCCGCAATCCCTCTACAACAGATTTTTGGCGCGTATCGCCGCCAAAAACTTCTGTGTGCAGCTTTTTTGCACAACTTCCAGAAAGAGAAGCAACAGCATCGCGATAGAGAGCCATATCATCTGGGTGAATCACGGTGACGATGCTGGAAATCCGGGGATGCTTAGCAAGAGCGTTCAGTGTATGTGTCAGCACCGGTTGTCCGGCCAACAAGCGGTATTGCTTGGGCTGCTTGTTGTCAGGACCAGACAGTCGAGTGCCGCGACCCGCTGCAACAACCAGGGCTGCCGCCGTTTTCGCCATGAACAATGAACTCCTAGATACCTGCGCCAATTCTCGTTGCTGTTGGTCTTTAGCGAAGAAGTTGTCCAGTCCGCAAATTTAGACTTGTTGCATTGCGGAATATGTCTACAATATAGGCAGATTACAAAATGCACATCCATTGAGCAGGCAAGAGAGTCTTGTGTCTCCGCTGAAGAATAAAATTTCAATCGGGCAGCAAGCCCTGACCAATCCAGCAGTCTTGGCGCCCATGTCCGGTGTGACTGATCTGCCGTTTCGGCGGCTCGCGGCGCGTTTCGGCGCAGGCATGGTCGTAAGCGAGATGGTTGCCAGCGAGTCTTTCGTCAAAGGTGATGCTGAAACACAGATGCGTGCCGAGGCGCAGGACAAGGGGTTGCATGTTGTGCAGCTTGCAGGGCGCGAGGCACGATGGATGGGGGAGGCCGCAAAGGTAATTGCGGGTCTCGGTGCGGACATTATTGATATCAACATGGGCTGTCCGGCAAAGAAGGTTACGTCCGGCTACTCCGGTTCTGCGTTGATGCGGGATCTTGACCACGCGCTCACCCTGATTGAAGCAACTGTTGCCGCGGTTGATGTGCCGGTGACCTTGAAAATGCGTCTCGGTTGGGACGACAAATCGCTGAACGCACCCGAACTTGCCAGAAGGGCTGAGGACGCAGGCGTGCAGCTGATAACGGTTCACGGCCGTACCCGTTGCCAGTTTTACAAAGGGACAGCCGATTGGCAGGCGATTTCTCGCGTCAAGGACGTCATATCCGTGCCGCTGATTGCAAACGGCGATTGCAAGGGTGTTGAGGATGCACAGCGTATGCTTGCGGCCTCTGGTGCTGATGGCGTGATGATCGGGAGAGGGGCGTACGGAAAGCCATGGTTGCCTGGTCATGTTGGGCACTTTCTGGTGACGGGAGAGGCGTTGAGTGCACCTTATGGCCAGGAGCTGGCTGAGCTCGTCGCGGAGCACTATGAAGCCATTCTTGAGCACTATGGTGAGATGGCAGGCGTACGGATCGCGCGCAAACACCTCGGCTGGTACATGGATGTAGCCAGTGCCGACGCTGCGCCGGAGCATTCCGAGGCGATCAAAAAGACGCTCATGACCTCGAGGAACCCATCCGAGGTTCTTCGGCTCGCGACGGAATGGTTTTCTTCTTCAAACGAACGGACAGCTGCGTGACGGACCACGATTCCGCGACAGGCCGAACGGCCGCGCTTGCCAGCGATGGCCCTGCAATTCTGGATGCGCTTCCGCACCCTGTGCTTCTTGTCGCTCCTGACGGTGTGATTGAATCAGCGAACATGGCTGCCGAGATCTTCATGCGTTCAAGCGTTTCGGTCCTTCGCCGTCACCCGATCAGCGATTTTGTGCCTTTCGGAAGTCCGCTTCTCACCCTGATTGAGCAAGTGCGCGAACGGGCCGCTCCTGTAAACGAATACAAGGTGGATATCGGCTCACCGAGGATTGGGGCGCCGCGAGTGGTTGACATCAACGCCGCCCCTGTTTCTGACAGACCCGGTGCTGTTGTGTTGATGTTCCAGGAGCGCACGATGGCTGAAAAAATCGACCGTCAGCTGACTTCCAGAGGGGCCGCGCGTACCGTTACCGGACTTGCGGCGATGCTCGCCCACGAAATCAAAAACCCGCTATCTGGAATTCGAGGTGCGGGGCAGTTGCTGGAGCAATCCGTTCCGAGTGAAGACAGAGCCCTGACCCGGTTGATAATGGATGAAACCGACCGCATCGTTAAATTGGTCGACCGGATGGAGGTGTTCTCCGATGAGCGGCCAATCGAACGTGAACCCGTCAACATCCACATTGTTCTGGATCACGTAAAGCGCTTGTCCGACAGCGGTTTTGCGCGCGGAAAACGTATTGTCGAGATCTATGATCCGTCTTTGCCGCCGGTGTTTGCCAACAAGGACCAGCTCATTCAGGTATTCCTGAATCTCGTGAAGAACGCCAGCGAGGCAATCGGAGATGATCCGGATGGCGAAATCCGCATATCGACCGCGTTCAGGCCTGGCGTGAGATTGTCCGTCCCGGGGACGGATGAGCGGGTCAGCCTCCCACTTGAATTCTGCGTTGAAGACAACGGTCCGGGCGTGCCTGACGATCTGATGCCGCACCTGTTCGAGCCATTCATCACCACCAAGACCAATGGCTCGGGACTGGGACTGGCGCTTGTTGCAAAAATCATTGGCGATCATGGCGGTGTCATCGAATGTGACAGCCGGCGCCAAAAAACTGTTTTCCGCATCCTGATGCCTGCTTTTACAGGCGGTGACGAAGTGCAAATCGACGGGACGAGAAAGGGAATCCTTTGACCATGCCGACAGGTACAATTCTCGTAGCGGACGATGATGCAGCGATCCGCACCGTTCTCAACCAGGCACTTTCACGGGCCGGTTACACAGTCCGCCTGACGTCGAATGCATCAACGTTGTGGCGTTGGGTGTCGTCTGGAGACGGTGATCTGGTGATTACCGACGTGGTGATGCCGGACGAGAACATATTCGACGTTCTGCCGCGAATGAAAAAGATGCGGCCGGATCTTCCCGTTCTTGTCATGAGTGCGCAGAACACCTTCATGACGGCGATCAAGGCTTCCGAGAAGGGGGCATATGAATACCTGCCGAAACCCTTCGACCTGAAAGAACTGACGAGTATTGTTCAACGTGCGCTTGAGGAGCCCAAGAAGCGACCGGCGCTCGACCTTGAAGATGCAGGCGAGGGGATGCCGCTCGTCGGACGCTCACCTGCCATGCAGGAGATCTATCGCGTTCTTGCCAGGTTGATGCAGACTGACCTCACGGTCATGATCAATGGCGAGTCCGGAACCGGTAAGGAACTGGTTGCGCGCGCGCTTCACGACTACGGAAAGAGGCGGAATGGACCGTTTGTCGCCATCAACATGGCGGCAATCCCCCGTGACTTGATCGAAGCAGAGCTGTTCGGCCACGAGAAGGGTGCCTTTACAGGTGCCCAGAACAGAAGTTCTGGCCGGTTTGAACAGGCTGATGGTGGAACGTTGTTTCTGGACGAAATCGGCGACATGCCGATGGAAGCGCAAACGCGTTTGCTGCGTGTTCTGCAGCAGGGTGAATACACGACCGTTGGCGGACGTACACCGATCAAGACGGATGTGCGCATCATTGCGGCCACAAACAAGGATTTGCGCCACCTGATCAATCAGGGGCTGTTCCGAGAAGACTTGTATTTCCGCCTGAATGTGGTGCCGATCCGATTGCCACCGCTGCGCGAGCGCGTAGAAGACATTCCCGATCTTGTTCGGCACTTCTTCTCAATGGTTGAAAAAGAGGGATTGCCTGCCAAGCAGATTGACCAGGGTGCCCTCAATCTGCTGCGGCGATACCGGTGGCCTGGCAATGTCAGGGAACTCGAAAACCTGGTTCGTCGGCTCGCCGCGCTCTATCCGCAGGATGTCATTACAGAACTGCTTCTGGAGAATGAACTCAATCAGCCGACTGTTGCGCAGATAGAGGAAGAGGCAGCTGAGAACATAAATCTCGGCGGATCGGTGGAACGGTATCTCTCCGGCTATTTCGACACATTTGGAGAAGCGCTGCCGCCACCCGGCCTTTATCACCGAATCTTGCGGGAAGTGGAATATCCGTTGATCAGTGCCGCCTTGGCAGCTACACGTGGGAACCAGATCAAAGCTGCAGAGCTTCTGGGCGTAAATCGCAATACGTTGCGCAAGAAGATCCGGGATCTGGATATTCAGGTGATGCGTTCGGCCAGGTAAGTTCTTGGCCGCACGTATGACAAAATTGAGAGTTCCTAAGCCTGGCTAGTTTGTTTCCAGCTTTTCGATTGCCTTCACAAGCTCTGTCGTATCTGCAGCATAGAACCCGGCGGCATTGATGCAGTTTGTTTCCAGCAGCCTCAATCCGTCGGCAGTCCTGCAGATGTCCATTACGTAGGCCGGTGAGTAGTCAGGGTTCAGTTGAACCATCTGTCGAGCAAACTCAAGCGCGTCATCGTCGATTTCAGACCGGTACACAACGCGGCTGCCTTCCTTGTAAAGGGAATAGGTGACGATCGTCTGGTTAACGATCCAGACCCGCCATTCTTTCAAAATTGAAACTGGTTCGGTCAGCATTAACATCGTGTCGTGACGAAGCGATCCTCTGGGAATGTCGTCCTCTTTGAGAGCAAGGACACGCTCTGCCATTCTGACGATGTCACTTGCTGATTTGACATTGCCAGGCTCTTCCTTGCTGTCATCTACCGGGCGGAGAAACCATTCCCTTTCATTGGTTTCGAGTTTCTCCGGGATATCACGCAGCAAAATAATGAGGGCTCCTGGTCCGTTCAGAAGGTAGGGGTGCCAAGGCTCTTCATTGATGAATGGGGTGATTTTGAAGACGCCTGGGTGAAGTTTCTTCTTTGCCGCGTACCTCCAAAGAGTATAGGCGCCGAACATTACGACCGAGTTGGGGTTTTCGATGTGGGGCGCAGGCAAAAGGTCTCCAACAAAGGGAACAACTTTGTGAAGCGTGAAGGGAATCTCGAGCCGTTCAAGCGCATCGGCAAGTTTGGCAGTGTCCTCAAATTCCTGCAGTATCCATTGCATTTTCTTTTGAACCTGGTTCGAAATTCGGCTTGTGACTCGTGACTGCCAGCGCCGCTTAACGCATGTTGTGTCAAGGAGCGGGATTAGCTTCAGAACTTAATTCGCGCAATAGGAGTGTCTTGCCTCGATTCTCGTTTAGCCAATGAGGCGCCGCTGATTGTGCGATACAATCAGTGGTTCTACGAAGATATTTGCTCGCCGGAATGTGCTGTGTTTGCCAGCGATTTCCGCTCGTCCACCACAAAATTTCAGTCGATCTGAAGTCTGTCGCAATTTCGCAACATTGTGTGATAAGTTTGCCTCAAACTTTTTGATAGGCCAGCCCAAGCAACGAGACGCTGGCATTTTGAGGCTGAATGATACTGGAAACTGTACAGCAATCCGTGGCGCAATCGAGTTCTTCCGGTCGGCTATGGCGCAGGGTGGGGCTGGCGATCATGGTCGTCGCGCTGGTCTCGATTGCAGTGACCTTTGCAATCCTCATGGGGTTGACGTCCATTGATCCGACACGTGAGGTCATCATGACCGCGATGACGATCAATGGGGCACTCGCAGCTGTCCTTCTTGGCGTCATTTCTCTTGAGATCTACAAACTTTGGCAGGCCAGGCGGCGAGGACGTGCAGCTGCGCGACTTCATGTCCGTGTTGTGGCTCTGTTCAGCCTTGTCGCAGCCGTACCGGCCGTTTTGATGGCTATTCTTGCTGCGGTAACGCTTGATCGTGGTCTCGACCGGTGGTTTGAGGATCGCACAAGACAGATTATCGATAATGCATTGACCGTGGCTCAGGCCTACCTGCAGGAGCATGCAAGAGTTCTGCGCGGCGATCTTATCGCCATGACAAACGATATCGATCGCGCCAAGGCTGTCTATGAATTCGAACCGTCCCGGTTCGACCAGTTCTTTGCAACCCAGGTCTCACTGCGCGGTATTCTTGGTGCGTTCATCCTCAATGGCAACGGCGATGTGGTTACGCGGGTCATACTGGATCCCAACGCCGAAATACCGCTTCCGCCGGCGGATAGTTTTTTCAAAGCAAAATCCGGGGATCCGATCCTGATTGCGCCCGGAAGTTCCAATATTGTCGGCGGGATCATGAAGCTGTCGGCCTATGATGATTTCTATCTCTATGCCGTGCGCGCCATCGACCCGCGGGTGGTTGAATATCTGCGCCTGGCGGAAACCGGGGCCTCGCAATACCAACAGATGGAGAACAGCCGCTTTGGCGTTCAAGTGGCGTTTGCGCTGGTTTATCTTGGTGTTGCTTTGGTGCTTTTGCTGTCGGCCATCTGGATTGGCTTCGGCTTTGCGAACCGTCTTGTGTCACCCATCAGAACTCTCATTTCAGCAGCAGACGAAGTTGCGAAGGGAAATCTTGCTGTAAAGGTCAAAACCGAAAAGTCCGGCGGCGATCTCGCCAATCTGGGGACTACCTTCAACAAGATGACAGGTCAGTTGCTTGGCCAACGGGACGCCCTGCTTGCTGCCAACGAACAGATTGATCGACGCAGACGGTTCAATGAGGCCGTTCTCTCTGGCGTTTCTACTGGCGTTATCGGTGTGGATGACGAAGCATCCATCATGCTGATCAATCTTTCGGCGCTGGAGTTGCTGCAACTGGATGAAGTCCAGATTCTGAACAAGCCTCTTGTCGAAGTCGTGCCTGAACTTCAAGAGTGTATTTCCGACGCGCTCAAGAACGACAATGAACGGCTGCCGGAAACTCAGATTGAAATCACGCGCGGCGGCCGGTTGCGCACCATCAATGTTCGAATTACCAGCGAGCAGTCCACCCGCCGGGAACACGGTTTCGTGGTAACGCTTGACGACATCACGGATCTTGTGTCGGCTCAGCGAAATTCCGCCTGGGCCGATGTTGCACGGCGCATCGCGCATGAAATCAAGAATCCGCTGACGCCGATCCAGCTTTCAGCAGAGCGCATTCGCCGCAGATACGGAAAGCGGATTCAGGAAGACCGTGAGGTTTTCGATCAATGTATTGACACAATCGTCCGTCAGGTCGGTGACATCGGACAGATGGTCGATGAATTCTCTTCCTTCGCGCGTATGCGCAAGCCGACGAAGTCTCTTGGCGATCTGCGTGAGGCGGTCCGTGATGCCGCCTTCATGCAATCGGTCGCCAACCCTGAAATCAGCGTTACCGCAGAAGTTCCCGAAACGGCGGTGAAGGCGGTGTTTGACGCCCGGTTGGTCGGTCAGGCGTTGACCAATGTGGTCAAGAACGCAACCGAAGCGGTGGCCGCAAGAAGCGGAGACGATTTGCCAAAAGGCAGGGTCACTGTGCGCCTGCACAACGGCGGTGAAGATGGGGCCGGTCGTGTCGTGATCGACGTGATTGATAACGGCATTGGCCTGCCTGAGGAAAATCGCAGCAGATTGCTCGAGCCCTACATGACGACGCGGGAGAAGGGGACAGGCCTCGGTCTCGCAATTGTACGCAAAATCCTGGAAGACCACGGGGGCGGTATCGAATTGCTCGACGCCCCTAAATCAAACCCTGATGATACGGGAACCCTGGTTCGATTGACATTGGCTGCCCATGCCGATGCCGAAGAGGATACCGATCAACAAGACCAAGCAGTGACTAGCCATGGCGCATGACATTCTTGTCGTAGATGACGAAACCGATATTCGCGAGATGATCGCCGGTATTCTGGATGACGATGGATACGGAACCAGAACAGCCCATGATTCAGACAGCGCACTTGCTGCCGTCAAAGAGAGAAAGCCTTCCCTTGTCGTCCTGGATATCTGGCTTCAGGGGAGCCGCCTTGACGGACTCGCGCTTCTGGATGTGCTCAAGGAAACCGACCCGGATCTGCCGGTAGTTATCATCTCGGGTCACGGCAACATCGAGACAGCTGTCTCTGCCATCAAGCGTGGCGCTTATGATTACATCGAAAAGCCGTTCAAGGCTGACCGGTTGATCCTGATCGTCGAGCGCGCTCTGGAAGCTTCCAGTCTCAAGCGGGAGATCCGTGATCTCAAGCAACGAAGCGGGGAAACCAGCGACATTATTGGAGGGTCTTCCGCCGCTCATAACCTGCGGCAGACCATCCAGAAGATCGCGGGGACGAATAGCCGGATTTTGATTGTCGGCCCTTCCGGCGCGGGCAAGGAACGTGCGGCCCGAATGATCCATGACATGTCTCCGCGCGCAAAAAGCCCGTTTGTCGTTTTGAATGCGGCAACGATAACGCCCTCGCGCATGGAAGAAGAACTCTTCGGCATCGAGGACGAGAACGGAAACCTGAGGAAAATCGGAGCGCTGGAGGAAGCTCACGGCGGCACTCTTTATCTTGATGAAGTGGCTGACATGCCCGCTGAAACGCAAGGCAAGATCCTGCGGGTTCTGGTGGAGCAGAGTTTCTCTCGCGTTGGTGGCACGCAGAAAGTCCAGGTGGATATTCGCATCCTGTCGTCGACATCGAAGAACCTTGAAGAACACATCGCCTCAGGCCTTTTCCGGCAAGACCTTTACCACCGCCTGAGCGTCGTGCCGTTGAGGGTTCCCGGGCTTGCGGAGCGCCGCGAGGACATTCCGGTTCTGGTGCATCATTTCATGGAACAGATTTCAGCAGCGTCCGGTATTCCGCTCCGCCCGATTGGCGATGATGCGATGGCCGTTCTCCAGACACACGATTGGCCGGGGAATGTGCGTCAGCTCAGAAACAATGTGGAACGGCTCCTGATTCTCAGCCGGGGCGATCCGGACAGCACGATTACGGCGGACCTTTTGCCAGCGGAAATCGGAGAAACTCTGCCGAATTTGCCGACGTCGGGCACCGGCGAGCATCTCATGTCGGTACCTCTGCGTGAAGCCAGGGAAATCTTCGAACGTGAATATCTTCAGGCTCAGATCAAGAGATTTGACGGCAACATCTCGCGAACAGCGGAATTTGTCGGTATGGAAAGGTCTGCGCTGCACCGCAAGTTGAAAACACTGGGCATGACCTGAGGTCGGTGCGGTCTGGGACTGAATAAGGAAGCGGTAAAGGGGCCTTTCCATGAAAATCGTCATTTGTGGCGCCGGTCAGGTGGGATACGGCATTGCCGAACGCCTTGCTGCGGAACAGAACGATGTTTCCGTGATCGATTCCTCGCCACAGCTGATCAATGCGATTGGTGATCAGCTGGACGTTCGCGGGTTTGTCGGGCACGGAGCTCATCCCGATGTTCTTGCTCAGGCAGGGGCAGAAGAAGCGGACATGATTGTTGCCGTGACCCTTTATGACGAAGTGAACATGGTGGCGTGTCAGGTCGCGCATTCTCTGTTCAACGTTCCGACGAAGGTCGCCCGGATTCGCGCGCAGTCATATCTGCAGGGGCATTGGCGCAATCTCTTCTCGCGCGAAAACATGCCGATCGACGTGATCATTTCTCCGGAAATCGAAGTCGGGGAAATGGTTTTGCGGCGACTTGCCTTGCCAGGTGCCGTCGAAACGGTCCGCTTTGCAGACGATCATGTGGTTGTTGTCGGCATCATGTGCGAGGAAGACTGTCCGGTCGTTGATACGCCTTTGCGCCAGTTGACGGAATTGTTTCCGGACCTTGGAGCAGTGGTGGTCGGGCTCTATCGAAACAACACTTTGTTTGTTCCCAAAAGCAGCGACTCGATCCTGACGGGCGATCTGGCGTATGTGGTTGCACGTCGCGATCAAGTGCGCAGGACGCTTGGAATCTTTGGTCACGAGGAGCCGGAGGCCGCCAAGGTGGTGATTGCCGGCGGCGGCAACATTGGTCTCTATGTGGCCAAGGCGTTGGAAAAGCGGCAGACCGGCACCAAGATCAAGCTGATTGAAGCTTCGCGCGAGCGGGCGATGGCCGTTGCAGACGATCTGAAGAGGTCGGTTATCCTACACGGCAGTGCGCTTGATCAGATCATCCTGAACGAAGCGGATGCCGGCGACGCAGATACCATGGTGGCGCTGACCAACGAAGACGAAGTCAACATCCTGTCTTCCGTCATGGCCAAGAAACTCGGGTGTAAGCGTTCGCTGTCTCTGCTCAACAATCCGAGTTATCCGGCATTTGCAAATGCCCTGGGGATCGATGCGTTTATCAATCCACGTGCCGTGACCATCTCCAGGATACTGCAGCATGTGCGCCGGGGCCGAATTCGCGGTGTCCATTCGCTGCAAAACGGTGCCGCCGAGATCGTGGAAGCAGAAGCCCTGGATACTTCGCCTCTGGTCGGAAAACCGCTTCGCGTGATCGATCTGCCGTCGGGAATCCGTGTTGGCGCGGTCTTTCGCAATGGCGAAGTGCTGACACCGAACGGTGATCTGCAGATTCAGGCGCAGGACCGCATCGTCATTTTTGCTGTGGCAAACAGAGTGCGGCAGGTAGAACAAATGTTTCGGGTCAGCCTTGACTTCTTTTGAGGCTGCCTGAGCATTTTCAGGCCTTGCAATTGCCAGACCGAAAGGTCAAAACTGCCCGCAATACCAATCGGTTTAATTCCATTGTGCTTGTTCTGGAGGGGCCATGAGCCGGATTGCCTATGTAAACGGCCAGTACGTACGTCATGCTGATGCTGCGGTACACGTTGAAGACCGAGGCTACCAGTTCGCGGACGGAGTCTATGAGGTCTGTGAGGTCTGGCAGAACAAGATTGTCGACATGCCACGGCACCTGGACCGGCTTGACCGGTCGCTCAACGAGCTGCGCATCGACTGGCCGATGACAAGGTCTGCGGTCGAGTTCGTGTTGCGCGAAGTTACCCGCCGCAACAGGGTTCGTGATGGTCTGGTCTATGTTCAGGTAACGCGTGGTGTTTCACGCCGGGATCATTTTTTTCCGCCTGAAGATGTGGCGCCGTCAATTGTCGTGACTGCCCGTTCCACCAGCCCGAAAGCGGCTGAAGCTCAGGCCGAAAAAGGTATTTCGGTCGTAACCTATCCGGAAAATCGCTGGCCACGGGTGGATATCAAAACCATCGCGTTGCTGCCGAATGTGCTTGCCAAGCAAAATGCCAAGGAGAACGGCGGCAAGGAAGCATGGTATCTGGATGCGGACGGAAATGTGACCGAAGGCGGTTCAACCAATGCCTGGATCGTCACCAAGGACGGCGTCCTTGTCACGCGTCCGGCTGAAAGCGGTATATTGCGTGGAATTACCCGTGCGGTCGTTCTTGACCTGGTCCAAAAGGAAGGGCTGACCTTTGAGGAAAGGCCGTTTAGTCTGGATGAGGCCCGGGAAGCCAGGGAAGCGTTCGTCACCGCGGCATCCACACTGGTGATGCCGGTGACGCGCCTGGACGGGAAGACGATCGGCAACGGGCATCCCGGTTCGGTTGCTACCCGATTGCGTGAATTGTTCCATACTGCTACTGATTTGCGGGCGGTATGATTCGATTGGCCTTGTCAGGCCCGGATAATGAGACAATATGTGGAGCTGGGGCAGACAGCTCTTTTTGGTGGGCAATATAAAGAGCGAGCAGAGCGTCAATGCTTAGCGTTTGAAATAGAACGGCTTTTGACGGTAAGCTGCTGAAACGCCGGATGCTCGGCCGCATCCGGAACAAATAGGAAAAAAAAACTGATGGCTGAGCGCGCACAAAATCTCCAAGACACTTTCCTTAATCACGTTCGCAAACAAAAAACTCCTCTGACAATTTTTCTCATCAATGGTGTGAAGTTGCAGGGTGTCGTGACCTGGTTTGACAATTTCTGTGTTCTGCTACGGCGCGACGGTCATTCCCAGCTCGTATACAAGCATGCGATTTCCACAATTATGCCAAACGGACCTGTTCAACTGTTCGATCAGGCTGAGGAAAACGCGGAAAAGGCTAGCTGATTGAAACCGAAGTCTCGCGCGGACGACTTTTCAAAATCAAACGGTGCTGAAGAGCTAGGTCAGAAAACGCTTCGAACAAGAGATACTGGGGTAGACCGTCTGCCCCAGCGCTTTCGTTCGATGATACTTGAGCCCGTGCTCCAGTTCCGTGGAGACGGTAGCCAACAGGAACTGCGTGGCAACCGCAGTCCTGAGGCGCGCCTCGAAGAAGCCATTGGCCTCAGCGCAGCCATCAATCTGAATATTGCCCACTCAGGTATTGTGCGCGTCAACAATCCCAAACCCGCGACCCTGTTTGGAGATGGCAAAGTCTCTGAAATCGCTGGTATTGTCGCCAGTGAAGATCTCGATCTTGTGGTGATCGATCATCCCTTGACCCCTGTCCAGCAACGAAACCTCGAACGACGTCTCAAGACCAAGGTGATTGACCGTACCGGTCTCATTCTTGAAATTTTTGGAGACAGGGCGAGAACCAAGGAAGGCCGACTGCAGGTCGATCTTGCGCATCTCACCTGGCAAAAGAGCCGATTGGTTCGTTCCTGGACGCACCTTGAAAGACAGCGTGGCGGTGCGGGCTTCATGGGTGGACCCGGTGAAACCCAGATCGAGGCGGACCGACGCCAGATTCAGGACCGCATCATTGCTCTTCAAAAGCAATTAGAAGGTGTTCGACGTACGCGAGACCTGCACCGGAAGAAACGCAAGAAAATTCCGCAGCCGGTGGTGGCACTGGTGGGCTATACCAATGCCGGGAAATCCACTCTTTTCAATCGGTTGACCGAGTCTGACGTCTTTGCGAAAGACCTCTTGTTCGCAACGTTGGATCCCACGTTGCGGAAGGTAACACTGCCTCACGGCAAGGAGGTCATTCTCTCAGACACGGTGGGATTCATTTCGGACCTGCCGACCCATCTTGTGGCTGCTTTTCGGGCGACACTCGAAGAAGTGTTGGAGGCGGACCTCATTCTGCATGTGCGCGATATCTCGCATCCCGATTCTGATGCGCAGGCCGAAGACGTCAAAAAGACACTGGATGACCTTGGTGTCGATGCTCAAACAGGTGCGCCGGTCATTGAGGTCTGGAACAAGATCGATTGCCTTGATCCGGCCTACAGGGACAAGCTTCTTGCTGAAGCCGATGGGGAAGGACCCATCGCATTGTCCGCACTGACCGGTGCAGGTATTGATCAACTATCGTCAAGAATTGACGCGTTTATCGCGCAACACGACGACATCCTGAGCGTTCGGGTGCCGGTTCACGAGGGAGCGTTGCTGGCGAAGCTGTACCAGTTGTCAGAAGTGCTGGAACGCGTTGATGCAGAAGACTTTGTGACCGTTGAAGTGCGTGTCTCAGATAAACAGCGTGGCCCGTTCAGAACTGTGTTTTCCAACTTCATTCTTTCCGGAGATGAAAACAGTGAGGATACCTCCGACTAATCGGAAGGTTGGACTTCTGATGTTGGTTGAGTGGTTCTGCAACAAGCGGTTTCGGTGATCGAGTTTTCGGAAAGAAGGCCGTTCAATAGACGAAGTTTGTCTTCGTAGTTTCCATGTTTTGTGAATGCCAGAACGAGCGGGTGCCTCTGAAGGATCGTCACCGTCTCATCGATACCGTCCAAAGATAGATCCTGGGCAGTGTGCAACATGACGATTGGGTCTGTCAGCGCCACATCAACACGCCCGGCAGCAAGAACACGAGCAAGGTCCTGCTCATTCTCGGCACCGTCATCGGGATCGTAATACCTGTAGATCTGTCGCTGCATGTCGGATGGATATACATAGGTTTTCACAAATCCGACACGGTAGTTGAGAAACAGGTCTTCCAGCGTCGACCATTCTATCGTTGTGTCAGAGCGCTGCGCTATTCCAACCATCGACCAGGCAACCGGATCGGATGCGGTAAAGCCGTCCAATACTTCTTCCGGCCAGGCAGGAAAGTAACCGGTATAGTCTGGTGAACCAGCAACGGTCTGGGCTCGCGTCCACGGCATGAACTCGACTTTCAGGTCGATGCCAGCCTTGGCAAGCGCGTTCCTCAACGCGGCAATTGCCTTGCCGTTCTTTGCCAGTGTTGCACTTGCGTATGGCGGCCATTCCGGTGCAGCAATTTTCCATGTTTCGGCTTTTGCAGGATCCAGCGAGACGCTGGTCAGCGTCATCAGGCTTGCGAGTGTTCGAAACAGCACCATTCAAATCCCCATCTAGGGAATGCAACTCCTTCAATGGTGATGGAAATGATAGCTTATTGCAAATAATGAAAAGGTATAAGAATACATAGTTTTACATGGTCAACCTTATATTCAACCCTTGGTAGATTTGGCGGCCTGCCATGCGTTTTCCATTTCATCGAGGTTCATTGCCTCCAGAGTGGTATCCATCCGCTCTGCATGTTCCTCGATAGCTGAAAACCGACGACGGAATTTGCGATTTGTCCGGCGCAAGGCTTCTTCCGGATCGATGTCGAGATGGCGCGCCAGATTGGCAAGGGCAAAGAGTGTGTCGCCCAGTTCATCGGTGATACGGTTCTTGTCTGGAGAGGTCCTGGAAAGCTCTTCATCAAGTTCATGTGTCTCTTCCCGGATCTTTGCCAGAACAAGACGCGCGTCATTCCAGTCGAAACCGACCTTTGATGCACGGCGTTGCAGTTTGTCGGCTTCCTGAAGAGCAGGGAAGGCGAATGGAACCTCGTCAAGATAGCCCTTTTGGCGTTCCGAAATGCCGAGAGCATCTCTCTCGGCCTTTTTTTCCGCCTTTTCTTCTGCCTTGATCCGTTCCCAGATGCCTTTGACGTGCTCCGCCTTCTCACCGTTCTCATCTCCAAAGACATGAGGGTGGCGACGGATCATTTTTTTGGTGATGCCTTCAACGATGTCACCAAAGTCGAAGGCCTCTTCTTCTTCAGCCATGCGCGCGTGATAGACGACCTGCAGAAGGAGATCTCCAAGTTCTTCGCGAAGATTGACCAGATCGTTCTGGGCTATAGCATCAGCAACTTCGTAGGCTTCCTCCAGCGTGTATGGGGCGATCGTCTCGAAGTTCTGTTCCAGATCCCAGGGGCAACCGGTAACCGGCGTTCTCAAAGCGGCCATGATTTCGATGAGGCGGGAGATTTCGCGACTGGGCTTCATGGAACGTCCTGTCAAAAGTGAAAGAGGCACCCCATTGGGATGCCTCTAAATTGCATGATCATGTGCCGGTCACAAGGCGGTAATTGCGCCCTGTGGTTATCCTCTGACAGAAGGATGCCAGAAGGTGACCGCACGTTCCAGCAATGCCACAGCACCGTAGAACAGGGAACCTGCCAGGGCCGCGACCGCAATCTCCGCCCAGACCATGTCCACGTTCATTCGGCCGACTTCGGTGGAGATCCTGAACCCCATTCCGACAATCGGAGTGCCGAAGAACTCCGCCACGATGGCGCCAATCAACGCAAGGGTGGAGTTGATTTTCAAGGCGTTGAAAATGAAGGGCATTGCCATCGGCAAGCGCAGTTTGAAAAGCGTCTGCCAGTAGCTGGAAGCGTATGTCCTCATCAGGTCCCGCTGCATGGTATCGGAAGCTGCAAGACCTGAAACCGTGTTCACCAGCATAGGAAAGAAGGTCATGATGATGACGACAGCAGCCTTGGAGGGCCAGTCGAAACCGAACCACATGACCATGATCGGAGCCACGCCGATGATTGGAAGGGCGGAGACAAGATTGCCAATAGGCAGCAATCCCCTGCGCAGGAAGGGTATCCTGTCGACCAGGATTGCAGTTAGGAATGCCGAACCGCATCCAATGACGTAACCGGCGAGAACCGCTTTCAGAAACGTTTGCTGGAAATCAGCCCATAGGGTGGGAACGGACGTAGTAAGGCGGATCCAGATCTCCGACGGCGCCGGCAGCAATACCTTGGGTACGCCCGCACCGGTCACGACGATCTGCCACAGAACGAGGACCGTTACACCGAAGAGTGCCGGAATAACCAGGTTGATGATCCGCATCGCAAGCAAGGACTTGCTCTTCCAGATTGCCAGCCGTTCCACGAAGAGCCAGGACGCGGCCCAGGTGGCCACGACCAGTGCCCAGAAGCCGAGCGTGGCCTGACCGACATGGTTCGAAACGGTGCTGACCAGAAGCCAGGCGGCAACCGCAGTCACCAGCCCCAGAATGAGGTCGCCGATCCAGTTGCGCATGAAGCCGAGCTCGTAACGAACGCCTGCAATCGCTAGAATGACAAGACAGATCGAAAGCCGCGGAACGTCCATCACGCCGAGATCCGGTTTGAATATCGGGCTGAACAGGCCGACAACGACCATTGCGACGACAAACCAGGCAAGCATGGCCGGCATGTCCAGACGACGTTTGGAAACGGGTGTGGTTGTCATCGTGCCATCCCCATGCGCTTCAGCGTGATTTTTTCCAGTACGCCGATCAGGGCCACGAGAGAACCGGCGAGAAATGCTGCCATGAGAAGCGCGGACCAGATCTGCACGGTCTGACCGTAATAGGAGCCTGCGAGAAGGCGGGCCCCCAGTCCGGCAACCGCGCCCGTTGGTAACTCGCCGACGATTGCTCCCACCAGGGACGCCGCCATGCCGATTTTCATGGACGTGAAGAGATATGGAACCGCGTATGGAAGACGGAGTTTCCAGAAGGCCTGTATCCGTGTTGCCGAATAGGTGTGCATGAGATCCATATGAATGACTTCAGGTGACCTGAGGCCCTTCACCATGCCGACCGTTACGGGAAAGAACGACAGATAGGTCGAGATCATCGCCTTCGGCAACAACCCGGAGACTCCGATTGCGTTGAGGACCACGATGATCATTGGTGCAATCGCCAGAATGGGGATCGTCTGGGACGAGATAACCCAGGGCATCAGCGATTTGTCGAGAACCCGCGAATGGACGATGCCGATAGCCAGGAGAATGCCGAGCGTCGTTCCGATCAGGAAGCCGAGCAGAGTGGACGAAAGCGTAATGCCTGTGTGATAGATCAGTGACCGTTTGGACGTGATCTTCTTTTCAATCGTCGTATTCCAGATCTCGATGATCACCTGATGAGGTGCTGGCAAGACGGGACGTTCCTGCGCGAGCGTGTCAGTTATGAACAATGTCACCGGCACTTCGGTCCGGTTCGCCCGCTCATAGAGCTCCTGTTGAAATGGCGCATTCAGAAGAACCGCAGCGATGTACCAGAGACTGATGATCGCAAGGACGACGACAATAACCGGCCCAATCGTTCCGGACATGAGGCCGGCAAAGGGACTTAGGCTGCGGTTGTTTGAAAGGGTTGCGTCAGTCATGTGGACGTCTCCCTGACAAGACGAGAGTTGATTGATGCGTGGAGTATTTCTGCTTCTTCGAAACTCAGATTTCCAATCAGCTTTTGGATCTTGCGATTGCAAGAAAAAAGTAGTTTTCTGCTTGAGTTGTTTGTTTGGTCAACCTTATGCGCATCTAATTTGTCTATCCAAACGGTCTGGATATCTAACCAATTCCATGTCTCCGTGGACTTGTACGCAGGCCAACATCTTTGTGTCTTTTTGAGATTGGTCCCGAGCCATAGCTCAGTTTCGCCGTACTTGCTCCACAGGAACTTAATTAGAGCAAATAGGGCCACTAACGGCGAAAAGATCATGACCATGTTGGCCCTTGATCCCCCGGCGAATTCGAGATTACCTGTGTACACCAAAGCAGTTAGACTGATCGAGGCAGCAAAAATGACCCCGTAGAGAAAGCTCTCATTCTTTGGAAGTTTCAGAAAAATATCACTTTCACCTTCGCGGCACCTCTTCATCCAGGGCGAAACGCGTTCGTAGGCTCCTCTTTTATCAGTCCTCATAGGAATGCCCCGCCCTCAGGCCGTCGCGCACCCGGTGGGCGATCTTGAGGAACTCCGGCGTTTCCCGGATATCAAGATTTCTGTCGCGCGGGAGATCGCTTTCGATGACGTCGTAGATGCGGCCCGGACGCGGGCAAAGGACTACGATCTTGGTGGAGAGGAAAACGGCTTCAGGTATCGAGTGTGTCACGAAGACGACTGTCTTGTTGGTCTTTGCCCAAAGCTGCAGAAGTTGCTCGTTCAAGTGGTCGCGCACGATTTCGTCCAAAGCGCCGAACGGTTCGTCCATCAAGAGCAGGTCGGGTTCAACGGCGAGGGCGCGCGCGATCGAGGCGCGTTGCTGCATGCCGCCTGAAAGCTGCCACGGATATTTCTTTTCAAAACCGGCAAGGTTCACCAGCTCGAGGTTCTTGGCGATGCGTTGCTGTTGTTCCGCACCCGACAGACCCATGATTTCAAGAGGAAGCGCAATGTTCTTGGCAATGGAGCGCCAGGGGTAGAGAGCTGCCGCCTGGAACACATAGCCATAAGCGCGCTTCAGTCTTGCCTCTTCCGGTGAAACTCCATTGACGGTGATCGCGCCGGCCGTTGGCTTTTCCAGATCAGCGATGACACGAAGCAAAGTTGTCTTGCCGCAGCCCGAAGGACCGATGAAGGAAACGAAGTCGCCTTCCTCGATTTTCAGATCGATGTCTGAGAGAGCATGTACCGGACCGTCGTTGGTTTCGAAGGTCAGGGAGAGGTTCTCAATATCGATCACGCGGTTCTGGCTGGCGCCAATTGTGTTTTCCACCATTTCGGTGTCCTTTGCGCTGGCAAGAGCAGTCATGAAGTTCCTCGCTACACGAGTCGGCTGCCGTAAAACAGTGCCGGAAACAGTCACGGGAGAGGTCTTTTGTCCGCAAAGACCTCTGCCGATTGATTTTGTGCCGGGAGTTCCACGCTCCGAAGACGGAGGGGAACTCCGTTGGCCTTAGACGCCGCTGGCCGGAATGCCGGTCCGCTCCACCTTTCTCGGCGCCGTCAATTCCTTCCAGGTGGAAAGAGCCTTGTTGACTGCGTGATAAGGTTCGCGTTTCACGAACTCGCCATGACCCTGCTTGTGGTTGACTGTACCGTCTTCCACCGCGACCCGGCCACGGGTGAGGGTGTAACGCGGAAGGCCCTTTATCTTCTTGCCTTCGAAGACGTTGTAGTCGATTGCGGACTGCTGGTTCGAGGCGGAAATGGTTTTTTCCTTTTCCGGGTCCCAGACGACAAGATCAGCGTCAGCGCCAACTAAAACTGCACCTTTTTTCGGGTAGATATTCAGAATCTTTGCAATGTTGGTTGAAGTTATGGCGACAAACTCGTTCGGCGTCAGCCGGCCCGTGTTGACACCATAGGTCCAGAGCATCGGCATCCGGTCTTCAAGACCGCCAGTCCCGTTCGGGATCTGAGTGAAGTCGTTGATACCTGTACGCTTCTGCTCGGTAGTGAATGCGCAGTGATCGGTTGCAACCACTTGCAGGGACCCGGATGCGAGCCCGTGCCACAGAGAATCCTGGTGTTTCTTGTCTCGGAATGGCGGTGACATCACCCGGCGGGCCGCATGATCCCAGTCCTGGTGATGGTACTCGCTGTCATCGAGAGTCAGGTGCTGGATCAACGGTTCGCCATAGGCGCGAATGCCGTTCTGACGGGCCCGGCGGATGGCTTCATGAGCCTGTTCAGACGAGGTGTGCACGATATAGATCGGTACACCGGCCATGTCGGCGATCATGATGGCCCGGTTGGTGGCTTCGCCTTCGACCTCCGGTGGGCGTGAATAGGCATGGGCTTCCGGCCCGTTGTTGCCTTCTGCTAGCAGTTTCTGCTGCAGGGTTGCGACGACGTCACCGTTCTCCGCGTGAACCAGCGGCAGCGCGCCCAGCTCGGCACACCTTTGGAATGACGCGAACATTTCGTCGTCATTCACCATCAGTGCCCCTTTATAGGCCATGAAGTGCTTGAAGGTGTTGATGCCTTTTTCCTGCACCACTGTCTGCATGTCATTGAAGACCTGTTCACCCCACCAGGTAATCGCCATGTGGAAGGAGTAGTCGCAATGCGCCATCGAGGACTTGTTGTCCCACATCTGCAGCGCCTCGAGCAGCGACTGGCCAGGCGAGGGCAGGGCAAAGTCGACGACCATTGTGGTTCCACCTGCCAGGGCCGCACGTGTACCACTGTCGAAGTTGTCGGATGAGAACGTGCCCATGAAAGGCATTTCCAGGTGCGTATGCGGGTCGATTCCGCCTGGCATGATGTAGCAACCGGTCGCGTCGAGCGTTTCGTCACCGGAAAGGTTCGGGCCGATTTCGACAATCTTGCCGTCTTCGATCTTCACGTCTGCGTCGTAGGAAAGGTCGGCGGTTACGACCGTACCTCCCTTGATCACCTTGCTGGCCATAGTTGTTCCCCTTCTTTTGTCACCGAACCCGGTTAGGTGCCGGGTCGGCGTAAACTCCGAAGTCTGTTCCCTGCGGATAGATCCCGAGAACAGAGACCGTTCGTTACTCCACGATTTCCGCTGTTTCGACGACCGCGTGGAAAAGAACATCCGCTCCGGCTTTTGCCCAGTCCTTGGAAATTTCTTCAGCCTCGTTGTGCGACAGACCGTCGACACAAGGGCACATGATCATCGCAGTCGGGGCAACACGGTTGATCCAGCAGGCGTCGTGCCCAGCGCCGGAAATGATGTTCTGGTGCGTGTAGCCCAGGCGTTCGGCGGCATTCCGGACCGCTTCGACGCACGTCTTGTCGAATTCGACCGGATCGAAGCCGCCAACCTTCTCGAATTCCACTTCAAGTCCCATGTCGTCGCAGATCTTTTTTCCGCCGATCTTCAGGCGGTCTTCCATATCCTTGATGACGGCAAGGTCGGGCGAGCGGAAATCGACGGTGAAAACAGCTTTGCCAGGGATTACGTTGCGAGAATTCGGATAAACGTCGATATGACCTGCGGCGCCGACCGCGTGTGGGGCATGCGACCAGGCGATTTCATCCACCAGTTCCAGAATGCGCGCCATGGCGAGACCGGCGTTCTTGCGCATGGGCATCGGTGTTGAGCCTGTGTGGCTGTCCTTGCCTGTGACGGTCACCTGCGTCCAGGAAAGGCCCTGGCCGTGAGTGACAACACCGATATCCTTGTCTTCAGCTTCCAGGATTGGTCCCTGTTCGATGTGCAGCTCGAACATGGCATGCATTTTGTCCTTGCGGGCGCCGACTTCCTCGTCACCCACCCAGCCAATGCGTTTCAGTTCGTCACCGAATTTCTTGCCTTCGGCGTCTTCCCGGTCATATGCCCAATCCTGGGTGTGCATGCCGGCAAAAACGCCTGACGCCAGCATTGCGGGCGCAAATCGAGTGCCTTCTTCGTTCGTCCAGTTCGTCACCACGATCGGATGTTTGGTCTTGATACCAAGGTCGTTCATCGTGCGGATGACCTCAAGACCTCCAAGGACTCCGAGAACGCCATCATACTTGCCACCCGTCGGCTGTGTGTCGAGGTGAGAGCCGACATAAACGGGCAGGGCGTCAGGGTCGGTGCCGGGCCTGATCATGAACATGTTGCCCATCGTATCGACGGCCATGGTCATGCCAGCTTCTTCACACCACTTCTGGAACAGTTTGCGGCCTTCCGCGTCTTCGTCGGTTACCGTCTGACGGTTGTTGCCGCCGGCAACGCCCGGGCCGATCTTGGCCATTTCCATCAGGCTTTCCCAGAGACGGTCCGCGTTGATCCTAAGATTTTCGCCCGGAGCTGCCATACGCTAACCCTCCTACTTCAATTCGGTTTCGACGAAGGACATGGGCTTGTCTCCGCCGTTGATCACATTGTGTTCCACGCCTTGGTCACGACGATAGACGGTCCCGGCCGGTATCAACACCTCACGGGTCTCGCCATTCGGCTCCTCAAGAAGCATCTGGCAATCGGTCAAGGTCGTAATCACGTAGTCCATCTCATGACGATGCCAGCCGGTCTCGGCGCCCGGTGCAAAATCGAATCTCGTCACTCTGACTTTCTCGTCGTCGATAAGCTGGCTGGCACTTGCCTGTTGTCTTGTCATCGCTTGCCAATCCCCCGGGAAATGCAAATTCGGCGGCAGCCATGGGCCACCGCCGTGTGCAATATCAATCGATGGTCATCAAAACCGCCCGGAGTTTTCCGAACAACTCATCAATCTGTTCCTTCGTTATGATGAGAGGCGGAGAAAGGGCGATAATGTCACCGGTTGTCCGGATCAGAAGTCCGTCATCATAGGCCTTCAAGAACGCCGAGAAAGCACGTTTGGTCGGTTCTCCAGCGATCGGCTCCAGTTCAATAGCCCCGATCAGGCCGAGATTTCGGATGTCGATCACATTCGGACAATCCTTGAGCGAATGCAGGCCGTCTTCCCAGTGCTGGGCAAGATCCGACGCCCGGGTCAGCAGGCCTTCATCCTCATAGGTGTCAAGCGTTGCCAGGGCTGCCGCACACGCGACCGGGTGCGCCGAGTAGGTGTAGCCGTGGAACAACTCGATCATGTGTTCCGGCCCGGTCATGAAGGTGTTGTAGATGTCGGAGCTGCAGAAGACCGCACCCATCGGGATCACGCCGGATGTCAGGCCCTTTGCTGTTGTAACCAGATCAGGTGTCACACCAAAGAAGTCGGTTGCGAAGGGAGAACCCAACCGACCGAAACCTGTGATGACTTCATCGAAAATCAGCAAAATTCCGTTTTGCGTGCAGATCTCGCGAAGTCGCTCCAGATACCCCTTCGGCGGAATGAGAACACCTGTAGAGCCCGCTACCGGTTCGACGATCACCGCAGCAATGGTGGACGGGTCGTGAAGTTGGATTATGCGGATCAGATCTTCAGCGTATTCAGCGCCGCTTTCCGGAATGCCACGGGAAAAAGCGTTCCGTTCCGGGTCATGCGTGTGGCGCATATGGTCGACGCCCGTCAGGAGCGTGCCGAATGTCTTGCGGTTGGCGACAATTCCGCCAACGGAAATGCCACCGAAACCGACACCGTGATAGCCACGTTCCCGGCCGATCAGGCGAGTTCGTGTTCCCTGGCCAATCGCACGTTGATAGGCCAGTGCGATCTTGAGGGCCGTGTCGACGCTTTCGGAACCGGAGTTTGTGAAGAAGACATGGTCCAGCGGGGAGGGCATCATTGCAGCAAGGCGCGCCGCGAGCTCAAACGCCTTGGGATGCCCCATCTGAAACGCCGGAGCATAATCCAGTTCAGCAATCTGATTCTGAACGGCTTCAACGACTTTCGGGCGGGAGTGACCTGCGTTGCAACACCACAGGCCTGCGGTTCCGTCCAGCACCTGACGGCCGTCGGCGGTGGTGTAATGCATGTCCTTGGCCGAGACGAACATGCGCGGCGTCTGCTTGAATTGACGGTTCGCCGTGAACGGCATCCAGAATGCTTCGAGATTGTTTGTGGCAGCCTGGTTAGGTGCTGACATACGTCCTCCTTGCGACTCCGAACAAGCGAGTCGACTGCTGGTTAGTGGAGGAAAGGAACGCACGGCCACAATTCTGCCAATTCAGGCAGTGCCGTCAGCTTTGGTCCTCTCCCCACGCTGTTCCGGGCGTGACTGGTGGACTGTTTTGCCTCTTCCAATCGTGCCGTATATCTCTGGTGGCCTTTTGGCCGGGTCCGGTTTGTCCGGTTCTGTTTATGATGGTCACATCAGGCAGACGCTTCAAGCTATCCCCATTGCAGGGCTGAACCTGATCGACTAGCCTTCTGACCATCTGGTCAATTTACCCTAGGAGTGATTTGACCAAATGGTCAAGATGCAAATCTATCCGATAAGACTAATTTCTGGTCATTCAATCGGAGGATGTGCTGAGATCGGTCGATGTTGGCCGGAATCGGAGGGATACGGCGCGTTGACGACGCACAGGGAAGGCCGGTCATAGCGGCCGGGAGCGGATTTATTTGATGACGAGTTTGACTGGGCAAACACAAGAAAATTCAAAGCCGGGCGGGTTGAGCCGAATCCAGGAAAAAAATCGCAACCTCATCCTGGACGCAGCATTGAGTGAATTTTCAAGAAAAGGTTTTTCAGGGGCAACGGTAGAACGGATCGCAGCGGAAGCGGGCATGTCCAAATCCAACCTGCTCTATTATTTCTCTTCGAAAGAGGCGATCTACAACGCGACACTGGCACATATTCTCGAAGTCTGGCTCGCACCTTTGAAAACCTTGAACCAGGATGGAGATCCTGCACAGGAGCTGGCCGCCTATATCTGTCAGAAGATGGAGATGTCCGCCAATTTTCCGGAAGCCTCCCGCCTGTTTGCCAACGAAGTCATGCAGGGTGCGCCGCAAATCTTGCCCATTCTTCAGACCGACCTGAAGCGACTTGTTGCGGAGAAGAGCCTCGTGATCGAAAACTGGATAGAGGCGGGAAAAATGCGCCGGGTGGATCCAGTCCATTTGATCTTCACGATCTGGGCCACGACGCAGCATTACGCGGACTTTTCGGTTCAGATCAGAGCCTTGACCGGGCGCGACTTGAGCGATCCGGAATTCCTGCAGGAAACTGAAACGTCAGTGACGGCGCTTATTCTGAATGGCGTCGGATTGAGCTGGCCACCGGAAGGTGAGTGAGCGAATGCCCGAAGATTCGCTTGAAAACTATCCGGCTTCATCACGGATACAGGTGATCGGGAAACTGTTTATTCTCAAGGACGATCTTTCCGAGGATTTTATCAGAGCGTCCGGTCCTGGCGGCCAGAACGTCAACAAGGTTTCGACGGCGGTCCAGTTGCGTTTTAACCTGACCGGCAATGAGACGCTTCCTCAGGAAGTCAAGGCAAGAGCTGCCAAACTGGCCGGCAGTCGTCTCACGCAGCACGGACACATAATCTTTCAGGCGGATAGGTTCAGAACCCGGGAGCGCAATCGAGAAGACGCTCTGGAGCGGTTGTTGGGGCTTTTGCGCAAGGCGACCGAAAAACCGAAGCCGCGCAAGGCAACAAAACCGACGCTTGGTTCCAAGCGTCGGCGCCTCGATGCCAAGAAACAACGCGGGCAAATCAAGAAATTGAGGTCGCGTTCGGGTGGGTTCGGCGATTGAGTCAGTTTGCGCTTCTGTCGGAGATTTCGCGCAACTTGTTTATGACCTTCCATTTGTAAGGACGGAATTTTTGCCAGATCCCGGTGGACCGGAGCCGTGCCATTCCGTTTTTCTTTAACAAGAACAGCCTTCCGGAATTCGTGATCGGAATAAGCGCTTCCTTCAATCGGACGGTCGTATCGCAACTCTTGACCTTGTAGTCTTCGTCACCAAAGCCGTGATCAAGGTACTCATACCCATTGTCTTTAAGCCACTGCAAAAGCTTGAGATTTAGTATTCTGCCACTCGAGTACTTCCTATAGACGCCGTCTTCAAAGCCCATAATGAGAGAGTAGAGGCAGCCGCGGTGGCTTAACGACCAGGTTGAAGCAGCCTGGGTGTCTCCGACAAACAGTGACACCAGAAAGAGATTTCCGGACTTGCCGAAATTCCGAGTGGCATGATCGAGGAACACCAAAGCAGTCGGGTTTTCCTTGAAAGTCGGGACGAGGGTTTCTTCAAACCGGCGTTGCTTCTGAACGATGAGACGCTCGAGCATCTCCTGGGCTTCTGGCTGTGTCCTTGCGATTTCCAGACGCGTTTCGCCAAGTTCCTGCAGGCGTCGTCCGTATCGTTTCAGCGTTTTCAGATTGAACTGAGTGGCTTCGATCTCCTGCCAGGATTTTGTCAGGTCGTTGCCGTGACAGAATTCAGCAGAGTCGTCATCTGAAATCAGGAAAAGCGGGTTTTCGAATTCCTTGTAGCCAGGTGCGACTTTTTCCAGATGAGCAATGTCGAAGTCAGGAAGGGTTTCTATGATTTTCAGCCACAACTCGGCTGCGCCGTCATTCGTCCAGGCTGGTGCGTTCGGGTGAAAAATCGGGCAATTATAGTCAGCGTGCCCCTGATCAAGAAATGTCAATACACGCAATCTGCCGCGGGTCTCAATGCAAAACGGGATCTGAAGCCATAAGCTGCCATCGTCTCCGAGCACTTCAACGTAGATGGCCTTATGTTTGCCGGTTTTGCCATAACTTTCTTCCCAGGACTGAACGAACTCCCGGGTCTGGAAGATATGACACAGAACATCAGTCTCGTCGTTTCCGCTCGGCCAGTTTGCGGGCAATGAGGAATGCGACTTGACCTGAAAACCCGTCTCGCTTGTTTGCTCGGCTATGGCCATTCTTTCCCGTGCTTCCCTAATAAGAATCTTGCTGTGTCTGGGTGGTGCTTGCAGGAGGATCGTTCAACCCCAAGGTTGCGCAATCCGGCTTATTCAGCGCGTAAATCTGCTATCGATCTGTTCGGAAAGGTTCAGCTTTTGGAGTGCATCCCTGACCGGGAGCACATCCAATCCCAGCTCCAGGGCGTGTTTGACAAGATTTTCCAGAACATGTGTGTAACAGCCGTATTGGGTTGGGGTATCAGCAACGTCATGTGTGAAGAAGATAAGCCACCCCGGCTGCTTTCGAACATCGTCGATCCAGCTCAGTAACCATTCTTCGGAATAGTCGGGTCTAATCTCAACGGTATGCAAATACCCGGGATCTATGAGACCTCTGTTTATTCCAAGCTGCCCACCCCGACAGGTCTTGTAACGTTTAAGCAATTCCCGGCGGGCACGGGGAGACGCGTTGGTGTAAGGATAAGCGAAGTTCTCGGTTTCAAGTCCTGGCTGGACTTCAAGCTGGTGACCGTCATTGCGTGCAATCTCAGACCTGAGTGACCGAGTGTTCAGCGTGCGCACATTGGTGTGAGTGTATGTATGGCAACCGATTTCGTGGCCATCTGACACAAGACTGCGTTGTCCATCCTTCGAAATGAAAGTCTGCTCTTCATCGGATGTGCCGACCAGGCCTCCGGCGATGTAAAATGTACCTTTGACACCGTGAGAGGAGAGAATGCGCGCACCATCTGTTTGCGCGGATGCAGGCACATCATCGAATGTGAAGGTGACCACGCTTTTGTTTTCGGCAATTTTGACACGTTTCGCAGGAAAATGTCGTGTAAGCCGATTGCCAATACGATCTAATAGTGGAGGGCGTCCGCTCATAATACCATTTCTGTGAGATCTATTGCGTTCATTAGAACGCCAAATTCTTAAATCAGAAATAATACGTACAGATAAACGCCGACTTAAATCAGCGCGATTTGTCGAGGAAAGCTTGCCGAACGGATTTTATGGCGGGGTGCCAAAGTAGATCGAAGTTTGAAACAGACGAAAGTGCGATTTTTCGGGAGGCTCAAAACAGCCATATGGCAAAGCGCAAACGCATTCTTCTTCCGGTGTTTTGATCTAGCCACGAACGAGCGTAAAGGTCGGATCGTAGGGTGAGAATGGAATGACTTTGGTACTTACCGAATTTCCGCAAAGATCCAGTTGCAGCAATGTTCCGTTCTCCGCGAAGGTCGGATCAACAAATGCATAGGCAAGGTTTTTTCCGACCCTGTGTCCCCACTCTCCGGAGGTGACTGTTCCAATGACCCGATCTCCGTCCATCAGGGAGCTTCCCTTGTGAGCGGGTGTGTCTGAGCTGTCGACAAGCAGGGTGACCAGTTTTCTGCGCGCCCCATTCTCTTTGCGTTTTAGAAGGGCGGCTTTGCCAACAAAATCTCCCTTATCGAGTTTCACAAATCGGTCCAACGAGGTCTCATACGGGTCGAACTCGGTGATGAGGTCCGCTTTCCAATGAAGGAAACCTTTTTCCATACGCATGGATTCCACAGCCCGTGCCCCAAACATTGAAAGGTCGTGTGCCTTACCAGCCTCACGCAACGCCAGATAGGCAGCGTAAAGCGACGCGTTGGGAACGTGGATCTCGTACGCGAGTTCCCCGCAATAGCTGACACTCATCACTGTAGCCGGAGCGAAACCAATGAATGTTTCGCGCACGGATAGCCAGGGAAAAACTTCTGGTGACCAGTTTCCACGAGCGCAGGCACCAAGAACCTCGCGGGCCTTGGGGCCGGCGAGCACAAGGATCGTCTGATCATTGGTGAGAGAGCGGATCTGAACGTCTTCTCCGGAGCGGAGGTGGTGCTGAAGCCAGTCCATATCGTGGTACTCGCTCGCAGCCGCTGAGCCATACCAAATGCGTTCCGGGCCGTGGTCACTTGCCGGCAGGTTTGCGATCGTTGCTTCCGTTTTGATCATGCCGTGATGGTTCAGCAGATAACCTAGTCCGACGCGGCCGACCCGTCTTGTGACGTTTCCGCAGATCATTCTATCCAGAAACATATGGCGGTCCGTTCCCGTGATCTCCAGGCGGTTGAAACCGTTCACCTCACACAGACCGGCATTTTCCTGAATGTTTCGGATCTCGCCCGCGACCACTTCAAAGGCTTCATCAAAATCGAAGGTCAAGCTCGGATTGAACTCCGGGGTCGGTTTGAAATAGTCCGCGCGCTCCCAACCGTTGACGACAGTGAATTCTGCTCCTTCGGCGGCCAGAACGGGTGTAAGCGGTGTCGTTTTTGCAGGTCGACCGGCGGGGCGGTGTTCATGAGGGAAGTGAAAGCGGAATTCGTTTTGGTAGTCCTCCATGGCCTTCAACGAAGTCAGTTCAACATTGGCATGGCCGGTGAAGCGACGGGGGTCGATGCACCAGGTATCGTAGCAGGCTTCCCCGTGAACGATCTGTTGTGCGAGCAGCCAACCCAGTCCGCCGCCTTCGCCGAGTCCCGCCCGCAACCCAATTATGCAAAATGCGTTTCGAATTCCTGGTATGGGGCCGACGAGCGGCGCACCGTCGATCGTGTAGGTAATCGGACCATTCACAATCGAATGAATTCCAACCTCCATCAATGAAGGCATTCGGGCAAATGCACCTTCCAGGACATCCGTGACACGATCGAGGTCGTCCGGACAAAGGGCGTTGACGAAGTGTGGGGAAATGCCGTCCATCCCCCATGGCTTGCACTCCTGCTCGTAAAATCCGACAAGCAAACCGTTCTTTTCCTGACGGCAGTAATAGTCGCTGATCGGGCAGCGGATCAGAGGCATTCGGTAATCTGCTTGCCGGATCAGCGGGATTTCCTCAGTCAGAAAGTATTGATGTTCCATCGATGCGACCGGGTGGTGCACACCCATCATGGCGCCGATTTCGTTGACCCTGTAACCCCCAGCGTTGACGATGATGTCACAGTCGATGGTTCCATTCTCGGTCTCCACCGACCAGGTGCCGTCTGTGCGTTGACGCAACCCGACGACCGGGGTGTTGCGATAAATTACGGCACCAGCTTTCCGGGCACGGCGTGCGAGGGCCTGGCACAATTGTGCGGGATCGATGTCTCCATCCAGAGGATCCCATAAACCGCCGATCAGGTTGTCGGTGGAAATCAAGGGATGACGGCGCGCGCATTCCTCGGCGTCGATGACTTCAAAATGCACGTCCATTCCACGTGCCATGGAGGCGAAATGCCGGTAACCCTTCATCTGTTCTTCGGTGTTGGCAAGACGCATGCCGCCGTCAGCGTGGTGATAGTTGATCGGGTAGTCCGGATCGTCTGCGAGTTCCTTGTAAAGCTTGATCGAGTGGGACTTGAGGCCAACCATGGTTTGGTTGACGCCAAAGTTGGTAACCTGTGCCGCCGAATGCCAGGTCGTTCCGCTGGTAAGCTCGTTTCGCTCAATCAGAACCACATCGGTCCAGCCTTCACGGGTGAGGTGATAGAGCGTTGAACAGCCAGCAATCCCGCCACCGATAACAACAACTTTGGTTCGCGACTTCATGAACTTGGCCTCTGTTTCAAGATGCCCTTGATGAATTCGAACTGATACCGTGTTGGCAATCAAAAGGGATGTTTGTTTGAAAAAATCGGAATTCGGTTGCGAAATTTTCGAAATTAGGAAATCAGTTCAAAACTGTCCTTCAACCAGGGGGCGGATCGGTGAAGCGGCGAGATAGCGTGCCGCGAGACCAATTCACGCAATTTGCTGTCGATAAGGCCAAAGACCGATTGAGCACAATCAGGCGTGGTAACAACGGATAGGGTTCGGGAAAAGCTTTTGCCCGGGAACCTGATCAGCTTGATCTGACTTTGAAAACGCTTTGCCCGTGAAAACATGAGTGGCGTTGTGATCGTCCACCCGGCACCGGCAGCAACCATTGCCATGAGTGTCTGATTGTTCCCGCATTCGAAACGGTTGGGCAGCGCAAGACCCAGCCTGTTGAGTTGCGACTCAATTTGTCTGGCAACCATCAGGTTCTTGGAGAAACGAAGAAAGGGAAGGTCTGCTTTGCCTGCCAAGACATCAGACACTTTCCGTTCGGTAGCCCCAGGCATGACCATAACAAAAGGATCACGCAGGAACGGCCGGTCAACCAGGTCATGCGAACGGTTGGTAGGCGTGGTTGTGATACCCAGATCGAGTTGCCGGTTGTGAAGCAGTTCAAGCACTGCGTGGCTGAAATCCGTCATGTAGAGGAAGTCGCAATGCGGCATTTTGGTGGACAGATGCACAGCAAGGTCCGGAATGATGTCGCTGTCCAGATCCTCGATCGTACCAAGCCTGAGATAGCTCGCCTCAGAGGCCTCACCCGCCACGGCTTCAGCAGTGGCCTTTCTTATTGAATGAAGGGCACTGTCGATGTTTCTGAGAAATGCCTGGCCTTTTGGCGTCAACAGCATTGGGCGGCGTTTGTGGTTGAAGAGCTCGATGCCCAAACTTGTTTCAAGCGAACGCAGGTGGTGGGAAATGGTGCTGGTCGATAACCCTGTTTCTTCGGCAGCCTCCAGCAAGGATCCCTTTCTCGCTACGGTTTGAAACAGTTCCAGTCCCTTCAGACTGAGATCCTTGCGCTCGGCCTTGGTCATCTAAACTCCTTTTTTTGCGCTGCTTCAGCAAGTCTGACTGAAACCGTTTGTCATCGAAGAGATGGCCGCCCGACCATTGCCTGTGTTCCGGGAAAGTTAGAGCCGGATATTCCTGAATGTCCAAGGAATTTGATCCGGTGCCAATCGGTAGACGTGTCATCGAGAACAGGAGCAGTTGGGGTTTCTGCCATCCGGGAAGTGGCCTGCGTTCCCCCAGTCTCAACCCATTCAATAAACGCACATGAGTTTGGATGCAGTCGAAAATGTCAATAAAAACGTTTTTATTTTGTTTGAAAACGTTTTTATTAGGTGTTAACGATCTAAACGAGTTCGGGTCAACCGGGGGATTTTATGTCTGACCGATCACGAAACAGCCGCCGCTCTCCGCCAACGATCAAGACGCTGGCGGATCTTAGTGGCTATTCCATCGGGACCATTTCCAAGGCCTTGCGCGGATCTCCTGTTGTGGCTCCGGCCACCAAGGAAGCAATTTTGAAGATCGCTGAGGAAGTGGGGTACCAGGCCAATGCCAGGGGCATGGCGCTGCGTACGGGCAAGACTTACCAGGCCGCTGTTTTGATGCCTGTTACAGCGGTATCCGACTACGAATGGGACGGTGTCGAATATACCCAGATCCTGAGTGGTCTTAGTCAGTCGCTTGAAGGCAGTGAATACCGGATGTCCGTTTTAACGATCCGGGATGCGGAAGACGGCCTGGAAGCCGCACGCAGAGTTGTTGATCTAGGGTTGGCCGACGGACTGATTTTTTCCGGAATTCTTCAGGACGATCCGAGGATCAACTTTCTCGTGGATGCCGGGTTTCCCTTTGTGTCTCTCGGGCGCTGCAGAAGGGAGCTGGATTACGCTCATGTGGACGTCGATAACGAATGGGCTTCTCATGCGGCCACTCAAAGGCTGATCTCCGGCGGGCATCGCAGGATTGCGCTTATCAATCCAAGATCCGAGCTTTGTTATGCAGCGGATCGTGTAGACGGCTTCGTGCGCGCCTTTGAAGAAGCAGGCCTGTCCGCTTCCATCGATCTGATTGTCGGGGGAGATTTGTCCACTCGGTTCGGTCGGGAAAGCGCCCTGGACCTCATCGAACGAAATGATCCGCCAACGGCTTTTGTTTGCGTCAACGAATCGACCACTCTCGGCGTTTTGTCCGGTTTGCGAGATGCGGGCATGTCAATTGGATCTGACGTTGATGTCATCGCGTACGACGACATCAACGTCAGCGCCTATTTCACACCGCCAATAACGACATTTTATCAACCGATCGAGGTGCTTGGCCGCACCCTCGGACAATTTCTGCTGAAGCGAATGGCCGGAGAGGAGCCGGGCGCGCTGAAGCAGGTTTTCAGACCAAAACTGATTGCACGTCAATCGGATGATCTCGGGAAGAAGCAGGTCTGAAAAACAACTGGGGCAAACCCAACTTGCAGAGGAGGAATAACATGAAGCGTTTTCTCACAGCTGTCGCAGTGACTGTTCTTGTGTCCGGTGCAGCAGTTGCCGCGGATCTTGGAGGTGCTCATTTGAAAGTCGGTTCAGACACGACAAGCCCGCCAATGGAAAGTGTCGATCCGGCAACCGGAAAGATCGTGGGTTTCGATGTGGATGTGGTGAACGCAATTTGCGCCAAGATCAATTGCACAGCGGAGTTCGTCACCACCGGATGGGATGGTATCTTCGCAGCGTTGCAACAGGGAGAGTTTGATCTGGTTGCATCCGGCGTGTCGATCACCGACGAACGCAAGAAATCGATGGACTTCACCAATCCCTACATCGTGACTGGGCAGGCTGTCCTGATGCGGGTCGAGGATCAGGGATTGACGATCGACGACTTCAAGGCACAGGGCAAAAAGCTGTCGGCGCAAGCAAACACGACAGATGCAATGGTCGCCGCGGACGCCGTCGGCAAAGACAATGTCATTGCCTATGATACATTCAGTGCCTCTGTCATTGCACTCAGAAACAAGGATGTTGATGGCGTGGTGATCAACGGCGCCAACTCCGCTGCCTATGAAAGAGAATTTGCCGGTGAGCTGGTAGTTGGCATTCAGGAGCTGGAATCCGATCCGCTCGGTCTGGTGTTCCGCAAGGGGGATCCGACGGTCGACGCTTTCAATGAAGGGCTCGCAGCCATCAAGGAAGACGGATCTCTGGATCAATTGGTCGACAAGTATTTCGGCATCAACTGATCGTTAGACTTGCATTTCCGGCGCTGCAGACAGGTTTTGTCGCGCCGGAGAAGCATGAGTGCCCCTGTCGAAACCAGACATGCCGGAGGCATGAATGTCATTCCTGAAACGGGTGCGGCCGAGCAACCTTATCATTCTCGCCGCATTACCTTTCATCATCTATCTTTTCGCCTCATCGGCAAATTACCAGCGGTCCTTGAGAGCCATTGTGGGGATCGAAGACGGTTCGGGTGCTTTTGTGCCCGGCTTTCTTTTGCTCACACTTGCGTTCGTCAGTGGATTGGCTGTGCTGATTTTTTCCCGCGACACCGCCAGGTGGCCTCAGTTGGCGATCGTTTCCGCGATCGTGAATTTCGGGACTGCGGTCGTGATCCTGCTCGGCGATATCGTTCATCCCTTTGCAGCTTCGGTGGTGGCGAACGGTGTCGATCCCTTCACCTCGGACCTTGTCGTGCGGGGCGTTACACCGAGACAATTGACCGAAGCCGCAGAAGAGATGGTTGGTAATGTCGAAAGGACCCTTAACGGCATCTATCTCGTCGCAACAGTCATAGGGTTAGGCCTGATGTTGCCGGGCCGGTTTGTTTTACAAAACGTCCGGCTTAGGAAGAGCGGTTTCTGGCTCCTGTTGCTGATCAACGGGTTCGGTTTCTCGTTTCTGTTCTTTTATGCCCATATCGCATTTGCAGCGGGCGTTGCGACAACGATCCGCGCTGCGATTATCGCCTATATGCTGGCTGCCATATTGGGGCTGGTCTGGGTAGGGCTTCTGCAACTTCATTACACAAGACGGACAACGGCGATCTTTTCAGCCGCGACCGTTCTGTTGATTGCGGTATCCGCATGGTTTCTGACACAGCCCAAAGACACCTATGTTCTAACAGGTACGCTCGACGGTCGTGTCGCAGTCATCGCAGGCACTCCATCTTCCGTGATTGGAGCCGTCAGATACGGCGAGTTTCCCGGGTCACCCGAAAGGGAGGTTTCGCTTCGCACCTACCGGGATGCCGATCTCGCACTTGCCGCGATCGAAAAGGGGCCAGGCGTAAGCGCGGCGATGATCCCGCAAGCCGACGTCCCGGAAGGATGGCCGACAATCTGGAGCACTGAGGCGCTCAACGATCGGGACCGGTCGGTCGGCGTAACACTTGTTGTCCTGAGCATTGTCCTTGGACTGCTGACTTTTGGTGGCTTCTTGCACAAACGGCATCCATTGGCCATCGGATCGGAATTCATCGTCGACACGATAAGAGGGATACCGATGCTGGTGATCGTCCTCTATGTGGGACTGCCGCTCAGCGGCGCACTCAAGGACGCGACACAGGGCGTGCTCGATCCACCAAATCTGGTGCGCGGCATTTTCGCGATGGGACTGGCTTATTCGGCCTATCTCGCCGAGATCTTCCGCTCGGGTATCAACGCTATCCCGCAAGGCCAGATAGAGGCGGCCTACAGCATTGGTCTCAATCGCTGGCAGACGGCGCGCCTTGTCATTTTGCCTCAGGCCTTCCGGATCATCATCCCGCCGCTCGGCAACGAACTGATTGCGATCCTCAAGGACACTTCATTGCTGTCCATCCTGTCGATACGTGACATCACCCAGCGCATGCGTGAGTTTCAGGCAGCGAGCTTCCTGCCTTTCGCTCCCTACAACTCGGCGGCCATCTTCTACATTTTCCTGACGCTTGCAGCGGCGAGCCTCATCAACACGATTGAAAGAAAATATGACATCAAGCATCGATAGAGAGAGAGCGCAATTGCGCGCCCGCGCGGAGTCGATTGTCTTTCCGAAAGGCTTCGTATTTGGTGCTGCAACCTCAGCCTATCAGTTCGAAGGCGCTCATAACGAGGATGGCAAGGGAGAAAGCATCTGGGACAGGTTTTGTCGCCAGCCAGGTGCAATCATTGACAAGACCACCGGTGACGTTGCCTGTGACCACTACCATTTGTGGCAGGAAGACATCGCCCTGATGCGGGACATGGGACTGGATGCCTATCGGTTTTCGATTGCCTGGACCCGCCTGTTGCCTGAAGGACATGGTTCGATAAACCAGAAAGGCATTGCCTTTTACGACCGGTTGATCGACGGGCTGCTGGAAGCGGGAATAACACCCTTTGCAACGCTTTATCATTGGGATTTGCCGCAAGCACTCCAGGACAGGGGCGGGTGGTACAATCGTGAGACAGCACAACATTTTGCTGACTATGCAGAGGTTGCCGCAGCAGCGTTTGGTGATCGGGTGAAGTCCTGGACCACGCTCAATGAACCCTGGACCTTTTGTTGGTCAGGTCATGCCAGTGGTGAAGACGCCCCGGGTTTCAAGGACGGTGCAAAGGGGGGCGCAACAGCCGCCCATCATGCTCTGCTGGCTCACGGTCTGGCGGTTCCCCGTATCCGTGAAACGGTCCCTGATGCTTCTGTCGGTATTGTGTTTGATCTGAACGTTGTCGAACCTGCTTCGGATTCTCCGGCTGACAAAAGGGCCGCCAGCCATTTCGAGGGCGCGCAAAACCGATGGTTTCTGGATGCGGTGTTCAAAGGCGAATACCCGCAAGACATGCTCGAGTTGTTCGCCGATCTGCTGCCTGAAATCAAACAGGAAGACAACAAGATCATCGCAGCTCCGATCGATTATCTCGGCGTGAATATCTACCGGCGTTCGGTCATTGAAGAAGGCGACGAGTGGGCACCGCTGAACTTCGCCAGGGTTCAGCCTGAGGGTATCTATTCAGAGGTCGAATACGAAATCTGGCCGCGATGCATCTATGACATTCTGGGTTACGTTCATGAGAACTATGGTCCAAAGGAAATTTTCATCACGGAAAATGGGGTAGCGACAAAGCCCGAAACCGTTTCGGAAGATGGACGTGTCTGGGATGATTTAAGAGCGAAGTATTACGTCGATCATCTTGATTATGTCGTCAAAGCAGCGTCTGAGGGCGTGCCGGTAAAAGGGTATTTTGCCTGGACGCTGACCGACAACTTCGAGTGGGCATACGGGTACACGACCCCATTCGGCATCACGCATGTAGATTTCGAGACACAGAAACGAACGATAAAGTTCAGCGGTGAGCTCTACGGATCAATGGCTCGCCTTTCAAAGACCCAGTCTGGAAATGACTGAATGACTGGAGAGCAAGCGCAATTCGGAAGTGAACAGGAAAGAGTTCTGATTACCGGAGCCTCTCGTGGTCTCGGGCGCGAGCTGGCTGCCCGGTATGCTGCAAGAGGTGCGCATGTTCTGGCCGGTGTGCGGAACACCAATCTCAGCGACAGACTGGAAGGTGTCGACTATTTCGAGTTGGACGTCACAGATAGCAGTTCCATTGAAAGTCTCGACCACGTTTTCGAAGGAGTTGCCGTCGATTTTGTCATCAATAACGCGGCCATTCGCGGCGATGATGGCGGGCTGGATACGCTCGATGATGAAGAGTTTCTCGAGGTGATGCGGGCCAATGCCTTGAGCGCCTTGCTGGTGACAAGAGCGCTGCTTCCTTCTCTCCGGTCGGGGAAAAGGAAGGTGGTTGCAAACATCAGTAGCCGCTCAGGATCGATGGTCGAAGGAACAATCGACGATGATGACGGCGACTATGCCTATCGATGTTCAAAAGCAGCATTAAACATGGTGACGTGCAAGCTGGCGCATGATCTAAAGGCAAGCGGAATCACGGTAATTTCCCTCCATCCGGGTTGGATCAAAACCGATATGGGAGGTATCCATGCCGAGGTTCCGACATTTGAGAGCGCAATCGGATTGATGAAGGTACTCGATGATATCGAGCTATCGGAGACAGGAAGCTTCAAAGCCTTTGACGGCGCAACAGTCGCGTGGTGAGGATAATTCGGACACATGACGAACAACGCAGCAACGGATGCAAACTCCCTGGCTGGAGTTCAAAATCTTCTGACAGAGATTTACGGTCTTGATGGGGTTGTCAAAAAGCTACCCGGTGAACATGATCTGAACTTTCATGTTCGCACCAGCGATGCCCGTGACTTTCTGTTGAAACTGCACGCTCCCGGCAATGATGCAGAGCTCGATATGCAGGTAGCCGTGTTGGAGCACCTATCCACTCACGCGCCTCAGTTGCCGGTATCCAAGGCCGTTCCGGATCGAAGTGGTTCAACCTTGACGGATGTCGAGTATCTGGGATCGCGTAAAGCCCGCCTTTTGACCTGGCTTGACGGAAATGTCTGGGCAAATGCTGAACGCATTGATGAAGGCGCAGCGCTGTCTCTTGGTGGTTTGCTTGCAGATCTCGATCGATCCCTGGAGTCTTTCCAACATCAAGGGGCCAAACGCATCTACAATTGGGACATTGCTCGTGCGGACAGCCACATAGAAAACCTGCAATTCATTGATGACGATACCAAGAGGCAGGCAGTAGGCGAAACGCTCCAGCAGTTTGCCGATGAACTGTTGCCCCGGCTCAAGAGCTGTGCCCGTCAAGTCATTCACAATGATGCAAATGACTACAATGTGCTGCTGGACGAGAATGGCCAGGTCAGTGGATTGCTTGATTTCGGTGACATGGTTGAGAGCTACCGGGTTGTCGAGATCGCAGTTGCCGCAGCCTATGCCTTGATCGGAGCGAGCGACCCAGTTGGCGTCGTGGCGAATATTGCCGGAGCCTATCATCTCAAGAATCCAATCACTGAGCAGGAAGCTGATCTGATTTTTGGACTGGTCAAGACACGCTATGCGGTCTCCATGTGCATGGCGGCGAAACAGATCAGGGAAAATCCCGAAAACAAATATCTTCTGGTCAGTCAAGCAGATGTCTGGTGCGAGATGCAGCGGCTCAATGCTGAAAATGCGCGACTTGCGGACATGAGGATACGTGCTGCCTGCGGCTTTGCACCTGTAGCGCACGCAAAGCGCGTCGTTCGTTGGCTGGAGATGAACGCTCACACATTTTCGCCTGTCATTCGACCGGAACTCGCGGCACCAAAGACCGTGGTGTTCGATTTCACTCATGCTGCACCCTATGCAACGCAGCTGGCGGAGTTTAGCGGAGCTGAATTTGACGCTTTCTGTGAAGAGCAGATTCACAAAGCAGATGCCGATTACGGTATTGGAATTTATGGCGAAGACAGAACGGTTTACAAAAGCGACGCCTTCGAAATGGGTAGTCCTGAAATTCGCCGTTCGATTCATCTGGGCATCGATATCTTTGCGCCGGATTACGAACCCGTGCATGCGCCTATGGCCGGAACGGTGGCGTTCTATCATGACGACGCCGTTTACAACGGATTTGGGCCTACCATTTTGCTGGAACACGAGACCGGTGATGGTGACAGGTTCTGGACCCTATATGGACATCTTTCCCGACGTGGTTGTGAAAAGCTGACACTTGGCCAGAAGATCGAAAAGGGTGAAGCCTTTGCCGAGTTCGGTCCCAGGGAAGAAAATGGCCAGTGGCCGCCGCATCTTCATTTCCAGATCGTGACTGACCATCTTGGTCTTGAAGCCAGGATGCACGGTGTCGGTGTACGCCAGCAATGGCCGGTCTGGCGCGAGATCAGTCCCGATCCGAGCGTTATTCTGGGGCTGCCGGTTTCAGCTTCTGCCATCGTCGCTCAGGACAAGGCGACCCTTGTACATGAACGGTCCTTGCGGATCGGCAGATCTCTCAGCATTGCCTATTCCGATGCGCCCTTGAAGATTGTCGGGGGAGACGGTTGCTATCTGATCGAGGAGAGCGGCAAGCGCTGGCTCGACATGGTCAATAACGTTTGTCATGTCGGGCATTGCCATCCTCGTGTGGTCGAAGCCGCCCAAACTCAAATGGGGCAACTGAACACCAATTCACGGTATTTGCACGACACTCTGGTCGAGTATTCCCATCGCCTGACGGATCTCTTTCCGGATCCGCTCAATGTCTGCTTCTTTGTGAATTCGGGCAGCGAAGCCAATGATCTGGCGATCAGGCTGGCGCGCGCATACACCGGCAACCGGGATCTGCTGACAGTGGATCATGCCTATCATGGGCATCTCTCAAGCCTGATCGACGTAAGTCCCTATAAATTTGCGGGAAAAGGAGGCGAGGGGTGCCCGTCGCATGTCCACGTCGTTCAGATGCCGGACCTGTACAGAGGGCAATGGCGGTATGGTGACGAGGAGGCAGGCAGGAACTATGCAGAAGATGTCCAGCGCAAGATCGAGGATCTGAAACAGGAAGGGAGGAGCCCGGCGCTCTTCTTCAGCGAAGGCATTTTGGGAACTGGCGGCCAACTTGTTCTGCCGGACGGATACCTTCAGCACGCTTATGAGCACGTGCGCAAGGCTGGGGGATTGTGCCTTGCCGACGAAGTTCAGGTCGGGTTCGGTCGCGTGGGCTCTCACATGTGGGCATTTGAAACCCAGGGTGTAGTGCCCGATATTGTCACGCTTGGAAAGCCGATTGGAAACGGTCATCCGATGGCGGCTGTGATCACAAGCGAGAAAGTTGCAGCAGCATTCGCCAACGGGATGGAGTATTTCAATACGTTCGGGGGCAACCCGGTATCAGCTTCGATTGGTCTTGCGGTTCTCGATGTCATTCGGGACGAAAGACTGAAGCACCATTGTCAGGTAACCGGTGAACGCCTTATGACAGGGGTGAAGGCTCTGGCGAACAAGCACCCGATCATCGGTGACGTCCGCGGCCATGGATTGTTTATCGGCATAGAATTGGTGCGCGACAGGGACACACTCGAACCTGCAGCGGAAGAACTCGATGAGATCATCCGTAGCATGAAGACCCGGCACGGGATCCTTCTGTCCAGTGAAGGTCCGCACCATAATGTGCTGAAGATCAAGCCTCCGGCTCAGTTCAGTTTCGAGGATTGCGACTACTTCCTCAGCGCACTCGATGAAGTTCTGTCAAATTGAATACGGAAGGGCGCTGCCATAGGCGCCTTTCGATCTTATTCGATTTCACAATAATGTGCAAAAACAGTAGTCTGCATGATTTTATTCAACTGATTTTTCAGTTGATCATGCAGTTGTTCCCCAGCGTGCCGTGCAGGTCAATTTCACTCTCTGGGCAGGCTCTTCATTGTTGGAAGCCTGTTGAATCAGATCGATCACAGTATCGATAAATTTGACATGGTCCTGTGCCAGCGTGGTCAGATCGTGACACTCCCAGGCCGCCATGGCGATGCCGTCTTGACCGATGATGGCAAGATCTTCAGGCACATTGCGATTGAGCACTCTGCGGGCGGCGTCACATGCTCCGATTGCCATCACGTCGTTGCCGCAGATAAGGGCGTCTATCTTATGCCGGCGCAACAGCATGATGGCCTCCTTGAAACCGGCGTCATATGTGTAGTCGCCCCGACCAAAAGCCTCAAAGGACAGACCCCGAGCGTTGAGGGCGTTCTCAAACCACTCCTTTCTCTTCTGGTCGATCCAGCTGGATTCCCGGCCAGCGAGATAGGCAAAGTGTTTGCGGCCATCATCCACCACCTTGTTGATGATCTCTTCCGCTGCTGCTGATCCATCTATTTCGATGGTCGATACATCCGGATGATGATGCGGCTCAAGTGTCACCATAATTGGTCTGATCCCGGTGAAGATCTCCAACGCGTCATCGGCAGAAAACATGTCCGAAAAGACGACGACGTGATCGACCTGGTACGTGGAGGCGAGCCTCATCAGGGGCAATCTGTCCTCGATTGCAGCACAGCACAGAATGATCGGCATGAGCTGGCAATCCTGAAGACGATGGACGAGCGTGTCCAGCTCCTCGGATTCGCAAGGGTTTGCAATCGTATTGACCACAACGGCAACCAGCCTTGAGCCTTGACCATGCAGCGTTCGGGCAATGGCGCTTGGCTGGTAGTTGTGTTCGCGAGCGATGGACAGGATCATCTCCCGGGTTGCCTTGTTGATCCGCGCAGTGGGAGAAAAGGCACGGGACACGGTGGCAGAAGAAACACCCGCGAGTTTGGCGAGTTCCTTGGAGGTGATCCGTTTTTTGTTCATTGACTTTTTGTTCTGTCCAGAAGCTGGTTGCAGGGCGGCTGAAGACTATCCTGTTAAACGTCGGACTTCCAATCGTCTTTTGCGCCCTGAAACAGCATTTCCTCAGGTGTGAAGCGGCTCCGGGCGATGCCAGTTTTCAAGAATGCGACCGTCCGTATGTCTTTGTTTCACCCAGTGAATTCCATTGGCGATGACCCGATGGACGAATTTGTTGTGGTAGATCGGAAAGGTTTCGTGACCTGGCCCGAAATAGAAAATCCTGCCTCTCCCGCGTCGGAAGGTGCAGCCACTGCGAAACACTTCGCCGCCACTGAACCATGACAGGAACAGGAGTTCATCAGGTTCCGGAATGTCAAACGGTTCACCATACATTTCGGATTGAGGAACTTCGAAATAGGGGGGCAGTCCTTCGGCGATCGGGTGAGAGGGGGCAACCACCCAGACGCGCTCCAGGTCACCTTCCGGGCGTTCGCGCCAAGCCAGGTTGCAATTTGTCCCCATAAGTCGTCTGAAGAGTTTGGAATGGTGCCCCGAATGCAGAACAACCAGGCCCATTCCCGCAAGGACGCGCTGCTGGATCCGGTCGACGAGTTCATCGCTCACTTCTTCATGAGCCATGTGTCCCCACCACAACAGGACGTCGGTGGATTCAAGCCTGTCTTTGGACAGTCCCTCGTCCGGATCGTCCAGACGTCCAGTGCGAATTTCAAAATCTTCACCCTGTAACCCGGCAACTATCGCTCCATCGATGCCTTCCGGATAGATGGCGGCTACCTCTGGGTGTTCTTTCTCGTGGCGCCCTTCGTTCCATATCGAAACGCGAATTGTCATTGGCAGTTTCCTGTGTTTGACGGTTAGTTGTAGTTGATGGATTTGCCTGTGGTGTCGAAGAGGTGACAGGCCTTCTCGTCGACGCTCAGATGAACCTGGTCTCCGATACGTGCTGTAATGTCGCCATCAACACGGGCGATGATCGGTTCATCGGAACTGCCCAGTGTCAGATAGGTTTCGACACCAAGGCGCTCGACAACCGAAACGTTGGTCGTGATGGCTCCGGGCTGATTGCTGATCCGGAGATGTTCCGGTCTGACGCCCACCTGAACCCTGTCACCGTCGGCAGCAGCCAGGCTTTCAGGAAGTTTGAACACCCAACCATTGTCGACCCTTGCCTCAACGGCAGAACTGCCGGAACGATCGATTGTTGCAGGCAATAGATTCATGCGCGGCGAGCCGATGAAGGTGCCGACAAAGGTATTTGCGGGTTTCTTGTAGAGCTCGATCGGAGGTGCACACTGGGCGACTTCTCCGTCTTTCAAGACGACAATTCTGTCGGCCATCGTCATGGCCTCGACCTGATCGTGTGTCACGTAAATCACAGTCGCAGACAGCTCCTGATGAAGTCGCTGCAGCTCGGCCCGCATCTGGACCCGGAGAGAGGCATCGAGATTACTGAGCGGCTCGTCGAAGAGAATGACCGATGGCTTTTTGATGATTGCCCGACCGATCGCAACTCTTTGACGTTGACCACCCGACAGGGCGGCGGGACGGCGATCAAGCAGGTCGGAAAGCTGAAGTTTCTCCGCAACTTCTTCCACTTCGCGGCGAATTTTTTCCTTGGAAACTTTTTTCAGGTCCAGGGAAAAACCGATGTTCTGAGCAACCGTCATGTGCGGATAAAGTGCGTATGACTGAAACACCATCGCGATCCCTCGCTTGTCGGGCGCGATTTCATTCATGACCTTGCCGTCGAGAAGAAACTCACCGGAATTGATTGACTCAAGGCCGGCGATCAGTCGAAGCAAGGTTGATTTTCCGCAACCGCTGGGGCCTACAAAGACGGCAAACTCGCCATCTTCGATATGAATGTCCACGCCCTTGATTACGTCGACGGGGCCAAACGATTTGCGGATGTCTTTAAGTTCAATGGTCGCCACAAGACGTTCCTTTCTTGTCGATTATCCCTTGACGCCGCCACTGAACGTCTGGACGAGAAACCTTCTTGCGAAACCGAAGGCAATTACGGCGGGCAGGGTGTAGATAACGGCAAGCGCGGTCATGAAGCCGTAGTCGAGTTGATTGACGCGCATGTAGGCGCGGAACAGTCCGAGCGGCAGCGTTTGCAGTTCTGTCGAAGAGAGAAAGATCAACGGCATCAGGAAGTCGCCCCAGGCCGTGATGAAGGCGAACAATCCAGCAGCACCAAGACCGGGTAGGGCGAGGGGAATGAGCACGCGCCTGATGCGCTGCATTTGTGTTGCGCCGTCCATGAGGGCGGCTTCCTCGTAATCTCGAGGGATCGTGTCGAAGAAGGTCTTCATGATCCACAGCGCGAGCGGCAACTGAGTTGCTGCAAGGACAAGCGTGATGCCGAGATAACCATCGACGAACCCGACGATGTGCATTGTCGGGCGCACCCAGTCGGATGGCATGATCGCCCGGACAACGGTTCCGACAGCGTCGTTCGCTGTAAGAAGAACCTTGTAGAGTGGCACAATCAGGGCTGTCGGAGGCACAACGCGAATGAGGATGATCGTGTAGAGGAAGGGCTGGCGCCACCAACCCCGGCTTCTGGACAGGGCATAGCCGCCCAAACCGCCAAGAACGATGACAATCAGGGTCGCACTGCCGACAATGACAAGTGAGTTGCCAATCCATCTGAAACCGTCGTGTTGACTGAAGATGTTGATGTAGTTGTCGAGGGTCCATTCCTTCGGCCAGGCAAGAAACTGCCCTGGTTCAGGGTCGAGCGATGCCACGAAGACCCAGAGGAAAGGAACTGCACAGTAAAGACTGATGAGCGTGAGGGCACCGTAAGACGCGACATCGGCCGGCTTGATGAGCGTTGTGTTTTGTGTTTCGGCAGTTGCCATGATTACACCTGCACTTTCAGCACGCGGACATATGCAATTCCGATGATCACGGAGATCACCAGCATCACAACGGCGACGGCGGAGCCGAAGCCGAGTTGGAAGGCCGTGAAGGACTGATTGAATATGTAGATTCCGATGATTTCGGTGGCACCGCCCGGTCCACCTCTCGTCAAGGCATAGACAAGGCCGAAGATCGAGATCGTCGTGACCGTCGATACCAGCATGTAGAGGAAGATCGTCGGCATCAGCAGTGGGAGCGTCAGCCGGAAGAAAATCTGTAGGGGTGTTGCGCCATCCATGCGGGCAGCTTCGTAAAGCTCGCTTGAAATGGAGCTGATGCCTGACGTGAGCAGGATCATCGCAAATGCGATGCCACGCCAGGTGTTCACAACGATGATCATCGTCAGGGGGAATGTCGAGAGCCAGTTTTGCGGAGGCACTCCGAACCAGGAAACAATCTGGTTGAGAGTCGCGTTTTCTCCGCCGGCGAGCATTCCCACCCACATGAAACCGGCAACAACTTCCGGAACGGCGTTTGGCATCAGGATGATTGCGTTGACCAGCGTACGAAGTCTGAACGGCCGCCGCAACAGAACCGCCGATATGAGGCCGAGTGCGAACTGGCCGATTATGGCTGATCCCAGAACGAACCAGAACGTCACGAACAAGGAATTCCAGAACCCGCTGTCGGAGAACAGCCGGATGTAGTTGCGCGCGCCGACGAAACGGGGATTGAGCGCACCTGGGCCTGACAGAGCCTCATTGGTGAGGCTGAGATAGATGGAATAAAAGGCCGGGTATATTACCAGTGCACCGAGAAGAAGCACGGAAGGCACCAGCAGCAGCTTGAGACGCCAAGCTGCGTGTTTCTCGTAACTTGCGAGCGTGGTCATGTTTGATTTCCGCAGATGGTCGAGTGCGATGCTGCGAGCGAAGCCGCACGAATGCGGCTTCACCGTTGAGGTGGATCAGGGGGAGGACATCCCTGAAATCACCTACTTGATCGCTTCGTCGCCAAGAAGATTGCGGCTGTATTCGACCAGAATCTCCTGCGCACCGGCAGCGTCGGTTTCCTTGCGAAGCAATGCTTCAGTTGCACGGGCCACCCCCTCAGAAACGACGGAAAATCCTGTCGCGGTTTTCAGGAAGACACCATTATCTACGTTGCCATGAATGGGGACGAGTGCCTTGAGTTTCTGGAAGTCGGCGTTTTGTGCAGCGCCCTTGCGTCCGGGAATGTTTCCGATCCTTTCCGCATAGGCGACGGTTGCATCAACTTCACCAAGCTCAAGCAGAACCTTCTTGGCAAGCTCCGGGTTTGCGGCTTTCGCATTGACTGCCCAGGGGCTGTCGACATCCACAAGCACGTATTGGCCCTCATTCTGTCCAGGAACCGCCCAGGTGCCGACCGCGTTTGTGACGTCCGGGATCGGATTACGGGATTCCGGTCCCCAGTCGTAGATGTAGCACCAGGTGCCGCAAGTGGTCGCGGCGAGATCTCCGGCCGGGAACATCTCGTATTTCGGAATGATCCAGGGTTCTGGGCCCAGAAGTGGGTCGACAGGCATGAGGTCGTTGTTGATCAAGTCGGCATAGAAACCGAAAACATCCTTGATGCCGTCACCGGTCAGGTTGAGCGTGCCGTCGTCGTTAGCGATTTGCGGTGTCGAACTGCCCATGATCAGATAAGTGAAACCTTCGCCGAATGCTCCACCTCCCCAGGTCACGCCGGCAGGGAACATGAGACCGTAGGCACCGGTCTTTTCCTTGATCTCCTTGGCGCGGTCCAGCAATTCAGACCAGTTTTTCGGCTGGTCCGTTGAAATGCCTGCTTTTTCAAGAACGTCGCGGCGGAAGTAGATCTGCTGCACATTCAGCATCGCAGGCAGGACATAGATTTTGCCCTCCGGCGTCGTTACGAGCGCTTTGGCTACGTCGAAAAGATCGTCATATCCGTCCCAGGCCTTCAACTCGTCGCCGACAGGCGCAAGGTATCCGGCTGCCACCATATCGGCGACATCCTGACCGCGCGGTGCCGTGAAGAGATCTGGTGCATTGCCTGCGCGAAGTTCCGTCAGGATTTTCGTCAGATAATCCTTTTCCGGGGCGGGATATTCGACGACTTCAATGGTGACGCCGTATTTGTCTTCAATCGCAGGGACGCTTTCCATCAATGCGTCGATTCGTGCCTGCCGGTGCTCGGCGATTCTAATCGTTTCTGCCGATGCGATTGCCGTGAAAGCCAATAGGCCTACGAGGCAAGTCCCGGCCAAATTCAGTCTCTGAAACATAATCTCCTCCCTAAGAGTTCGTTTCGGAAATTTGACGTTGCAATCTGTTTGCGATACGCAGTGTACACGTTTACACAAATTTGGCAAACTCGAAAACCGAGAAGAAGAATATACATCGAAATAGGCTAGTTTCTGGCAAATTTTTAGGTGTCGTGGAATGTAAACGTGTACAATTGTGATCAGGGAAGGGAAGTCATGTCAGGGTGCGTACGATTGGCGATCGTTGGAGCTGGCTTGAAGGCAGTTGAATATGCGCAAAGCTGGCTTCGAATGTCCGGCATCTCGATTGTTGCAGTTGCCGATACGAGTGCTGCGGCGAGGGATCGCTTCGCGGACCTTTGCCGAGAGGCGGGGGAAACATCACCGGACTTGTTTGAAGACGTGCATTCGCTTTTGGCCAGTTGCCAGGACAGGATCGACGCCGTCTATCTGTCCACCCCCCATGCGTTTCACGCAGAAGGGGCTCTGGCGGTCATCGATGAAGGATTGGATCTTTTGCTCGAAAAACCCATGGTGACGACGCAAGGAGAAGCTCAGTCTCTGATCAGTGCATGCAGCAAAACCAACGCAACTGTTGTCATCGCGTATCAGGGAGGGCTGTCGCCCCTTGTCTCTGACCTTGGCTCCCGGGCCTCCAGGGGCGAGTTTGGTGAACTCATCAGTATTTCCGGGAATATCTGGGAAAACTGGAGCAAGCAATATGGCGGACAGTGGAAGCAGGTGCCCGAGATTTCAGGCGGTGGCTTCATGTTCGACACCGGCGCTCACATGATGAATACCGTCTGTACGTTGGCCAACAACGACTTTGCCAGGGTGTCGGCTTTCATGAACAACCGGAGCAAGGCGGTCGATATCGTTACAGCCGTTGCAGCGCGGCTCAGTAACGGAGCGCTCGTTACATTGAATGCAGTCGGTGATACGCCCTCCAAATGCGAATCTCACATTACGCTTTACTTTACCGAGGCGACTATTCGCGTTGACGCCTGGGGGCAGTGGCGGGAAATCGTGAGGCCGGATGGATCCGTCGATCGGAAAGAAGAAGAAATCGTCGACAATCCCCTTCTGACGTTTTTGGCTATACGAGACGGTAAAATGCCGAACCTATCGCCGGTTGAAAATGGCATGCGTCTGGCCAAACTGTGGGATGCAATCAAGGCATCTGCCGCAGAAGACGGTGTTCCCGTGTCAATTTCGGCCTCATGATTGTCATTTGGCAGGCGGACTGGATTCTGGCAGGGCTGACCGGCCGCAAATGAGACGGAGGGCAGGCGCGCGCACCGGACCTGAGAATTGAAGTCAAATCCGGCATCTGAAACGCGCCGGCGCAATTCAACAGCTTGCGCCGGCGTTTTGTCCAAGCGACTGGACTATGGCGTCAGCGCAGTCCCTCGTTGATACTATCGAGAACTTTGCTTCCCGGGCAGAGTTCGTTTTTGCCCAGTTCATTCAAGGGACGGGATGCAATTTCCAGATTGTTGTTGAGATCTCTCGTGTCGGGATCGAGGAACAGGAGGCCGGTCAGTATCCGGCCTTCATCCTTTGCCTTGTGGATTGCATTCAGCGACTCTATCCGGTTGTCCGTGGCAAAGTCGGCGTCAGCCTTGTGCAGGTAGATAACTGATCCGTCGTGCAAAGTGACGCTCTTGCTGGTTCCTTCGGAGTATTGAGTGCGGATCTCCTCGCGCATGGGAACGAAGTCCAGCGGCATCATCTCCAGATGGTCACGCGTTGCTTCGTAGCTTTTCGTCGATCCAGTGTGGTTGTTGAACGTTACGCAAGGCGAAACAACGTCGATGAAGGCAAATCCGTTGTGCGCCATCGCCGCTCGGACAAGAGGGATCAGCTGCTCTTTGTCACCGGAAAAGCTGCGTGCGACGAAACTTGCGCCTTGCAACAGGGCCAGGCTGGCAAGGTCAATGCCGTCAAATGGGTTGACCTCGCCATACTTGCTTATCGACCCCAGATCGGCCGTGGCGCTGTCCTGCCCTTTGGTGAGACCGTAACAGCCGTTGTTCGCAACGATATAGGTCATGTTGACATTGCGCCGGACCAGATGAACGAACTGCCCCATTCCTATGGATGCCGTGTCGCCGTCTCCGGAAACGCCGATATAAGTCAGGCTGCGATTGGCCAGGCTGGCTCCCGTTGCCACGGAGGGCATGCGTCCGTGCACCGAGTTGAAACCGTGTGACTTGCCCAGAAAATAAGTTGGCATTTTCGAGGAGCAGCCGATGCCGGATATCTTGGCAATCCGGTGAGGAGGGATCGATGACAGAAAGCAGGCGTTTTGAATTGCGGCCGATATACTGTCATGGCCGCAGCCCGCACAAAGCGTCGAAATCGCGCCTTCATAGTCCGCGACGGTGTAGCCAAGTGCATTTTCAGGAAGCCGGGGGTGGCGGAAATTCGGCTTGATATAGGACATCAGGCAGTCTCCGGATGCAGTTGCACCACATCGGCGCTCTTGGTGTTCAGTGTTTGTCGGATCTGGTCTGCGATGGTACGGGCCGTGATCGGGGTTCCGGAATAGTTGAGCACCGAAACCAGCTTGCTCCCGACCACTTCACACTCATTCATGATCAACTGACGCATCTGACCATCGCGGTTCTGTTCGATGACAAACAGAAGATCATGTTCGTCGATAAACTGGTCGAGACTTTCGTGAAAGGGAAATGCTCGAATTCGCATCGTGTTGATGAGATAGCCCTCATCAGCGAGCATCTCCACGGCTTCATAACTTGGCGAAGCGCTTGTTCCGAAGAAAAGTGCACCCAGTTTGAGTTTGGTCTTCGGTTTCTTGACCTCGATAGGCGGATGGGTTTTCGGTCGCGGAACCCATTCCTTTGCTGTTTCGAATTTCCGCAAGAGGCGGTCCACGTTCCTTACATAGTCTTCGCCGCTCTCGGAATAGACGGCAGATTCATTCTTTGAAGAGCCTCGTGTGAAGAATGCCCCTTTGTCCGGATGGGTACCGGGCAGCGTGCGGTAGCAGATACCGTCGCCGTCAACATCCTTGTAGCGTCCCCAGTCTTTGACTTTGTCGAGGGCTTCGGCGTCAAGAACCTTGCCTCTGTCCATCTGGTAATTGTCATCCCACTCCAATGGAGGGGACATCCAGTCGTTCATTCCCAGATCCAGGTCGGACATCATGATGACCGGTGTCTGGAAACGTTCGGCCAGATCAAAGGCCTCCACAGTCATGTCGAAGCATTCGCGGGGAGTGGCCGGAAAAAGCAGGATCTGTTTCGTGTCGCCATGGCTTGCATAAGCGGCCGCCAGAACATCGGATTGTTGACTTCTTGTGGGCATGCCAGTGGATGGACCTGAGCGTTGCACATCGATCAGAACGACAGGTATTTCGGCAAAATAGGCGAGGCCGAGAAACTCACTCATCAGCGACAAGCCAGGACCGGAGGTAGCGGTGAAGGCGCGTGCACCGTTCCAGCCGGCGCCGACAACAACACCCATGGCCGCCAATTCGTCTTCGGCCTGAACGATCGCATAATTCTTCTTGCCGCTACCAGGATCGATCCGCATTCGTTTGGCGTATTTGGAGAATGCGTCCACGACGGATGTCGAGGGGGTAATCGGATACCAGGCAGCCACCGTGGCACCACCATAAATGGCACCAAGAGCCGTGGCCGTGTTTCCATTCATGAGGATGTGCGGGGCCGCAAGAATGTGTTCGGCGATGTTGCCGTTCTTCTTCAGCCGGATTGGCAACGGACAGTCAAAATGGTCCATTGCGTACTGATATCCCATCTCCAGTGCATGGATGTTCGATGAAACCAGCTTTTCCTTGCCCTTGAACTGGTCATGCACCAGTCCTTTCAGAACCGCAAAGTCCATGTCGAGCAACGCCGAGAGTGTTCCAACATAGACGACATTCTTCAAAAGTTGTTGCAGGCGGGGAGGAGAGAACTCTTTCCGGCACATTTCGGTGAAGGGAACACCAAAGTAATGGATGTCGTCGCGCTTGAGATGAGGCGCCAGCGGCTTGGTGTTGTCGTAAACGAAATATCCGCCTAGTTCGATGCTCTGAATGTCTTTTTCCATGCTTTGCGGATTGACGCAGACCATAAGGTCGACACCGCCTCTTCGGCCCAGATAACCACGCGCACTGACCCTGACTTCATACCAGGTCGGCAGACCCTGAATGTTGGACGGAAAGATATTCCTTGGGCTAACGGGTATGCCCATCCTGAAAATGGCTTTTGCAAACAGATGGTTGGCCGAAGCCGATCCAGTGCCGTTGACGTTGGCGAACTTGACGACGAAATCGTTGATGCCCTTTATCCGCTTCATCTCGCGCCTCCAAGATTTGGGGCCGCCTTGGCCGTATTGTAAAAGAACATCTGCATGTCCCAGGCCGCTGTCGGGCACCGTTCAGCGCATAGCCCGCAATGAAGGCAAACATCTTCGTCCTTCACGAGCACCTTTCCGGTCGGCAACGTTTCCGACACGTAAATCGGCTGCTCTTCGTTGGTTGCCGGAACGAGCAATTTGTCTCGCAGTTCAGGTTCCGGGGCGTTTTCAACGAAACTGATACAGGTCGTTGGACAGATATCGGTGCAGGCGTCGCATTCAATGCAGTTGCCAGGTGTGAATACCGTCTGTGCATCACAGTTCAGACATCGTTCGGCCTGAAGGAACGCTGTTTCCAGATCAAAACCCAGTTCGACTTCAAGCGCACGGTTTTTCAGTGCCTTGTCCAGTTCGACGAGCGGTACGGCTTCCCGCTTGTCATCTACTGGTTCGCTGTCGTAACTCCACTCGTGAATGCCCATTTTCTGGCTGACCAGATTCACGTGTGGAGACGGCCGCTCCTTGAGGTCCTTGCCCTGGCAGAACAGGTCGATCGAGATGGCTGCCTGGTGGCCGTGAGCAACTGCCGTGATGATGTTTTCCGGTCCAAAGGCTGCATCTCCGCCAAAGAAAACGTCCGGACGTGTGGACTGGAACGTTACAGCGTCCAGCACAGGCAAGCCGCGGCTGGTGAAATGAACACCGGTGGAGGCCTCTATCCAGGGAAACGCGTTTTCCTGTCCAATGGCGATCAGAACATCATCACAGGGAATGAATTCCGGTTCGTCTCCGGTTGGTACCAGTTCGCGCCGACCATCCTCATGATAGACCGCAGTGACCTTTTCAAAGCGCATTCCGGTGAGCTTGCCATCCTTGACGACAAACTCCTTCGGGACATGATTGTCCAGGATCGGAATGCCTTCGTGAATGGCATCTTCCTTCTCCCAATCCGAGGCCTTCATGTCCGCGAAGGGGGACCGGACTATGACCTTGACGTCGCTTCCACCGAGACGGCGGGAGGTTCGGCAGCAATCCATCGCGGTGTTGCCGCCACCCAACACGATCACACGGTTGCCGATTTTCTTGATGTGCTCGAATGCGACATTCGCCAACCAGTCAATTCCAATATGGATGTTGGCATCGGCTTCCTTGCGACCCGGAAGGTTCGGTAGATCCCGTCCTCTCGGAGCTCCGGTTCCGACAAAGACGGCATCATAATTCTTGTCCAGGATGCTCTGCAGACTGTCGACAAAAGTGTCAAAAGTCGCGTTTATCCCGAGATCAAGAACGTAGCCCACTTCCTCGTCCAGAACGGTTTCAGGCAAACGGAAGGACGGTATTTCCGACCGCATGAAACCGCCACCCTTCGCCTGAGCATCAAAGAGATGCAGCTCGTATCCAAGCGGGGCGAGGTCTCGCGCGACAGTCAGGGAAGCAGGGCCGCCTCCAATGAGGGCGATTTTCTTTCCGTTTGGTTTTCCAGCCGACGGCAATCGATCGCTGATGTCGCTCTTATGGTCGGCGGCGACACGTTTGAGGCGACAAATTGCGACCGGTTCTTCCTCAACCCGTCCGCGCCTGCAGGCAGGTTCACAGGGGCGGTCGCAGGTCCGTCCCAAAACACCGGGAAAGACGTTGCTTTCCCAGTTGATCATGTAGGCGTCCGAATAGCGCTGTTGAGCAATCAGACGGATGTACTCCGGAACAGGCGTGTGTGCCGGGCATGCATATTGGCAGTCGACTACCCGGTGAAAATATTCCGGGTCGCTGGTATTTGTCGGTTTCACACCAGCCTCCTCTCAAGCCGGTAGAACAGTGTACGACTGCATACATTCAATTTTAATAAGTGGTGACTTGTAAAGCCTTGAATTGGAAAAATGTTAATTTTTGCAAGATGCTTGCGGCAAGCGCCTTCACTCGAAATTGAACGAGTAAACAGAGCAAGGACACGTCATGCTGGCAGTCGCGCCTACATCGTTTTCAAAAGAAACGCTGCAACAAAGCTCAGCGAGCCTGGAAAAAGATGATTGCTCTTTACCTACGTGTTGCGCACGAAAAAGTACTTGCAGAAATTTGTCCTGAAGGACGTTAGGGCAGGGACAGGTTCAGCAGTGTTTGTTGGGAAGTGAGCAGAGGACCTACACGCCGCACTGGCGCTTGATCTCAGCAATGCGCTCGTCGATTTTCCGAACGTACTCACCTGATAGCATCTGCAACTTCTTGCGCTCTGTTCCTGTTACGATCCCAAGCAGTGCGCCGGCGGGAATAATCGCTGTTACGTCGCGGACTTGCTGTCTACGAGCATATTCCTTCTCGGAATTAAGCGCCCGTATGTCTCCCTCGGCTGTCGAACAATTGATCGGCTGTGCCGTCGGATCTGATTGAGCGTAACCGGTCGTCGGGATGCCAAAGGTCAGGGTCGCTGCGAGTGCGGGTATGACGAGTCTCATGAGTTCTCCAAACCGATCGAAATCGTAGTGGGACAAAACACGCAATCCTAGTCTTGCTCACAAAGGACAACCTGACAAGAGAAGAGCGGGAGGCGATGTCAATCAAATCCACGGTTCGTAAGTCAGGTTGTTCAATGCTCAATCAGATCTCAGGCTTTACTCCAATCAGGACAGTTTCGGGGACCTGGGGGGAGGGATCAGTTTTTGTCGTCGGCTTGCCGTTGCTCTTTTTTGCCGCGCTCTTCGTGCTGCCAGATTGAGTGCTTCAACAAGGGCGGAGAAACCCATGGCGGCATAGATGTAGCCGCGCGGAATGTGCACTCCGAAACCATCTGCGATAAGCGCAGTGCCGATTAGCAGGAGAAAACCGAGCGCCAGCATGACCAGCGTGGGATTTCGCTGCACGAAGTTCGACAATGGATCGGCGGCAACGAACATGGCTATCACTGCAATGACGACTGCAATCATGACAATTGGCAGATGCGGTGTCATTCCGACTGCCGTGATGATGCTGTCGACCGAAAAGACGACATCGAGCGAGACGATCTGCACGATCGCGACAGCGAAGCTGAGACCGACTGTTGATCCGGTCGTCGCAACGTTGTCCGGTGCAGGGTCGACAAGATGATGGATTTCCCGGGTCGCTTTCCAGACAAGAAACAGGCCACCGGAGATCATGATGAGGTCTCGCCATGAAAGGTCCACGCCTCCGATTTCAAAGACAGTCTGAGTTAGCCGCATGATCGCGGCGACAATGCTCAGAAGCGCCAATCTGAAGATCAAAGCGAGGGCAATGCCGATCCGCCGCGCTCGTGAGCGGAGCTCAACCGGCAACTTGTTTGTCAAAATGGCGATGAAGACCAGGTTGTCTATACCAAGGACAACCTCCATGGCGATCAGCGTCGCGAGGGCGGCCCAGGACACTGGATCTTGAAATATCGAAGTTAGCTCTTCCATTGCTTTCTGCGCATTCAGGCGCAATCGATCGTCCGGTGGGATTGATGTCTGGCACTACGGACTTGAACGAGGGCGTATGTGGGGAGACGTTTGTTGCCCTGCAATACCCGATTGCACCACAGGCCTTTTGAATGGCACAGATTACTGGTCGAAAATGGAGGGTGTTTGAGATTTGAAAAGTCTTAAACAACAATATATTGGTACTAAAGGCTTAAGTGAAATCAGAAGATAAGATCTAAGGTGTTTCAGTGAGATCACGAATATCGATCAGGCCTGCCTTTATCGCTCCGGACACGACATCGGACGCAATAATGTGACCCTGGTTTCTGACTTCGTCTGACGGCGTTGTCAGGTCGGGAACCTGAACTGTCGTCGCTCCTGATGCAAACGCTGCGCGCGCGCCGGCATCGCTTTCTTCGAATGCAAAACAATCGCGAATATCGCAGTTGAGCTCCTTGGCGGTTCGCAAATAGATTTCGGGATCAGGCTTGTGACTATGAACCATATCGCCACCAACCATGCACTTGAAAAAGGGGAGTAAACCGGTGCGCCCGAGTTGGTCTTGCGCATGTCTGAAGTCTGTTGAAGTTGCCACTGCCATGGGAATGTTCTTTGCGTCCAACAACCTGATCAATGTTTGAACGCCGGTCTTCACTGGAATGTTTCCCTTTAGACGGGTTGTCAGAGCCGTGTTCCAGGCTTCGCTGAATTCTTCCATCGTGACGTTATTGCCGAGGCTTTCGAAAATGAGTGACTTGGCCTTTTTACCACGCAATCCGATGCACTTGAGGAAGACTTCGGGACTGTCGGAAAGACCGAATGCTCGTCTTGTATCGACAAAGCAATCCAGGCAAATCTTTTCCGTATCCAGCAACAGACCATCCATATCGAAGATCACTGCCGGCTTGTCTGATCTGGCGTTCAATGCGATTGCCTTTCCTCTCCCAAACAGGGTGAAGCATATTTCAGCAGTGCTCCGTTTCCTGCAATAGAAGCGGTGATGGGCCTACTGACATTTTTGTCTGGAAACGGGTAGGGAGGTTGCACGCAGTGATGGCAGACTATTGGTTATTCGACGCGGTTGGGAAGTCCTCGTCCATTGTTCCACCAACGGTTTGGATTGTCACTTTCAGGATTATAAGCCGCCCTGCTTACCCAATCTTCGCGCAAGAATATAACCGGTTCCTCATAGTGATGCGCGTAGATAATTGCATCCATGACCTTCTCGAGAATGTCTGGATCTCGATCGATGGAGATCTTTAGCTCGACCATGGGGTAGGTTTCGGTCCCACCTGGTTCGAATTCTGCGACATGAGTTGATGTCGTGGAACGCTGCTCAGGCCGTGATGTCTCCAACCCAATCGCAGAGATGCTGGCATTGCGTTGATAGCGGCCATAGCTGAGCGAGTGAACTTTCATGACTTCATCGAGGATACGGTCGGTATCGTCTGGCAAGGTTTGGATCTCGATCGTCCAGACCGGTTTAAGTGTGCCGGATTTTGCCTTGTACTGGTCGAGATCGGTCATGGTTCCGGATGTTCCGTTCATTTCAGAATTTAATGTTCCTATTTTGTTCTGGGTGGGTGACTTTGTCAATTTTCCCATGAAATTTTGTATCAAGGAACACATGTCTGGCATCAGGAGTTTCTTGCTTCGCTGAGGTTCTGATCAACCTCGACCTCTCATTCTCCTGCTTTGATGTGCAATGGGGAACCTGAGCGAATATTTCGTGAGTGAAAGGCGGAAAGACCTTGGACGATCAAAGTGCCAAAGTCAGTCTTTGAACCTCCTTTGTTCAACCAACTGAATTATCTTGTTTTTTTGAAATGCAGTTTGTTCGCTTCAATCGTTAAGCAGGACAGGGAGTGCAGTTTTCGATGCGCGCAAGAAATGCTGCACTTGAATATGCAGTAAAATTACTGCATATCGAGGCATGGATGACAATGAACTCGATCTCATTTTCAAGGCACTCTCTGATCGGACCCGGAGGCGCATCATTCACTATCTCAGCAAATGTCAGGATCAATCGCTGTTTGAGGTTTGCAGCGCTGCGGTGGCTGAAGACGGTAAGGCGCTCGCAAGACAGACTGTCTCTCAACACCTTGAAGTGCTTGAGGCGGCGGGGCTGATCAAAATCACGTGGAAAGGCCGGACCAAAGCTCATTCCCTCAACATCGAACAGCGTCATGTGAAAGCAACAGCTTGGCTCTCAGCCTATCAAGACAAAGGGAAACCAGAACAATGAAAATCTACATCACCAGTGTCTTTGTGGACGATCAGACGAAGGCAGAGGAGTTCTATTGCGACATCCTCGGTTTCAAGGTCAAAGACGACATTCCCTTGGGAGAATTTCGCTGGCTGACCGTTTCTCAAACCGGTGCTGAAGGCGAAACCGAACTTCTGCTTGAGCCGAGCGCGCATCCTGCCGTGGGCCCATATCGCGACGCATTGATGGCTGACGGGATTCCGTTGGCGTCGTTTCTCGTGGATGATCTTGAGGCAGAACACAAACGCCTGGAAAATGCCGGGGTCGAGTTTACACAAGGCGTCACGGACTTGGGGACTGTGAAAGTGGCGGTCCTGAACGACACGTGCGGAAATCTCGTTCAGCTTGTGCAAAAGAGATAGCCGCTCGATCGTGGTTCTTGAATTGCGCGGGCGACTTCAAGCCGGTTCTGTTTTGTCGGCGACCTGGTGATCAAAGTTACTCCAGGTCCGTCGAAACACCGGTGTGACCAGAAAAGTTCTTCCGGCTGGCACGGCGTTGATCAGTGTCAGGCCCACGAGGAGCGTTCTTTCAATAGACAATCAATAGAAGAGGATACCTGGCTCCCGCCATACATCTAATGCGCATAATCAATATTATGGAACTTTATTAGATGGTGGTGTTGAGCCATTCCAGCCAATGCAATGGCTCATTTCCTAGTTCATGCGATCGAAAACTGCGTAAATGTATAGAAGCGGAGATTTTAGAGAGCTGCCCGACTATCTGCCAACAAATAGCTTTCGAATGTCGCCACCGATGTCCAATGCGATATCTCGAGGCGATTGTCCGAACTCAGAAACACGCGTGACATCAGCACCTGCTTTCAGCAATGCTTCGATGGCTTTGATGTTTTGCTTTTTAACGGCGATGTGCAACGGCGTCTCAGACATGTCGCCAACTGCATTTACTTCAGCACCAGCTTGAATGATTAATTCGACCGCATATGTGTCTTTTCGCCAAAGCATCACATGCAATGGAGTATCACCATTTGCATCGCAGCTGTTCAGGGTTACAGGCGCTTTTCCCATTTTATCCGGAAAAAGCGTCTCGGAGCACGATGCCAAAATATCGTCAAGCGACGCCCGTGATTTAGGTTTTTGAGACATGCCTTGTTTCCAGTTCCGCGATGGCGGCTAAGGCGATTAATCCAGTCTTACTGCGTTCGATAATCAAACTGATTGAGTGATCGGGCGAAGAACAGTGTTCCTGACGAAACCCAAATTCACTCTTAACAGAGCCTGTGAGCGCTGTGGTCTCTTCCAAAACCTTTTGGCGACACGACAGCCCGAGGCACTCCTGAGTGTGGGCAATCATGTTACACGGGTACATGGCGCATTCCGTCAGTACTGTGATTTCAATCCCAGCATGAATGCAGAAACCATTTCGACTATTTCGGCTTTCCGTTCCTCGTCCACTTCCTTCCCATTCAGCCATGTAACACTCAGAAAGACCAAAATCATCGAGCGGCGGGCGATTGCGAGTTGCCCCAGCTTCTTCCTTCCAAGCGCGCCCAATCCAAGATGCTGGCTGATCAGTTCGGCTTCAATATCCAACCCGCGAACAATAATGGGTTCGTTTTCATCAAAGGCTTCCCGGGTTGGATCATGCGCCTTCGCGAAGTCATCCAATGAAAGGCTCACGATTCCTCTTTTGGAAGCCAAATAACGCGTTGTCCGTCGGTTGAGTTCCCGAATTGCTGCTTCGCCGTTCAACTCCTCGGGCAAGTCCAAAAGCTGATGTTCTTCCACCAGGGATTCACCAATGAGAGCGGTCAATACAGCTCCCTGCCCTTTGAAGTGCTTATAGATGGAAGCTGGTTCGATCCCGACGAGCCGAGCAATTTCTCTTATTTTTATGCCCGAAGCCCCCCGTTCTCCGGCAAGTTTTTCGGCTGCGGCAAGTATGGCGTCACGCGTCGTGTATCCTTGATATTCCTTGGCAATTTCTTTTGGTCGTCCAACCATGACTTCGCATGTTCTCCCGCACTTTGAGTGCATCTATTGACTTCTTAGCTAACGTTGTTATCTAAAGTGAACAACGTTAGCTTTGAGGGTGTTATGAGACAACCAACTTCGTTTGCCGCTGCAGCGCTGATAGCGCTGGGAACAATAGCACATGCCCAGACCAGCAAAATGACCGAAGTCGCGGATGGTGTTTATCACTTCTTTTCAATGGGTTACTCCAGCATGGTCGTTGTTGGGGAGAACGGTATCCTTGTGACCGACCCATCCTTCTCGCCGCGTGCTGAGGAGCTGAAAGCTGAAATTGAAAAGATCACGGGGAAGCCCGTGACACACGTTGCTCTCAGCCACGAACACTTTGATCACATTGGAGGAACCGAGGTGTTCGAAGGGGCCGAGATCATTATGCAGGAGAACGGCCTCGACGTTCTGAAGTTGTCGCCATTGATGCCCATGCCGACTGTCACGACTTCGTTTGACGACATCCATACCGTGGACCTTGGCGGTCAAAGCGTTGAGCTGCACCACATCGCTGTCGCAGACGGTGTCGCAACAACAGTTGCACGCGTCACAGACAGCAACGTTGTGTTTTCCGTGGACATGTACATGCCACAGGAACTCTCACCGCATGAATTCAAGGAAGACACCAATTTTGTCGGTTCAGGCATTGTTTTGAACACTCTGGTGGACTGGAACCCGACTTACGCGATCAACGGGCATTCAGGCGGCAACAGTGTCGAAGCTCTCAAGGAAAACGCCGAGTTTCTGAACAAATTGCAGGCGAAAGTAGAAGCCCGTTTTCAGGAAGCCTTTGCAAGCGGCAACCCTTCGGCACCTGTCGAGCTGCTCTTTACAATCCCCGATCAAATCGAAATGCCTGAATATTCAGATTGGAAAAACTACGATACGGCCTTCCCCGGATACGTTCGCCGAATGGCTCTGTCGGTTTTCCATGGCGGCTGAATGGCATTGCCCTGCCCGGACCTTCAGTTGCAGGCAAGGCCACAAGGAAAATCACTCCGGAAGTATATGAAAGGAAAACCCAATATGTCCTTGGGAAAAGAGGCCTATCTGCTGTTCAGTTTCTCAGAGCAAGGCGAGATGAAGGACTTCGGCAAGTATGTGAAAGCCGCCAATCCTCTGCTGGAAAAGTATGGAGGCGAGCTTCTCGTTGTAGGTGCAATGGACCCTTCCATATCCAAGTTTGAAGGAGACTGGCCCAAGGGAGCGGGTCTTACCTTGATACGCTTTCCCTCCCGCGAGAACCTCGAAGACTTCTGGAAGAGCGATGAGTATCAGTCCATCGTGGACCTTCGAACGGCGATATTGCCGGCCAATTTCACAATCGGGTTTTCAAATGGATGGCGTGGTCAAGCTGCCACATGACGATCGCAATCGCATCCCAATGAACGGAAATAACATGATCAAAACAATCACCAGAATTGTCGCTGTGATTGGTCTTCTTGCGAGCGCAGCAGCCCTGCCTGCCCAAGCAGAAACGCCAGAGAGTTCTTACAGAATAGCATTGGAAAGTGCGGAATTCTTCCAGCCTGAAGGCGCTCCGTTTGAGCTGGCTGTGCTTTGGGGCAATCCCCAGAAAGGCCCATCGGCGGTCTTTATGAAGTTTCCACCAAATTTTCCAGGGGCCATGCACTCGCACACGCATGGATACCACGGCATGGTCGTCACCGGCGCATCGAAGCATTTCATCAAAGGCGAGAGCGAAGCTGACGTACCACTGCAAACCCCAGGAGATTACTGGTACCAACCGGGGGGAGAGCACCATAACGACTCGTTTCCCACTGACGAACCAACCATTTTGTTTATCCAATGGGAAGGCCCAATGGACGTCCACTTTCACCCGGAAGACTAGGGCCAAGGTTCAACTGGAGGGGCATATGCCCCTCCTCATTTTTTGCTCAGACCAGTTTTGGGTAGACTGTTTTGCATCGGTCAAAACAGGTGTTTTCATTAATTCATTCATAACTCGAAACAAGGTCTGCTTCGGTCTCAGCTTCTGCGATCACACCGAGATTGGATCTCCCTGAAACAGTCAGATTATCGGTGACTTGCGCTCCTGCCGTTGAGAGATAAGGCTCAAATACGCAGGGCAATGTACCTTGGCATACATGTTCTGTACGAGCTTCATCCAATCACAGGTGGCAACACCAGCCCGAACGCTCTTTACAAGAACCAACGAACAAGCCTATGAGCAAATTGGTTATTTGGAAATTTCCGGTCAGGCTCAGAACCGGCGGGTCGCACCATGTTCTCCTCGGTTTCCCTTCCACCTGAGACAGAACCGACGCCCTCTCGGAGTTTCGGCAGCAGGAATGCGGTTTGATGAATTACGGAAAGGAATATGACATGGGTCATATGGAAAAAGGTGAAGCTGAGAATGCCGGCTCTGAGAAAAACGAAGCAACTCTGCATCCGCGTCAGGAAGCCGAAACTCTTGGCGTGCGCAGCAACCTTTTGGTAGCCCGCGGCGTTAGCGAGATCGATGCATATTCGGACCGGATAGTCTTGCGCATGCCCAATGAGCCGCATTACTGGGGTGGAAACATGACTACGTTTCGGGGTGGGCATGTTGATCCAGAAAAGCAGGTCGCGCAGTTTCGCGCGGATTTTCCGGAAGCTGCCCACGTTGCGATTTCCTGGGATGTTTTCGACATGCAGATCGGGCCAGAACACGAACAATTGTCCGCCATGGGTTTTGAGCTTGAACAGCTTGATATCCTCAGTCTGACAGCACCACTGAAGCGTTCTCCCATTCCAGAAGGAATTGTTGTACGTCCCGTCGAAAGCGATGCGGATTGGCAGCAAGTCATCGCTCTGCAGGTCGAAACAGGCGTTGAACAGGGCTACGAGCGCAATTCTTATGAGATTTATCTGCGTTCACGTTTCGCGAGCCGCCGGCGTCAAATTTCCGAAGGATGGGCAATCTGGCTGGGGGCTTTTGACGGAGACATCCTGGCAGCCGACCTGGGCGTCTATACCGATCAAATCGTTGCACGCTTTCAAGAGGTCGAGACACGGCCGAGTTACAGACGCCGAGGTATCTGTGCCGCCCTTGTGACCGCTGGCGTCGATTGGGCGAAATCAAAGGCTCCGAATGCGGTACCCGTGTTGCAGGCACTCAGCGATGGTCCTGCCGGACGGATCTACCGTCGCTGTGGTTTTGAGCACTGCGAAACCCAGGTCGTGGCAATGCTTCCGCCAGAAGGGACATTTGAGCGACCCGAAGATGCATAAAAGTATCAACTACTTGAAGTCATCGAGGTCCTGGTTGATTTCAGTGTCAATGACTTGGCGGGCGTGATCGAATGAAAATCCGGCGCGGCACATTGCGGCGAGATCCTTGTCTCGCTGAAGTTGAGGGTCGCGACTTGTTCCGGTCCGGCTGCGATATGGACCAAGACGCCGGCGGCGGGCAAATCTGAACGCTGCTTCCAACTCGGCCTCGGGATCGTCCTGGACAACATCTTCTATGGTTTGCCGGTCGACGCCTTTTGCGGCGAGCTGTGCTTCAATCTTGCGTTTCGAGCCACCTCGCCGTCTCAGGCTTGCAGTTTTTGTTTCAGCGTAGGCCTGATCGCTTACAAGACCCGTGCCGACACACTTTTCAACAACTGCATCTATCATGTCTGCGAAATCAGCCGGATCGCGTTCGTGGCTTTGACAGGCCTTCAGCACTTTTCGTTCAAGGACCCGACGCAGATTGGCAGAGGAGGATGCGTATCGCTCGAGGTAATGAACCGCAGACCTTTTCAGCCGCTCTTCGGATGGAAGCTTGTATTTAGGCTTGTTCGGCATAAGGGGAAAAAACGGATTTCGCCGAGTTTTCTACAAGGTCGACCTGCATGCCGTCATAGGCGGGCACGATGCCGTCCGGCAACTCAGCACGTAGCGTGTTGTAGTCCAGGTCACTGAAAAGGTTTGTAAAAATTGCTTTTTCCGGCGACAGTCTCTTCGTCCATTCCAATGCCTCGTCCAGGCAGATATGGCTCGGGTGCGGTCTACGGCGCAGACAGTCCAGGATCAGAAGGTCCAGGTTTTCCAGATATTTCAAACTCCGGTCGGGGATGTCAGAAACATCCGGAATATACGCAGCTCCTTCGGTCTTGAAACCAAGGGCATTGATTTCGCCGTGAACAACTTCAAATGCGTCGAAACAGATTTTTCCACCAGCGCCATCGATTTCAATCTTGCTGCCCTGGTCAATCAAATGGTGCTTCAGGATCGGTGGATAGTTGGACCCCGGCGGTGTCTTGAAGCAGTATCCAAAGGCCGTTTGTGCGCGCTCAAATGTCGGTGCATCCATGAAGACGGGCACTTTATTATGCGTTTTGACCCAGAAACCGCGCAGGTCATCTATGCCGTGAAGATGGTCTGCATGCGCATGTGTGAACAATACGGCATCAACATGGGTGACATTGGCAGAATTCAGCTGTTCCCGAATGTCGGGACCGGCATCAATCAACACGGTTGTGCACCCGTTTTCCCCTGCCTTTTCCACAAGTAACGCACAGCGGGACCGTTTGTTCCTCGGTTCATTGGGGTCGCACAGTCCCCAATCGTTTCCAACGCGCGGAACACCGCCGGAAGAGCCGGTTCCAAGTAGAGTGAGAGTAACGGTCATTGCGTGTTTGCCTCGAAGGCCTTTGCGGGCCGGGGAACTTTTGTAAACAGCCGGAAGAAGTTCTCAGTCGTCTGTCGTGCGATTTCCTCTTCTGAAACGCCACGCGTTTCGGCAAGGACTGCAGCCGTCATTGCAGTATAGGCAGGCTCGTTGCGTTTGCCTCGGCGCGCCTGTGGGGCCAGGTAAGGTGCGTCGGTCTCGACAAGAAGTCGATCAGCAGGCAATTCACGTGCGATTTCACGCAGCTCATCGGACCGTTTGAAGGTGAGAATGCCCGAGAAGGAAACATAAAGACCCAGCTCAATGCCAGTGAGAGCCAGTTCGCGCCCGGAAGAAAAGCAGTGCAGAAGGGCCGGGAAGGCCCCCTTCCCCATTTCTTCGCGCAGGATCGCGGCCATGTCTTCGTCCGCATCTCGTGAATGGATCACCAACGGAAGACCGGTTTGCCGGGCAGCTTCAATATGGATGCGCAACCCTTCGGCCTGCGCGTCGCGAGGTGCCTTGTCGTAGAAATAGTCCAGCCCGGCTTCGCCAATGGCGACAACTCGGGGATGATCTGCAAGACGAATGATTTCGTCAGCCTGAATTCCGCGCTCTGTACCGGCATTGTGAGGGTGCGTGCCGACTGAACAAAAGACTTCCGGATGCTCTTCGGCGATGGCGCGGACCTGATCGAATTTTCTAATATGGGTGCAGATCGTCACCATCAACTCCACACCAGCTTCCTTGGCGCGCTCTATCAGTTCGGTGCGTTCGCCGTCAAAGTCGGGAAAGTCGAGGTGGCAGTGGCTGTCAACGAGCATGAATGGTCCAATGAGTGAAGATCAATGTTGGAAGCGTGAATTCGCTTCAGCGCGCCTTGATACAGGCAAACGGTGAAAAGCCCAAGACAGATCAAAGGGCCCGTAGCGCAAAAAAGAAGTCCAGCACGACCTGCTTGCGGTCCAGGTTGAGCGATTCAGCGTCTCTTGTGGCCTGGTTGGTCTTTTCCCACAGTTCGACATAAGAGTAGGCATTGCGAACGCCGCCCTGAAGGTCCCGGCGCATACTTTCGTGCAGCCAGATCTGCAGAATGTGCTGAAAACTCTCCCAATTGTCTGTCTGGCCCCGTGCCGACACGAGGTCTGCCAATGCGTGGACGGCTGCAAGGTCCGGTCGGTCAGCTGCGTTTGCCAGCTGTCTCAGACCTCTGGCAATGGCAAGTCCGTCTCCGGACAGCAGCGTAATGGCTGAACGAAGGCTGCCATCTGCTGTCTGGGAAATTTCGAACAAGTCCTGATCTGACGAAGCGGCGTCGGGAGCAAGCTCTTTCAAGCCCTCGCTGATCAGGTCAGCGCCAAGCGGCTCAAGATCCAGACGACGGCACCGCGAGCGAATGGTTGGAAGCAGCCTGCCGGGAGCGTGGCTCAGCACCAGAAACAGGCATTGTTCCGGTGGCTCCTCGAGAATTTTCAAGAGTGCGTTGGCCGAACTGATGTTCATGTCGTCGGCGGCATCAACAATGCAGATGCGCCAGGCTTTTGCCGACGCGGTCGTTCCGAAAAAAGAGACGGTCCGGCGGACCTCATCAACCGGAAGATCGGCCTTGAAGCGCTTTGACTTTTCATCCCATGGCCGCCGCAAATGCAAAATGTTGGGGTGACCGCCAGCCTTCACCTGTCTGGTGACGGGATGATCGTCCGGCAGGTCAAGATTGCGCATTGCGGCAACTTCGGGTCCGAACCGGTCTGGATTGGCAATGACAAACCGGGCAAAGCGGAAAGCAAGGGTCGCCTTGCCGATGCCTTTCGGGCCACCAAGGATCCAGGCATGGTGCAGCCGTTCCGACCTGTAGGCCTCCAGAAGGGCTTGTTCGGTTTTCGTGTGTCCGATCAGCCGGTTGCGCTCGTGCGGCAAGGGAAAACCCGGCAAGGCGTCCACTTCGGGAATGTCGACCGGTTCAGCCCTGCGCGCCATCTGCATTTTCCTTCAGGTCATCGGCAAAGGTCTGTTTCACCGCATCCAGCACCGCTTTGGTCACACGCTCCTGATCCAGACTGCCGTCAATGATCGTGAAACGATAGGCTTCTTCAAGAGCAAGGTTGAGAAACATCTGGCGCCGGCGCTCATGGACGTTGAGGGCTTCTCCCTCAAACCTGTCCGGTCCGCCGCTGTTGTCGACCTGCGAGCGCTGAGCAACACGGCTCAACCCAACCTTCGGCGGCACATCGATCAGGATGGTCATTTCCGGCCGAACGCCTGCCACGGCAGCGGTCTCAAGCAGCTTCAGGTAATCGAGGTCGACACCGGCTTCGCCCTGATAAACGCGTGTAGAATCGGCATAGCGGTCGCACAGGACCCAGTCACCGCGTTCTAGTGCCGGTTTGATGGTGGAATCGACATGGTCGGCACGTGCTGCTGCAAACAGCATGGCCTCGCCTCGCGGTCCGAGATCTCTTGCCTCTCCGGACAACAGCATGGCGCGTATCTTTTCAGCCCCGGGAGAACCGCCCGGCTCTCGCGTAACGATGACTGATTTTCCCAGGCTTTCCAGATAGGTTTTCAGGTGGGCGATCTGGGTGGATTTGCCGGCCCCTTCCCCGCCTTCAAAGGTTATAAAATGTCCAGGCAACCTGTTCGTGGCTCCGTTTTCAGAATCTCTTCCTGACGTTGTTGGAATGGCTTTTAGCAGGTCTTTGACGGAATGTAGATGCCCTGATCGCCCTATCCGATCCAACCGAACAGCAATTCCTGAAGGCCATCGAGCGCCCGGCCGAACATGGTGCCTTGCGCGACTTCCGCACCGGTCACAAGCGGCGCCCGGTAGACGGTTCCTTCCTTGCCGATCACCTGGATCTCTCCGGCAGGTGTGCCTTTCTGGACCGGTGCCTTCAACGGCCCCTTGTAAACGACACGAATGCGGTAATCGAGATTGCCTCCGCGGGCCAGAAGTACATCGACATCCGACTTGGAAACAAGGGGAACCGTGCTCTGGGTTCCACCGAATACCCGTCCGTCGGCTACCGTGTGTCCGGCCGGAAAAATCGTCTGAATGGAGTAGAACTCCCAGGCGCCGGTGAAAACCTCCTTGAGGGTTTGCAAACGGTGCTTGTCTGACGTGAGACCTGCCACAACTGCGATAACGCGGCGGCCGTTCCGGTTGACGGAGCCGAGGCCCGAATACCCATCCTTCGGATCGTTGCCTCCTCCAAGGCCGTCCAGGTGACGGATTTCACCTAGCAACGGGTTCTTGTTGCGCTGAAAAATCTTGTTCCAGGTGAATTCCGGCAAGGAAAACAGTTCATAGTGGTTCTGGTGATTTTCAAGGATGTATTCAGCCAGCTTCGCCTGATCATGGACCGTGGTAACGCTTGGCTTTTCCTCAAACCCTGTGGGATTGGAAAAGCGGCTGCTGCTCATGCCGATTTCCTTAGCAAGGGCCGTCATACGTTCGGCAAAGGCTTCTTCCGACCCATCAATGCACTCGGCCAGCACGATCGCTGCGTCATTGGCGTTGTGCACCAGAAGACCTTTCAGCAGATCTTCTACGGAGATTTCCGACTTGATGGCGGCGAACATCGTTGACCGGCGAGAAGGAGCGCCTCCCGTCCGCCAGGCATGTTCACTCACCTTGCAAGTTTGATCGAGACGGAGCTCACCTTCTTTCAGCAAGCTGAAAACGGTTGCTGCCGTCATGACCTTGGTCAGCGATCCCGGCGCAAAAGTCTGGTCTGGCGCCTTTGAAAAGAGAATCGTTCCGGAAGACGGTTCGTACAGGAAGGCCATCGGGGCCTTTGTCACGATGGTTTCGGCGGCGTGTGCGCTGGTGAGTGCAATTCCCAGAACGCCGATGGCGGCAACGGCCAGCTGTCTGAAGCCAAACCGTGTCGTTCGGCCCTTGATACTCAAAAAACGCATGCGTCTGCTCGCCCCGAAACAGTTGACACCTGATCAGGCAGTTTTGTTCCGGACCGTGTTCAGGTCTATCGGTTAGCTGCCTGCCTGGATATTAGCAGCCAGCTGTCGCATGGAAAGTCCGCTTTCAGAGACTGTGGACAGAACAGAGTGAGCGTCCGAGATCCGCTTGTTGGCGGAATAAGAGGAAATCGCACTGCCGCTTTCAAGACTGGAAGGTGTGCCCGGTGCCGGAATGCGCAGAACGCCGAGAGTGCCTTCTGCAGGCGCAAGATCGGATGCGTAGGCCGCGGGTGCGGTCTTGAAGCTGTTGTTGGAGGCGACCTTGATCGTCGGGTTGCCCGTTTCAAATGCAATGGCCGGATCGAAGGCAACCGCAACATTGCTTGTTGCAGGTTGGTAGGCGGCAACAGTGGAGCTTGCTGTCAGATACGGACGCGGGCCCGGAGCCGGAACCTTGCCGAAGACGACCTGCGGAGCCGGCTGTTCAGCGCGAGCAATGAGTGTGCCTGGGCGGGTCGCACCCGGCTCAACCGCACCCGGACCTCGGTATGAGGCCATCAGATAGGTTTCATCCTGACCGTGAAGCGGTGCCCGGCCGATATATTCGACCTTCACCTTGCCGACACCGGCTGACTTGGTTCCAAGCATGCCGGCAACACGTTCCGACAGGTCGATCACGCGGTTGCCGTGGAACGGACCACGGTCATTGACGCGAACGATCATGGAGCGGCCGTTGGAAACGTTCGTCACACGGGCGTATGAGGGAAGCGGCATGGTGGTATGTGCGGCGGTCAGAGCATTCCGGTCGAAGATCTCGCCATTGGCGGTCTTGCGGCCATGGAAGGTTGGGCCGTACCAGGAGGCTAGACCCGTCTTCTTGTAGTTGGGCTCATGCTTTGGATAGTACCACTTGCCGGCAATCTTGTATTTCTTGCCGACGACATAGCGTCCGCCGCCTTTCGGGACGGGCTTGCCTGCTGCGACGACGCGCGGGCTGCCTTTGACGCCATATTTTTTCGGGCTGAACTTGGCTTTTTCCTGGGGTGCAGAGCTGCAGGCAGCGACGGCCGCCACGGCAGCAACGGTGATGAGCCCGGTGCGAACCTGGCGCCAAACGCTGCGACCGGAATTCAGAACGGTTTCGCCCTGTCCTGCCTGTTCCCCAAAAGACGCTTCCGGCTCATTGCCTGCCATCAGGCAAGATTGCCCGCCTATCCCTTGCATTTCTGCCGTCCTACTCACTTACGCGTTTGGCGGCCCCGCAGCTCACGCGACAATTCCGGCGCTTGTTTACTGCCGCCGGTTTTCAGGCATTTCGCTGACCAATCGGTCACCTGTTGTGAAAACACATCGCCCCCGCAAAGCGTCCCACACACTTACCTGCCTGTTTAAACGAAATTTTCTTACTCGAAGGTAAACCCGGTGTCGAGGCGGCAATGGTGCCTGTTTTCAACAGGTGCACAGTTTTCTTGTTTCGTGTGATCCCAACCCATCTGGCTGGTCGTGTAAGTGACTGTTTTGGCGAGTAAAAATCGATCGTCAGCGATCTTTACCTTTCTGTTGCCGGTGGGGCACAGTCGGGTAAAAATCGTCAAACGGTCCGGTTGTGATGTAGGTCACATCCGTACATGCCGGATCTGCCTAGAGTGAACCTATTGCTGATGACCGCCCTGTCACAGCAATGCTGGACCCCACCTCCAGCTTTGGCCGTCGGTTCAAAACCCTGCCCACGACACCGGACCGGCGGCCCCCTATCTTTGACCATGTTCCGGCGTTGCTGTGCACGTCCTGCCCCTACCCCTTAGCGCTCAGTGAACCGGAACATGGCAAAGGTTCTCCTCCAGACCTCCTTCCACACCATTTTCAAGGTTTCTACAGTCAGTTGAAATCCCGCTCTTGACTTTCTGCGCCAGACGAAGGAAAGGGAGGGAACAGCAGCACGGCGTAAGCGTTTAGCGCTGCTTTGGTGAGGTGGCCGAGTGGTTTAAGGCAGCGGTCTTGAAAACCGCCGTGCGTGAGAGCGTACCGTGGGTTCGAATCCCACCCTCACCGCCATTTTCTCTAATGACAAATTACATTCATTGGAATTTGGGTCGGTTTGCCTGTCGAGCCCGGTTCAACGCCCATCAGACCTATCAGATCAGCTTGGAACGCTTCCCACTCGTTGTCAGCTGGGAGAGTTGCCTGAAAGGTCGTTGAGCTTCGAACCTTCAATCATATTCTCCTAGTTGGTCGGTCGGTGCATTTCCGTTGGGCTTGGTTGCATCAAGCAATCCTGCCAGAAGCTTGTTGAGTTGCGTTTATCCGTAGCTCCGCCAAGGGCGCACTAGTGGCTACTTTCACCTTCGCACAACCTGGCCATCTGCCTTAGAAAAATTAGCGACCTCAGCAACGCAACTTTGATGGCCTAGATTAGGAGGTGGACTCATAAACCCGAAGCCATAGGCGAATTGCTGCGAGCTTGACGAAGGCGAGGAAGTTGTCAGCTTGTTTCTCATACCGCGCCACGGCGCAACAGTACGCAAGACCCAAAGATGCTTTTCAGGATACGCCTGCCATCCACACGAGGGACACCTTGTGGCTTGTAAGGTAGGATCGGGCAGACCATTCGCCATTCGGCGTCGGTAAGAGCATATCGCAACTTCAAGGCTCCTTTTTCGAGCTTGAATCCCGTCCGTAGGTCCAAAATCAATGTCTGCTTGCTTCAAAATGCGGTTGTTTTATCCGCTAACCGGTCCGACCGCTCCGAGCCCCGAGCGGATAAGTCTGCCAGTGTCGCAATCAACCTTCTGCAAGCAGTCTATTCAGCTTCTTCAAAACGGGTTCTCTTGCACCGGATTGGAGAAAGTGACTTGGAACATGCCGAAGAAAACGGGACCACTTTTGTTCCTCCTCTCTTCGGCCTTGCGACTTGATGAACTCAATAAGCTCTACAACGGTCTCCCGATTGAAAGCCCACAACACATGTTGTTTGTATTCAAGCTGAAAGAAAGCCTCCTTCGGCCAATCCAATTCGTGCTTTCGGCGGAGGAAACAGGCGCCGCAGACCAACGTTCCGATATCGGAACCGTGCGAACGGCAGAGATTAGGGCCGTGCCGCCAGTCTTCAGGTTGATATCCCTCCGGCAAGTTCCTGATATTGCTCGTGCTGCTGCTCTTCAAGCCATGGTAGTAGATTGCGGCATGCCACCTGCCTGAACCGGCGCTTTCGACGAAGCGATATTCAAACACATCACTGTTCTGAAAATACGAAACGTCTTCTTTGCGCTCTATTCTCACAAGTTCTGCGAACTCGAACATTGCCTCCGATCCGCATCGCGGGCAGGCAACCGCCACCAAATGCGGCATCGGATTCCATGCGTATAGGTCTGTCATCGTGATAAGTGTCCGCGGCGCCATTCAATTCAAAAAGGTTTGAGGGCACCCTAGTTCAAATGTCCAAAACACCCAACCACACCTGCTTAGTGGCAGTGTGGTAAATTGGCCCAAAGGTTGCACTGTGGGTTTGAGCTTTGTCCGCGTTGCAGACCTACGCGGGCGATTGATCAGTCTCGAAGAGTTTGCCGAAAGCGGTGATTCACTCTCAATTATTTATGAGTACATACCCTAGGTATTCTCTGTTCTAACACAGAGAATAACCTTCAGAGCCATCTAGGTCTCAGAGTCCGTTTCTCGTGTTGGACTTGGTTTTGTTAAATGCATCAGAGTTTTCGCGCCTGCGCATTAGTCAAGATTTGTTTTCATCAAACAAAAAATAATAAAGCATACCTCGCTCTGCATCGGAGCCAAATGGTCCGTTAGCGTCCAATTGGTGCAGGAAATTAACTCCTGCTGGGAATATTCCCAAAAACAGCAATATTGCAGACGAAATAAACCCCGTAATGGTGGAGAAATTAAATAGAAATTTCGATTCTATTTCGATTGATGTGAAGAAAATCGCCAGAGAAATGGATAGTAATATTGACGAACATAATATTATCGTTCTGTTCTTCTTTTTTGTCATTGCCTATCACTCGACTTTGCGGGATGCGCAAACAGCCTACACAAGGCTCATTGCAAAAACACCGCAGTCAATCCACTTTATCAGACACTTGGTCAATGCCGGAGGCAAGCAGTTCGTATAACGCCAACGTGTTTTCCAAGTGCAAAATCTATTTTTGGGTGAATCAATCAAACTAACAATTTTGAGAGACCGGAAGGGTTTCGACCAATAGCTAGTCGATGAGATGGGATCTGCCACACGTGTACTTGGGGGGCAAAGGAAGCAAGTTCGTTGTCGGGCCCTGGCTTTAACGATTTGGTTGGCAGAGCCGTTGAACGCTAAATCTGCGCAAACGACGGTGGTCGAATGAGTCTAGCGTAACATGCGAAGTTGAACCTTCATTTATTGACTGGAGGTGGAACTTCATAAAAGGCGGAAATCATTGTGAGTAGAAATCGTTTCGTCCTGATCACCGGCTGTTCCGGCGGTGGCAAATCCTCGCTGCTCTCAGGGCTGAAGGGCAAAGGTTACAAGGTTGTCGAAGAACCTGGGCGACGTATTGTTAACGAGGAAAGGGCTGGTACCGGCGACGCGTTGCCTTGGGTTGATCCGACCGCATTTGCACGGCGTGCGGTTAACATGTCGCGATCTGATCTGTTATCGGCAGAACACTTGCGAGGCACGATATTTTTTGACCGAGGCCTGATTGACGCTGCTGTTGCTCTGCAATTCGCCTGCGATATTTCACTTGAAGAAACCATTGGATCAACTCGTCCTTACAACAAGACGGTGTTCTTGGCGCCCCCTTGGCCTGAAATCTACCAAAATGACGAAGACCGTCGACACGACCTTGAAACTGCAATGGATGAGTATGACCGCCTTGAATCGGCGCTCACCACGCTGAACTATAACATCCAATTTTTGCCCAAGGTTTCTATCGAAGATCGCGTTGAATTCGTGCTGGATAGGCTTTGAAGGTGCAGAGCCGATAGTCCAGACAAAAAACGCTTCTCACCGACATTCGTCATTAGTACCGCCCTTGGCAAGGATTGTTGCAAGGACGATATCCCTTCTCAGTTTTTCTATCTCCGCGTGTTATCCGGCTTGAAATCCAGTCTTGCTTTAGCATGATGAAATCATGAGGATTTTGAGTGTTTTCAGAAATGGTCTGTCGCCGACGGCGCTGATAACTGCGGTCAGTTTTTTCGGCGCCGCGCTAACACCGTCACTGATGCCGCGTGACCCGTTGATCCAGGCGGCCCTTTCCGGGGTAGCGGCGGTGGCAGGGTATGAAATGACGCTGCTCGTGCGGGCGCTGTGGCGGTATATGGAGCTGCCCGAGTTAAAAGGGCGGATTTTGAAGCTGTGGATGGCGGTGGCTCTCCTCGTCAGTCTCGGGATTCTGGTCTATTCGCTTTCAAAGTCGGCAAGCTGGCAAAACGCAACGCGTGCTGCCGTCGACCTGCCTCCGCTTGAAACCGATGCGCCGATCTTCATTTTCCTGGTCGGTGCTGTCATTGCGTTTGTGCTGTGGCTGGTTCTGAGGATCGTCGGCATTGCCAGGCGCATTGTTGCCAGGCAGCTGGACCGGGTGGTTCCGCGCCGCGTCGGTGTGGTTCTTTCCGTCGCCCTGGTCGGCTGGTTGTTCTGGGCGCTGGTTGATGGTGCTTTGATCCGCACGGCCTTTCGTACGGCCGATGCATCCTTTCTGGCTGCCGATCTGCTGATCGAGCCGGATATCGCGCAACCGAAGGACCCTATGAAAACGGGCAGTCCTGAGTCGCTCGTCATCTGGGAGCAAATGGGCCGCAGAGGACGCGAGTTTGTTGCCACGGCTCCAGGCAAAGACGAAATCTCAGAGTTTTATGACGGCGACGTCATGGACCCGGTCCGGGTCTATGTCGGCCGCAGGTCTGCTGAAACCGCCAGGGAACGGGCCGAACTGGCACTAGGAGAACTAATCCGCGTTGGTGGATTTGAACGTTCTGCGCTGGTCGTTGTCGTTCCGCCCGGTACCGGTTGGATGGACCCGGGGGCGCATGACACGCTCGACTTCATGCTTGGCGGCGATGTCGCGACGGTTGCCGTGCAGTATTCCTATCTGACCAGCATTCTCTCCCTCGCCTCCAATCCGGCCTATGGCGTGGAGCAGGCGCGGGAACTGTTTGATGCGGTCTACGACTACTGGACAACTTTGCCCAGGGACGAGCGGCCGAAACTTTACGTTTTCGGCCTAAGCCAGGGAGCTTTCAACTCCCAATCCACGTTGCCGCTTCTGGATATGCTGGGCGACCCCATTCAGGGAGCGCTTTGGGCCGGTTCGCCCTTCTTTTCCAGGTACTGGTCCGAGGTTCGGGACAACCGCAATCCGGGAAGCCCGGCCTGGCGGCCCGATTACGGCAACGGATCTCTGATCAGGGTGATGGACCAGTATGGAGGATTGGAAGGAGACTTCAGGCCCTGGGGACCGATCCGGGCCGTCTTCCTGAATTACGGCAGCGACCCGATCGTCAATTTTACCTTTGACAGCGGCATTCGGCCACCGGCGTGGCTGAACGAGCCGCGTGCGCCGGATGTATCAGACAAACTCTCCTGGTTTCCGGTTGTCACCATGTTGCAGCTTGCGCTGGATTCAATGTTTGCGCTCGATGTTCCCCGCTTTGGTCACTACTACATCGCGCCGGATTACATCGATGGCTGGGCGGCCGTTGTCGCGCCCGAAGGATGGTCAAAGGCAAGAGCCGATGACCTCAAGGAGATCTTCGAGCGGCGCGGACCTCCGCTCTGATCGGGAGAATCGGACTATTGGGCCTCCAGCAAAAGAGACAGACCGCGTTTGAACTCTTCGCGTGCCGGTTCGGCCGCTGCCAGGATGTCCTCGATCTTGAAGAAGTCCATCGTGTTGAAGCTGCCAATGGGCGGTTCGATCAAGAGATCGGGCTGCGAAACCGCAAGCTTGGCCGAGACAAGCGAATGAAGGGTAATTGAGAAGGACCCGATCCAGGTCTCCAACCCGCCCGGCAGCCCCTGTTGATCCGTGTAATCGGTGCCGGTTACATCGACACCTACCGTGGTGTAGTTGCTGCCTTCGAAAACATCGAACGGCGTCGGATTGACGAAACCACCGTCGATCAGCACGGTTCCGTCAATTTCCACTGGTGTCAGCAGCATCGGCAGTGCCGAAGACGCTGCGATCACCGGCAGGAGCGGCCCATCGGTCAATGTGACCTGCGACTGATTGTAAAAATCGGTCGCGATGATCTTCATCGGGATGCGCAGGTCCGCGAACGTCTTGGCGAGCGATGGTGGAAAGACGGTTTCAAACAGAACCACGGGCTCGATGATTGCTGGGCGAACGAGATTGAGAAGTGACGACCATGTCTTGCCATCAGACAGGAAAAGTTTTTGAAACAGCTCCGTTTTCTGGGTCAAAAGCTCGACAGAATATTCGCGAATCTCCTTGCCGGACATGCCGCTGGCATATAACCCGCCGAGGATAGACCCCATCGACGTTCCGGCAATTTCAGCCGGTTGAACGCCCATTTCATCCATTGCTTCCAGGATCGGAATGTGAGCAAAGGCTTTGGCTGCTCCGCCACCAAGTGCGATTGCAAACCCGTCTTTGGCGCCTGTTTTTGGCGCAGTGTCAGAGGCAGACGCCTGGGCAGTTGCATTTGGCAGAACTGGAAAGGCTGCGGCGCTTGCTGATGCCGCACCGATGAGGAATTCGCGCCGCTTGATCATTTTGCATTACCGCCGGAAATCATGAACAGGACCCAAGTGTGACTGGGTACCGATTATGTGTTCATCAACCTCAAGTAACGCAAGCCTAAATGTGAGCGCCGGCATTCACCGCGGCTTCGGGAGCATGATGATAGCCACGTTCATCAAAGTGCGTCAGGACCTGCTCGATGGGCGCAGGTTTGTTGTAGAAAAAGCCCTGCCCATACATGCACCCGAGACTTTGGAAGATTTCAACCTGTGCCTGGGTCTCGAGACCCTCGATCAGAAGATCGGCATTCATCTTGTCGGCCAGTGACTTGATGACATTGATCGTGTTCAGGGCCTTTTGTGAGGTTTCGCAGGCCGTCACGAATGAGCGGTCGATCTTCAGTTCATCCCATCTGAAATTGTTGAGATAGCTGAGCGCGGAGTACCCGGTGCCAAAATCATCGAGAGCAATCGTCACACCCATTTGCTGCAACTGACGCAACAGTTTCGCGACAGCATCGACATTGTGCATTACAACGCTTTCAGTGACTTCAAGCTTCAGTCTGGATGGTTTCAATCCCGTTTCTTGAAGTGTTGTGGCAACGAGGCTGACAAGGTCGTCATTGAGGAGCTGGATCATCGAAAGGTTGACGGCGACCTTGATCTTCTCCGGCAGCTTCTGAACATCTTCGCAAGCGGCCCTCAGCATCGTTCTGCCAAGCGCGACAATGTCACCGGTGGCTTCTGCAATGGGGATGAATTCGGCAGGTGAGACGAAGCCGATGTCGTCATGGTGCCATCGGGCGAGCGACTCCATGCCGACGGGCTCTCCGGTGAACAGGTTGAACTGAAGCTGATAATGCGGCGTGATCAGTCGTTTCCTGAGGGCATTCGGCAGCTCTCGTTCAATCTGAAGCCTGCGTTCGAGCTGCGCGCGCATGGACGGTGCGAAACGCATGGCCGATCCTCTTCCGGCAGCCTTCGCCTCCGTGAGAGCCAGATCGGCGTTCAGTATGACATAGTCGACGTCGTCCTTTTCAGAGGCTGCCGCGTAGCCAATGGATGTTCCGACAAGCAGGCTGCCGATGGCCGTTTCAAGAGGAGTGTTGAAGGTCGCAGCCAACGATTGAACCGACGCTTCGATGTCTATCTGGTCGGACCGGCACCACAAGAAAACGAGGAATTCGTCTCCACCGATCCGGGCTGCCAAACCGTCACCGGGCAATTTGCCTACAAAGCCATTCAGTCGTCTGGCAACGGCCGCAAGCAAGGCATCACCACCGCCGTGCCCAAGCGTGTCGTTCACAGCCTTGAAGCCGTCAAGGTCCAGGGCGATCGCGTATACCGTTTCTCCGGTTCTGAGGTAGGTCTTGGCCCTCGTCAGGTGTTCATCCAGAAGTGTTCGGTTCGGCAGCTTCGTCAGCCCGTCATGCTTGGCCATGTAGGCCAGTTTGTCGGCGTCGCCTGCGATCTTGGCATTCGCCTGGGTCAGCGTGGAGTTCTGACGCATGACGAAAGCCATCAGAAGCGTTGCCAGGACTAGCAAACCGATAACAACCCGTCTTTCGGTCAGCAGCCGCTGCCGAAACTCTTCTCTCTCACCGGAAAAGCGCTTAATGCTCGACTGATAGGACTTGCTCGAAATCAGTTCGATGATCGGCGCAATCTGTTCCAGGGCAGATTGAAACTGTTCCGCATCACCGTGTTCAAGTCGCTGCATCAGCGGTGAAAGCGCCTCCAACTTTTCTGAAAGCAGATTGTAATCGGACGCCAGGCTCGAGCTGGAGTTCAAAAAGCTGCTGAAATTTCCCGAGCTCCAGGTCTCCATTCTGCCCAGCAGAATTTCATAACGCATCTGTGCGTCTTCAAGGTCCGCCGGGTCACCGGTGTTCAGGTAGCGCGAGACGCTCGCAGAGTATTTGTAAAACTCGATACGCCCGTTCGTTGCGGACCAGACGGTGTCGTACTCCAGGGATATCACCTGTTCCTGTTTCAGGTTGTAGGAGACGTAGAAATAGGTCCAGAACAGGAAAATCGTGATCAGGAAGCCGCACAGTATGCTGAGGTGCCACGGGTTGATGCGTGTCTTCATGACGGTCTATTCGACAACGATGCTGCGGACCTGCCAGACGGACCGGGAATAGTGAACTTCGGTCTTGAGTTCCGGCTTGTCGTCAAATGGATAGATGACAAACAAAGGCCCCTTGTCCCGGATCCTCATGTACTTGCCGTTAAGCTGATAGGCCAGAATGGGAGCATGTTCGTCGAAATCGGAAACCGGCAGCACCGCCCGATAGTCGTTCAGCGCGACAACCTCGGCAGTATCGCCCTTTGCCCCCAAATGATCCATCAGGTCGCTGAGCAGAACGCCTTTGAACGAGACCTTGCCGTCATGCCACGGAGTGGCGGTTTCGTATTCGACCTGAGGCAGTTTTTCCAGATCGTGAATAGACAGCTGGGCAGACTTGCCGGCGGCTGTTCCGCCTGAAACAGTCAGAACCTTTTTTTCAACATCTTGCGCAAGGACGGTCGTGCAGAAGAAAACAAAAGGTATGACGAAGAGTAACTTGGCAATTTTGCGGATCATGGCCCTGCCCTCCTGATATGAAGGCTTTAGTTCTAATTCCGGTAGGGGCCAAGGATTCGATTTTGGTTCACTTGGAGAACCGTAGTTTATCAAAAAGTTTTTGTGCCAAAATCAGACGTTTCTACTTCCGCTTGCCAAGGTGAAGAACACCCCAGCGGTCGTGGGAACTGCACGTTGGGCAATCAGTTAGCGGAGCCTCAAGGTCACGCTGGTTCAGGTGAGAGGTAATTTCGGTAAACCGTCTGGGGAGCGCACTGGTCCGGAGAAGATCTCCGAACCAGCCTGGTCTTGTTATTGCGGCAGCTTGTCGTCGACACCCTGGACGTACCAGTTCATGCCGAGGATCGCTCCGTCATCCAGACGGACGCCATCTTCTGCACCTACAGATCCGTCCTGCTTGGTGATCGGGCCGGTAAAGGGCTCCCACCCGTCCTTGATCTTTGCTTCGGTGGCTTTCGCCATTTCAACAACATCGTCCGGCAGGTTTGTGTACGGCGCCATGACGACGTGACCTTCCGCGAGGCCGTCCCAGGTGCTTTCCGCATGCCAGTTGCCATCCATGACAGCCTGGACGCGTTCGATGTAGTAAGGCGCCCATTCATCGATGATGGCGGTGTACTGAGCGTCCTTGGCGAAGTTGATCATGTCGGAGGCCTGACCAAAACCATGCACGCCGCGCTCTTGGGCAACCTGCAGAGGCGCCGTGGAATCGGTGTGCTGGGTGATGATGTCGGCGCCCTGGTCGATCAGAGCTTTTGCGGCATCAGCTTCCTTGCCCGGGTCGAACCAGCTGTTGACCCACACGACCTTCAGTTTGAAATCCGGGTTGACGGATTGCGCGCCCAGCAGGAATGCGTTGATACCCGCAACAACTTCCGGGATCGGGAAGGAGGCGATGTAACCGGCAACGCCAGACTTGGATTGCTTTGCCGCAATCTGGCCGATGATGTAACGACCTTCATGGAATTTGGAGTTGTAGGTCGAGACGTTGTCGGCAGTCTTGTAGCCGGTTGCGTGCTCGAATTTCACGTCCGGGAACTTCTTGGCCACCTTGATGGTCGGGTTCATGTAGCCGAAGGACGTGGTGAAGATGACGTTGCAGCCTTCTCGGGCGAAACGCTCGATAGCGCGCTCGGCATCCGGTCCTTCCGGCACGCTTTCAAGGTAGGCGGTTTCAACCTTGTCGCCGAACTTTTCTTCAACGGCCAGGCGTCCCTGGTCATGCTGGTAGGACCAGCCGAAGTCGCCAACCGGACCAACATAGATAAAGCATGCCTTGACATCAGCAGCGTTTGCCGCGGATCCGGCAGCAACAAAAGCAGCGGCAGCAACCGTGGCTTTCAAAAGAGATTTCATGTGTTCCATTCCCCTCTGGTTCGATCTCTCTGTTGCGATCATTATTGATAGGCCCGTTCCGTGATCGCTTTCGGGGGCGGGCAAGACCGGTTGGCGCAGGCGTTACCGGTCGGGTACGAAAGGTTTGCCCAGACAGGCGGGCGTATTGACGAGCGTCAGTCTGCGGTTTGCGGAGATGAGCACAAGCACCAAAATAGTCGCAAGGTAGGGCAGACTGGACAGCAGCTGGGACGGTATGTCCAGTTCAACCGCCTGAGCGTGGAGGTTCAGAACGCTGACGGCACCAAATAGATACGCGCCAACCACCACGCGAAGCGGCAACCAGGACGAAAACACCACCAGCGCAAGTGCGATCCAGCCACGACCGGCGGTCATGTTTTCAACCCATTGCGGCGTATAGGCCAGCGACATGTATGCGCCTGCCAAGCCGGCGCACGCCCCACCGAACAATATGGCAGCAAAGCGAATGCGGATTACCGAGTAGCCGAGCGCGTGAGCTGAACCGTGATTGTCTCCAACAGCGCGCAGAACAAGACCAAGCTTCGTGCGGAACAGACCATAAGCGACCACCGCGACAAGAATGAAACTCATGTAGACGATGGCGTCCTGCTGGAAGAAGACAGGACCGATAAATGGAATGTCGGACAGTCCCGGGATGTAGAGTTCGGGAAGGTCGAGGCCCGGTACGCCGATATATGCCTCGCCGATCATGCCGGAGAGCCCGATCCCAAGAATGGTCAGCGCCAGACCTGTGGCAACCTGGTTGGTGACCAGCACCAGAACAAGGAAACCGAACAGCGCCGACATTGCCATGCCTGCGATGATTGCCGCAATCACGCCAAGCGTGCCGGAACCGGTTTGATTGGCAATAGCAAATCCGATCACCGCTCCCATGATCATCATTCCCTCGACACCGAGGTTCAGGACGCCGGACCGCTCGACCACCAGTTCACCGATTGCGGCGATTAGCAGAGGTGTTGCCGCGGTAATGACCGTAAGCAAAACAGCTTCAAACATGAGACGCCTCCCCGGCTGGAGCACGGCGGGAGACCATGCGAATGCGGTACAAGATCAATGTGTCACAAGCCAGGACGAAAAAGAGAAGCATCCCCTGGATAACGCTGGCTATTTCGTTGGAAACTCCCATTGAAGACTGCACGCCTTCACCGCCGATATAGGAAAGAGCCAGAACGAAACCGGCGATGATGATGCCGATCGGGTTCAGGCGTCCCAGGAACGCAACGATGATGGCAGTAAAGCCGTAGCCAGGTGAAATCGACGGCAGCAATTGGTTGAGTGCACCGGAGACTTCCATGGTTCCCGCAAGACCGGCAAGCGCTCCCGCCAGGGCGAAGGAAAACAGCGTCAGGCGTTTTGCCGAGAAGCCAGCGAAGCTTCCTGCACGCGGGCTTTCTCCCATGACACGGATCTCGAACCCCTTGAGGGTCTTGGCGAGCACGACCGCCAGAATGATCGCGATGACCACAGTGATTGGCGCGGACAGGCTCATGGCGCCGTCGAATATTTCCGGCAAGGTCGCAGCGTCGGAGAAAATTCTAGACTCCGGAAAGTTGTACCCACCCGGGTCTCTCCATGGTCCGCGCACCAGATAGTCGAGTATCAAGCTGGCAACGTACACCAGCATGAGGCTGGTCAGAATTTCGTTGGTGTTGAACCGTGTCTTCAAAAGTGCCGGGATCAATGCCCATAGAGCACCGCCAACCGCACCGAAGATCAGCATAAGCGGCAACGTCGCCCCGTTTTCAAACTCCGGAAACAGTACTGGCAGCATTGACCCGAACAGTGCACCGATCACAAACTGACCTTCTGCGCCGATGTTCCAGTTGTTGGAGAGATAACAAACGGCCAGCCCGCAGCCGATCAGGATCAATGGAGTGGCCTTGTCGATTGTCGCTTCAAGAGACCATTGCTGCGTGAGCGGTTCAATGAAGAACTTATAAAGTCCAATCAGAGGGTTATGGCCTGTTATTGAGAAAATAATTCCAGCAGCAAGCGCGGTCAGTCCAACTGCGATCAGTGGTGACAGCAGCGCCATGGTCTGGCTGTGTTCTTTTCTTTTGACCAGTTCAATGCGCATCAGGCCACCTCCTCTTGCGTTTCCGCACCGCCTGCCATCAGGAGGCCTACCCGTTCGCGGGTCATGTCATCTGCAGGTTCCGCAGCTGACAGATACCCCCTGGAGATCACCGCGATCCTGTCTGCAATCTCAAATATCTCGTCCAGATCCTGACTGATGACCAGAACCGCAGATCCGGAGCGGGCAAGGTCGATCAGGGCCTGGCGGATAAGGGCAGCAGCTCCTGCATCAACGCCCCAGGTCGGCTGATTGACGACCAGGACGCCAGGTTTCCTGTCGAGCTCGCGGCCGACAACAAACTTCTGAAGATTGCCGCCCGAAAGAGACCGGGCTTCAGGATCGTCATGCGACATGCGCACGTCATAGGTTTGCTTGATGCGTTGCTCCATGGCTCCGGCCTGGGCATTTGAAACAAACCCGCCCGTGAGGAGCTTGTCACCGGTACTATGGCGCGTCAGGACAATGTTCTGAGACAGTTTCATTCCCGGCACCGCACCATGCCCGAGCCGTTCCTCCGGAACGAATGCCGCATTCTTCTTGCGGCGCCAGGTAATGTTTCTGGAACCACATGGCGTTCCGTCGATCTGAACCATTTGAGTAGCAACCGGCATTTCGCCGGAAATCGCGTCGAACAGTTCGCCCTGTCCATTGCCGGCAACGCCTGCGATGGCGACCACTTCGCCCGCACGAAGGTCGAGGGAGATCTTGTTGAGCGCTGTTGCAAAGGGCGTTGACGCAGGGGCGGACAGGTCCTGTAGTCCCAGCCGAACCTCGCCGATTTGCGGCTTCTGTTCACTTGCACTCACAGATGCAACATCTGCGCCCACCATCATGCTTGCCAACGAAGCGGGTGTCTCCTTCGTCGGGTCACATTCGCGAACCACCTGGCCATGTCGCAAGATCGTTGCGTGATGGCAGATCCGCTTCACCTCTTCCAGACGGTGACTGATATACAGCACCGCACAGCCTTCTTCCGCGAGCCGCTGCAGTGTCAGAAACAGTTGATCGGCTTCCTGCGGGGTCAGGACGGAGGTCGGTTCGTCCATGATGATCAGTTGCGGCTCCTGAAGGAGACAACGGACAATCTCGATACGCTGGCGAATACCGACCGGAAGGTCTGCGACAATGTCAGTCGGATTGAGCGGCAGGCCATAATCACGCGACACTGTTTCAATCCGGCTCGCCAAGTCCGCCATCTTTCCGGGATTTGGCAGTGCAAGTGCAATGTTCTCAACAACATTCAAGGCTTCGAACAGCGAGAAATGCTGAAAAACCATGCCAATGCCGAGCTCGCGGGCAGCAGCAGGGTTTCCTATGTCAACCTTCGCGCCGTCCCAGATGATCTCTCCACCATCCGGTTCGAGCGAGCCATAGAACATTTTGACCAAGGTGGATTTGCCGGCACCGTTCTCACCTAAAAGCGCATGGATTTCGCCCTTGTTTATGATCAGGTCTACCTTGTCATTGGCAAGAATATCGCCGAACCGTTTGGTCAGGCCTCTTGCGTCCAGCAGTGTGTCCTTTCCGGATCTATCTTGCTGAACCATATTGCTTTCCACCTCTGAATGGATTGTTTCTGCCACGCCGTCCCCCGAGCGTATGCCGCTTTATTGACCATGTGGTACAATTTGTGCAAGCCCCTCGCCTGCAGCGGTCTGTTGATGATTGGTCTCGTCTCTCTGCAATAGATCGACCGCAATTCCGGCTGCGATTGCAGCCGGTTGCTTCGATCGTATCTGCGAGACCCCTATCGGACAGGTCATCTTTGATATCAGACTGTCGCTAAGTCCCCTTGATTTCAGCCGTTTCTGGAACCTGTTTCTTTTGGTTTTGGAACCGATGACCCCGCAATAGGCGAACCGTTGAGCAAGCAAGGCTCGTGCCATTATTTCTTCGTCCAGGGCATGCGAGTGGGTCATAGCGAGAACAAACGCATCTTCAGGCGCGGAAGCCAGAACGGACGTCGGATCCTCGACACAGATTTTTGTAACGTTGCCCGGTACCGCTCCAGGGAACTGGCTTGCTCTGCCGTCTACCCAAGTCACCGCAAAAGGCAGCGGAGCGAGCGCGAGAATGAGGGCTTTGCCAACATGACCGGCTCCGAACAAATAGAGAGGCCGATGGTCTGCACCAAATTGTTCGATCACAAGTGAGGCACCGGTTTCGTCATCCTTTCGAATGGAAAAACGTTGAGACGGCAGGTTTTGAAAATCCTGGCGTTGGCCGATCTTGCTGCCTTGCATCTCCGTCACTGTTGCGAACGAAGTGTCTGACGTTTCCAATTCACGGAGCCGGCAGGCTTCGTCCAACTTTTCCAGGGTCAGAACCTCGATGGCCAACTCCACACGTCCGCCGCAGCATTGACCAAGATCCGGCCCAAGAGAGACCGAGCGAAGGAAAAATGACGGTTCAGCTGCCTCTGCAGCTCTTGCGGCCAGTCGTATGGCCTCAAGTTCCAGTGTCCCGCCTCCGATCGTACCGTGGAAACAAGCCTTTCCATCGACGACCATACGGGCACCGATTTCTCTGGGAGTGGATCCTTCAGCGCGTGCCACCGATACGAGGGCACAAGCGCCGCTGCTCTTCAGGCAGTCAACTATGTGCCCCCAGACCTTCATGACCCAGCCTTTCTCCTGCGCAAATCCTGAACGGCACGCATGATGGACTCGGGCGTTGCAGGTGCGTGAAGGTCCGGTACTTCACCGGGATTGAGCGAAGCAACCGCATCCACGATTGCGCAGAAAACCGCGTTGGCCAGCATGACGGGAGGTTCTCCGACAGCCTTCGAGCGATAGACGGTTTCCTTCGGGTTACCTGAGCTTTCGTAGAGTTTGACGCGGAAATCTTCCGGCAGATCGGACGCGGTCGGTATCTTGTACGTTGATGGAGCGTGCGTCCGCAGCCGGCCCTGTTCATCCCAGACCAGTTCCTCGGTCGTCAGCCAGCCCATTCCTTGCACAAAGCCACCTTCGATCTGGCCCACATCGATTGCGGGATTCAGTGAATGGCCGACGTCATGGAGAATATCCACGCGGTCGACCGTCATCTCACCTGTCATCGTATCAATGGTGACTTCAGCGCAGGCACCACCGAAGGCAAAATAATAGAATGGCCGCCCGGTCACGCTTTCACGATCCCAGGTAATGCCGGGCGTCGCATAGAAGCCTGCATGTGACATCTGGATGCGAGCCATATGGGCCAGTTTTGCAATCTCGGACAAGGCAAAGCTCTGATCGCCAACGATCACCTTGTTGTCGCCAAAGTGTACGGCTTCAGGACCACATTGATGTTGCTCACAGAGAAATTCGATCAACCTGCCCTTGATGACTTGTGCAGCATTTTTGGCCGCCATGGCGTTCAAGTCTGTTCCGGACGAAGCTGCTGTTGGGCCGGTGTTCGGAACTTTGGATGTGTTGGTTGCGGTGATCACGACCTTGTCCAGGGACACGCCGAATTCCTCGGCAACAACCTGTGCAACCTTCTGATAGAGGCCCTGCCCCATCTCCGTGCCACCGTGGTTCAGGTGTACTGAACCGTCGGTGTAAAGATGCACCAGCGCGCCGGCCTGATTGAGATGTTTCAGCGTAAACGAGATCCCGAACTTGACTGGCGTCAGCGCAAGTCCTTTCTTCAGAACAGCGTTGTTTTCGTTGAACTCTTTAATCTCGTCCCGTCTTTGCCAGTAGTCGGAGCTTTCTTCGATTTGTGAAATGAGATCGTGCATGACCTCATACTCTTCAACTGGCATCCCATACGGCGTCAGGTTTCGTTCTCCGTCATAGAAATTCAGCTTGCGAACATCGAGCGGGTCCTTGCCGAGCGTGATCGCGATGGCATCGATCAAACGTTCGGCAGCGAGCATACCCTGTGGACCGCCGAAGCCCCTGAAGGCGGTGTTCGAGCAAGTGTCTGTGCGCAATCTGCGCGACCGGATCAGGGCGTCCGGATAAAAATAGCTGGAATCGGAGTGAAAAAGCGTCCTGTCATTGACGCCAAGGGAGAGATCAGCCGAATAGCCGCATCGCGCAAGAAACTCCATGTCAACGGCTCTGATTTTGCCGGACGTGTCGTAACCAACTTTCCAATCCACTTTAAAATCATGCCGCTTGCCGGTCATGATCATGTCGTCATCGCGATCCAGACGCAGCTTGCAGGTTCTGCCGGTTTTCTGTGCTGCAAGTGCCGCGAGACTTGCCCATTGGTTTGCTTGTGATTCCTTGCCACCGAAGCCACCGCCCATACGTCGGATTTCAGCTGTTATGGTCGCGTCTGGAACACCAAGCACCTTGGCTACCGTATGTTGAACCTCTGTTGGGTGCTGGGTCGATGTGTGAACCAGCATGCCTCCATCTTCCTGGGGCAACGCCATAGCGACCTGCCCTTCGAGGTAAAAATGCTCCTGCCCGCCTATGAACATCGACCCGGACAACACTTCCTCTGAAGCCTGCATACCGGTTTCGGGAGAGCCTCTGCGAAACTGATAGTCGGGCAGAACGGTGGTATCAGCATCAACCGCGTCTTCCGGTGTCAGGATGGGCGTGATCGGTTTAACGTCAATTTTCGCCTTGAGCGTAGCCTTACGGGCCTCTTCCCGTGTTTCAGCGACAACCGCAAATACGACTTGTCCGAAAAACAGGATTTCTTCTTCCGCAAGAACCGGATCACCACCAAAAGCCGAAGAACAGTCGTTGATACCCTTGATGTCTTCAGCTGTCAGAACTGCAACGACTCCCGATGCCTTCTCAACCTCTTCGAGATCTACAGACTGGATACGGCCACGAACGGCCTGCCTGGTCCAGCCGGGCACAACATGCAAGGTGTCCAACGGTTCGACGATATCGTCGATATATGTGGCCGTTCCGCGGACGTGTTTTTCGGCACTGTCATGGGCCAAAGGCTTGCGGACATGCTTCAGCGACATTTCCATGTTTTTTTGATCAAGCGGCGCGGTCATGATCTGCCTCCCGCTTTGCAAGTACTCTCAGGTCTTTCGCAGGTGTGCCGCTGATTTCCATAAGTGCCTTGGCAAGAAGAGCACGTGCCGTTTCCATGCGGTACTCCGCGCTTGCGCGCATGTCGGTCATCGGTGTGTAATCCGTCAGGAGCGACTGCATTCCGGCTCCCCACGTTGACGGGTCATCCAACGAGGCGCCTTTCAAGGCTGCCTCCGATCCGCCTGCCCTTTTGGGCGTGCCCGCCATTCCTCCGAAAACAACGCGGGCGTCGGTTATGATGTTGTCCACGATAGTGAACCGGAACGCTCCCATAACCGAGGAAATATCCTGATCAAATCGCTTCGAAATCTTGTAGCAGCGAAATGCCTGATTGGCGGCGAGACGGGGCACGAACAGTCCGGTTACAAACTCGTCTGCTCCCCGGTCCTGCTTGCCGTAATCGATGAAGAATTCTTCCAGTGGAAGCGCTCGCGAGTCTTCGGCCGACTGCAATTCGAGCGTCGCACCGAGCGCGATGAGTGCCGGCGGTGAATCTCCGATCGGAGAGCCATTGGCGATGTTGCCTCCAACGGTGCCCGAGGCGCGCACCTGCTTCGATCCAATCCGCTTCCACAACTCCCCAAGGTCTGGAGACAACCTTGTCATGGCAGCTTCCGTTGCTTCGAACGTTGCCGTTGCACCAATCAAAACACCGCTGGGACTTTCTTCAACCCGATCAAGCCCCTGAATGCGGCCGAGCCAGATCATCTTGGGGAGATCCCGCAATTGCTTCGTAATCCATAGTCCGACGTCGGTTGCTCCTGCGACCAGTGTCGCATCAGGGTGCTGCCCGTAAAAGGCCGCCAGTCCATCAAGTGTCACAGGTGCGGAGAAGAACTTGCTGCTGTCGCCGATGAATATGTCCCGGCTGTCGGCAAGTTCCTGCAGCTTTTCTCTTGTCTGGTTCGCGCGCCACGAAAAGACGTCGTCAACGGTTTCGAAACAGGCGTCCAAGGCGGCTTCCACGATTGGTCTGTAACCGGTGCAGCGGCAAAGGTTTCCAGCAAGCCACTCGATCACCGTCTTGCGCGATTCTTCTTTTGAATCCGCATGATAAAGCGTGAATAAGGTCATCACGAAACCCGGCGTACAGAAGCCGCATTGAGAGCCGTGAAATTCCACCAGAGCATTTTGCACCGGGTGAAGTTTCTCGTCATTTGTCAGGTCTTCAACGGTTACGAGTTCGGCACCGTCGAGCATGCCCAGCAGTTGGATGCAGCTGTTGATGGGTTGATAGATAAGTTTACCGTCTATCAGCCGCCCGACCGCAACTGTGCAAGCACCGCAGTCGCCCTCGCCGCAGCCTTCCTTGGTGCCGGTGTCGCGACGACGTAGCCGGAGGTAATCGAGAACTGTTTCGGTCGGGCCGACGTTCTCCAGCTCAACCATTTCACCATTTTTCAGAAATCGAATTGTGTCACGCATGGCTCAGCTCCCCCGATAGGTAGAATACCCAAAGGGCGAAAGAAGCAGAGGCACATGATAGTGACCGTCTTGCTCAGCAATACCGAAACGGATCGGAATAATGTCCAGGAACAGGGGCTCCAAAAGCTCTTGGCCCGTGCCTCTCAGATAGTCGCCGGCGTGGAACCTCAATTCGTAGGTTCCTGTCCGGAAAGACTGACCTGCGAGGATCGGTGCGTCGACCCGTCCATCGTCATTGGTTTCATGCGAGGAAATGTGCTCGAGGGTTTTGCCCTGAGACCATAGTTCGATTTTCAAGCCTTTTGCAGGCTTGCCAAGAGCGGTGTCGAGTACGTGCGTTGTCAAACGCCCCATCTGTTTTCTCCCTCGCGCGGCAAAGTGCCGCAAACCGTTACAAAAAATGTGCCTTAAAAAAGTCCGGATCCAAAGCGCTCATTTGAGAACTCAATGATGCCTATTTGGCATCAAGTGAAGGAAGATGATCCTTCAGGGCGAGCACTGCATGGTCGAAAAACATTCCAGGAGCAAGTGCAAGAGCGCGCAAGGAAGAGGTTACCACACATAATCTGTCTGCCTGAAGCGGCGCATCCGACAGAGGCTTGAAGACCAGAGCACCGGACGCCAGATCCTCTTCGCAACCGATCAAAGTTTGAAATCCGATGACCTTCTCCTCCCTCGCCAAGGCCCGCATAAGGCGCAACGAATTTGCTTCGACATAGGTTCTGGAAGCGCCTGGAATATGCCCACGGACCAGATCAATCCTTGTACGCAGGGACAAACCTTCCGCGGGAAGCGCGACCGGGTATTTCAGGCAGTCCTGGAGGCTGAGTTTCCTTTCCCTGGCCAGAGGGTGGTCAGGTGTCATCAAGGCACCGATCACCAGATCATGATGAAAGGCGATCGTCAGGGCGGAGGTCTCCGGCGGGTCGAAGGTAAAGCCGACATCAGCTTCTGCGGCTTCGACTTTTCTGGCGGCTTCCTGGGATGATGAAATAGAAACATTCACGTGAATGCCGGGATAGCTGCGACGGAAACTGCTTATGACAGCAGGTAGGAGTTTTTCGGCAACGCTCTCCACCGATGCGATTGATACAGTTCCTCGACGCAAGCCTTTAAGAGCGTCCAACTCGGCAACCGTGCCTTCGAAGTCCGAATAGGTTCGGCGAATATGGGCCAGCAGAAGTTCTCCTGCTTGTGACAGCCGAATGCGCCTGCCCACACGGTCGAAGAGTTGAAGCCCCAATGCTTCTTCCAGCCAAAGGATTTGCCGATTGACGGCTGACGAAGCGACATTGAGTTCGCGCGATGCCGCGCGAATGGATCCAGCCTCCGCCGCAGCCAGGAAGTACCTCATGGCTGGGCTGTAAAGGTTTCGCGACAGTTCCTGTACCCGGCTTGATAGCATCTCCTCGCGTTGCCCTACGGGATCAGAATGGTTGCGCCGGTGGTCTTTCTACCTTCCAGGTCCTGATGGGCCTGCACCGCATCGGCCAACCGATACTCCTGATTGATTTCAATCTTGACCACCCCGTTGCGAACAACATCGAACAGTTCTCCGGCAGTCTTTTCCAGCGCGTCCCTGGTGGCGACATAGGAAAAAAGCGTCGGACGCGTGGCAAACAGCGATCCTTTTTGAGCCAGTAGACCCAGATTGAAATCAACTATCGGTCCGGACGATTGACCAAAGCTCACCCACATGCCGAGCGGTTTCAAGCAATCCAGCGAACCGGGATAGGTATCCTGCCCCACGGAATCATAGACAACATCGCAGCCTTTGCCGTCGGTTATCTCCTTGACCCTTTCGGCAAAGTTCTCGGTCCTGTAATTGATTACGTGCTGATAACCGTGAGCCTTTGCGAGTTCGATCTTTTCTTCTGATCCTGCTGTGCCGATTACCGTTGCCCCCAAATGTGCCGCCCACTGCCCGGCAATCAGGCCAACGCCGCCGGCGGCAGCGTGAAAGAGCAGCGTTGTCTCCGGCCCCACCTTGTAGGTCTGTCGCAGAAGGTATTGTGCCGTCATGCCCTTCAGCATCATGGCCGCGGCCGTCTTGTCATCAACTCCTTCAGGGATCACAACCAGCTTGTCTGCCGGAACAATTCTTTCCTGCGCATATGCACCGAGTGGTCCCACATATGCAACGCGGTCTCCAGGACCGACATGCGTCACCCCTTCGCCGACTGTTTGGACGATGCCCGCTCCTTCATTACCGGGCGAAAACGGGAGGCCATCCGGCGCCGGATAAAGTCCGGATCTGAAATAGGTGTCGATGAAATTCAGGCCGATAGCCGTGTGACGGATCCTTGCCTCTCCGGGTGCGGGTTCACCGACATCGACATGTTCCCAGCGCATCACCTCCGGGCCACCGGTCTCGAATACACGAATTGCCTGAACCATTGTTTCCTCCGGGAGTGCATGATTGTCTGTCGAATCTGCCTTGCGGCGACTGGGTCTTGCAAGAACAGTAATGATTTCAACGCCAGCCGAAAAGGCCGCGGTCAAACAGAAATCTGGACAGAGGACTTTAATTTCAGTTCAAGAAGTTGTTTTCGGCCGTCACAAAGGGCGGCACACATCGGCGCTTGAATTTAGCGACAACAGATACTTGTGGCGTGTCAGATGTCACTGACCAATTGCGCGAAAGTCAGCTATGGAGAAGGTATCAGGAAAAACAGCAGACCGGGTCAGTCAACCCGGTCCAGAAGCTGCTGCACGGCGGACACCGAGAACAGGTAGAGGCTCGCTCCGGTAAACACGATCGCAGACAGACCGGTCAGTGACATCCCGTCCAGAATGGCATATGCGGCCATTCCCATCCACAAAAGCGTAATGGGCAGCGTGATTGTACGCCAGCGGCGAACCCTTACCGGGTGAACGAACCTGATTGGTGCGAAGGTCAGAGCGCAGCACAAGAGCACCGTAATGATCGTGAAGAGCTCAGACGGTGACAGGACCATCAGACCGAAGACAACCATGTTCCATCCGGCGGGGAACCCCTTGAACGAGCCGTCAGGCGTCTTCATGCCGTTATCAGCAAAGTAGAGCGCGCCAGTGAAGACAACGAGACCGCCGCAGATCCAATTCCACGGTTGAGACAGCATCAGGCTCCAGGAAAGCGCAAACGCCGGCAGGAACACGTAAGTTGCGTAGTCGATGACGAAGTCAAGCGACGCCCCGGACCATCGAGGCAGACGTTCGGCAACATTGAAACGACGTGCTAGTGGCCCATCAATACCGTCGACGAAGAAAGCCAAGCCCAACCAGGCGAACATTTCAGCCCAGTTTCCCTGCGCACCTGCCAAAAGCGCGACCAATGCGATCGGTGCTCCGAACGCAGTCAACACATGGATCAGGAATAGAGCGGGTTCCGGCGCCTCTTTGCCTGGCGTTATGTCCGTCACGGGATTTCCTCACAACTGATAGATCGGGGCGCGATAGTAATGCCGCGTTATCGCATGGGTGAAAATTGACCCATCCCTCGCCAAAGACCTCTTAGGCGATGGCGCTGACTATTATTGCAATCGTATGACAGTGTGAACCGAAAAAACAGTCCTTGTCGCGATTCTGTAAGTTTCTCACAAAGCAGCGCCTTTGAACAGGATGACTGTTGTCAGAAATGTCGCCCAGGAAATCAGGAACACGCCAATGATCACTGGGAAGATTCTGCTCGGAAACGTTTTTTCAAGAGCCATCACACCGCCCAGTAGCGCAATCCAGACGATGTTCATCAATCCGACAGCAAACATGACAGTCATAACAGCCCAACAGCAGCCGAGGCAGGACCATCCCTGTACGATGCCTTCGCGCAACCCGACCGTTATGCGATTTGAGCCCATTTCGTTGGAAAAAGACCAGCGAGGATACCAGCAGCGTTTCAAACAGGCGCGTTTGGCGGGGGTGAACTGGTAGAGACCTGCGGCAAAAAGAACGGAGGTTGTGAGGGCAAGACTGACCGGCGCCATCATGTCGTTCAAACCGCCTATCCTTGAAAGCAGCCATTGAAACGCCGTTGCAACGAGAGCGTAGCCAAACCAGACGAGCAGATATCCGATAACAACCATGACCGCCTGCATTGCCGTTTCAAAGCGTGTGCGTTCCGGCGTGCTGATATGCATTGTGTAAGCGCGCAGCATTGGTGAGGCGCTTGGCAGCATCATCGCCAGCGACATCATTGCCCACATCAGGAAGATCTTCTGGAGATCCTGAATAGTCATCTCGGGACCAGGCATGCCAAAAGTTGACCCAGCCGGAAGACACAAAGCAGCCAATGCGACTCTTGCTTCGGCAGATAGCCCTTTGAAAATATTGAACTGATTGAATATTCCCATTCCCGGACCGGCTTCCGACATGTCCATCGCGGGTATCATGTCAGCCACCATGGCTGCCAGATATGCCCAACCGGCAATGCTCAGGAATGCAATTGTGGTCAGAACGAGCGGCCAGCCGCTCGTGCGTTTCGGATCGGATAATGAGGACCGTTCAGAGGTATTTGTGCGTGTTACCGTTGTCATGTCCAAAACAATTAATACTGACTGGGCGATTTCCAGCGGCATCTTAGGTTAAATTGTCGTTGGAAGGTTTGATTTCCCGCATGTTTTCATTTGAGATCAAATATATACGAAAGGAAAGCAGGAAACAGCTGCGTGGTTTCGTCCCGTTGAATTCCGAGACCGATTGAACAATTTCTTTACAAAGAGAATTCCATCCAGGTCAGTCACATGCCTAAATCCAAAAAGACCGAACTATTTGACGTAGCCGTTGTCGGTGGGGGACCTTCTGGCCGTATTGCGGCGCTTTCCTTTGCCCAAAACGGTTTGTCAACGGTGCTTCTAGCCCCTGCTGCGGCGCGAGTTGATGGCAGAACCACGGCCTTGTGGCAGCAGTCACTCTCACAGCTAGAGAGCCTTGGTGTTTGGAAGGACATCAAGGAAAACGCAGCGCCTCTGCGCAAAATGCGAATGATAGACGACACGGGGCGGTTGATCCGCGCCCCTGAGGTTGTTTTTGATAGCGCGGAACTGGAGCTGGAGGAGTTTGGATTCAATATCTTGAACTCCGAACTTAATGTCGTCCTTGATGAAAAGTGCAAGTCGCAGTCAAATCTGGAAGTTATCGAGCAAAGCGTGACTGCTGCGAGTTTCGAAGCTGAACATGCACTGCTGGAAACTGGAGACGGACAGACAGTCCAGTCGCGGCTCGTAGTTGCCGCCGATGGTCGAAATTCTCTCATCCGCGCTTCAGCGGAGATTGACGTCAAGACCTGGACATATCCGCAAGTTGCGGTGGTGTTGAATCTGGAACACCGGTTACCGCACCAGAACATTTCGACGGAATTTCATACGCCAACTGGTCCCTTCACGCTGGTCCCTTTGCCGGGAAGGCAATCTTCTCTTGTCTGCGTTGAAACCAAAGAAGGAGCTCAGCGTCTTCTGGCAATGGCGACCAAGGAACTTGAAAGCGAACTTGAACGCCGCGCGCATTCCATACTGGGACCCTTCAAGATTGCTTCAAAGGTCCAGAGTTTTCCGCTTTCCGGTATGACAGCCAGGAACCTTGTGGCGCCGCGCCTGGCCCTTATCGGCGAAACAGCACATGTGTTTCCGCCTATCGGGGCACAAGGTCTTAACCTGTCCCTCAGGGACATATCCGATCTCGCAAACGTTGTGACGAAGACAAAGGCAAGACATGCCGATGTCGGAAGCCTGTCAACTTTGGAACCTTATGAAACCAAGCGTTTCAAGGATATTCGCACCCGAACAAACGCCGTTGACGCCTTGAACCGGTCCTTGCTGACGGGGTTCCTGCCGGTTCAGATGGCGCGTAGCACAGGCATGTATCTAGCGGGAAAAGTTGGTCCATTCCGCAGATTGCTGATGCGCGAAGGCATGGCGCCTGGGAGCGGATTTCAGCTTCACAAATAAGGTCTGCGGGAGACCCGTTACGAACCGGATTTTCGTTTCCTGCTGTGATAGGTCAGAGCCATAGTCACCATGTGCCGAACGGCGTCTTCCGGCAACGGATCCTCCAGCTTGAAGTGGACACTTCTGTCGCCACCGAAAGTCAGATTGGGGAACAGAGCCCTCCAGTCTGATACCAGCGACGACTGGCAGTTCACAAACAGCGCGTAGTCTCCCAATTCCGATTTGTCTCTATCGATCCGGATGGTCGTTCCGGTTTTGGGTCGAGCTGTCAGATAACTTGGCTGCCCCCATTTCAGCTCCTCTTCAATCTCACCAATTTCGGCGTTTTCCGCTGCCGTTCGGAGAATGATTTCACGTAGAGCTGTCAGCGCACTTCTCAGAGGTTCAGGATAGCTGCCCAACAGGGAAAGAACCGCCGGCTTGCTGTTCATGTTACTTTTCCCTTCACGTGGTCGTTCTCTTCTCTTCGCAGTGAGCGCATCTAAAGTTCAGTATATCAGGTGGGCAGCGCCCCGGTGGTAAGCGCCCAGATGAATGCCGTCACCGTGACAATGGAAACCGCTGTTCCGACGAGCACGAAACTCGATGCCCGTTGAACATAGGTTCCGTATTGCTGAGCTATGACAAAAACGTTTGTCGCCGGAGGCAGACAGGACATGAGAACCGCCGTTGCAACCCAGCTTGGGTCGAAGCCGCCGAGCCAAGTCAAAAGCGAGAAGATAAGCAACGGGTGCAACACGAGCTTCACCATGAGAACCAGCGGGAGTTCGGCGGAGAAGCGCCCAATGGGTCGCAATGCAATGCTCACTCCCATGGCGAACAGAGCACACGGTGCAGCAGCATTGCTGAGATAGAGCAGCAGAGTATCGATTGCCTGAGGCGGGCGAAACTCAAGCGCAGCGGCGAGAACTCCGGCAATGGTCGCCAGGATGAACGGATGTGTGAAGATACGAATGCCGATCTGTTTCAAGGTTCCGGCAATCGTGTCGTTCTCAGTTCCCGCCAGCGCCATTAGCAACGGAGCAAGAATGAACATCAGTGCATTGTCGAAGGCCAGGATGAGAGCCGTTGGTACGGTTGCCTGTTCTCCGAGAACAGCAAGCGTCAACCCCGGTCCCATGTATCCGACATTCGAGTATGCTCCGGCGATGCCCAGTATCGTGGATTCGCCGATACTGCCTTTTGTTGCCACCACACCGATGCAGAACGAAATTGCAAATACAATGTAGGTTGTAAATGTTGTGGCAGCCACAAACGAGACATTTGCAAGTTGTTCAAAGGGAGTTTCGGAAAGAAGTCGGAAAAACAAAGCAGGCAATGCCAGGTAGATTACAAAGAAGTTCATCCAACTCAGGCCTGCCTCTGGCAGATTTTTTAGTTTTCCGGCGCCAAACCCAAGAAGGATCAGGCCGAAAAAAGGTAGTGCCAGAGTAATGACGTCCTGCATTCGAGTTCCAAATTCTTTAGTGACGACAAGCGTGAACAACGCGATTTGTTCAAGGCGCTTGCATCTTGCGCCTTGCTTGGATAAGGACGCGTGACACTGAGGTCAGCATGTTGATCAGCATTCCAAGCAGTTCTGAAGCCTCATCGCAAGGGCACTTTCACCAAGACCCGGTCGGAGAATGCTTTTCCAGTGGGAAGGCGTTGAAAACTGAGAGTACACCCCGTCTATGTCGCGAAAACTAAGACAGCGTAAGCATCCAAAACTCACGGTCTTCCAGAACCGTGTGGAAGGAATAGCTCTTAAGGCGGCAATCTGGCTGTTCAGGTTAATTCCGGTGGATGTTGCCTCTTACGTGATGGGGGCTTTCTGGAGAACATTGGCTCCCCTCAACTCTCGTCACAAACGGGCGCTGGGGCACCTGAAGATGGCGTTCCCGAACATGAGTGAAAGAGAACGCGAACGGATCGTTCGAGGCATGTGGGACAATCTTGGCAGGGTTGCCGCAGAAACGTTTCATATCGACCGGCTTCTCAAGCAGGATTTCCGTTTCGAGATGGAGGCCGACGAAACGACTCGGTCTGTCCTGAACGGAGAGCGAGGGTGCTTGTTTGTCTCCTTTCACAGTGCTAACTGGGAGTTGTGTGTGCAACCGGCGGTTCGGCAAGACGTGGAAATTACCGGTGTTTACCAGGCGCTTCGAAACCCTAAAGCCGACAAAGCCTTAAGATCGCTCCGCCTTGAACTTTACAAAGGTGGCCTTCTTTCGAAGGGGCATCAGACTGCGCGCAAGATCCTCAGCAGACTCAAGAGCGGTGGTGTTGTTGCCATGATGGGCGATCTTCGCGAGACCCGTGGCATTCAGGTGCCCTTTTTCGGTCAACCGGCCTATGCCAATCCTGTTCCTGCGTCTCTCGCCCGGTCTTGTAACGTGCCCATAGTGCTTGGTCGAGTTGTTAGAAAGAAAGGTGTTCACTTTCATATAGAAGGTCGTGCCATTTCAGTTCCGGTGACTGACGATCGCCAGGTCGACATTGAAAAAGCCACAGCCGAGATCCATTCGGTATTTGAAGCATGGATCCGTGAACATCCTGAGCAATGGATGTGGATCCACAAAAAGTGGGCGCCTCCGGGAAAAAATGCGGCAGAAAAACATGCCAGACGCGCTGCTGCCAAAGTCAATGCTCCCAAAGTGGACAGCCACTGACCTGACTTCTCCTTTCGGGGGATAGTTGCAGCGCAACATAAGCGCTATAGCTATATGACCGTCAGGAGGAGGATAGCTGTTTCATGAAAACCCCAAGCGCATTTTACAAGCCGCTCGCCATTGGAGCCCCTGCCCCGTTTCGCGACCGACCTGTTTCTCTTGAGCGCATGATCCATTTTGTGCCGCCGCACATAGAAAAAATGCGGGCCAAGGTCCCGGATCTGATCCGCAAAGTTGATGTGGTGCTTGGCAATCTCGAAGATGCAATTCCTGCTGAAGCGAAAACTGATGCCAGACGTGGTTTCATCCAGATGGCACGGGAAAACGATTTCGGGGCGACCGGTCTCTGGACACGGGTCAACTGTTTGAACAGCCCGTGGTTTTTGGATGACCTGCTTGAGATAGTGCCGGCTGTCGGTGAAAAGCTCGACGTCATCATGCTGCCCAAGGTTGAAGGTGCGTGGGACATTCACTATCTCGATCAACTTCTGGCACAACTTGAAGCCAAGGCGGGCCTGTCAAAACCAATCATGATCCACGCCATTCTGGAGACCGCGGAAGGCGTCAAGAACGTGGAGCAGATTGCAGCGGCCAGCCCGCGGATGCATGGCATGAGTCTTGGTCCGGCTGACCTGGCTGCATCAAGGGGAATGAAAACCACGCGTGTTGGCGGAGGCCACCCCGACTATGCCGTGCTTTCCGATGCAACTGACGGCGCTCAACGAACTGCCTATCAGCAGGACCTCTGGCATTACACTGTGGGCAAGATGGTCGACGCGTGTCTTTCATATGGTCTGAAGCCGTATTACGGGCCCTTCGGGGATTTTTCCGATCCACAGGCCTGCGAAAGCCAGTTCAGGAATGCATTCCTGATGGGCTGCCTCGGTGCTTGGTCCCTTCACCCGACGCAAATCGACATTGCCAAAAAGGTCTTCTCGCCGGATCCCGGTGAAGTTGCGTTTGCGAGCAAGATTATCGAGGCGATGCCCGATGGAACGGGTGCGGTGATGATTGATGGCAAGATGCAGGACGACGCGACCTGGAAGCAGGCCAAGGTAATCGTGGACCTGGCAAAACTGGTTGCCACGAAAGATTCTGAACTGGCTGAGGTTTATGGTCTTTAGGAAATCGCAAGCCTCGTCGCGTAATGTTTAATATTACAACGCTTGCAAGCAGGTTGCCGACACGGTATCCCGGCATTGCATGCAGTAGGCGGACGAGTAACCATGCGAACGGCAAAATTTAGAATAGGTCAGGTCGTTCGGCACCGGATTTACCCCTTTCGGGGAGTGATCTTCGATGTCGACCCGACGTTTAGCAACACGGAAGAATGGTGGAATGCGATACCTGAAGATGTTCGCCCCCGCCGTGACCAGCCTTTCTATCATCTTCTCGCTGAAAACGAGGAGACGGAATATGTCGCCTATGTCAGCGAGCAAAACCTGGAGCCGGACTTGACTGGTGAACCGGTTCGGCATCCGCAGGTAGATGAGATTTTCGAGGAACAGAACGACGGTTCCTACGTTCCGCGCAGTGTCGAAATGCACTAAGGCAACAGACACGGGTCTTCAGATTTCAAATGACAAACACAAAAAAGGCCGGCGCAATCGCACCGGCCTTTGATTTTGCCTGAACAGAAACTTACTGGCTTTCCTGCTGCGCATCGATCAGCTTCTGACGAGCTTCGTCGGCGCGTTTCTGCAACTCGCTCTGCAGTTCTTCCTGACGCTTCTGGAGCTCTGCCAGGTTCATCGGCTCGCCATCGTAAACCTTGGTGAAGCCGATCAACGTCATCTTGAAGACGATTTCCTTGGCTTGCTGGTTGTAAGGCGCGACCCGCATTTCCCCGCCCTGCTTCATTGCACTGATGAAGGTGTCATCAATTGCCAGTTCGGCATAACAGGCATTCGGAGCACAAATGCTGTATTTCGCCTGAACCGGCTTGCTGTCGTCGATCTGGATACGCAAACCGGGCTGAATCAAAACACCGGTCGGAACGGCAACAAGCAGTTTCTTGCGCGCTTCGCCTTCAGTTTCCTGAATGGCGATGTTGCTCAAGAACTGGCCGGTGTTGGTGCGTAGTTCAATCGAAATGAAGCAGATTTCTTTCTGCGTATTCGGATTGGTGTTACATGCCTTCGTCCAAGGGCTTTTTTCTTCTTGGGCAATTGCTGGAGCACCTGCAAAAGAAGACAAGGCCACGAATGCAGCCGTTGCGCATCCGAATAATCCTCTTTTCAAAACACTCTTCATCGAAACGTCCTCAATCGTGCGTGTGCGAAACTTTCGCGTTGTTCTGAGGCATTCCGGGTACAACCGCAAGGCCCGTCAGAACATTCGAACCGTGAAAACATGGTAAGGCACCTAATTTGGGCGATAGGGTGGCCGATTTGCAACGCAGACCATTCAAAAGATTCAAATCTGTATATCTTGGTGTTTCTGACTTGTACGAGGCGCACCCCAATTAACCATGTGATATTCTGAAAGTTGAGAATCAACGGAATCTCAGGCGGTGGTTATGCGTTTCTTGAAGGATATCGACTTTTCATTTGGATGCAAAAATGTCGGGCGAATTGCTGCCGCTCTGACATTTCTCGTTGTGGCCGCAAACACGGCCGAGCTTCATGCCGACGACGAGTCCGTTCCGTGGACGCATGCGATTTCCATGCATGGCACGCCCGCTCTTGGTCCAGATGATCCCTTCCCCTATGCCAATCCCGATGCACCGAAAGGGGGAACGATTACCTTGGGTGTTCAAGGAACATTCGACAGCCTGAATTCTTTCATCGTGCAAGGAGGCTGGACCTCGGCTCGTGGGATGCGTGAGCGTCAGTTTGGCAACAATATTCTGGAAAGTCTGCTTGTTCGATCCTATGCGGAGCCTTTTTCACTTTATGGTCTCGTTGCTCAGCGGGTTCGGATGCCAGACAGCCGGGAATGGATCGAGTTTGAACTCAATCCCGATGCGAAGTTTTCCGATGGCAGCCAGGTCACTGTCGATGACATTTTATTCTCGCTCGAGATTATAAGAGACAAAGGACGCCCGCCCTACCGGAACTGGTATGCTGCGATCAAAGAGAAGCAGGTCACCGCCCCAAACCGACTTAAGCTGGTCTTTGAAAACGGAGACAACCGTGAACTTCCGCTTCTGATTGCGCTCGCTCCAATCTTTTCGAAAAAGAACACCGACGCAGAGAATTTCGATAAATCGTCATTGAACCCACCTGTTGGATCCGGTCCATACAAATTCAAGACTATCGAACCGGGTCGTTTGGTCGTTTACGAGAAAAATCCGGATTACTGGGCAAAAGACCTGCCGGTCAAAGCCGGGTTCGACAACTTCGACGAGATTCGCATCGAGTATTTCCGCGACGAGACAACGTTGCAGGAAGCATTCAAAAAAGGCCTGGTCCAGGCTTTGCAATTTCGAGATCCTGCGCGGTGGGCGACCGGCTTTGATTTTCCAGCCGCCAAGAACGGTGACGTCGTCAAGCTTGAAATTCCACGCGGTGTTCCAGCCCCCATGCAGGGAATTGCCTTCAACACGCGTCGTGAACAGTTTTCCGATCGTACTGTGCGCAAAGCCCTCAGAATGCTCTTCGATTTCGAGTGGGTAAATCGAAACCTGTATTATGGTCTCTACAAGAGAACGGCTGGATATTGGGATAACTCCGAGCTTTCGTCGATTGGAAGGCCTGCGAGCGACCGGGAGCGTGAGCTGCTGGCACCATTTCCGGACGCCGTTGATCCGGAAGTCATGGAAGGAACCTGGCGACCGGCAGATGCCGATGGATCGGGGCGTGATCGAAAGGTTCTGCGGGCGGCTTTGGCGGAATTCGCCAAGGCGGGATACAGCCTTAAGGATCGGAAGCTCGTCAACGAGAAAACAGGCAATCCGCTTTCTTTCGAGATCCTTGCGAAGAACGAAGATGAAGAAAAACTGGCGCTTGCCTATATCCGCACGCTCGAACTGCTCGGAATAGACGCTTCGGTACGCAGCGTGGACCCATCTCAATTTGAAGACCGAAGAACCAAACGTGATTTCGACATGGTGTTTAACACCTGGTATGCGTCCCTTTCCCCCGGAGCTGAACAATATGGTCGTTGGTCTTCAAAAGCTGCCGAGACCGAAGGTTCCTTTAATTTCGTGGGAGCGAGAGAGCCTGCAATCGATGCACTGATCGACGAACTGGTTGGTGCTCGTAGCCGCGAGAACTTCGTGGATGCAGTGCGTGCATTTGATCGCGTTCTCATTTCCGGAGCCTATGCAGTTCCCCTTTATCACGTCTCGGCAGACTGGGTCGCGCATTGGAAGCAAGTGGTTCCACCTCAAACTCATTCTCTTTATGGGCACGAATTCGACACCTGGTGGTCGGCGGACGCCCAGTAGTCGGACCAATGGACGAAAGAAAACATGAAAGCCACGCTTGAGAGCCTCACGCAGGAATATCATGAAAGCGGAGTTTGGTCCGATGTACCGCTTGATGAGTTGTTCCGCCGGACGGCGGCTGAACACCCCGATCGTCTGGCACTGGTTGATGCGTCTGATCGTGTGAACTGGACTGGAGGCACTCCGCGTCAGCTGAGCTATGCAGACGCTGACAAGGAGATTGATCGCCTTGCCGCATTCTTCAGCACCGTTGGACTGTCTTCTGACCACGTGATCGGCATTCAGGCGCCGAACACCGTCGATACAGTCATCGCGGTGCTTGCAGCCTTGCGCGCCGGCCTGATCATTTCGCCCCTTCCCTTGCATTGGCGTCAGAAGAACGTTCTAGAGGCGTTGAATTCCATTGGAGCCAAAGGCTTTATTGCAGCGGACCGTGTCGAAACAAGAGATGTGGGATCGGCTGCAAGAGATGTCGCCGCCGACCTCTTTTCTCTTCGTTTTGTTTTTGGGCTGGGCAAAGACATTCCTGACGGATTGATTGAACTGGCTCCCATGCTGGCGGAGATGGGCAACGACTTGCAGTTCACGCCTGCGGAAAGACCGGACCCGGCGGACCATACGGCAACGATATGCTGGAGCAGAAGCGGTGAAGAAAACGTTCCTGTCAGCCGCTGCCACAATCACTGGATCTCTGCGGCGCAGATGATTGTTCAGGAAGCTCATATCAAGGAAGGTAGCTCCATTGTTGCCCCCTACTCGCTGAGTGGATTGACAGGCTTGGGTGCCGGTCTCGTTCCATGTCTCCTCACAGGGGGCACACTCCATCTCCATCATCCGACTTCGCTAGCAAATCTTGCCGCTCACGCAAACGAAGTAAGTGCCGACGTTGTCATCACGCCGGGGCCTTTGGCGCAGACGCTTGATAGAAAGCTTGAAAGCTCCGATACCACGATCCTTGCAGCTTGGAACATTTCCGCACCACACCCGTCCACCTTCGTGGCCAGACGTCGTCTGGTAGACGTGCATGTTGCAGATGAATTCGCGCTACTGGCAAAAGCGAGAGGGCCTTCCGCAAAAATGAAGGCAACTTCTCTGGGAAAGCATAGCGGGCCGAATGGGTGCGAGAGCGGGCCAGCCCTTCTGGAAATCGCAGTGACGGATGAAGTTGAAGAACAGATTCCGACCCTGCTAGTGAAAGGTCCAATGGTGCCGGATATTGGCTGGCGCACGATCAATGGCGATCAGCGCCGTGTTCGCTGGGAAGGCACCGGTTTTCTGAATACCAACATCAAGGTTGAGCTGGTAGAGGACGGGATTTCCGGCTTTGGTATTCCGGGTCTTTATGCCCTCGGCACTGGTAACCTGGAAACTGTCGACGTTATCTACGCCAGCTACCCCGGTATCCGGGAAGCAGCTGCTTTCGTAGTCGAAGACCCGATCCTTGGTGCCAGAATGTATGCCGCACTAGTCCCTGATGCAGGCAATGTGCCGGATGCCGGTTCCTTTTTTGCCTATCTCGATGCAGAGGGCGTTGATCTCGCCAAAATCCCCCATCGGGTCCTGATCTTGCAGTCATTGCCGAGGAACCCTGATGGGACAATCTGCCGTGAACGCCTCACAATGCGTACACAGCGGATGCCGGCAGCAGTGGCATAAGTCGTGACCCAAACGGGAAAAGAGCATGGATGTTGAAACATCGCTCTCTTGGCGAGGGCCATATTGGTATGCAGGAAGACGCCCCAGACGGAGCGGCAATGCTGATGCGCCTGAAGATCTGGACATTTCGCTGGTAAACATGTTCGAACGCGGCAGCGTGTTGCCAACGGCTTTGCCGACAGCCGTAGTCGTTGACGTAGCAGCAATAGATGTTTCCCGTCTTGATGCTTTTTTTGATTGGTTGTGCCCTCAGGTCAGGGACTTGCCTTGCGACGTTCCCTTTTACGTTCTGACAGGAAGCAAAGACGAATTACCGGAGATCACGCAGACTACCGCAATAATCGACCGGGTGGTTCCTGATGATGTGTTGCTGATGCTGATCTGCATTCACCAGCGTGCTCTTTTGCGATCAGAAGAAGCTCAACTCCGCCGACGGATCTTTGGTCGTATTCCCGGGTTCGGATCAGCACCTCATCATTCCGGAACAAGCAGCTTGATGGTTGTTGGATTGAGTGACCGATACCTTGAATGGCAGGATGCCAGCGAGCAAAAGGTTGAGGTCGTTGGAGCATTTGACGGCAACATGGCTGTCGAATTCATGTCTCAACGCGCGTTCGATGCAGTTGTGATCGATGCGCCTTATGAAGACGCCATAGACTACATGCAGCAAATACGTAGAGACGCCAGATTCGCAGGTCTGCCGGTTTTGGCTGTTTGTGAGCACGAAGAAGACTCTGTTTTGCTGTTTCGCAATGGTGCATCCGATGTACTGGTTGGTGAAAATCGGCGAGAAACGCTCACTGCTCGTCTCGTTTCGGCAATTCGTTTTGGCAAGCGACGTCGTTTGGCAGACAGGATACTTGCTGAAAGTCATGTTTGGCTACGCCAGCAAATCAATCACGGCGGGCTCGATGTGGAGCACTACACAAGCTATCTGGAAACCTGCAGCGATGCGCTGGCGGTGAAGGGGTTGGACCTATGGGAAATGCGTCTGCAACCTGAAAACTTCGGCTTGGAAGTCGACGCGTCCGATGATCTGGATGAAATCTACAGCACCCTGCTTTCCGTCGCTGATGCGACAAGCAGAGATGAAGATCTCGTGTGCCTGGTTCGTGGTTTGGGGCCGGTTGCAGTTTTGAAAAACGAAGCGGGAACTCAGCGCTTGCAAAAGCGGATCAACTCCATATTGAGCCATACGCAGCTTTAGCGGCAATTAGCCCTATTTACGCCCCGAATATGAGATTGGAATATTTCAAGAATTCAGTAGGGTCGAAATTCAACACTTCAGCAAACGGAATCTCAATGAGCGAAGCTTCTCCAATTACCGTCGATGTCGTTTCAGATGTCATGTGCCCCTGGTGCTTCATTGGCAAACGACGGTTGGAAGCCGCAATTATGTCCGTGCCCCAGCTGCCGGTTCAGGTCAGGTGGCATCCGTTCCAGCTGGATTCAACCCTTCCGAAGTCCGGTAAGGACCGCCAACAATACCTGAGCGACAAATTTGGTGGCCTGGAACGGGCGAGAGCCTTCTACAGCCAGATTGAGGCGGCGGGTCAGGAAGAAAAGATCGATTTTGCATTCGATGCCATAAAACTTTCTCCCAACACCTTGGACTGTCATCGCCTGATCCTCTGGTCCCGGTCAGACAACTTGCAGGATGAAGTCGTCGAGTTGCTGTTTCGCGCCTACTTTCTAAATGGTGAAGACCTGACCAAATCAGAGACACTGGTTCGTATTTCCGCTGAGGCGGGAATGCAGTCCGATCTGGTGGAGCAATTACTGGAAACCGAAACGGACCTGGACAAGGTAGAGGCGCAAATCGCAAAAGCGCAGGAGTCTGGTATTTCCGGTGTTCCTTGCTTCATCATCGATGGTCGTTTTGTTTTAGCCGGTGCCGAAAAAGCAGAGACCATTGCCGCGGCTTTGTTGCACGCGGAAGAAACACGTACCAATCCTGAAGCAGAGTTTTCCGGCTAAGTCATAACCAAATTTTCTATGAAAAAGCCCCGCGACTTGGCGGGGCTTTTTGCGTTTTCGGATCACAGCTTGAAAGCAAAGAAAGGGAAATCAACCACGAAGGATTGAGCGACCGGCGTAAGTGGCCTGAGGTCCAAGTTCCTCTTCGATGCGGATCAGCTGGTTGTATTTTGCGAGCCGGTCAGAACGAGCAAGAGATCCAGTTTTGATTTGGCCGCAATTGGTTGCAACTGCGAGGTCGGCAATGGTTGAATCTTCAGTTTCGCCGGAACGGTGCGACATCACTGCTGTGTATGCTGCCTTGTGAGCAGTTTCGACTGCATCAAGGGTTTCGGACAATGTGCCGATCTGGTTGACCTTGATCAGAATGGAGTTGGCCACACCCATATCAATGCCCTTGCGCAGGCGCTCCGAGTTGGTGACAAAAAGATCATCACCAACGAGTTGGCATTTGTTGCCGATCAGATCGGTCGTGGCTTTCCAACCATCCCAATCATCTTCAGCGAGTCCGTCTTCGATCGAGATGATCGGATAGCGGGATACCAGGTCGTCCAGATATTTCGCCATTTCTTCAGGAGCAAGGGATTTGCCCTCGCCTTCCAGGACATACTTGCCGTCCTTGAAAAACTCAGTGGATGCTGCATCCAGAGCGAGGAAGACATCATCACCCGGCTTGTAGCCTGCAGTTTCAATCGCCTTCATTACGAAACCGATTGCAGCGTCCGTAGACTCCAGGTTTGGTGCGAACCCACCTTCGTCACCGACATTCGTATTGTGGCCGGCGGCGTTCAATGCCTTTTTCAAAGTGTGGAAGATCTCAGATCCCATGCGGACCGCGTCGCTGAGAGACTCAGCGCCTACCGGCATGATCATGAATTCCTGGAAATCGATTGGGTTATCGGCATGCGCGCCGCCATTGATGATGTTCATCATCGGGACCGGCAACGTGCGCGCTGATGTTCCGCCGACATAGCGATAAAGCGGCAATCCTGATGCGTGTGCCGCAGCACGGGCTACGGCCAGTGAAACACCAAGAATTGCATTGGCGCCCAAGCGCGCTTTGTTACCCGTGCCATCCAGGTCGATCATTGCCTGGTCGATCTGCAGCTGGTCTTCAGCGTCGAGGCCGCCGATCGTTTCAAAGATCTCGCCGTTGACTGCGTCCACTGCCTGTTGCACGCCTTTGCCCATGAAACGGTCTCCGCCATCGCGGAGTTCCACAGCCTCGTGTGCGCCGGTAGAAGCACCAGACGGAACAGCAGCACGCCCGAAGGAGCCATCTTCCAGGAATACGTCAACTTCAACAGTCGGATTTCCGCGACTGTCAAAGATCTGACGGCCTACAACATCGATAATAGCGGTCATGGAAAGACTCCCTTGTCACATGGACCAGAACTTACATTAAGCCGGTGGAAGGTCCGGCTCGTTCAAAGGCCGCTGTAGCGACCTGATTTCGCGAGCAAAAGCTCAGCAAGAAAAAGCCGCACATGACATGCGGCTTTAAAATTAAACGGTTGCGCCAGCGGGTGCTTTGACGACCTCATCGAGCGCCTTCAACTGGCGTAACAACGCTTCCAGATCTTTCATGGGAACCATGTTCGGTCCGTCGGAAGGCGCACTGTCCGGGTCGGGGTGCGTTTCAATGAACAGGCCTGCGACACCAACAGCGACGGCCGCGCGTGCCAATACCGGCACCATTGTCCGATCCCCACCTGTGGAAGCTCCTTGTCCACCTGGCTGCTGTACCGAGTGCGTTGCGTCGAACACGACCGGAGCACCCGTTTGCGCCATGATGGGCAACGCACGCATATCACTTACAAGCGTGTTGTAGCCAAAGCTCGCGCCCCTTTCCGTAAGAAGTACATTCGGGTTACCTGAGCCGGTCACTTTTGCGAGAACATTTTTCATGTCCCAGGGTGCAAGGAATTGCCCCTTCTTTACATTCACCGTTTTGCCTGTTTGCGCAGCAGCGACAAGCAGGTCCGTTTGACGGCAGAGAAATGCCGGGATCTGCAAAATATCAACCACTTCCCCAACAGGAGCGCACTGGTCCGCCGCGTGAACATCGGTCACGACCGGCATGCCGAACCTTTCCTTGATCTCGGCAAAAATAGGCAGGGCCTCTTTCAGGCCGACACCACGTCCACCAGACAGTGAAGTTCTGTTGGCTTTGTCAAATGAGGATTTGTACACGGTCGCAATGCCGAGTTTGTCTGTAATTTCCTTGATCGCAGCCGCGCACTCAAGCGCATGTTGCCGGCTTTCAAGGGCACATGGCCCAGCCATGAGGCTGAACGCCGCACTATTGTTAAAAGTTACATTTCCAACAGTTACTTCGCGATTGGCCTGCGTCATCACTCACCATTTTCAGTTGGGCGTCATTACCGACAGAAATTTGCGTGTTCCATAGCGTCCTTTTGGTTTAACCGCAACATCAGTGGTCCGGAGAATTTGACCGCATTAAATCGATTTAATTCCGTTATGCCTCTATTTTGCCGAATATCACGTCAATCTTTTACTCGCAAAATTGCACATTCTTGCAACCGGCAAACAACGCCTTGTTCAGCTGGATGCAGGACTTTCGTACTTGGTAATAGAATTGAGAGGTCTTGCGGATAAGCTGATTGGATCTTCAACGGTTGTTTGTGTGACAGACGACAGGTGATATTAGAGTTCGAAAAAGAGATTAGTTGGAAGTATTCTTATGAATAAACCCATTCGGAAAGCCGTGTTACCCGTTGCGGGACTGGGTACGCGTTTTCTTCCGGCCACGAAGGCCGTACCCAAAGAAATGCTGACGATTGTTGATCGGCCCATTATCCAATATGTTGTCGATGAAGCGAGAGCAGCGGGCATTGAACATATTGTCTTTGTAACAGGTCGAAACAAACACGTTATCGAAGATCACTTCGACATGGCGTACGAGCTGGAAGACACCTTGAAGGCGCGGAACAAGGCAGCTGCGCTCGAGCTGCTGGAAAAGCATCGCCCGCAACCTGGTTCGACAAGTTTTACCCGGCAACAAGCACCATTGGGACTTGGTCATGCGATCTGGTGTGCTCGCGACATCATTGGTGACGAACCCTTTGCCATCTTGCTGCCTGATGTGATCATCAAGTCGAACGTGAGCTGCTTGAAGCAGATGGTCGATCTTTATGAGCAGACTGGTGGAAACATCATTGCCGTTGAAGAAGTTCCAGAAGATCAAACGCACCAATACGGGATTGTTGAACTAGCCGAAGAAATAAACAGCAATGCCAGCCGCATTTCCAACATGGTCGAAAAACCGGCGCCTGGTACCGCACCTTCCAATTTGATGATCACCGGTAGATACATTCTTCAACCAGAGATCTTTGAACTCTTGTCCAAGCAGGGCCAGGGAGCGGGAGGTGAAATCCAGCTGACCGACAGTATGCTCTCGTTGATGAAGGATCAGATGTTCTCGTCGGTCAAGTTCGAGGGACGCAGCTACGATTGCGGAAGCAAGTCCGGGTTCCTGAGTGCGAACATAGCCTTTGGCATGGATGACCCAAAACTTGCCGAAGACTTGATCCCCTTCATGCAGGAGATCATTCAAAAACCGATGGCGGCGGAATAGACCAGCACAATCGAATATCTCGTAGGCAACACCACATTATTGGCCGGGCACGTTTAGTGTCCGGCCTTTTTCGGTTGCAGAACAGGCTTTCACACTGTTTCTGTAGAACACGCGTTTCATGGTCAATCGCCAGCAAACTGCCGGAGGGCGCAATGCGATATGTCATTACAGATTACGATGAGGCGGAGTGCCGTCGTCTTACGGCTTTGGCCGCCTTGCTTGACCCCTACACCCTCCACACCCTTGAACAGGTCAATATTCAGCCTGATTGGCAGTGTCTGGAGATCGGAGCCGGTATTGGGACCGTTTCGCAATGGATTGCAGATCGACTGGAATGCGATGGCAACGTTCTGTGTACAGATCTGCAGACGAAATTCATCGACGAGATCGACCACCCGAATGTTCGAACGGAGAAACTGGACATCACGCTTTCACCGACCTACAGCGAGTGTTTTGATCTCGCAGTAGTCAGAACAGTGCATCAACACATGGCCGATCATGATTCGGCTGCCCGCAATTTGGCCAAGATGGTGCGTCCGGGCGGACATATTCTGTACATCGAACCCGACATACATCCCGCCTTCAGCGATGACCACCCCGTTTGGAAACGTCTCTGGCAGGCGCTTTTTCAATGGGGCGCTGGCCGAGATATCGACTACTTTACTGGAAGGAGAGTGCCAAAAAAACTTGCCGAAATCGGATTGGATGTAATTTCAGTCCGTGGTGAGACGGCTCTGTTCAACGGTCGGGACACCGGCGACCCCGCACATGCCGTGTATCGAATGACATTTGATATCGTGCTGCCGGATCTCGTCGAGCAGGGATATCTGTCTAAGGCTGACCGGGAGGAAGTTGATACGCTTCTCGATAATCCAAACGCCTGGCTGATGAGCTTCTGTTTTTTCGCCACCCATGCCCGCAAGCCAAGTACCAGCGACGTCTGAGGAGACACCACCTTCATCCTCTCAAAATCTGTTCGGCTTGTTTGGGCCGTCAGGCCACTTGCAAAGTCACCAGCGCACTGATCTGTGACGGCTCGCGTGGCGTATAGTGATCGGGATCGAAAGAGGAGGAACCGATCATGGCGTGGACTCGTTTCGGGAAACTTCTGTTTACAGCAAGTTTGGCAGGTTTTCTCAGTACAGGCCTTGCAAAGGCCGGTGACAATCTGGACAGCGATGCGTTCCAGTCCGTCATAAAGAACCAGATGAGTGCCTTTGCTTCAGGGAATGCCGAGAGAGCGTTTTCGTATGCCACGAAGTCACTTCAACAGCGCTTTCAAAATCCGGAAATTTTCATGCAAATGGTGCGCCAGGGGTATCAGCCTGTCTACCGTCCCAAAATGGTCACCTTTGGCACTGCCAAGGTGACAAGTTATGGGCCAACTCAAGAAGTTTTTGTCACGGGTCCAAAGGGCAAAAACTGGCTCGCCCTTTACAGCTTCGAACAACAAGCGGATGGAAGTTGGCGAATTTCCGGGTGTTACCTGAGGAAATTCGACGGCATTTCTGCTTGAGAAGTGGAACAATCCAGAAGAGTTGGGTCAAAGTTCCGGTATATCGCCGCGTGCCCAGTCCTCCTTGGTTTTTGCATAGAAGTCCTCAAACCGGCTTTCTTCGATAGCGTCGCGCATTCCCTGCATGAGTTGCTGATAGTAGGCAATGTTATTCCAGGTCAGCAGCATACCGGCTAGTCCTTCGCCTGCTCGCACCAGGTGGTGCAGGTAAGCTCGGCTGTAAGTGCTCGCTGCAGGACTATCACTTCCTTCGTCCAGTGGGCGTGGATCGTCCTGGTGACGGGCGTTTTTGAGATTTACCTTGCCGAAGCGGGTATAGGCGAGACCATGCCGGCCAGCACGGGTTGGCATGACGCAATCGAATTGATCGATCCCGCGCTTCACGCTTTCAAGCAGGTCGTCTGGTGTGCCGACGCCCATGAGATATCTGGGTTTATCCGTTGGCATGACCGGGGTTGTGATATCAAGCATCTTCAACATCACTTCCTGTGGCTCACCAACTGCGAGACCGCCAACCGAATATCCTTCGAAGGGCAATTTGCCGAGTTCTTCAGCTGACCGGATGCGCAAGTCAGGCTGATCGCCTCCCTGAACGATCCCATAAAGCCCCTGCCCTTTTCCAGGCCCTCCCATCAGCTCGAACTGCGTCCGGGAACGTTCCGCCCATCGCAGAGACAGTTCCATCGCCCGTTGTACTTCCTCTTTGGGGCTTGGCAGTTTGATGCATTCATCCAGCTGCATCTGGATGTCCGAACCGAGAAGTCCCTGAATTTCAACTGACCGTTCTGGCGTCAGGTGGTACTTTCGCCCGTCAATATGACTTTGAAAGCGGACACCTTCTTCATCCAGTTTTCTGAGTTGTGCCAGAGACATGACCTGGAAACCGCCACTGTCTGTCAGGATCGTGTGCGGCCAGTTCATGAACTTGTGCAATCCGCCAAGTCGATCAACGCGTTCGGCGGTTGGACGAAGCATCAGATGGTAGGTGTTGCCGAGCACGACATCTGCACCTGTTTGGCGGACCTGTTCGGGATACATCGCCTTTACAGTTGCCTGCGTGCCCACCGGCATAAAGGCCGGCGTGCGCACCACGCCATGCGGTGTCGTGATTTCGCCACGCCGTGCCATACCGTCGGTGGCAATAAGCTTGAAACCAAATTTTTGTGTGTTGTCCGACATGGATTTTCCTTAGATCGCACCTTTTTGCGGGAACAAAAGCGATGCATCTCCATAGCTGTAAAAACGGTATTCGCTCGATATGGCGTGTTGATATGCACTCTTCATGGTCTCCAGACCTGAAAACGCGGAAACCAACATGAACAATGTTGAACGCGGCAGATGAAAATTGGTCATGAGGGCGTCAATCGCCTTGAACCTGTAGCCGGGCGTAATGAAGATTGAAGTTTCATCTGCGAATGGAGCAATAGCTCCAGTTTTCTGCGCAGAGCTTTCAAGTATCCGCAGTGACGTGGTGCCAACACTGACAACCTTGTTGCCTCTCGCTTTGACCGCCAATAACGCCTCAGCTGTTTCTTCGGACACCTCGCCCCATTCGGCATGCATCTTGTGGTCGTCCGTATCGTCTGCCTTTACCGGCAGGAAAGTTCCGGCGCCGACATGCAGCGTCACGCGGTGCTGTTCGATCCCTCTGTCCGTCAGGCTGTCGAGAAGGTCATCCGTAAAGTGCAATCCAGCAGTGGGCGCGGCGACGGCGCCGTCCTTTTCGGCAAAGATTGTCTGATAGTCCTTGCGGTCCTGTTCGTCCTCTCCGCGCTTCTGCGCAATGTAGGGCGGCAAAGGAATGTGACCGACAGATGCGATCGCAACATCGAGATCAGGGCCAGACTTATCAAACGCAAGGAGCACTTCGCCTCCGTCGGATTTTCTGACAACTCTGGCAGTCAGGCTCGCAACTTCATTTGAAAAAACGACGACATCGTCAACTTGGAGTTTCTTGGCTGGCCTCACGAATGAAAGCCACTGATCCGGTGCGGAACGCAGGTGCAACGTTGCGCTGACACCAGCGACTGCGTCACCTCGAATTCGTTTTCCCTCGAGCTGAGCAGGAATGACCTTCGTGTCGTTGAAGACAAGCGCATCTCCCGGTTCGAGAAGATCCGGCAGGTTTCTAACGCCCATGTCTTGCAGGATGTCTTCCCCATCCGGGCTGACGACAAGCATGCGCGCAGCGTCTCGAGGCCTCGCTGGTCTGAGCGCAATTCTTTCATTCGGTAGCTCGAAGTCAAATTGATCCACACGCATGGCGTAGCAGTCTAATCCGTTTCAAAATTGGGGGCCGCCGGCAAGACGCACTTTCTAACTGATGTGCCTGAAACCGGTTGCGCAGTCAGCGGCTCATATCGGGCGAGGAATGACAGGTCAACTCTTCACGCGGCAATTATTGAACTGCTCAAAAAAACAGCGCGGACACGTGCCCGCGCTGCTGAATTCTTCAAGTTTAGGGCTATTCAGGCCGCGTCTGCAGCAACCTTCAAGGACACAATGTTGTCCGGATCAACAACTGGTTCGCCGCGCTTGATCTTGTCGACATTGTCCATTCCATCGATGACTTCACCCCACACGGTGTATTGGCCATCGAGCCATGGCGCATCCGTGAAGCAGATGAAGAACTGACTGTCGCCGGAATTGGGGTCCATTGCACGTGCCATGGAACAAGTTCCGCGAACGTGTTTTTCTTTGCTGAATTCTGCCTTCAGTTTCTGGCCAGAACCTCCGGTTCCGGTTCCTTGCGGACAACCGGTCTGTGCCATGAAACCGTCAATCACACGATGGAAGACGATGCCGTCGTAGAAGCCTTCGCGAACCAGTTCCTTGATACGCGCGACATGCGTCGGTGCCAGGTCAGGTTTCAATTCGATAACGACGGGTCCCTGACTTGTTTCCATGACCAATGTATTTTCGGCGTCTTTGATCTCAGCCATTTTTGTCTCCTTGAGTTATTCTGTACTCTGGTCGCGTGCCTTAACCGGCATCCGCCGCGACTTGCATCTTGATGATCTTGTCCGGATTCGCCGGGGGTTCACCGCGCGTGATTTTGTCAATGACATCCATTCCGTCGACCACCTGTCCAAATACGGTGTACTGACCGTTGAGCCAGTCACCATCTGCGAACATGATGAAAAATTGAGAATTTGCGCTGTTTGGATTCGCGGCCCGGGCCATTCCGAGGGTTCCACGTGCAAAGGGAGTTTCCGTGAATTCTGCTGCGAGGTCAGGTTCTTCAGAACCTCCCATTCCCGTGCCTGTCGGGTCGCCGGTCTGCGCCATGAAGCCGTCAATCACTCGGTGAAATACGATGCCGTCGTAAAAGCCTTCGCGAGTCAGCTTCTTGATGCGTTCCACATGCTGAGGCGCCAGATCCGGGCGCAATTGAATGACGACTCGCCCGTCTTTCAAATCCAGATAGAGCGTGTTTTCAGGATCATTGTCCTGTGCGAAAGCGGTCGCCGGAATGACAAACAAATATGCCAACACAGCGAATACTGCAAATAATTTTGACACTGGGAACTCCTAACGTTCAGGTCAAAGAATGTTTGTGTTTCATGCGTCTGGTCTTGCCCGCAGGCGCAACGGCTGTGCAACCGGTTTGGGTACAAATGCCGAGATTTCCCCGCCCATTTTGGCGATTTGCCTTACCAAGGTGGCCGTGATGTGACGCACGTTCGGAGAAGCTGGCAAGAAAACAGTTCTGATCTCGGGAGCCAGTGTGCCGTTCATCCCCGCCATCTGCATTTCGTAATCCAGGTCTGTTCCATCACGCAATCCACGCACCAGATAGGCTGCTTCCTGTTCTTTGGCGGTGTCGATAACGAGATTGGAAAAAGCAATGACATCAATGCGTTTTGCTTCGTCCGGACTGAATTCCGCGCGCGCCGATGCATGAATGAGGTCGACTCGCTCTTCAAAAGAGAACAAAGGTGATTTGCCCGGATGAATTCCGATTGCAACCACGACTCTGTCGGCCAGAGCCAGAGATTGACGCAGAATATCCATGTGGCCGTTGGTAACCGGATCGAATGATCCTGGATAAAGTGCAATACGTTTCATGGCCCTTCAATACTCTGACTATTGCCAGGTCACAAGGAAAACAGCTGATTTGAGAGGACTTTGTCATCAACTGACATTTTGTGATGGCAATCACATAAGTCTTTCCTCGCTTGGGCCAAAGTGGCTTCATCAAATTTAGATGGCGTGAGCAGGAGCCAGGCAAATGAGGAGCTACAACGATACCAACCGGGCCGCTAACAACAAAGCGGGAACGCCTTTTGCATTTCAGGCAAAGGCAACCGATCCGGCAATGCATTTCAAGATGGCAGCCATTTTCATACTGGCCCTGTTGACGATGATCGCAGCCGGCGTGATGACCATGCACCCCAGCAAAGCTTCACAGGCGCAGGATCTCAATAACCTGGCAACTCAGGGAATGATGGCGACCAAGACGGATCGCGCAACCAAGATTCCTTCCAATGAAACCTGCAAGTCACAAGCGTGGGGCGCGTGGAGCGATGACTGTGCTGCTGCTCTGACTGGCGCGCGCAAGGTTCGTAACGTTTCATTCGTAACCGTTCAAAAGCAGTCCCCAAGCGTCAATGAAACAATTTTGACAAGGTACCCTACCTCGAACTGATCTCACGGTTTCGAAAATCATATTTCCAACGGCGACTTGGTTCACCCTAGTCGCCGTTTTTGATTGACCTAAGTTATTGTCCATAAGGGTCACATTGCCTCTGCGAGTGCATTGTTGTTGATTGCAACTTGAAATTTTCGTCTTTGCGTGATGGAATTTGATCTTTCGTGAACCGTGTCGAAACTACTTAGGTAGTCCAAATGTATCGAATTTTCGATTCTGCGGTCTCGTCGATAGTCAAGAGGGGTGATCTTAGCGTAACCGATCCTGCAGGAATGGTTCATCATTATGGAGATGGGTCTGGAGCTCCTGTTGGAATTAAAGTAAACACCGCGGCTGCGGTCAAGATTGTTGCGGATCCGGACCTTTATTTCGGCGAGTGCTATGTAAATGGAGACCTCGTGGTATCCGAGGGAACCATATTTGACGTGCTGTCAGTGTTCCTGCAGAACACCAGTAGTACGAACGCGACCTATTCATCAAAAATGCTGCACGGCATCCGACGGACGATCAGGCGACTGGATCAATACAATCCGGTCGGGCGATCAAAGGTCAACGTCTCGCATCATTATGATCTCTCCAGAAGCCTCTACGACCTCTTCCTTGATTCTGACAGACAGTATTCCTGTGCCTATTTCGAGGGGGATGACGGGTCATTGGAACAGGCGCAACTGGCAAAGAAACGGCACATTGCGTCAAAGTTGATGATCGAGCCAGGGATGCGGATTCTGGATATAGGGTCCGGCTGGGGTGGGTTGGCCATTTATTTGGCTGAGGTGTGCGACGCTGATGTTGTTGGTGTCACTCTTTCCGAAGAACAATTGGCCTTATCTCGGCAGCGCGTTGGCGCGCGCGGATTGTCAAACAAGATATCCCTGCAATTGCGTGACTATCGGACTTTGAACACGAAGTTCGACAGGATCGTGTCGGTCGGAATGTTCGAGCATGTCGGCGTTGGGCATTTTCGTGAGTTTTTTCAAAAGACCAGCTCGCTGCTCGATGATCAGGGAGTTGCCCTGCTTCATTCGATCAACCGGTCTGACGGCCCCGGAGCCACCAATGCCTGGATCAAGAAGTATATTTTCCCAGGCGGTTACATCCCGGCACTTTCAGAGGTGGTTCCCCATCTTGAACAATGGGGGCTCTACGTCACTGATATTGAAATACTGAGATTGCATTATGCCGAGACGCTCAAATACTGGGCCTCCCGCTTTGATGCTAACCGCGACGAAGCAAAGGCGATTTACGACGAACGATTTTGTCGAATGTGGGAATTCTATCTGGCGGCATCCGAGTGCGCTTTTCGTCTCGCAGGCATGAACAATTTCCAGATCCAGTTCGTCAAGGATCAGACAACTCTTCCGCTGACGCGCGATTATATGGTCCACGAGGAAAACCGGCTCCGGACAATTGAGGATCAGTTGCTGTCTGATGCGGCGGAGTAGACGGCTGTACGGAGAACCGCGAAACAGACAGACACATACTTGTAATTTGGAAATAGCGCTGCGGTTTACTCGGGTCATACTGCAGAACACCAATTGCTTCGCAGCGTTGGCCTTCCAGAACCAAGTCAGGCTTTTGGAAGGACTGCAATTGGACACATTTCTCGGGAGCTGATGATGACGATCCCGCTTTGGTCTTTCAAGAAGGTCTTGATCTATTTCTGGTTACTTTGGTGGCTGATTGCGTTTTTGACTGATTTTGCCGGGGCGATGGTTCAGCTTGGCTTGATCGAAGGAAGTTGGCTTCCCCATTCAAACTATCCGTTTCTCGTAAAATCTCTTGCCATCTATCACCCTCCAAACGCGCTGCCCCCGTTTCTGTTTGCCGGCATAATCTGTTGGTCCTTTCTGTCGACAGTCTTTTTTGCCGCCGCCGCCTTCACTCCAATGTCTCCACGCGAACGCTGGATTGCCCGGGTCAACACCGCTTACATTGTTTCGCTCGGACTTTGGCTTGCTTTCTTTATCGCTGATCAAATCGTCATGAAGTTCAGCCTGGAACAAAATCATATGGTCCAGGCAAGCTTTCAGCTTCTGACCTTCGTCGCGATCCATACTCTTCCAGACGAAAACAAGAACTGATTGCTACGTTTCAGCTCAAAAAGGAAAGGCGACCATGAGGTCGCCTTCAACGTGTTTTCTTTCAAGACCCGAACATCACGGTCCGGGAACAGAATGGAAAGGCTATTCGTCCGATCCTTCACCTTCCGGTTCACCCGGATTGTCCCCCGCTGACGGTGCTTCGCCTTCAGTGCCTGAGGTCTCTGCATCGCCTTCGGTTTCACCGTCAACGTCCTCGTCATCAACCTCGGAGATACCCTCCACGGCAACGACTTTTTCATCTTGGGCTGTCTTGAAGACAATCACACCTTGTGTTGCTCGGCCAGCAATACGGATACCGTCAACAGGACAACGAATGAGCTGGCCTCCGTCCGTGACCAACATGATCTGATGGTTGTCTTCGACCGGGAAGGAAGAAATGAGTCCGCCGTTTCGATCGTTGACTGCCATGGCTGTGATACCTTTGCCGCCGCGGCCGGTAACACGGTATTCAAACGAAGATGTCCGCTTTCCATAGCCATTCTCGGAAATGGTCAGAATGATCTGTTCGGCAGCACTCATCTGAGCGTAACGTTCCTGTGGCAGATCGCCAGCGACAACGCCCTCTTCATCTCCACCATTGCCGTTTTCTTCAGCTTCACCGCGCATGGCGCGAGACAGCTTGAGATACGCAGCTCTTTCTTCAGCATCGACGTCGATGTGATGAAGAATTTGCATGGAAATGACACGGTCGCCATCGGCCAGTTTGATGCCGCGCACACCGACGGAGTTGCGGCCTGCGAATACACGAACATCGGTAACGGGGAAGCGGATGCACTGCCCGAAATTCGTGGTCAGCATAACGTCAGCATGCTCAGAGCATGTGTCGACACCGACGATGCCGTCGCCGTCCTCGAGCTTCATCGCGATCTTGCCGTTGCGGTTGATGTTCACAAAGTCGGAAAGCTTGTTCCGACGAACCGTTCCGCGAACAGTCGCAAACATCACATCGAGATTGGCCCAGCTATCCTCATCTTCCGGTAGTGGCAGAATGGAAGTGATCTGTTCGCCCTGCTCGAGGGGCAACATATTGACCAATGCCTTGCCGCGGGAGGTTGGGCCGCCAAGTGGCAATCTCCAGACCTTCATCTTGTAACAGATACCGCGGGAGGAGAAGAACAAGACCGGAGTGTGGGTGTTGGCGACAAACAGGCGAGTCACGAAATCCTCGTCCTTGGTCGACATGCCCGAGCGTCCCTTTCCACCCCTGCGCTGTGCGCGGTACGTGGCAAGCGGAACACGTTTGATGTAGCCGCTGTGAGATACGGTCACCACCATATCTTCACGCTGGATCAGGTCTTCTTCATCAAAGTCCGCACCACCTTCGATAATTTCGGTTCTTCTTGGTGTTGCAAACTCTTCCTTGATTTCCAGCATCTCGTTGCGAACGATTTCCTGGATGCGCGCGCGCGAGCGAAGAATATCGAGGTAATCTGAAATTTCGGCGCCGATTTTCTTCAGTTCATCATCGATTTCATCCCGGCCCAAAGCTGTAAGGCGCTGCAGACGCAGATCCAGGATTGCGCGAGCCTGTTCTTCAGACAGCTTGTAGGTACCGTCTTCCCGAACCTGATGACGCGGATCGTCGATCAGACGGATCAACGGCTCGACGTCATGTGCAGGCCAATCTCGCTCCATCAACTGGGCTCGTGCAGTTGCGGGGTCCGGAGCTGTCCGGATCAGATGAATGACTTCATCGATGTTGGCAACCGCAATGCCAAGGCCCACCAAGATATGTGCCCTGTCACGGGCCTTCTTGAGCAGATACCGGGTCCGCCGTTGAACGACTTCTTCACGGAACGTAACAAACGCTTTCAGCATGTCCGAAAGGTTCATCTGCTCCGGCTTGCCGCCATTCAGCGCAACCATATTTGCGCCGAAGGAGGTTTGCAGCTGACTGAAACGGTAGAGCTGATTGAGAACGACATCTGGAACCGCGTCGCGCTTCAGCTCAATGACTACCCGCATACCGGATCTGTCACTTTCATCTCGAATATCGGAGATGCCCTCGATGCGCTTGTCACGCACGAGTTCGGCGATCTTCTCGATCATTGTCGATTTGTTGACCTGATACGGGATCTCCGAAACAATCAGCGCGTTTCGATCCTTGCGAACCTCTTCGATGTCGACCTTGGCCCGCATGACGACAGAGCCGCGCCCGCTTTCATAAGCGTTGCGGATGCCGGCCCTACCCAGGATCATGCCACCTGTCGGGAAATCCGGTCCCGGAACGATCTGCATCAGTTCTTCCAGCGACATGGACGGATTTTCCATGATCGCGATGGCAGCGTCGATCACTTCGCCAAGGTTGTGTGGCGGAATATTGGTCGCCATGCCGACCGCGATACCGCCGGCGCCATTGACCAGAAGATTTGGAAACTTCGCCGGCAGGACAACCGGTTCGCTTTCAGAGTTGTCGTAGTTTTCCTGGAAATCGACGGTGTCCTTGTCGATATCGTCCAGAAGTTTGTGCGCGACCTTCTCAAGACGACACTCTGTGTAACGCATGGCAGCGGCTGGATCGCCATCGATGGAACCGAAGTTCCCCTGCCCGTCGATCAACGGCAAACGCAAAGAGAAGTTCTGCGCCATGCGCACAAGCGCGTCATAAATCGCACTGTCACCGTGCGGGTGGTACTTACCCATTACGTCACCGACCACGCGGGCCGATTTGCGATATGGTTTGTTCCACTCGTAGCCGTTTTCGTGCATCGAATAGAGGATGCGCCGATGCACCGGCTTCAGTCCGTCTCTCACGTCGGGCAATGCGCGCGATACGATCACACTCATGGCGTAATCGAGGTAGCTGCGCTTCATTTCATCGACAATGGAGACCGGTTTGATATCCGACGGAAGATCGTCGGAAGGCGTGCTGTTGTCCTGGTCAGCCAAGGAAGACACTCATTTGATTGTTATTGCTGGCTCTTTTATATCCGATTCAAGTCACTGCACCAAATCGGAGGCTGTTTTCCGCCTAAGGAATAGCGCTTTCTTTTCAATGCACTACAGCAAGTATACACAGGGCAAAAAAATCATTTGAGCAAAGCGGGTCGCTGTTTCACTCAAACCCCTATAGTAAGTCCGCTTCCGTGCCGGAAAAACAGTTTCGGGAATGAGAAATGCTAGACTATTTTATCAACGCTTTTGCGACGCTTTTCGTCACGATCGACCCCGTCGGATTGGCTCCCATGTTCCTCGCCGTGACGGCGGGAATGAGCCAGGCAGACAGGCGGCGGGTAGCTGTCCGGGCAACGCTCACCGCTGCCGGAATCCTCCTGATCTTTTATGCCTCCGGACAAACGGTGCTGAATGTACTGGGTATTTCCGTTTCTGCCTTCCGAGTGGCCGGCGGCATCCTGTTGTTCTTGATTGCCATCGAGATGATTTTCGGAAAGCGGCAGGAACGGAAAGCAGAAACAGCTGAAAAAGCGATTGAATCGGAAGCCCATCACGGCACGGTCAACGAACTGGCAATCTTTCCACTCGCCATTCCCCTTATTTCTGGACCAGCGACAATATCCGCGATCATTCTTTTATCCAGCCAGGCTCCCGATACCATCCACTATGCCGGTTTGGGCGGTGTCATTGCCGTGATCCTTCTGAGCTGTATGGGGGCCTTTCTGGTTGCAGATAAACTGGAGCGCCTGCTCGGGGATACTGCTCAGCTGGTGATTACGCGCCTTTTGGGCGTTCTGCTTGCAGCTCTGTCCGTCCAGTTCGTCGCGGATGGTGTTATGGCCTTTATCAATACCTAGCGTGGAAGCGACAGCCGAAACTCTTGCGGAGACACTCCGTGAACGCTGTCGCGCGCCTTTATTACCACCTCGGAAACACCATCGGGGATCGCCACCCCGGAAAGCGACCGCGTAAATGGCTGCTCCTCCACATGCGGATGTAACAGCACGCGTTCTCCCAGAAGATCGCCTTCGGGAGTAAAGACCTGCCAAAGATCAGCGTAGTGGTCCCATCCGGTGTCTTCATGTCGCAAAGTCACGGAAAAGGTCCATGTAGCTCCGGATTTCCTCGCCTTGGCGTCGACAATTTCGACATCGTTAGCCTGTCCGGGAAGTGTCCCAAGCATCATCCATGTGACTGCTGTGACCAAGGTAGTTTTTAGCAAATTCTTCATTTCAACGACCTCAACTCAAATCATTTGAGCGACGATGAAGGAGCGAGAAAGTTGATAAAAGTCACGAATACGTCATAGGCTCCCACGCGATACAGAATATTGAATTCTTTCGACATTAAAGGGGGCTGCCATGGCGGGACATGGGTCCAGGCGGGTGATATTCGCAGCACTTGCGGGAAACTCTCTAATCGCAATCACGAAGTTTGCTGCAGCCATCTACACCGGCTCGTCGGCGATGCTGTCTGAAGGCATCCATTCGCTTGTCGACACAGGTAACCAGGGCCTTCTGCTATACGGATTGAAGAAATCCAGACAACCTGCCGATCAGCGTCATCCGTTCGGGTATGGTGCAGAGCTTTACTTCTGGTCCTTTGTCGTTGCGATCCTGATATTTGCGGTTGGGGCAGGAGTGTCCCTTTACGAAGGTATCCAGAAAGTTCTGCACCCGCATCCGGTTTCAAATCCTTATGTCGCCTATGCCGTTCTCGGACTTGCCATGATTTTCGAGTCCATCGCCTGGTGGATTGCCTACAAGGAATTCGATCAGGTCCGCGGCAAGAAAACGATCTTTTCTGCAGTTCGCGACAGCAAGGACCCAACCGTGTTCACAGTGCTTTTCGAAGACAGTGCAGCCATGTTGGGTCTGTTCGTGGCATTCTTCGGATTGCTCGGCGTCCAATATCTGGGCCTTGCCTGGCTGGACGGAGCCGCGTCTATCCTGATCGGCATTATTCTGGCGGGCACAGCAGCTCTGTTGGCGTTTGAGACCAAGGGACTGCTGATCGGTGAAGGAGCCGCGCCAGAAGTCCTGGCAAAGATCGAAGCGATCATCGACGCGACACCGGCAATTGAAAATTTGAACGAGATCAGGACATTGCACCGCGGTCCGCAAGATGTCCTGCTAGCACTTTCTGTTGATTTCATCGATGAAGTTGTGGCCGGAACGGTAGAAGAAACGATCTATTCGTTGGAACGTACAATCAAGATGCAAATTCCAGAGATCACCCGCCTGTTCATTGAAGTACAGGCCAAGAGGCATCATGAGGAAATGTTGGCGGAGGAAAGGGAAGCACGCGTTCCTTCAGACGAATGAACTACAGCTTTTGATTCAACGGGACATCGCTACAAACTCGGTGTGACTTGCGGAAAGGTTCTGGCTTCGGCATTCTCATAACCGGAGGTTGATGATGCCGGTAGATGTCGACGCAATCAGGGATATTCTGCTGAACCTTAAGCAGGAACTGGAAGAACTCAGCGAGATTTCGGAAGAAGCCAGAGCAACTGTGACCCTCGATCAGCAATCTGTTGGCAGGTTGTCGCGTATGGACGCGTTGCAAGGTCAAGCAATGGCTCAAGCGTCGGAACGCCAACGGCGAGCGGATATCCAAAGGATATTAGCCGCATTGCAGCGCCTTGATGAGGACGAATACGGGTATTGCGTTGAGTGCGGTGATGAAATTGCGGAAAAACGACTTGAAGTCGACCCTGCCGCCGCGTTCTGCATCAATTGCGCTCGTTAGTTCGGTTTTTTAACCAGTCTCTGGAGACCGAGAAGGAACTTTGAAACGTTCTTTGTCACTCGATCGATCGGATAGTTGGACAACTCCTCCTCTGACCACCGAGATACCGGCGTCAGGCTTTTCTCCAACCCTTCCAACGTCTCGCGTTCACCTTTATCCAAATTCATCCTGCTGGCCATTGACAATAGTGTCAGCTGCTCATGTATCCGTCGCAGAACAGACAACGCTTCGCCCATGCGGTGCTTGAGAGAAGGGTCCTGCCGCCAACTCATCCCCTTGAACACTTCCTGCGTCACGCGTTGGCCGGCTCCATGACAATTGTAGGTGATACAGCCTTTGAAACCCAATTCTTCCCTGTCCTGAAAGACTTTGCATTCCATGTTGTCATCGAGATTTGGGCAAACTTCACCCGCAGCCTTGTCGATGGCAAACGACTCGGACTTGTCAAACGCAAACACGACACAGCACAGCGCCGCGCAAGCGGAGCAATCTGGTGTCAATTCGATAGAATTGTTCTTTGCCATTGCTCTATAGAGTCGGACGCGTTTGCATTGCCCGTCATACAAAATGACCGCGGATTACTGTCTCAAGCAACCCGCGGCCGTTTGTCATCATTCCCATTCAATGGTGCCCGGAGGTTTTGAGGTGATGTCGTACGTCACCCGGTTGATCCCCTGCACTTCATTGATGATGCGCGTCGCCGTTTCACCGAGGAACTCGTGGCTGAACGGATAGTAGTCCGCGGTCATGCCATCAACCGAGGTGACTGCCCTTAGAGCACATGCGTAGTCATAGGTTCGATAGTCACCCATGACGCCGACGGTGCGCACCGGCAAAATGGCAACAAAGGCCTGCCAGATATCATCGTAGAGACCGTGTTTTCTAATCTGGTCGATGTAAACGGCATCGGCCTTGCGTAGAATTTCCAGCTTGTCCCTGGTGATTTCTCCGGGACAACGGATTGCAAGCCCGGGTCCCGGAAACGGGTGGCGACCGATAAAGCTGTCCGGCAGGCCGAGTTCGCGACCAAGTGCCCTCACCTCGTCCTTGAACAGTTCACGCAGCGGCTCGACCAGCTTCAGGCCCATCTTCTCCGGCAATCCGCCCACATTGTGGTGGGATTTGATGGTCACCGAGGGTCCGCCGGAAAAGCTGACACTCTCGATGACATCCGGATAAAGCGTCCCCTGGGCCAGGAATTCAGCGCCTTCGATTTCGTTGGCGTATTTCTGGAACACATCAATGAACAGCTTGCCGATTGTCTTGCGTTTGGTTTCCGGATCGGATTCGCCTTCAAGGGCTCCGAGGAACAAGTCCGATTCATCTGCATGGATCAACGGAATGTTATAGTGATCCCGGAACATGGAAACGACTTCATCCGCCTCGTTGAGACGCAGCAAGCCGTGTTCAACGAAGACACAGGTCAGTTGGTCGCCGATCGCTTCATGAATCAAAACAGCAGCGACCGAGCTGTCCACACCACCGGACAAGCCACAGATAACTTTCTTGTCGCCAACCTGCTCACGGATCTTGGCGATTGCATCGTCCCGGTAAGCGCCCATGGTCCAGTCGCCGGTGAAGCCCGCCAGGCGCACAAAGTTCTCATACAGCTTCTTGCCGTTGGGCGTGTGATGAACTTCGGGGTGAAACTGAACGGCGTAGAAATGGCGGGACGTATCGGCAGTGATGGCAAACGGAGCATTCGGGGATGTTCCATACACTTCAAAACCTGGCGCAATTTCACTCACGTGATCGCCGTGGCTCATCCAGACCTGCTCTCGCGTATCTTCGAACCATCCATCCAGAAGTGGAAGCTTGTGATCTTCAGGCGTCACGTAAGCCCGTCCGAACTCTGCAGTGCCGTGTCCACGTTCCACCTTACCGCCAAGGCAATGCATCATCACCTGTTGGCCGTAGCAAATCCCCAGGATCGGAACGCCGAGGTCAAAAACTGTCTTTGGAGGCATCGGAGCGCCTTCCGCAAACACGGAAGACGGGCCACCTGAGAAAATCACCGCTTTGGGCTTGAACTCAGCCAGGAATGCGTCAGTAACATTCTGAAACGGGTGAATTTCGCAGTAAACGTTCAACTCACGCAGGCGCCGCGCAATGAGCTGGGTCACCTGAGAGCCGAAGTCAATGATTAGTAGGCGGTCGTGCTGGGTCATGGCCAGCTTCTACCCGGTCTTTTCCGGAAAATGAACCCGATTTTCGCATGAAAGGCCTTGTCGCACAGGATTTTCTTGCCCCACATCACCTCCAAAGAAGAAGGGGCTACCACACAGGTCAAATTAACAGCGGACAAGCCGGAATCGGAGCAAATTCGTTTTGACCGGCACTCTTGTGGTCATTTACCTTAACAAAGACATCTATCCTTGAATTTTGAAGGCCGACAAACGAGAAGGTCTTGCAGATACCGGAAACCAAATGACCGCTGCTGCCCGCAAAGCGTATGAAGAAGCCATTTCCCTGGAAGGGTCCGGAGATCTCGACAATGCGCTCGTTTGCTATTTGAAGGCCCTTGAGCTAGCGCCGCAAGACACTGAAATTGCCTACCGGACTGCGACAGCTCTTCTCCAGGCCGGATACCTTGAAGAAGCTCAGTCACAACTGCGCAGAGTAGTATTTGCAGAACCAGAGAACCTGAAAGCGCGAGCCAGTCTTGGCAATTGTCAGTTGCTGATGAACGACTTTGAGAACGCTCAGCAGAATTTTGACGAAGTACTGTCTGCTTCTGCGGACAACCTCAATGCACTTTATGGTCTCGCGAGTGTTTTTATGAAGTTGGGCGAACCGAAGAAGGCGGCGGTTCCAGCCAAAAGACTTTTCGAACTCTTGCCTGAGTCTCCCGAGGTGCTGACGCTGTTTGCCGATACCCACGCCAACGGAACACAGATTTCAGCCGCAGTCGCGGCTTATCGCAGAGCCTTGAAGATCCAGCCGGAATTTACACCGGCACTTCTGGGTCTGGCGAACCTCCTTCTTCTCAGGAAACGATTTGACGAAGTCATTGAATTGACCATACGCGCCAATCAACTGGCGCCGACCGATCCGTGGTCGTTGGAGATTCTGGCAGATGCCCTGTCAGGAAAGGGGCAGTTGGAGGATGCCTTCGAGGCCGCCGATGCAGCGCTTAAGCTCAACGGGCGTTCACAGAGCAACCTAGTGCGGCTGAGCATTCTTTCTCGAAAACTCGGCAAACACGACGCGGCCCTGGATTATGCGTTGAGAGCTCACGACCTGAATCAAGCAGCGTCTGAACCTTTGAACGCGCTTGGTGCGGCATTGGCTGCGTTGAAGTTTTCTCCGCAGGCCCGAGCCGTTCTCACTGGCCTCTCGTCCGGACGAGAACTAGACCCAGAGATCCGGAAGCTCGCAGAAGACCTGATTGCCTCAAACCCGAATAAATCTTCGGCGCCAACAGTCCAGGTTAACCAGCCGATTGGTGAGAACGTTACGGCTGGATCTTCTGTCCAGGAACAAGCGCGCACTTCAGATCCAGTTGGTTCGGAACCGAACAGCGATCAGACGGAAACCTTGGTGGGGCAGCCAAGTCTTCCAAAAGAGAAACCGCTCGGCGGTCAACTCGCGGACGACGAGCCTTTACCCAATGTATTGGGACTTCAGAGGCGAGACAGGACCTAAGTCCTGCAATTTGTCTTAGGACTTTCGCTCAAAGATTGCGATGAAAAACCCGTCTGTTCCCGTTGAAGCAGGGGTCAGCAGAAGTTCACCGCGCTCGTTTGAGTACTTCGGTGCAGGAACTCCCGGCAGCGTATCTTTCCAGACTGCAAGCGCAGACTTCGCGCTGAAGTTGGAATTTCTGCTCAGGAAGTGGGCGGCCTGATCCTCATTTTCCTGTGGCAACACCGAACAAGTTGCATACACAAGGCGCCCCCCCGGTTTCACATACTGGCTTGCATGATCAAGCACGTGTTGCTGATCTTCGATCCGGTCGTTAAGGGCCTTTTCTGCAATCCGCCATTTTGAATCCGGCCTGCGTCTCCACACTCCGGTCCCTGTGCACGGGGCGTCGATGAAAACCAGATCCATCCGCTGCTGCAGGTCCTCCAGTGATGAACTGGCCGGATCCCTCACCTGAATGTTGCGCACCCCTGCCCGCTGCAGGCGTTCGTGTATCGGAGCAAGACGTAAACGATCCGCATCATATGCGAACAACTGTCCCTTGTTTTGCATCGACGCTGCCAATGCGAGCGTTTTGCCGCCACCGCCAGCGCAATAGTCCAGCACCTGTTCGCCAGGTTTTGCTTGCGCCAGATGTGCCGCCAGCTGGCTGGCCTCGTCCTGCAATTCGAACCAGCCTTTGCGAAAACCTTCTTCAGCCTGAACGTGAGGCATCCGGCCAAGGCCCGGTTTTGCTTCAATGCGCATGCCATATGGAGAGCGTTGTGTCGGGATTGCACCAATGTGCGCAAGCCGCTTGAGCACCTTGTCTCGATCGGACTTCAAAGTGTTGGTTCGAAGATCGACCGGAGCCCGCGTGGACAGGGCACGCCCCTCTTCAATGGCGCCTTCACCGAATATCGATTGAAACCCGGGCCATAGCCATTCTGGAACATCGGCCGCCTCATGCCCCTTCATTTCCGAATCCGGTGCGTCGTTGAGGAGAGAAATTTCGCCTTCAGTCAAAGGCTCGGGTGCATGTCTGTCGAGTGCCAATGCATCCGCAAGTGCATCCACGCCTTTTTCCCAAGTGAGAGCGTAAGTTCCCAGCACCAGCGCGCGCGGTTCGGTGCTTTTCATACGTGCTGCGAGCGATGCCCGGTTTCTCAACGCATCGAAGACAAGATTGCCAATAACGGTTCGATCGCCCGAACCAGCAAACCTGTGTGCTGCTCCCCAGTCTCTCAGCGCGACCTGAACCGGACGATGGCGGTTCTCTATATCGGTCAGGACTTCTATTGCCGCCGCGAGGCGTCCGCCATCTTTCATGTCAATCCTTTGGAGCAGGTCGAGAAACCACCTGCTCCCTCAAATTACTTAAACGTTGGAAGGGTAGTTCGGGCTTTCCCGGGTAATCGTCACATCGTGAGCGTGACTTTCCCTGAGACCGGCGCCTGAAATCTGGACGAAACGCGCTTTTTCCTGGAAGTCCTCGATGTTTTTTCCACCGACATATCCCATTGCGGCCCGCAAACCGCCGGCCAGCTGATGAAGAACGCTGCCAAGAGGCCCTTTATAAGGAACCTGTCCCTCAATACCTTCGGGAACGAGCTTCAGGCTGTCGCGAACTTCTGCCTGGAAATAGCGGTCGGCCGAGCCTCGTGCCATGGCCCCGACGGAACCCATTCCACGATAGGATTTATACGACCGCCCCTGGTGCAGATAAACCTCTCCCGGGCTTTCTTCAGTACCGGCCAGCAGTGAGCCGACCATGACCGAAGCAGCGCCCGCAGCGATTGCCTTCGCAAGATCGCCTGAATATTTGATGCCACCGTCTGCAACGACCGGCACGCCCTGCTTGTTGGCTTCATTGACCGATTCCATGATCGCGGTGAGCTGGGGAACACCAACCCCTGCGACAATACGGGTCGTGCAGATGGAACCAGGACCGATACCAACCTTCACTGCATCGGCTCCAGAGTCGATCAAGGCCTTTGTCGCATCCGAAGTTGCCACGTTTCCGGCAAGAACCTGGACCGAATTGGAAAGCTTCTTCACCTGACCAACCATATCCAGCACTTTTTGGGAGTGACCATGGGCGGTATCGACAACAAGCAGGTCGACGCCTGCATCAATCAACCGTTCGGCGCGAGCAAAGCCTTCCTCTCCCACGCTCGTTGCAGCAGCAACGCGCAGGCGACCCTGGCTGTCTTTCGAAGCGTTCGGGTTGAGCTGTGCCTTCTCCATATCCTTGACCGTGATCAGACCAATACAGTTCTGGTCTTCGTCAACGACAAGCAGTTTTTCAATACGGTTCTGGTGCAACAGACGTTTTGCGTCTTCCTGGCTGACATTGTCATTCACTGTCACCAGGTTTTCGCTGGTCATCAGTTCGTGAATTTTCTGGTCGGGATTGGAGGCAAAGCGTACGTCTCGGTTGGTCAGAATACCAACGAGTTTTCCGGTAACCTGTCCACCTGCGCCGCCGTTCTGAACAACCGGTACTCCTGAAATGCCGAACCGCTTCATCAGGTCGAGAGCTTCTTTCAGCGTCGCATCCGGGCCGATCACAAGTGGGTTGACCACCATTCCGGACTCGAACTTCTTGACCATACGGACTTCTTCAGCCTGCCGGTCAAGTGAAAGGTTTCTATGAACGACGCCTATACCGCCAGCCTGCGCCATCGCGATGGCAAGACGGCCTTCCGTGACAGTGTCCATGGCGGAAGAAAGGATCGGAATGTTGAGCTCAAGATCCCGGGTTACTTTCGTGCTGAGATCCACATCGCCCGGCATGACTTCCGAGTGACCGGGAATTAGCAGTACATCATCAAAGGTCAGAGCTTGCTGCCCGGTTGATGGGACAAAGAAAGACGCCATGGCCAATTCCCCTTAATAGAATAGCTGAGACGCAGGCTCGATTTCCATCGCCTGCATCTTTCGAGTCGCTTCGGCTGTGCCGGAGAAGTTGGCGCGGGTCAATAACACGCGGGTGACAGAAAGAAAAGAGCCTTAAGGTTACACCTGCCCGTTCACTCGAAAAGTCAACAGGTCGTTCGAGGATTCAATCAAAGTGCATCGAACACCGACTTCAAGCAGGTTGATCCGGCTCAAGATCGCTTCCTCGAAAACCCTTCGCGATGACATATAGTTCAGGACTTTCCTTACGGCTGGCCGGCGGTTTCAAATGGGCAACCGACTTGAACTCGCGCTTGAGATCCTGCAGCAGAGAATTTTCGGTACCGCCCCGGAATACCTTGGCAAGGAAGGAGCCTCCCGGCACAAGGTTGCGGCGTGCGAAGTCAATGGCGATTTCGAACAGATGCGTCGTCCGAAGGTGGTCGGTCTGCTTATGACCCGTTGTGGGAGCTGCCATGTCCGACAGAACCACATCGGGCCTGTGGCCGCCAAGTGCTGTCATCAGAGCTGCCGGCGCATCGTCGTCCAGAAAGTCCTTCTGAAGGAAAGTGGCTCCGCGTACGTGGTCCATTTCCAGGTAATCGATCCCGACAACTTTCGGAGCTTCGATGCTCGATTGCACCCTTTCCACGGCGACCTGACACCATCCACCGGGAGCGCAACCCAAATCAACCACGCGATACCCAGGCTTCAGCAGTTTGTGCTTGTCGTCAATCTCGATCAGTTTGTAGGCGGCTCTGGACCGGTAGCCGTCCATTTTCGCACGGCGTACGTAAGGGTCGTTCAACTGACGCTGAAGCCAGCGCGTGGACGATTCACGACGGCCTGCGGCCGTCTTGACCTTTACATGCAGGCCACGATCCCCCGATCCTTTTTTTGAACGGCTCATGTTCTGTTCCTTTGGCGCCTGCGATCGTAGCGTTGGCCGGAATTCTTGCGTGACCAAACGCCGTCGGCTGCCATCAATTCAGTTAAAATACCTTCGCGAAGTCCACGGTCGGCGACCCGCAGACGCGAACACGTCCAGCGCCTTCTGATCGCCTCCAGAATGGCGCAGCCGGCTAGAACCAGATCCGCGCGATCGGCGCCGATGCACGGATTTTCCACACGCGCCTCATAAGGCATGTCGCGCAGCTGATCAATCATTCTTGCAACGTCATGGTCATCAAGCCAGGTTCCGTCCACGCGTCGACGGTCATAGCGTTTCAATCCCAGGTGAACCCCGGCCAGGGTGGTCACGGTTCCGGATGTACCCAGCATGTGCACCCGCCCGGAGGCGATTGCTTCAGACAATGTGTCGGACAAGCTGAATGCGGACAGATGCTCTGCGGCGTCTTCAACCATCGCTTCGAAGACATCCGGCGTTACATGAACGCCGCCGTGTCGCTCGGCAAGATTGACCACGCCAACCGGAAGAGAAATCCAGGACCGGATAAATCGTGTCAGCGCGTACCCTCTCGCCCCGCATCGGTTCCTGAGGTCGAGCCAGACAATTTCGGATGATCCACCACCAATATCGAACAGAATGACGCCGTCGGCTTCGTGGTCGACCAGCGAGGCACACCCGGCGACTGCGAGACGGGCTTCGGTTTCCCGATTCACCACCTCAAGAGCCAGACCGGTCTCCGTTTTCACGCGTTCAATAAACTCGTTGCCGTTTTCTGCTGCGCGGCAGGCTTCAGTCGCAATCAGCCGTGATCGTGCAACGCCTCTATCGGCGAGTTTGCGGTGACAATTGGCCAGAGCCTCTATCGCCCGGTCCATTGCAGCATTGCTCAAACGTCGGTTGGAACCGACACCCTCACCAAGCCTGACGATCCTTGAATAAGCGTCAACGACCCGGAATCCTCGTTCCTCCGGGCGTGCAATCAGCAAACGGCAATTGTTGGTCCCAAGGTCCAGGGCCGCGTAAAGCGGAGAACTGTTTCTTGGACTTCTTGATCGATCCTTGTGTTGACCAGGTCGTCGGGGCCGCTGCCCCTCGCCCCGGGCTTTCGGAAGACGTATGTCGGCGTCGCGCTTCTGACGCTCATCCGGATTGGTTTGGCCAAGTTGAGTAGGATTGCGCACGGAAACATCCTGCTCGGCTGGTGTCCCTGCGGTATCAGCATGGCCCTGATGGCCGTTTGTCGCTTTTTTGGATGCCTGCCAACGCCGTCGCCCGCGCCTGCGCGCTGCTTTTTTGCCCTTCAGGCTGGTTGCCGTATCCGCGGACTTCTGTCCATTCGGCAACGCCTCTGACAGGCCGGATTCGAGAGAAGCGGCTTGCATCGTCGAAGGTTGCTTCGAGCCCCCGCGCCGTCGCTTTTTTCGTTTTTTCTCAGGTGCAGATGCACCTTTCTCGTCTTGCGCACTCACACCATGCGCAATCGTCGCTTTGTCGACGGATCCGGTACCAGCAGGGATCGGAGCTTGTCCTGATCCTTTAGGTCCATCAGTTGCAGTGGCAATTTGCTGCCCTACAACATTGCCTTTTGGACCTTTTCCCGAGCGACGCTTTCTGCGCCGCCTGTTAGGGCCCTTGAACTCTGAACGAGTTCTGCTGTCTCCGGACACATCAGCGGTACGACGCCCGTGATCGGGCGGTTCCTGACCTGATTCAGTCACGCTATTGCCTTTCAGGCCCGGTGCGCCTGCCATTTCAAGCGGTGCAGCCAAGGCCATATCTGTCGTTGCGAAAACTCTATCAGGTTGACGGCTGACGGGAAAGCACTCGTTCACACAAAACACACGCGCCCTTCGCACCGTCTGTATGGGCGCAGTTTTCACAAAAAAGTCAAAAACGGCTCTTGCATTCCGGATTATGATAGATGTATATGCCCTTCACCGACTGAGCAGCCCTCTCTCGAGTTGCAAAGCTCCCGGTCGTTGCCTCGGAAATCCGAGCATTGTTGGGGAATAGGTTAACGGTAGACCCGCGGACTCTGACTCCGTTAGTCCTGGTTCGAATCCAGGTTCCCCAGCCAATTTCTTCTGAATAGTTTAAGTCCTTTGCGCCTAGCTTTTAGGATGTCGTTTCAAATTCTCGTCGCATACATGTTGCAGGGGCCTCCTGCAGTTTCCGTCGATTTCCGAGGTATTCCTGCAAATCCCTGCGACAGGATTTATCTCGAACGCACAATCGCATCACGCGGACCTTCGGAACTCAGGAAACGTGCAAACGCGACACCTGTTGCGTCTCTCAACTTGTGAGTTATCGTCTAATCTCTTGAACCATTTGTTGTGCTTTGGACGCTGCCTGGTTCAAACGCATTCGCCCAGGACCCGGGAGGCACCAAAATGGCTGGTTTCATCAGGTTGGATCCCCATAACCCGAAAGGCAAAGGCCTGGATGCCTGGGAAGTTATCCCTCCCGACTGGCTGACAGGACCTGTTCCGGACCAGCGTGGGGTGAAAGCGTATGAGAACAACGGTCTGTGCGTTGGTACCTGGGAAAACCATGGCGGCAGCGCGACGAGCACCCATCCATACCCGCTGTTTGAGTTAATGCAACTCATCGACGGAGAAGTCACCATCATCGATGAAGCGGGTAAGAAAGATGTCATTTCGGCCGGGCAGGCCTTCTTCCTGCCTCAGGGGTTCAAATGCTCTTGGGATATGACGAAATACTATCGGAAGTATTTCATGACTCTCCATAAGGAGGATTATCCGTCAGAGACTGACCAAGCCAAATTGAAATGCATCCGTCTCATTGCAAACCCGACAGATGATGAACTGGACGATGTGAGCAAGCTGACAGATGGGCTTGTTACGTGGGCACCGCATCAACGACATAACCTCGCCTATGAATCGAGTGACGAGCGGATCCAGGTAGGAACGCTGGTGTCCGGGCCGTGTGAGATCCCCATCAAGTCATTCAACCGTAGCGAATTGATTTGCGTGCAGCACGGAACTGTCACTGTGACAAGTCCGGACCAGGAGGAAACCTTCGCTGCCGGTGAGAGTTTTTTCGTGCCACGGCATGCGTCGGTCGGTTGGCGCTCGGAAGCCGAGCTCCGCGCATATTTTTTCGCGGTGTGGCCGTAGGCTCGAAAGGCGTTCGTTGAGCATCGATCAGGACCGAACGTGTCTCAAAACATTTGAAGACGAACAGATATTTTCCTACAATTTCCGGTATACAATCACGAAGCAACGGTACTTTCATGACGGTTCTAGTATTTGGTGGCTCCGGGACAATCGGTCGATTACTTGTGCCGATCCTTCATGCAAGCGGTGTTCAAATCCGGGTTGCAACGCGGTCGAAAGAGTATGCTGAAACTCTGCCCATCGGTGTGGAGGCGGTCATTGCCGACATGGATGATCCGGCCAGTCTGCGGCGCGCTTTCGAGGGCATTGAGACCGTGTTTTTGCTGGTTGCTCATGATCCTCTGGAAACCCAGCGCGGGCTGGTGACCCTCGCAATCGCAGACGAGGCTTCCTGCAAGTATATCGTCTACTTGTCGAACCATATGTCGACGCTCTCACCGCTCGTCCCACATTCAGGTTCAAAATTAGCGATCGAAACTGCTTTACGGTACACGGGAATACCGCACACAATATTGCGACCTACGAACTTTGCTCAAAACGATCTGTGGCTGAAAGATGCTATTGTTGCAGGCGCTTACCCTTGGCCGATAGGCAATTTTCCCGTGACCCGTATCGACGTTCGAGACGTCGCACTTGCAGCAGCAAACTTGCTCCAAAACCCACGTGCGAAAAATGAAGCATTCACCTTGTCGACCTTGGATGCCCCCAACGGTGAAGATACCGCTGCGCTGTGGTCCAGGGCACTAGGCCGCACTGTCGTCTATCCCAACCATACGCCGGAAGAATTCGAAGCAGAAATGGAAACATTGATGCCATCATGGTTCAACTTCGATTTGCTGATCATGAACCGCTATTTTCAACGATATGGCTGTCCTGTAGATGCGCAAGACCTTGAAGCGCAAACAATCCTTCTGCCAGACGGTCCCCGCAGTTACGCATCCTTTGTCGAGGAGACAGCGGCGTCCTGGAACAGCGAGTGATAGTGCGGCTGACAACAAGCGCTGTGGTTTCGTCTAAAAGAGTGTTCCTCCAGGGGGCCTTGGGATTCCAATTCTGTTTCAGCTCTTTCAGTTTGCGCGCATCAGACACTTCCACGCCGCCAAATCAGGATTTGTCCTTGAGGACGCTGTCTTCAGAAGTGCTTTTTCGATGTGATCGATTTGGGCAGTGGCGCGTGGTGGCCGGTGTTCGAGACCTTGATATCCTCGGAGAGGCTGTATGAACTGATCTTGGCGGTATTCTCGTAGGGCTGCATCTCGAAAACCAGCACGCTCTCCGCGTCCTCGATAAGTTGCGGGAGTTCCTCTTCCCTGCACCAGTAATATGTTGTCGCGAATTTCACGAAGAGCTGGCCCTTGTCGCGATACTGATAGATCCATTTCTTGTGATGCTCGCGCATTCGCTCCACAAAGTCGCGCTGGTCGGATTTCACAATACCGATATAGATCGGCTTGAGCGCTCCAGTGGTGGTGAGGCCGTGGCTCTTGCGCCACCCCTCAATCGCGGATCGACGAGCTGGTTCAAAGCTTGTGTCCTCAAAGAACATATAGATCCCGAATAGCGAGCTGTAGGCGTTCCTCAGCGCCGCTTTGACCTGGAAGGTTGTAGACGAAGCGGTGGTTGGGCCAGAGGTCAGATTGCCGACGAAATCAAACTTCCGGCTCCAGTGGAGCTCAATCTTCCGGTCCATGGTCAGGCCCTTTGTCAATCCAACTGACGGCTCTAGTCTACCTGAGACCTGCGCCTCTCTAAAGTGCACTGAGTTGCCTGCACACGGACGTTGGTGGTGCCTTGTTATTGCGCAACGGTAAAGACTACTCCGACAAGCGCGCCGGGAGCGCCGATAATGTACCAAGTCCAGTCAATTGCGGATCGTTCGTGGCGTTCCTGATGCGCGTTCACTAGTCTGGGGTTTGAGACTGCCGGGCGCGCTCATTCAGTGTGTCATGCATTGCCCTGATATCTTCTGGCCATGTGGATTTGATCCACGAAAGAACCGCGACAATTTCGTCATCCGAAAGCGTGTCGGAAAATCCCGGCATAGCGGAGTTCAAGCCTTCAATATCAAGGGCCTGAGCAGTACCGAGCTTCGTGATCTTGAAAAGCAGCTCATCGGCATGATGCCAGGTGTGCCCGGTTTCGTCATGTGGAGGTGCCCGCAAAGACCCGTCCGGATTGGGTGATTGCCAATTCGGTTCGCCTTCAAGGTCAGCTCCGTGACAAGAGGCACAGTAGCTTGCGTATATGTCTGCACCCTGGCACACGAGAACCGAGTTTTCGGGTTGCAGGAACCCGGCCGTGGTGGCCGCGGTACCAGTTTCTTCTGCGGTCTTGTTCGCTAGGTAACCTGTCAGCATCGCGACGAAAATCAGAAGACTGACGAGGAAAGACCATAGGATCAGCGCTTTTTTCATCGTTCCATCAGAACCGAATTTTACGAGAATGAGATAGGTGACCTCAAAGGCCAACTTTCTCCGATAGCCCTTGGAGGAGCGAGGGCGCGCGCCTTTGGGCCCGCCCTCCTCCGTTACGACTGAACTCAGCGACCTGTCGTCATATAGACTTCAGGCGCGTGTGACGGGGTCACACCAAGAGAATAAACGGTGTATTCCGCGCTTGGATCATATCCCATTCCCAATGAGCCTTCAGGCATGCCAGGTACGGCAATGCCGCGAATGTCCGGACGTTCGGTCATCCACTTGTCTATGGCCTCCAATGGAACATGGCCCTCAATGATGTATTTCCGGTCGTTTCCGATCACTGCGGTATGACAAGCCTGCATATCGTCAGGAATACCTGCCTGTTGCTTGATGGATGAAAGATCTTCCAAATCTTCGACAACGACCCAGTAGCCTGCCGCTTCAACAGCTTCGGTCCAGACTTCACAACACCCACACCAGGGCGATTTGTACACAGTCATTGTTTTTTCTTCATCTGCCTGCGTGGGCACTGCCAGTGTCAGCAAACCGGCAAGGGCGAGAAATGCGGTGGTAAATTTGGTCATTTTGAACCTCCGACATTCGAAGAACCGTGACAGGATTTGCCCATGAGACGATGCAGAACAAAGTGCATCGCAAGGCAACCAAGCAAGGGAACTGCAACCAACATCGTTTCCACGAATGATTGATCAGCCGGCGCGTATGCTAAATAGATACCAGTTCCAACAAACATGGCAGCGCAACAGGCAACCATGAACAGATTGGCCCCAGACAACATTTTGGGCCTTTCAGATTTCGGGTTGGCTGTCCCTGCGGTGTTTGCCCCCGCAGACTGACCACGAGCGTCAATTGTTTCGATTTCCATTTGCGTTTACCTGCAAGCATGGCGAACACCGCTCACCGGACACGGATGAGCTAATTGGAACAGGTGTTCGCATTATAAGTTTTGAAGTGCGATTGGTAAGGGGCATTTGCCCCATTTCGGCAGGTCAGCGCTGTTTGGGAGGATTGTCCGGTTGGCGCAGGATTACAGACGAAAAAATTGCAAGAGGAACGGTCTCAATAATGCGCTCAGAGACAAACTCGGACGAAAAGTCGACGAGATAAAAAACACCGCAGTCAATACTGCAGCTTGCAAAGCCCCCAGCTCCACCAACTGTGCCAGCATCACCACAACATTGGTCGTGGTGGGTCATTCCCATCATGACGGCGTCGATCGCCGCATGATCGGTGTTTTGCTGTGAAGTGATCTCTGAAATTTCTGCTTGCCCAGCACTTAATGCTGCGGCCGTGTGAACCCCAGCAAATACAACGACAAGCAGTGCAATCAGCAAACTACGCATGGGGACCATTTAGCCTGATCAGGTGCGAAATGGTATGGGCCAGATTGGCGCAGTTGTTTCAAGATATCCACTCAGAAACAAAATAATCTTTTTTTTCATATGCTTATCTGTAGTTATAGAGTTTTTGCTTTAGAACCGTGCTTGCCTCCCAAACCTGCTTTTTTCAGGCTCAACATCAGTCGTTTCTTGAATGCTTCATCAAGCAGCCAAACTGACAGTATGTTTTGAATTTCGGTTTCAAGATCCGGTCGTTGCGCAATCAGTTTCTCAAGTGCTTCCTGGGCGGAAGCGTGGTTGTTCAACTCCGCATTCAGCACGGTCCGCCAAAGATGCGTCCAAAAGAAGTCCGGCATCTTGATCCTGTCGAGTTTTGCGAGTGCCTGGCGAAACTCCTGCTGCTCGTAGTGATAGAACACCCAGGGAAAATGGTACCAGTGAGGATGGACCGGATTGAGCGCGATTGCCTTGTCCATGATTGCGAGCCCTTCTTGCCAGGACCCGCTGAGCGCAAGTCTCAGGGCAAAGTGAGCCAGAATTGCATTGTCATTCGGGTTCAAGGATGTGGCCCTTTCGCCTGACTTCCGAAAACCTTCCAGATCACCGGCCACGAACCGAACGTTTGCCTGCATGAGATGTGCAGAGGCTGAATGCGGATCCAGTTCCACCGCACGATTTGCCGCCTCTTCAGCACGTGCGAAGAGTTCCTGGCTGTCTCCTTCCAATGCAAAACGGATCTGCTGCAGATAGAGGTTCGACAACACTGCCCAGGCTTCCGCGTAGTCGGGTTCAAGCGCAATGGCCCGTTCGATACAGGACTTTACTTCGCCATGACGTTCAAGATTGATGGTGATCTGATAGCTGTAATATTCCAGCACGCAGTCATAGGCGCTGCGGTTTTCTGGAGGACGGCGCGAAGCTTCATTCATGGCTTGCTTGGAAAGGATGCCGTATTTGCCCGCAAGATTGCCAATCACCTCCCGGGTAATGAGATTCTGGGCATCATATATTTCTTTCGGACTGCTGACTGTGTCGTAACTGTGAACCCAGATGTACCGGTCGGTTTCCAAGTCCACCAGACGAGCCGTTATGTTCAAGGTACCAACAGCAGCTGAAACACTCCCTTCAAGGACGTAATCAGCTCCGAACTCGGATCTCAGATCGGCTTGACCCGATTGACCACTCCGATAGCGCCCAACTGTTCCCAGCGGTAGCACCCAAAGGTCCCGAAATCGCACGAGCTCGGTCGTCAGTTGCTGAGTGATACCGTCAGCGACATAACTGGGTCCGTCACCCAAGGGAGTGAATGGCAATACAGCAATTGTCGGCCCTTTGGGCAAACCGGCGTCATCTGGTCCGACTTGCTTGTTCATGGGCAAGAAGATGTAGACGCCTACAAGCACCAGACTGACAAAAGTTACAGCCGCGAAGAGAGGCAGTAGCCACGGCTGACCAAAGTTCAAAAATCCTGACCGTTTTTCAACGAGGCCTTCTGGTATTGGTGCTGGTTCAGATACATTGGCAATCGCTTCAAAGCGGGGAACGTAAGTCCCTTTCGGAATCGATATCCTGATCGGTTCATCACGCCCCGGACCGGCATAGTAACCATCGATGTCTCTGCGTAGTCTGCGCGCCTCAAGGCGAACAATCGGATCAGTCTGCTGGTCAAAGGTGTCATCTCGGCCAAAGACCGACATGGCGATAGCCACACCCTTGATCTGGTCGGCCCGTCCAGCCAGGGTTTCATCGACGACATAGGTCAAAAACGCCTTGCGTTGCGGCGTGGCAGCAAATTCCGGATGGTTCAACATACGCTGCAACTGGGTGCGTATCGAGTGCTCCGAAGCTGTTTGTCCGGTTTCAGCTGGCACGGGTAAATCCCTAACAAATCAGATTTTTTCAAAAACACCCCTATGTAACACTCTCAACCACCCATGTAGCAACATGTTCGTACTTCACGCTTCCAGAGTGGTGCCTACGATGACCGCGCTTCCAAGTTGCCAGGCGCGCACCGAGTCGTCGAGGAGACCCACGCTCTGTGTCTATTTCACGTCATTCACATTCCAGGACGGTCCCGCTTGTCGATTGGTCAGCCTCCTTTGGTGCTTGTTCTTTCGCAAAACAAAAGAACCCTTTCAGCATGAAGCGACGCGACGTTCATGCCCTGACCTCAGCACTTTCAATACCGTCTGCTAAGGGTCTGGCGAAACCTGCAAATGGTTTGCGAGCCGAGCATGGCTCCTTGAGGGACGTATCTGCTCCCGGCAAACGTATCGAACTCACAGCAAAACCTTGGATAGAGAGAATGGGAAAAGATTAAATTTGATCTTGAATATTGACGTAGCGGCAGTTTCAGCCTCTGATTGATCTGCCGACAACCAAGGCATTGGCGTATTTCATTTTTTCAAATCTTCGTCAATGCACATGGGAAGGACTGAGCCATGCATTTTCGAATAAATTTGTTGGCCACGAAACTGGCCATCTGCGCCGTTGGGGCCTTTGCCCTTTCGGACGTAGCGCCGGTTCTGGCGCAAGACGCGGACAAACCGAACATACTGGTTATCTGGGGTGATGATATTGGCCAGTCCAATATATCCGCCTACACATTTGGTCTGATGGGCTACAAGACGCCCAATATTGACCGGGTTGCCAACGAAGGCATGATGTTCACCGACTATTATGGCGAGCAGTCGTGTACGGCAGGTCGATCCTCCTACATCATGGGACAGAGCGTGTACCGCACAGGCCTTTCAAAGGTCGGGTTGCCGGGTGCGGAGCTCGGCATGCAGGAAGAAGACCCCACGATCGCAGGCCTTCTCAAGGCTGAAGGCTATGTCACCGGGCAGTTCGGAAAAAACCACCTAGGCGACAAGGACGAGCACCTTCCGACAAACCACGGTTTCGATGAATTTTTCGGCAACCTTTATCACCTGAATGCAGAAGAAGAACCCGAGAACGAAGACTATCCCGGTGACATGGTGCTGGCTGACGGCAGAACATTCCGTGAAGCCTTCGGTCCACGTGGTGTCATTAAGTCGGCAGCCGACGGAACCATTGAAGACACCGGTCCGCTGACGAAAAAACGGATGGAAACCGTTGACGATGAAACTGTTGCCGCAGCGATCGACTTCATCAAACGAGCTCATGATCAGGGCAAGCCGTTTTACGTCTGGTGGAACGGTACACGGATGCATTTCCGCACCCACGTGAAGGACGAACTGGACGGTATCTCCGGTCAGGATGAATACTCGGACGGCATGGTCGAACACGATATGCATGTCGGACAGTTGCTGGACGCCCTTGATGAACTCGGCATTGCCGACAATACAATTGTGCACTATTCGACCGACAACGGACCACATTACAATACCTGGCCGGATGCCGCTTCGACGCCGTTCTTCGGTGAGAAGAACACCAACTGGGAAGGTGGATGGCGGGTGCCGTCCATGGTTCGCTGGCCGGGCAAGATTGAAGCTGGTGCTGTATCAAATGACATCATGCACCACATGGACTGGCTGCCGACCTACCTGGCCGCTGCCGGTGTTCCAGACATCAAGGAACAGCTGAAGGAAGGCGGCGTTCAGGCAATCGGCCGTGAGTACAAGGTCCACCTCGACGGCTATAACTTCCTGCCGTTCCTGCTTGGAGATGAAGACAAGGGCCCGCGGGCGGAAATCTTCTATTTCTCCGACGACGGTGATCTGACCGCTTTGCGCTGGAACGACTGGAAACTGGTCTTCCTGGAGCAGAAAGCCTACCAGACGTTGCGTGCCTGGATTGAACCTTTCACGCCGCTGCGTATCCCATTGGTCTTCAACCTGCGCCGTGATCCGTACGAGCGCTCGTACAGAACCTCCAATACCTATTACGACTGGCTGTTGGACAGGGCATATCTTCTGGTGCCGGCACAGCAATATGTCGGAAACTTCCTGGAGACCTTCCAGGAATTCCCACCACGCCAGAAGGCTGCAAGTTTCTCGCTTGACCAGGTGATGGAGAAACTGTCCGACCCGGGCGGCGCACAGTAAGGACCAGCATCCTAGTTCACTGCGGCGGGCTTCGGTCCGCCGCAAATGTCATTTGATAAACTGTTCAGCGCAGTGGCCTGCTGGAGGAGCAAATGCGCTTATTCTCCTTAATTGTTGTTTTGGTCCTGACAACCGGTACCGCCTTTTCCGATCCCCTGCCCTCTTGGAATGCAGATGAGGCTAAGGCGCGTATCCTTGCATTTGTGGATGCGGTGACAGACCCGAAATCTGAAGACTATGTAACACCGGCTGAAAGAATTGCCGTGTTTGATAACGACGGGACACTTTGGGCTGAAAAACCCGTCTATTTCCAGTTGCTGTATGCTCTTGACCGTCTCAAGCAAAAAGCAGAAGCAGACCCGTCAATCCTGACCAGCGATACTCTCAAGGCCGCAGCAGCGGGTGATCTGGAGAAAGTCGCCGAGAGCGGCGAAGACGGACTGCTTGAAATCGTCATGGTTTCCCACTCCGGACTTACGGTTGATGAATTTCAAAAAGACGTTGCCGAGTGGTTGGAAACGGCCAGACACCCCACAAAACAGATGGCCTATACGGATATGACCTACCAGCCGATGCTCGAGTTGTTACGTCATCTTCGGGACAATGGCTTTACCACATACATCGTTTCTGGCGGTGGCCTTCACTTCATGCGCGCGTTCGCAGAAGAAGCCTATGGCATTCCTCCTGAACAGGTCATCGGCAGTACCGGCAAGACCAGATATGAAGTCGTTGACGGTGTGCCGACAATCTTGAAGGACCCGGGCATCGCCTTCGTTGACGACAAGGCCGGAAAACCGGTGGCAATCGACAGCAGAATCGGCCGTTTGCCAATCTTTGTTGGCGGCAACTCGGACGGTGACTTTCAGATGCTGGAATGGGCGACGTCCGCTGAAGGTCCCCGCCTGGGAGTTCTTGTCCACCACACCGACGATCAACGTGAATGGGCCTACGACCGCGACAGCCATGTCGGCAAATTGGAAAGAGGACTTGAAGAAGGTCCGGGTCGGGGCTGGATACTCATCGATATGGCCAAGGACTGGAACCGTGTCTGGTCCGGGGCGGCAAACTAGCGATCAAACAGCGGACAAACGGTTTACCCGCGCCTCAACTTGTTTCCATTGCTTTTACAGGAATTGTTTTCAATGTCAGACGCGCTTCCAAGGATAAAGGATCTCAAGCTGCGCATGCAGCAGTCAATAATTGGCCAGGAAGACGTCATAGACCGATTGATCATTGGGCTGCTTGCGAATGGCAACCTGTTGGTTGAGGGATTGCCGGGATTGGCCAAGACACGGGCGATCAAGGCATTGGCGAACAACCTGCAGGCAGATTTCAGCCGTATCCAATTCACACCTGATCTTCTGCCCTCGGACGTGACGGGAACGGAGGTGTATCACCAGTCTGGTGGTAGTGGCACGTTCCGTTTCGAACCAGGCCCCATATTCGCCAACATCGTGCTGGCGGATGAAATCAATCGGGCCCCGGCTAAAGTTCAGGCTGCATTGCTGGAGGCCATGGAAGAACGTCAGGTGACGGTTTCGGGCAGAACCCACAAGATGGAACCGCTGTTCATGGTCATGGCAACCCAGAACCCGGTTGAGCAGGAAGGGACCTATCCGCTTCCTGAAGCGCAGATGGATCGATTTCTGATGCATGTGCTTATCAGTTACCCTCCGGTGGAAGACGAAGTTCAGGTTATTCGACTTGTTCGTGGAGAAGAAGTTTCAGTGCTTCGTCCGGCAAAGCAAGACAATGATCAGCAAGACAACGGGATGACCCAGGTCTCGTCACGAATTACCCAGGACACTGTTTTTTCAGCGAGATCTGAGATCTCCAGCATTCATGTATCAGAGCCGATCGAGCGCTACATGGCAGACCTTGTTTATGCGACAAGAACACCTGAACTGTACTCCGATGATCTAAGGCGCTGGATTGAAGTCGGAGCAAGCCCACGTGCGTCGATTGCTCTCGACAAATGCAGCCGCACACATGCCTGGTTGGCCGGCCGCGACTATGTCGACCCGATGGATGTTCAAGCAATCGCGCATGATGTTTTTCGCCATCGTCTCACCTTGAGTTTTGAAGCCGATGGAGACGGCATATCGCCGGACAAGGCGGTCGATGAGATCGTAACCCAGGTCGCTTTGCCGTGAGGAGAGAACAATGCGCGACCGCAACGCACGTCTCAGGTCTGGCCTTCACCAAAAATCCGCCAAGGCTGAAAGCCAACAGGACGTACGCATACGAGTAGACCTCAACCATTTGAGATCTCTGGAAAACCGGGCCAGAAACCTTACCTTATTGCCGCGGCAACCTGCGAACAGCGTCCTGAACGGGCGTCATGCTTCCAGGTTGCGTGGCCGCGGACTGAATTTTGAAGAGCTCCGGGGGTATCTTGCAGGCGACGATCCCAGAACGATCGACTGGAAAGTGACAGCTAGGACCGGCGAGCCCCATGTGCGGGTCTACAGTGAAGAACGGGACAAGCCAGCGCTACTTGTCGTCGATCAGCGAATGTCTATGTTCTTCGGCACCCGACACAACATGAAGTCGGTGACGGCGGCAGAGACGGCCGCGCTCGTTGCGTTTCGGGTTCTGGACCAGGGTGACCGTCTTGGTGGAATCGTCTTCGGAGATGAAATTGTCTGTGAGATCCGGCCCAAACGCAGCAAGGTTGCCCTGGAATGTTTTCTGGCGGCATTGAGCCGCGCAAACAACCTTCTGCGCGCTGATGCACCAGTCGTCGACGCTCCGATGCTTCTCAACCGTCCGCTTGCTTCCGTGGCCCGAATGGCAAAGCGCGATCACCTGGTTGTCGTCATCAGTGATTTCGACGGGCTCGACGATACAACGGAAAAGCTGGTGGCGAACCTGGCACGTCACAATGATCTTGTTCTGTGCCCGGTCACAGATCCGATTTCAAACGAAGTACCCGAAGGAACCAGGCTCATTGTTTCTGACGGCGAATTGCAGGTGGAAGTCGACACCACGACAGGAGAAATCTACCGGCGCCTTGAGGAGTTCACGAAAGGTCGTCTGTCTGAAGTCTTGTCCTGGAACCGCAAATTCGGCGTACCGATATTTCCCTTGAGTGCGGGAGAAGACACAGTTGCCCAGCTGAGCAGATTGACGGGACACCGAATGACCGGTGGAGGCCTGCAATGAAGGACGAATGGAAGGGTCTCAATCTCGTTGAGTTGCTTGATCTGTTGGAACCGGTCCCCGAACCCGAACCAATTTCCATGATGCCACAGACAGTCGGTTGGCTCTGGCTCTTGCTGTTCCTTGCCGCTCTCTTCGGCCTGTTCGGCAGAAAGCTTGTTAAACACCGGAAAGAAAACGCCTATCGCAAACAGGCGTTGGACGAACTGGCGCAAAGTTCCGACGACCCGACCGTGCTTTCCAACCTGATCAGACGCACGGCACTGGCAGCTTATCCAAGATATTCGGTGGCGTCGCTTTCAGGCAGTGACTGGCTGGAGTTTTTGGATAGGAGTTATGGAGGCAAGGAATTCACAAGCGGTCACGGCCAGGCACTGGCATCTGCTCCCTACCAGGAGAATTCTGATGCGCCAAACCTGAAACCGCTGGTCAAGGACTGGATCAGATCACATAGGAGAGACTTCCGGTGATTGAATTCAGCCAACCGCTCGCATTTCTGATGCTGCCGCTGCCCATATTGGTCTATTTTCTGGTTCCTGCGCACAAGAAGCAGGTTTCCGCTTTGCGCTTTCCCTTTTTTCGCAGGCTGGCGGCGGCTGCGGGAAAAGAGCCTGCACCAGGCTCTGTCATCTCCAGACGATCCTTATTCCAAGAAACTATGGCCGGATTGGTTTGGTGCCTTCTGGTTGGGGCATTGGCTCAACCAGAACGCATCGGTGATCCGATTGTTCAGGAAAAGGCAGCAAGAGATGTCATGCTTGCAATCGACATTTCCGGTTCGATGGATCAGATCGACTTCACTTCAACTGATGGCGGGCGCATTCAAAGGCTTGATGCGGTCAAGAATGTCGTGGGCGATTTTATCAGCGCTCGAGATGGTGACCGTGTTGCCCTGATAATTTTCGGAGCCAAGGCGTTTGTGCAGGCTCCTTTCACCGAGGATCTTGCTTCAGTTCGTTCGCTCCTTGAGCAGACACAGGTTGGTATGGCCGGGCCTCACACGGTCATCGGCGATGCAATCGGGCTTTCGATCAAGACATTCCAGGCAAGTGAGATCGAAGAAAGACTTCTGATCCTCTTGAGTGACGGAGGTGACACGGGGAGCCGGATGTCCCCTGTAAATGCCGCCGGCATCGCAGCTGGCGAGGGAATCGAGATCATAACGATCGGTGTCGGCGATCCGGATGGTTCCGGTGAGCAGAGATTGGACGAGCAGGCTCTCAAGGACATTTCGGCAGCAGCTGGCGGCCAGTATTTCTTTGCTGCCGATGAAGACACACTGACAGACATCTATGGGCGCATAGACGCATTGAAGCCGCGCGAAGTTGAAACAACCAGCTACCGTCCACGTGATCCGCTGGGTCACTACCTCCTGGGACTTGCTGTCGTCCTTGGTTTCTCGACATTGCTGGTTCTATTGGTCTCTCACAGGACGCGGAGGCCAGCATGAATTTGGACACTCTAATTCCTGATTTTTCGGCCTTTCACTTCATCCGCCCCTGGTGGTTGATTGCCCTTCCCGCGATCCTGCTCGTCTGGCTGTTTGTTCGCAGGACCTTTTCAAGAAAAATCAACCTCCCGAATGTGGTCGCACCGCATTTGGCAAAAGCACTTACGGTTGGAAACGATCAATCCTACCGACTTCATCCAATCGATTGGGTTTGCATCCTGCTGGCCTTGCTGGCACTCGGAACAGCTGGCCCAACCTGGTCTCGCGTCCCAAATCCACTTCTTGCAGATACGTCGCCACTTGTTGTGGTTCTCAAAGTATCCAAGTCGATGTTGCAGACCGATATTCCTCCAAGTCGGCTTGAGCGCGCAAAACACAAGGTCCTTGATCTTCTGAAGGAAAGAAGAGGAGCAAAAACCGCTCTTGTCGCGTATGCCGGCACGGCGCATCAGGTCGTGCCGTTGAGCGAAGACCCGGAGGTGTTGAAACCCTTCCTTGAAGGGCTGGAACCGGATGTGATGCCCAATGACGGCGAAACAGGCCGTGATGCATTGCAATTGGCGCAAGAAATTCTTGAAACACAAAACGAACCGGGCTCCATCGTTTTTCTGCTCGACCGTTTGTCAGATGCAGATGCCCGGTCGTTTCAAAGCTTCACTGAAACCACCGGGATGTCCCTGTTGCTCTGGACATTTAGCAAAGATGAAACCGGTCTTGCTGAAATTGACAGTTTGCCTGGGGTGCAAACGGTTGCTGTCACCATAGACACGAGCGATGTCAATCAGGTTACGCGCGCCATTTTATCGGCCTACCAGTCAGCACTCACTCAAGATGAGCGGCTGAAATGGCGGGATCAGGGATACATTTTTGCCTGGCCCGCAGCCTTGCTCTTGCTGTTCTGGTTTCGCAGAGGCTGGACAATGAAGTGGGCTGTTCTGATGCTGGCTGTAACGTGTCTCGTGTCGACGACAGAGGTGCGTGCCGATGGCTGGCGAAGCTGGTTTCTGACACCCGATCAGCAAGGGCATCTGGCATTTGAAGCCAAGGAGTACCAACAGGCCGCTGATCTTTTTGAAGACCAGATGTGGAAGGCCTATTCTCTCTACAGGCTTGGCAGATACGAGGAGGCGGCGGAACTATACTCATATCAGGAGAGCTCGGACGCAGCCATGGGCGAAGGCATGGCGCTGATAAAGTCGCGATCCTACCGACAGGCGATTGCGGCCTTCGAAAAGGCAGTCGAGCGAGACCCGGACAACAGTGCGGCCAAAAACAATCTTGAGCTCGCCCGCTATATTCTTGAATATGTTGAAACAACGCGGGAGCAATCCGACACCGGAGAAGAACGGGGTATCGGTGCGGACGATGTTGTTTTCGACAATGAAGCTGGCCGGGGGGCAGAAAGCAAACAACAACAGCAATCCGGCGAAAAGTTGCCTGAGTCAGCGGAGCAATGGATGAGAACAGTCGATACAAGAACCAGTGACTTTCTCAAGACAAGGTTTGCTCTGGAAGCTGTGGAGCAAGCCCAATGATCCGCCTGGCGCTTGCTCTGATTTTCTCGGTTGCTGCGGTTCACATGGCAGTGGCCCGATCGAACACCGCGCCGAAAGTGAAGACGGCTCTTGAAGAGAACACGGCCATTCCGGGACAGCCCCTGATTTATCGGATCACCCTACTCGTTCCAACCTGGCTGCCAACCCCGCCCCTCTTCCCGAATATTGAAGTTCCGAACGTGATGGTCAGACTGCCTTCACGGGCGTCGGGCCCGACAAGCGAAACGATCGACGGAGAGACATGGTCCGGGGTAACACGTTCTTACCGGCTCTACCCGCTTGTTCCTGGACGTTTTCAGATTCCAACCGGAACGATCAAGGTGGTCTATGCAGATCCGGAAACTCGCCAACCGATAGAAACGGAAGTTGCAACCGAGGCATTTGAAATTATCGGAGCACTTCCGGATGGCACACAGGACCTCGTTCCGTTTGTTGCTGCAAACCAGATCAGCCTGGACAGACAGGTCGAAGGTGATCCAGCCTCACTTCAACCTGGAGACGCGTTGAAGATTACGACCAAAGCCTCAATTTCAGGCGCCCCGCCGATGGTTCTTCCCTCCCTTGAAGGGACCCAGGAGTTTGATGGTGTTTCGTTCTATCCGAGCGAACCGGTTATTGAAGAAAAGGAGGATCGGGGACTTCTTTCCGGATCGCGTGAGGAAACATTCACGTTGGTCGCAGAAAACGCCGGTGAATATGAAATCCCGGAGTACTCACTATCCTGGTACAATCTCAAATCCGGAAAGATAGAAACAGCCCAGGTTCCATCCATTCACCTTTCGGTCGTAGGTGGTGCTGAAGGAGAGTCTCAGGAGACAGCCGGTGCAAACCTGCGTTCACTGTTGATTGGAGCCGGGATTTCCCTGATTTTTATCGTTGGCCTGATCTTCCTGTCCCGTTGGCTTGCACCCAGGATTCTGGGCGCAGTTAGAGAGCGTTGGTCGGTTTTCAAATATTCAGAGACCTATGCATACCTTGCGCTAAGACATCAGGTTTACCGGCGCAATTTCCATGCAGTTTATAGAACCGGTACTGAGTGGCGTAGTCGATTGAATGAACTGGATGCAGGGTTGGACTGGACCAATTATGATGCTGCGCTGATTGAATTGGGCAAAGGACACTACAGAAAGACTGCGCCCGATAAACATTCCGGAATGAACATCGCCTGGAGACGCTTAGAGACCGTAATTCAAGACCTCAGAAAGACGCGATCAAATCGGATCCGTCGGCACCGACAAAACAGTCTCCCACCGCTCAATCCGTCACCAAAGAACGCGCGACTGTGAGTGAAATGATGTCGCGATGCCATAGATTTTCACTGCGATAAACCGGACTTTCATCAGGAATTATTTTTCTCCAGAAGTCTAAATAGGTATTTCCTTCAATAAATTTTTTCATCCCCTCTAATTTTTCGGATTACTTTCATTCCACTCTTCACCTTTGTTGAATATTACTTCAACTGATCTGACGCTTCTCCATTCCACTCGTTACCAATTCTTAATTTGAATCATAACTCCGCAACATCACTTCTATGCACAGGTAGAGCTTCTCGCCTGTACCGAATTGAACCTGAACCAGATCAAGCGGAGGAAATTGAAATGAGAAGAGTTACGGGAACGATTGCTGCCGTGGCAATCATCTTTGCTGCTTCGACAACATCGTCGCTGGCAACGACGCAATCAGCACCACTGTTGCCACCCGACAGCATTGAAGCGCAAAGCAAAATATCACCTCCGCCTGCGTTGGGAACACCTAAGTTCCACCAAGAGATGTCCACAATTCTCTGGCTACAGGAAACGAGGACACCCGAGCAGGTGCATTTCGTTGAAAAACCTCTCAACCTCGACCGCTTTGCTCCAATCGTCAGCGAGGAGATGTTCAAGGTTGATGGCCCCGCGCTAAGTGTGCTGCTCGAAAATGCCATTGATGAAGTCCGAAACGACTACGACGCCGTCAAGACCATCTACGATTATCCCCGCCCGTTTGAAATCAGCTCCGCGGTGGAAGCTGTTGGAGATGCGCGCGCAGTGCCCTCATATCCAAGCGGGCACGCTATTCGGGCCATCGTTTATGCCCGCCTGCTGACGGAGGTCTTTCCGGAAAAAGGTGACGAGTTGATGGATCTTGCGAACCGGATCGGACATGGCCGAGCCGTCGCAGGCGTCCATTATCCGATGGATGTCTCATCCGGTCAGGTCCTTGGACATGCCTATGCAGATGCAATATTGGCCAATCCGACGGTTCAGGAAGCGATAGCTGATATTCGAGGGATTGATCGCTCTTGATAATTGAACCTGGTGCACTGTTCTCGTGATCAGTGCACCAAAAACCCCAAAGATGTTCAGTTGGGTGCAAATTTGCGGTTTCAGCTCGCCTTGGCGGCCTGGCCCATCAGAGCAGGAACCACTTTGTCCGGCGTGCCCATCATGGCGATCTGACCAGAATTCAGAACGACAACCCGGTCCGCCATCTTCATGTGACTTGGTCTTTGTGTGTTGATGAGAATGGTCGCCTTGCCATGCAATGCGCGGATCATTTCCATGAACTTCTTGTCCCCTTCAAAATCCAGATGCGTTCCAGGATTGTCGAAGAGATAGAGAGGCACCCTTTTGATAAACGCCCGAGCTAGCACGATCCGCTGCTTCATGTTGTCCGGTATCTGCTTCAAGACTTCGCCATTCAACCTTGTCTCCAGACCTTCAAAGTTTTCTTCAAGGTAAGGCAGAAGGCCAAGTTGAGTTGTAATCTCGAACAGTCGCTCATCGCTGGCGCCAGGATCGGATAACAGCAGGTTCTGCTTTACGGTGCCATAGAAAAAATCCAGATCATCCGGTGCATAACCGATCTTGGATCTCCATTCGCCAGCATCCAGCTGACGAACATCAAGTCCGTCAAAGAGTATGGAACCGACTTGTGGCTGAAACAGTCCTGTGAGAGCCTGGAAAAGAGCTGTTTTGCCAGACCCGCTTGGTCCGGTTATGGCAACAATTTCTCCTTCCTTGATGTTGAGCTCGATACCCTTCAGGGATGCTTCTGTAGAACCGGGATAACGGAGCACCAACGAAGATATTTTCAAGTCGCCTTGAATGTCTCGGGTAATGCGCGGCAAATGTCCCGGCTCTCTTTCAAGTGGAACTTTCATCAGGTTGTTGATCTGGTCGATAACCGTCCTGCTTTGTGCAAGTTGCGTAATGCTCAGGAAGGCCTGGTTCATCGGATTGAGAACACGCCAGGACAGCGCCATCGTGGCAATCAGTGCGCCAAGGCTCATTTCACCGCCCATGACCTGCATGGCGCCTATGCCAAGGACAAGCACACCACAAATCGTCATCAAAGCCTGCGAGACAGTCTGAAGAACGTGTGTCAAATGACGCGCATGTACATTCATCTTGTTGAAATTGGCCGAAAGCACTGAAAATCTTTCCAACCATGTGTCTTCAACCGAAAGGTTTCTCAAGGCACGCTGGTTTCGGAACGTCTCAATCATGAAACTGTTGAGCTTGGATTTTTGCTCACCGACGGCAGCCACCTCCCGCTGAACCTTCGGCAGCACATAGACGGCAATCAGGGCATAGACAACGAGAAGTGCCAGCGGCGGCAGTGCCACCGGCCCGCCGATGAGGAAAATCGCTGTAATGAAGATCAACGAGAACGGAATATCAATGACTGCATTGAACAGCGAACTCTGAAAGATATCGCGCACACTGTCGAAGTACCGAAGCCGCATGACCTGGGTACCGATCGGAGCTTCCGACAGCATCGAATACGGCAAATGCAGAATTCTCTCGAACGTCTTGTTGCCGACAATCGCGTCAATGCGTCCACCCAGATAGGATTGCAGCCGGTTTTTGGCTTTTCTCAGAGCCAGTTCGGATACAAGAATGATGGCAATGCCGACTGCCATTGTGAGCAGCACGTCAATTGACTTTGCCCCCATCGCCTTGTCGTAGATGGCCATGATGAACAATGGCGGCCCGAGCGCGAAGACGTTGAGAATGAAACCGAGCGCCAGAATTGACACGATGCTGCTTCGGAACTGCTTGGAAGCAGTTGATGACCAGCTTCGGTTGCTTCGAACCTGACTTTCGTCCTCTTTTTCATCATAGACCAGATAAACTTCGGATTTCGCGACTTCCTTAGCCGACAGAATAACGGCCTCACCATCCAGACCGGAATATGCTCTGAATTCTCCGGTGTCTGTTTTGCTGACCAACACCTGAACGTCGGCGGCTGTCATCCGAAGGCACGGCAACTGCGCCTCAGTCAACTCGGCTGCACCTCCCTGACAAGCAGTGGTCTTAACGTGCAACCGATTGAGGACCGTCCTCAGCTCCTGGAAGGTTTCGATGCGATCGAAATGTGGAAGTGCTTCGAACAGGAGCCGGTCATTCCCTTGCCACCGCATTTCACGAAGAAGCGGGATAAGGCATTTCTCAGCCGGGGCAGCATCCAGTTTGAGTTTCTGGAAGGCCGATTCCTGCGGAGTGCCGGCGTTCAGCCCTTCCGAAATGTCATTCCATTGCCGGTGGACAGGATTGTCCTCGGAATGAAGATCTTCAAGATCAAAGAGGGCTTTACTCACGCCGGCATCCCCATTTTCCGAGGCTGACTGCTTTGACCTTTTTCCGTCATCTCAACGATTTGACCCTCACGCAGTTCGAACTGCCGGTCGGACAGCGCCAGCATTGACGGGCGGTGACTTACGATGATCACCGTCAAATATCCTTTGAGACGCTTCAAAGCCTGCATGAGACCCCTATCCGCCTGTTGGTCCAAATGCGCGTTTGCCTCATCCAGAATCAGAATACTGGGTTCACCGGCCAGCGCCCTGGCAATACCAATCCTTTGCAGGGTTGAGGCAGGAACCTTGCCACCAAGATCGGATCCAAGTTGGGTTTCATATCCCTTCGGCAAGAGGTGGATCTCTTTCTCAAGACCGATCAGCTTCGAAGCCATCCTGGCATGCGCGATATCGGAAACAGCACCAAACATGGTAATGTTCTCCAGGATCGTGCCGTTGAAAGTTGCTGATTGGGCGTCGACATAGGCGATCGATTGCCTCAGCGCGTGCTTTGCAAGGCCATCAAGGTTTTCTCCGCCGATTAGGATCCTGCCGGACTTCGGCGCCATCTCTCCCGTCAGCAGTTTCATCAAAGTGGATTTGCCACTGCCGTCCGCGCCCTGAAAACTGACAATCTGCCCAGGTTCAATCTTCAAGTTTACTTGGGAGAAAACCTGTCGTTTGCCTTCCGCCACTTCCGCGGAAACGTCAACAAGTTCAATTGAACCGTCCACGTTCAGGTTTAGCTCTTCGCGCTTTTCGATTTCTGGCAATTCGAACAGGTTTTGAACCTGGTTATAGTCGTGTTTCAGCCGCTGCATGTCAGTCAACTGATTGATTGCACGAAGAAACGGCTGCACGAATTGCCCCGACAGCAGCGTACTGGCGGCTACGCCACCAATGCTGAAGTTACCGTTGATGACCATCAGCGCGCCGAACAAGACAACCAACACAGTCGTCAAGGTTCCGAACATTGAAGAGGCGTCCCGCGCCTGACCGGACAAACGCATGTATTTGGCGCTGAGCCTGGCCGTCGCTCGTTGCAGTCTTTCGAAGCGCCGCATGATCAGGGCTTCCATCGCCTGCGACTTTACGGTTTTTGCTCCGGACAACACTTCGAGAATGAAATCGGACTTGCGATCATCCTGATCTGCACGGTCTGCTACCACTTGCTGAAGCGAACGGTTCCTGTTCACGGCAAACAACAAGAACAGAGCAAGCAAACACACAGGCACGAATGCCAGAGGCCCGGCGATGAAGATCAGAACAGCCAGGTAAATCCCACCAGCAGGCAGGTCTATCGCCAGCAACCTCCCCTGATCGCCATAGTGATCTGACACCGACTGGAGTGCTCTGAGCTGGTGAACATGTACGGACACGGGTGTCTTCGCAAACTGAGCGGGTTTTGCATCAAGAACACGCCGAAAGAGTTCCTTGTGTGCCTGGTGATTGAAGCCGGCTCCCAGCCGACCAACCACCGCCGTGCGTGCGATCTTGATTGCAGCGTCTGCGATCAGAACGCAGATCACTCCGGCCATCAGAACAAACAAGGTGTCGGTAGAAGCGTTTGGAAGTACACGATCATACACCTGGAGGATTGCAAGTGGCATCGCCAGGCCGAGCACGTTGGCAAAGACCGAGGCAACAACGACATCCCGCGGCAGACGAGGTGATGCAATCCAACTTCCCGTAAGGGAATGCTTCACCCTCAAGCAGGGTAAAAAGAAAGATGAATGCAACGATTTCAACATGTTTGCGCCAGAGTCGTGAACTTGTTCACTCAAACTCGGCGGTTCGGGTTTAAAAACCGTTTACCTTAAGTGTCGTTTTCAAAATATTGTCGCCACTAAGCATCAGAATCTTTGTCGGTTTTTCCGCTTTGTTAAGTCCGGATGCGTTGACTGCAATGAACCGAAATTGTGCGGACTTGTGACCGGATGGCAAACGATACCGAAAATCGGGACCAGCAAGACAAATCCCTGCCCGGCGGCGAAACTCCTGAGAGCAGGACCACGCTGACCTCCGATAGCTATCTACAGTCAGGTGTACTGGATGCTCGAGACCGACATCTCGACAAGGCACACGATTATCACCTTGATCAGGACATGGGCGATTCCGCCGAGCAGGTGAATGCCAATTTGCATTTGCGTCATGAAGAGAACCCGCCGGAAAGCTCACCCGACACGAAGCGGTTTGAAGCCGAGACCGACAGTACAGATCTCAATCCCGCAATAGAGATGGCCGCACTTGAACCAGGTGTGCCGGCCGACCCGGCTGCCGGATATTCGACCTCTCCGCTTCCTTCCGAGGAACAATCGAGAACACCTTCGCCAAGTGGAGCTGTTTTTGGTGGAGGTTCCAGCGTCGGCCCGTTGAACCCCGGGTTTACGAGCCCGATTGACAATACCGATAGCACTTCCAAATCCAGTCAAAGTGCCGGGCAAAAATCCGACATCCCACAAACAGACAGCAATGCACAATTCAATCGAGAGACAGATGCGGCGTTGCCTGAAGCTGAAGACGAAGCCGTTGCGTCAAATCTCTCCAGCGTCACAGATATCGATACAGATGATAATACTGTTTCGGAAGATGCGGAAACCGGCGCCGCAACCGGCATTCAGGCATCGGCTGACGTGGCGACCGGGACGTCAGTACAATACAGCTTGCTGGATGATGCGAACGGACTGTTTGCAATTGACCCCGATACCGGAATTGTGACCGTTGCTGGCGACCTCGACGCAGAAACGGCCGGGGTTCATGAGATCGTTGTGCTTGCCACGGCATCCGACGGAGCAACGGAAACCGAAAGTTTCACAATCAAGATCCGTGATGTTGATGAGTTCGATGTTTCCTTCATCAAAACGACCGATGCAAGCGGCGGTCAGTTTTCGGAAAACGTTGAAGGCGGCACCGCAACGGGCATTTCGGTGTTGGCCGAAGATCGGGACGTATCAGATACAGTCACCTACTCCGTAGATGATCCCCGATTTGATATTGACGCAAATGGGGTTGTCACGATTGCTGAGGACGCCACGTTTGACGCCGAAACGCAGAGCAATGTTTCGTTCACAGTAACCGCGACTTCATCGGATGGTTCACAAACCACCCAGCAATTTGATCTCAAGATCTCGGATGCGAACGAATTTTCCGCGTCTGATGTTTTGGATACGGATAGTTCGGTCAATTCAATTGCAGAGGATGCTGTCGCGGGTGCTCAAGTCGGTATCACAGCGTTTGCGACGGATGCTGACGTTTCCGACACGGTCAACTACTCCGTCTCCGACGATCGCTTCGAGATTGCAGACGATGGCACGGTAACGGTTGCGGAAGGTGCGAGCTTTGATGCCGAGGCGGAAAGCAGTATAGATCTCACCATCACAGCAACGTCTACCGATGGTTCGACGTCCGAGGAAACCTTTACCATTCAGGTGTCAGATGTCAGTGACACTGCTCCGACTGATATTCAACTTCACGGGCAAACCGGCAACCTCATCAAAAATGGAAGTTTTGAAGCCTTCGACGTTTCGAATGGCTCGTGGACGCATGCAGGGTCGGATCCCTCCGGCGCGTGGTCATCCGAGGGCCCGGTCGAAATCTGGGACAATTACGGCGGCGTGAAAGCCACGGAAGGTGACCAGCATATCGAGCTTGATTCCGATCATGGCGTGAACTCAATCTCGCAAACGGTGGAAACGACTGTCGGGCGAGTTTACGACCTTTCCCTGGATGCAAAAGCGCGTACTACTTCCGCAACAAGCACGGTCGAAGTGTATTGGAACGGCGCACTCATCTCCGCGTTCGACCCGGAAACCGGTGACTGGTCAACATTCGATTTCCAGGTTGTCGGAACAGGCGGCAGCGACGTCCTCGAGATACGCGAAACCGGCGAAGACAACGACAGTTACGGCGCTCTGTTGGATAACGTGTCTCTGATCGAAGTCCCGCTCACCATCAGCGAAGGTGTCCCCGGAGCTGTGGTTGGCACAGTAACCACGACCGATGCTGATGCAACTGACAGTCATACCTATGCGGTTTCAGATCCACGCTTTGAAGTCGTGACCGATGGAGACGGAAACGCAGTCTTGAAGCTCAAAGACTCGCTAAGCCTGGATGAAGAAAATGCCGGCGACATCGAAGTCACAATCACAACAACTGATGAGGCCGGTCTAAGCTATTCCGAAAACTTTGTTATTTCTGTTGCCGACCTTGCAGAAAAGGCGGTTGGCGACATCTCCGATGCAAATGCTGCCACGAATTCAATCCTTGAAGACGCGGCCGAAGGTACATCGGTCGGCATTACGGTCCATGCAGAAGACGGAAATGCAAAGGATACGGTTATCTATTCGGTTTCTGATCCACGCTTCCAGGTGGAGGCAGACGGCAGTGTAACCGTAGCTTCCGGCGCAAAATTTGACTTTGAAAGTGAACCTTCAATTTCACTGAGTGTAACAGCGACATCTTCTGATGGGTCTCAATCAAGCGAGACCTTCGAAATAAACGTCGGCGACGTGTCTGAAACTTATCACCTGCCCTCAGGCACAACGACATTCGTCGATGAAGGTGTGGCAGAGACCTCTATCACAGGCAATTACACTTCAGACACGATCGCTGCACATGAAGACGGCAGCAAGATCGACGGTGGTTCGGGCAACGACACGATCTATGGTGGCGACGGCATCGATACGATCACCGGAGGTGCGGGTAACGACAACATCCAGGGTGGTGGCGGCGACGATACATTCGAAGTCGGCAAGGATCACGGCGACGACGTCTTCGATGGCGGCGCTGGAACGGACCGTGTCATCGCAACGGAAGACGATGTCGAGATTGGTCTCGCAGGCAACTTCACGGCGGGCGCCGTCGAAGAGATTGGCGGCAACGGCCACGACAATGTCGAAGTGCACGGCAACTGGCAGAACAACACGCTCGACTTCTCCGGCACCACGCTTACCGATATCGATGCAATCGACGGCGAAGGCGGCAACGACACCATCACCGGCACAAGCCAGGATGACACCATCCGGGGCGGCACCGGCAATGACACCCTGCACGGTGGCGACGGCAACGACACGTTCGAAGTCGGCAAGGATCACGGCGACGACGTCTTTGATGGCGGCGCTGGAACGGACCGCGTCGTCGCAACGGAAGACGATGTCGAGATTGGTCTCGCAGGCAACTTCACGGCGGGCGCCGTCGAAGAGATTGGCGGCAACGGCCACGACAATGTCGAAGTGCACGGCAACTGGCAGAACAACACGCTCGACTTCTCCGGCACCACGCTTACCGATATCGATGCAATCGACGGCGAAGGCGGCAACGACACCATCACCGGCACAAGCCAGGATGACACCATCCGGGGCGGCACCGGCAATGACACCCTGCACGGTGGCGACGGCAACGACACGTTCGAAGTCGGCAAGGATCACGGCGACGACGTCTTTGATGGCGGCGCTGGAACGGACCGCGTCGTCGCAACGGAAGACGATGTCGAGATTGGTCTCGCAGGCAACTTCACAGCTGGCGCCGTCGAAGAGATCAGCGGCAACGGTCACGACAATGTCGAAGTGCACGGCAACTGGCAGAACAATACGCTCGACTTCTCCGGCACCACGCTTACCGATATCGATGCAATCGACGGCGAAGGCGGCAACGACACCATCACCGGCACAAGCCAGGACGACACCATCCGTGGTGGCACCGGCAACGACACCCTACACGGTGGTGACGGCAACGACACGTTCGAAGTCGGCAAGGATCACGGCGACGACGTCTTTGATGGCGGCGCGGGAACGGACCGTGTCGTCGCAACGGAAGACGATGTCGAGATTGGTCTCGCAGGCAACTTCACCGCAGGCGCCGTCGAAGAGATCAGCGGCAACGGCCACGACAATGTCGAAGTGCACGGCAACTGGCAGAACAATACGCTCGACTTTTCCGGCACCACGCTTACCGACATCGATGCAATCGATGGTGAAGGCGGCAACGACACCATCACCGGCACAAACCAGGACGACACCATCCGGGGCGGCACCGGCAACGATACCCTGCGCGGCGGTGACGGCAACGACACGTTCGAAGTCGGCAAGGATCACGGCGACGACGTCTTTGATGGTGGCGCGGGAACGGACCGTGTCGTCGCAACGGAAGACGATGTCGAGATTGGTCTCGCAGGCAACTTCACAGCAGGCGCCGTCGAAAAGATCAGCGGCAACGGTCACGACAATGTCGAAGTGCACGGCAACTGGCAGAACAACACACTCGACTTCTCCGGCACCACCCTCACCGATATCGATGCAATCGACGGTGAAGGCGGCAACGATACCATCACCGGCACAGGCCAGGACGACACCATCCGTGGTGGCACCGGCAACGACACCCTGCACGGTGGCGACGGCGACGATACATTCGAAGTCGGCAAGGATCACGGCGACGACGTCTTTGATGGTGGCGCGGGAACGGACCGTGTCGTCGCAACGGAAGACGATGTCGAGATTGGCCTGGCAGGCAACTTCACAGCTGGCGCAGTCGAAGAGATCAGCGGCAACGGCCACGACAATGTCGAAGTGCACGGCAACTGGCAGAACAATACGCTCGACTTTTCCGGCACCACGCTTACCGACATCGATGCAATCGATGGTGAAGGCGGCAACGACACCATCACCGGCACAAGCCAGAATGACACCATCCGGGGCGGCACCGGCAATGACACGCTTTACGGCGGTGACGGCAACGATACACTCGAAGGCGGTTCAGGAAGCGACATTCTTTACGGCGGAACCGGAACTGACACCGCAGTCTTTTCCGGAAACATTTCCGATTACGACATATCTCAAAACGATGATGGTTCGCTGACGATTGCCGATACCCGTTCCGGCTCCCCGGATGGAAGTGACGGAGTATATGACATTGAAACTCTCCGGTTCTCGGATGGCGATCTGACAGTTAGTAACTTGTTCTCTCAGGCAGTAAGCGACGTTACTGACACCGATGCCTCTTCCAACGCAATCGCAGAGAACGCACCAGAAGGTTCAACAGTTGGTATCACCGCCTTCGCAGATGACGGCAATGCCTCCGATTCTGTTTCCTACACCGTTTCCGACGATAGGTTCAGCGTAGATGCGGATGGTGTCGTCACCGTTGCAGCAGGAGCCAGTTTCGACTTCGAAACGGAAAACACGGTTGATCTGACGGTAACAGCAACATCCACGGACGGTTCCACTTCAAGTCAGACCTTTTCCATTGCTGTTTCCGATATTGCCGAAGACCTTCAACTCTCAGACGGTGGGGTCAGTTTCACAGATACAGGTACGGCGGAAACGGCGATTACTGGTGGTACAGGCAATGACACCATCACCGCTCACGAAGAAGGCAGCAATATCGACGGTGGGGCGGGATCGGACCGTCTGATTGGCGGGTCAGGAGATGACACACTTGCCGGTTCGGAGGGAGCTGATCTTCTGGAAGGCGGAGCTGGTGACGACACGCTCAAGCTGTCTGGTGAAACAACCTGGAGCGGCTACGCGGCGCGAAACACTGAAACCGGCGATCTGGTTTCAATCAGTGGCAAAACGCGCAACTCGGACGTTTTCAAAGGCGGAGAAGGAAACGATACGCTCGTAGGCACCGATCAGGCAGATGCGATTTTCCTGGATGACAGTTTCACCAGTCGTCATTCGGATGCTTCCGGCGCTCGCCTGGAGAGCATAGAGGCCGTTGAACTGGGTGCCGGAAACGACCTGCTTGACATGACCAGCGACAGCCACACCTACACCACTGACGTTACGGTGGATGGTGGGACCGGCAATGATGTCATCTGGACCGGTGACGGCGATGATACTCTTGAAGGCGGCGAAGGAAACGACAATCTCTTCGGCGGTGCCGGAAACGATACGCTGGACGGAGGTACGGGCTCTGACACCGCGCTTTATTCCGGTAACTGGTCGGACTACGACATCACCGAAAATGCTGACGGCAGTTACACCGTAACCGATACACGTGCCGGCAGCCCGGATGGAAGTGATACTGTTTCGAACGTAGAAACGTTCAGTTTTGCCGATGGCGACAAAGCCGTTGATGAGTTGATCGACACCACTGCGGAGGTAGGTCCTGTTTCCGACACCAACTCTTCTGCGAACACCATTCACGAAACAGATGGAGCTGGAACTCAGGTCGGTATCACGGCCATTGCAAGCGATCCGGATGGCGATGCTGTCACCTACCAGTTGAGTGACGACAGGTTCTCTATCGATGATGAGGGCGTCGTCACCGTCGCGGATCATGCCTTTTTCGACAGTCAGGTCGAGAGTTCCATTGACCTGACAGTAACGGCAAAATCCGCCGACGGCTCCGAGACTTCCGAAACATTCAGCATCGATGTTGCCGGCAATTACGACTACCAGTTCACCGGTGGAACCGGTAGCGGAACGTTCAGCGCCTCTGGTCAATCTTACTCCGTCGACGGGGTTGGTGGTAGCGACAACATTTCGACCGGTGAATACAATGACCGCATCGAAGGAGGTTCGATTGCCGGAGCGGATGTGATCTCCGGCAACGGTGGCCGAGATCTCCTGTTCGGCGAAGGTGGTCAAGACATGATCGTTGGTGGCGCTGGAGATGATGTCATTGTTGGTGGTGCCGATGCCGACAACCTTGTCGGCGGCGATGGCTCGGATCTGTTCATGTATGGTCTGGGTGACGGCAACGACAGCATCACCGGAGGCACCGGTTCCGCATGGACCGATGTTATCGACCTCGGAGGAGGTCCTGGCATCACCGCGGCCGGAGATTACGGAACCGACTGGACCGTAACGGTCACTGAAGGTTCGATTACCAACACTGACATGGAAAACGGTCGCCTTGAGCTGACGGAAGACGCATATGGCTCCATCGAGTTTGCTGACGGCAGCAAGGTTGATTTCGCTCAGATTGAAGAAATCCGCTGGTAGCTGATGTCACCGGACAGCGGAAACTGAAACAAGCCCCTCCGGAAACGGCGGGGCTTTTGCTTCGCTGATCTTGCTGCGGCCTCTGCTTACGATCGCTAGCGTTCGCTCAACGGGTCGCCAATAGCTCTTGTGACTGGTTTGAGCATGTATTGCAGGACAGATTTTGACCCGGTCACGATTTTGGCATCCACCACCATGCCCGGAGAAATCGTTTCGGCCTGGCTTCCACTTCCAATCTGATTGGACGTCAGTGGTATGGTCGCTTTGAAGAAGTAGTTTCCATATTCGTCCCGGAAGCTGGATGCCGAGATAACTGCAACTTCGCCTTTCAGTGTGCCCTGAATGTTCGGATCGAACGTCGTGATCGCGATTTCTGCCTGATCCCCGACTTCGACGTGACCGATATCGCGTGGCGAAATACGAACATCCGCGACCAGATCGCTGTCGCTGGGAACAATTTCCGCCACGACATCTCCCGGGGCAAGTACGCTGCCTGGCCCTTTCAGGTACAAGGCCTTGATGTGACCACTGGCGGGCGCGCGGACGAACAATCTGTCAAAGCGGTCCTTTTGTTTCTCGGCCTCAAAGGCCAGTTCGCTGCGTTCCTGAACAACGCGGCTACGCTCTTCGGCCAGTTCTTCTTCAGCCACTGCAATCGACCGTTCGAGACTGGCCTTCGCTTCGGTCAACTGCGCTTCGGCGCGGCCTTTATGACCAACCAGTTCACTCAATCCGCTCTGCGCAATCTGCAGCGACGACTTGGCATCCAGAAACCGTCTTTTCGACGTGTATCCCTGATCGAACAGTGTCTGCTGGATCGAGAATTTTTCCTTCTCGATTTCAACTTGCGTTTCCTGGAGTGCAACCCGTTCCAGAATGCTTGTCAGTTCTGCCTGTTTTTCGTTGATCCGGGCTTGCAGTGCCTGCTGCTCCTGGGCGAGCGCTTTTCGCTGTGCTTCCAGTGCCGCGAGCTGTGCTTCGCTGAACTCCAGATCGGTTCCCAGCCGGAGGCTTTTGGGATCCACGTTGGTCGGATCAACCGCAAGCCTTTGTTCTTCTCGTGCCAGAAATTTCAGACGTGTCTGCACTCTTTCAAGATCGCTGGAGGTAGCAGTTTCCTGAAGGCGGACGAGAGGCGTTCCCTTTTCAACCAGCTGACCTTCCTGGACCAAAACTTCGGCAACAATGCCTCCTTCCAGGTGGCCAACGGTCTGGACCTTGCCGGCTGGTGCAATTTCTCCCGCAGCTTTTGCAACTTCCCGAACCTGTCCAATAGCCGCCCAGGCCAAAAAGGCAGCGGCGCCCAATGAAAGCACCTGAAGCACACGGCGATAGGCTGCCGGTGGCGGCCCCTCTTCCAGCTCCAGAGGCATATCGAGGGATTGGTCGTCGGAAGTGGACTTGCGAGAAAACATGATGCCCTGACGCTGGCCGAAACTACTCAACTACCTATGGGGAATTAAAGTAAACATCTGCTGAATCATGCCCCTAACCAAAGGTCGAAGAAACTTGAGTGGAGCGCTTTGGTTGGTGGTTAGATTTTTGAGTGCTGCCTATTTTCCTACTGAATGGTCCGATTCTATTGAGTCGTTACCAACGGAGAACCGCCATCAAACAAATTGAGCATAACTTGATTTTTTTATCCTGCCGAAGTCCGCAACGGATAAAATTCAAGGTCTGCTTCAAATCAGCCATGAATGCGCAAGTATGAGTCTACCTGTCCCCGAGAATGAAAAAAGAAGGCTCCAGTTTCTAAGAGACCTGCGCATTCTGGACACTGAAAAAGAACCCGGGTTTGACGCTCTTGCAGATTTGGCGAGGACCATCTGCGGCACATCATTCGCTGCAATCACATTCATGGAAGAGCACGAGCAATGGCTAAAGTCTTCCTCCGGTTCGGAACTGGGAACTGTTGACCGTAAGGATGCCTTTTGTGCTCAGACTATTGTGGACAGGAAGACCCTTGTCATCGAGGACACTCTGGCTGATCCGCGGTTCAATCGAAGTGCTCTGGTTACAGACGATCCCCGGATCAGGTTCTATGCCGGTTGCCCGTTGATACTGGACGGAGATCTTGCCCTCGGAAGTCTTTGCGTCCTTGATGTCGCTCCTCGTCGTCTCACCAAAGAACAGATCAGGCAGCTTGAGAAGCTGACGGAAGCAGTTGTTGCTCTCGTTCAGAACTACAGGACGGTTCACCTTGCCGCAGAAGCCGCGGTGGAAGCTCGTGACCTGCAGCGCGCCGCTGAAACCCGGCAAAAACTCCTGGAGCAAATGGAGGATATCGCTCAAATCGGCGCCTGGAAGTCCAATCTCCACACACAGAAGCTGGAGTGGTCGGATCAGATTTATCGGATGTACGGAGCGCCCATCGACGAGGAACCTTGCCTTTCGGTACTTCTGGACAGTTATCCGGAAAAAGAAAGAGCAAAACTAGTCGAATATATGGATCTTCTTGTTGAGACACAGACCCGCCAATCGCTCGATGTATTTCTGACCCGGCAGGACGGTGTTGTCAGGCGCCTCAGAATTATGGGCGAAGCACAGAAGGCCGCAGATGGCACTCAGGAACTTCTGGGGATCGCGCAGGACATTACCGAGCAATACGAGATCGAAAGAGAACTCTGGATTTCCGCGCATTACGACAGCCTGTCAGGCTTGCCAAACCGCAAGTATTTTAACGCTGAACTGAAAGACCGGACCGCTAAATCTCTAAGTTCCGGCACCGGACTGGCGTTGTTGCTGATTGATGTCGACTACTTCAAATACATCAATGACACCTATGGCCATCTCGCGGGGGATGAAGTGGTACGGGCAGCCGGAGAACGTATCACCGAGCATTTTGGATCCGATGCATTCTGCGCGCGCCTCGGGGGTGATGAATTTGCTGTCCTGACGTCCTTCAATGGTGATCGGGCAGCACTTGTTTCCATCACCGAAGACTTTCAGACCAAGTTCAGTTTGCCGATCCTGGCCTGCGAAAACTCCATTCCTGTCGATTGTTCCATCGGGATTGCAATCCTGCCGGAGAATGCCGACACACCGGAAGACCTACTGAAATCTGCCGATTTCGCTCTCTACTCGGTCAAAAGACGAGGCAGAGGCGGTGTTGACGTTTATCAACCCGCGCACAGGGAATTGTTTCTTTCCGCAATCCCCACACAAGACAGCTGTCCCGGCCACACGGGCTGACACAACATATTTCCACCCAACATTTTTTTGACAAACTGGCTTTGACCCGTCTGAGCTGACGTGCATTAATGTCACAAATATTCGGGCGATTTGCCAAATCACGTGATGCTTTGGGAGGATGCATGGCTGATACAAATCCGGTAAGCGCGGAACTCACGGACGGAGTTCTTTGTTTGACACTAAACAGGCCGGACAAATTGAATGCCTTTAACGAAGACATGCACCATGCGCTTCGTGAACACCTTTCAAAAGCGGAAAGCAATCTGGACATTCGAGCGGTGCTGCTTACCGGAGCAGGCCGCGCCTTTTGCGCCGGGCAGGATTTGTCGGACAGGGACATGCGTTCCGGAGGCAAGGCGCCGGACCTCGGCAACACTCTGGAAACGCTCTACAATCCATTGGTGCGACAAATCCGGGCGCTTCAGATGCCTGTAATCTGCGCTGTGAATGGCGTTGCCGCCGGAGCTGGTGCAAACATTGCTCTTGCCTGCGATATTGTCATTGCGGCTCGATCTGCAAAATTCATTCAGGCGTTTTCCAGGATCGGACTGGTTCCCGATTCCGGAGGTACATGGTTTCTACCTCGCCTTCTCGGTGAAGCACGGGCCAAGGCCCTTGCGATGACAGCTGAGCCGCTTGAGGCCACGAAAGCTGCTGACTGGGGGCTTATTTGGAAGTCTGTCCCGGACGAGGAATTGCAGGATGAAGCACTGTCACTGGCGAAAAAAATGGCTGGCGGACCGACAACGGGTCTGGCCCTGACAAAACAGCTCATTCAGACAGCATCAGATCAGGCGCTGGATAAACACCTGGACGCCGAACGTGATGCACAGCGGCAAGCCGGAAAGACTGATGACTACCGGGAAGGTGTTACAGCTTTTCTGGAAAAGCGCCCTGCCCGGTTTACCGGTTCCTGACAGCTGCACGGGGAATTTCATGACACCGAATGAACTTGCCAACGCCTGCGCGCAGCGTATGTGGTCGCAGGATACGGCCTCCCAGAATCTTGGGATGCGACTGGGACTCGTTGAAACCGGTCGCTCAACCATCACCATGGTTGTAATCGAAACCATGACCAACGGCCATGGCATCTGTCACGGCGGCTATATTTTTACACTGGCCGACAGCGCATTCGCGTTTGCCTGCAATACATACAATCAAGTCACCGTCGCCCAGCATTGCACTGTGACGTTTCTGGCTCCAGCACATCTGGGAGACGAGCTGACGGCCACCGCTCAGGAACGATCTCGTCAAGGGCGGTCCGGACTTTACGACGTAACAGTCAAGAATCAGGACGGAAAAGTAATTGCCGAGTTTCGCGGCAATTCAAGAACAACCAAAGGCACAATTCTGCCAGAGTGAGAGGAACGTTCGGCGGAACGTTTCCCGGGAGGACACAATGGAAGATCTGGCACCGCATCCAGGTGACCTGGAACCGATTGAAACCGCGTCTCGAGACGAGATTTCGTCCCTGCAGCTGGAGCGACTGAAGTGGTCAGTCAAGCATGCCTATGAGAACGTACCCTTTTTCAAGGCCAGGTTTGACGAAAAAGGAGTACATCCCGATGATCTCAAGTCACTGGCAGATCTATCGAAATTTCCCTTCACGACCAAGCATGACCTGAGAGATCACTATCCTTTCGGTTTGTTCGCGGTTCCACGCGACAAGATTGTGCGGGTTCATGCTTCGTCCGGCACGACCGGAAAGCCGACAGTGGTCGGCTATACGGCCAAAGACATCGATATGTGGGCTCATCTCGTTGCCCGCTCGATACGGGCTTCAGGCGGTCGGCCGGGTGACATCATTCACGTTGCCTACGGCTACGGGCTTTTCACGGGTGGATTGGGCGCTCATTACGGCGCTGAGAAGATGGGCTGCACCGTGGTTCCAGTTTCCGGGGGAATGACAGAACGCCAGGTCACACTTATTCAGGACTTCAAGCCGCGCATTATCATGGTGACGCCTTCTTATCTGTTGTCCATTCTCGATGAGTTCCGCCGTCAGGGCATAGACCCGCGCGAGAGCAGTCTTGCGACCGGCATTTTCGGGGCGGAACCGTGGACCAATTCCATGCGTCTTGAAATCGAGGAAGCATTCGACATGCACGCCGTCGACATTTACGGGCTCTCGGAAATACTTGGCCCGGGTGTTGCAAACGAGTGCGTTGAAACAAAGGACGGGCTGCACATCTGGGAGGATCACTTCTACCCGGAGATCATCGACCCTGAGACAGGAGAAGTCCTTCCAGATGGCGAGATCGGTGAGCTGGTCTTTACGACCTTGACCAAGGAAGGGTTGCCCATGATCCGATACCGGACGCGAGACCTGACCAGATTGCTACCGGGAACCGCCCGATCCATGCGCCGCATGGAAAAAATCACCGGCCGCTCCGACGACATGATCATTCTGCGGGGCGTCAACGTATTCCCGACACAGGTGGAAGAACAGATCCTGAAATGTGATGGCCTATCGCCTCACTTCCAGATCGAACTGTCAAAGTCAAACCGGCTGGATGTCATGACCGTTCACGTCGAGGCACTACCGGGCTCATCGACCATCGATGCACGCAAGACCTCCGCCAAGGAACTTGCACATCACATCAAGAGCGTGATCGGAATATCCGCAGTAATCGACGTGACCGAGCCAGGTCACGTTGAACGTTCGGCCGGCAAGGCCAAGCGGGTCGTGGACAATCGACTGAAAGACTAAGAAAACAAGTGCCTGTCAGGTCTGCACCCGCATCGTGGGGGGAGGATCGGACAGGCACTGAACCTTCAGCTCCGTTGAGGCCATTCCTTGGCGACGAGCGTCAGCACATCATACTGCGCCACTGGTTCGTCATTCTGGTTGGTAACCCGGCAGTCCCAGCGAACCTCTCCGTAATCTGCCGTGATCCTTGGCGAGATTTCCTTGGCTGTAAGCTGAACCTTCAGGCTGTCACCGGCATTGACCGGGGTCATGAAGCGAAGGTTGTCCACGCCGTAATTGGCAAGTACCGGTCCCTCGTCCGGATCGACGAACAGGCCTGCGGCGAATGACACGATCAAATACCCATGTGCCACTCTCCCTTCGAAAAAGGGATTTCTTTTCGCGGCTGCTTCATCCATGTGAGCGTAGAACGTGTCGCCGGTGAATTCGGCAAAATGCTCAATGTCTTCAAGAGACACCGTCCTGGAATTCGTCGTCAGTTGATCACCGACCTCAAGGTCTGCCAACGACTTGCGGAACGGATGACGTTCATCAGCTTTCCCTTCGGCACCTGCAACCCAGCGGCCTGTAACGGCACCAAGCAATTGCGGAGCCCCCTGCACAGCAGTTCGTTGCATGTAATGCTTGACGGAACGCAGGCCACCTAACTCCTCGCCCCCACCTGCACGTCCCGGACCGCCATGAACAAGCATCGGCAACGGAGATCCATGACCGGTAGAGGTCTTGGCGCTTTGCCGGTTTCCAATCATGACACGCCCGTGGAATGGCGCCATTCCCAAAACCATCTCTTCGGCAACTGCGGGATCGTTGGTGAAGACGGAAGCGACCAGAGATCCCTTCCCCTTGTGTGTCAGCTCAATCGCTTCGCCCAGATCCTCATAAGGCATGATCGTCGCGACCGGGCCGAACGCTTCGACCGAGTGCACTTTTTCAGAGGTCAACGGCGCTGCGCAATGTAGAAGGATAGGCGCTTCAAACGCGCCTTTGTCGAAAGCCTGGTTCGAAGAAGTTGAAATGATTTCAGCATCTTCTTTCAGTTCCGTGACCCTGGCGTGTACTTCGTCACGTTGTCCGAGCGAAGCCAATGGCCCCATGGTGACATCGTCCTGCCTCGGATCGCCGACCACCTGACGGGACAGTCGTTTACCGAGAGCGTCCGCAACCGCGTCCACCTGTTTTTTCGGCACAATCACCCTGCGGATCGCGGTGCATTTCTGCCCGGCCTTGGCGGTCATCTCGCGCGCCACTTCCCGGATGAACAGATCGAATTCGGGCTCACCCGGAGCGGCATCAGGCCCCAGGAGCGCCGCGTTCAGGCTGTCGGCCTCCATTGAGAACCGAACCGAATTCTGAACAATCGACGGGTGTCCGCGGAGCATCTGGCCGGTCGCAGCCGAGCCTGTGAAGGTCACCACATCCTGCCCATCCACGTGGTCGATCAGATCTCCGGCAGACCCGCAGAGAAGTTGCAGAGCGCCTTCCGGCAAGATGCCGGTATCCAGAATGTGCCGCACCATCAACTCGGTCAGGTAGGCCGTTTGACTGGCCGGTTTGACCAGGCAAGGTACGCCCGCGATCAACGCTGGTGCTATCTTTTCCAGCATGCCCCAACAGGGGAAATTGAAAGCGTTGATATGGACCGCAACGCCCTGAAGTGGCGACAGAATGTGCTGAGCCGAAAATGTATTGTCTCTGGAAAGCGGTTCGACTGCGCCTTCGACAAACACCCGGGTGTTGGGCATCTCCCGCCGCGCTTTTGACGAGAAGGCGAACAGCGTTCCAATTCCGCCCTCGATATCGATCCAGCTGTCCTTGCGGGTGGCTCCTGTTGCATAGCTCTCCTGATAGAAGATCTCTTTCTTTTCCATCAGCGACTGCGCAAGTGTTTTCAGCATGAGCGCGCGCTCGTGATAGGTCATCTTGCGCAACGCAGCGCCACCCTTGGCGCGCCCATAGGCGAGTGCTTCACCAAGATCCAGACCGGAGGCATCAATCCGTGCAATCGGCGTGCCGGTGGCTGCGTCCAGAAGGTTGGCGCCTTCGCCATACCCTTTTCGCCAACTGCCGGCGAGATAGCTTTCCAGCACGCGGAACTTTTGCGGAACTACGGTCATTGATTGGTTTCCAGATTTTGAAGTCGGCCTGTATGCAACCAGGCCTCAATGGATGCAGGCAGACGGTGTCAGGCGTCGTAGGTAAGCACGAGCCGCTTGGAAATCGGTCTGGATTGGCATGTCAAAATGTAACCATCACGAATTTCATCATCTTCAAGCGCGTGGTTCGCGGCCATTTCGACTTCGCCTTCCAGCAGCTTGCCCCGACAAGTCGAGCAGACCCCCGCGCAACAGGAATATGGTGCGTCAATACTGTGCCGATGCGCTGCCTCCAGTATCGTCTCACCGGCTTCCATATGAATGTCGCAGGTCGTCCCGTCGATCGTCAGCTTGAGATCGGCTTCCTTGTCCTTGTCACCGGCCACTTTCGGTCGGTCTTTCGCCGGCAGTCTGCCCGGCTGATCCGATTTGAACAGCTCGTGCTTGATCTTGTCCTGCACGACATTGTGCCTTGCAAGGCTGTCGCGAACTGTGTCCATCATTCCGTGAGGACCACACAGGAATGCCAGGTCGATGTCTTCCGGGTCTATCAGCGTTTCCAGAAGCTCATCGAGTTTCTCGGCGTCCACACGCCCGGAAAACAATTCGGTATCCTGAGCATCGCTCTTCAGAATGTGAATGATCTGCAGCCGTCCGATAAAGCGGTTTTTCAGATCCTCAAGTTCTTCCCGGAACATGATCGAGGAAACCTGCCGATTGGCATAAACCAACGTGAATCTGGACTGAGGCTCGCGCGCCAAGACGGTCTTCAAAATGGACAGGATCGGCGTAATTCCTGACCCGCCTGCAAATCCGACATAAAACCGGGCGTTTTCTGGTTCAATCGGCGCATTGAAACTGCCGACAGGAGGCATTGCCTCGACTGTATCCCCGGCCTTCAGATTTTCGTTGGCCCAACAGGAAAAAGCGCCACCGTCGACGCGTTTGATGCCGACCTTGAGATCTCCATCCTCAGTTCCGGCACAAATGGAGTAGCACCGCCGCACTTCATGCCCGTCGAAATCCCGACGAAACGTAAGGTACTGGCCTTGCGTGAAGCGGAAGAGTTCCGTTTCATCCGCCTGCGGTTTCAAAGTCACAATTACGGAGTCCCTGGTGTCGGGTGTAACCTCCGTTACAGTCAGGGCATGGAACCTTGACATGTACTCCTCCCTTTTCCCGTCCAAATACCCGTTAATGGCATTTGAAATAATCGAATGGCTCCAGACACGCCCTGCATCGATAAGCCGCCTTGCAGGGGGTGGAGCCAAATTGACTGACTTTTTCTGTGTTTACTGATCCACAACGCGGGCAAGCGACAACGAGACCGCCTCGCTTGCCGAGGCGAGACAGGCGCCCTGCCAGGCTTTCTGTCTCCGCGTCTTCCACTGGCGGCGCAATTCCGTATTGTCGCAGCTTTTCGCGGCCTTCCTGACTTAACCAGTCGGTTGTCCAGGGCGGGCTCAGCTTTTGCTCCAAACGCAGCTTTTCAATGCCGCAGGACCGCAGTTTGGTTTCTATGTCCAGGTTGATGATCGCTGTGGCAGGACAACCGGTGTAAGTCGGGGTAACCGTCACGACCAGAGTGTCACCGTCCCACTCAACTTCCCGGATTACACCCAGATCCATCAGCGACAGCACCGGGATTTCAGGGTCCGGCACCTCAGCCAACCATTTCCAGACTGTGTCCGTTGAAACCCGCATGTTCCTACCAGGTCGCGCCAGGATAAGCCCGTTGCAGAAACTGCATTTCGGCGAGCAGATGTCCGAGGTGTTCGCTGTGACGCCCGGTCGTGCCACCTGCATGCGAAAACTCTGATTGCGGCAACTCAAGCGTAGCCTGAGCAATCACATTCTCGACAGTTTCCTGCCACTGCAATCGCAAGCTCTCCGGCGCAGGTGCCACACCGGAACAGGAGAGTGCATCATCGATCCGATCCCCGATAAACATTTCTCCGGCATAGGGCCAAAGCGTATCGAGCGCGGTCTGCATGCGTTGCCGGCTCTCCGGCGTGCCATCGCCAAGGCGGATGACAAGATCGGCAGAGCGGTCCAGATGATATGCGACTTCCTTCCCTGCCTTTGCCGCGATTTCCGCAATGCGCTCGTCTGATGAACGTTCCAGAGCCTCTAGAAGCAAAACCTGATGGGCATCAATGAGGAATTGACGCATCAGGGTTTTGCCGAAATCTCCATTTGGTTGTTCAGCAAGCAGATAGTTGCGGAAGTCCCAGGCATCACGCAAGAAAGCCAGTTCGTTCTCACCACGACCTTTTCCTTCAACTTCACCAGCATAGGAAAGCCAGAGGCGCGCTTGCCCAATTAGATCGAGAGCGACATTAGCGAGCGCGATATCCTCTTCCAATACGGGAGAATGGCCGCACCATTCCGATACCCGATGACCGAGGATCAGCGCGGTGTCTCCCCGCCTCAGAAGCCACTCGAACAAAATATCGCTTGCGATTATATCGTTCTCTGCGGTCATCACATTTTCCCTACTTCGTCGGGAATGTCGTAGAAACTGGGATGCCGATAGATCTTGTCCGCAGAGGGCTCAAACAGAGCGTCCTTGGCGCCTGGGTCGGATGCCGTGATCTGCGCAGATGGGACCACCCAAATGGAAACGCCTTCGCGGCGGCGGGTATAGACATCGCGTGCGTTCTTGATTGCCATTTCGGCATCTGGTGCATGCAACGATCCGACATGCCTGTGGTTCAGGCCATGCTGCCCGCGGATAAACACCTCCCACAACGGCCACTCTTTTTTCATTTCGTCCTCCGCGTAAAATCAGTCGCGTCGTTAAGCGCATGGCGCTCTAATGCGCTTCACTTCGACTGGTCGGAAATCTTCTTCCCGAAAGTTCTATTCGGCCGCCGATCTGGCTGCTTCTTTCTTGTCCGCATGCGCCATCAACGCATCCCGGACCCAGGCGCCGTCGTCCCATGCTTTCACACGCGCTTCCATGCGCTCCCGGTTGCAGGGACCGTTGCCTTTCAGCACCTCGAAAAATTCAGTCCAGTCAGGCTCCGAAAAATCGTAACCGCCCTTTTCATCGTTCCACTTGAGATTCTCGTCCGGCACCTTCAGCCCGAGATACTCGGCTTGCGGAACAGTCTGGTCGACGAATTTCTGCCGAAGCTCATCGTTGGTATTGATCTTGATCTTCCAAGCCATCGATTGAGCGGAGTGAACAGATTCCTTGTCCGATGGACCGAACATCATCAATGACGGATACCAGAAACGATTTAGCGCATCCTGAGCCATGTGGCGTTGCGCAGGTGTACCGCTCGCCATCTTCATCATGATGTCGTAACCCTGACGCTGATGGAAACTCTCTTCCTTGCAGATGCGGATCATCGCGCGGGAATAGGGTCCGAAAGACGTTCTTTGCAGCGGCACCTGGTTCATGATTGCTGCGCCGTCAACCAGCCAACCAACTGCCCCGATGTCAGCCCAGGTCAGAGTTGGATAGTTGAAGATGGAGGAGTATTTCATTTTGCCGGCATGTAGCAGCTCGATAAGCTCGTCCCGGCTGACGCCCAGAGTTTCGGCGGCACAGTAAAGATAAAGACCGTGCCCGGCTTCGTCCTGAACCTTCGCAAGGAGGATAGCCTTGCGTTCCAGTGTCGGTGCCCTTGTAATCCAATTCCCCTCAGGAAGCTGACCAACGATTTCTGAATGAGCATGCTGACCGATCTGACGTATCAGGGTCTTCCGATAGCCGTCAGGCATCCAGTCGGTAGGTTCGATCTTTTCGCCGCGATCAATGCGTTCCTGAAAAGCGCGCTCTTCATCGGACATCTCCGAAATGTCGCGTACCTTGTTGGAATCGGTTTTCACCATCTGGGCATACATGACGCCTCCTCCCCGTCATGTTGAACTCAACGGGAAGATAGCGCACAAAGCATCACAGAAAAAGTATATTTTTGTACATTTATGTGATGCTTGATCTTACGCACCAATTTCCGGTAGTTGAAAACGACCGATTGGTGTCAAGCGGCCAGGGAACTCAACCTTTCGACAACGGGTTGTGGCCGCGCAGGTAACGGGCCTGCCTGGTTCAGGAAACTCTGGCCGATGTGAGCGTCAGCCAACTTCGACAAGGCGATGTAAAGTTCGGCAAACTGTTGCCTCGCAGCGGATCCGGGCCACTCCTGAGGCAGAACGGAATTTGGCAGCCGTGGATCGCGCAACCGGATGTGGCGATACGCATGAACCAGCGCGACACGTAACAGCAGTGCAGACTGCCCCGACTTCACAGAGTGAATTTCATCTGCAAGTGGTTCAATGTTCTTCAGAAACCGGTGATACTCGGCAGCCAAAGGACCAAGTCCGAAGGAATTGATCACCAGCTGTCTAAATTCATCACTACCCGGACTTAGTGCTCTTGACTTGAACGCGACACCTGGATGTGAGCGTCCCGGCCGGTCGGCACCGGCAAACATATGACCGCCAAGTGAAACAAAGCCTTGTTTCTTCAATGTCAGTTGATCCGCTGCATGAGGGCAATAGGTAAAAATCCAGTCGCACTCCTCATCTGGAGCACCAAAGAACAATTCTGCCGCCAGATGATATTCCTCACGCGCAGGAGCCGTTAGGGCATAAAAGCTGCGCCGCCCTTCTCTTTGCCCTTCGAGTTGCCCTTTTGAGACAAGTCGGGAAACAGCGGTGCGGACCAAAGACTCATTCACGCCATACCCGGCGCAAAGTCCGATGAGGTCTCCCATCCAAAGAACACCACCTCGCGGCTCGACGATATCGCCGTAGATTGTCACGATCAGCTGGGCTGCCTTGGGTGGATATGGTTCTAGCAACCGGCTTACGGCCGCATCTGCGCGAAAGGACATGAAGCAATTGATCCGTCTTTTTGCTGAGCTTAGCCTCGGCATATCAGCAAACCAAGCACTCTGGTGATTTGGTCCAGCAAATTCTCCAATCCATTCTTGCGCACCATATTGACAAACGTTATAGAGTAACACGTTACAACATTACATCAGTGCGGAAACAACTCGAATGACAGCCCCTTCCCGTTCCAATTCCTTCACTCGTCGAGCATGTGGTCTGGCCTTCTCCACTGCGCTGACCGGCACCTTTGCCCTTTCCCTCAGCTTGACGCCTGCGGTCGCTGCCTCACCTTCGGTGGTGACGACGATCAAACCGCTTCACTCGATTGCATCTGCTGTGATGGAAGGCGTCGGAACACCACACATCCTGATTGACGGGGCCTCTTCGCCGCACGGATTTGCTCTCAAACCGTCCCAGGCGGCTCTGCTGCAGGGGGCTGACGCTGTTTTCTGGATTGGCCCTGGATTAGCGCCGTCGCTCGAGAAACCAATCAGCTCGATGGCTGGCGACGCAACAACCGTGGAACTCATGGATGCGGCCGGCATTCAGCATCTTGCAATTCGTGAAGGTGCGAATTTTGACGCTCACGATCATGGCGATCACGAAGGTCATGATGAGCACGCTTCTGCTGATGATCATGATGATCATGCCGAAAAAGACGACGACCATGATTACAAACATGACGAGCATGCTGAAAAGCACGATGATCATGATGAGCACGATCATGATGACCACGCTCACGGGGACGAAAAAGACGATCACGCAGAACACGCGGATGGCGACCACTCACATGAGCATGCTCATGAGGGTGCAGATGACGTCCATATCTGGCTCAATCCGGACAATGGCATCGCGATTGCGCATGTAATGGCCGACACCCTGTCGCAGCTCGATCCGGACAACGCGGAAACGTACCAGAAAAATGCCGCGAGCTTTGAACAGCGGATCGAAGAACTTGAGCAGACGATCTCGTCAAAATTGGCGCCTGTAGCAGGCAAGAAGTTTGTCGTATTCCACGACGCTTACCATCACTTCGAACATCATTTCGACTTCGAGGCCAGCGGCGCCATCACAGTGTCTCCTGAAGCACTTTCCAGCGCCGACCGCGTTGCCGAAGTCCAGAGCCAGATCAAGGAACTGAACGTTACCTGCGTTTTCCAGGAACCGCAGTTCGAGGCAAAACTGGTTGATGTCGTTCTTGAAGGTAGCGACGCGCGCAAGGGAACTCTGGATCCACTGGGCACCGAACTTGCCAATGGAACTGACCTTTATCCAAACCTGATCGAAGGGCTCGCCGACTCGCTCGCAGAGTGTCTTTCCGGGCAATCCTGATATTCAAATAAAAACGCCGGGAAATTTTCCCGGCGTTCTTGTATCTGGATTTTTGTTCAAGAAGCTCTGGCTTTTGCCCTTACAGCCTCTGTTTTTTCGATCGCCTTCAGAAGATAGCGATCCCGGTCATATACATCCGAATAATAGGCCACGCTTCCGTCCAGCTCCGGCCAGGCGGTGAAGTAGGAAACATACACCGGAATGTCACCGGCGACCTTTTCCTGTTCGTTCCGGCCTTCAGAAATTCTGGAAGTTACATAGTCCTTGGACTTCCCAAGCACCGCTGCTGCCATCGCCTTTGGATCATGCAGCCGAATACAGCCGTGACTGTAAGCGCGCATGTCCTTCTTGAAGAGGCTCTTGGCCGGCGTGTCATGCATGTAAATGTGATGCCTGTTGGGAAACAGGATTTTCACCTCACCCAGGGCATTTGACCTGCCAGGGTACTGGCGGACGTTGATCGACTGCTGCTTGGATGCAACCGCGTACCAATCGACAGCGGAAGAAGAAACCTGACGTCCACCGGGTGTGGTGACTTCATAGCCGGCGCGATCGAGATAGCTCGGATCCTGCGCCAGTTTGGGCAGCATTTCGTTGACGATGATCGAATAAGGTACCCCCCAATAGGGGTTGTATTCAACGATTTCGATCTTGTCGTAGAAGAAGTTTGTCTGATTGGATTTCTTGCCGACAACAACCCGCATGGACAGCGGAACTTCATCCGGCGATGTATAGGTTGCGGTAAAGGCTGCCTGGTTGATGAAAACCTTTCGATCGCCGAGTTCTTCGGGTATCCAGCGGCTCCGCTCCATCGCCAGTTCAACCTTGGCGATCTTGGCCGCATTGGTTTCACCGACCATTGCCTTGATTGTGTTTTTCCCGACAATCCCATCCGGTGTCAGTTTGGCTTCCTTCTGAAAAGCCTTGACCAGATCAACGAGTTCCGGCGAATACAACTCTGCGCCGTCATAGGCAGCAAGCGTTTCCGCGTGAGCAGTCCTCAACTCATCGGAACCGTTCTTCTCTACGGCGGCGACAATGTTCTTCATTTCCGGGCTGGATTTTCCTGCCTTCAGGAAGGTGCCCGGTGCGATGACGATCTGATCTGCTTCCTCGTCTTCTGCCTTCAAGCGCGCCAATTCTGCAGTTAGCTTCTTGAAGTGCTCGTTCTGCGGCTGATGGGCCTCAAGTATCCCGGCCATATCAGAGCCTGAGGAAAACTCACCCAGTGCGCCAGGAAGGTCGACCTGGTGGCGCGGCAAGTCGTGGTACTGAGAAATCCGGTTCGGATCGACACGACCACGCGTCGCATCCAAAACATAGGACAGCGCCGCGACGCTCAGCTCCATTTCGAAGCGCATCAACGCTTCATCGCGGGCAGCCTCATCCAGCCCATCAGTTTCGGGCAAGGAAACGAAATAGTCTTCAGGGTTCAGCGCAAATTTGTCAGCCTGAGAAAGCGCACTTCGAATGCTTTCCGCTCTGGAGCTTACCTTGCCGTTTGCAATCCAGACAAACTCTGGGTGCTCCTCGTAGTATGTAATGAGTGCATCGCCGATTTCAGGCAACGCCATCAGTGACATTCCCTTCAGTGCCGGGCGCGCCTTGTCGAATGCACTCAAGACGACCGGCTCCAGGTTCGCTGTTTGAGTTTCTGCGACAACAGTTTCGGTACCCTGCTGCACGTTTTCAGCCGACGCGTCGCCTTCAGGTTCGACCTCTGGCGGCTTCACTTCAGACAGTGGTGTCAGCGACACTCTTTTCAACGTATCCGGAGAGTAATTCAGGTAACGTGGAGCAGATACCTTAACCTTGGCAGCCTTTTCGCGAAGCTGATCCTGGCGCTCCCGCTCTCTTTGCTTGCGATGGTTTTCCGGATTAAAAAGCCGTTGGAACAGACCCTGGGCCGATACCGGTTCGTAGGTCATCGCGGAAAAACCGGATGCGAGCACCGTAACCATCAGGCCGGCCTTGATCGATTTCCCCAATACAGCCCTGGAGCGGATAAACAACGCCCCCTTGTCGCCGGTCTTCGGCATTTCACGTTCCGTCATGTTTGCTCGCATCATCTAAACCCGAAAATTTATTAACTAGTGTCGTTTCCGGCACTGCGCCCTTTTCGAACCGGACGTTTAATTCCCCTGCCTAGGTAGAGACCGCCGGGATTGCAGACTTGCCCGAACGATTATGTTCAGCGCGAATTCTACCGGTCCAAAATGGCGATTCTCGCTCATTTCCGGCTAAAAACACACATGGTGAACAGACTGATACTATATCAGGCCTGTCGATATGGTTAAGAGATACGGCCATACACAGGTTGTGAATTCAAATCACTGTGACGAATATATCGCGCACGAACCTCGCGCCGGTTTTCCTAATCATCGCATCAGCATCTCAAGGCGACGCTTCGTGACCTCCGTCACGGTTATCAATGTCGGTTTTCACTATCATTTCCGCAAGACCAACCGACGGAGATCGATGAAAGCGATGCCATTCCAGTTCAACATAGGAGACCACGCGTCGCCGATATCGAAATACACCAATTTCAATTCTTCGCAGTACAGCAAATTGAAATGGGCCCGAAACAAGCTTTTCAGGATGGTCAAGAACAACCCTGGTTGTGATGCCTATTTCAGATCCCTTCCGGGCCGGAGAACGCTGACCAACATGATCAACGACAGCACCATCTGGGTTAATTACGGGCCGACAATTTCTCCGCTGCACGGAGAAATTCACACTCCGACGGGAGAAATAGCGGTCGGCGACCGCGCATTCAACATGGGAAGGTGGATGGTGCTGGCCACGCTCATTCATGAGCTTGCACATCACAATGGCGCTCCGATCTCAGGAGGCGACACACGTGCGGAAGAGGCCGTATACCATTGCGGCCTTGGAACCGCGAAAGAGTATTTTGATGGCGAGGACGACCCGCGAACGCCCTACGATCCGAATGTTGGCGGGTAGACCAGAGGAGTACGGGAGCAACCGGGCCGGATCACCCCCGCCAAAATCATGACTTAAAACGGAATTTCATCATCCATCGGGCCTGCGCCGCCACCGGAAGACCCACCGAAACCACCGCCACTGGAACCACCGCCGTAGCCGCCGCCACTGCCACCGCCGAAGTTGCCGCCGGAGCCGCCAGAGCCACCACCAAAACCGCCGCCGCCTTGTGGGTCATTGCCGTAGTCAGGCAGACCACCCGGCTGACCGCCGCCTTCACCGCGACCATCAAGCATCGTCAGGTTGGAGTTGAAGCCCTGCAGAACAACCTCGGTGGAATAACGATCCTGCCCCGACTGATCCTGCCATTTGCGGGTCTGCAACTGCCCTTCCAGATAAACCTTTGATCCCTTGCGCAGGTAGTTTTCTGCGACCTTGCAAAGACCTTCGTTGAAAATCACGACACGGTGCCACTCGGTTTTTTCACGACGCTCACCTGAATTGCGATCCCGCCAGGTTTCCGAAGTTGCAATCCGTAGATTGGCAATGGGACGGCCATCCTGCGTCCGGCGGATTTCCGGATCGGCTCCCAGATTGCCGACCAAAATTACTTTGTTGACGCTGCCCGCCATTGTGAACTCCTGTTTGTTTCCGCGATCCGCTTTGGTTTATTTGCTTCTATCAGCTGACCGCGCCGCAACCATCGCCGCTAGAAACCAGAACCCTAACGATCCGCCAACCGCTCTGTCTTCTTTTTTGCACACCGGCCTGCATTTTCCACAAGGCAAGCCCACCTTTTGCGGAAAATTGAAGCCCTTCGCTCACCTCACCGCCATCGTCGCCAAATCTGACAGCCGTTGCCGTTCCTCCTGTTTTGTTCCACAGCGGTTCGCGTTTCCTGTCAGGAGATATTCCAAACCGATCGCCAGCGAAGCCGACTTGCGCAGGTGAAACTTCCTGACGTCCTTCCTTTCAATGTACTTGTTTTGTTCTTATCACTTCTATAAAAATGATTCAATCGGACTTCGTATCCTGAATTTCTCCTCCCGCTGCAGTGACAGACCCACTGGAAGCTCCGCGTCAAACTGCTATATCGGGACAAAGATAAAGTGGGAAACGAGCCCCTTCATTAGATATCTACACGTGCACGGGCGTCTGATGCCGTGATGCATGAGGTCAGGAAGAGATAGAATGACGACATCCAAGAGCCTCAAGGCGGATGAATCCTGGAAAAACGATCCGACCAAGGTCATCAGTGTCAAAGGGGCAAGGGAGCACAATCTCAAGGGTGTCGATCTCGACCTGCCCCGTGACCGACTGATTGTGATGACCGGCCTTTCCGGTTCGGGAAAGTCCTCTCTCGCCTTCGATACTATCTACGCCGAAGGCCAGCGCAGGTACGTTGAGAGCTTGTCTGCCTATGCACGCCAGTTTCTGGAAATGATGCAGAAACCGGATGTCGACCAGATCGATGGTCTGTCGCCTGCCATTTCGATCGAGCAAAAGACCACTTCGCGCAATCCGCGGTCGACCGTCGGTACGGTGACCGAGATTTACGACTACATGAGGCTTTTGTTTGCCCGTGTCGGCATTCCCTATTCTCCAGCCACCGGACTGCCGATCGAAAGCCAGACCGTGAGCCAAATGGTCGACCGTGTCCTGGATCTCGAAGAAGGGTCGCGCCTCTATCTGCTTGCTCCAATGGTTCGCGGCCGTAAGGGCGAATACCGCAAGGAATTGGCGGAACTCATGAAAAAGGGGTTCCAGAGGGTCAAGATAGACGGAACCTTCTATGAAATTGCCGACGCCCCTGCCCTGGACAAGAAATACAAGCACGATATCGATGTTGTCGTGGATCGGTTGGTCGTGCGCGATGATATCGCAGGCAGGCTGGCAGATTCGCTTGAAACAGCGCTGAAACTGGCTGACGGCATTGCGATTGCTGAATTTGCGGACCAAACCGAAGAAAATGGCGATCCGAAGCGTTTGATCTTCTCGGAAAAATTCGCCTGCCCGGTGTCCGGTTTCACCATTCCGGAAATTGAGCCACGCCTGTTTTCGTTCAACAATCCGTTCGGCGCATGCCCGACCTGTGATGGCCTTGGGACAACCCTTGCCTTCGAAGAAGATCTGGTTGTGCCCGATCACTCTCTCTCGCTGCGTGAAGGGGCCGTGTTGCCTTGGGCAAAAACGGGATCGACATCTCCTTACTATGCCCAAACGTTGGAAGCACTTTGCGGCCATTTCAAGGTATCGATGGCAACTCCGTGGAAAGATCTGCCGGCGGAAGTCCAGGATGCAATTCTTCACGGCACCGGCAAAACGGCCATTGAGTTCGTATACGATGATGGCGTGCGCAGCTATCGGACGGAAAAGACGTTCGAAGGCGTTATCGGCAACATCGAACGCCGCTGGCGTGAGACAGAGTCTTCCTGGGTTCGCGAGGAATTAGCTCGATTCCAGTCGGATCATGCTTGCCCCGCCTGCAGTGGTTTCCGGCTGAAGCCGGAGGCGCTCGCTGTCAAGATTGCTGACAGGCACATCGGTCAGATCACTGAATGCTCCATCAGGCAGGCAAGTGACTGGTTTGAATCCCTGCCGGCGAAACTGAACGACAAACAGACAGAAATTGCCGGCCGTATCCTGAAGGAAATTCGAGAGCGTCTGAAATTCCTCAACGATGTCGGCTTGGAATATCTGACACTCTCTCGGTCCTCCGGGACACTTTCGGGTGGCGAAAGTCAGCGAATTCGACTGGCCTCGCAAATTGGTTCGGGTCTGACAGGTGTTCTCTACGTTCTGGATGAGCCCTCGATCGGTCTTCATCAGCGGGACAATGCCCGCCTTCTGGAAACTCTGAAGCACCTGCGGGACCTCGGAAACACGGTCATTGTCGTAGAGCATGACGAAGATGCGGTATTGACGGCTGACTATGTGGTCGATGTCGGCCCCGGAGCCGGTGTGCATGGCGGCCAGGTGGTCGCCAAGGGTACGCCATCTGAGATCATGGCCAATCCGGCTTCTCTAACGGGCGAGTACCTTTCTGGCGCCAAGATGATTGCGCGCGCCGACGAACGCCGCAAGATCAACAAGAAACGCCAGATTTCAGTACGCGGCGCACGCGGCAATAACCTGAAGGATGTGGACGTTGACGTTCCGCTCAGCACTTTCACATGTGTGACCGGTGTATCCGGTGGCGGCAAATCCACCTTCCTGATCGACACGCTTTACAAGGCTGCGGCACGCAGGCTAAACGGCGCTCGCGACAACCCGGCACCGCATGACCGGATCGAGGGGCTTGAGGTCCTTGATAAGGTCATCGATATCGATCAGTCCCCGATCGGCCGCACGCCCCGTTCAAACCCGGCGACCTATACCGGTGCTTTCACACCGATCCGCGAATGGTTTGCCGGAATGCCGGAGGCAAAGGCGCGCGGCTATCAGCCAGGCCGCTTCTCCTTCAACGTCAAAGGCGGACGGTGTGAAGCCTGTCAAGGCGACGGTGTGATCAAGATCGAAATGCACTTTCTGCCGGACGTTTATGTTACCTGCGACGTCTGCAAGGGAAAGCGCTACAATCGGGAAACCCTGGAAGTTGAGTTCAAGGGCAAGTCCATTGCCGACGTGCTCGACATGACCGTTGAAGAGGCCGCTGAGTTCTTTTCTGCCGTTCCAGCTGTTCGCGACAAGATGGACACATTGGCACGCGTCGGCCTCGGCTACATCAAGGTCGGACAACAGGCGACCACATTATCGGGCGGTGAAGCGCAAAGAGTGAAGCTGGCGAAAGAACTGTCCAAACGCTCCACCGGTCGGACGCTCTACATTCTGGATGAGCCAACCACCGGATTGCACTTTCACGATGTCGCCAAGCTGCTCGATGTGCTGCATGAACTGGTTGATCAAGGCAACACCGTGCTGGTGATCGAACATAATCTTGAAGTCATCAAGACCGCTGACTGGATCATAGATCTTGGACCGGAAGGCGGTGACGGCGGAGGGACGATTGTCGCTACCGGACGTCCCGAGGATGTCGCCGAAGTGCGGGAGAGCTATACCGGGCAATTTCTGCAGGAACTTCTGCAGCGAAGGCCTCAACGCACGCCTGACGCTGCGGAATAGCGCTCTCGTTAATCCCGAAGAATCTGTGTGCACTGCACACAGATTCGTACCAATCTGTTTTTGTTAACTTTTTCTACCCCTCCCTCTCACTTTCCCAGTATCTTTTTTGCATTGCACCAAATGCATGTCTGACATGCGCAGATCGCGCTTCTTTTAATTCAGCTGGTGAATTATATCCTAGATCAACAACGACGCGGAGCGCACAGACGGTCCGCCGATCTAAGGAATAAGAAGATGTTTGACACTGTGCGTCAGAAGTACAGCAACTGGGTGAACTACCGTCGTGCGGTTGACGAACTGTCCCGCCTGTCCACCCGTGAACTGCAAGATCTCGGCATTTGCCGTGGCGATATCAAATTTGTAGCTCGCCGCGCGCATGTAGCTGACTAAAAAATAGAAATCGCGTCCCTAGGCACCCTCCTCCCAGCCGACGGGCGTGTGACACGCGGGGCATCCTCCTCCCAGCCCTGCCACGTCGAAACGACGCCCGCCAGTACCTCCTCCCACTGGCGGGCGTTCGTTTGTCTGGAGCCCTGTCAACACCACGATAATTCCTCCCGACAGCATCTGATGAAAAAAGTACCGGTTCACTGTGTGCACCGCATTTCGCTCAGATGACCTCAATCACCTGCAAGACGGTCTATTACAGAACGCTCAAACGCTCTTAAGAACGATTTGTCAGGAGGGGCCGGCATCGCGGCTCGAACGCTCGTCTTGAGATCCTGAACCAAAGCGATGTTCCGTTTTGATATTGACCGGGCCAAATCCGTACCTCTTTCACATGCACTTCCGGCTGCGACGACTTCATCAACCAATCCGGCCTTGAAGGCTTCACCTGCAGACAGCACAGGTGACTCGAGTAAAAAGAGCAACGCTCGTCCGTAACCCAGCCGTGACGGAAGTCGCTTGGTTGCTCCACCACCCGGCATAGCGTCATATGCCAAATGGCCATCTGTGAATTGCGCACCTTCACTTGCCAGGACCAAATCGCAGGCAAGCGCAAGTTCAACCCCTCCGAGTCGGCAATTCCCATCCACACACGCGATCGAAATCTGAGAAAGAGCGGACATCCGTTCCAGAATTTCGCTCATGCGGTGAACAACGCTCGAAAACTTTGCTCTGTCATTGAAACAGACTTCAAGCATTGACGCATCCAGTCCGGTGCAGAAGACCTTGTTGTCGCCTCGGACTACGAGACAACTCAATTCATCTGTTTGTGCCTCCAGCTGAGCAAGTCCTGCTTCCATGGCAGACATGGTGGTTTCATCAACGCCATTGTCTGCGGCGGGACGGTCGAGCTGCCATACCATGAACCGTTCCTGGACCGTCACGAGCATGTTCACTCTCCCATTGTGTCGCTGATTGACTCGCCGGCAGTCTAACCAAGCAAGATAGCGCTACGAAGCCTTTTGGATTTGCAAAGGGATTCTACCGGCAGCGAAAAAGCTACACCACCCGAAGCCCTCAGAAGGTCGTTTCACTGTTTGATGTGAGCTTGAGTTTGCAGATGCGAAGAAGCCTTACAACAGGAAGTAAATCCAGCAACCGATGAAGACAACCACTGATCGTTAACTCTTTGGTGACTTGCACTTTTTGCATATCAGCTTCGCGATTTTGCTACTACCTCGCGGCGCACAATTTCCCTATCTTCCGAACTGTAAGAGATGAACGGGCCAGACGCCGATCCGCGGTGCCATGGCCACTGAGATAGCGAAAGGCCTAAACCATGATCGACACTGTTGTTCGCAAATTCAACAACTGGAAACGCTTCCGTCAGACCTACGACGAACTGTCCAACCTGAGCAATCGTGAGCTGAACGACCTGGGCATTGCCCGCTCCGACATCGCTCGTTACGCTCGTATGTCTGCAAAATAACAAATTTCGCGGTCTGGAGTACTCCTCCTCCCAAACTTCGGGCTGCAAATCTCTACGCTCTAAGCGTAGAGCATCTTAGAAACGCTTGCCGGAACCTCCTCCCACCGGCAGGCGTTTTTATTTTTTGGGCTCTGAACACCTGCATTTCTCGACCTGATCAAGGTCAAACGTGCATGCCATTGACTCCGTGTGCAAAGACCTCTTTACAGAACTCAATGAACTTCTCACTCAGGTCGTCCATTTCCCTATCCCGACGATAAGCCATGATGATGGGCGTCTCAGGCAAGTCTTCCAAAATTTCAATTGGGACCACCGAATTGCCTCCATATGTCTGATTGGAAGCGGGACGCATTGCCAGGATCGAGACACCCAACCCTTTGGCAACGCTGCATCTGACCGATTCTATCGATGTCGACCGGAAAGCCACCTTTGGCCCGATGCCATAATGGGCGAAAATCCTGAAAAAGTAGTCTCGGCTTCCAGGTGCGTCGAACAGAATGTAGTCCTCAGACTCGAGCTCCTTAATTGAAGCTACCTTCTTTTCAGCGAGTCGATGACTTTGCGGAACGATCAAATAGGGCTTTACCGCTGCCAACTCCTGCCAGGCAATCTTCGCAGGATCCAGGCCGAGATCGTACATCACCGCCAGATCGACGTCCTTTCTATGGATTGCAGTCTCAAGTTCGCTGTGAAGCAGCTCAGACACTTCGAGCGTCACTCCCGGTTCCTCTTTCCGATAGCCGCAAACCAGCTGCGCAAGAAAAAAGGGAGCAATTGATTGGAAACACCCAAGCTTGATCTTGCCGGCGCGATTTGACGCAATCTGCCCGGCGATCTCGCTTGCCCGAGTTGCGCACGCCACAAGCTCGTCGGCATACTTCAGAAACTCCACTCCCTGAGGCGTAAGCTCCATTCCACGGGCATGATGCCGTACGAAGAGAATGAGGCCAGTCGTTTCTTCAAGCTTGGTTATTGCCTGCGCAATTGCGGGCTGAGATATGCCGATGGATTTCGCAGCCGCAGTTATCCCGCCATTTTTGGCGATCGCTTGAAAATACTCACATTGCCTGACCGTTATTCTGTTCATGGATTTTCTGCATAATTTTTTCTTCTCTTATAGCAATAATAAAACAGTTTTTTCGACTTTAGAATTCTCGGTAACCTTGCCCCCAATCGTCATGGAGGGAACAAGATGGAACTCAACAAGGTCATAGACCTAAGCACCTATCCGATTGCAGACGGCGACTTTAGAACCAGGTGCCGTCAGGAGTTTGAGAAGACCGGTGTGCTGGTCCTGCCCGGATTTGTGCCAGCTTCGACAATCACCGGGATTCGCGACGAAGGCCTGGCGAACCGGGACAGGGTCTATGCAAAAACCGAGAAACACACGGTGTATCTCAATGCACAAGATCCAGATTATGATGACAACCATCCGCGCAACCGTTTGGTAACTTCGTCAAAGGGATGCATTACGGACGACCTGATGCCAGAAACGTCAGCTCTCCGTGCACTTTATGATTCAGAGCTCTTCCGGGAGTTCTTGTGTGACGTGCTCGGCGAGGAGGCCCTGTACGAGTATGCGGACCCGCTTTCTTCGCTCAACCTTCATTTTGCCGAGAAAGGGCAGGAACTCGGCTGGCATTTCGACAACTCCTCCTTCTCGATCACGTTAATGATCCAGTCTCCCGAAGCTGGTGGACAGTTCGAATATGTCACGCGCCTGCGCGACGCGGATGCCGGTGACATGAACTATGACGGAGTTGCCGAAGTTCTGGATGGACATGCAAAAGTCAGCGAACTTTCCGTTGAAGCAGGAACTCTTGTTTTCTTCCGCGGCAGAAATGCCATTCACCGCGTAGCCCCCAATCTCGGTGAACGAACCCGGATACTTGCAGTTTTGGCCTACAATACCGAGCCAGGTATCGCGCTTTCCAAGGAGGCACAGCTGACCTTTTACGGTCGGACTGCCTGAAACGTGGACATAGGGGCAAGGTTGGAGTGGCTCCTCTGTTCTGTTTTGAGGAAACAAGAACAACTTTCGAGTATCTGGAATCCGCAAATCGGCAACAGGCATTGCAGCAGTGGGGTGAAGGCAGTAATACGAGGCAAACATGAAATTGGCCGAAGTTCGCGGCAAATCTGATGCCTCAAGTGACCGGCCCGTACCTCAGGGAAACAAAATGCCCCCAATTCACGTTATCGGCGGCGGTCTTGCCGGATCTGAGGCCGCATGGCAAATCGCACAAGCGGGACTGGACGTCGTCCTGCACGAAATGCGTCCGGTTCGCAAAACCGATGCTCACCAGACCGACGGTCTGGCGGAACTCGTTTGTTCCAACTCGTTCCGTTCCGATGATTCCGAACACAATGCCGTTGGCCTGATACACCATGAACTGCGGCAGCTTGGTTCACTGATCATGTCTGCTGCCGACGCCCATCAGGTTCCGGCAGGAAGCGCCCTTGCCGTCGACCGCGAGGGCTTCTCCGGAGCGGTTACTCACGTGCTGGAGAACCATCCGAACATCACAATCGAACGCGAGGAGATAGCGGGACTTCCCCCTGAGGACTGGCAGAGTGTTATCGTCGCGACGGGGCCCCTCACCTCACCTGCGCTTTCCCAGGCGGTACTGGAGAAAAGCGGTGAAGATGCTCTGGCATTTTTCGATGCCATCGCTCCGATTGTCCATTTCGACTCTGTCGATCTCTCCAAGGCATGGTTCCAGTCACGCTACGACAAGGTGGGGCCGGGAGGGACCGGCAAGGACTATCTCAATTGCCCACTCGACAAGGAGCAGTATGAGGCGTTTATCGACGCGCTGCTTGCCGGCGAATCTGCCGACTTCAAGGAGTGGGAGGCCAATACTCCCTACTTTGACGGCTGTCTGCCTATCGAAGTCATGGCAGCGCGTGGACGAGAGACACTGCGCCACGGACCAATGAAGCCGATGGGTCTTACGAACGCACATAATCCGGATGTCAAAGCCTACGCGGTTGTCCAACTTCGACAGGACAACGCGCTTGGTACGCTTTACAACATGGTCGGGTTCCAGACCAAACTGAAATATGGCGCTCAGGCCGACATTTTCAGGATGATCCCCGGACTGGAGAATGCTCAGTTCGCACGTCTGGGCGGATTGCATCGCAACACGTTCCTCAACTCTCCGAAGGTTCTGGACAACTCCCTGCGTTTGAAGTCCGACCCGCGCCTTCGCTTTGCCGGCCAGATCACAGGCTGCGAAGGATACGTGGAATCAGCAAGCGTGGGATGCCTTGCTGGCCTGTTCTCGGTCATGGAAGCACGCGGTCAGACTTTCTCTGCCCCGCCGGAAACCACCGCCATGGGGGCTCTTCTCGGTCACATTACGGGTGGGCACATATTCCGGGAGGAAGGCGCCGGCAAACCGGGTTCCTTCCAGCCGATGAATGTCAACTTCGGCCTGTTTCCGCCTATTGAAACTCCTACGAAGGATGAAACCGGCAAACGGTTGAAGGGCAAGGAAAAGGCCAAGGCGAAGAAGCTGGCAATGACCAACCGCGCCAAGTCAGACTTTCAGGAATGGCAATCAAAACTCGAGCTGCCAAAGGCGGCAGCTGAATAGAACGCGCGTCCAACTCATAAAAGACAGCCGCGGTGTGAAAGCGCCGCGGTTTTTATTTGATCTTGTCCAGGCTCTTGCCGGAAGCGCGCCAGAGAATCCATTGACGCTTTAGTTGGGAAATCTCGGCAACCTGTTTCAAGGGATCGAACCCGCTGTCCTCTAGCCTTTCCAGATACGGCTTGATCAGGAAGATCGGCAGGAACGCAGGCAGGCATTTTTCAGGCACATCGCTTGCGGCTTGACGAACTCGGTCGAGATGATGGTGCACATGTTCGTGCATTTCCTTCAGCGCCACTCTGAATTCAGGTGTCGTTTCTCCCCTGAAAACCCCTGCCGTATCAACATTGTGCCGGTCGAGGATGTCCTTGGGCACATACATTTGCTGGCGTGAGGCATGCCAGGGCAATGCACGCATGAGCCCCGTCATGCCGTAGGCGACACCCGCATGACCGGCAGCTGTTGCCGTGTCTGGATCATCGCCATCGTTCAGGACGAGACATGCCAGTTGGATGAGACCGGAAACAGTTTCTCCAACGTACCCTTCCAGGTCATTCAACGTCGGCATCGGGTCGTTATAAAGGTCAAATACACGTGCTTCGGTCATGGCGACGAGGCCTTGCTTCGGCAGATTGTATCGCTCGATAGTCTGAATAAGCGCATTCGCGACCGGGTTGGAGGCAACCGCACCGTGCTCGGTCCCTTCCAGCAAGTCCCGCCACCACTGCAACCTGACTTCACCGGGCATCGGTTCGGAGACAATCTCGCGAATACGTGCGATTTCGGCATTGAAAGCATATAGCGCCATCAGTCCAGCACGATGCGGCTCCGGAGCAAGAAGAGCGCTCAGGTAGCGGTCCTTGTCGAACTGACGCGCAATATCTGCGGCATGGTCGAAGTCAGAGGTCATGTGTGCCCGTATGGCCCGTCTTTCGGCCTCAGTCCACGGCCAACAATGCCGCAGCCACTGCCCTGTTTTCCGACAGCAGAACGTTGTAGGTGCGCACAGCCGCACCGGTTGACATCGGGTCAGCCAGGATGTTCGCCTCGCGGAACATTTCCTTCAAATGCTCTGGCAACGGTCGAAGATCCAGACCAGTCCCGACAAGGAGCACTTCTACGCTGTCCTGTTCATCAAGGACCCGCTGAAATGCTTCCTGAGAAAATTCGGACGGATCATTCAAATTCCAACCGTAAATCCCGCTAGGAATGCAAAGCAGCGAACCTCGATGTGACATGTTAGCAAACCGGAAGCCACCGTTGCCATAAGCATCCAGCGGCGCCCGACCCGGAAAGTGCGCGTTCCGGATTTCCATCAATCAGATCCTCAGGCCGTCGCCTTGGCGTTCGGGCCCTTTTCTTCGTCATCATCCTTGGATGACAGCGCATCTGCACGCAGATTGAGAAGGATCAGGAACGGTGCAGCAAGGAAGATCGAAGAATAGGTGCCGATCACAATGCCGAAGATCATGGCCAGCGTGAACGACTGGATGACTTCGCCACCGAAGACGTAAAGCGCGATCAGCGCCAGCAACGTCGTCACGGATGTCATGGTGGTTCTGGAAAGGGTTTCGTTGATCGACTGGTCCAGCAGCTCGGTCAACGACTTCTTTTTGTACTTCCTCAGGTTTTCCCTGATGCGATCGTAAACAACCACGGTATCGTTCAACGAATAACCAATGATGGTCAAAACCGCCGCGATGCTGGACAGAGAAAAGTCCAGTTGCAGCAGAACGAAAAGACCGATTGTAATGATCACGTCGTTCGCTGTTGTCAGGATCGCTCCGACGGCAAACTGCCACTCAAAGCGAAACCAGATGTAGAACAGGATCGCCAGGAGCGATGCCCCCACAGCGATTGCCCCGGCTTGCGCCAGCTCTCCAGACACTCGCGGCCCGACAACTTCAACCCGCCGGAAATCGACATTGTCGTCTTCAAAGATGGTGCGGATCCTCGACACGACGGACTGCTGGGCGAGTTCGCCACCCGGTTGCTCTTCCACGCGGATCAGGATGTCATCCGACCCACCAAACTCCTGAACCTGCACATCTCCAAGATTGAGCGATCCCAATTCGGAACGGATAGCGCCAATGTCGGCTGGTCCATCGGTTTTGATTTCGATGATGGTACCGCCCTTGAAGTCGATGCCGTAGTTCATGCCGACCGTGAAGAAACCGACCAGAGAGGCAATGACGAGGACGATGGACAGCGGAAAGCTAACTTTCCGCAGCCACATGAACTTGATGTGTGTGTTGTCCGGAACAAGTCTCAGCAACATTTGTTTTTCTCCCGGATCAAATCGGCAACTTGGACGGACGACGGCGGCGGATCCAAATGGCCACCAGCAGTCGGCTGAACGTGAATGCCGAGAAAACGGTCGTGAAGATACCGATAGCCAGCGTCACGGCGAAGCCACGAACGGGTCCGGAACCAAGCTGGAACAGAATGACAGCCGCAATCAGCGTGGTGATGTTGGCGTCAAGGATGGTGCCGAGTGCACGGCTGTAGCCGGCATCGATCGCGGAAATGACCGATCGGCCTGCGCGCGATTCTTCCCGGATACGTTCAAAGATAAGAACGTTCGCATCGACCGCCATACCGATTGTCAGAACGATACCCGCGATGCCCGGCAGGGTCAGGGTCGCCTGAAGCAGCGTGAGCGCGCCGAAGATCAGGAAGATATTCGAGAGCAAGGCCAGATCGGCAATGATTCCGAACCGGCCATAGGCCAGGATCATGAACACGATCACTGCTGCGCCGGCAATGATGGAAGCCAGCTTACCTGCCTCGATCGAGTCGGCTCCAAGTCCTGGTCCAATGGACCGCTCTTCAAGCACCGTGAGCTTTGCAGGCAGCGCGCCCGCACGCAGCAGGATTGCTAGATCGTTGGCGCCCTCGACAGTGAAGTTCCCCGAAATCTGTCCGGAACCACCGGTAATGGGCTCGCGGATCACTGGCGCGGAAATCACTTCATCATCGAGAACAATCGCAAATGGGCGGTTGACGTTCTGCTGGGTAATCACAGCAAACTTGCGCGCACCGGATTGATTGAACCGGAAATTCACGACGGGTTCATTGTTGCGCTGGTCGAAGCTGACCTGCGCGTCCACAAGGTCTTCGCCGGACAGAAGCGGAGCTTCTTCAAGAAGATATGGGAATGGTGGATCATCCACCGACATCTTTACGACCGTACCGACTGGTGGACGAGACTGAAGTGCCTGTTCACCCGACATGGACTGATCGACCATGTGGAACGTCAACTGTGCCGTTTCACCGATGATGTCCTTCAAGCGCTCTGGATCGCCCTCGCCTGGCGCTTCGACCAGAATACGGTCGGTGCCCTGCCGCTGGATATTGGGCTCAGTGGTACCCAGTTCATCGAGACGATTTCTGATAACTTCGATTGCCTGCTGAACGATGTAGGTGAGTCGGTTGTCCAACCCTTCTTCGGAATAGGTGAACCGGACAAGTCCATCATCATTCACGGTGAGGTCGAATTCATTGACCGGCTGACCACCGAAAAGGTTGGAAACCAGTGGATTCACCAAAGGCTGTAACCGCTCCTCAGCTTCATCAAGCCGCGTCAGATCACGGATACGAACCTGTGCTGACTCCCCCTGGACGCCCAGGCCGGTATAACCAATGCGGGGGTCCTCACGAAGCGTGGTGCGAATGTCGCTGACCAGCCCCTTCATGCGCTTCTCGATGTAGTCATCCTTGTCGACTTCATAGAGAAGATAGGCGCCACCTTGCAGGTCAAGGCCGAGAACCATCTGATTTTTGGGCAAAAAGTCGGGCCAGCTTTCAAGCTGTTTGGCAGAAAAGAAATTCGGCAAAGTCATGAGGGTGCCAGCAGCAACCACAAGCACGATCAGTGCGATTTTCCAGCGGGCGAAATGGAGCATGGTAAAGCCTTAAAAGCTGCCAGGCCGATCAAGAACCGGCCCGGCGAATTCATCCAAACGGCGCAACAAATGCTTACGCGTTGTCTTTTGCAGGCTCGGTCTTGGAACGGACTTCCTGTACCATGGAACGAACGAGGCGTACCTTGACGCCTTCGGAAAGTTCCACCTGAAGCTCGCCGTCATCTACCACCTTGGCAACCTTGCCGATAAGGCCACCGGTGGTCACAATGATGTCACCGCGACGCAGGTTGGAAACCAGTTCCTGATGCTTCTTCATGCGCTGGCGCTGCGGGCGGATGATCAGGAAGTACATGATCGCAAAAATGGCGACAAAAGGCAGCAAGGACATGAGGAAGTCCGGGCCTGCCGCACCGGCAGATTGCGCATAGGCTGGGGTGATCAACATTCAACTCTCCTAAGGGGCGCTTTTGTTGCCCTTAAGGCAAGTCGCCTTACGAACAAAAAACGCTCTAATTCTGGTGGCGCGGACTATAACGGCGGCGCGTGTCATTTCAAGCTTTGCAAGCAGTTTCCGGCGTACCGGTATGGGAATAACTGGCGTTTTCGAGCCAGTTTGTCCATGTTACTCCTCCCGCAACTTACTTCAGGGCCTCAAATGGGCCTTTTTGACAAGGGTTGCAAGAATAATGAGTCCGCAAAACGACCTTGCCGCATTGAATGCAAAGCTCGATTCTCTGATCGAACTAATCAGTCGTGCCGTTCCGGCGTCCCCTCTGGCTCCGGACTGGTCTGCGGCCGATGCGTTTGTCTGGTCACCGGAACCCGGAGAACTGCACGCGGTTCCCAATGTAAACCGGGTCGATATCGAACTTCTCTGCGCTGTTTCGCACGTACGCGACCTGCTTCTCGACAACACCAGACGTTTTTCCAAGGGGCTACCCGCGAACAACGCGCTGCTTTGGGGCGCGCGCGGAATGGGCAAATCGTCGCTGGTCAAAGCTGCTCATGCCGCAATCAACCGGGAAAACGCTTCTTCCGACCTGAAGTTGATCGAGATCCATCGTGAAGACATCGAGTCACTTCCTAAACTCATGTCTCAGATCGGATCCGCGCCTCATCGTTTCATTGTCTTTTGTGATGACCTGAGCTTTGACAATGACGACACGTCCTACAAGTCTCTGAAGGCCGTTCTGGAAGGTGGAATCGAGGGCCGCCCGGACAATGTCATCTTCTATGCGACCTCGAACAGGCGTCACCTGTTGCCGAGAGACATGATCGAGAACGAACGTTCGACCGCGATCAATCCTGCTGAAGCGGTAGAAGAAAAGGTCTCCCTGTCAGACCGGTTTGGCCTGTGGCTTGGATTCCACAAATGCAGTCAGGACGACTACCTGGATATGGTGCGTGGATATGCTGCTCATTTCGAGTTGGACATTGATGATGATTCATTGCGCTCGCAGGCCCTGGAATGGTCCACGACAAGGGGCAGCCGCTCAGGTCGCGTTGCCTTCCAGTTCATACAGGATCTGGCGGGACGCCTCGGCACAGCGCTTTAAGCGGTCAAATTGGAAAAAGCCCGGCAGATACCGGGCTCTTTTTTTTGCAATTCAGGATTATCAGCGTTGCGGAAGGTGTTTCAGCGGGTCAACCGGCTTGTTGCCCTTGCGCAGCTCGAAATGAACCTGAGGCTGACTCACTGAGCCGGTCGCGCCAGCCAATCCGACGGTGTCGCCGCGCCGTATCGTGTCGCCCCGCTTCACCTTCAGTTCGCTGTTGTGAGCGTATGCGGAAACCCAGCCGTCACTGTGCCGCAACAGCACCAGGTTGCCATAACCCTTCAACTCGTTCCCGGAGTAAATCACGGTTCCGTCGTCGGCGGCCTTGACCGGCGTTCCTTCGGGAACCGCAAGGTTCACACCCTCATTTTTTCCGCCCCCCGGTTTTGCACCGAAGTCGGAGATAATCCGCCCTCGTACAGGCCAACGGAACTGCGCGGACGTGACATCCGTTTCCTCCTGAACGCTAGCGACAACCACCGGCGTTTCAATAGGTTTGGTCGGACGCGCCTCCTTGACGACAGCAGGTTGCGGCAACGCAGACTTTTCCACACTTCCAGATGGAGCAGCTGCGACAGGTTGAGCAGAAGTGGTTTGTTTGCGTGGTGCCGGTGCACTCACCGCAGGCGCCTTGTTGGAGATCGAAGCAGTCGTGATCGGACGGCTCACTCCCGCGGGCTTGCGCTTTGGCAAGGTGCTGACGCGAATGACCTCAACGTCTTCAACGACAGTTTCGCTACCGCTGATCTGTTTGAAACTCGGCTGGCCATATGGCTTTTTCTCGGGGCGCGGCAAGGAACCGTTTGAAACCGGCACTGAAGCGGTAACGATTCTGTCGTTTTTGCCGACCTTGGGAAGCTTGACCTGCCCTGTCTCACCCTCAGTGGCGCTGGCCAGCCCATTGCGGTCGGAATAGACATATGTCGGAATAACGATGCTCTGGCCCGGACGAACCTTTTTCGGATCTTCAATACCATTGACCGCAACCAGAGCCTGGATCGGAACACCATATCGACGCGCCATCGAGTTCAGATCATCCCCTTGGCGAACCTGTACCCTGGTTCCTCCGGCTGAGGTCCACCCCTTCCAGCTCTTCGCATTGATCGTCGAAACATTGCTGGCGCGCGCAACCTCCGGCGCCGGCAAGGTTGTCACCGGCGCTGCACTGGCAGGCGCAGGAGCTCTGGAGGAAGCACTCTGGACCGGAGCCGGCAATGGTGCGGACTTAATCTCCGAGGTCTTTTGAGGAATGGACCCAGTTGTTACGGGCTGCGATGACGCCGAAGGCAGTCCGGCCGCAGTTCCTCCTGGACCATTTACGATATCCTGATAGGTCGGCTGCTTAGGCGCGCCATTCAGTATTTCCCGCTGGTTCTGGGTATTTCCCGTGTAATACGGAGGTTCACCAAATCGCTCTACTGCGCTGGAACATCCCGCGAGAAACACTGCAACCATGGAAATAGTTGCAACCTTGCCCATCAGATCCCTGCGGAGGGTACGCATCCGCTTCTTCATTGCCTCAACTCAAACCGCTAACAATGACTGTTATGGTTAAGATTAGAAGCCAGTAAGGTTTATAAAGACTAAAGACCCGGCAGTGTTTCCAAGAAAATCCCGGATTTCCGGGCATCAGCAACAGCCGGAAACGAAGAGAGCCAGATGGTCATAGTAAACGGCGCAAAGACTGACCCCGCGCTTGCCGGCCTGCCGTACCTGTTATGATCAGAATTACAAAACCTAGATTTTCAGCGCGATTCCGGGCCGCAACATGACAGTACGGATTGTCAACAGAGTTTCAGCTGTCATCACGTTTTCGGTTTTCTGGAAACGAATCAGCGACTGCACTTCATTTGCCTTGCCGACTGGCGCAATCAGGTATCCGCCCGGTTTTAGTTGCTGCACCCAGGTATCGGGAATCGAATCGACCGCTGCATTGACGACAATCCTGTCGTACAACCCTTTTTGTTTGAGCCCCTCGAAACCATCCGTTTGCCAGGCTTTCACGTTTTCAAGTTTGAGCGCGGCAAACCGACGGGTCGCAAGATCTGTCAAAGTCGCAAACCGATCAAGGGTTTCCACGCGCTCTGCCATATGGGCCAAAACCGCAGCCTGGTATCCGGATCCAGTTCCGATCTCCAGTATCGCATTCCCAGGTTCGATGTTGAGGGCCTGCACGGTAAAAGCAACAAGAGAAGGTGCCGAAACGGTTTGTCCGCATTCGATTGGCAGGGCAGCGTCCTCATAAGCGAGGCCGTGATGTCTAGCAGAAAGAAACAGACGCCTTGGCACGCGCTCAATGGCAGAAAGGACTTCACGCGCGCTGACGCCGCGTTGCCGCAAGGCAAGAACGAGAGAAGCCCTCGCCTCGGCTTCATCCGGAAGAGCCGTTGAACTGGTTGCCTGCTGTTCGCCGGGCGTCTGGCCGGCCATTGATAACTCCCAAATCCGGATCTACTGAAGAGCCCCTGCGAGGTGACTCACCAAGTCATGGGCCGTTAGATCTATGCGTAGCGGTGAAATGGAAACATATCCATCCGCAATCGCCTGAAGATCGGAATTATCAAGAACCGATTTTCCGCGATCCTGAAAACGAAGCCAATAATATGGGTCACCCCGACCGTCACGACGCTCATCGATCGACAGCCCACTTTGCTCGTGGTGCCCCTGGACGGTGACTTTTACACCCTTGACCTCGTCTGCAGGACAAGCCGGAAAATTGACGTTCAAGAGCGTATACGGCGGCAAGTCAAACCCAATCAGTTTCCGAAACAGATCGGGCGCATGAGTTTCTGCAATCGAATAGTCAGGACCAACATCATTGTCCCAGCTATAGGCCTGTGAGACCGCAATGGAACGAATGCCCAGAATGGCCCCTTCCATGGCTCCGGCAACAGTACCTGAATAGGTCACGTCTTCCGCGAGGTTCTGGCCTCTGTTAATTCCTGAAAGGACAAGATCCGGCATGGCCGGAAGTACCTTGCGTACCCCCATGATGACACAATCAGTCGGGGTACCCTTCAGGGCGAAGTGGCGTTCATCGATCTGCCTGAGTCGAAGCGGGTCGCTCAATGTCAATGAATGCGCAACACCGCTTTGATCGGTTTCGGGAGCAATCACCCACACATCGTCCGACAGAGTTCGGGCAATTTTCTCCAGACTGGTCAGACCCGCAGACTGTATTCCATCATCATTGGTAATCAGGATTCGCATGAACAAACCGCCCCGTCCGAACTCGTTGAAGATCTGGCACAGCTCGAGTGAGCTGCTAAAACAGTCTTCCTGACGGCAAGTCAATCTGCCGTCAGGGAACAATATTTGTAGGTGCCGTTAGAGTTCGGCGCCACAAGAACAGGGCTGCACAGCCCTAGCCGATTTTCTCCAAACCACCCATGTAGGGACGCAGAACTTCGGGAACGGTTACCGTGCCATCGGCATTTTGGTAGTTCTCCATTACTGCGATCAACGCACGGCCGACTGCAATTCCGGAACCGTTCAATGTGTGAACATGTCCGAGTTGCTTGGAATCAGTAGGCCGGAAACGCGCATTCATGCGCCGGGCCTGGAAGTCACCACAGACGGAGCAGGATGAAATTTCCCGATAGGTATCCTGTCCGGGTAGCCAAACCTCGATGTCATATGTCTTGCGCGCACCGAAACCCATATCGCCGGTGCAGAGTGTCATGACCCTGTAGTGCAGCCCCAGCTTCTGCAGGATCTTTTCGGCACATCCCAGCATTCGCTCCAGCTCGTTGAGCGACGCTTCCGGTTTTGTCACTGAAACCAGCTCACATTTCTGGAACTGGTGCTGCCGGAGCATGCCGCGTGTATCTCTACCGGCAGAGCCTGCTTCTGAACGGAAACAATAGGTCAGGGCCGTCACGCGCAACGGCAGTTGGTCTTCCGACAGTATTTCACCGGCGACCAGATTTGTCAGAGGAACTTCGGCTGTCGGGATCAGGTAGTGACCGGTTGTGGTCTTGAACTGATCCTCTTCGAACTTGGGCAACTGGCTGGTGCCAAAAAGCGGTTCACTGGTGACAAGCAATGGAGGAGACACTTCGGTGTAACCGTGCTCCGACGTATGCAGATCAATCATGAACTGACCAAGCGCACGTTCCAGTCTTGCAATCTGTCCCTTTAGCACCACGAACCTGGAACCGGACAACTTGGCTGCAGTCGCGAAATCCATGTCACCGAGTTCTTCACCAAGTTCATAGTGTTCCTTAGGCGCTTCGTTGAAGAGGAATACAGGTTTCTCACCATGTGTCTTCAAAAGCACGTTGTCGTTTTCATCCTCACCCATCGGCACATCGTCGTGCGGCAGGTTCGGAATAACGGCCATTGCTTCTTCAAGAGCTGCAACCAGCTTGCGCTCTTCTTCTTCACCGGACTGAATGAACGTCTTGATCTGCGCAACTTCGTCGATAAGCTCCTGTGCCCGGGCCTCATCGCCCGAACCTTTGGCTTTACCGATTTCCTTCGAAGCAGCGTTGCGCCGTTCCTGAGCTTCCTGAAGCTTGGTGATGTGGGAGCGGCGGGAGTCGTCCAGCGCAATCAGTTTGGCGGAGGAAGCTTCATAGCCCCTTTTTGCCAGTGCCTGATCAAAGGCGTCTGCGTTTTCCCGAATCCACTTAATATCAAACATCTTCGCTTCCCGAACGACGGTCGTTTCTATTCTTATTCCGTCCGTCAGCCTGGAAAGCCCACCTCAGATCGTTCTCAGGCAGCTGCGTCTTCGGCTTCGCGCTTGGCTTCGCGTTCAGCGCGCTGTCGCTCCACCATCCTGACAGACAGAATGGAGACTTCGTAGAGAAGCAAAGTGGGCAGCGCAAGACCGATCTGCGAGATAGGATCGGGAGGTGTCAAAATTGCAGCAGCTGCGAAAGCGCCGACGATTGCATATTTGCGCTTGGACTTGAGTGTTTCGGAGGTCACCAGACCCGCTCGACCCAAGAGGGTCAACACCACCGGCAACTGGAAGACAAGACCGAATGCGAAAATCAGGACCATGATCAGTCCGAGATATTCACTGACCTTGGCCAAGTGCTGGATTGCAACTGTGCTGGCACTTGCAGCCTGTTCCTGAGACAGGAAGAACCCCATCGCCATCGGCATGACGAGGAAATAGACGAGACAGGCGCCGATGAGAAAAAGGATCGGTGTTGCGATCAGAAACGGCACAAATGCGCCACGTTCATGCTTGTACAACCCTGGAGCAACAAACATGTAGATCTGGCTGGCAACCACCGGAAACGCGAGAAACAGCGCGCCGAATAGCGCGAGTTTCAATTGGGTGAAGAACCATTCCTGAGGCGCGGTGAAGATCATCTCAACCGGTTGCCCATCCCCGGCCGCACGCAGGTAAGGCACTGTCAGAATGTTGTAGATATCGGTCGCAAAGTAGAAGCAGACGACAAACATCACCAGGATTGCGCCGATTGACCACATCAACCGCTGGCGCAATTCAATCAGATGTTCGATAAGAGGCGCCTTTGAGGCGTCGATATCTTCCTGGCTCATGCCTTCACATCTTCCGTGACCGGTTTTTCCACCGATTTTGTAGCTGTTTCAACCGGTGTTTCAGGTTCGGTCTGAGAGGCAGCAGGCTTTTCCGGCGCTACCGGATCTGAACCTGGGCTTTCGGCCTCAGCCGGTGTGGCTTGAGGCTTTGCCGCCTTCTTGGCCGCATCTTCTTCAATGGACTTTTTGATATCGCCCAGTGGATTGAAGTTTGCGACTTCTTCGACCTGCTTCTTCATATCGGCAATATCGGCCTGCTGCTCAGCTTCACGCAGCGCATCGTTGAACGTCGACTGAAACTCACGCGAAAGCTTCCGCGCCTTTCCAATCGTTTGCCCAAGTGTGCGCAGCATGCGCGGCAGGTCTTTTGGCCCTACAACGATGATCGCCACACAGGCGATCACCAAGAGCTCGGTCCACCCGATATCGAACATGAGAATATTCGTCCCTTAAGGAGACGCGATGCAGATTAAGATCAGCTCGCTTTGGTCTGATCTTCAGCTTTGGCAGTCGGTGCTGCTTCGCTGGACTGGTGATCGATAGTCTTCGGAGAGTCGGCTACGTCGTCCTCGGCCATGCCCTTCTTGAAGCTTTTGATTCCCTTGGCAACATCGCCCATAAGTTCGGAAATCTTGCCACGTCCGAACAGCAGAACCACCACCACTGCGATGATCAAGATCTGCCAGATACTAATGCCCATACGCCAAACTCCTGATAATTGGCTTTAAAGCCCTTAGGCCCTTGTACAAAAACGGCCGCGCCCCTGCAATATACACGTTCAGAACAATTTCTGCTCTTAGACGGAATAACTAGCCGGGACAGCACTAACCCAGGTCATTTCCTAGATTTGGGACTGTTGACGCGGAAAAACAAGCACATCCTTGGGATCAGTCGTTACCGCGACATCCATTCCTGTCTCCCAAGGGCTGCCTGCGCGTACTCTTGCTTGCAACGATTGCTGCGTTCCTTCAATGACAATGGTCAAAAGATCCACTTCACCTACAAATCTCTTGTCACGAACTCGGCCACGCACTCCACACAACCCCGCCTCATTGAGCAAAATGCCTTGTGGACGAACGCAAACATCCACTGTCTGACCTGCGCTCAAGCCGCTTGCCGCCAAGACACCAACCGGGGTTTCAACGCCAGCCGAAGTCACCTGACCCTCAAGCTGATTGAGTTCCGAGAAAAAGCGCGCCGCGAAAAGGTCTGCCGGGTTCTTGTAGAGATCAGCCGCGGTGCCGTACTGCACGAGGCGTCCACGCCGCATCAGCGCGATCTTATCCCCCATGCGCATGGCTTCTTCCGGGTCGTGCGTGACAATGATGCAGGTTGCCCGTGTCTCGCGAATAACCGCCAGAGTTTCGTCGCGAACGCTGTCGCGCAAGCGTTTGTCGAGGCCGGAAAACGGCTCGTCCATCAACAGTATACCCGGGCGTGGCACGAGAGCCCTTGCAAGCGCTACCCGTTGCTGTTCGCCTCCGGATAATGCGTGCGGGTAGTCTTCGGCATAATCCGTCAGGCCAACCCGGCCCAGTGCTGCCATCGCCGCAGTCTGCGATTCTTTTCTGGGCAGGTTCGTCAGTCCGAACATCACGTTGTTGAGAATGCTCATGTGCGGGAACAGGGCGTAGTCCTGAAACATCAGCCCGACGCCGCGCTTTTCCGGAGGCAGAAAAACTTCTTCGTCGGCCACAACGCGTCCGTTGATCAGCACCTTGCCCCGGTTTTGGCGTTCAACCCCGGCGGCGATTCTCATCAAAGTGGTCTTGCCGCAACCGGAATGCCCCAAGAGGCAGAGAATTTCACCCGGCGCAATGGACAGGTTCATGTCCTTGACGGAAGAAACGCCATCGTAATCGTGTGAAACATTTTCAAAAACGAGACCAGCGGCGATCGTTGCGCCTGCAGTGCCTCTGGCACCCCAGCTCAACTGTTGGCCATTCCCGTTGGAAAATGACGACTTGTCTTTCATTGACATGAAGTCGCGACCTAATTTCTCGCGGTCTCGTCCGCGGGTTCATCAAACAGAGAACCGTCTTCTAATGGATCTTCGTCTTCGGTCAAAGCGTCTTCATCGCTTGGAGTTGGCACGAGGAAAGATGCCGGAACCGCACTGTCCAGAAGACCGGCTCCCTTGAGCTCTTCCAGACCGGGCAGATCTTTAACGCTTTCGAGCCCGAAATGGATCAGAAACTGATCCGTGGTGCCATATGTCACAGGCCGGCCAGGCGTTCTGCGGCGACCACGCATGCGGATCCATGTCGTTTCCAGTAGAACGTCCAATGTGCCCTTGGAAGTCGATACACCGCGAATCTCTTCAATCTCAGCGCGGGTTACCGGCTGGTGATAAGCAATGATTGCCAAGGTCTCCAGTGCGGCGCGCGAGAGTTTCCGCTGCTCTTCAACGTTCCGGTGCATCAGATAGGCGAGATCATCAGCCGTGCGGAAACACCACTTGCCGGCCAACCTGACCAGGTTCACACCCCGGGAGGCATAGACCTTCTGCAGGTCTTCCAGGACGCCCAGAACGTCGATCCCATCGGGCAAACGAAGTGTCAATTCTTCCAATGACAACGGTTCCGAAGAGGCAAACAGCAAAGCCTCTGCCATTCGCTGTCCCGACAGGTCGTCACGTTGCCCGAAAGGAGCCGATTTCCCGTCATGCTCCAATTCGGGAAACTCCGGATCAGACGCCATGATCCTGCTCCTTCACGATGGAGCGGATGTAGACAGGCGAAAACGGTTCACCCTGCCGTATCTCCACCTGGCCTTCGCGCACCATCTCAAGACTGGCAGAGAACGTACTGGCTACGATTGTCGCCCAGTCCTTGTTGTCGTAGAGATACTCGCGCAGATAGGCATTCAAGGGTGCCCATTCGCTCACGCGCCCTACCAGCTTGGTGAGCAGCTCGCGTGCTTCCTGAAGTGACCATACGGTGCGCTTCAAAACCCGAACCGACGTAACCGATTGCCGCTGTCTCTGCGTCGCATAGGCCGACAGCAGGTCGTAAATGGACGCATCCCAGATGCTCTTGTGCTCAACTGACATGGTTTCGGGCGCACCGCGGTGAAACACTTCTCGGCCAAGTCGACTGCGGGTCATGAGTTTTTCCGAGACCTCTCGCATCGCCTCCAATCGACGCAATCGGAATGCAAGCGCTGCTGCCAGCTCTTCACCGGTAGGTTCGTCTTCGTCCTTTTGCTCCGGCAACAGAAGTTTAGACTTCAAGAACGCCAGCCAGGCCGCCATTACGAGATAATCAGCTGCCAACTCCAGCCGCATCCTGCGCGCTTCGGCAACAAACTCCAGATATTGCTCAACCAGCTCGAGAATTGATATCCGCGCCAAGTCCACTTTCTGAGTGCGCGCCAGTCCGAGAAGAAGATCCAAAGGGCCTTCGAAGCCGTCGACATCAACCACAAGCTGGGGATCGGAGGTCGCACGGCTCTCGACAGAATTAACAGTGCTCAGAAGATCGTAAGACCCGTCTTCCGCAATCTGTCTGTTGTTTTCCAATTCTGCCATTTCCGCTCCGGTTATGCGCCGCGCCAGCCCGTGAGGTCATGAAACTCTGTCCAGGCTTCGGCAGTCCGAAATTCAGGATCAGGTGCCTTCAATCCATGCAGCGCTATTTCGCAACGCTCCAGCGCCTTACCCGACAGTTCCGGCACCACCGAGGCGACAGCGCGCATTTCGTCCATATCACCATTACAGTGCAGAACAATGTCACAGCCCGCGTCAATGATCCTGCGCGACCGCTCGTCAAAACTACCGCCAAGTGCATGCATCGAGATGTCATCGCTCATGAGGCAGCCATCGAAGCCGATCTCACCCCTGATAACGTCCTGCACAATCCTTGCGCTTTGCGTTCCGGCCGAATCCGCATCAATCCCTGTGTATACAATATGAGCAGTCATCCCCAATGACACGTGAGAAAGTGCCTGAAAAGGCCGGAAATCCACGTTTTTTAAGGAAGATAGTTCGGCATCCACTCTCGGAAGCTCAAGATGACTGTCGACACGAGCGCGACCATGTCCCGGGATATGCTTGATCACAGGCAGGACACCGCCTGCAATAGCACCATCAATCATTGCGCTACCCAGTTTGGTGACCACGTCCGGATTCGACGAAAACGCCCGGTCTCCAATTGCATCGACTGTATCTGGAAACCGGATATCGAGACACGGCAAGCAATCAATGTTGATGCCCACATCGAAAAGATCGGCGGAAATCAACCGGGCGCCTAACCATGCGGCACGAAGTGCCTTTTCGGCGTCGGTTTCATAGAGATCGCCGTACAGCTTCGGGGCCGGGTATTTCCGCCAGTTTGGAGGTTTCAACCTTTGAACCCGCCCTCCTTCCTGGTCTACGAGAACGGGAGCGTTCTCACGCCCGACGGCGGCTCGAAAACTTTCGGTCAGGTCTCGTACCTGATCTGGCGTCTCGATGTTGCGCGCAAACAGGATCATTCCCCACGGGTTTTCATCCCTGAAGAATGCGACTTCATCTGCTGTCAGGCTCAAACCGGCGCAGCCGGAAACAAAGGCTTTGGTCATGACTTGGGATTAAACGCCCGACCTTCCCTCGTCAACAAAGGCGGTTCTGCCTCTTGCGTGATATGAACGAACTTGCAATCTAGATGCACACCATCATTGCCACGATCGGAGCCTTCCATGCGCGCGCGTCTCAATATCCCGGCTGGTACTCTTCACCGGATTTCCCACAGGTCGGAAATCCTAGGCAGCAATCGGCTCGGAGATACGGCAACACGGGAAATTGTCGTTTACACGCCCCATGGTCATGACGGTAGCGAACTTCCACTCCTGGTGGATATCGTCGGTTTCACGGCTGGAGGTCCGGCTCACGTCAACTGGAAGAATTTCGGTGAAAACGTTCCGGAACGCCTCGATCGTCTAATTCATGACGGTGAACTGCCGCCCGTGGTTGTCGCCTTTCCGGACTGTTTCACCCGCCTTGGAGGCAACCAGTACATTGACAGTGACGCCATGGGGCCGTGGGCAACATGGCTGACCACGGAAATGCTGGAAGAAGTCGAAGGGCGTTTCAAGTGCGGCGGACAGGGCAAACGCGGTATTTTCGGGAAATCGTCCGGCGGATATGGTTCGATCATTCATGCAATGAAACATGCAGACGTTTGGTCTGCCGCGGCCTGTCATTCCGGAGACATGGCCTTTGAACTTTGCTACCTGCCGGAAATGCCAAGCGCCCTTCGTGCAATCGCCAAGGCCGGCTCAATCGAGGCTTTCGTCAAGGACTTTGAAAAGGGTCCGAAATACCCGGGCAATTCCCTTCATGACCTGATGACTTTCGCAATGGCCGCGACGTACGACCCGGACCCCAATCCTGAAGTCTTTTGCGGCATTCGCCTGCCGGTTGATCTCGATACATGCGAAATCATCGAGGAACGCTGGAACGCCTGGTTGAAATGGGACCCGGTTCACATGGTAGATCAACACATTGACGCGCTTAAGTCACTGAAGGGTCTCTGGATCGAGTGTGGTGATGTCGATCAGTACAACCTCGTCTATGGCGCCCGTCGCCTACACGACAAGCTGGAAGCTGCCGGTGTTGAGCATGTCTACCAGGAGTTTCCAGACAACCATTCATCGATAGACTATCGCCTTGATGAAAGTCTGCCATTCCTGGCAAAAAGACTCATTGGTGAGTGATCTCAGGCAGGCCTTGGTTACAAGGTCTGCGCTGATTTCCTCGATGATGCGGGCAACGTCAGAACCAATCCTCCGGCAATGATCAGCAATGCTCCGAGTGCTGCGAGTGATGAGGGAACTTCTCCCCAGAAGACGTACCCGAATATTGCGGACATCACGACTGAGCCGTAGTAGACGGGCGCTAAGGTCGCCGCGCCCGCTCGTCGATAGGCTGATATGTTCAAGGCTTGTCCAAAAATCGCCAGTGGTCCGATCCAGGCGAACATAATCAAGGTTTCGATGGAAATGCCGTGCAGCCATATTACCCAAAGAACGGGCCCGGCCAAGAGGATGGCTGCAAAGACATTTACATAGGCCAGAATTGTCACGGTATCCTCGCGCTGAGCAATATAGCGGATGATCAGTGCCTCACAGGCCATGAAGATCGCAGCCAAAAGCGCGGAAACGACGCCCGACAGGGCGAGTTCTGAGTATTCTCCGCCCGTCTCCGTAGAACGCACAATCATCAACGCCCCGACAATACATATGGCGCCAGCTGCCCAATGTTTGCGCGAAATCACTTCTTTGAGAACCAAACCGGCAAGGGCAATCGCGACAATGCCTTTAGTGAGGCTGATTGCCGTGGCATCTGCAAGGGGCAAAACGCTGGCAGCGTAGATAGAACACCCCAAACCGCTGACGGCACAAAATGCACGCATCAGATGAAGCTTCCACAATCCGCTCAAACGGCTGTGCAGGGGCACTCTTTTGACAACAGCAACTGTCCCTATGGTCAGTGCACCGCCTAAAAAGCGGAGCCACACAAGCACGGCAACAGGCAGCAAACCATCTGCGATTTTTCCGGCGGCAAATATAGGGGTAAACGCTGCCATTCCTGCCACGGCAAGACCGATTGCTGCGATAGTGTTTTCCGGCCGGGAATAGGCAAGCTGGTTCTGCGTCAATCTAACGATCTCCAAATCAATTCGTTTTCTAGCAGGATCGTGTCGACATTTTCAGAGGTCAGATTGATATGCCGGGTATGCGTTTTCACATCTCATTGCAGCGCCTACTGCATATTGGTATAGGTAGATGATGAATTGGGATGACTTGAAACTTGTGGATGCCGCAGCACGAATGCGTTCTCTCTCCGGCGCGGCAAAAGCCCTGGAACTGAGCCAGCCTCAGTTAAGCCGCCGATTGAAAAGCTTTGAGGAACGTGTGGGTGCCCGCCTCTTCGACAGGACCCCAACAGGTTTAAAGCCTACGGAAGCGGGCTTACGGCTAATTCCTCTGGCTGCAGAGATGCGTCAAAAAGCTGATGCTGCCTGCAGGGTTCTTCCTGATTTGTCAGGCGCTGCCCTCAAGGTTGTACGTGTTGCGGTCGATGAGGTGCGAGCCAGGGTTCTCACAGATCGCTTTCAGGACCTGAGTCGAATGCTTGATGGTGTGGAGCTGGAGATTATTTCAAGCCACCTTCATGCAGACCACCAGACCAGGGGAATCGAGCTTCAAATTCGTAATTGTCTTCCCGAAACGGATACACTGATAGCTAGAAAACTGGGTGAACTGGCTTATGGGGTCTACGGGTCCGAAGCTTTTGTGAGCCGTCATCCCACGTCCAGAACCGAAGACAGGTACACTGAGTGCGACTGGCTGGGCTTCACGCCCGATGATCTCTGGTATCCATCGCACGCCCGCTGGATGGAGGCTCACGGCATCTCCCGTCCACGCCTGCGCACCAACACCATGACTACGCTGATGAACATGACCGTGTCGGGAACCGGACTATCGCTGCTGCCTTGCTTCATGGCAGACGCTCAGCCGGAACTTGTCGCCCTCACCGGTCCTCTTCCCGAACTCACTTACTCAGAACACATCATCGTTCACCGAGATGTGCGCCGCGAGCCGGCAGTTCGCAAGGCGATTGATGCGATTGTGCAGATCTACAAAGATCTGAGCCCGTCTCTTCTGGGTTGCTTTGAGAAGTCAACGCTGACTGCAGCTGAGTGAGCGCTCCGAAATACGGCGCCCACTCAACAGGTCAAGAGATTGGCCAAAGCTGCGTCAGGGTTGGCGGCGGACAAAGCAGTCGCCACCTGCCCCCTGAAGACTTTGGCAAAGAGAGTTGGCTTCATCGCGCGATCCAGTAGGGATTCGCGCCCGGTAAAAGACGCCTCTGTCACCGAGATCCGCCGGGACGATAACCGCGTTTCGATTACCAAGAATCGAAGGGTACCGACGCTGCAGGCCTGCATATGCATCAGATGCTGCCGAAGCTGAGCGTTGCGACGTTACCTGTACGATATAAGTTCCGGAGGGAATGTTTCCGGAAGGAGACACTTCGTTGCTTGTTGCTGCCGGCGCAGGTGCTTGTGTACTAGCTGGTTGGGACAGATTAAGCGGCCCATCGTTTTGAACGATTGGTGCCGGTGCTGTCTGCGTCACCGGTGCGCTGGCCACCTGAACAGGTGCGGCAGGCTTCTTGCGAGGGAGGACAGACGGAACCGGTGCCACCGGTTCGCTGACGGCAGGTTGAACAGGCGTTTCATCTGCAACGATTGCAGGTGTATCCGAAGCTCCTGGCAGGACAGGAGCAGGTTCAGCTTGCGTACCTGGAACAGAAGGCTCTGCAGGCGCTGAAACAACGGGTTCGGGACTGGAAACATCAGGTGCCTGCGCTGCATCACCCGAGATAGAGGGCGTCGTCGCAACCACTCTCGGCGTTCCCGCATCCGCCGTGGTTACCGGGGTCGGCGTTGGTGTAGGCGTCTGGGTCCCTGCAGCACGTGTCGAAGCGTCGCTTTCCGATACTATCGTCCCGTCCGGCAGCACTTTGTAGGTCGTTACACGCTTCGGCGAGCCTGGTACGAGCTCAGCACTTCCATCGCTTCCTGCCGGTGCAGGAGGCAGTTCTGCAGGTTGCGGAGTTTCGGGCAGAATAAGCTCACCCGGGATAATCTCGCTTGTGCCGTCAACACGATCGTAAATCAGCTTGGATGCACTATCATTCGTCTGAGCCTGTGATTGCTCCGGGAAGACCTTCAACGGTTCCTGCAATCCACTAATGATCGGCGGAGGCCCGCTTGGCACCTGAACCGAGCCACCGTCGTACAGGAAAAATCCGGCGCCACCGAGCACAGCGACACCCAATACGCCAGCAGCCACGAACATGCCGCGTCGCGACTTTTCCTTCGCTTGCGGCACAACGGCTTCTTCAGCACTCGGATGTGGAGGCAACACCCCTGCCCCAGTCAGGCTGGGATCGCTTTCCTGCATTGCACGTGCAACCGCATCCAGGTCGTACCCTTCAGGCGGTGGCGGTGTCTCATCTTCTTCCGTCTGTGGCACTGCCTCCGCGGCAGCTGGCCATGTCATATCGTCAATCTCGGAGGCGGAAGTTTCGGCGACAGTTTCGTGAGCTTCTGTCTGGGCAGTTTTTCTTTCTGCTGGGTCCGGAAATTCAAGATCGGCAAAAAGTGCATCTATGCCAGCCGGCTTCGGCTGCTCGGATTCTTCTGGCTGGGCAACCGATTGTTGTTCCGCGTCAAAACTGACAGGAGCCGGATTTAGTGCGGCAAACAGATCGTTTTCATCAATCGTCGGCCGCTTTGCCTTGCTGATCGCTTCGGTAACGGCAAATGTTTGCGGGTTCAGATTGACGACGGGAGCCTCTGTCGCGGGTCCTTGTTCTTCTGATCCAGAAACCTCATGCTCAACCGGCGGAGCCACAGGTTGAGGAGCCGTTTCCGCAGTCACAGCATTCAGGTTGATTTCCTCTTCCTCGGCAATTTCCACCGTCGGACGAGGGAAAATCTGTTGAGAAATTTCCGGAATGTGCTCGACCGGCTGTGGACCTGCCACCGGGTTTTTCTCTACCAGATCACGTTCTTCTGGAACATGTGGGGCCCAGTGTTTCTCATCCTCGGTCGTTTCGTCATCGACCGACTGACGAAACGCACCAATGAGTTCGTCTTCCAGTTCCGCAGTGAGATTTTGTTCCAGGTCAAGCGAAACGGACGGAGCGAGACCGGTCTCTTCTACGGTGGCCACCGCATCCGGTTGTTCCGAACCGACCGGGTTGACCTGATAGGCATGAACCGGTGATCCAAAATCCGGGTGGACATTCACTTTTGCAGCAGAGGAAACAGCACCGCTAAGGCTCTGCGGCTCTGGCGCTTTTGGCCACAGAGGTGAAACGTTTGAGCTCGGCGGTTCAGTTTCTACTGGCTCTGGATTTTCAATCGACGTCACACCAGATCGGAAAAACGGCTCTGTTTGGCCCGATGCGCCAGGTTCAATCGAAGGGGCTTCAACCGTCGGCGTAATATCTGCAATCGGTTCAGAAGCACTGTCGACGCTTTGACCGTCTGTTTCCGGCTGGCCAACAAAATTCGCAAACGAGGGTTCTACACGATCAGCTGCACTGTCGGCTGTATTGACATCGTCTCCAGAAAAATCGTCCAGATCCGCGAAATAATCCGTACTGCCTACGCGACCGCTGCTCACATTCGCCCCCGATTGCTTGTTCTTATGGACAATCCGTGCCAGTTCGACCAGCGGATCTTCCACAGCCGGCCGATCTCCACCCGATCTGTTTTCGGGTGCATGCAAGTCAGGTCGCTTAGTTTCGTTGTCTTCCGACATAGGCTTTACGAAAACCGGTCCAGTTCAGTCATTGTGCCTTCGATTTCCAGGCACTCAAGACTATGTTTAAATCTAGCGCATTTCTTCAGGAGCATTAACGCCGAGAATCGCAAGACCTGAAGCAAGCACCAGAGATATTGCACGAACCAATGCAAGACGTGCCAGGGTTAATTTCGAGTTACCGGCGTCAATAAAACGTAAATGCGGCATTTCCTTGCCACGATTCCAGTGTCCATGCAAAGAACTTGCCAGTTCATGCAGATAAAAAGCGATCCTGTGCGGCTCATGTGTTTCTGCTGCTGCCGCCACCACTTTCGGCCATTCAGCCATTTTCGCAATCAACTCAAGTTCACCGCTATCGTCCAGCAAAGTAAAGTCGGCAGCAGACAAGGATGCTTCACCAAGATCCGTACCCGACAGTTCTTCTGCTGCCTGCCTCATCACAGAGCGGCACCGAGCGTAGCCATACTGTACGTAGAAAACAGGATTGTCCTTGGACTGCTCCGTAACCTTCTTGAAATCGAAATCCAGCGGAGCGTCGTTCTTGCGGAACAACATCATGAAACGAACCGGATCCGAGCCAACTTCATCCACGACTTCGCGCAAAGTGATAAAGTCGCCGGAACGCTTGGACATTTTTACCGGTTCGCCATCCCGCATCAGCTTCACCAGCTGGCAGAAACGGACAATGACATCGGTCTTGCCATCCGAGACGGCTTTGCCGACGGCCTGCAGACGCTTTGCGTAGCCACCGTGGTCAGCCCCGAGTATGTAAATGGCTTCCTGGAAATCGCGTTCGAATTTGTCCTGGAAATAAGCTACGTCGGCGGCGAAATAGGTATAGGAACCGTCTGACTTCTTGAGAGCTCTGTCGGTATCGTCACCAAAGTCGCTGGCGCGGAACAATGTCTGCTCGCGATCTTCCCAGTCTTCAGGTACCTGTCCCTTTGGCGGCGGCAGGGTTCCCTCGTAAACCAGGCCTTTCTGGCGTAACCCCTCTAGCATGTGGTCAATCTTCGACCCGCTGTCATTCTCCCGTGCATGAAGGGATTTTTCCGAAAAGAAGATTTCGTGCTTCACACCAAGCGCGGCCAGATCTTCGCGGATCAGATCAAGCATCGCTGCCATTGCCCGTTCTTTGACCAATGGCAGCCAATCGGCCTCATCCATTTCAGCAAGGCTCTCGCCAAATTCCTGCTTTAGCTTTTCTCCTACTGGAACCAGATAGTCCCCCGGGTAAAGCCCTGCCGGAATTTCACCAATGTCCTCGCCAAGCGCTTCGCGGTAACGCAGGAAAGCGCTGCGCGCCAGCGTATCAATCTGCGAACCCGCGTCGTTGATGTAGTATTCCTTGACGACATCGGCCCCTGCAAAGGACAGAAGGTTGGCCAAGGCGTCTCCCACGACCGCACCTCTAATATGACCCACATGCATCGGTCCGGTTGGGTTTGCCGATACGTATTCGACGTTCACCTTGGGAGCCGGAGACATCCGCACTGAGCCGAATTGCTGCCCGAGTTCCAGAATGCTGCCGAGAACTCTTTGCCAAACAACGGGCGCAACACGCAGATTGATGAAGCCCGGTCCGGCAACGGTTGCTTCGGTAATGTCCGGGTCGGCGTTCAGCTTGTCGACGAGCTTTTCCGCCAGATCCCTGGGCTTCGCGCCGAGCGGCTTAGCCAGAACCATGGCTGCGTTGGTTGCAAAGTCACCATGAGCCGGATCGCGAGGCGCTTCAACGACGACACGTGACAGGTCCGGTGCATTTCCACCAGAGTCTTTCAATTCAAGTTCTTGAAGAGACTTTTTAACACGTTGAGTGAAGTCCGCGAAGATATTCATAGAGCACCGATCGGCTTTAGTATTGCAAACACAAATGCCCCGTGCGCAGCAGAGGACCCTGCCTCCGGCGTTACGGGGATAACATTTCGCTCAAGCGCCTACCCTAAATCCGGTGTGTCGTCAAACAATCTGCGATGTTCTTCAATTGCATACCGATCGGTCATGCCGGCAATGTAATCGCAGACCCGACGCGCGACATCATTGTCGCTTAACTCGACAAGACCGATGTTCCACGGTTCCGGCATCTGGCCAGGGTCTTTCTGGAATTTGTCGAACAAGTCTCTCACGACCTGGGCAACGAGTTTTCGCACCGCAAGAACGTCCTCATGGCGATAAACGCGTGCAAACAGAAACCGTTTTACTTCCCTTTCAGCACTCGCCATTTCATCGGAAAACTTGACAAGACAGTGACCTGCCAGACGAATGTCCTGTGCACTGTGCGGGTCGAGCGCCGAAATGTTCTGCATCCCTTCCGCGATAACATCTTCCACCATCTTGGTGATTGACCGTCGGACGATCTCATGGATCCTGCGGCCTTCCTCAAGCCGAGGGTACTTCCGATCCACTTCCGTCAAGATCTGCGCGAGGTAAGGAACTTCACGCATGTCCTCAATGGCGAAAAGTCCGGCTCTCAACCCATCGTCCAGATCATGGGCGTCATAGGCAATATCATCAGCGATGGCTGCTGCCTGTGCCTCGGCCCCCGGCCAGGTATGAAGAAGCAGGTCCTGTTTTACGGCGTAGTCACGAATGGCAAAGGGCAATTGGCCGCCTTTGAATTTGCCAAGTGGTGCTCCGCTTTCGTCAACCAGCGGTCCATTGTGCTTCACAAGGCCTTCAAGCGTTTCCCAAGCAAGGTTCAAGCCATCGAACTCGGCATAACGCTGTTCCAGATGGGTCACGACACGCAGGGACTGCGCGTTGTGGTCAAACCCACCGAAGGGCGCCATGCATTCATGCATGACGTCTTCCCCTTCATGACCAAAAGGCGTGTGACCCAGGTCGTGAGAAAGCGCCAGACATTCAGCAAGGTCTTCGTCCAGACGCAAGGCTCTCGCCAGTGATCTGGCAATTTGCGAGACCTCAATCGTATGCGTCAGCCTCGTTCGGAAATGATCGCCTTCGTGGTAGACGAAGACCTGAGTCTTGTGCTTCAGACGTCTGAACGCGGAAGAATGGATAATCCGGTCACGATCACGCTGAAACGGTGTTCTCGTTGGACTCTCCGGTTCCGGATACAATCGTCCACGACTTGCAAACGGATTTTCCGCGTAGACCGCACGGGATTGCGCGCCAAATCCAATGTCCGTTTTCATTTGCTTCCAGCCATCGTTCAAAGACATCCCCGTGTATTAACCTATCACAGCCAAACGCAGTACATTGACGTGAGCGATCCCAAAACATACTTATCTGCTTAAATCAGATTTACCGCTCTTTCTTGAAGGGCGAGCTTAAGCGAGTCGGCAAAAGATGACCGAAGTACTTGAAAATCGAGTAACAGTCAGCGAACGGGCTGCCAAGCGGATCGCGACAATTTTGTCAAAAGAACCCTCCGGCAGCATGCTGCGTGTCAGCGTTGAAGGTGGAGGCTGTTCCGGCCTGCAATACAAGTACGACGTTGTCAGCAACAGTGAAGACGATGATTTCGTTATAGAAAAGACGGGTGCGACCGTCTTGATCGACTCCATCTCCCTGCAATACATGAGCGGATCGGAAATCGACTTCGTTGATGACCTGATCGGTCAGTCGTTTCAGATCAACAATCCCAATGCGGTGGCCGGCTGCGGCTGCGGGACGAGTTTCACCATCTGACGCTTTCCAAGCGCATATCCGTATGGCCGGTAGCCCCGGCTCACCTGAACCCGAGGCTACCTGCTCATGAAAATTGCGACCTGGAACATCAATGGCGTCAAGGCCCGGATCGACACGGTTCTTGAGTGGCTGAAAGAAACCTCGCCAGACGTCGCCTGCCTTCAGGAAATCAAATCGGTCGACGAGAACTTTCCACGTCAACCCTTTGAAGACCTCGGCTACAATGTTGAGACCCACGGCCAGAAGGGATTCAATGGTGTCGCGCTCCTGTCCAAGCGCCCGCTGGAAGATGTCCAGCGTCGGCTACCGGGCAACGATGAGGATGAACAAGCACGCTATATAGAAGCCAGCGTATCAACGGATCATGGTGCCATCAGGTTCGGCTGTTTGTATCTTCCCAACGGCAATCCTCTTGGAACTGAAAAGTTTCCTTACAAGCTCGAATGGATGGACCGCCTGATCGCCCATGCTGAGCGCAGACTTAAGGATGAAACGGCTTTTCTGCTTCTTGGCGACTACAATGTCATTCCTGATCCGATCGACGCCAAGAACCCGAAAAACTGGCTGGACGATGCACTCTTCCAACCGGAAAGCCGTCAACGTTTCAGGACACTTGCCAATCTAGGATTGACGGAAGCCGTAAGATCTTGCACCGAAGCGCCCGAGACCTTCACTTTCTGGGACTACCAGGCTGGGGCCTGGCAGAAGAACAACGGCATTAGAATTGACCACATTCTCATGTCGCCACAGGCGACCGACCGCATGATCGGCTGCGGTATAGACAAGCATGTTCGCGGCTGGGAAAAGCCCTCAGACCACGTTCCCGTCTGGGTCACCCTCGCCGCGTAATGCGTTTCAAATCCATATTTTGTGTCATGTAGGCACTTAGCACAAAGCTTGGCCGAAGCGTGCTGTGTCCGGCCCGGGCTTGCAGTAAGTGCCGACCATGGTACTCTTTCTGGATCATGGGATAACGCACCGCCGCACCAATTCCGCACCGGCAACAAGCGGATACACCAGATCTCCGGCAGCTCTTAGGCAGACCGGACAGCGCAATGCGGCCACTTCAGTCATTAATCTCACAACATTGCTGGCCCTGGCCGCGGTTGTTTTCGCTGCGTCTGCTCATGCTCAAAACGTCTCATGCACCTGCAGATACCAAGGTGAAGACTATGGCCTGGGTGAATCGATTTGCCTGAAAAGCCCGAGTGGCCTGAAGATGGCAACCTGCGAGATGGTTTTGAACAACACCTCGTGGCAAATAAGCAACGCCCCCTGCCCGGTCACGAATCTGCAAGACGAAATGCTGAAAGGTGCGGATGAAGCTCCCCAAGCCCCAATCACGCCCGTAAAGCCGGATGAGCTGAAGACCGGATAAGCCGGATCCACGAAAATCAAAGAGTGCTGAGATCAATGCAGAAGCGGTTCTGCGACTGCGGACTACTGGCTACTGCGTGGTAAGCTGTTGTGCTGTCAGCATATCCGGGCGGTTCTGCTCGATCCAGCCATCTGCAAGCGAGCGCGCTTTTTCACGAACCGGCTCAGGAGACACAGCGAAATACTGCTCATGCATGTCGTGGATCCATCCAGCTTCCGCACCAGTAGCCTGCTCACGGGCGACTGTCATCCACATCAGACCTCGCGCCTTTTTCTTCTCTGATGATCCGAGCGTATACAGCGTTTCGCCCAGCCTGGCCTGTGCCCCGACGTGGCCTTTCAACGCAGCAAGGTTGTACCACCGTACCGCCATTCGGCTGTTGCTGTTCTGGTACATACGACCAAGTTCATACTGAGCTTCGGCGTCGCCAAAATAGGATGCGGCATGGGTAAAGATATGCCGCGCGCGCGCCTCGTTTTTCGGGACTGCGCCGTCAATACCGTTGAGGTAGTAGGAGCCGAGAGCGACAAAAGCGCTGGAAACAAACGGAGCATCGGGCGCATCGGGACGGTCTTCTCCGTGCTCGCGAACAATCTGACTATAGTATTGAAATGCTTTGAGATCGTCTTCCTGGACACCATCACCGGTGGCGTACATCTCGCCAAGTTTCCAGGCCGCGCTGGGCTGACCGTTCTCTGCGGCGTAGCGCAAAGTCGACAAAGCTTCGGTTTTGCGGCCCTCGTTGTATTGCCGCACCCCCGCGCGAAGCGCCTCGGTCGGGGATAGATCTCCCGGGCCGATCGAACTGTCGACTGCGGGCTTCCCATCAAAAGCCAATGCCGGCCCCGCCAGGCCAACGACGATCAACGCGCCAAGCAAAGCTCCCGATTTTCCTAGGCGTCGAAGCATTGAACTCTTCTTTTGCATCCCTGTTACACTATTCACCATCGGCCGAACATTTTCGGTGCGACGGACGATCTTTGCGATCTTGTTATTTGTCCGCGCCAAGCGCATGTGTCTTCTCATCAGTTCACGAAGCTGCGTGCTTGTGAACCATTTGTTCTGAAGGCCTAAAATGGCCAATCAATTCGGCCTAAGTTGGGCCATTCTGGGCCCAAATGAGACCTTTTACTGTTTCCTCAGTCCGATCCATTTCATTCACTGCCACAATTTGAAAGCAGCCAACTGATCAGATCATAGCGCAACGGGTGATGGGCAAACATGGCCGAACATGGGCAGCTTGGTGTTTCAGACAGCTGCGACACGACTCTGTTTTCAGGTGTTGCCGAATTAGCACAATTTTTGCCCCTTGCCCCACTTGCGGCATTCACTCCATCAAAACACAATCAGGTTGACGATCGGTTTCCAGGACAAGATGGACGAGTTCGCTGTTGAAAACGGAAGGTTTTGGCCAAATTCCTTTCCCGTTCTATGTTTGTCCTTCAAAATTGGATGTGATTCGGTGTAGGTAACGGCGCAGACACTTCGGGAAACAGAATTACAAACCCCATCAGGCGATTTGGAATGAGCGCAAAAGACGATCTATTTGCTGGCAATGCAGCGGTCTCGACCCCAATGACGCAGGAGGTAACAGCTCCGACGCCGCAAAAGTCGCGTCCAGTGACGGCCGTTCCGGTTCCCGATGAGTATTCAGCTGCAGACATTGAGGTCCTTGAGGGTCTCGAACCGGTCCGTCGCAGACCAGGCATGTATATCGGCGGGACTGATGAAAAGGCTCTGCATCACCTGTTCGCGGAAGTTATCGATAACTCGATGGATGAAGCTGTTGCCGGTCATGCGACATGGATCGACGTCAATTTAACAGCCGACGGATACCTGACCATCACCGATAACGGGCGCGGCATTCCGGTCGACCCGCATCCGAAATTCAAGGACAAGTCAGCTCTCGAAGTCATCATGACGACGCTTCATGCGGGCGGCAAGTTCGACAGCAAGGTATATGAAACGTCCGGTGGGTTGCACGGGGTCGGCGTTTCCGTTGTCAATGCGCTTTCCGAAGAACTGGTCGTTGAAGTCGCGCGCAGCCGGAAACTCTACCGGCAGACTTTCAGACGCGGGCACCCCCAAGGCCCACTGGAACTGGTTGGTGACACTCAAAACCGAAGAGGCACCCAGGTCCGCTTCAAACCCGACGAACAGATATTCGGCAAAGGCGCCCGCTTCCTGCCTGCGCGATTGCTCAAGATGGCGCGCTCAAAAGCATACCTGTTCGGCGGTGTTGAGATTCGCTGGCACTGTGCGCCCGATCTGATTTCGGAGAAGGACGAAACGCCCACAGAGGCTGTTTTCCACTTTCCAGGGGGCCTGAAGGACTTTCTGGAAGAGCGCCTGACCAAGGAACGCCGGGTTGTGGACGAGGTCTTTGCCGGCCGAACCGACAAAACCGGAAAACACGGATCCGTGGAATGGGCAGTCAGCTGGTTCGCAGGTGACGGGTTTGTCAATTCCTACTGTAATACCGTCCCGACGCCGGAAGGCGGGACCCACGAAGCAGGTTTCCGTTATGCGCTGCTGCGCGGACTTAAGGCCTATGGGGAACTGACGAACAACAAGAAAGCCAGCATCATCACCGGTGATGATGTAATGACGTCAGCGGGCGGCATGCTATCGGTTTTCATTCGCGAGCCTGAGTTTGTCGGCCAGACCAAAGACAAGCTTGCGACGAACGAAGCAACAAGGATTGCAGAAACAGCTGTCCGCGATGCATTCGACCACTGGCTCACAGCTTCTCCAAACCAGGCCAACAAGCTTCTGGAGTGGGTGATCGACCGTGCGGAAGAACGCCTTCGCCGCCGCCAGGAAAAGGACGTTGCACGCAAGTCTGCAGTCAGGAAACTCAGGCTTCCCGGCAAGCTGGCCGACTGTTCCGCCAATCAATCCGACGGCACTGAACTCTTCATCGTCGAGGGCGACTCGGCGGGCGGCTCGGCAAAACAGGCAAGAAACCGATCCAACCAGGCCGTTCTTCCACTGCGTGGCAAGATCCTGAACGTTGCAAATGCCGGCCGGGACAAACTGGTCGCCAACCAACAGCTCGCGGACCTTATTCAAGCTCTCGGCTGCGGCACCCGTTCGCAATACAGGGAAACCGATCTACGCTACGAAAAGATCGTCATCATGACGGATGCTGACGTCGACGGCGCCCATATCGCATCACTTTTGATTACCTTCTTTTACCGGGAAATGCCTGAACTGATTCGCGGTGGACACCTCTACCTGGCGGTCCCTCCACTCTATCGTCTGAGCCAGGGCGGAAAGACGCTCTATGCCCGCGACGATGCGCACAAGGATGAATTGCTGGAGACCGTCTTCAAGAGCAAGTCCAAGGTGGAAATAGGCCGATTTAAAGGCCTTGGCGAGATGCTGCCAGCACAACTGAAGGAAACCACCATGGACCCGGCAAAGCGTTCCATGCTGAAGGTCGACGTGGGCGAAGAGGCGATAGCCGTGACCAACGATACGGTTGAAAGGCTCATGGGCAACAAGCCGGAAGCACGCTTTCGCTTTATTCAGGAAAATGCAGAATTCGCCGAAGATCTTGATATCTAGTAGAGACCACGCGTATTTTGTTTGAACTTTGTTTATCAGGCAGAAGTGGCCGCATGCAATTTTCGCCGCTTCTCGTTTCAACAACCGGGCTTGTATTATGTTGAACCGGGTCTATGCGATGTTTGACAAGCGGCGGCGACCGCTGAGAAATCATGTTTACCTGGCATTTCCAGATCACGACATCGCGTACGCGCGGGCAACTGAGCCGGCGTTTCACGTATTGGCCCCCATTCTGAACTACCTGGCCGGTAACTTCAGTGTGCCTGCTCTCAAACGAGGCTCGGGCCTTCAAGCGAGTAACTTGGAACGCCAGTTGTTTCATGGAAATGTTGAGCTGCTGACGGCTCGTGAACTCAAGCGCCGATACCCCGACATGAAGATTGTCGCTTGGGTCCAAGACCCACTTCATCGGCTTGCCTATTGCTACGAAAAGATCATCCTCACCGAGGAACCCCTACCCTCCTATTACAGCGAGCGATATTTCGACAAAGCAATGTCACCGGCTGAATTCGTGGCTCACATTTCTGGCATATCAGATCTGGACGCAGACAATCTGTTTCGAAGTCAAAAAGCGACGCTGACCTACAAGGGCACCATGACGGCAGACATAGTTTTGCAGCTAGAGCAGTTTGATACTTCGCTCGAAATATTTTTGTCTGAAAGTGCGCTACAACAGCGACCAAAGACAGCAGCAGGCTACCAAGTATCGGACTTTGTCTCAGGCGATACTCTGAGCTCATTTGCAGATGAAGCATTGAGCAGAAAGCTCCAGCGGCGGTACAAGGCAGACTACAACCTGTTCTACTCCCAATCAGCTCTACCGGCCTGACAGGCTCCCTGGTTTCGACTGGAAATGCTTTGCCATTAAAGCTAACCGGGCGGCTTGCGGTCGCTTTTTGCCCTTCAATTAGTAATGTTCCGTACGGATTTCATAATGCAACCAAGTTGCTCTATTAACTGAGTTGGCAAAATCGGAGCAGAAATACTCGATTTTCTTGATATTTTACCTCAACGGCGCATTGACACCTGTGCCCATGAATGTAGGGTGTGCGCACGTTGGCGCCGACGGTTTCCAAGGTGCTTTCGATTTACAATCACAACATCTGGGCAAAACGCTCCATGGCATTTGATACTCTCGGTCTTAGCGAGAAGGTCCTCGCTGCAGTTGAAGCAGCTGGTTATAAAGAACCCACGGCAATTCAGGCCGGGGCGATCCCGCAAGTGCTGGAGCGCCGAGACATACTCGGCATCGCACAGACCGGAACAGGCAAGACCGCAAGCTTCACTTTGCCGATGCTGACCTTGCTTGAAAAAGGCCGTGCACGGGCGCGGATGCCGAGAACACTCATTCTCGAGCCTACCCGTGAACTTGCTGCCCAGGTGGAAGAAAACTTCGAGAAGTACGGCACCAATCATAAGCTGAACGTGGCCCTGCTGATTGGCGGCGTCTCATTTGCTGAACAGGACAAGAAACTCGACCGGGGAACGGATGTCCTGATTGCCACTCCAGGTCGCCTGCTCGATCATTTCGAGCGTGGCAAGCTCCTTCTTCAAGGTGTTGAAATCCTGGTGATCGATGAAGCCGACCGCATGCTGGACATGGGTTTCATTCCCGACATCGAACGGATTTGCAAACTTATCCCGTTTACGCGACAGACACTGTTTTTCTCAGCAACCATGCCGCCTGAAATTCAGAGACTGACGGAAACCTTCCTGCAGAACCCGGCACGCATCGAAGTTGCACCAACATCTTCAACCGCTGACAACGTCGCCCAGAAGCTCAAGGCTTCTCCTTCCAAGGACTATGAGAAACGTGCTGCATTGCGCGAGCTTCTGGAAGGTGCAGAAGACCTCAAGAACGCAATCGTGTTCTGCAACCGCAAACGAGACGTATCAACGCTTTTCAGGTCCCTGGAACGCCACGAGTACAATGTCGGCGCCCTGCATGGTGACATGGACCAGCGGACACGCATGATGATGCTGGATAATTTCCGCAAAGGAAATATCAAGTTACTCGTTGCAAGTGATGTTGCAGCGCGCGGTCTGGATATTCCGGAAGTCAGCCATGTCTTCAACTACGACGTGCCGATCAACGCTGAAGATTATGTTCACAGAATCGGTCGCACAGGCCGAGCTGGAAGAAGCGGGTCCGCATTTACGCTGGTGACAGGCGAAGATAAGAAATATCTGGAAGCCATCGAAGCTCTCATCAAAAAATCCATCGACTGGCAAGGCGATGCGATTGACTTCGAAGCGGCTGCAAAGGAACGAAAAGCCAAGCGGAAGGCCGGTAAATCCGCCAAAAGCAGCAACACAACCAGCAACGACAATGATGCGGATCAGGCAAAGCCATCTGGGCGTCGCCGCTCCCAATCGAAATCACGCGACACTTCCAAGAACGTCAATGAGGAGCAGCAGGACGCCTTGACCCCGGTTCCAGTATCCAATCTTCCGCAAAAATCTTCCGGCAAGAAATCCAGAAATGAAAAGATGGAACCGGCATTCAGCCCTGGGGTTCATATACCTGCGTTCCTTCTACGTGAACCTCGGCCGAAAAAGGCTTCATAACTGCGATTTTTGTCAATGTTTCGCCTTAAGCTTAACCGCTCCTTAAGCGTTACATCAGCATCTTAAACTTAGACTTTGCGACCGTGTGGGGCGGATTCGCGGAGCTTAAGTGAGAGATTTTTATGGCGGACGAAGACGACCATAAGCGGACCATCAAGTACGGTGAGTCCGCTATTAGTTATATCAAGAAGAACACGCTGCCGGCGTATCCGCGTTCTTATGAACTTTGGTACACATATTCTGCTGGCTACAATCAGGGTCTCAATCGTGCAGTTAATGACTCGGTCAAGCAGAACGGCCGGATCAGCACAGACGAGATGCTAACCCTTTATGGGCGCTTTCTGTCCCCTACCCGATTGGGTGACCGCCTGGACGAAGTCGGAACCAAAGTTTCCCGGGAAGTCGAAGAACTCGTCGATTCAATCAAATTGTGCACCGACGCCACATCCGATTACGGAGCAGCGCTCGAACAAGCCGGTGAAAAGATCAAGAGCGTCGCAGACCCCGAAAAGCTTCAGATGTATGTAACTCATCTTGTGAAGTCTACGCAGAACGCAGTTACGTCAAATCGTAAGCTGGAAAGCCAACTGCTGGAATCCAAGAAACACATTGAAAGCCTGCAGTCCGCGCTTGAGGCTATTCGGTACGAGTCGCTTACTGACGAACTGACGACGCTCAACAATCGCAAACATTTCGAAAACTCGATCGAAAAGATTACCGATCAATCGAGCGATAGCGGTCGCGGGTTCGCGCTTTTGATGACCGACATCGATCACTTCAAAAAGTTCAACGACACTTACGGTCACCAGACCGGGGATCAGGTCCTGCGCCTTGTTGCCCTGGCTGTGAAGCAAAATATCAAGGCTCAGGACATCGCGTGCCGGTATGGTGGCGAGGAGTTTGCAATCATTCTGCCGCACACCGATCTGGAAGAAGCGAAGAAGATCGGTGAGAGCATTCGCACGGCAGTCATGTCGAAGGAACTGGTGAAACGCTCTACCGGGGAGAATCTTGGCCGCGTTACCATCTCTGTTGGCATTGCCTGCTATCAGAAGATGGACACCGCGCATTCCATTCTGTCGCGCGCTGATGAAGCGCTTTACTCAGCGAAGAACGCCGGCCGCAATCTGGTTCGAACAGAGCTAGACCTAGGCGGTTCTTCCGACCAGGAAAACGTTGCTTGAATTCAATAGCTTGCCCGGTGCTTCTCCGAGCGAATCGGAATTTTGAAGCCGGGCAACCTATTTACCGGCGCTTAGCGCTAAAGCCCATTTGCCAGAAATCACTTTCGAGCCGCGAAGCCTTTTCAAACAAGGACAGAACCCTCGGGTAGCGGTTTACCGTTAGCACCTGCTCGGCGGTCTCATCGAACCAACCCGCAAAGCCTTTGGCGAGATCCTGATACGCTTCCCCGGCATATTCCTGTATCCAGCGCCGATAGGCATTACCTTCCCGATCCGCTCCTTCGTTGGTCAATCTGGAACCAATCTCCGCATACCCGATTATGCATGGGGCCAGTGCAGCTTGAAGATCCAGCAAATCACCCGACATCCCCGCATCGAGAACAAAGCGCGTGTAGGCCATTGTCGGAGTGTCTTCCGGAGCGTTTTCGATCTCGTCGCGAGACATTCCCCATTTGCCACAGAGCTCAATGTGCAGTTCAAGCTCAACGTCAAGGATTGCTTTCACACCTTCCAGCGATTGCCGCATATCCGAAACTGAGGGGCTCTTGTAAACGCCCAGAGCGTAGGCTCGGGCAAATTGGATCAGGAACAAATAGTCCTGAACCAAGTAGTGCTTGAAACATTCCAGAGGTAACGAACCATCGCCTAATTGACGGACAAACTCATGTTGGGTGTAGTCCGCCCATTGCGGCGCCGCATCGGCTTTAAGCCGTTCGAACAGTTTCATGAATTTCCTCTGGAAAAGAGCTGCTGAACTACAAACCTATCAGCGCGCCAACGCGCTCAAGTCCGCAGCCTGCAGAGAGACGGATTCACCGCAACCGCAGGCCGAGACTTCATTCGGATTTTTGAAGACGAAACCGGAGCGGAACTTGGTGACTTCGAAGTCCATTTCCGTTCCCAGAAGGAACAGAACCGCAGATGGGTCAATGAAAAGCTTTGCCCCCTTGTCTTCGACCACATCATCACCTGACTTGGCCTCTTCGACCAGGTCCATGGTGTATTCCATGCCAGCACAGCCACCTTTTTTAATGCCGACACGCAGACCGATAGCGTTCTTGTCAGAATTTTCGACAAGCTCGCGCACTCGGTCGGCAGCAGTGTCAGTCAATGTCATGACCTGAAATTTTCCGGCAGCCATGCTTTCCTCGTTTGGTCCGTGCGTTCCAAAACCTGATATAGGGTTTCAGCTTATCGGATAAAAGGTTGACTACTCAATACCAGTTGAGAGCGACCTTGGCTTCATCGGACATGCGGTCCGGTGTCCAGGGTGGGTCAAACACCATGTCGACATTCACAGGGCCCACGCCGGCGACCGCCGAAACAGCGTTTTCAACCCAACCAGGCATTTCACCAGCGACGGGGCATCCAGGCGCCGTCAGTGTCATGTCGATGTTGATGGACCGGTCATCATCGATATCCACTTTGTAGATCAAACCCAACTCGTAGATATCGCAAGGGATTTCCGGATCGTAAACTGACTTCAGCGCACCGATGATGTCGGTCGTAAGCCTGTCCAGTTCATCTGCCGGAATTGCACTTTTGGCAGAAACTTCAGCCTGCAACTCTTCACCATTCGCGTTGGTGTCAATCGTTGTAGCGTTTTCCATAGGGGTTCGTCCTTACCCGAAAAAGCTCTGAGCTTTCAAAAGAGCTTCATACAGCGCATCGACTTCCTCGCGCGTGTTATAGAGCCCGAAACTTGCCCGACATGTAGAGGTTACACCGTATCTTGCCAAGAGCGGTTGCGCACAATGCGTCCCTGCCCTCACCGCAACTCCGGCACGGTCGATAATCGTCGCGACATCATGGGCGTGTGCGCCCTGGATCTCAAAGGAAACAATCGCTCCCTTGTCCGGCGAATCTCCGAAAATCCTGAGTGAATTGATCTCTTTGAGTTTCTGGTGCGCATATGCCCTGAGATCAGCTTCGTGACGGGCAATGTTGTCCCGCCCCAATGCATCCATGTAGTCAAGTGCTGCACCCAATCCGATAGCCTGAACGATCGGCGGCGTGCCGGCTTCAAATCTGTGCGGAGGATCATTATATGTGACCAGGTCCTCGGTCACATCCAGAATCATTTCGCCACCGCCATTGAACGGACGCAGCGCGTTCAACCGTTCAGGTTTTCCCCACAGGACCCCAATACCCGAAGGGCCATAAACCTTGTGTCCTGTGAAGACATAGTAGTCACAATCGAGATCCTGAACATCGACTGGCAGATGCACAGCAGCCTGGCTTCCGTCAACCAGGACCGGGATACCGCGCTCATGCGCAATCCTGCAGACTTCCTTGATCGGGACCACCGTCCCCAGGACATTTGACATCTGGGTCATCGCGACGAGCTTGGTTCTTTCGCTCAATGAATCCTGAAATGCGTCCAGGTCGAATGACCCGTCCTCTTTTACGTAAACCCACTTCAGCTTCGCGCCATTGCGTTCACGGTGGAAGTGCCACGGTACAATGTTGGAATGATGCTCCATGATCGACAATACGATCTCGTCACCCTCCTGAAAGTAGTCGGGACCCAGACCGTAGGAGACCAGATTGATCGCTTCCGTGGTCGATTTGGTGAAGACGATTTCGTCCACGGACTTCGCATTCAAAAACCGGCGAACCTTCTCCCGTGCGGCTTCATAGTTGTCTGTGGCCGTGTTGGAAAGATAGTGAAGGCCGCGATGAACGTTGGCATATTCATTGGAATATGCATTCGTCACCGCATCAATGACTGCCTGCGGCTTTTGCGCAGATGCGCCATTGTCCAGATAGACAAGCGGTTTGCCGTAGACTTCCCGTGAAAGAATTGGAAAATCCTTGCGCACGGCTTCAACGTCGTAGCCGCCAACCTGTGTTGTCTGTTCTGCAGTCGCGACGGTCATCCGGCGCTACTCCTTCGTAAATCAATCCGTGAAGCCGTGACACGGTCCCTTGTGTCACTTGACCAATTCCTGCCGTTTCCGGACCGGAGGTTCGGAAACGGCCGAGATATGCAAAGCCGAAACTCTTTCGGCAATGACCTAGCGCAAGTTGACGGTCAGTGACCGGCTAGCCAGTCGCGCACGCGCTGTTCCAACCTGTCGGTAACGTCTTCTTCGCCGTATTCTTCGATAGCCTCGGATAGAAATGCCAGAACCAGCAGTGTTTTGGCTTCATCTTCGGGAATACCTCGTGCACGCAGGTAGAAGAGCAGGTCTTCATCAATCTGACCGCTTGTTGCACCGTGTGCACAGATGACGTCGTCAGCGAAGATTTCCAGCTCGGGCTTGTTGGCCATCTCTGCTTCTTCGGAAAGAAGAAGAGCCTGGGTCATCATTTCGCCATCGGTCTTTTGTGCGTGCTGCGCAACATTGATGCGGCCCTGGTAGACACCTTTCGAGCGTCCATCGAGAACCGTCTTGAAGAATTCGCGGCTGTTGCAATGCGGCACTGCATGATCGACCACCAGTGTCTGATCCGCCAGATCATCACCGCCTGCCATGGAGACGCCGTAGATTTTCGCTTCCGAATTCTCGCCGGTGAATTCGACGAACTGCTGGTTCCGCGCAAACTTCGGACCGGCAATGAAACCAAGCGACTTGAGCTCCGCTTCTGCACCGATCGTTGCGATCGAAGTGTAGAGACGGGCGGCGTCGGTCTTACCAGCAATCAGCCGTGTTGTGGCCAGAAAGGCAGTGTCGGCCACGCTGTAGTCAAACACCGTGTTGAGCTCGCCTTCGCCGGTTTCGCCAAGAAACGTTTCCAGCAATCGAACCTTGGCACCCTTGCCAATCGAGACATTGTTTCTTGTGACCTGCGCTCCAGCACTTGTGGCAACCTGCACAAGTTCAACAGGTTTAGAAATCTCCACACCCTCTTTTACGGTGATTACGACTCCCCCCTGCAGGAACGCAGTATTGAGCGCGATGATTCCATCATTGGGTCCGGATTTTGGTGACGCGAGCAGTTGGGCGCCATTGTCACCGGTCAGCGCTTCACTGATGTCTGCAATCAAAACACCTTCGGCAGTCAACGCATTGACATCCGAGAGTTCAGCAACATACCGACCGTTCGCGATAACGATCCGGTACCGGTCCAAATCGCCGTAGCTGTTCTCTGCGTCCAGAAGAGCCTTTACAGCGTCCGCCTCAGCCGCTGCTGCCATTGGCGCTGCGGACTTCAGAAATGCACGCAGATCGGAATACTTGTATTCTTCGACCCGCCGATGGGGCAGTCCCTTTTCCCGGATCTGGTCGATCGCCGCCTCGCGCATTGCTGCGACAGCGACGGAGCCAGGCAATGCCCCCTTCACATTGTCGAAACGATCGAAAAGGTCGCTTTCGGCCTTCGTATGGTTGATGGGTATGCTAACGTTCATGTCCCGTCGCTCCCTCAGGCAGCCGTGTCGACGTAATCGGCGTAGCCGTTTTTCTCCAGCTCGAGCGCCAGATCCTTGTCACCCGTCTTGACGATCCTGCCCTTTGACAGGACGTGCACGACGTCCGGCACAATGTGATCAAGCAGACGCTGGTAGTGCGTAATTACAACCATGGCCCGCTCCGGCGAGCGCAGCTTGTTGACGCCTTCTGAGACAATGCGGAGCGCATCGATGTCAAGACCGGAATCTGTTTCATCAAGCACACACAATTTGGGCTCCAGCAAAGACATTTGCAGGATCTCGGCACGTTTCTTTTCGCCGCCAGAGAAACCAACATTCAATGGGCGCTTCAGCATGTCCATCGACACATTCAGGTGCGCTGCAGCAGCTTTGACGCGTTTCATGAAATCAGGAATGGATAGCGGGTCTTCACCGCGTGCCTTGCGCTGCGCATTCATGGCCGTCTTCAGAAACTCCATGGTTGCAACACCCGGAATTTCGATCGGATACTGGAATGCAAGGAACATCCCGGCCGCTGCACGTTCGTCCGGTTCCATCTCCAGCATGTTTTCACCGTTGAAGAGGATTTCGCCTTCGGTGACTTCGTAATCGTCCTTGCCTGCGAGAATGTAGGAAAGGGTAGATTTTCCGGAGCCATTGGGGCCCATGATCGCATGGGTCTCACCAGGATTGACGGTCAGGTCGATGCCGCGCAGGATTTCAGTTTCGTCTTCCGCGATGCGCGCGTGCAGGTTTTTGATCTCAAGCATTGAGATTTTTCCTCGTAAATCTTTGGGCTTGTTCAGCCTCAATCATATTCCTTGTAAGCAGGCTTTAGCCCACGGATCCTTCCAGGCTGATCGAGATCAGCTTCTGAGCTTCGACAGCGAACTCCATCGGCAGCTGCTGGATCACATCCTTGACGAAACCATTGACGATCAGGGCAACAGCTTCTTCTTCAGACAACCCGCGCTGCAGGCAGTAGAACATCTGATCATCCGAGATCTTCGAGGTTGTCGCTTCGTGCTCGAACTGAGCCGATGCGTTTTTGCTCTCGATATAAGGCACCGTGTGTGCACCACAGTCCTGTCCGATCAGAAGCGAATCACACTGGGTGAAGTTTCGCGCGTGCGACGCTTTGCGGTGGGCGGAGACCAGACCACGATAGGTATTCTGGGACCTGCCTGCCGAAATTCCCTTGGAAATAATCCGGCTTGAGGAATTCTTGCCCAGGTGGATCATTTTGGTTCCGCTGTCGACCTGCTGGTAGCCGTTGGAAACCGCGATGGAATAGAACTCGCCACGGGAATTCTCACCACGCAGGATGCAGGACGGGTATTTCCAGGTGATCGCAGAGCCAGTTTCAACCTGAGTCCAGGAAATCTTCGAGTTTTTGCCGCGGCAATCGCCCCGTTTGGTCACAAAGTTGTAAATGCCACCCTTGCCGTCCTTATCGCCTGGGAACCAGTTCTGAACCGTGGAATACTTGATTTCTGCATCATCGAGCGCGACCAGTTCGACTACTGCCGCATGCAGCTGGTTTTCGTCACGTTGAGGCGCGGTGCACCCTTCCAGATACGAAACGTATGATCCCTTTTCGGCAATAATCAGAGTGCGTTCGAACTGACCGGTGTTCTGTTCATTGATGCGGAAATACGTCGACAGTTCCATCGGGCAACGTACGCCTTCCGGAATGTAAACGAAGGAACCGTCGGAAAAGACCGCTGAATTCAACGTCGCATAGTAGTTGTCTGTTACCGGTACAACCGAACCAAGATACTTCTTTACCAGGTCGGGGTATTCGCGAACCGCCTCGGAGATAGAACAGAAGATGACGCCAGCCTTCTTCAGCTCTTCCTTGAACGTGGTGACAACGGAAACGGAGTCGAAAACAGCGTCGACAGCCACTCGGTTCTTCGGCTCAACACCTGCAAGAATCTCCTGCTCGGCGAGTGGAATACCGAGTTTTTCATAAGTCGCCAGCAATTCCGGATCGACTTCGTCGAGGCTCTTCGGACCTTCGACGGATTTCGGGGCAGCCCAGTAATACAGGTCGTCAAAATCGATCTTCGGATAGGAGACACGCGCCCAGCTCGGCTCGTCCATCTGCTTGAACCGGCGCAGGGCGTCGAGCCGCCATTCCGTCATCCATTCCGGTTCGTTTTTCTTGGCGGAAAGAAACCGTACGGTCTCCTCGGACAGGCCCTTGGCGCCCTTTTCCGACTCGATATCCGTTACAAAGCCGTATTTATACTGGTCAACATCGATGGCTTTCACCTGATCGATGGTTTCCTGTACAGCTGGCATGTTTTGCCTCCATTCAGCGGATCCCGTATCCGCTCCACTAATATCTGCAGGAAGAAACTTCGACCTGCTCATTCAATGGCGAAAGTTCGCCGAATTAACTCTTATGCGGCCTCGTGCCGTGCGTCGGGCTTCAACCGATCCACGATCTGCGGCCAGACCTCCAAAATCCGGTCAATGTCCGACGCCGACGTATCCCACCCCATGCTGATCCGCAACGCACATCGTGCCAACGGTTCGTCAACACCCATGGCGGTCAGCACGTGCGAAACCGACACTTTGCCCGAAGAACATGCCGAACCCGACGAAACCGATACGCGCTCAAGGTCGAAAGCGATCAATGCCGTTTCTGCCGGAATTCCTGGAACTGCGAAGCAGCACGTATTCGCCAATCGCGGTGCCGTCTCACCAAAGATCACGGTTGAAGGGCAAACAGAACGCAGTCCAAGCTCGAGTTTCGATTTCAACTCTGCCAAATGGCTCACATCGGACACTTCTTCAAGAGCATCCTGCGCAGCAATTCCGAAGCCAACGATTGCAGCAACGTTTTCTGTACCGCCGCGACTCCAGTTTTCCTGTCCACCGCCGATCATCAGTGGGGCCGGAACACGCGCAGTACTTCTTGCGACAACCGCCCCAATTCCCTGAGGTCCGCCAAACTTGTGGGCGGACAGAGTGATGATGTCTGCCTGCCACTCATCCAGATCAATCTGCAATCGGCCAGCTGCCTGAACCGCATCCACATGAAAGAAATGACCATGTTCTTTCGCGATCGCCCCAATTTCTTGCAGGGGCTGCATGACACCGGTCTCATTGTTTGCGGCCATGACGGAAACGAGGCCTGGCTCAGCTCCCACCAATAGATCTTTCAAGGCTTCAGCCACAACGATCCCGTTTGAGTCCACCGGAACAACGACTTGATCCCCAACAGGAAAGCGGCCTCCGGTCACGACGGACGGGTGCTCAACGGCACTTCGAAACAGCTTGTCGAGGTAGACTGGAGCCCCCTGGTCCCGCCAGGTAGATGTCAGTGCGGTCATGTTTGCTTCAGTGCCGCCGGAGACGAAAGTCACGGCGCGATTTTTGGCTCCGCAAAGCTGCGCGACACTTTCCCGTGCTGCTTCCAGACGCCCCCTCGCCCTGCGACCGTGCGAATGCACAGATGAAGCATTTCCGGTGTCGCTGAGGACCTCGATCATGCCCTCTCGAACGCTGGCGCGCAAAGGTGCGCCGGCGTTGTGGTCAAGATAGATCGGAGCGGAACGACGCGGCATGACACCTCGAAACCTTAGATCAACGTTGAGTTCAGTTCGAAAATTTGCTGAAATGCCAAGCACATGTTCGAAAAACTTGAAATTTTCCGCTGTGATGACGATAACACCCCCAACCGGTCGAACCGAGTGTCGTCTGCCTTCGGGGGATGATGCGAACTTTCGAATAATTCTAAACAGGGTTCTAGAAACTTGGAGGCTAAGAGTCAAGTTTAGACTTACGGGAAACCACGTATCCAGAACTCAATTTCCCGCGCCCCACTTCGCGGCGCGACAATATGACAAGGACATAGCGCTTCATGCCTGAGGTGATCTTTAACGGTCCCGCGGGCCGGCTTGAGGGCCGGTTCCACCCCGCGAAAAAACGCAACGCCCCCATCGCACTCGTATTGCATCTGCACCCGCAATTTGGCGGGACGATGAACAATCAAATTGTTTATCAGATGTATTACATGTTCGCGCGGCGCGGTTTCGCGGTGCTCCGGTTCAATTTCCGCGGCGTTGGGCGTTCACAAGGTACTTTCGATCACGGACAGGGCGAATTGTCGGATGCGGCAGCGGCGCTCGATTGGGTTCAGACCGTCCATCCTGATGCACGTGCATGCTGGATTGCCGGCTTCTCCTTCGGAGCCTGGATCGGAATGCAGCTGCTGATGCGCCGCCCGGAAGTTGAAGGGTTCATTTCCGTTGCTCCGCCTGCGAACCTGCACGATTTCTCGTTCCTGGCACCTTGTCCATCATCCGGACTGATCGTTCATGGCGACAACGACAAGGTCGTGCCGCAGAAAGATGTTCAGACCCTGGTTGACAAGCTGAAAACTCAAAAAGGCATCGTGATCGACCACGAAACCATTCCAGGCGCCAATCACTTCTTTGAGAATGACATGGATGACCTGTTGGAACGTTGCGGCAATTATGTCGACGGCCGGTTGGGGCTGACGCCTGACGACTACATCGACGTAGACTGATATCCCTTGCTTGAAAAGCCCGCCTTACGGCGGGTTTTTCTTTGCTCGTTGCGAACCACCGAATTACCCGTTTCAATCCGCTAAATCTGCAGTCATTCATTCGATCATAAAATCAGCCAATTCATGGACACTCCAGACTATCGTCCGGCGCGGCTCGACGACTTCGCCGGCCTCGTTGATCTTTACAGAAACCTCAGCTCCGACGATCACGTTGCCTCGGAGGATCTGCAAAGGACAACCTTCGCCCAGATGCTCGCACACCCGGGTCTGACGGTTCTGGTTGCATCTCTGGAAAGCCAGCTCTTGGCAACACTCACGCTTATCGTTATTCCAAATCTGACACGTGGATGTGCACCTTACGCATTAATCGAAAATGTCGTCACAAGGATTGAGTATCGAGGCTTGGGCATAGGCAGACGCTTGATGGAAACTGCCCAGCAAAGCGCCTGGCAGTCAGGTTGCTACAAGATCATGCTGATGTCGGGTGCACAAAACCAAAAAGCCCACGCATTTTACGAACGCGCAGGCTTTCAGAAAAGCAAAACGGGATTTGAGTTAAGGCGACCGGGATATCCTTCTCGCAAACTGGACTGAACCGCCAGACTGCTATCCCTGGAACGGCTTCTTTCGCGGCACTCCCGGTCCTCTATTGACGCCATCGTCCGGACCTGCAAGGGGGTCTTCCCCTTCGGCCACAACCCCTTGAATGGGTGGCCCGGCATAGTCTTCTGGCGGCGGCACATTCGAAGCCAGCTTACAATTGGTGAGCCAGATATCGTAGACTGCATGCTCGACCGCATGAAGACCGGGACTTGCCGCATACATCCAACCGGAAAAGATCCGGCGAACTTCGTTATTGAGCGTGATTTCATCAACCTGGACGAATCCCGTCGTAAGAGGCGATTCCGTCTGAGGGCGCGTGTGGCAGACCCTCGGCGTCACCTGAAGTGCGCCGAATTGTACCGTTTCACCAATGTAAACGTCGAATGAAATGATGCGGCCTGTAATCTTGTCGAGACCGGAGAAGACAGCGACCGGGTTCTCGATCTTTTCAGCCGAAACGGAACCGGTCAGCCCCAGAACGGAAGCAACAGCAATGCCGGCTGCCGCCCAAACTCTTATTGCTGTTTTCATTGTGTCAGACAATCCCGCCATCAAGTCTCGAAAGATTCTCTGGTGCCAAGCATACTTAAGTTCTTCGCCGACGCGCTAGCACCTAATTGCGGCCCGGAAAAGACAATCGCCATATCCGGGCCAACCAGGACAGTTAGCCGATCTCCGCCAGACGGTTGAGAGCAACTTGGACCTTTTCAAGTTTTTCTTTCGACTCGGCGACTTTCTCCCGCTCACCCTGAACCACTTCGTCCGGCGCCTTTTCAACGAATTTCGGATTAGAGAGTTTCTTCTCGACCTTGGAGATTTCGCCTTCGAGCTTGCCAACTTCTTTCGCCAGTCGCGCCTTTTCAGCATTCAGATCGATGACACCAGCCAGAGGCAAACAAATGGTAGCCTCGCCAACGATGATCTGGGCAGAGCCGGACGGTGCAGTGTCCGCAAGGCTTACCGTTTCAGCACGCGCCAGTCGCAAGATCGCAGATTCATGCGTTTTCAGACGCGCTTTCGTCTCGTCATTGGCTCCAGTGATGACAACCGCGACCTTTGCCCCGGCCGGAACGTTCATTTCTGCACGAACCGAACGGATTTCGGAAATCAATGAAACCAGCCAATTGATTTCCGCAGCTGCTTGGTCATCGGAAACCTTGGCCTCCGGCCAAGCTGTCAGCATCAGCAGTTCGTCAGCCTTCACACCTTCATCGCCAAGACGCTCCCACAGCTCTTCCGTCAGGAACGGCATGAATGGATGCAAGACTTTCAGAATTTCGTCGATGGCCCAAGCGGTGGTGGCACGGGTTTCCGCCTTTGCGGCCTCATCCTCTCCGTTGAAGATCGGCTTGGCCAGCTCCAGGTACCAGTCGCAGAACGTGTTCCAGGTGAAACGGTAGACCGCGCCTGCCGCGTCATTGAACCGATAGTCTTCCAACGCGTCCGTTACTTCGGTAATGCAACGGCCCATTTCTGTGGCGATCCAACGGTTCAACGTATGCTGAGCCGCGGCGGGATCGAATCCAGCAACACGCGCACAGCCGTTCATTTCAGCGAACCTGGATGCGTTCCAGAGCTTGGTGGCAAACCTCTGCCCGCCTTCTGCCGCCTGATCGGACATACGCAACATTCTGCGTGCCTGCACTTCCTGGCTGGCAAGGGCAAAACGTGTCGCGTCAGCCCCGAAACGGTCAATCAGATCCAGCGGGTCGATGACATTGCCCGTCGACTTGGACATCTTCTTGCCCTTGCCATCGACAACGATCGAATTGAAGTAGACCGTGTGGAACGGAACTTCGCCCATGAAATGGATGCCCTGCATCATCATCCGCGCAACCCAGAAGAAGATGATGTCTAGACCTGTGATCAAGACATCGGTCTTGTAGTAGCGCTCGAGCTCCGGTGTTTCATTCGGCCAACCAAGCGTCGAAAATGGCCAAAGGGCGGACGAGAACCAGGTATCAAGGACATCCTCGTCCCTTGTCAGCGATTTTCCACCTGCCATTTCAGTTGCTTGTTCTTCGGTCTCGGCACAGTACTCATTGCCTTCTTCGTCATACCAGACCGGGATCTGATGCCCCCACCAAAGCTGACGTGAGATACACCATGGCTGAATGTCGTCGAGCCAGTTGAAATAGATCTTGTCGGCATTTCCAGGAATCAGCTTCGTGGAACCGTCCTTAACCGCCTGCAACGCTGGTTCGGTCAGTTTCTTGGCGTCGACAAACCACTGGTCGGTCAGCATAGGCTCGATGACCACTTTCGACCGGTCACCATACGGCTGCATGATCTTCTTTGCCTCGACGAGAGGCAGTTCTACAGGTCCTTCGACATCGGCTTCAAGCGGACGGACGATTGCACGCCCAAGAGGATGCCAGTCCGGCGCCTGCCCCTTCATCCAGGCTACGTCCGGATGATCCGCCGGGACCATGACGGCGAGCCCTTCTGCTGTAATCTGCTCAATTACACGCTTACGCGCTTCGTAACGATCCAAGCCGCGCAGGTCGTCAGGAACGATGTTGATGAGATCGACCTCGTTGATCGTCATCACAGCGCCATCAATAATCGCCTGCGCCTTTGTTGCCTCTTCCGCGTATGGTGCACCATCGGAGCGCATGGCTCCCTTGGTATCCATCAAACGGTACATCGGGATTTTGTTTCGCTGAGCAACACCGTAGTCGTTGAAGTCATGCGCCCCGGTGATCTTGACCGCTCCCGAGCCAAAGTCCGGATCGGGATATTCATCGGTAATGATCGGGATCAGGCGGCGTCTTTCCTTAGGACCGACAGGAATTTCGCAGAGCTTGCCGACAATCGGTTTGTAACGTTCATCATCCGGATGAACTGCGACAGCGCCATCACCGAGCATGGTTTCAGGACGCGTGGTGGCGATTGAAATATAGTCGCGTGTTTCGCGGAGGGTGATGTTCCCCTCTTCGTCCTTCTCGACATATTCATAGGTTTCGCCACCGGCCAACGGGTACTTGAAGTGCCACATGTGGCCGTCGGACTCGATATTCTCGACCTCAAGGTCCGAAATCGCGGTTTCGAATTTCGGGTCCCAGTTCACTAGCCGCTTGGACTTGTAGATCAGCCCTTCGTTATAGAGATCTACAAAGACCTTCAGAACAGCCGCTGATAGATTGGGCGACATCGTGAACTCGGTTCGGCTCCAATCGCAGGATGCACCAAGCCGTTTAAGCTGACCGAGAATTGTTCCTTCGGACTTGCGCTTCTGCTCCCAGACACGTTCGACGAAAGCTTCGCGCCCCATTTCCCGGCGGCCCGGCTGCTGTGTTTCCATCAGCTCGCGCTCGACAACCATCTGTGTCGCAATGCCAGCGTGATCGGTTCCAGGTTGCCAGAGAACGTCAAACCCCTGCATGCGCTTCCAGCGGATCAACACATCTTGCAGCGTGTTGTTCAACGCGTGGCCCATATGCAGCGAGCCTGTCACATTTGGAGGCGGAATTACGATGGAAAAGGCAGGTGCGCCATCCTTGGCGCCAGCACCGGCCTTGAAGGCCTCCGCTTTTTCCCAGGTTTCGTAAATCCGCGGCTCAACGCTGGCCGCATCGTAGGTCTTATCCAGCATTTGGGTCACTCAAAGGGGAAAGTTTCCAGAAAATCGTGAGTTCCCGTGTAAATCGGATGCGTCCGCTCAAGTCAACAGCCTTAGTCACCCAAATTGCTGCTTTTGATTTGAGAATGTCAAAGCAGTGAACATGTGGACTTGGGCTGCTCGCCAATTCCTGCAATAAACGCAGCATGTCCGTTTCAATTCGTGCTCATCATCTGCTTTGTATGTTGACCTATCTCGGCAAGGGATACACGCCTGCCTTCGTCGACAATTACAATCTCATCGTTAAGCGGTTGAACGCAGGCGAAGAAATTGCCCTGATCAATGGACCGGACGAAATCTGCCAACCGATGCTCGAAGAACCTGGTTGTCATTGTCACAATCAAAGCGTTCGCGATCGCGACCGCCAGGCATTGATGGATATTGGACGAAGCCTTGGCAAACACATTGAGCCGGGAAATGTCCTAATCCTGACAAAAATAGATATCGACTTGCTCAGGAACGAGTTTGCTCGCGGCGCACTGCGACATGCATGCAATGGCTGTGAGTGGTACGATATGTGCACTGAAATCGCCAAAAACAGGTTCAGGGGCTGCCGTCTCCGGCTACCCCTGCACTGATCCCACGCCAGGTTCTCTTACCTGCGCCGCGTAACTCTCTGAATTTCCTTTTGAACCATTTGCTCCACCATTCCCGGCAGGTTCTGGTCCAACCAGGCCTTCAGCATGGGGCGCAGCATTTCCTTGACCAGCTCTTCCACAGTCTGCGCCTGGGAACCGACAAACATATTGGAGAGATTGTCAAACGCAGCATGAACGGCTTCACCGGTGTTGTTTGAGGTGAGCGGCGCATCATCCGCTACGGTCGGCAGATCTTCAGGGACCGGTGTCGTCGCAATTGTTGAAACCGGTGCGGGGGCCGGTTCAAACTCCGGCTCGACTTCGATTTCTGGCTCAGGTTCCGGCTCCGGTGCAGGCGGTTCCGCAAAGGACAAGTCTCCTTCCGGGCTATCGAAGTCTTCGGCCAGTCCCTCCACCATTTCCATGGTGTCGTCTTCAGAAACAGCCAGTTCTTCGGTCAGCTCCAGGACGTCATCGTCCGATTCATCTTCTGCCGCGTCCGCTTCCATTGCGGCAGCCATGTCATCAGCATCTTCAGAATCGTCTTCTACCGTATCGCCACCTGAATCGCTGTCCATATCAAACAGCTTGTCCAGGTCGTCCTGAGACATTTCGGAGGCACCGTCCATCTCGTCTGCCGCCTCTTCTGCTGGAGTTTCTGTTTCTTCACTAGCCTTGGCTTCTTCAGCCTCTGCTCCCTGGGCGTCTTCATCGGAGATAATCCGGCGTATCGATGCGAGGATTTCCTCCATCGACGGCTCTTCAGCCTTCTTCGCCTCAGCCATGACTTCCCCCGTACTTCTCGGTCACTTCACGCAACACCCGGTCGCACCTGAATGATTCGTTAACCGAAATTATGCGGTTCAACGCCACATGCGCAAAGTCAGCACATTCGTTAACAATGTCTTTTCCCCTTGAAAGTCTCCGACCGGCCCGGCCAGAAATCGGAACCGACACCATAGGGCTGTGGACTGCAGCTTTGCACAACACACGTTGCAGCAAACAAAAAAGCGGCTGAAACGCATATCGTTTCAGCCGCTCTTTTAGACCATTATGCCAGCAGGTTACCGGCCGTCGGGTGTCCGCAGACCAAACCATTGATCGCGTACAGCTTGATAATGCTGCTTCGGCTCGTATCGCGCCACGTTCAGACCAAGCGACCCGGCATCAAGCTGGCCGACAGAAGCAACCAACTGATAGCCACCCACGATCCGATTGCGCTGCGCGGTAACCAGGTTCGACTGCTGGGTAACAAGTTCACGCTGTGCATCGAGCACGTCCAAAGTCGTTCTCTGCCCCACACGCTGCTCTTCGATCACACCTTCAAGCGCCAATTTCTGTGCTTCAACTGCTGCTTGCGCGGCGATAATTGAGGCCTCGGCTGCCTGATAGTTTCCCCAAGCGGAAATGACATTCGCCCGAACCTGATCGCGCGCCACATCGAGCTGCAACCGCGTCTGCCCCAAAGATTCCTTCGCCTGACGCACGCGTGATGACACACCACCGCCCTGGTAGAGAGGAATGCTAACGTTACCGAATATCTGGGCGTTGTCCGTAATATCAACGGTGGACGAAGATCCCCAGCTACGGGAGATGCTGCCATCCAAGGTAACGGTTGGCAGCAGTTCACCTTCGATCGCCTTGATATTGAATATCGCAGCGTCAACCTGATGCTCTGCCTGACGTATCAGAGGCTGGTTGGTCTCGCTGAGCTGAAGAGCCTCGTTGACCGACTTCGGAACATAACGGCTGATTCTTGTATCAGCCGAAAGGTTGTTGGCCTCGATACCGACAACCTGCCGGTAGATAGCCCGACTTGTATTGAGATTGGCGAGCGCGGTGTTCAGACTTGCGCGCGCTTCAGCCGCACGCGCTTCAGCCTGGCTGACATCAGTCCGAGTACCTTCACCGACATCGAACCTGTCACGTGCGGCTCTCACCTGTTCCTGAAGGAAGGCTAGGTCGCTGCGTTGCAATGAAACCAGCGCCGTATCCCGGATCACATCTACATAAGCCGTGGCTGCGTCGAGAAGAGTATCCTGCTCAGTCGAGTTCAGACTTTCACGCTGAGCACGGACAACAGATTCTGCCTGACGCGTGGAGTTGATCGTCCGAAAGCCGCGGAAGATGGTCTGACTGATCGTCATGGAGATCGACGCGTTGTTACGATAATCGACGAAGCTATCCACGCCGGAACGGATTCGGCCAGCAGATGCACCTGCAGTAACGGTCGGACGCCAGCCGGCAAGAGCTTGCGGAACGTTTTCATCGACACCACGCAACTGCGCGCGCGCCGCATTCAAAGTGGGATTGTTGGCATAAGCAAGTGCCAGAGATTCCCAGATAGTCTCCGCCTTCGCAGCGGAAAAGGATGCACCTGTCAAAACGCTAGCGGCTACCCCACCCATGAGCCCCAACGTTACAACCAATGCCTTTGGTGTTGATCGGCCAGACACCCCACACTCCTTCCGGGTCAACGTCAACCTACTTGAACATGTTGAGTAAACTGACGGCTTTCATTGTTCAACCATTTGAGAGCTCGTTGATCACAAGATTGTCGGTTTTTCTGAGAGTGCGGCCAAATAGCAACAAGTCTGTTAACCTTTTCGCAGAAATCCTGCTATTTTAACGAGAAACGCCCACCAGGGTCGGCGGGCGTTCTGGAACTCAAACAAGCGGTTCAAGGTTTAAAAAACGAACTCGGCTTCCTTTGCGAAACCGGGAAGGATCGCAACCGATGCGTTGAACGCGAATCGACTGCTCGCAACGTCACCTGACTTTTGATAGAGCCGAGCAGCACCTGCTCCCCCACGCCCTTCGATGACTGCCAACCTGCCGTCTTCTTTCAACTGGTCGGTAAAGGTGCTCGGCAGCACTTCAACCGCTCCGTCGACAAGAATGACATCGTACGGCCCTTCAGCGGCGTACCCCTTCACAAGTGGACCTTCAACGACCACAGCGTTCTCGATGCCAAGGTCAACCAGGCCCTCCGTGGCAGTTTTTGCCAGGTCTTCATTTTCCTCCAGGGCAACAACAGACGCCGCCAGTTTCGATATGACAGCAGAGCTGTATCCTGTACCGGCGCCAACGATCAGCACGACGTCGCCTTCCTGTATTTCGGCCAACTGAACCAGCTTGCCGAAGATATGAGGCTTCATCAGAACGCGTCCGGAATCAACCGGGCCGATCGGCAGGTCTTCGTCGATATAGGCAATAGCCTTTTTTGAAGCGGGCACGAAACGCTCCCGTGGCACCGTCTCCATCGCGTCGAGGATACGGTGGTCGGTCACATCGTTGGTTCGCAACTGGTTGTCCACCATCTTGCGGCGGGACTGGCTAAAGTCCGTCATATCGGCCCTCACTTTGACATGCCGGTTGCCCGGCGCCTCTTGAGACCGTTCATTAACGAGGCAATGGCGGCCTGACAAGCTGTCGAAGCAACAGTTTCTTGCAATTCCGTCGGCAACTCGCTGAAATTGACCGCGTTGTTTTGATGCAGGCCAAACTTTCAATTGCCCGCTTTTCCGGCGAGATTGAACTTAAACCTGAATGTCTTGGAAATGGAGGCCCCGACCGGAATCGAACCGGTGTACACGGATTTGCAATCCGCTGCGTCACCACTCCGCCACAGGGCCCCTTGGTGGTGTGCCGCGCCTTATCAATCAGTTATGGAGGAAGGTCAAGAGCGGATTTCGATTGAAAGCCGATTTTCCGGAGACTGTCCGGAATTGCGGCGACATCTGCCTGTGGACATTTCCAGAACTCCTAACCTGAGTATCGAACACGTGCGCAAGACTCGCGCCTGAGTGAAACATCACCTTTTTCTTGACCGCGGGTAAGGAAATTGCTGATGCTGTTGTAATGAAAGAACCCAGTTTCAGTATCGGCGTTGAAGAAGAGTACCTTCTGGTCGACAAAACAACCCGGAAATTGGCAAGCTCCCCTCCGCAGGAGCTGTTCTCTACTTGCGAAAGCGCTCTCGAAGGCAGGGTCAGCCCCGAGTTTCTGCGATGCCAAATTGAAGTTGGCACTCCAGTTTGCATGACCCTTTCAGAGGTTCGCGCGGAGCTCGCCTACTTCAGAAAGACCATCGCCCGGGAAGCCGCTGCCTATAATCTCGCTCCGATCGCATCGTCAACGCACCCGTTTGCGGAATGGACGGATCAGCCGCATACAGACAAGCAACGTTACAATGAAATTGCCCGTAGCATGCAAGTCGTGGTCAAGCGAATGGTCATCTGCGGCATGCATGTTCACGTCGGCATTGAAGATGATGAGTTGCGGATCGAGCTCTTCAATCAGATGGCTTACTTTCTGCCGCATTTGCTTGCACTGAGCACCTCGTCCCCGTTCTGGCGAGGCCGGCGATCCGGGCTGAAATCATATCGGCTGTCGGTTTTCAACGAGTTGCCGCGTACAGGACTGCCTCCAAAATTCGAGAGTTACTATGAATATCAACACACTGTCGACATACTGACGCGAGCGGGCGTGATTGAAGATGCCACCAAGATCTGGTGGGACCTGCGCCCATCGAACCGCTTTCCGACCCTGGAAATGCGAGTTACCGATGTCTGCACCCGCCTCGATGATGCGATAGCCATCGCCGCCCTTTACCGATGCCTTTGCCGAATGCTCTTCCGGCTGCGCCGCGCAAATCAGAGCTGGCGCCGGTATTCGCGCTTCTTGTTGGCGGAAAACCGATGGCAGGCACAAAGGCACGGCACGGAGGCCAATCTGATAGACTTCGGCCGCAACGAACCCGTCGCGTTTGTCGATTTGGTTGAGGAGATGATCGAACTGGTCAGACCCGACGCAAGCTTTTTTGGCTGCGAGGCCGATCTTGAACATGTCCGTGTCATTGCTCAGCGAGGAACCTCTGCGGAGCAGCAGCTGAAAATTGCAAAGACAGCTGCCCCAGAAGGCTTGTTACCGCAAGAGATGCTCGACGAAATCGTCGACCACCTGATCAGCGAGACCCAAGCCGGTCTTTGACAAATTGGTTCAGTCTGATTTTCGGTCGCTTCTGGCAGGTGTTCCGTGCGCCTTCAGATGAAAGTGATCCCTTGTCCCGGTCAGAACATAGGCGAAATCGTCAATCTCCGAAATGACAGCTTCAGCCGAACGGGACAACCCCGATCTTGGGCGCATGCAGCGTCTGGCTTCGATCAACGAAGATCTTGCCTGTGCCAATGCCTGCAAGACCTCCTGCCGATCGATATCCTTGAGTTCCCGGGTACGTCGGCTGCCTGCCATTTCCTGATCCTTCTACCAATCAAATCTATTAGTTCTTGCTTTGTTCTATTATCTGAACTGAAGAATCCCTGTCAATTTGCGTTTCTGACAATGAGGTGTCGCATCCGGCCATGACCTCCTTGTCGAAATGGGGTAGTTCTGGCCGAAAGCAACGATGTGTCGTTGAAACGAATGACATTTTCTAGGCCGGTCCAAATTGCGGAAGGAGTATTTCGTGGAACACGGTGGTGACCTCACACTGGCGATCGAACGCTTCGGTGGCACGCAAGACGGTTGGCTGGACCTGTCAACAGGGATCAATCCTCACAGCTATCCAATTCCGAAGGATATTTCTTCAAATGCATGGTCTTCTCTTCCTGCGAAGGTAGCCGAAGAGAGGCTCATATCTGCAGCTCGACAGGTCTATCACGTTCCGGAAAAACTTGGCCTTGTTGCCGCACCGGGCACTCAGCTGCTTCTTTCACTTCTTCCGCTGATACTGCCCGAAGGCCCTGTCGCCCTCACCTCACCGACCTACACCAGTCACAAGACCGCCTGGACCCGGGAAGGCCGCGCGCCGGTGGAACTCTCAAGCATCTATGCGCTTCCTGCGGACGCCAAGGTGGTGCTGCTTGTCAATCCGAACAATCCGGATGGTCAGCTTGTCGACGTCAAAAGTCTCCTGGAAATCGCGCAGACGCTGACCGCGCGCGGAGGTTACCTGGTCATCGACGAAGCCTTCGCGGACGTTGTTCCGGGTGCAAGCCTTCTGCCGCATATCACTGACGAGAATGTTCTGGTGCTTCGTTCGTTCGGCAAGTTCTTCGGCCTTGCCGGTCTTCGCCTCGGTTTCCTCGCGGCCCCCAACACCGTAACGAAACGCGTTTCAGATCTGCTGGAAAGCTGGTGCCTTAGCGGTCCGGCGCTGGAGATCGGCACCAAAGCCCTGCGCGACGAGAGCTGGCAGGACCAGATGACCCGTCAATTGATCGAGGAAATGGCAGACCTCACCGTTCTCTTGTCAGAACGCGAACTGAGTGTGTTCGGCGGTACACCTCTTTACGCATTGGCAGGATTGCGCAATGCCAAGGGCCTGCACGAAGCCCTGGCCCGCCGGCACATCTGGACGCGCATCTTCGACTACGCCCCAACCTGGATACGTTTCGGTCTTCCGGGAAGCCCGGAAAACTTCGAACGCCTTTCTGAAGCACTTGCGGATGCCAAGAAAGAGCTCTAACGAGCTCAGATGCTGATTTACGACCATGCCCTGTGGCTGCTTCTGGCAGCCCTGTTGCTTGACGCCATCATCGGAGACCCGGATTGGCTGTGGCGTCGTCTGCAGCATCCGGTTGTATGGATCGGCCGTGTCATCTCAGCGCTTGACGCACAGCTGAACAAGTCTTCGTTCTCGCCATCTCAGCGTAGGCTCGGCGGGCTCGTGAGCCTGGTGTTCCTGTTGATTGGTGGCTTGCTCGCAGGCGCCGGACTTCATTTCGTCTGCGAGCGCATTCCCTTTGGTGACATTCTTGTCGTGGTCATCGCTGCTGTTTTCATCGCCCAAAAAAGCCTCTATCTGCACGTGGCTGCTGTTCGCGATGGACTGGTCTCGGGCGGACTGGAAGGTGGGCGAAGGGCCGTTTCGATGATTGTCGGACGTGATCCCAATCAGCTCGATGAGGCAGGTGTTTCCCGCGCTGCAATCGAGTCTTGCTCGGAAAACTTTTCCGATGGTGTGGTGGCACCGGTTTTCTGGTTCGCAGTACTCGGATTGCCTGGGCTTCTCGCCTACAAGGCTGTGAACACAGCCGACAGCATGATCGGTCACAAGAACGAAAAGTATTCAGACTTTGGCTGGGCTTCGGCTCGATTTGACGATTTGATCAACCTACCGGCATCGCGACTTTCCGGTCTGTTCATCGCATTGAGCGCCCCGATTGCAAGCGGCTCAATCAAAAATAGCCTGTCCTGTATCTTGAAGGATTCAGGCCAACATCGTTCACCCAATGCCGGATGGCCCGAGGCCGCGATGGCAGGTGCCTTGAACCTCGCTCTCGCAGGGCCGCGAGTCTATCCGGGATATACGGTGGAAGACCCTTACATGAACCCGTCCGGCAGGAAGGCCGCGTCTGCGCATGACATTTCGCGTGCATTGTTGGTAATAGTGAGTGCGTCTTGCATCCAAGGATTGCTGATTGCAGTTTTAGCAATTGCATTCTTAACCATGTGAACATGAAACGAGCGACGTCGGAGACCGTTTCCTATTTGCTTTTCGCAATTTCCAGCATTGCAGAGACATCCATCGTGCTCTCAAGATGCGCAGCCAGCTCATCCAGTATCTTGTCGATGCTCAGGTCATAAGCCAGTTCGGAATTCACGCCAAAATTTCCAAGATAAGCCGAGCGGAAAGAGTCTTTTGAAAAAAGGCCGTGGACATAGGTTCCATAAACACGTCCGTCAGACGATACCGCTCCATCCGGTCGATTGCCGGACAACAGCATCATCGGATTGCTGCAGTCCGCGCCGGTTGTGCGGCCGATATGAATTTCATATCCGGAGATGGCAGCTCCGCTGGCAACGTGAATTCCTTCTGCCGGAACAGTCGACTTTTCCGACGTAAGTACCGTATCGACATTGAGGAAACCCAGCCCCTCAACGGTTCCGGGCGCTCCCTCGATGGCTTCCGGATCCGAGATTGTCTTGCCAAGCATCTGATATCCGCCGCAGACACCAAGAATGTGTCCGCCACGACGATGGTGGGCCTTGAGATCAATGTCCCATCCCTGCGCCCGAAAGAAGGCCAGATCTCCGACTGTCGATTTGGAGCCCGGCAAAAGAACCACATCGGCATCGCCCGGCAAGGGTTCACCGGGCTGAACAAGCTCAAGGGTCACCCCTTGTTCCAGACGTAGTGGATCCAGGTCATCAAAATTGGCAATTCGCGAAATCACGGGAACAACGATTTTCAACCCGCCATCGCCAAGACCATCCGACAATCCCAGAGCATCCTCGGCAGGAAGTTTAGCGGCATCGCCGAACCAGGGCACAACACCTAGGCCCTGCCAGCCGGTGCGATCGGAAATCTCGCGCATGCCGTCATCGAAGAGGCTTGGATCTCCTCGAAACCGGTTGATGAAGAAGCCCCTTATCCGCTGTTGCTCCAGTGGGTCCAGCACCGCATGAGTGCCGACGACAGATGCAATAACTCCACCCCGGTCGATATCGGCACAGAGTATAACGGGGAGATCCGCCGCTTCGGCAAAGCCCATGTTGGCAATGTCTCCGGCCCGCAGATTAATCTCCGCCGGGCTGCCGGCACCTTCCACGATCACGATGTCTGCTTCTGAAGCTGTTTTTGAAAAACTCTCCATTACCTTTGGAAGTAATTCTGCTTTTTGCTTTCCGTACTCACGTGCTCGCATGGTCCCAAAGCGTTTTCCCTGAACGATGACCTGCGCACCTGTGTCTGTCTCCGGCTTCAAAAGTACCGGGTTCATGTGAACTGACAATGGAACCTTGCAGCCCATGGCCTGCAATGCCTGGGCGCGTCCGATTTCGCCTCCGTCTGCAGTTACGGCGGCATTGTTCGACATGTTCTGAGGCTTGAACGGCCGGACGGACAAACCACGGTTGGTGAACAACCTGCACAGCCCGGCGACGATCAGACTTTTGCCGACGTTCGACCCCGTTCCCTGAACCATCAATGCAGGTGTCGAATTCTGCCCAGACCCTTTTGTCATGAAGTCGTTTCTTGTTTCAGCGGTGCGGCACCGTAAGGCCGGAATTCTTGAGGCACCGGAAGATTTGCCAGGCGAAGCTCAAGCAACAACCGGATGCTTGGTCGAACGGCGAAGAGAATCGACCCCACAAGGAAGAGCCAGGTACCTGCAAAAACAAGGTTCGGATAGAAGAAAAAGATACTGCCTACAATAAAAAGCGCTGCCGCCCAAAACTCCACCAGTGTTCGATACAGTTCGTATTTTCGGACCAACTCAGCATGTGCCGGTGAAGCCGATCGAATGCTGTGATCAAAGAGCCTGCTCATGACTACAATGCCTTTCTAAACTGTCGACACATCAATTCGCGGTGCAGCTCCACCCTCCCTGTTTCCGCATATCCAACGGATCGGTAGAACCTTTCGGCTGTGCATGTGCTGTTCAATACAGCCGAAGTCAGCCCCCGATCACGAAAGTATTCTTCGATCGCATTCATCAGCATTTTGCTGACGCCGGAAAAGCGGGCGTCCGGCGAGACATAGTTCAGCACCACTTCGCCATCCGGCGTCCCCATGACCACGCCAACCACTTTCCGGCGTTCATCGACTGCGCTGAAAACGCGACCCGGTCCGACAATCCACCGCTCAACATTTTCGGTGGTCTTGTTCTTCAACCAGGGTTCGTACTTTTCAGGGTCATTGCCGTGATCGTCCTGGCAAAGTTCGACTATCGAACGGCGCAGAAGGACAGCGATCTCTTCTGCATCCGTGAAAGTGGCGGAACTGATCGTGAACGGCACCGGAACCGGCTTAGAACTCGATGCCTTCCTGCGGTTTAACACCGGAGCGGAATGGGTGTTTCACCTGCGTCATATCCGTCACCAAATCGGCGATTTCAATAAGGTCGTCTTTTGCATTCCGGCCGGTAATAATGACATGCACGTCTTCCGGTTTTTCGTTCTTCAGGAAGTCGACCACTTCCGCAATATCGAGATAGTCATAGCGCAAAACGATGTTCAGCTCATCACACAGGATAAGCTGGTACTCGCCGGAAGTGATCATCTTCTTGGCTGCATCCCAGGCCTCGCGGGCCGCTTCGATATCGCGCTGACGATCCTGTGTTTCCCAGGTAAAGCCTTCCCCCATGCGCTTGATGGTCACCAAATCGGAAAAACGATCGAGTGCCATGCGCTCACCGGTTTCAATGCGTCCTTTAACGAACTGAACAACTCCGACCTTGTGGCCATGTCCAAGCGACCGGAACACCATACCGAATCCGGCGGTGGATTTTCCCTTGCCTTTTCCCGTGTGAACGATCAACAACCCCTTCTCAATGGTCTTGGTCGCCATGATCTTGTCGCGCGCTGCCTTTTTCTTGCGCATCTTCTCGGCGTGGCGCTCATTCAGTTCTTCTTCGGACAGTTCCGGCTTTTCGCTTTCGGCGGTCACGGTCTCTCACTCCCCTCGAGTGTCAGTTTAAGTTCGTTAAGTGCAGAATGGGTCGAATTGCGCCTCGGCGTCCAGAGGCCACGTTCAATTGCTTCCATGAACCGGGCAAGCATTTCGTTCAGCCCGGCCGGGTTTACCTGCTGAAGGAACTCGCGCACCTCATCATTATCCAGGTAAGCATCGTAGAGCTGATCAAAATGGTGGTCACCCACTGCACGTGTGGTCGCGGCAAAGGCAAAGAGATAATCCAGGGTGGCGACCATCTCGAACGCGCCCTTGTAGCCGTGCCGCATGACCCCGCCAATCCATTTGGGATTCGCAGCCCGGCCACGCACGACCCGGCCGATTTCCTCCGACAACGAGCGTACGATCGGACGTTCAGGTCGCGAATGGTCATTGTGATAGACTTTCGGAGCTTCACCCTTGAGCGCTTCAACGGTCGCAGCCAGCCCACCTTCGAACTGGTAATAGTCGTCGCTGTCGAGCAAATCGTGTTCACGGTTGTCCTGGTTATGCAAAACCGCATTTACCGAACTCAGACGTGATTTCAGTTCGCCCTGAGCCCCTTCTCCCGCGGAACCTCCGCCGTAGGCATAGCCGCCCCAGGCGAGGAAAGCTTCGGCGAAGTCACCGCGTTCTTCCCAAATCCCCTCATCGATCAGCGCCTGGAGTCCCGCGCCATAAGCGCCCGGTTTTGAACCGAAAACCCTGTAGCCTGCCCGCCGGGAAGCGTCGTCGGCACCTACCCCTTCTGCCCGCAGTCTTGCAGCTTCAGCTTTCATTCGCGCCGCGACCGGGTTGGCATCTTCCGGCTCGTCCAAAGCTCCCACAGCCCGAACGGCACTGTCGAACAGGTCCATCTGATGAGGAAATGCGTCTCGGAAGAAGCCGGAAACACGCAACGTAACGTCAATACGGGGTCGCCCGAGTTCACCCAGCTTAAGAACTTCGAACCCGGTTACACGACCCGAGCCCTGCTCCCAGACCGGCTTTGCACCAATCAATGCCAGTGCTTGCGCGATATCGTCTCCACCGGTCCGCATGTTGGCGGTTCCCCAACAGGTGAGAACCAGAGATTTCGGCCACTCGCCTTCCTCCTGGAAATAGCGTTCAGCGACGAACCCAGCAGATTGCCATCCCAAACGCCAGGCGGTTTCAGTAGGTACAGCACGAACGTCAACTGAATAAAAATTCTTACCAGTTGGCAGGACATCCGGACGTCCACGGGACGGAGCCCCGGAAGGGCCAGGCACTACAAAACCGCCACTGAGCGCTGCTAGCACTGCCTGCGTTTCCGCGTCTCCGGAGGTTGTGACCGCAGGTCGCAAACGATCTTCTACCTCGCCCAAAACCGCTCGAACAGAAGGCCAGCTTTCGCCTGCAATATCATCGCTCGCGATAAGATCGCTTGCCAGGATCTCGATCCGTTCAACTGTATCTCCGTTGGAGCGCCAGGTTGCGTCCGAAGTGCATTGCAGGGCTTCAGGCTTCCCTTGCGTCCATGGCAATGAAAAGTCGCAATCAAGCGGATCGAAATTTTCTAAACCAAGATCCCGGGAGATTGCCCGTTGCAGGCTTTCCTGTTCAGGCAGGTTTCCGCGCGGGACACGCGCCAGTGCGACCAGTAGGTCGGTCAGCTGATCCCCCGCCGGGCTCTCACCCAGGATGTGAAGACCATCCCGGATTTGCAGTTCCTTCAGATCACACAGATGGGCATCAAGTCGCGCAAGACGTGTTTCCTCGTCCATGTCATCCGAGATGCCGATATCCTTGTCGAGCCCGTGCCGCGCGGCCGCATCAAGAATATCCCGGGTGAGTGCTTTCAGTCGGCGCGGATCAACACCGGCGGCGAGGTAGTACTCGTCCAGCAGCGTTTCCAACTCTTCGGCAACGCCATGGCTTTCTGCGCGCGTCAAGGGAGGCGTCAGGTGGTCCACGATCACGGCCGACGTTCTGCGCTTTGCCTGAGCTCCCTCCCCCGGATCATTGACGATAAAAGGATAGATGTTCGGCAGGGAACCGAGCACGGCTTCAGGAAAACATCCTTCTGACAAAGCAAGCGCCTTGCCGGGCAGCCACTCCAGATTGCCGTGCTTGCCGAGATGAATCACCGCATCTGCCCCGAACTTCTCTCGAAGCCAGATGTAGAACGCAAAATAGTGATGTGGCGGGACAAGATCCGGGTCGTGGTAGGTCTCTTTCGGATCGATATTGTATCCACGCGCGGGTTGAATGCCGACGACCTGATTTCCAAACCGATGCAAAGCCAGTCTGAAGTTACCGTCAACAATGTGCGGGTCGTCTTCAGCATGTCCCCAACGCTCGCGGACAGCTTTTTTGACCGCCGCCGGCAGCTGCTCGAACGAACGCCGGTAATGCTCGAGCGTGAGCGTCTCGAAACCGGCTCTTTCTCCCCGGCCATTCAGTGCGTTCGTCACTCCTGAGGTCAACATTTCCATCAGTTCGGCGGAGGTTACCGGCGCGCCATCGGTTTCAAAGCCCGCCGCCTTCATTGCCGACAGGAGCGTCACGCAGGACGCCGGAGTGTCCAATCCCACACCATTCGCCAGGCGGCCATCCTTGTTTGGATAGTTTGCCAGAATCAGCGCCGTTTTCTTGTCTTCGGGCCTGACATGACCGAGCTTTGCCCAGTTGGCGGCAAGTTCCGCGACGAATTGAATGCGGTCCGGAAGTGGGGTGAAACGCACCGGGGTCGATTGCGTTTCCTCATCGAACGTTCCTTCCTCCTTGAAAGACACTGCCCGTGTGAGGATTCGCCCGTCAATCTCCGGCAACACCACATGCATGGCCAAATCACGGATCGAGAGACCCTGATCGCTTTCCTCCCACCCTTCACGGGAGGATGACGAAAAGACGACCTGGAGCACCGGTTTACCCGGACGGTCCAACGGTGTCGGCTGATGCGCCACGCCGGCCTTTGAAACCGCGAACGCCGTCCCGTTCAAAACAACGTCCGGTCCGGCATCCTGAAAAAGGCTCTCCAGAACAGCAACGGATTCGGATTCTTTCAAGCTGGAGACAAAGATCGGCAACGCATTCACACCTGCCTGATCGAGCGCATCGACCAGGGCATCCACCGGAGCCGTCTGTGCGCCCTGCACCAAAGCCCGATAAAAGGTGATCGCTGCGACCGGCCGCGAAGGATTTGACCATGACCGTTTCAGAGCAGCCAGATCAGGAGCTGATTGCCCCTTCAGGTAGATACCAGCCCGTGGCAACGGAACCGGGTGTGCCGGCTCCTCCTCCCCTTCGATAAGAAACGAAGCGTACCGCAGAGCATTGGCGTAGTTTTCCGCGCCACCTTCAACGCAGTAGCGCCAAAACCTGTGAACCTCTTCTTTCGATCTCGTAGACCGTCCGGTCAGCCCGTCATCCCATTTGTCGTCTCCAGGGATCACGATCAGATCTATTCCGGAAGCACGAACTTCCTCTTCAAAGCGTTCCAGACCGTACCGCCAATATTCCACTCCCCCCAGAATACGAAGGATGACAAGTTTGGAACCGCTCACGGTTTGTTCGGCATAGAGGTCGACAGAATAAGGATGTGCCAGCGCCATAAGGTTCGCCAACCGCAAGCTTCTCCTGCCCGGGTCCAGGCCCGCATGCGCTGCCGCAAAACTACCAAGTTCCGTGTCTGCAGCAGACAGAAACAGGATGTCGGCAGGTGACTGCCCCAGATCTACCGCATCACCACCATCATCGATCCGGCGTGTTTGGCTGGCAAGAATGTGCATTTAGCGTATCGCTTTGATTCTACAGGCTTTCCGGGCGAACAAATCCCGGAAAGCAAACTTGACCTGAATTGATTGTGTATGTATCAGGCGGCGGCCTTCACACAGCCGAGAGCGGAGCGCACGGTCGTCAGATCCATCCCCTTAAGGCCGATGACCACCAGTTTTCCGGCACTTTCCGCGCCAACTGCAAACCATGTTTCCACACGCGGACCGACCGCCTGTACCATTGCTGGGGCAGCCTTTCCTTCAATACTCACCGCACCTTTGATGCGCAGGACACCTTTGAGAGACATTGCTTCGAGAACCTTTGCCTCTACCGCTTTCATGCTCTCAAAAGCAGGGATCTCAAGGACATGGCTTTCAAAGTCGTCGTGGTGGTGATGGTCGTGGTGATGGTGATCATGATGATGTCCATCTTCGTGGTCATGGTCATGGTCGTCATCGTGATGGTGATGGTGGTGTTCGTGACGCGAAGACATGTCGTCTTCAGCAGCGGACCCGCGCCCAAGAAGCACTTCTATCGGCAGCGTTCCCTTTTCCGATGACACGATATGCACTGCTGACCTGACGTCTTCCGAAATCTTCTTCTGCACGGTGCTCAAGGCGTCTGAAGACACGAGATCGGCCTTGTTCAAAACAACCAGATCCGCACAGCGGAGCTGATCGTGAAACAGCTCTTCTACAGGACTTTCATGATCCAGTGCCTCATCGGCAGCTCGTTGCGCCTCGAGAGCATCTTCATCCAGCGCAATCCGGCCTTCGGCGAGTGCAGCCGCATCCAGAACGGTCACAACGCCATCCACCGTAACCTTCGGCTTTACACTCGGCCAGGAAAAGGCTCGAACCAGCGGCTGCGGCAAGGCAAGGCCGGACGTTTCGATGACAATATGCTCAGGCGGTGTTTCGCGCGCGAGCAGCATTTCCATGGTGGGCAGAAAATCGTCGGCAACCGTGCAGCAGATACAGCCATTGGTGAGTTCGACCACTTCTTCAGCCGCGCAATCAGGATCGGCGCAGCCGTTCACAAGAGACCCGTCAAATCCCATGTCGCCAAATTCGTTGACGATCAGGGCGATCTTCTTGCCGTTTGCATTCTGGAGAAGGTTGCGAATGAGAGTTGTCTTGCCTGCCCCCAGAAACCCGGTGACGATCGTTGCCGGAATTTTCTGGCCCGGCTGCAAAGTAGGAGTGGTCATAATCTGATTTCCGGTTGAGTATTGGGTTTCAAAAGCAGCGGCTGTCCGGCGGCGACAAACACCACCTGACTGCAAACTTCTGCGATATCCTGATTAATCCGGCCCTGCGCATCGCGAAACGACCTGGAAAGTCGGTTGTCCGGCACGATGCCCATCCCGACCTCGTTTGACACGAAAATGCAAGGTCCCCGCAAGTTCCGGATTGCCGAGCAAAGCCGCCTGGTTTCTTCGCCGACGTCTTTCTCCGCAAAGGTCAGATTCGAGAGCCAAAGCGTCAGGCAATCCACAAGAACGACCCGCTGAGGGGAACATTCGCGCTCTATCGTTCCGGTGAGATCTATCTGCTCTTCGACAGTTGACCAGCCAGTGCCCCGTTGGCGCTTGTGAGCGGTGATGCGCTCAGCCATTTCCGCATCGAACGCGGCTCCGGTCGCAACATACACTTTTTCGAGGCCCGAACGAACCGCAAGAGTTTCTGCGAAACGACTCTTTCCGGAGCGGGCTCCGCCAAAAACGAGCGTTGCTCGCGGGCTGTTTTTATCCGTCACATTTTTCTCCCGACCGTCCACCCGACAGCGCTTGAGGTTGCTCCAGTGACGGCCGGTCTCCTGGCTCACGGCTCATCGCGTTCTGCACTCCTTCCCGGCCGGACGAGACCAGTGGATGATGTGCAGACGCTCACCGCTCACAGTTGCGGGGGCAGCTCCGGATCAGGACCTCGATGCCCCTACCGGATTCCCGTTTCATCCGGATTCAGCAAAGCTGTCTCCAGAACCGTCAAATCCCTTCCTAACCGGATTGAAGCAATGAAACAAGAAGGCAGATAAAGCTCGTTTGCGGGAAAACTAAGTCTCGATCTGATCCGCAACGTGGATTGCCAGGCAAACACCGGTAAGTGTCGGATTGACTGACATCCTCGTTGGTATCAATCCGTTGGTGGCAAGGTAAAGGTTGTCATAACCCCACACGCGTCCCCGGTAATCGCTGACGCCCGTGCCGTCATCTTCCTTCGACATGCGGGTCGTGCCTGTCATATGTGCGAAGCCGAAAGGCATCCAGGTGAATGCACAGCTCTCCCGGGTTCTCCCGATCAGGTCCGTAAGCTCACCCGCTTCTCTTTCCGCCGCCTCCATTCTTGCAAGATCGGCTTCCGACAGTGGGACTTCGAAAGTTATGCGCCCGTCTTCGTGGAAGATCGCTCGTTTGTGCTCTTCATTGTCGACAGGACAAATCGACTGGATTTCAACCAATCTGCCTGGTTCAATTTCGGCATCCTCGCCGGTTGGGGTAAAGGGCGAGACATCATGGAGAACCAGAGTGTACCAGGGCGATTGCACGCTCGGGCGCATCTGAATGCGCGGATCGACATCGGTCTGACCGTCGGTACGGCAGAACTCGGGCCTAACAACGACCTGACACACGGCCAACGGATGGTAGGAGAGATACCGACCCAACGCTCTTGAGCGAATGCCGGACCGGAACAGCAATTGTGGCGTTGCAATTGCGCCGCCTGCAATAACGTAACTCGACGCTTCGATGCGTCCGGATGCCGTTTCCAGCCACTTGACGTTGGGACCATCATGAACGATGCGATCCACCCTCTCATGACTTATGGATACTTTTCCTTGAGCGTCTGCACTTGCATTCAGAATGTCGATTGAACCGGTATAGTGCAGCTTCCCGTCATTCCGGTACTTTCCGGCCACCGGAAGTGCCTCGGCAATTCTGTCTGTCGCCGAAGTTCGCGCGTTGATCGCCGCACAAATACTCGTTTGTCGGATTGAGCGATCAAGATTATCCGTCTGCACGCCGAGGTACTTCTCAGCCAGCAGATAATGTTCTGACCACACCTCGTCTGTCATTACCGGCCATAAAGCGTCCCCACGAGGGCACAGGTTTGTCCAGATAACACCCTGACCACCCATGACACGCGTGACCGCAGCTCCAGGAAGAGCATCCCGGGGTACCTTGTCATCGAGAAATTCCAGGAATTTCGTTGCTGCAGGAAGGTAACTGTCTGGGTCCCTGAGAAACTGTTCTGAATTACGGTAGTGCGACCCAGGAGGCTCGGAGATGGCTTCTCCTTGTTCCAGGACGAGAACATTCGCCCCTCTTTCCGACAACCTGCGTGCAGTGGCGATACCGAGTGGACCACTTCCGACAACGACAACATCCTGCTGAAACGGCATGACTACCTCCAACTCTGAGTGGAGCTTATCATTTCCGCACCAGTCGAACCAACACGTGCCGCAAGCCCCCAGATTGCCTGACGAGCGCAGACGTCCAAGCTGAACGACGACCTGGAGAAACCTGTTGCCTGCAAACAGTCTTTCGCGAAACCCCATTCACGCTATCAATTGCTTGGGTGAAGATGACTTTCATTCACGATCCGATTGCCCTTTAATCCTATGTGGAAAGGGAGCATCGGGAGCATGTGCGGCCGGTACACACAGATCAGACCCTGGCGTGAGATCGTCAGGCTCTACAGACTGACGGACGAGTTCAACGACCGGAACACGGCAGCGCGCTACAACATTGCCCCAACGCAGGAGGTGCTCTTCATTCACCTGGACGAAAATGGCGCGCAGACTGTATCCGACGGACGCTGGTGGCTGGTTCCTCACTGGGCGAAGGAATTGCAATCCAAGTATCCGATGTTCAATGCCCGATCTGAAGACGCGGAGAAGAAACCATCGTTCCGGGAGGCCTTTAAATCCGGGCGCTGCCTTCTGCCTGCCGATGGCTGGTATGAGTGGACCAAGGGCGAGGACGGTGGCCGGGATCCATGGTTCATCCACCTTGCTGATATTGCACCATTTTCCTTCGCCGGGCTGTGGACCTATAACAGCACACTCGATGTCACGTCCTGCACGATCCTGACGGCCGCGGCTGTCGCTCCAGTCAACCGGGTCCACAACCGCATGCCCATCGTGCTTGAGCAATCTGCATATGATGCCTGGCTCAGTCCGGAAACCGCCGTCACCGATGCCAAGGCCCTGCTCAACCACAATCTGGGGCATGAATTTTCGTTCTACAGAGTTGGACGCGCCGTGAACTCTTCAAGGACCGAAAATGATCCGGATTTGATCAAGCCTTTAACAGATGACCTGGGTGGATAGAAGCAGACCGATCAATCTCCCGCGGCAAACAGCGGAACACTCTTGGTAATCACGACCTTGCTTGTCGAATACGTCCCTTTTTGCCGGATCTTCCAGTATGCCTTGTCCCGCTTTGTGGACTTGGGCTCCTGGACAATTTCGTAGACACGATCATAGTCGACTCCCTTCTTGGAACCGGCCGACTGCGCCACGTAGAACGATGATCCGTACTGTTCCCAGCATTCTATGATCGCAATGTGGGACTTGTTACCAGGGTTGGGCCGAACCTTCACGTTGCCACCCTCAACATTCGCCCACAAGATCGCATTGTCGTAGTAGATGTCGTCAATCGAGGTGGCAACGTCTGCAACGACCTTGTATTTCGGTATGTATTTCAACATCTTCTTGAACTGGCCAAGGGCAATGAGATAGGTGCTAACAAAGCCCACGCAGTCCATGCCGAAGTTTGTCCAGGCCCACTGAGGCAGCTCGGCGATGGTCTTGTACTTGCTCTCGACAGCCAGACAACAGATCAGCGATATCTCTTCAGGCATTCCCTGACCTGCAAAACAGGAGACCACGCGTGATTGACAGGTCCGGGTCCATTCACCGGCCTGCTGGTAGCCGCTGTCAGGTTGGTCGCAGAACTTTCGCGCCTTTCGGAGAAATGCGTTGCACTCTTTTCTCCGTTCGGAAGTGTAATTTGAGCGATACCCATCGACTGTCACATGAACCACGCCGCTCCCGGTTTGCACAGGTAGCGACTTGTAGTGGCTCCCGTAATCCGCTGGGTACATGTTGGGGTTATGTAGAAAATATGTAGATTGCAAATAGGACAGTGCCGGATGCTTCCAAAATTCCTGCATGGTTTCGTCCTTTTAATGATCTATCTCTTTGAACTAATGCTTCACTCGTATTCCAATCATACAAACGCGAGATGAGTTCTTCTCGCGCAGAGAATTATTCGCGAATGTGCGAACCTCATAAATATTGAGACACAATGGTTCCAAAGGCCGCTTGCAACAGTGACTGTTGTCACAGTTAAGCCGAACTCAGTTCAATGCTAACAGCAAACGATCAATTCGCTGCAGTCTGAAAAACTATTGGAGGCGGGTTCGGAGCCCCTTCACTGCTGCCAAGCGGATCAAACGACAAAAGGCGCAAATGCTTCTGCGTGTTTTTCCGGGCCTGACATGAACCGTTCTACGCGCAGCTGACAGAACCAGCATCTCCTTTGTCGTGCCGGAGGCTAGAGACGCTTTACCGCCCTACAGGCTCAGAAGATCCATCAGAGGAAATGGCGACCACTGCGAAGTTGGAAGCGGCGCCAATGGCGGGATTGGAAGCAAAGGCGACAAAGGAGGCGCTGGTGCCACCGGTTTGAGTGGCGGCCGCATTTTCATCGGCGGCATCGGTCCGCCGGACGGCTCGTCAAAGAAGGCCACCGCGTGGCCCTTTCGGTCTCTGATCCACCCGTCTCCCACATGGCCGACATGACGTTTCTTGAGGTCGTAGATTGCGCCGTTCTGTATGTAAGCTGCGGGACTTCCGTTCCAATTCAAGAAATATCCGTCACGGATGTAACCGACAGCTCTCCCATCCTGGTCGTAGACGTCCATACTCTCCCCCGTGCCAGCCACTATAGTTGCGGGTACTGCACGACACTCGCAAGAGCATACCTCTTCCTTGTTATCTATTGAAAGCGGCCTTCATGTGCTGAACGCAGTTATGCGGATAATTGGAAGGCGAAGTGGTTTTCCTAAGAAATGCCGTGCTTGAGAGAGTTCTTGAGTGTCTTTGGCCTAGCCACCAACAGAGTATTCTCTCTGGCAATGTTTGCAGAGATTGCAGCAGAAACGAAACAGACGAGTGTTCCATTCAGGGCAATGGAAATTCTGGACTACTCCCAGCGAATGCAAAGCCATCTTGCGAGACACTTGCACTGGAAAGACCGCTCATGACAAGAGCCAGTTGGTGTCTCAATTTTCATTGGAAAGAAAGGGTGGTGATGGCTCCCCAGGCCGGACTCGAACCAGCGACCCAGCGATTAACAGTCGCTTGCTCTACCAACTGAGCTACTGGGGATCACCACGTTGGAGGTCAGTGCGTCACCGCCCCCGTCGATGGAGATGCGTATAACAAAGGCATGATCCGTTTGCCAAGCCCCTAGCTGCGTTTTTTTCATCCAGTCGTCATTTTTTTGTCGACCATGTGGAAAACTCTTTATTTTTCATACAGCTAGAGGTGCGCATTGATTTGGAAAACAACGCAGAAATGCTAGCCTTTTTATGCAATCCTGCGGGTTTAGAAGCTTGTTCCTGGCAGGATTGCAACGATTGACGCGCAGCTTTTCAAAAACGAAAGTCGGCCGATAGACGTTTCATCAGACAGCCTGACCGTTCATCCAGACGGACTTGACCGTGAAGTCATCGCCAAGATGCACAAAATCAGCGGGCTGACCTTCAGAAAAACGTCCCATGTTCCGATCGAGGAAACCGGCTGGATAACTGGTTGCCATCGCAAGTGCCGTTTCAAGCTCAAGGTCAACGACACCGGTCAGATATTTCAGAGAGGACGGCAAATCGATATCTGCCCCCGCGAGAGTACCGTCTGCGAGTTTCAGCATGCCGTCACTGCGGAATATCTCCCTGCCCCCCAGAAAGAAAGATGTCACATCCGTTCCGGTTTGCGACATTGCGTCGGTCACCAGAAAGATCCTTCCCGGGCCGGATTTCGACTTCAGCGCAATCTTGATAGCGACCGGATCAACGTGAACACCGTCGGCGATCAGTCCGGCACTCAAACCGCCCAGATCCAGCGCCGCACCGACCATCCCCGGTTCTCGGTGCTGCAACGGGCTCATGGCATTGTAGAGATGCGTCACGCACGACGCCCCGGCATTCACAGCAACCCTGCATTCTTCATAAGAAGCGCCGCTGTGACCCAGGCTGATTCGAATACCAGCACCGGCAAGCGTGGCGATCTGATCAGGACTGACCGTTTCGGCCGCCAACGTGATGATCAGGTTTGGCAGTTCATCGGCGGCGCGAAGATAGAGCCTGATATCGTCATCCGTCATAGGCCGGATCAAACTGGCGTCATGCGCCCCCTTGCGCCCGGCAAATAGATGGGGCCCTTCCAGATGCAGCCCCTGGAATCCGGGAACACGATCTTTCCAGGCTGCAATCCCCAGATCCACCACCTTGCGGGTCACCTCAGGACTGTCGGTGATCAGTGTCGGCGTCAGCGCAGTCGTTCCCAAACGCACATGTGCGCTGCAAATCTGATCAATGTCGGCAACGCTCTCAGCGTCCCCCAACATCAAGCCCCCGCCTCCATTTACCTGCAGATCGATCAATCCGGGCGACAGAATGCCTTCCCCCAGTTCCACCTGACTGAACCCCTCCGGGATATCCGAAGGCGATGACACTCGCGAAACGCGGCCTTCTTCAACGAGGAGTGCGGCGTTGGAGCGGATTTTTTCACCATCGAAAACCCGGCGGCAGATATAGGCGGATCTATCGGTCATACGGTCTGCGTAACTTTCTTCAGATGTTTCGGAACATCCGGATTGAAGCCGCGCCTTCGCGCGAACCATTCGATAAATGCGTAAAATGAAACGATCTGGACAAGAGCATCGGTCAGGGGATGCCCAGTTTCTTCGAACGGCAACTTTTCGGCCCGCTTCACTTTTCTGGTTGTCGCGAAAACGCTCCCCCCCTGGTCTGCCATGCGGTCAGCGGCCTGCGCCAAACCTTCTTCAGCAGCGTCGCGGACACCAAGCGCGAGGATGGGATAGCCGTTTTCAACGATTGAAACCGGACCATGCATCACTTCGGCCGAAGAATAGGCCTCCGCGTGGATCTGACAGGTTTCCTTGAACTTCAGGGCGGCTTCATTGGCGATTGCAAGCCCGGGCCCTCGCCCAATAACATAAAGCGAACCGCGCTTTTCTATCGGCTCCGCGAGGGCGCTCCAGTCTTTGCCGATTGCATTTTCGAAGCACTCCGGCAATTCGTGCAAGGCGCGCATAAGATCTTCGTCTGCGGCCAACTGAGCCAACAGAAGCAAGCCGGCCAGCACGGAGTTCACAAACGTTTTCGTCGCGGCAACGCTCAGCTCCGGTCCAGCACTGATATTGACGGTTGCCTTTGACGACTTTGCGAGCGGACTATCTGCGGTGTTGGTCAGACCGACGGTGAATGCCCCCTGCTCCACTGCGTTTTCGACAACAGACAGGATGTCAGGGCTTGCCCCAGATTGGGAAATTGCGATCACAAGTGCCTGGTCAAGCTTTACCTTGCCTCCGTAAACGGAAGACACCGAGGGACCGAGTGACGCCATTGCCAGTCCGAGATGGATTTCCGATGCGTATTTCAGAAAGGTAGCAGCATGGTCTGAAGACCCTCTTGCAACGCTGGCCAGAAACACCGGTGTACCGGCCTTGCCGGCAATGTCCCTGATCAGTGGCAGGGCTTCAGCGAGCAACCTTCTTGCTGCTTCGGGGATCTCTTCAATTTCCCGCCGCATGTGGGTCGGAGCAACTGCTCCCGTGGTATCGGTCATCCAGTTATTCTTTCGAGATTTGGAGTTCAGCAACGAAGTCATATGCATCGCCGCGATAAACGGATCGGGTAAACTCGACCACATTTCCAGAGGCGTGGTAGGACACCCGCTCAATTTTCAGCCCTGCAGACCCTATCGGAACGTTCAGAAGCTCAGCGTCGACAGCTTCAAGATTGCGCGCTGAAATCCTCTGGATCGCACGTACCGGCTGCATTCCCGTAGACCGCAAGACCGCATAGAGTGATGACGATACTCTTTCCGGGTTTGGCAAAACCGCTTCGGAGAGCGAGGCCCGCTCGATAGCCATCGGAACATCATCTGCCTTCCGCAGACGATCAACACGAGCTACTTTCTGTCCCGCACTCAATCCCAAAGCAAAGATTTCTTCGGGAGACGCCGGAAACAAGCCGCGCCGCAGCCATTCGCTGCTCGCCACAAGGCCGCGCCGCGTCATGTCCTCACTGAATGATGTCAGACTGGACAGACGCTGTTCAACCTTCTGCACCTTTGGCGCAACGAATGACCCGCTGCCGCGCTTTTGAACGACAATCTGATCTTCGACCAGTCCGGCAACTGCCTTGCGGACCGTAACCCGTGACAAATCGGTGATCGCCGCAATCTCACGCTCGGATGGCAGCGACTCGTTTTCTTTCAGCACTCCTTCGTCGATCGCCTGCTGAATGCAACGGCGCAACTGCAGGTATCGGGGACCACTGGAGCCCGCGAGCCAGTCACCGTTTTCCAGCTTGGAAATGAAGTCTGTCATTGGGTATGGCGCCTCAGGATAAAAATAATACCTTTCAGATACCAATTTAAACGCGCCCAAATTCGAAAATCAAGTGGTAAAAACCACCAGCATTTTCATTTTCCTCCCGCAAAAGGCCTCAAAATTCTGAATTTGCTGCGCTTTGCCTCTGCAAGCCAAGGGGAAAACGCCCCGGTAACCGATCAGCAGGCACATCGATTTTCTCTCTGCCGAAGTCTGAAAAAGTAAATGGCAACTCCCGTTCCACCCCGCTCTTCAACTCAATCACCGTCTTCTGCTCTTGTCCTCCCAAATACCGCCGACTGTGGCTTCAAACCGGCATTCCGGCGATGAAAGCGCACGATGGAGATCGAGTAACACACGTTTCAACCGTGATCGTTCGACGTCCATTCGTTAACATCTCCTCATCACGGCAGCTGCCTTCGAACCATCGATGGAACAAGAAGAATCAGGTCACCGTCGCTCTTCCGCGCTCACAAGAGCAAAAATTTTCTGAAATCAACTCGTCGATTGAGGGTTCCAATTTCTTCCCGCATTCCAGCGGTTTGCAGCAGCACCCACAGGAGCCCAATTCGTTAAAAAAACCATGCCAATTATTTTTTTGGTTTACTATCGGCTTCATTGGTTGCATTTTGGTATTACAAGAAAAATTGAATAGATAAAACCAGAGGCATTAAACAGGCGATGATCTCCTGTTTCGACATTGGTGGATCCTTTATCCGCCATGGTGAACTCCGCGAAGACGGCACGGTTTTTGAAACCGGCCGCGTTGCAACGCCTGGTGCCGACTGGCGTGCCTTTGTTCAGGCAATCGATCAATGCTCGAAGATGAGCAAGGTACCGATCTCGATTTCCCTCGCAGGAGCCTATGACGAGCGCAGCGGAATTGCGGATGTTGCCAACATTCCCTGCCTTCACAAGCGCCCGGTTCAAAGAGACCTTGAAGCTGCGCTTGGTCGCCCAGTTGCCATCACCAATGACGCCAATGCCTTTGCGCTTGCTGAAGCCGTTGACGGAACGGGGAACGGGAAACCGGTCGTATTCGGCATAATTCTTGGTTCGGGTGTCGGTGGAGGGCTTGTCGTAAACGGCTCTCTTGTTACCGGTGTCGGCGGAATGGCAGGTGAATGGGGACATGGACCTGTCATGGATCCGACTGCCGGTGGTCAGATCAACGGACTGGAGCATTATCCTTGCGGCTGCGGTCAGGTCGGATGCATCGACGCAACATGCTCAGCCCGGGGCATGGAGCGTATTCACGCATCTCTGCACGGCGCACAACTCCAAAGCAAAGAAATCACTGCCGCCTGGCACCGCGGAGAAACGCAAGCCACTGAAACAATCGAGGCCTTCTCGACGCTTTTGGCAAGAGCGCTGTCCGTCCTTGTGAACACCCTGGGACCAGATGTCATTCCCGTGAGTGGCGGCCTGTCAAACGATGCCGTCCTGCTCGACCTGGTTGATCGAAAAGTGCGCGCACTGGTTCTGGCAAATTATGCATCTCCGCTCGTCGTCAAAGGACAATTTGCCGAAAACGGCGGACTTCACGGTGCCGGTATCGTCGCCCGTGAACGGTTCCGGGAGGCGAATAGATGACCTCGGTTCACTTGGAAGTATGCGTCGATACGATCGAAGGAGCATGGATTGCCGCCGAAAACGGTGCGGACCGGATAGAACTTTGCACAGCACTTTCTGAAGGCGGTCTCACCCCGTCAGCCGGCTTTATGACGGCCGCTTCCAGGCTGCCTGTCCCCGTCTTTGCGATGATCCGTCCGCGATCCGGTGGATTTCAGTATTCCGATGCAGAAAAAACTCTGATGCTGCGCGACATTCAAACGGCCGAACAAGCCGGACTTGCCGGTATCGCCATCGGAGCAACATCCGAACAACACGAGCTAGACAGCCCTTTCCTGTCGACGGCTCTTGCTGGCACGAAACTGCCGGCAACACTCCACCGGGCCTTCGACACCCTTCGGGATCCTGTGGCAGGGGTCGAGGAAGCAGTTTCCCTTGGGTTTGAACGCATTCTCACCTCCGGTCAGGCCGAAAAGGCAGAACAGGGCCTCGATGTTCTTGAGAGCGTCGCCTCACGGGCATCCGGAAGAATTTCGATCATGGCCGGTTCCGGCGTGTCAGAGGACAATGCCGCGCGGATCCTGAAAGTATCCGCAGTCAACGAATTGCATGCCTCTTGCTCCAGTCCTTGTGCGCCCCTCCCTTCAAGCGCACCGGAAGTTCATCTGGGCTTTTTGCCGTCCAAAGGTGCCAGGCTCACCAATGCAATCAGGGTTCAAGCCCTCAGAACCGCAATAGACCAGTATTTGGAGACCGCAGAATGAAGACAGGTTATGTCGGCCTGGGTGCACGCATTGCCAACGTCAGCAGCTGTTTGCAGAACGTGTCGACCGAAGTCGATCCATGCGCATATGTCGACCCTACTCCTGCGGGCTTGAAGCACGTCGAAACAAAGAGCGGCAACAAGCTTACCGCCTATGATGACCTGCAAGGCATGCTGGATACGGAAAAACTCGATCTGCTCATGATTGGATCTCCGAATTTCATGCATATGGAGCATCTGCGAACCGCACTCCAGTCCGATGTCCGGTACATCTTCTGCGAAAAACCGATCGTCACCAGCGAAGCAGAAACATTTGAACTGCTGGAATTGATGAAACAGCACAATGGTGCCGAGCGCGTGATTGTCGGCCTGGTACTGCGCTACTCTCCGCTTTACGTCGAGCTGCAAAAGAGCCTTGCGGCCGGTCAGATCGGCAAGGTTGTCTCAATTGAGGCGGCCGAACATATCGCGCCATATCATGGTTCGTTCTTCATGCGGGACTGGCGCCGCTATGAGAAGAATTCCGGCGGTTTCATGCTGGAAAAATGTTGCCACGACCTCGATCTCTACCAGGGTGTTGTCGGCTCGCGTCCGAGATACGTTTCCAGTTTCGGTGGTCGCAAGAGCTTCGTGCCGGAAAACAGGCCGGATCAGGATCACAGCTTTCCCAAACCGCACTATCCGGACCGTGTCGACCCCTTCACCCCCAGGTGGGGCGGTGCAAATGCCGACTTTGATTCAGATGGTGATCTGATCGACTACCAAACGGCGCTGATCGAATACGAGGACGGTGCAAACCTTTGTTTTCATACAAACATGTATGTGCCGGATGAGTTCCGCAGGTTCGCCGTCATGGGCACCAGGGGCATGGCGGAAGGCGATTTCATTCGCAACTTCTTCAAAGTCCATGACGCTCTGACCTCAAACTGCCTTGTTGACATCAAGGCACTTCCCGGCGAGCGGAACGGACACTATGGCGCCGACGATGCCATGGCCAGAGACGTCAATCATTACTTCATTCACGGTGGAAGACTGCCGGTTGGCGTCATGGACGCCCTCGAAGCCGGACTGACAGCCATCAAGCTCGACGAGGCCAGACGCACTCGATCCGTGCTCGACCTCGCAGACACCTGGCAGCAATTCGACAGTTACGGCGTGGCTTAAGGGGGAACCATGGCGCATACGGCGAAACAAAAGGACTACTTCCCATATCTGCTGCTGGTACCGGCGACAGTCGTGATGATTTCGATTGTTGCCTATCCACTGTTTGAGACGTTCCGGCTTTCGTTCACCAACACAAGCATGAGCCCGAACTACGAATATGTGGGATTGGCGAACTACGAAAAAATCATGTCGCGCCGCTTTCCGGAAGTGATCGCCCGCACCTTTTATTGGATGGGCCTTTCAGTTGCCCTGAAGATGCTGATCGGGACATTGGGAGCCGTTCTTTTGAATGCGATGGTTCCCGGAAGGGCCCTGTTTCGTATCCTCGTGATGCCACCCTGGGTCATTCCGATTGCAATCGGCGTGTTCATCTGGGGCTGGATGTACAATGGCCAGTTCGGCATGCTTTCAGGAATGGCTCAGCGCCTCGGCATCCTGAGCGGTCCGTTCGAATTCCTCGCCTACAAGAATTCCGCGTTCATGGCGACAATCGTTACCGACGTGTGGATCGGTGTTCCGATGGTCACGCTTTATCTCCTGGCCGCCATGCAGTCGATCTCCAAGGACCTCTATGAAGCTGCCTGGGTGGATGGCGCCTCCCGTTTCTATCGCTTCCGCCGGATCACTTTGCCGCTGATCTTCCCGTCAATCGCGACCATGGCCCTTCTGTCGGCAATCGCGACCTTCAACTCGTTCGACATCATCTGGATCCTGACCGAAGGCGGACCGCGCGGGGCCACGACCACAATGATCATCGATACCTACAAGACTGCGATCAGCCGGTTCAAGTACGGCGAAGGAGCTGCTCGAACGGTCATGATCGTGTTGTTCCTCGGGTCCTTCACTTTCATCTATTTCGTGCTGCTCTCGCGCCTTGCCAAAAGGAGCCCGAACAATGCTGCATAAGTATCGCTGGTACGAATACGTCCTGATCTATTTCGGGGTCGCAGTTTTCCTGACTTTCGTGCTCGCCCCGTTCGTGGAAGCCTTTGTCGTGTCGCTTCGCCCGCTGAGCGGCCTCTTTTCCATCCCGTACAAATTCATCACGGATGAAATGAGCTTCGATGCCTATTTCTCAATGTGGAAGAACGTGCCGCTGCTCTGGCGGTACATGCTGAACTCCTTCTTCATTGCAACGGTTGTGACCGCACTCGGGTTGCTGTGCATCATTCCGGCGGCCTATGCATTTGCCCGGTTTGAATTTCCTGCCCGCAACTCCCTGCTTGGGATCTTCATAGCAGTGAACATGTTCTCCGGCGCCGTATTGATCATTCCCTTGTTCAAACTGATGCAACAATACGGGCTGTTGAACACCTATTTTGCGATGATTGCGCCTGGCACGGCGTTCGTCATTCCAACCGGCATCTGGCTGCTGCGGTCCTATCTTGTTCGAATTCCAAAGGAGCTGGAAGAAGCAGCCTGGGTCGACGGTGCAGGAAAAATCTACACGCTCGTTCGCGTGATCATTCCGGTGGCCCTGCCGGGGATCGTGGTTGTCACCATTACCGCGTTCATCACGGCCTACGCGCAGCAATTCATCTACGCACTGACCTTCAACTCCGTGAACGAGCTTAATCCGCTTCCGGTGGGCTTGTTCCAATTCTTCGGACGGCAATCGGTCGTCTGGAACGAACTCATGGCCGCCAGCCTCGTGGGGATCCTCCCCGTTCTGTTCGTCTATGTGTTCTTGCAACGCTACATCGTCGCCGGGCTCACCGCTGGCGCTGTCAAAGAATAACAATAATGAAAAATCCAACCAGAAAGGGAAACAGATGACATTGAAATCAATGCTCTTGGGTGGCGCATTCGCCATGACCTTCGTCACTGCCGTTCAGGCGGAAGACAAGACGATCCACATGATCAATTGCGGCGACAACACCGGTGCCGGAATTCCGATCCAGGAAAAACTGATCAAGGACTGGGAAGCCTCAAATCCCGGTTACAAGGTTGAAGTCGAGTTTGTGCCCTGGGGACAATGCCAGGAGAAATCCACGACCCTCGCCAGCGCAGGCAATCCGCCGGCTGTTGCCTACATGGGCTCGCGGACGCTGAAACAACTTGCTGCCAACGATCTCATTGTCCCGGTCGACATGACTGAGGAAGAAAAAGCCACCTACGCCGCACCGATCCTCGGCACGATCACGGCGAATGGCCAACAATGGGGCCTGCCGCGCGCATTCTCGACCAAGGCGCTTTACTGGAACAAGGATCTTTTCAAAGAAGCTGGTCTGGATCCTGAAGCTCCGCCGAAGACCTGGGACGAAATGTACAACGCTGCCAAGGCAGTCAAGGATAAAACCGATGCCGACGGTTTCGGACTTGCAGCCGCGTCCTTCGACAACACCATGCACCAGTTCATGAACTACGTTTACACAAACGGCGGTGAAGTCATTAACGCGGACGGAGAAATCGTCTTCAACTCTCCGAACAACGTCGAAGCTCTCGCCTTCTACGGAAAGATGGCCGAAGTCTCGCAGCCAGGCCCGGTTGCCTACGACCGCGCGAAACTTCGTCCTCTGTTCTCCGAAGGCAAGATCGGCATGTTTATTTCCGGTCCCTGGGAGCGTGTTCGCGTCAAGGACGTCAACTGGGGTGTAGCCCCTCTCCCGCATGGTCCGAGCGGTGGTGCCGGAACCCTGCTGATCACCGACTCCCTCGCCGTCTTCAAAGGCTCCGGAGTGGAAGAGCAGGCTCTTTCTCTGGCGAAACTCCTGACCAATCCGGAAAACCAGATGGCATTTGAAATCGCTGAAGGTTACACGCCGCTTCGCGACATGCCGCAGGTGCAGGAAATCGTGAAGGAAGACCCGACCTGGAAAGCCTTCCTCGATGCGATTCCGACCGGTGGTCCGGAGCCGTTCGTTACCGACTATGTCGGCCTTCAGGACACGATCAACGAGGCTGTTCAAGGTGTCGTTCTTGGTGAAGTAGAGGCGGCTGAAGCCGTTGAAATCGCCGCCGAGCAACTTGAGGAATTCAAGTAAGACCTTGGGCACTGACCGGGCCTCTTGCATCCCACGCCGGGGGCCCGGCCAACTCTTATCAGAAGGAATGACCATGGGTGAGTTGCAGCTGCGCGACGTACGCAAAAGCTATGGCCAGATGGAAGTCATCAAAGGCGTTGACCTTGAAGTCGAACATGGCGAGTTCATTGTCTTTGTCGGCCCATCGGGATGTGGCAAATCAACCTTGTTGCGCATGATTGCCGGGCTGGAGGAAATCACAGGCGGCGACATTACGATCGACACAAAGGTCGTGAACGACCTACCGCCGGTCAAACGCGGCATCGCCATGGTGTTTCAGTCCTATGCGCTCTATCCGCACATGTCGGTCTATGAAAACATTGCGTTCCCGCTTCGGGTCGAGCGCCTTACCAACGACAAGGTGGAGGAAAAGGTCCAAAACGCAGCCGGCATCCTTCAACTGACTGAACGACTGCAACATAAGCCGGGAGAGTTATCAGGCGGTCAGCGGCAACGCGTTGCCATCGGCCGCGCGATCGTGCGCGAACCATCGGTCTTCTTGTTCGACGAACCGCTTTCCAATCTTGATGCGGCACTGCGCGCGGAAATGCGCGTCGAGTTGGCAAAGCTCCATAACGACCTGGACGCGACGATGATTTATGTCACGCACGATCAGGTCGAGGCCATGACAATGGCCGATCGGATCGTTGTGCTGGATCATGGCGTCATTTCTCAGGTAGGGACGCCGCTGGAGCTCTATCATAAGCCTCAAAACCTTTTTGTCGCCGGCTTCATAGGCAATCCGAAGATGAATTTCCTGCGCGTCACTGGCAAGCATTCCAATGATGATGGTGTCGTGGTCACGCTGCCTTCCGGACAAGACCTGAAGGTAAAGGTATCTGCGACGGGTGACGTTGCCGGCCGCACTCTCACCTTGGGGATCCGTCCAGAAGACCTGACGCTAAAACCGTCCGATGCGGCCATAGAAATCATACCAAACGTTGTGGAACACCTTGGCATCCACACAGTGACCTACAGTGCGGTTGACGGAGCAAGCAACATTTTCTGCGCGTTGCTACCTGGATCCGCCCCCGCCAAGGTAGGTGCTTCGATATCCATGGGTCTCAACGGCACTGATTGCCATCTGTTCGATGAACAGGGAATCGCATTCGACCGGCAACTATCCGTTTCTGCACTCGACCCGGCTGAAATGCATCTTTGACATCAGACATATTATCAAAAATACGGCCGCCTAGTGGGCGGCCGTTTCAGTTGGACTGCAAATAGGCGGGCAAGTCCTCTGGAGGACTAGACGACTTGCCCACGGGCGGCGACGTTTTCAATTCGCGTCACCACGCCGTCCCTGTGAAACACCAGCCTGTCGAACAAATTCGACACCACGCAGGTGTGGTTCGGGATAATTCTGATCCGTTCGCCGATTTCCGGCTTAGCTCCGGATTTGCTCAAATCGACAACGGCATGTTCTTCGCTCAGGGCGGCAATCGAAGCATCCGGATATTCAACGATCAGCCCGTGGTCGCTGAAACCCAAAAGATCCGAAGTCAGAGCTTTCGATCCCGCATCGAGAACGGCGCGCGTTTCCGTCGGCCGCGATACGACAGTCGCAATGATATGCATCGCGCAATCGTCAAAGTCGCACATTCCAGCGCGCACCATGGACCTGTCATTGAAGATATATGTGCCGGCACGGTGTTCCGTTGCACTTGGTACCAGGTCAGAATCGTACAGGCTGGGAGAGCCTGCATGGGAAACCACGGCGCACTCAAGTCCGGCCTGCTGCAACAGGCCAAGTGTCTCGGAGAAGAATGTTTCGACCGCAGCCTCGGAAGACGGTTTCGGATAGGTCAAAAGGCCATGAAACTCCAACCCCGGCGATTCGGAAATCTTCTTCGCTAGGTCCAGCGCTGCCGCAGGCGATTGCACCCCGTTCCTCCCGGCGCCGGTATCGCATTCCACGAGTACTTTCAAAGGTATGTCATCAGAGAAAGTCTGAGCAAGAGACTCGACGACAACCTCGTTGTCGGCAACAACTTGCAGATTAACGCGGGCTTGAAGCGCCTTGAGTCGCTCCAACCGCGCATTTCCGAGCATGTTGAATGTGATGAGGATGTCGGTAAATCCGGCATCTGCAAACACTTCTGCTTCGCTCACCTTCTGGCAATTGATGCCCTTGGCTCCTGATGCAATCTGCTGAGCTGCCAACGCAGGTATCTTGTGCGTTTTGATATGTGGTCGAAAGCTCCGACCTATCCGGTCGAAATATTCCTGCGCGACCGATATGTTTGTTTCCATGATCTTTTCATCGATCACGGCCACCGGTGTAAGCAGGTCATGAATGGAAAGTCCAATGGTCATCGCTCAGCCTCCCTGCCTAACAGCCACATGCACTTCAACATCCGGTATCTCCGACGGGTCTGGCGCCTTCTCGCAGATCGGCCAAATATCTCGAGGCGCTTTCCTGTAGGGCGTTGTTTTCGGATCATTCGGATACGGTCGACCTGCTGCACAATAAAGGATCAGCGGGCTCACCTGAGAGAAGGACTGGTGAAAGTGGTTTGTTGACTTGACCACCAGAATTCTACGGTCCTTCGGTTCGACCCCGAAATTCGAAAACAAGCTCGTGTCGAAACACTGTGCCCTGGTCGAATTGAGGATCACTTCAATGTCTCCAACCTTGATCAGGCTCGCATCTCCAATCGGCACGTGGCTTTCGCCAAACCGCTGCTCGGCATTTTTGATGTTGCGGATCACTTTGACTTCGGCGTCGATCGGCATCCCTGTTTCGGGCGCTGATTTTGCACCGAAGCGCAGCTGCATACAGGCCCCTTCGCCAGCTGCGTGACACAGCTGTACCGCAACCGGATCCCAAATGGTGCCGAACGCAACATCGGACAAGTCACGTTCAATCGCTTCCCTCAGCATAACAGTTGCATCGCCGGCAGTTCCACCACCAGGATTGTCCCACATATCCGCTATTGTCACAGGCGCTCCTTCGAATGCCAGCGCCCTGTCAAATGCCTCCGGTGGACTTAACTCGGTGCTTCTGACCTGGCCGCGCAATGCAAAAAGTGCTTCACCCAGGTCACGCGAAACCGCCTTGCCGAGTTTTTCATCATTGTCGGTGACTGCCAGTATCTTCGTTCCCATCTCAGGAACATCCCCTGCCATGAACCCGTGAATGATCGAAAGTGACAAGATGCCTGGCGTGCCCTTCTCGCGCTTGATCATATCATCAACGAAGCTGCGCATAGGCTCGGTGGATGTGGGAAAAACCTCAATCATCTTCGGGTCATAGACGCTCATAACAGGCTTTACGTCACCGGAGACGGTCTGACCGGCAATCCTCCAGGCGTCAGTGCCACGCTCGACAAAATCAGTGTGTGGAAATTCCTTGAAGGCGATTAGGACATTCGCGGCATCCAGTCTCTTGCGTGTCAGATGGCTGTGAGGATCGATCGTTGCAATGATTGGAGTGTCCGGGCCAACGATCCGGCGAACTCGTGACAGAAGGTCGCCTTCCGGGTCATCATATCCGTCGGCCACCATCGCGCCGTGCAACCCGAGGACGACCACATCAAATGGTTTTTCGGCCTCTAGCTGAGAAAGGATCTCGTCGCGCAGGCTTTCATAAGTAGACCTTGCAACGAGACCGGCGGGGTCTGCCCAGGCTGCAGTTCCTTCCACCAGCTCCCAATCGTTCTGGCTCGCAAAACGCCTGCCTTCGGTTATCACCGCGGAACACAAAGTCGGCGTGTCAGGATGCTCCCCCGGACGCGCGAGCAGAGATGCCTTGAATGCGTTCAGGTCAATGCGGATCGGAGAAAAGGAGTTGGTCTCCGTCGCAAGGACCGCTGTAAATGCGCGAGGCCGGGTCATGCTCCGTTCCCGGCGCCGAGGGGATTTGGCAGATATCCCGTGAAACTGCAAATCAGCCAACGCCCTTCCTTGCGAACGCAATAATAGAGCGTTTGCCAGAGAAGGCGATCCTCACCTCCATCCGCCTTTTTGATCTTGCCGTCAAATTTCTTTCTGGCGATTGCACGATCACCGTTGATCTCGATTTCAGTCAAACGCGTCGCATTGAAAATGGCAGCTCTCGCATCTTCGGCAAACTCGGTTTCTGAAAATTCCGCCGCCTGTCGAAGCCACTCATTCCTGTACGTATCCAGATCAGGAAACCCGAGCCTCCAGTCATCAGGGTTGGGAACTTTTCGAGCATCAACTCCGAAGAAGGCGTTTTCGTCGAAATCGTCAGCCACCATTGACCAATCGCTCGTAACGAACGCATCGATGTCGCGCTGAACCAGCATGTTCCAGATCTCGGCGCGATCAGAGTCCTTGCCGTCAAACGGATTGAGTTGACTGTCGACTTCATTTTGCATTGCGGAAACCATTTTCATTTTGATGGTTGCTTTTTCAAAAATATAGGAGTGAAATAAAACCAATGTCAAACCACTATGTAAATCATTTTCAAATTGGAGAACGAGATGACCATTAAGCGTTATGGTGCGGAGAAGTCCGGAGCTGGTGGACAGAACCTGCCTTTTGCCCGCGCGGTAGAAGCAGATGGCTGGCTGCATGTTTCCGGTCAGGTCGCCATGAAGGATGGCGAAATCGTCAATGGAGGGATTGTCGAACAGACGCACCTGACCATCAAGAACGTCATCGCGATTCTCGAAGAAGCGGGATACGGGCTCGAACATGTGGTTCGCGTCGGTGTTTGGCTTGATGACCCTCGTGACTTCTGGTCGTTCAACGGTGTCTACAAGAGCTATTTCGGCGAACACCCGCCCGCCCGCGCCTGCGTCCAGGCTTCCATGATGGTCGACTGCAAAGTTGAAATCGACTGCATCGCTTACAAGAAACCGGATTGAGCAAATGCGAGACATCCTGTCGGTTTTGCAGGACGTTGAACCTGACCTTTCAAAGTCGGAACGAATTCTGGCGACGCTTTTGCGCGGAGAAGCAGATTTCATTGTCAATGCTGGCATTACCGATGTCGCCGAACGAGCCGGAGTTTCTCCGCCCACGGTGACGCGGTTTTGCAGACGACTGGGCTGCGAAAGCTTTACCTCCTTCAAGGTTCAGGTCGCACAGGTCGCCTTTGCCGGAACCCGCTACCTGCAGGCAAATGCGACTTCTGTAGCCCCGCGGGATGTCGCCGACAGTTTGCTGATCCAGTTGCAGGAAGCTGCGACCAAGACACGGGAGACCCTGGACATTGATGCTGCCTCACGTGCCGCGGATGTCATCAGCAATGCGGGGCTCGTGGCAGCGTTCGGAGCCGGTGGAACCTCGTCAATGATCGCTGATGAAATGCAGAACCGGCTGTTTCGCCTCGGTCTGCGTTCCATCAGTGTTACGGACCACGCCATGCAGCTAATGCAGGCTGCCACCCTGAGCCACGGTGATGTCATCGTTGCCTCTTCTGTATCCGGTTTGAACCAGCAACTGGTTCGTGCCCTCGAGGCGGGCAAGACTTATGGGGCCACGGTTATCGCTCTCACCCGTCCCGACCGGCCTGTTTCCGCCATGGCTGACATCACCATCGCCATCGATCTCCCGGAAGGCGAAAACATTCTCCGCCCGAGCACCAGCCGATACGCCTACCTTTACGTGACAGATCTCCTTGCAACATTTGTCGCCATGAAGCGCGGCGAAGAATCAAGGGAAAGCCTGAGGCGCGTCAAGCACCAGCTCAGCAACTCACGCGATGAAGATGACAAGGAAGCACTCGGTGACTGACAATATCCTAGAACCGGTTGCAGTGGTCACTGGCGCAGCAGGTGACATCGGGTTTGCAATCGCATCAAAGCTTTCTGCGACCCATCAAATCGCGGCCGTCGACATTGACGGTGGTGCGTTGTCGGAAACTGTCAAACGTCTTCACCAAAACGGTGCAAAAGCGTTTGCAATCGAATGCGATCTGACAGACCAGGAAGATCTTGCGCGTATGGCTGAAACGGCTATGCGCCCCGGTCCTGTCAACGTTTTGGTCAACAACGCCGGGGCAGCAAGCTCTCTTTCGCTGCATTCAATGACCGCGGAAAGCCTTGCTCGCGATCTTTCCCTGAACCTGGCTGCGGCGCTGAACTGTTTCAAGGCTCTCGAAGAGTCCTTGATAGACAGTGGTTCTGGCAACGTGGTCAACATTGCGTCGGTCAATGGTCTCGGCACATTCGGTCACCCGGCCTACAGTGCCGCAAAGGCCGGGCTGATACACGCGACACAGGCGATTGCCGTCGAGTATGGCAAGTATGGCCTCCGGGCCAATGCAGTCGCCCCCGGAACTGTCAAAACGCAAGCCTGGAAGGCCCGTGAGGCTGAGAACCCTGGTGTCTTCGACGAGGCTTTGACCTGGTATCCTTACAAGCTGTTGCCGGAACCTGAGGATATTGCTTCCGCGGTCGCATTTTTGATCAGCAACTCTGCCCGCTGCATCACAGGCGTTTGTCTTCCTGTCGATAGCGGGCTCACCTCCGGTTCCACTGCGCTTCCCCGAACCTTCACCCAATCTCCTGATTTTGACGGAACATGATTCATGACCAGTTTTGTGCTCGACAGCTATTACCTGCCGTCTGAAAAATCTGAAGGCTCACGCCTTGAACTTGCTCTTACGAACATCGGTTCCAAGCCTCTCACAAATTTCACGGTTGCGTTCACATCCGTGACGCGCGCCAGCTCAGATGCCACTTTGGAAAATGCGCAATCTTTCAAACGCGTTGCGAATTTTCATGAAATTACACCACCGGAAAGCACGGAACTGCGGCCTGGAGAAACCTGGAAATTCGCGATCAAGGGCCTGGTCAATTCCGCAAGACACAGACTTGACGGACCCAAGTCGGGATATGTTGCGACTGGGGGCAGATTTGTCGACGTCCAATGCACAGACCTGCGGGCTCCCGAAGACCTGATCACAGGCGAACGCAAATCCATTCCGGACGGAGAGTTGGGGGAACCGCTTTGTATAACCCCCTGGCCGCGTTCCGTGCAGGTCACCGCCTACGACAAATATGCTCGTGCGTTTTCATTGACTGACGCAAACCAGGAAGACCAGAGCGCGGCAGCCAAAATCAACGCGCTTTCGAACCGCCTCTTTCCTGACGCCCCCTACCCGTTTCAATTCGGACAGTCGCCTCACTCGCAACAGCTCCGATTTGAAATGTCAGACGACATTGCAACAGAGGGCTATCAACTTCAATGGTCGGCGGATGGGGTCACTCTTCGCTTTGGCAGCGCGACCGGGCGTGACTACGGGCTAACGGCCCTGGCGCAAATTGCATTTGGCGTCTACAGCGCGCCGGAAACATACCAATTCCCCGCCAATGGCATTATCGATGATGCGCCACGCTTCACCTGGCGTGGGACACATCTGGATGTTTCCCGACATTTCAGAGGCGTGAGTGACATCCTCCGCTTGCTCGATATCCTTGCCTGGGCACGGATGAACATCTTTCAGTGGCACCTGACCGACGATGAGGGCTGGCGGTTGGAAATCAAGGCATTTCCGGAACTGACCCAAACCGGCTCCAGACGCGGCCCGGGTTGTCGGCAGGTCCCTCAGCTCGGTTTCGCGTCAGAAGTGCATGAAGGGCATTACACGCAGGAAGAGGTACGCGAAATCGTGGCGCACGCAGCGAGCTTGAATATCGACATCCTGCCGGAAATAGACATTCCGGGCCATTGCACTGCAGTACTGAAGACGTACCCACACATGGCAGACCAGGCTGAACCGCCGGAAAGCTATCACTCGATACAGGGCTACCCGAACAACGCTCTCAACCCCGCCCTGGAAGGAACATACGATTTTCTGAACCAGGTCTTCTCTGAAGTCGCGGAGCTTTTTCCCTTCGAGTACATTCATATCGGTGGTGATGAAGTCGACACCCAATCCTGGCTTTCCTCCCCGAAGACCCAACGCCTGATGGAAACCGAAAACCTCAAGGACACGATGGAGGTACAGGCCTACTTCATGTCACGTATCCGGGGCATGCTGAAAACGCTCGGAAAGAACCTCGCCGGCTGGGACGAAGTCTCGCATGGCGGCGGCATCGACCCGGACGGCGTGTTGCTCATGGCATGGCAAAGGCAGGAAGTGACCAGAGAACTGATTGATCAGGGTTATGAGGTCATCTGCACGCCCGGACAGAAATTCTACATGGATATGGTTCAAGGGTCGTGCTGGCAGGAACCGGGGGCAAGTTGGGCCGGTATTGCAACACCGGAGGCGAGCTATCGATACGAACCCTCAGAGGGCCTTGCGGAAAACAGCCTGAATCTGCTGCGCGGCGTTCAGGCCTGCATCTGGTGTGAACACATGACCAACAACGAGATTTTCAATCACATGGTCTTTCCGAGGCTTTACGCCGTTGCCGAAGCCGGCTGGACACCGCCCGAAAACAAGGATTGGCAACGTTTTTCCTATCGGGCGCCGCTCTTTCCAACCCTCTAAGTGTCCTTGGGAGATTGCATCATGAAAATCGCGGTTGGCGGTATCCATACCGAATGCAGCACCTACTCGCCGCTGTTGCAGACCATGGACGATTTTACCGTCACCCGCGGTTCAGACTTGCTGAAACAAGCAGGCCTCACTGACGCCCGGTTCGCCAAGGCCACGTTCGAGCCCCTTTTTCACGCCCGCTCCGTACCTGGCGGCCCTGTTAGCGCCTCCTGCTATCAGACACTAAAGTCCCGATTTTTGTCCGCTCTGCAAGAAACTCTGCCAGTCGAGGGAGTTCTGCTCATCATGCATGGGGCAATGCATGTTGAGGGGTTGAATGATGCTGAAGGTGACTGGATATCCGCTGTTCGGGAGCTCGTTGGCCCTGACGTTCCCATTGCCGTGAGCTATGATTTGCACGGGAATGTCACTCAAAAAATCGTCGATCAAATTGACATCTTTTGCGCTTACCGGACTGCGCCGCATATCGACGTCCTGGAAACCCACCAACGAGCCGCAACACTCCTGATCGATCAACTCAGCGGTGGTGCAAGGCGGTTCGTTGCCTGGGCTCCAATTCCGGTCCTGTTGCCTGGCGAAAAAACCAGCACGGAAGACGAACCAACGAGATCTCTCTATCTTGCTTTGCCGGACCAAGATCGAGAACCGGGCATCTGCGACGCGAACCTGATGGTTGGCTACGTCTGGGCGGACACAGGAAGGGCAACAGCGGCAGCTGTGGTAACCGGAACAGATGCCCAAAAAGCGGTTCTAGTTACGGAAGAGATCGCAGCAGCTTACTGGGCCGCCCGAGACAATTTCACTTTCGGAGTACCAACAAAATCTCTCTCAGAATGCCTGGACGATGTTGCAAGTACGAAGTCCTTCCCACTGGTTCTGGCTGACAGCGGTGACAATCCGACAGGTGGCGGTGTCGGAGACCGCAGCGATGTTCTTCATGCCTGGCTCGAACGTGGTTTCGAAGGAGGAGTTTTTGCCGGCATCGCAGATCCTGCTTCAACATTGATGGCCTGGGAAACTCCGGAAGGAGAAAGCATCGAACTTAAGATCGGAGGCGGTTTCGGCAGCACCTGCCCACTCATCGAAGCCAGCGCTGTTGTCGGCAGCAAAACTGGCAGTGCGAGTGATAGAAACCGAGAGGTTCTCGTTCAAATATCCGGGAACCAGGTGATCCTGACCGAACGCCGCCGTCCATTTCACAATCTGGATGATTTTAGACGTTTTGGTATTGAGCCTGCCGAAGCCCGGTATCTCATCGTCAAGTCAGGCTATCTGTCACCAGAACTCGCTCCTCTGGCAAATCCGGCCAGAATGGCGCTAACTGATGGAGCGGTTAATCAGGACATTCCAGCCCTGAAAAACCTTCATCGCACGGTACCAAGTTTCCCGTTTCAAGAGGATTTCAGTTGGACACCCGCCGCGCGGGTTTCCAGGCGAGCTGACTGGCTTTTGAGCAAACAACACCGATAAATATAGGCAGAAGGCAAACTGACGCTTTTCCGGCTAACAAACACCTTTTCCGTTCGCGTCCTATCAACGGATTGCGGCAAGGTCCCGGACAGCTCGCCCGGTAAATGCCTTTTATTTTGCCAGAACATTGAAGAATTCCGCTTCAGCTCAATATTTGGCCTTATTTATTTAAGTAGTCAAAATTAGGCAGTTCTCGGAGTAAAGGGGGAAATTGCCGTTTCTTTTCTGCGCGTTACTGACACGCGCAAGCCTCCAAGTTGCCACATTTCAAACAGAATTGTTATTTTTGTCAGGGTTGAGTAACGCTTTCACGTCGTTTTCAGTTGGCATGTAGGCAACTTGCGAAAGAATTTGACGCGAATTTCTGAAAACAACTGCCAGTCTTGTTTTTCTGCCCACAGAAGGTGTGTCATTCCGGCTGTGTTTTTCCCAGGCCCAACGCAAGTTCCCTAACCAGATGATGAGGAAAATTCTCAAGAATTCCAGTCACCTGCCCCATCGACTACTTGATTTTGCAGTTCGCGCTCCGTCTTCATTCTCTCTGCGGAGCGCATTTTTTTACCATTTGCAGTGTCGGAAATCGTGAACCGGGCGCACTGAAAAGAAACTCAAATAAATCCACCCTTCCTTTCGGTAAGATAGAAAGCTCTCAAAAACCACAAACAAACACCACAAATTGAAACCAAACGAAATCTCACCCGAACTCAATTCCCGACATAGTTAATATGACTATCTATCTAATGATTAGCATCCATTTTAGGCAATTTTGACAATGAAAAAACGTTCACGTCGCAGTGATTAACCTTGAATATTCACCCACCGACCACACTTATTATCGAAAAGTAACCAAAATCACTTCATTTTGTGATTTTTATTACACCCGATCGGGAGATCATGGTGCAATAATGGCAAAATCGTGACTGCGCTAAGGGGCGCTGTAAAGACAATCGAGAACGATGAACCAGAGTCCGAAACGGACCAAAAGCGAAAAGCCCCAACGCGGTAAAATTAGTTGTATTAGCCTTGGGAGGCGTACATGCAACGGAATACCAGAGCAGGAACTTTTGCGCTTGGCCTCATCCTCGCCTTGGCGGGTAGCGCTGCAGCATCCCCATTGCCCCAGGAAACGATTACGTTGCCTGAGGACCGGCTTGCAGTAACCGTCGCGTCGGCATCCTTGGACCAGAAGGATCCGCTGGAGAGCGAACTTACAATTTGGGTCGGCGAAATTGAAATTGAAGGACGCAAGACCGTTTGGGTCGAGTTGATCGATTCATATGGCGAAGTCATTTACGATTCCGAAGTAAGCACCAACGAAACGCATTTGCTTCCGGATGGACGTGCCGTCGTTGTGCGTGCCATGGACACGGATACCGTCGTTGCCGGCAAGGATGAATCCAGGCTTGTAAGTGAAGGTGCTCTGATGGTCACGCGTCGGGTGGTCAATGAGGGATCCGAGGCAACAACAGTCGAACTCATCGAAACCGGTGAGGAACCTGTCAAACGCGGAACGATGCTTCAGGTGGCAGACTTCGGACAATTGGTTTGGGATAAGATTGTTGCCTTTTTCGACGCTGCACGGACGCGTGTCGAAGTAGCCTGGAACTGGCTGGTCGATACCATCCAGGCTTAACAGCCAGATTTCTCGCTGATCGTGGTCCGCAACTTGCGGGCCACCTTTCGTGCGTCTGGGGTCATGTTCGAAACCACACATGATCTATTGGGTTGGTTGCATGACAACTCCCATCACCGGGACGCGAGTGAATAGCGTCTGTCCAGCCAAATTTATTTATTAAATTCATGAACCTGCGTGATCCGCCACTTGCGGGTCGCCGTAAGCAATCCAGAATACGAACTATCCCTACTTATCCTGCCCCGGTTCCACGGGGCTGATAAGTCTAATTTGAAGGATTGAATATGCGGATTGCTGTCATCGGTTCCGGCATTTCTGGTAACGGCGCAGCGTGGGCGCTCTGCAAAGATCACGATGTGGTGTTGTACGAGAAGAGAGCACGACCCGGTGGACACAGCGCCACCGCGGACATTGACTATGACGGTACTCCCATGTCTGTCGACACGGGTTTCATTGTCTACAACGAACTGAATTATCCAAATTTCACTGCATTACTGGATCACCTTGGCGTTGCCAGCGAAGTCAGTGACATGAGCTTCGCTCTCTCCGCCGACAACGGCCAGCTTGAGTGGTCCGGCCACACGTTGAATGCGCTCTTTGCGCAGCGAAAGAACCTCGTTTCTCCGCGTTTCCTTTTCATGCTGCGTGATATTTTCCGTTTCAACAAACAAGCCGTGAAGGATCTCCAGGCCGGCGCCCTGGAAGGTGAAACACTCGGCGGGTACCTCGACCGAGAAGGCTATTCATCCGGTTTCGTGAATGATTATCTGCTTGCAATGGGAGCAGCGATCTGGTCGACGCCGATAAACGAGATGCGCGACTATCCCGCAGAAAGTTTCGTCGCATTTTTCGATAACCATCGATTGCTCAGCTTTGACAGACCGTTGTGGCGCACGATCTCCGGTGGCAGCAAGAACTACGTTTCAAAGTTGCTGGAGCCTCTGGCTGGCAAGGTCCGCCTTGGTTCCGCGGTGGTGGAAATTCTCAGAAAAGGCAACAAGGTTCAGGTGAAGGACATTACCGGAAACACGGATGAGTTTGATCATGTGATCCTCGCGAGCCACACAGACCAAAGCCTGGCAATGCTCGGCGACCCGAGTGCAGAGGAACGGGCAATCCTGGGCTCGATCCGATACCGTCCCAATGAGGTCTATCTTCATCGGGACGAAAACCTGATGCCCAAACGCAAACGGGTTTGGGCTTCCTGGAACTATATGTCCGATCGCGACGCCGGTGAAACACGGGATGTGACCGTGAGCTACTGGATGAACCGGCTGCAGAACCTTGATCACAGCAAACCGGTTTTCGTGACCTTGAACCCGTATCACCCGCCACGCGCAGAGAAGACGTTTGCCAGATACGTTTATGATCATCCCCAATTTGACGCTCCTTCCCTCGCCGCCAAACGTCGGCTTCAGGAAATTCAAGGTGTCAACAGGACCTGGTTCTGCGGCGCATGGGGCGGGCATGGGTTTCACGAGGATGGGCTGTCGTCTGGCCTTCAGGTCGCAAAATCCCTGGGCGCGCGCCTGCCTTGGGAAGTAACCCGATCGCAACCTCAGTTCCTGGAAGCTGCCGAATGAAGAGGATTTTCAGTAACCGAGTTCACGACAACGGCCCGGCCCCAGACACTGCGGTCAACATTTACTCCGGCTCGGTAATGCACCACCGCATGAAGCCGAAAGAGCACCGCTTCAACTACTCTGTCTTTTCAATGCTTCTGGATCTGGACCGACTGGATGAGGCAAACAGAACCAGCTGGCTGTTTTCGATAAACAAGTTCAACCTTCTATCGTTCCACGAAAAAGATCACGGTAAGCGCACGGGCTCAAATCTTCGTCGTCATGTCGAAGAGCAACTGATGCAGAAAGGCCTGCCTTCGCCGGCTCGTATTCTGCTGCTGGCATACCCGAGGGTCCTCGGATACGGTTTCAATCCACTGAGCGTCTATTACACCTTCGATGCAGGCAACAATCTCTCGGCCATCGTTTACGAAGTCCGGAACACTTTTGGCGGCATTCACACCTACACCATTCCGCTTGAAGCTCATCAACTAAGTGACGCAGGTGTACGTCAGGATCAAAGCAAGTCCTTCTACGTCTCGCCATTTGTCAGCATGAAGCAGCACTATTATTTCCGCATGCTGCCACCAGGCCGGTCGGTCAGGGTAAGAATTCTGGAAAAAGATCCGGAGGGGCCACTGCTTTCGGCGACATTCTCCGGAGAACGCCGACAAGCAACAAGTGCAAATATTCTAAGGGAATGCCTTCGCGTCCCTCTGCTTACTTTCAAGGTTATTGGGGCAATTCATTGGGAAGCCTTTAAAATCTGGCGGAAGCGTGTACCATTTCACTCCCGGCCCGCAATGGATGCAATGGACAAGGGACGGGAAAGAAGAAACCGCCGGGTATCGCTGGCGTCAAACCGATGACATTTCAAGAGGTTCTGCGATGAATGAGCCTATTGTTCTGACAAATGACAATTTCGGCTATGAAATGAAAGGGTTCCCGCGGCTGGCACGAATGGCGGCGAACCTGGCACTGAAAATCCGTTATGGAGCACTGCAGATAACGTTCCCGAACGGACGGACATTCCTGATACACGGTCGTGAAGACGGCCCCAACGGCGTCCTTAAAATTCACGACTGGCGATTTTTTCGCATGGTCGTCCAGGCAGGAGACGTTGGTGTCGGCGAAGCGTTTATGGCCGGCTACTGGTCATCTCCTGATGTGACCACCTTTCTGGAGCTGTTCTGTATCAATCAGGAATCCACACTTGAAGCGCTTCAGGGACGTCCTTTCACGCGCCTTCTGATGTCGGTCCGACACTGGCTCAACTCAAACACCAAACGTGGTTCCAAACGAAACATCTCGGCGCATTACGACCTCGGCAACGCGTTCTACAAGGAATGGCTTGACCCGTCGATGACCTATTCTTCGGCGATCTACAGCAGCGGGTCCAACGACCTTGAGCAGGCTCAGGCAGAGAAATACGCGTCTCTTGTTCGTCAAACCGGGATCGAACAAAACCACACCGTTCTGGAAATCGGTTGCGGTTGGGGTGGTTTCGCGGAGCATGTCGCCAAAACGGTCGGAGCTCATGTCCGCGCCTTGACCATTTCCAAAGAGCAGTTCGACTATGCCCGTGAGCGTATATTCAAAGCCGGACTGACAGAAAAGGTGGACGTGGTATTTCAGGACTATCGCGATGAGAAAGGCGTCTTCGACCGAATAGCATCGATCGAAATGTTCGAGGCCGTGGGCGAAAAGTACTGGCCCACCTATTTCAAACAGCTCTCCCGTTGCCTCAAACCGGGTGGCAAAGCCGGTCTTCAAATCATCACCATTCAGGACAGGATGTTTGATGACTATCGTCGCGGGACTGATTTCATTCAGCGCTACATCTTTCCTGGCGGCATGCTTCCTCCACCAGGCCGTCTGCGGGATATTGGCAAGTCCCTTGGATTGAACCTCACTGAACAGAGGATCTTCGGACAGGACTACGCACGCACATTGGCCGAATGGCGTCAAAGGTTCAGGCAGGCATGGCCTCAGATCAGTCCCCTGGGATTTGACGAAAGGTTCAAGCGACTGTGGGAATTTTATCTGCACTATTGTGAAGCAGGATTCCGGTCCGGAAACATCGATGTCCGCCAGATGGTCTATGTGAAAGAGCCCTGACCAGACGCGCCAATCTCAGAACAAGTAACAGACAGGCCGTTAGTCGGCCTGTTTTTTGTTCCAACCTGTCGCTTTCGCAATCAGCGGGAAATAGAGACGATAAGGCAGCAAATTGAGAAGCTTGAGTTTCCAGACGAAGGAACGGGGGAACGCAATTTCGAACTTGTTTCGTTGCTCCAAACCTCTGCGGATCTCCTGCACCGCTTCCTCGACTGAAAGCAAATGAGGCATTGGAAACGGATTGGAACTCGTGGCAGGAGTGTCGACAAAACCCGGATTGATGACCTGTAGATGAATTCCGCTTCGGTCGAGATCGAACTTTAAAGATTCCGCCAGATTGATCAGTCCCGCCTTGGTCGCTCCATAGGCCGCAGAAGTCGGCAATCCTGTGTACCCGGCGACCGACGACACGATCGCAATCTGTCCTTTGCCGGCTCTTTTCATCAACGAAATCGTCGGTAGCAGCACGTTCACTGCTCCCATAAGGTTGACTTCGAAACTTGTGCGGAAAGCTTCCACATCTGCATTCAGACCGTCCTGAGGCAGATAAACGCCTGCGTTGGCAACCAGAAGACCAATCTGGCCGAACCTTTCGCACAGCATCTCTGTGCAGGACGCCATTGCTCCGGTATCTGACACGTCACCAGGAAAGGCTTCGATGGAGCCTGGCAGCTCGCGTGCTTCCAGGGTTAGTGTACAAAGCGCCTCCGCTGATCTTGCTGTAGCTGCTACAGTCCAACCGGAATGCGCCAGATCAAGCGCAAGTGCTCTTCCAATTCCGGAACTTGCCCCTGTAACCCAGGCGCAGCCATCTTCCGGCATCGCCACAAATACGTTCTTATGCAAACCAGTCTCCTTAACCCTTTGCATTGTTTACGCATCAGGGTCATGAACCGGATTTGTGATTATCTGATAAAAGGTGCGAACCAGCGGCCAACCGGTCCGGTCAACTGCAGACGTCCGGCTGTAACTGCAAAACAGATGCAGTCTTCGCCATCATCAGCAATAGGTTTGTGGTCCACTTCACCATCGGCGTAGGCAACATCACCGACAACAAAGTGACCATCCTCGTCCCGGAAGCCGCCTTTGAGAACCAGCGTCAATTCGGTTCCATGGTGAGTATGCGACGGCATTGCACGTCCAGCCCTCACCCACAGCAAGCTGCTTGCGCACCCGTCGATTTCACCGAACTTGCATTCCTTGACACCTGGAAGAAGGGTCTTCCATGGCAGTTCGTCCAGAGAAGACCCGACAATTGAACGCAGCGATTCAGGTACTTCCCCCTGCCCCGTGCCAGCATTCGATGCGGCAGAGTCCACCTCGCTTAGAATGGGAGCATCGGAATTGAAGATTTCTGAAAGCGCAGCGTCGCGATCGGACAGTGCAACAGGCTCAATTTCATTGAGACCCGCACCAGCCATCGCTTCCAAAGATGAGACATAGCCCCGGTTCTGGTCACTCAGTTCCAGATGTGCTCCGACAAGCGCTTGTGCCGGAAAGGACAATGTCCCGGCCGCATATCCAGCCAGTAACTCATCCATGCCAGTCACGTTCTTTTCCATTACCGCTCTCATTAATCTCCGGGCGTTCAAGTTGCTCTAACGCCGATACGTTAAACAGCTTCCTGTAGATCAACACTTACACCAAAAATATTGTTTTTTAAATTTTGGTCTAGGTCTTCTGCAGAACAACTCAGCCACGACTTTCAATCAACGGACGGGAAAACGGTCCGTCCAGGTGCTCAGAAGCTGGTATTCCGACGCTGATGCCTTACATTGCAAGCTTGATCCCATTGTACTGGACCATTAGCGTCCAGAACTCATCAGATTTCATCCGGCCTTCCAAGGAAACGGGCCGGATCAGCCAGGAATGATTACATGTCTGTGTCCGCTTCCGTTGTCGACGCAATCGGCAACACGCCCCTGATCCGATTGAAAGCCCTGTCAGAAGAAACGGGCTGCGAGATTCTTGGCAAAGCCGAATTCATGAATCCCGGACAATCCGTCAAGGACCGCCCTGCCAGGCAGATGATCCTCGAAGCAGAGGCAAGAGGCGACCTGAGACCCGGTGGCGTCATTGTGGAAGGCACTGCCGGAAACACCGGAATCGGTCTTGCACTTGTTGCCAGCGCACGCGGGTACCGGACAGTGATCGTCATTCCCGAGACCCAGACCCAGGAAAAGAAAGACATGCTGCGTCTTTGCGGCGCAGAACTGATCGAAGTTCCCGCAAAGCCGTTCAAGGATCCGAACAACTATCAGCACGTCGCCCGCCGTCTGGCGGAGGAAATGGCCAGGACAGAACCGAATGGTGCCATCTTCGCCGACCAGTGGAACAACCTGGACAACCGCAAGGCTCACTATCTCACCACCGGACCTGAAATATTCGAACAGACTGATGGCAAGGTAGACGGGTTCATCTGTGCGGTTGGCTCCGGCGGCACCCTCGCAGGTGTCTCTACTTTCCTTCAGGAAAACAAGCCCGGCATAGTCATCGGCTGCGCCGATCCGCGCGGTGCGGCGATGCAGTCGCTTTTCACCACCGGAGAAGCCAAAGCGTCTGAAGGCGGGTCAATTTCGGAAGGTATTGGCCTCGGCCGCAGCACTCCGATCGTGCACGATGTAAAGGTCGATCACGCCTGGACAATTTCCGATGAAGAAGCTCTGCCGCTTGTTTTCAATGTCGCGCAGAACGAAGGTCTGCTGCTTGGAGGATCAACCGCTATCAACCTTGCCGGCGCCCGTCGTCTGGCCAAGGAGATGGGTCCTGGCAAGACCATCGTCACAATCCTTTGCGATCACGGTACACGCTCTCAGTCGAAGCTCTACAATCCCGAATTCCTGCGTTCCAAGAACCTGCCGGTTCCGGAGTGGCTGGAGCGGACTGTAACCATCCAGCCCTCTTTCGCCTGATCTGGCTGAAAAGACCGTTTCAACATGGAGCCCGGTGATCCAACGCTAGCCAAAGACGACGCCGCGGCGAAGGCGGTGATCCAGGATGCTGTAACGGATGTTGGCATTCTGGACATCATGGCCAACAATCTCGGTCTGGTCGCAGCGTTTGTTGCGGCCTTGTACATCACGGCGGGAATTTGTGCCGTCAGAGAAGTGATGAATTCGCGCACGTCGCAAGGTTCGGTCGCCTGGCTTCTTTCGCTCTTCTTCCTGCCCTATCTGACGGTGCCGCTTTACTTTGTCTTCGGATGGCGTTCGTTTTCGGACTACGCAAAGATCCAGGCCACTCTTGGGCGTACCGAAAGAGCAAGAAGAGCGGATGAACTTGGACTGACGGACCACGAGGAAACCCGCGAGTGGCCGGTTCTGTCGCGTGTTGCGGGTGTACCGTTTCTTGCGGGCAACGAGGCTGATCTTCTCATTGATGGAGATGCGACATTCAACGCGATCAAGGGTTCGATCGCACGCGCACGCCACGTCATCTTTTTCCAGTTCTTCGCTATTGCCGACGACAAACTCGGACGCGAAATGGCAGACGCGCTGATCGCACGCGCTAAAGAAGGCGTGCGTGTGTGCTTTCTTTACGATGATGTCGGCAGTCATTCGCTGCCTCACCAGTTTCTCGACAGACTTAAACGGGCGGGTGTCGAAGTATGTGGCTTCAACGAGAACCACAAGTTTCTGCGCCTGCTCGGACCTATGCGGCTGAACTATCGCAATCACCGCAAGCTCGTCGTCACGGACTACCGCGAGGCATTTGTTGGCGGTCATAACGTCGCCGACCAATATGTCGGGCGCGACAAGTGGTTTGGACGCTGGCGGGATACCCATGTGAGAGTGGAAGGACCGGCAGCCGTCGCCTGTGCGCTATCCTTCGTCGAAGACTGGCTCTGGGCAAGTGGAGAACGCATTGAACTTCCCCAGGTCAACGAAATACCGATGCCCGGAGACGAGTCCGTTCTGGTGATGCCGACGGGCCCCGCCGACAAGCTGGAAGAATGCGCGATCGCGTTTGTTGAGGCGGCTGCACAGGCAAAGAGACGCTTCTGGATCACAACGCCCTATCTGGTGCCTTCGCTGGACGTCCAGACGGCGCTTTGTTCAGCTGCGATGCGCGGCGTGGACGTGCGCATCATGTTGCCTGAAAAACGAGACCACTGGACAGTCTGGCTTGCCAGTCACGCCTATGAAGACACGCTCGTACAGAGAGGGGTGAAAGTCTACCGCTATACGGATGGCTTCCTGCACCAGAAGGTCACCCTCCTTGATGATGACCTTGTTTCGATCGGGACGGTCAATTTCGACAACCGGTCTTTTCAAATCAATTTCGAGCTCACTCTCTGGTTCACGCACGAGCGCATGATCCGCAACGTAGAGAAAATGCTGGAAACCGATTTTCAGAGCGCAAAGCTCACCTGGCCGGATGCGTTTCAATCGCAAAGCTATCTGTTTCGAGTACTTGCTCAAGGCGCAAGACTGCTGTCTCCGATACTCTGAATTGCATTTTTCTTTGACCGTTTCCTCATACCGGAGTTTTCTGGGTATCCGGGCGCTCTTTTCCGGCGTCGAGCGGAGCGCCGGGCAAACACGGAGAGAAGTCAATGGATACGCAGGTCGTGATAATTGGTGGTGGTCCTTCAGGCCTGGCGGCGGCTTTGACCCTGTCCCGTTCCATGTTCAGAACGACTGTCATCAATACAGTCCAACCACCAAGAAACGAAGCCTCGCCCTTTGTCGCCGCACTGCCTGCAATGGATCGCAAAGTGCCTTCGGAAGTTCGTGCCGAAATGCGCCGGGATGTACTTTCCTACCCCTTTGCCCGTTTTCTGGATGAAGATGTCCTGGATATTCAGCCACAAGATGGTGGCTTCGTTGTTCAACTCGGCAACGGCGGTCAACTGACGGCTCAGGTTGTTTTGCTGGCGACGGGCATGCAGGATACCCTTCCTTCCCTGGAAGGCCTTGAAGAGTGTTGGGGGCGAAGCGTCATCAATTGCCCATTCTGCCACGGCTATGAGTGGAAAGACCGGAAATGGGGTATCTACGCCCATCGCCAGGAAGTCATTGACGCCGCGGAAATCTATCGAAACTGGACATCCGACCTCACCTATTTCCTTGATTCGTCAATCCCAATACCTGAAGAACGCCGTCATGAACTTGCCGACATGGGAATCACGCTAACATCTGGATTGCCGACCAGAGTTTTGACAGAAGACGAAACATTGTCTGGTGTCGAGCTGCCGGATGGAAACCGTTTCGATCTGGATTGCATGTTGATTTTTCCTCATCAGAAACACGTCGAACTGGTTTCCAGGCTTGACGTATCGCTTACTGATACGGGCTACATCGCGATTGACGAGGGATTCAGGACAACCGTCCCCGGGATCTACGCTGCCGGTGACATGACCTATGGCGGTCATCAAAACACACCAACTGCGCTTCATATGGGAAACATGGCTGCGGCCACCATCGTCATGGACGCCTGTTTCCGGTCTTAAGAACCGGTGAGTTCTCCCGAAACCTTCCCGTATTTCAGAGAGAGAACTCCTTCGGGTATTTGTGCAATTGCCAGATGTCTGCCGATCTGCTTTTCATAACTTTCTATTTTGAAAGGAGACACTTATGACCACTCCGTTGTTTCGCGACGACGCTTACCTCCGGACGTGCGAAGCGGAAGTGTTGAGCGTAAACGAACGAGGCGGCATCGTACTCGACAGGACCGTGTTTTACGCAATGGGTGGCGGGCAACCCGGAGACAGTGGTTACCTTGAACTTGAAGACGGGAACAGGATCGAGATTGCAACAACGGTCTACGACACCGACAAAAGCACGATTGTTCATGTTGCAACCGAAGGCCAAGCGCTTCCGGCGCCCGGCACCAACCTGACCGCGCATATTGACTGGGCCCGTCGCTACCGTTTGATGCGAGTGCACACCGCACTGCACCTCCTGTCCGTCGCTCTGCCATTTCCTGTCACCGGAGGTCAGATCGGGGACAGCGAAGGCCGGTTGGATTTCGATATGGGCGATGAAACGGTCGACAAGGAAGCTCTGCTCGAAAAGCTGAATGCGCTTGCGGCAGGAGATCACGCGGTCAATTCGGAGTGGATCACTGACGAAGAGCTCGACGCCAATCCCGGGCTGGTAAAGACCATGTCGGTCAAACCACCAAGAGGCTCCGGCCGGGTCAGGCTGGTTCGTATCGGCGGTGACGTCGACTTGCAGCCTTGCGGTGGAACGCATGTTTCTCAGACCTCTGAGATCGGACCACTTTCTCTCGGAAAAACCGAGAAGAAAGGCAAACAGAACAGGCGCGTGCGCATAAGATTGACTGACTGACAACCAACGCCAAAAGGCGCTTGATGTGGGAGAGCGACATGAAGCTATCTGGAAGTTGTCATTGCCGTGCCATTGAATTCGAAATGGAAAGCAAAACGCCCCACCCCTTCATGCGGTGTTACTGCTCCATCTGCCGAAAGATCGGTGGCAGCGGAGGGTATGCCATAAATCTGATGGCGGATGCTGGCAGCTTAAAGATTCAGGGCGCTGAATCGAAAGAGGCGTACAATGCAGTGATAGATGGCAAAGTCAGCCCGGCGGAACGACATTTCTGCAAGTCCTGCGGCTCACATCTTTGGGTTTGGGATCCACGCTGGCCGGAGTTGATCCATCCTCACGCGGGAGCAATCGATACCGTGTTGCCAAGGCCACCAGAGACCGTCCATATCATGCTTGAATACAAGCCGGACTGGATCGAAGTGCCCAAGGGCCCCGGCCACATTCATTTTTCACGATACCCGGATCTGTCCATTGAAGATTGGCACAAGTCCAAGGGCCTGTATGAAGACTAAGGAGAGGTAATGTCCGATCACCCACTCGTATCCACCCAATGGCTGGCCGACCACCTCTCGTCTCCGGACCTGGTTGTCATAAATGCCTGGATGCCGCCGGTCACACACCCTGATGCCCCTCCGGTTTATCCGCATGCCCATATTCCTGGCGCGGTGTGCTTTGACGTGAATGAAATCTGCGACAAGGACTCCGACTTGCCGCACATGCTGCCGGCACCGCACGTGTTTTCATCGGCGATGCGAAAGCTCGGGATTGGAGACGGCCAGACGCTCGTCGTCTATGACGACTTCGGGTTTTATTCCGCGCCGCGCGTCTGGTGGACCTTGCGCAGCATGGGGGCAGAACGCGTCTTTGTTCTGGATGGTGGATTTCCGAAATGGCGGGCGGAAAACCGGGAAGTTGAAGATCAGGCTCCACGTCGCGTGCAAAGCCATTTTACCTCACGGCTTAACCACGGCGCCGTCGCGGACATCAATCACGTGAGAAACGTCATTTCTTCAGGCTCCAGACAGATCCTTGACGCTAGGTCCGCGGATCGTTTCTCTGGTGATGCACCCGAGCCTCGTGCAGGACTTCGCGCGGGACATATGCCAACAGCGCTGAATCTCCCTTTCACTCACCTGATCAACGAAGGCGGAACCTTCCGCTCCAGAGACGAGTTGAAGGAAATCTATGAGGAAGCTGGTGTCGATCTCGACAAGCCAGTCACCACAACATGCGGTTCTGGGGTGACCGCGGCAATCCTGACTCTCGGATTGACTGTTCTGGGCGCGCGCGATCTCGCGCTTTACGACGGTTCATGGTCTGAATGGGGCGCTAGAGACGACACAGACGTGATCAAAGGCTAATCAATCAGCCGGTCCTCAGCGCATGTGCGGACCGGCTTTTTCTTACAAGTCAACCGGTTGTCAGTCACCCGCCTGCGGCACACCTGTCATCTCGGTTGAAGACTTGCTTCTATCTCCTAGGCGGATAAGAAAATCTCCTCTTGTGCCAGCCAGGTGGTGACCGGGCCATATCTCGAGTTCCTGCCGCAAATCTCCCTTGGGATATTCCTCAAACACTCGGCGCCTCAAAGACTTATCGATCCGCCGTCTTCCCATTCCGAAAACATCGCACATTGCGCCTCGGGACAAGAGATGTGCTACTGCGCCATGAACCCGGTTAGAAACGTAGCCGTTCAAATGCAGACCGATTGCATCTGCGATTTTTCCTACCTTCTGCCTGTCATGCCCCTTCCCGACAAGGTGATGCTTGCACCGTTCTGCACCGTAGACAACGAAACAACAGTCTATGGGCTCCGACGTTCTCCCCCGAGCCAATCCCACATCGTGAAGTATCGCAGCGGAAAAGAGCAACTCTCTGTCAACATCGAGTTTCCGATAACCCGCCAAGAGCATTGCCCAGTAATAGGTCCGCCAGCTGTGGCGCATGAGCTCGACGCCCTGAACATCATCGGCAAAGTCGAATGCGTCGCGCACCAGCGCTGTATCAGGCGGCTGCAAACCTTCAAGCTCAGCTCCATAGGTGTTTATCAGACCCAATCGATCGAGGATTGTGTCCTTTGCTTCAAGTGAGGAAATCCGGGCAAGGTTCATCAATACCTTGGCCTTTTCAGAACGTTTCAACCGACCTTTGCTGAAGGGCCCGGTGCGCCGTCCCCATTTCACCGTCCCCATGGGCGCGTCAACTTCAGACATCACGCAAAAAGCCTCCATTGCAGTTTCCATTTTTTTGTACCGTATCGCATAAAAATAGACAGGTCGATCTTTTTATGCGAGTTGGTAAAAAATGAAAACGGGAACGAAGCGAGGCAGGCCTCGCAAATTTGATGAAGATGAGACCCTCGACCAGATCATGCAGGTGTTCTGGAAAAACGGGTATGCGGCGACAAGTCTGGATCAGATTGCTGAGGCGACCGGGCTAAACAGACCTAGTCTCTATTCGGCCTTTGGCAGCAAGAAAGACATGTATCTGACAATCGTCGACCGGTTTGCCGACCGGATGCACATCTACCTGAGAGAGGCTGGAGGAAATGCCACTGGTGTGAGGCCACGTCTCAAGGCCATTCTTGCAGCTGCAATAGATCTCTATACAGGGCAAACCGAACTGAATGGCGCTCCTTACGGCTGTCTCGCAATCTCAACCTTGCAGGCCGAAGCTGTACAGGATGCCGAATTCCGTGAAGCTCTGGACGCGGTGATTGCTCGTATGGACAAGGGCATCGCCAGTCTTATTCGCCATGAAACCCAGGGCACCATGGCCGAAACGGAGATAAAGGAAGCGGCCCAACACCTCGCCTTGATCCTGCACGGCCTGTCAATCCGTGCCCGAGCAGGTGAGTCTCCGGAGGTCCTGAAAGCTCTGGCAGAAAGCGCCGTCGACAAGATCGTTCCAACTACCAGCGAGAGCTGATCTAGAGGGAATTGTGCAAGTCCAGAGACAGATCGAGTGTGAAGGGCAAAGGTGTCCAGAAACCTGTTTTGAGACCCGCTTGGCGCAACATTCGTGCTGTCCAGGTGTTACAGCCCATCAGCGCATTGAAACCACCTGTGGCCGGAAAGAACATGTCATGCGCGTCATAGGCTGCGCCCGGTATCTCTTGCGGAGGCAATCCGTGTTCGGACTGAAAGCTGCTACGGATCTCCCGAAGCAGAACTGAGAATTGCTGCTCTGTGAGTTCAATCGCTCGGACATCTGGCTGGTACGGTGAGATCGCCCCTGCTCTTCGAACATGCATAACCGATCGGTCCCAGGTTAACGCATCAAGAACCGGTTTTACTTTCAAATCTGCCCAGGTTGGGGTTTCGACGTAAAAAGAGCGACTTCCCCACCCAAACACAATCCAAAAGACGCCGGGGTAATCCAGTTCCAATCCGGCGTCCGAAACAAAGTTCATTGCCTTCAAGACATCGGGATCAGCTGGCAAGGCAATGTCTGTGTGGATGGGGTTTGAAAGCACCAGTATTCGCCGCCTCTCACCTTGCGGCCGACCCTGGTCATCTGCCTTTGCAGAAAATGCAATGGGCCTCGGCACCAATGTACCGAGGCCCATGCCAACTACAACGACCATCGCAATCAAGAAAACTCCGAGAAAAACCTTACGGGTCAACTTGATCACGAATTGGTCCTTCAACCCTGATCAGTGATGCAGGATCTGGCTTAGGAACAGCTTCGTACGCTCATGTTGCGGATTGGTGAAGAACGGCTCCGGTTCGTTCTGCTCAACAATCTGTCCGGCATCCATGAAGATCACGCGGTTCGCAACCTTGCGCGCAAAACCCATTTCGTGGGTCACACAAAGCATGGTCATGCCTTCTTCAGCAAGACCGACCATAACGTCGAGAACTTCCTTGATCATTTCCGGGTCGAGCGCCGAAGTCGGCTCATCGAACAACATGATCTTCGGGTTCATACAAAGCGAACGGGCGATAGCCACACGCTGCTGCTGACCGCCGGAAAGCTGTCCGGGATATTTCAAAGCCTGCTCCGGGATCTTGACGCGCTCAAGATAGTGCATCGCAATCTCTTCAGCTTCCTTCTTCGGCATCTTGCGCACCCAGATCGGAGCCAGCGTGCAGTTTTCCAGGATGGTCAGATGTGGAAACAGGTTGAAGTGCTGAAAGCACATACCGACTTCGCGACGAATTTCGTCGATCTTCTTCAGATCGTTGGTCAGCTCAATCCCGTCGACCATAATCTGGCCGGCCTGGTGCTCTTCCAAACGATTGATGCAGCGGATCATGGTGGACTTGCCTGAACCGGAAGGTCCACAAATGACAATACGCTCTCCGCGCATAACCTTCAGATTGATATCGCGCAGCACGTGGAAATCGCCGTACCACTTGTTCATGGTCTTGATTTCGATCGCGACATCGGTGTCGGAGATCTTCATCTTCGAACGATCGGCGGCAAGCTCTTCCGCGTTTACAGCATTCTCAGTCATGAGTTTATTTACTCCAGAAATTCTGTTGTCCGGGGCGCTGCGATAATACCCGCGCGCCCCGGGGGTATGTCCCTAGCGTTTGTGTCCCGTATGCAGCCGTTTCTCCATGAAGATGGAGTACCGTGACATGCCGAAGCAGAAGACGAAGAACACGATGGCGGCAAACAGATAGCCTGTGTGTCCTTGGCTTGGCGTCGACCACGTCGGATCCGTGAACGAGGATTGAATCTGACCGAGAAGGTCGAACATGCCGACGATCAGGACCAGTGTCGTATCCTTGAAGAGACCGATAAAGGTATTGACGATGCCAGGGATCACGAGCTTGAGCGCCTGGGGCAGGATGATGAGGTACATCATCGGCCAGAACCTTAGGCCCAGAGCCATTGCACCTTCATATTGCCCTTTGGGAATTGCCTGCAGGCCACCGCGCACCACTTCCGCCATATATGCAGCGGAGAACAGCGTCACACCGATGAGGACACGCAGAAGCTTGTCGAAGGTGACGCCTTCTGGAAGGAAGAGCGGCAGCATCACGGAAGACATGAACAAAACCGTGATCAGCGGAACACCGCGCCAGAATTCGATGAAGATAATCGAAACCAGCTTGATGATCGGCATTTGCGAACGGCGTCCAAGTGCCAGGGCGACACCGAGTGGCAGCGAGGCAACAATACCGGTGACGGCAATGACCAACGTGACCAGCAGACCGCCCCAAACAGCCGTTTCAACGATCGGGAGAATAACCGTACCGCCGATGACCAGGCCGGTCAGCAGGAAGTAGGCAACGATCGGGAAAACGATCAGGAACAAAATTGCGTTTGTTCTCTTGTAAGGAGCGCTCGGCATAGCAAGCGGCACCAGCAGAAGTGCAAACAGCGCATAGACGATGTTTACCCGCCAGATCTCATCGGTCGGGTAGCGTCCGTAAATGAACTGCGGGAAATATGCCTCGACATAAGCCCAGCAAGCCCCACTGTGGCCACCGTCCTGCGGAAGGCACGCCTCACGATTATCACCCGTCCAGACCGCATCAACAAATGCGAACTGGATGAAAGGAGCAATGATCGAATAAGCGATCAGGATACCGATGAAGGTAAGAACGGTGTTGGGGATGGATGAGAACAGGTTCTGCCGCATCCAGCCGATGACACCGGTGGTCGAGACCGGCGCCGGCAGAAGCGGCGCCTCCTCGGTTCGTATTTTGAACGTGTTGTTATTCGTCGACATGTTGCGCTCCTTACCGTTCCACGAGCGCCATGCGCTGGTTGTACCAGTTCATGAATGCCGAAGTGATCAAACTGAGCGACAGATAGACTGCCATCCAGATAGCAATGATTTCGATGGCCTGACCGGTCTGGTTGAGAACGGTCCCGCCAACGGAAACCAGATCCGGGAAGGCAATCGCAACAGCAAGCGACGAATTTTTGGTCAGGTTCAGATACTGACTGGTCAGCGGCGGAATGATCACGCGCATTGCCTGCGGAATGATCACCAGACGCAAAGTCGGTCCCTGACGCAGACCGAGAGCATGCGCAGCCTCGGTCTGGCCGTGGCTGACCGCCTGAATACCAGCACGCACGATTTCAGCAATGAACGCGGCCGTGTAAATCGACAACGCCAGTGTCAAAGCCAGGAACTCCGGAATCAGATTGAAACCGACATTCAGCTCAAACCCGCGCCGCAGAATCGGGCCGGTCTCAACAAAGTTCGGGTGTTCCAGATACATCGGCATGCCGGTCACGAAGTACGTGATCACCGGGAGTCCAATGATGAGGCCAAGGGCCGTCCAGAACATCGGGAACTGCTGACCGGTCGCGTCCTGACGCTTGTGCGCCCATCGGTTGACCAGATAGGTCAGAACAATGCCAAGGATCAGTGCAAAACCGATGAACTCGGCGCCCGGTTCCCAGATTGGTTTAGGCCCGCGCAACCCTGCGATGTTGAGATGGAAATTGTCGAAGAAGAACGACCATTTATCCCGTTTCCCCGGAACAGCGCGGAGCACCGCGAAGTACCAGAAGAAAATCTGCAGAAGCAGCGGCACGTTGCGGATCAGCTCAACGTAACAATAGGCCAGTCTGCTGATCACCCAGTTGTTGGAAAGCCGCGCGATACCGACAACGAACCCGATGATGGTTGCCAGGAAAATGCCGACAACTGCCACCAGAACCGTGTTGAGAAAGCCGACAAAAATCGCTTGGCCATAGCTCGAAGTTTCCGAATATGGCGCAAGCGACTGAATGATGCCGAAACCGGCAGTGTTTTCTAGAAAGGACCAACCGGAAGCAATGTTTTGCCGTTCCAGGTTGGCGATCGTGTTCGTAACGATAAAGTACCCAAAGGAGACCAGCGCCCCGATCAATACGAGCTGATAGAACAGCCCGCGAACTTTGGGATCATTCACCAGCGAAGCACGCGCCGGCGCCCCCGCCGAATCCTGCTCCATTACTGACATAGAACCTCGCCCAGGTTTTTTACGGAAAGAGCCCGGCCCGAAGCCTCTCCTCTTTCGCGTCCTTGACTGCTTCTGCTGCACGCTTTCGCGCGCTCCCCTATCGGCATTTGAAGCAGTTGTTCCCCCCACGCCTATATCGGTATTTTCCGATTTTTCATGCGTGGAATTTATTGAGGGTTCCGGCAGTGCAAGCCGCCGGAACCCCTTAAATCCTCAAGCTATACGAGGATTAGCGAACCGGCGGAGCGTACAGGAAGCCGCCGTTGTTCCACAGAGCGTTCACGCCACGGGAAATGCCGAGCGGTGTGTCCGGACCTACGTTGGCGTTGAAGGTTTCTTCGTAGTTACCAACGTTCTTGATGATGTTGTAAGCCCAGTCATTGGAGACGCCGATGGCTTCACCAAATGCACCTTCAACACCCAGAAGACGCTTGACGGACGGATTGTCGGAAGACTTCATCTCGTCAACGTTTTCAGAGGTAACGCCGAGTTCTTCAGCGTTGATCATGGCGTTCAGCGTCCAACGAGCGATGTTGAACCACTCATCGTCACCCTGACGGACAACCGGACCAAGCGGCTCTTTGGAAATGATTTCCGGCAGAACCATGTGGTCGCCCGGGTTGGTCAGCTTCAGGCGCTGAGCGTACAGGCCAGAGGCGTCAGTGGTGTAAACGTCACAACGGCCAGCGTCGTATGCAGCAACAACTTCGTCAGCTTTTTCGAAAGCGACGATTTCGTACGGCATGTTGTTGGCACGGAAGTAGTCAGCAACGTTCAGCTCGGTGGTTGTACCGGTGTTGGTGCAAACGGATGCGCCGGACAGTTCCAGAGCAGACGTGACACCGAGGTCCTTGCGAACCATGAAGCCCTGACCGTCGTAGTAGTTCACGCCAGCAAAGTTCAGACCCAGCTGAGTGTCACGAGACATGGTCCAGGTGGTGTTACGAGACAGAACGTCAACTTCGCCGGACTGCAGAGCGGTGAAACGCTCTTTTGCGGACAGCGGAGTGAATTTTACAGCGGACGCATCGCCGAACACTGCTGCTGCCATTGCACGGCAGAGATCAACGTCGAGACCGGTCCAGTTCCCCTGAGCATCCGGATTGGAGAAGCCCGGGAGACCCTGGCTCACGCCACATTGGATGAAGCCCTTTGCTTTGACGTCTTCCAGCGTCGTTGCACCGGCAGCCGTCGCGGCGACTCCCATAGCAGCGCCGAGTACGAGCGGAAGGATTTTATTGGACATGGATATGCAGCCTTTTTTGTTACCCATACTTTATTTTTATGTCGGGATAGACCGGAAGAAATCTTCTTCGCCTCATGTATCGGACGATTGCCAGCCTTGGTGGCTGCTTCCTCCAGATAACCTCAGTCCCACCCAACGACCCCATACGATGGCATTTAACCGTTCGGGTCAAGTACTTGCTGCCCTTATCTTGTCAAAATTCTCTAGTTTGCGGCCGGTTACTACCAAATTTGAGGTCCAATCCGCAAACATGCCCAAATCGAAATCATTCAATGCCTTAAAAGGCTTCAATCCATTTAATCCGGCAAGAAACAGCGTTAACGATAAACTAATTTTTCTCGAGAAATTGAAGCGGAAGAGGCCCGTTCAGATCCTTGTTGCAGGCAAAAAGCGATCAGCTAAAGTGTGCCCAATTTCGGGCCAACCGGCCCTCAACGTTCCTCATACCCACAGCAATGAGCTTCAATGTCCAGTTCAGATAAAAAACTGCCGCTTAAGCCAGATACAAAACTCGCCCATTCGGGCCGGGATTCGCGTGCTTTCCATGGCTTCGTCAACCCGCCTGTTGTTCACGCCTCAACAGTGCTCTATCCCGATATCGAAACGATGGTCACAGGAGGCCAGACGTATTCCTACGCCAGGCGCGGCAATCCCACGACCGATTCCCTGGAAGCTGCAATCTGTGAGATGGAAGGCGCTGCCGGAGCAAAACTTGCCAATTCCGGACTGAATGCAATCGCCCTGGCCATTCTGTCCTGCGTCAAATCCGGTGACCATATTCTGATCGTCGACACAGCGTACGGACCGACAAGGTATTTCGCAGACACCGTATTGCCGAACTATGGCGTTGCAGTCGAATACTACGAGCCCGGCCTCGGTGCCGAGATCAAAAAGCTGTTCAGGCCGGAAACAACTGCCGTCTTTACCGAAGCCCCTGGATCGTTGACATTCGAGATGCAGGATGTGCCGGCTATCGCCGTGGCTGCACACGAAATCGGCGCAACTGTGCTCATGGACAACACTTGGGCAAGCCCACTTTACTGTCAGCCGATCGCCATGGGAGTCGACCTCTCCATTCAAGCCGGGACCAAATACATCGTCGGTCACTCCGATGCGATGCTTGGCACGATTGCGGCAAGCGAAAGAGCCTGGGAGAAGCTTGATGCGATTTGTGGAGCGATGGGCAGCCACGTTGCACCTGACGATGTGTATCTGGGTCTGAGGGGACTACGCACTCTTTCCGTCCGACTTGAAAGACATCAGCGAAACACTTTTGCCATACTTGACTGGTTGAAGGGTCAACCGCAGATCGGAAATCTTCGGTATCCGGCGCTTGAAACCGATCCGGGTCATGAAATCTGGAAACGGGATTTCTCGGGAAGCTGCGGTCTGTTCGGCTTCGATTTCGTCGCTGGCACGACCAAGCAACAGTCCTTCGCATTTCTTGATGCACTGAACCTGTTCGGTCTCGGATATTCCTGGGGTGGTTTCGAGAGCCTTGCGATTCCGGTAAAGCTCAAGGGCATGCGCAGTGCAATGCCGGTTGACGAAAATCTCCAGACGGTTCGGTTGCACATCGGCCTCGAAGACCCGGAAGATCTCATCAAGGATCTGGACCAGGCACTCAAGAAAACGTTTGGCTAGTGCGTTAAACAGCAGCCGGTCAATCCGGCTGCACACGATTTGCGCTCGTAATGACCCGCTAGAGAGCTCTTTCTCTTGCCGGGTCGATCCCCCCACGAAATGCAGATATTCGTCCATTGTGGATGGCAAGGACCAAGAAGCGCGGCCAACTCGCGCGGAACGAACTCAGATCGTCGGGTCCTGACGTTTTTCTTTATGGATCAGCCACAGGTTTCGGAAATAGATGAGCAGCCCCAACCCCTGCCCAGCGATAAAAACAGGGTCCTGGCGTTGAATGGCGTAAATCAGCAACAGCGAGCCACCCGCGATGGAAAAAAACCAGAAGGCAACCGGCACGATTGACCGGCCGACCCGTTCAGAAGCAATCCACTGAATCACGAACCGCATCATGAACATCCCCTGGGCAAAGAACCCCAGGATGATCCAGAAATCGAATTGTTCAATGAAGACGGTGTATAGCCAATTATAGAGAGCTTGCATCGCGCGTGTCCAATTGCTTACTGCGGGCCAGGAGCCCCTTATTCAACTCATGCAATTTTCAGGTCAGCGGCCTTACTGTCGGAATGTTCTTGCGGCGCCGGCGCAACCACCATACCCCGAAGAGATCTAGAACACCGACAAGTGCCCGGTCGAAGATACCGTATTTTGATGTGCCGTGACGACGCTGGCGGTCCTGGACATCAATATGGACAACGCCATACCCTTCGCGGATCACCAGGGCCGGTAAAAAGCGGTGCCAACTGTCAAAGTAAGGCAACTGAAGAAAGACCTCGCGCCGCAACGCCTTGAGGCCACAACCGCTGTCTCTGGTGTTGTCTTTGAGGATCGCGCCACGAAGCTTGTTCGCGAATTTCGATGCATACCGCTTTGCAAGGCTGGCTTTCCGGCCGAGCCGCTGACCAGCTGCAAGTGCCGCGGACGGTCCAGCTGCCTCAAGTGCGTCGAGCAGCTTGGGGATGTAGGCTGGATTGTTTTCTCCATCCCCATCGATCGTCGCGACAACATCGCCTCGTGCGTGCTGAACACCGGTTCGGACCGCACAGCTTTGACCGCAGGAACTCTCGTGACGCACGGGTCTTAACCAGTCATGCGTGGCGGCGTAATCTTGCAGAACGATATCCGTTCCATCGGAAGATCCATCGTCGATCACGATGACTTCGAAACTGCGCCCCTCGAGAGCTGCTTCGATTTCATCGAGCAAAATCGGTAGGTTTTGCGCCTCGTCCTTTGCCGGCACTACAACGGTTACGGCCAGTGCTCCCTTGCTGGCTGCCAAGCCTTCCAGATAACTTTGTGTCATGAGCCTGTCCGTTCCGTTTCTTCCACCACCCGGCTCTCCTGCATCACCTGGTCGGCCCCACGCTGTCCGCGGAGTACCTGCCAGACCGCCCGCATGCACGCTTTTGCCGAGCGCAAATTCATGTTGGGCTCAATTTTTCCGGAGGAAGAAATGTGAAAACCAATGCGCCGGTGCGCCATTGACCTGACCGTGAAGAAGGTAAAGGCCATTCCGAGCAAAGTGCCAGCGATCACATCGCTCGGATAGTGAGCGCCGACCATTACCCGGCTGAACGCCACCCAAAACGCCGCAACGATTATCAGCCAACGGTAGGTTGGAAAAATAAAAGCGAGCGCCGTTGCCAGCGCGGCAACCGTGGTGGAATGACCAGACGGGAAACTTGTGTAGGTGCCATCGAACGCAAGAAAATCGAACCTTACTGGACCGACTTCTTCGTAAAGCTTTGGCCTTGCCCGGCCGAGCGTCCACTTAAAGGCAATGGCCAGAAGCCCTGTTGCCGCAACCGAGTAGAAAATGAAGGCTGCGTAAGTGAAAACTGCACCGATTGCCATGCGCAAGCGGAACGCATAGCGGCCCGCATCAAGCGCGAGCAAAGCAAGACACGTGATGCCAGTGGAAAGAAGTATCCAATCCGCCTTGCCGAAATCCGTGAACGCCCTGAAGGCGGAGCGGTATTCGCCGGGCAGAGACCTCAGCCAGGGATAGGTCGGCACATCGAACGCTACGACAGCGATGCCGACGGTCAGCAGCAGTATAGCCAGAATGTCTTGCGGCCGTTGTCCTGGAGGAAGAGGATCCACATTGTGGGTGGCTCTTTCCTTGCGACCCGCATACAGCATCGCAGCCCGCCGAACATTCCCACGCATTCGCGCAAGGATCCGCCAGACCTTTTTATTGCTGTTCGTCATTGCTGTTTTCTGTACCTGTGACTGATTTGGCGTTCTGATAAAGCGCGATGTCGACATCGTCACCGCCATTGATATTGAGGCCGTCTACCCTCTTTCGAGCCTCCGGCACAAGACCAATCTCCTTTGCCGCGTCCAAAAACGGCTGTTCTTCCCGGCTTTCTATCGCCGCAACCCTGCAAACTCCGGGACTAGAGCTGTCATCTTGCGCAAGAAATTCCGCGGCACCCTTCGGCGAAATTATCCGCGTTTGCGTTCCTTCCAGAAAAATGAAGCTGGGCTCATGAAATCCTGATGTAACAACCTGGCGCATTTCACGATCTTCACATCCCGGAATTTCATCCAGCGCCTGAACCAGCCGAGGGCTGACCCAGATCGGTGTGAGTGCCGGCCCGACAAAGCCCCAAACACCAATCGCAACGCAAATTGCGGTCATGGTGACTGCGGGAAGCGCGTAGAGCGCCGGACCGCGCAGAAGCCTTGCCGCTGCAGCCACGGCAAACACGGCGCCCAAAGCAACAAGAACTGCTCCGGGAGGAGAAGGCCATACGCCGAGAACAAATGGACCGGCAAACGAGGCAGCGGCAACTCCGATGGCAGGCAAGGCGAGCAGAATGGCTGCAATCCAGCGAAGCCAGTTTCTTGTGGTCGTCCCGGCTCCTTCCATCAGCGCTGCAGCGACCGGCAGCGCCAGGGCCGGCAATAGTGGCATCGTGTAGTGTGGCAGCTTCGTTGTGACCAGTTCGAACACAATCCAGCTGGGAACAAACCAGGCAATCGCAAACACGACCAGAGGACTTTTCCGCTCACGCCAGATCAAAGGCAATGCAATCAGGAAAAACGCCGGCAATGGCCAGAACACCCCGAACATCGCTCCGAGATGCGTCAATGGCGGAGCGCCGTGCCCCTCTTGTCCCTGCCCGACCTTGCCAAGAAGGTCCTTGCCAATCGCCTCGGTAAAGAAGGTTCCATCGGTCGCGATCCAGATCGCGACAAACCAGGGCGATACGAGCAACAAGAACCAGACAAATCCGAGAATGGGAGACGCAGCCTTGAACCAGGCCAGCTTTCTCCTCAAAAGCATCAGACCCACCACAGTCAGGCCCACAACCATTGGGCCGACCGGCCCTTTGATGAGAACACTTCCTGCCAGGGCGGTCCAGAAGAGCAGCCCCATGCCCCACATCCGTTCACCCTGGTTCTTGAGCCAGATGCGCGCCAGCGCTCCTTGCGCAATGACGATGGTTGCAAAGAGCACGGCATCCGTTTTTGCCAAACGCGCCTCAACTCCAACAATGATCGCCAGGGCGACAAATCCGCTTACAAGAAGCGCCCCCGCCGGCCCCATGAACGCTCTGGCCATCCAGAAAGTCGCAAGGACGCCGACAACGGAACCGATGACAGACGGTAGTCGATAGACCCAGAGCGGGGCGTCGGCATTCTGCCCCGTCAGTTTCGCGGCGGCAGCCTGCAACCAATAAATGCCCACCGGCTTCTTGTGACGCGCCTGATCCTGAAAACGGATATCGATATAATCATCCGTTTCAAGCATCTGCTTGGTGGCCTGCGTAAACCTGGGCTCATCTCTGTCGAGTGGCGGAACAGTCCATTGTCCGGGCACGAAAAGCACCAGAGAGAGCAACAGAAGCAATAAGGGTGCGGTCAAGTCGTGTCCGAAAATCTTCAACCAGACCGGCTTGCGTATAGCCGGAACAGCGACGCTCTCTTCTGACCGCGCATTGACATTGCCATCTGCTTTCCCAGCAGAAGCTTCAGCCGCCTGCGTGGTCTCTTGCGAAGCGTGAACCGTCTGATCGTCGCACTTGTCTGACATCAACTCTCATATCCGATAGCTGCTGCAGGACTGCCACCTGGCATTCCCGTAAACCTGGATGGTTTCTCTACATGAGCTTTTCAAAAAGGGAAACAAGTGCTTGCCCTCTTCTGCTGCTCGGTTATCGTCCAGACTTCTGAAACTCGCGAATAGACTGCCGTTCCATTCAGGATTTCCAATGACCTTAATTGCTCAAATCACAGATTTGCACCTGCGACCAAGAGGCCTTGCGTGTTATCGGGTTTCCGACACCAACATGTTCGCGGAACGTGCTGTGCGCGCACTGCGCTCCCAAACGCCCAAGCCGGATGCGATCGTCCTTACTGGCGATCTCACAGATCGTAGTGATCCGCGTGAATACGCCGTTGCGAGAGAGCTTCTTTCACAATTGGACATGCCTGTGTTTCTGGTGCCCGGAAACCATGACAGCAGCGAAGGCATGCGCCGGGAAATGAGAGACTTCCCCGGAATAAGTGAAACAACAGCGGGAAAAATCCATTACACGGCCGATATAGGGGAAGTTCAGCTGGTTGCTCTAGACACCCATCTCCTGGGACGTCCTCAAGGCGAGGTTGGAGAAGACCAGCTGCGATGGCTTCAGGACGCCTTGAGTAAAAATACTCGGCCCACCCTGATTGCGCTTCATCACCCACCTGCCCTGTCAGGAATCGTCCACATGGACAATATGGGGCTTCTGGATGCTGACGCCCTGGCAGAGGTCATTGCACCGTATGATCATGTTGAACGTCTGGTCTGCGGGCATCTGCACCGACCGATTATCGCCAGCTTTGCCGGCAAGGTCATGACTTTGGCTCCAAGTACCGGTCACCAGGTGGTCCTGGACCTAACGGAAAACGGGCCCGCCATGTTCAATTTCGAGCCTGCGGCCTATTTCCTCCATTATCATTCCCAAAAGACGGGAGTGGTTACACATATGGCATATGTTGAGAACTTTCCGGGGCCACATCACTTTTTTGCCGATGAAGGTGTCGTCTGGCCTGGAGATGAAACCTGATGAAATGTGTCGCTGACCTGCGATCGCTGCAAACAGCACTGATATTTGCCTTTATTGCATTGGTTTTGACAGCTTGCGGAGCCCTGCCAGGCAATAGTGATCTTGAAGATGCCGTGGTCTTGACCGATCAAAGCGTCGACAAGAGCCAGATGCTGTCGATGATCAATTCGTACCGCAAGCAAAACGGCCTGCCGGCGCTCAAACATGATCCTGAACTTGATGCGGTCTCCCAAAAGATGGCCCGGCACATCGCCGAGCGGGACAGTATGGACACCTGGGCGCACAGCGCATTCGGTTTGTCACAGAGACTGGATAAGGCAGGCTATACAAACTACGCAGGCGCTGAAAATCTTGGTGCCGGATACGCCGATCTGCCAGCTGCTTTCCGGGGTTGGCAGGGATCTTCAGGGCACAACAAAAACCTTCTCAATCCCTATGTGACCCGCGTCGGCATCGCTCGCACCAACCGGAACAACGGGAAATGGCGAAATTTCTGGGTCATGACGCTTTCGCGTCCCTATGCGGACGGACGCCCCGTCGTTCAGTAATTCTCCGAGACGAAAAATGGGCGGGGTCAAGCCCCGCCCCAAGTTTCTTCCAGAGATCGGATGACCCAGTCATCATCCGGACACCCGGCACTCAATAAAGTTGAATGCAAGAGTCATGTTTTTGTAGCGTGAGGCATCCGCTCTGTCAATTTCCCAATTGATATCAAAACCTAAAAGGGAAATGGGCGCGCGCTAAACTCAGCCTCCGTAGCCCGACATTCGCGATGCCCGCGTTCAACCACGCCATCGTAAAGGCGTCTTTTGCCAAAGCGCGGCTCCCAACTGCACAGATCCGGAGAAAGCAGCTTTATGCAGGGAATTTCGAGATCCGGCCGTGTCACATCAAATTCCCAGATTTCGATATTTTGCTTCAGACAACTCCGCAGAAGTTTCTCGTAATCAAAACGGTCACCGAAGGAGCCCTCTTCTGCCGTCGGCGCTGATTTGAGGGGCAGATCTTCCAGTATCGATCTGTTGCGCGCATAAGCTAGGTGCCTGGGAAGCTTTGACGGGCTGGTACTACGGTCACTTCCTTCTGCATAGGCCCGGTTCATCAAATACAGTGCGTTTTCAGACTGGAGCATTTCCTGAATTGCGGACTGGCAAGCCGACTCAATGTCCCACGCCGCAGCCGACCCAAAAGCAGCCATTCTCCCACCTTGCTCGAATGAAACTGCCATGACGACATGCACATCAAAATCTGATGCCACCGAAAAAAGCGCCCATTCCCGTTTCTGCGACGTCAGAAATTCGTCCAATTCGGCAGACAAAAAATTGTCTGAAGTAACCCATGGTAGAGTTTTTATCCCCAGGCGGTTGTACCACGCTTGAGCCACTGCATCCCGTTCAACCAGCTCCAGCAATGCCCGTTCCCTGGCGCCCTGTCGGTCATGCCAAACTGCGCACCCAACACTCGACGCAAAAGAGAGACTGTGACCGGTTTCCCGTTCCAGTTCCTGGAACAAAACCCCGATACTTGGAAACTGCGCCTCATTGCCATTCTCCAAGGATCGCACTTTTATGCGCTTGTTTGAAACACTTTCCCAATTTGGTCCATTGTCCGTCCGCAACGCACCGCTCAGTTCGAGCTGACGCATTGCAGCATCACCTTGTTTCCGGCTAAGCCCCAGCACACGCTGCATTTCTACCTCAGGTAGTGCCTCCTCCCTCAAAAACACACGAGGATCAGTGTCAGCCAAAGTCCAAAGACTTATACGCTCGGCAAGTTCACCCAAACAACCAAGAGCTGCATAAGAAGCTGTCTCTGATTGCCCGCCGGCCGGGATGTTTATCTGATCACCCCTACTGAAGTCAGATGCTTGAGAGGAAAGCTTTAAAAGTCCGGTGCAGAAATGGATCGGGCTGCCATCGCGCACTTGAGGAACGAGTCTGAAATCGAACGAACTCAAGAGCGGCAGAAAGAGCAACAAATCTGCTGTCGCCGACTTCATTACAGCACGCGAGTTTTTCCGTTCAGCGGTCACCAAACCGACGCGCTGCAAATCGTCCACCATCCGGGTTGGCAACAGCACCTCTTCAGTTCCGACTTCGACGGAACACATTTCCTCATCAGCTCTCATGAATTTCCCACCCAAGTATCATCGAAATACTTAGACACACCCAACAATTGCAACCAGCGTAGATTTCGGCAACTACTATTGAGAAAGGTCGAAATATCGACCTATTCTCTTCATCGAAAGCAGTCAAACATCAGTAAATACCGCTCATGTGAATACTTTTACTAAAGTTTGACTTATTTCAGTTTAGCCGCGTGACCATCCCACCACCAGCTAAATTTTCTCGCAACCTTAACTTCTGGAGGCTGACAATGCACGCCAGCACTACTTCAAAAAATGATTTGGAAATCGGCGCAAAACTTGGCGCGATCATCCAGGACGCGAATTCTCGAGCACAGTTGATCGAGAAACCGGCCGAGATTTTGGGCGGGGTTGGAATCAATTCTGATGTGACGATTTTTGCCGATACTTCGGATCTTGTGCACCTGATTATTCCGGCCAATGTCGACGCTGAGCGTGTCGCGGCCGGCGACGATGCCTATTTTGAAGAACTTGGCCGCGCTGCACTTGGTAGCTGCTACTACGAAGACATACCCGAATAACTCGCTAACCAGCAACACAATATCGCCCGAGTAGCGTCCTTCATTCACGCACTCGGGCGAATATCGAGGAGTGTGCAAAATGGCACGATTTCCGTATCACAGGAGCAACGTAAGAGAACTCGGTCGACTTTTGGCGATGGCCGCGTTGGACGAAAAATGCAACTCAGCACTCCAAGCAAATCCAGCAGAGCGACTTGCAGAAATTGGATTGCCCAAACAGACAACCGAACTCCTGACGTTCCGTGTAGTCGACCAGAATAGACATCCTAACGCGACCGCTTTGCCATTTAAGCTCAATGCAGAAAAGTTGAGACGAGAGGACTCAAGTTACCTAACGGGTATTTCTAGAAACTTCTCGCTAAACTGATCCGGATCCTTCAAACAAAAAGCGCTGCACCAAAGCAGCCCCGCGATCATAATCCTGTCGCGCTTTCTCGCCTTGGAAGAAATTGACTTTCTTTCGCCAACTTTCTGGATCGCTCAACGCAAGAGATGCTCCACTAGAGTTATTGGAAGCCTGCTCGATAAACCTTTGAAGCGTTTGTAAGGCCTCGCTTTCGCGGCCCGTGCACAGCAAAGCCGCTACGCGAGTGGTCAATCCAGTAACCCCTACGCCGGCTCCCCGCTCAATCTGAGAGATCGCGGCTTCGTAATCCTCGGCGGCGAAGTAGATGTTTGCAAGATACTCGTAAAAAACACGCGGTACGAAGGCAAAGAGAGAAAAAGCTCTTTCTGCAGTCGCGAGCGCTTCGGAAACGTCCCCTGAAAACGCAAGTCCTTCAGCCACCGACATGAGGTTTGCCGGGTCCGAGGAACTTAGTCTGCCTGCGTTCTGAAAAGCGCGGCGCGCGTCTTCCGGCAAGTTCGAAAGGATCAATGCCCAGCCATAGATGCGTTGATTCATTGCCTGCCAAGGGTCAAGCATGATGGACTTTTCAGCAAGACTCAAAAGGTTGTTCATGCCGTCCGCCGAATTCGTCTCATGAAGAGGAAAATGCAGTTCCCTCTTCATGATGATAGAGGCCCGAGCGGAGTATATCTTGGAAAATGAGCGATTTGTCCGCTCGATCTCGTCCAGAAGACGCAGGGCTTTTTCATCAGACTGGGGCGTGAAATCCCACATAAGTGCGTCCGCCTGGCACCAACGCGCAAACAAGTTGCTGTTTGCCGGATTTCTCAGCTTGCCGATCACATGACCATAGACACGACTGACGATCTGGCTGGCCGCCGGTGTAAGTCCGTCCCAGAGCCTCAGGTCCACAATTTCGTTAAAAACAATCTGCCCGATCGTCCGGTCTTCGAACTGGACTACGATCTTGCCGGATCGTTCATCATGCCGAAACCGCAGCAGATAACTCCCGAGCTCATGCCCCTCGACGCGCATTGGCTTGGGCATGTCAGCATCGCCGAAATATTCGGACTCATACAAATCGAACGAACGAAAGGATGATAGACCGGAAACGATTTCTTCCCGCAGGTGGACAGCGTCGTTGAGCCCTTTCTTCAGAAGGGACGAAGAGATGATCGATATTTCCGGCAGCAGAACGACGTCTTCACTGTTTGGAAGAAAGTTTGACGATACGCTCGCTTCTCCGGGGCTTCGAAAGACATTTTCGGGCTGTGCAACCGGTTCGTCCTGCTTGAGCAGGTTTCTGGTCTCCTGATCAGGTTCGGCATCCAGGAGCAATCGCATCTCGCGTTCGCATGCTCTGTACTGCTGCTCTGCCCGTTCCTTCTGACCCAGGTTCAGGTAAAGACGTATCAGAACCCTGTGTGCTGCTTCCAAGGCAGGGTCCACTTTCAGCAGAAATCGACCACCGGCTTCCACCCGCACACCGCCGTCTTCAGTCGATATCTGATTGAGATGGCGGAGAGCTGCGCCGGTCACTTCAGAGCGTACCCGTTCGCGCTCTACCCTGAGCCAGTCCGAGAATTCCGAATCAATGTCTTCGTAGCCGGCGAGAAAATCTCCTCGCCAAAGTTCCTCCGCTTCCTGAAAGTCGTCAGCTCGCCCCTTTTCGAGCAAAGACATGATCTGCATGTAGTCGGATGAAAAAACATTTTGATCGAGCTGCACATGTCCGCTTGAGGAAATCACGACATCAAAGCCGGCCTCTTGCTCCGCTGTCTTCAGTTGGCGTAACGCCTGACGGAGGGATTGCATGGCCTTGGTTCTATCCTTGCTGCTCCAAAGCAGGTCAGCCAAAGCCTCTCTGGGAGCATTCATGCTCCCCATTCGGCTCAAATACCCCATGATGGCCAGCGCCTTTCGGGTCTTTACCGCCACCGGCTCTTGAGCCTTGCTCAAGAGCAAGGGCCGCCCCAGACAAGCGAAGCAGGAAGCGTTTGCCATCAATTCCCCGTATTCGAGACACACATATTCAGGCGTGGGTTTTCGCAACCGCGAATGCCATACAACCTGTAACACAACAACACCTTATCACGCTCATTTCACGCTGCAACAGCATGCTTGTTGTGGATGGTTACGGCAGCCTTGCTGCAAACGGCAATTAGAATACTGGTGGGTAGTATTATGTCTAAGACAGTTAGCAAACCTGATCGCAAAGTGGTTGAACAGGAACCAGCGGTCGAAGCGATCAAGCGCATGATCCGCTACACAAAGAAGGAAGCCGACAAGGACGGTCGCACATTCTGCTCGTACTGCCTCGACATGGCACTACAGTCTCTGGAAGACGGTTCAGAAGATCTGGATTCGATTCTGAGAACAAAAATCACGCCGCTCATGGTCGGTCAGCCCGTCGCTGAAGCCGCCAAGGCTGAAACAGTTTGAGCAAAACATTCATTTTGCACAGAAGATTTTTGTTCCGGATGTGAATCTGGGCAAAGAGCGAGACACGCTGGTGGTGGTGGAGCAATCCGCCGCCGCCATTTCTTTGAGCTGCCGACTTCGTTGAAAGAGAAAAATTCCCTGGCGCCCGAGAACCGCGCCATTTCCACAGCTCCATACCATCCGCAACTTGGTGATGGAGCTTAACATGCAGCTTGATTTGGGAGTTGGCGACCCCGACAGGATTCGAACCTGTGACCATTCGCTTAGAAGGCGAGTGCTCTATCCAGCTGAGCTACGGGGCCGTTTGTTTCGTAGCGGGCCGTTCAACAAGTCCGCTTCGTCTTAAATGCGCTGAAATCACCTGCCGTGTCGATCCGCAATTCCGGGTTTCAACAGGCAATCCAGCTAATTTTCTGCTCTAATCATGAGCAGCTAATCTTAGAGGTCAGTGGGTCCAGGGCGCCACACGATTGAACCTGAAATTATCCGCATAGGCTGACCCGCGGACCTTTCTTTCGTGCGCCTTTTCAATTCTATGCGCAATGCCATGGCGCTTTGCATAGGCAACAGCTTCTTCCTGTGTTTCGAAGAACAGGCGAACCTGCTGCTTCATGTCGGAAGAGGATGTGTAACCCATCAGCGGTTCAACAGATTTTGCGACTTCCGGTTCGTAATCCAGGACCCAGCGCTGAGTCTTGGCTTTTCCCGATTGCATGGCTGTCTTTGCCGGGCGGTAAATGCGCGCAACCATTTGAAGGTGCCTCTAAATCAAACTGCAAAGTTTCGCTTCGCGATCAAGAAGAGCTTTTTCCCGTCTTTTTCCGCGAAGTCAACACTGTTGTTGAAGATGTTTCTACCGTTACACAAATCCAAAAGCCTTTAAAGTCCGCACTCAGGTCGCATTAACGGTGTTTTCCAACACGTCTTGCATTACAAATTGGTGACCTGACAGACCTCCGTGTCCTATGCTACTAATTCGGGACAAAAGCGTTTTGGACAACCAATGCTGATCAATACCTTCTCTTTGCAGAGCGGATATTGAGCAAGACAATTGCAAAAGAATGCCGGACCAACCTCCGCATTCCACGAAAGAACAACAAGGCACAGCGCATGTACCACAACATTCACAAGGGTCTGGGTGAATATCTACCGGAACATGTGCAACCGTCTTCCCCTGATCCCTCAAGTCTGAAATCTGCGATCGATGCAGCCAATCTGACTCAGATCTGGGACATGATTTTAAATCTGGATTACGGAACATCCGAAGTGGAAAGGCTGTCGCCGGACAAACAGGATGAGTTCCTGAATGTCATGTCACTGCTGCTGAAAGCCATCGACAGATAAACTGTTACCGACAAAGCCGAATTCTCAGATCGTCGATCAGTTTCGAAATTTTTTAAAGCCAGTCATTCAACTCGGCCTCGTAGAGGCTGGTGTCTCCAATGTGTTCGCTAACCCATTCAGGGCGATAATAAGTGTCCAAGTATCTTTGGCCACTGTCACACATCAATGTGACGATGGAGCCCTGCTCACCCCTTTCCATCATTCTTTTCGCAATGCTCAAAGTACCCCAGAGATTCGTACCAGTAGAAGCCCCGGCTTTTCTTCCGATCAGTTTTTCCAGCCAGAGTATCGTGGCTACGCTCGCTGCATCAGGAACCTTGATCATCTGGTCGATGACGTCCGGTTGAAAAGAAAGTTCCACTTCGGGTCTGCCGATCCCTTCAATACGACTGGACTTGTTCGACGTCAGTGAGGTGTCGCCGGAAATGTAGCTTTCATAGAAAACCGAGTTTTCAGGGTCAACTACGGTCAGTTCCGTGTCGTGCCCCTTGTACCGGATGTACCTGCCGAGCGTTGCGGATGTCCCGCCCGTGCCGGCACTCATGACAAGCATTTTCGGAATGGGATACGGTTCGAACTCCATCTGCCTGAAAATACTCTCGGCAATGTTGTTGTTGCCACGCCAATCCGTCGCCCGTTCGGCGTAGGTGAACTGATCCATGAAATATCCGCCAATGGAATTCGCCAGCTCCACCGAGGCAGCGTGCATCTGTGGTGCACTGTCGACAAAATGGGTCTGACCGCCATAAAGCTCGATCTGCTCGATCTTGCTCTGCGCCGTGCTTTTCGGAATGACGGCGATGAAGGGAACACCAATCATCCGGGCGAAGTATGCTTCTGAGACCGCCGTGCTGCCGGAAGAGGCTTCGATGACAGTCGTGCCTTCCGTTATCTTGCCGTTGCAAAGAGCATACAGAAACAGAGAGCGGGCCAGGCGATGTTTCAAACTGCCGGTGGGATGGGTACTTTCATCCTTTAGATAAATGTCGATGCCTTCAAGCCGCGGAACCAGCAGTTTGAACAGGTGCGTATCCGCAGACCGGTGGGAATCGGCGCTGATTTTACTGACAGCCTGAGCTACCCAAGTATCCATGTACTCCCCCCTAACCTGCGATTTTGGAGCGCCTCCTGCGCATCGCGAGACTCCCCGCACGGACATCTCGCGATTTCAACCACTTGATTGTTTGATCGTATCATATCAGGACGGGCAGGCCAGTGCCGGTTCAACCCTTGAGACGGTGTCTGGGGCATCAACTAGCCGGGATTGCTCTTTCCAGGATTGGGTCGATATCGACAGTCGCTGGCAGCGTGCCATAGCAACCGGTCCATGTGGTTCCAAGTCGGGCAAGGCAGAAAGCTTCTGCCGTTGACGCCGGTCCATATTTCAACAACAGGCTTGCCTGCAGGATTATGGCCAGGCGTTCAGTCAAGCCTCTTGCCCGGAGTTCCAGATCTTCCTTGTTTGACAATTCGTCTTTCAGCGCCACAACCGCCTGATCAAACAGATCATTGTTGCCTCTTGCACCTTCCAACTCTTTCAGGATGACCGAGATCGCCGCAGGTTCCCGGTGCAGCGCTCGCAAGACGTCGAGGCAGATCACATTGCCGGACCCCTCCCAGATACTGTTGACCGGCGCCTCGCGGTAAAGCCTCGGAAGTATCGATTCTTCGATGTAGCCAGCCCCTCCGTGGCATTCCATTGCCTCGAACAAGTGTGCAGGCGCGCGTTTGCAGATCCAGTATTTGGCAATCGCTGTTCCGATGCGTGCAAGCACGGCCTCGTCTTCGTTCTCTTCTGACTTGTCCAGAGCACTCGCAATGCGCATCACCAGCGCAACCGCCGCTTCGGCTTCAATTGCCAGGTCCGCGAGAACGTTTCTCATCAATGGTTGCTGTATCAGACGCTTCTGGAATGCCGAGCGATGAGCTGTGTGGTGAAGAGCCTGAACAAGGCCCTGTCGCATCATTGCAGCTGAACTAGCAGCACAGTAGATCCGCGTTCCCTTCACCATCTCAATAATCGTTGGAATCCCCCTACCTTCCTCACCGATCATCATGCCCCAGGTCTCTTGAAACTCCATTTCCGACGATGCATTTGACCGGTTGCCAAGCTTGTCCTTCAATCTCTGTATCGCCAGGTTGTTGCGCTCTCCGTCCGGCTTCCAGCGAGGCACAAGAAAGCACGACAGACCGACCTCCGTGTAGGCAAGTGTCAGGAATGCATCGGACATTGGAGCTGAGCAGAAGAACTTGTGGCCACTCAGCAGGTAGGCCGAGTTCGGTCCTTTCTCCCCTCCGATCGGCACAGCCTGAGTGGAATTGGACCTGACGTCCGACCCGCCCTGCTTTTCAGTCATGAACATGCCCACGGTCGCGCCACTCTTTTCCTCTACCGGAATGTCTCGACCGTCGTAGGTGGTTGAAAGCAACTTCGGAACCCAGGCATTTCCCGCTGCCTTGTTCGCGTTTAGCACCGGAACGATCGCGTAAGTCATTGCCATTGGGCACATGACGCCGCCTTCGGGCTGAGAGAACATATAGGTGAGCGCCATATGCGCCACCTGCGCGCCGGGGCCCTTGTGATTCCAGGCGAAATTCGGAACTTCGTGGCGAATAGCGAGGTCCATCAGGTCATGGTAGGCCGGATGAAACGCTACCTGATTGATCCGCATCCCGTATCGATCATATGCACGCAGCTCAGGCGGGAAACGATTTGCTGCATCCGCCTTTTCGAATGTCAGGGCGGCCCCTGCCTCAACACCGGCGCGTGCCAATTGTTCTTGTGCCCAGCCTCCGCCGAACAGGTTGACCCAGTCGCGCAACGCCTTGTCGTCCTGCCAGAGATTTTGATCTCCGATGTAAGGAGGCATGTTTGTGACCTGGTGCGTTGCCAGTTCACTTATCGGTTGTCTCGGCTGCATCCGGGGCTCCCATCCACTTCGCGTCCCAACTCACCTTTACCTTAAGGGAAAGTGGGCAGACGATTGAAGCCCATAAGCACCATTTGGCTTGTTGCCGGCTTTAATTCTTCATGGGGCGACTGGATTACGAATATTGTGGTCGACCATGAGGTTCACCAGACACAGACTTCCCATCGGTCAAGACAGTCTCAGACGATCAGATCAGGCCACCATTAACATGCAGGCACTGCCCCGTGATGTAGGCGGCTTCCGCTGACATCAGGAAGCGAATAGCTGCCGCCACCTCATTGGGTTCACCAACACGCCCCAGCGGAATCTGGCGCATCATCTCAACAAGTTCCTTTTGTGGAACTCCATCACGTGTGCCCTCGTCCTTGCGGATGAAACCGGGCACGACACAGTTGACCGTGATGCCGTCGCCGCTGAGAGAGGCAGCAAGGCTTCGAACGGCTGTTTCCAGTCCACCCTTGGACGCCGCTGAAATGGGAAACTGTCTTATGTCAGTTCGAAAGACGTGAGAGGTAAAACTGCCAACCGCCACGATCCGGGGTTCCGGCGCCTTCTTCAAAAGCGGTACGGCAGCCTTTGCCAGTTCAAAGAAACTGAAAAGGTTGCCTTTGAATGCATATTCAATGTCTTCCAGTGATCCCTCAGAGAGCGATTTCAAGACCGGGAACCCGGCATTGGCGGCAATGCCGTCCAGTCTGCCGAAACGTCTTTCGGCTGCATTCACCAGTTCGCTTGCAGTTCCCTGAACCGCAAGATCTCCCAATACCAGTTCGGTCTTGGTGCCTTTACGCTCGATGAATTCCGCAACGCCTTCAAGCTCTGTCTTCGAGCGTCTGGCATGTATCACCAGACCCGCCACCTCACCGGCAAATCGTTTTGCCAATGCCGCCCCGATACCAGAAGATGCTCCGGTAATTATCAGACATCTTTCATCCATCGCAGCCTCCTGAGGAAATTCAGCTTTCAGTTATCCTATGGTGTCATCGCTTGAGTTCACCAGGAAACAAGTTTCTCAGAATTCACGACAAATTATGTTGAACGGTGCCATATAACCAAGTTGGATCAGGCTTCCGCCAAAAGGTATGCCAGTCGGCACGCAACGCAGATCGGCTTGAAGTCCAGTTTCCCTAACCTGCCCGGCGCAAAAAAACACCCAGCACCAGAAAGCGGCTGCTGTGTCGATCTTTTAAGTTTTGAAGGGAGAGAAAATGGTCGGGGCAGCAAGATTCGAACTTGCGACCCTCTGGTCCCAAACCAGATGCGCTACCAGGCTGCGCTATACCCCGAGCCGTTGATGGGTTGCGGTGTATCCGCGTTCGAGACGTGCGTCAAGTGCGATCGAAATGTGTTTCTTTCGCTTCTTGTGGAAACTGCAACATCCCACGCAATGGACTGCAATCGAATGACGTGACCAATCCAGCTGACCTAGTCAGCTTTCATGGATGGGCTTGATATCCGGTCACCAACCTTGATCTCGAGTTTTTCCGCAATTCCGGCGTTCACCTCAAGTACAAACCTGGCTGGCTTTCCCGACGGTATGACTGCCTCCGAGAACGGGGTCGTGTCTGCCGCAATACTGACGATCTGACCTGTATTGTCGATGTAGATGATATCCAGCGGAAGCGGTGTGTTCTTCATCCAGAAGAAACGCTCTCCCTCACCCTCGAAGATGAAGAGCATGCCGTGATCGGCCGCCATTTCTTCCCGGAACATGAGGCCGCGGGCCCGTTCAATGTCGGTCGCCGCAACTTCGACCAAAAAACGATGTTCGACTTCATCGCTCTTGACCAGAAGCGTTTCCTGGGGAAGCGGCTCATGACCATTGGCAGCGTTGGCAAACACGGTTGTCATCACTACGGAAAAGGCCAGCGTGACTGCAAGAAGAGAACCGGAAACCAAGCGTGAAATCATTGTGACAAACCTAAATGCAAACTTCTGGCCTCAAGGGAAAACATCAAGTTTTGCAGAAACATCTGAATGCACCAGTGTTTCTGCGTCCCCGGCAAATTTCGATCGTCAAATCCATAACAAACAAATTGGCCGGAGCAAGTCCGGCCAATTCCAACGTCATCAAAAAGAAATGACTTGCGATCAGTGAGATGCGGGAATGTGTGTTCCCGAACCGACCGGCCGGATCTCTGCTGCCATCCGCCCTTTGGGCCCCTGCCCGAAGCGAACCATCACATCCTGGCCCGGACGCAGTTCCGTAATACCGAAGCGTCGCAAGGTTTCCATGTGAATGAAAATGTCTTCCGTCCCTTCGCCCTGTGTCAGGAAGCCAAAACCTTTCACTCGGTTGAACCATTTGACGGTGGCTTTTTCAAAACCACTTTCGGGTACGACCTGTACATGTGTTCTGGAAGGAGGCAGTTGGGAAGGATGGGTCGCGGTGGACTCGTCCATCGAAAGAATGCGGAAGGCCTGCAAGCCACGTGGCCGGTCCAGCACTTCGCACACGACGCGTGCGCCCTCATAGGCAGTCTGGTATCCGTCCCGCCTGAGGCAGGTCACATGAAGCAGGATGTCTTCTTCGCCGTTGTCCGGCACAATGAAGCCGTAGCCCTTGCCGACATCGAACCACTTTATTGTTCCGGCAACCTCGAAAACATCAACGGCAACGTCGTCAGTCAATGTGTCGAGCGCGCGGGGCTCCCGTGCGGTCTTAACCCCCATAGCCTTTTTGTCCCGTCTCTGGTCCGCATCATCCGGCTGAAGGAAGTTTGCGACTCACCTTTCAACCGATTCCTAACAAAAGGATAACATTGCGCACTAAAGCGAGAAGCGAAATTCTTTAACTAACCACAGACCATTTAGGGATTTTGTGCGATTTCTTGCAGAAATCCTGAAAAAGTTTGCGCCAATGGCGTTCTGATAACTGTGGATGCCATGGAATCCAGCGGTGTTTCTTCGCCGTTCAGAATCACAAGTTCAGCCCCACTCTGCACCGCAATAGCAGGTAACTGTGCCGCGGGGTGAACAACAAGCGACGACCCGAGAACCAGGAAGAGGTCGCAAGTCTGAGCTGCCTCGGCAGCCCTCACAAGGTCTGCCTCCTCCATCTGCTGTCCAAAACTGACCACCGCAGCCTTCAACAACCCTCCGCAATGTCGGCAGACCGGGCTGCGACCGGCATCCACATGCTTGCGTTGATCTTCCAGTTCCGCCCGTTTGCCGCAAGACAGGCAATTTGCATAGGTCGAGTTGCCGTGGATTTCGATCAACCGCTCCTGAGGAAAACCGGCGAGCTGATGCAGGCCGTCAACATTCTGGGTAATGAGTGTTTCCAATTGTCCGGAACGCCCAAGGGATGCCAATGCAAGATGCGCGGCGTTGGGCACTGCCTTTCTGAAGAACTCCAACATCTCGAAGCGCCGGTCCCAATCTTCGAGGCGGCTTTCTTCAAAAGAAACGAAGTCCTGATATTGAACCGGTTGCCGTTTTGTCCATATCCCTCCCGGGGACCGGAAATCCGGTATCCCGGATTCAGTCGATATTCCCGCTCCGGTAAGCGCCACGATGCGCTGGTCCGGCTCCCTGGAAATTTGTTGGACAAAGTCTCGTGCTTCGGACAAGCAGGTGATAGTAGTCATGGTCCGATCGGGCGCCTTCCGGAATGTCCCTCGATCGAGGAAAAGGACAAGATATGCGTTATTTGCACACGATGGTTCGCGTAACCAGCATTGAAGACTCTCTGGATTTTTATTGCAACAAGATGGGCTTGACGGAAATCCGCCGTCACGAGAGCGAGAAAGGCCGGTTCACGCTGATCTTCCTTGCCGGGTCCGACGACCTGGAAGCAGGCAAGGCGACAATGGCTCCCCTGCTCGAACTCACCTACAATTGGGATCCTGAAGAATATTCCGGCGGCCGCAATTTCGGTCATCTGGCCTATGAAGTGGATGACATCTACGAGTTTTGCGAAAACCTTCAGAAGAAGGGCGTAACGATCAATCGCCCGCCTCGCGATGGCAGAATGGCCTTTGTTCGTTCACCGGACAACATTTCCTTTGAGGTTCTGCAAAAGGGCGAAGCTCTTGAAATCAAAGAGCCTTGGGCTTCCATGCCGAATGTCGGCGAGTGGTAGAACAACCAAGTTTTCAACAAGCGCAGGCCCGGAAATCCGGGCTTGCAAAAAATTGTCACAAAGGCTCTTGCGGGCAAGTCCATTCCCGCCTATAAGCCTCCCCACGACGCAGCCGCGTCGACCGCGCGCCCATCGTCTAGCGGTCTAGGACGCCGCCCTTTCACGGCGGAAACACGGGTTCGAGTCCCGTTGGGCGTGCCATTTTTTTCCGGCACTTGGATATCATTTGTTTGGTCAGGCAGCGCTGTTGCGCTTGCGTGTTTTACTTCGTATTTGGTGACACGTATCGCCCTTTGATCTTTTGAGCCGGATCATCCTTCTTGAAGAGCGTCCTTCCTGGAAAATTCCGCTCATAGAATTCAGCAATCTTTGCAGCGCTTGGCCCGGCAAATTCCACCCTGCCGTCCGGGAAAAACACATCCAGGTCATCATCCTCGTGTCTGGAGGCATATGTTTCCTGCGAACCATGCAAGATCATCGGCACGCCAATCCTGCTGTTGACGAAGTTCTGCACGTCGAAAAACTTGGGTGATCTTGCATGCGTTTGACCCAAACGCTCTTCCTTGACCCGAACAACTTCGCTTGGAGCTTCCATATCAACGATGCCGTAAAGGTCGAAATCGCCGTGAACACATTTTCCGGCCGTGATCAGAGAGCTTGAGGAAAACTTCACACACCCGAAATAGGGATCTTCCGGGTCACGTTCGACGAAATAGAGCCCTCCATTGGGGATGTATGTGAACTGCTTCTGGCGTTCATGGGTCGACATTTCGGGCCGCAACTGACCGGAGAAATCTGCCCATGCCTGGACAGCCTTGGCATATTTCCCATCGGTATAGGCCTGTTCTCCCACCATGGCAGGATCAACGACAAGCCCGGCAATGCATCCTCGTTTGGCAGGAGCAAGACGGCTTCCCCGAGGCGCTATGTCGAAATCCGCGGTTTTTGCCTTGCAATCCAAACGCTTCGGCGAGGCATAGTTTTCTCCGATGTGCTGGAGCGATGCAGTATTTGTTCGCCGAACCAGTATGGCAACGTTGTAGAGCCTTGCCGCAGATTGAAAAACACCGAGATGCTCGGGGCGCATATGTCTCAGTATGTCTGCTTTTCCAACCATGAAAGATCTCCCGGAAGGCAACCTTGGTCCGTCCACCTTCATTCGGCCCGCGACATCTGGATTCTAACAGAGCCCATTCGGAATGCGCGTGATTCTCATCACAGCGGCAGACCGGAACAAGGTGGCTGATAGCGAGCTTGCCAGGATCGGCATTTGGTTACTCAATGCCCGATCAAGTTCGGGTCGATATCAATCTCCTTTAAACCATCGTTTCAAAAAAAGTGCGGATTCTCGCGACTTCTCATGGTGTTCAAGAATGCGATTGGCTATAGTATTCGGCAGATTCTAGGGGTGCGTATGCCGGTCCATTCCACGACCGGTTCCGGTGGTCATGGGGCTGATTTCACCGAATTATCCTTCCTGTGACGCGTATTACAGATGCATACAGCCGTTCGAGGTACTTCTTTATTACAAGAAGAGTTTTACCTTGAAACAAGATCGGGCCAACCGACAGGCAAGAAATGATCGACGAGAGGACAGAGAATGTTCAAACGAATGATCGCCGTGCTGGCAATTCTCATTGCAGGGACAGCCCCGGCATTGGCCAAGCGGGTTGCGCTGGTGATTGGAAATGGTTCCTACGAACACACGGTGCAGCTTCCCAATCCGGCGAACGACGCAACGCTTATGGCCGCAAAGCTTCGCAGCCTCGGCTTCGATGTCGTGGCGGGACAGGATCAGAGCTATAGCGACATGCGACGCTCTGTCATGGAGTTCGCAAAGAAGGCCTATGGCGCCGAGATTGCCCTGTTGTTCTACGCTGGACACGGCATGCAGGTCGGTGGACAGAACCTTCTCGTCCCGATCGACGCAAAGATTGAAGACGAAACCTCTCTCGACTTCGAAACCATCTCCGTTGATTTCATCATGCGCCAGATGTCCAAGGACGTGAAAGTGCAAATGGTGTTTCTCGACGCGTGCCGTGATAATCCGCTGGCGCGCACGCTTGCCCGCCGCATGGGACCAAGCCGTTCGGGCAACCTCGGTTCAGGCCTCGCAGAAATCAAGATTGAGGAAACGGGTGGTGAAGGGTCCGTCATTGCCTTCGCGACCAGCCCCGGCGACGTTGCACTTGATGGCGATGGCAGCAACTCGCCTTTCACTTCCGCCCTCATCCGCCACATCGACACACCCAACGCTTCGATCCAGACCGTGATGACCCGCGTTACCGGCGATGTCTATGATGCGACAGAGAAGCGCCAGCGCCCCTGGGTCAATGCTTCGCTGATCGGTGAGGTGTTCCTCAACAAACGTGCAACTGAAACCGGTACGGAAGTTGCCGCTCTCGGCAATGCCGCGACATCAGCTCCCCAGCAGCCGGCAGCAAGCACTGCGGCAGTTAATACCACAACCCAGTCTAATATAGCCTGGGAACGGGAAAAACTGATCTGGGAAACGGCCAAATCCAGCAACACAGTTGCCGACTATCAGGCTTACCTGTCTGCATATCCTTCCGGTACTTTCGCGGATTTCGCACGCAACTCGATCAAGCGCCTGGAAGCCAAGAGCCAGGTGGCTTCGATAGATCCGGCGGTCACACCGTCTGCGGCGACGCCTTCGGCCTCTCAGACTGGTGCACCGACCGGTGTTGTTTCAACGCTACCGGACCCGCAAAAGGCTATTCCGGGGACTCCTGAAACCGAAGCAACTCTTGGGTGGAACCGCACGGCACGCAAACAGGTCCAGACACGCCTGAACCTCTCCGGTCAGAATGTCGGCCGCGCTGACGGTGCATTCGGTCCCAAAACGAGAGCTGGCATCACCGCCTGGCAGACTGCAAATGGCATTGTTCCGACAGGATATTTCACTGCCGCTCAATATGCCCTTCTGACGACACAAACAGCAGTCCAGTACACGGCCTATGAAGCTGAGGTGAAGCGCAAGCAGGCAGCTGCAGCAGCTGCCAAGCGCCGCCAGCAAGCCTCTCGCAGCACGACCCCGACCAGACAGCCAGGCACTGCCGGCACAGCCCCGCAGCGTGTCCCCGCCAACAACAACAACAACACCGGCGGAGGCATCAATCCAGCAGGCGCAGCCTTCATCGGAGGTGTCGTTGGCGGTATTCTCGGTGGAGCGATCGGACGCTGACCGAAACTGAAGACCTACGGCAAAAGGCCCGGCATTCGCCGGGCCTTTTTCTTTTCACTCTCCAACCGCCAAAAGCATCACTCAAGCTTTAAACTCACTTTCCTGAGACGTGAGGATCTCGCCTCGTCGAGAATGTCGATCACTTGCTGAAACTCTGTTCCTTCAGCGGGAACCAGGATCGCATTCTCGGCGCCTAGGGACGCGAGGCGATCCAACTCGCCGGACAACTGCTCCAGAGAAACATCAACTCCGTTTACGGTCAGCATCTGTTGCGACGTAGTCGAGGCCGGCCGGAAAGCAATCAGGATTGGAAGCACACCCAATTCTTGCTGAGCCTTCCCCTCCGAGCTTCCCTCTTCGTTAAGAGAGACTTCAAGTGGTCGCCAAACACCAAAAGTAGAGGAAAGCAGGAAGAACATGACAAGAATGAAAATAACGTCGATCAATGGCATCAGCGGTATTCGCCGGCGTTTTCTGATCGGATTTTTAATCAGGATCATTCGTCATGTCTTCTGTTGCCAGAACGCAGCTTCGCTGTTCAATGTCGCTTAGAAATGGCTAAACCTCAATCTTTTATGGCAAATTGACCGCCAGACCACATTTCCTTAGCGTGATCTCCAGCACTGTCTGAATGAAAGCCGATTGATGGAGCATGCACGCCTTCTCAGCGCAAGAGCCAAACCAAACAGGCTGACGTACCGGGCTTCAATCGCCGGATACATGCTGTTCGTCTTCTATGTTTTGAACCCTGCTCTTGCACATGCAGGTTTGAGGGTTTGCAACGGTTCGGTTGACCTGGTGAATATTGCGATCGGTTATGAAACCGAAAATGGTTTGCGCACAGAAGGGTGGTGGACGATCACGTCAAACGCGTGCAGCCAGATCCTTCAGGACCCGCTCAAGAACACCCGTTACTATCTTCATGTCGCGGACGGATTTGGCGAAAGCCGCCTTGCAGGTGACATTACCCTTTGCATTCGCGAAGAAAAATTCGTTTTGTATGATGGAGATCAGTGCTGGCAACGGGGTTTGATTGAAGCGGATTTTTTCCAGGTCGAGACAGACGGTGCAGAAGACTGGACCGTTTTGCTGTCTTATGACTGAGTTGAGACACTTGGCTGAGCAACTGTCCGCCACCCCGTTCCGCCAGAGCAACTGACATCATTTGGGGGAGTTTAATGCGCTACAGGTTTCGTAATTTTGTCATTGGTTTGTTATTTGCCGCGACGGCCGCGCCGGTTCAGGCGCAGGAGTTGTCTGGAAAAATCGGGCTGGAACTCAACCATGTTCAGCCAACTCAAGACGGCGGCTGCCGCCTCTCGGTCATTGCAAAAAATGGACTGGAACGCCCGATGAGCCAACTTGGCCTCGAAATGGTTGCCTTCAATTCCGAGGGTCTGGTCGATCAATTCCTGAGGCTGGACTTTTCCAGAATTTCTGCGGGAAAAACAAAGGTTCTCCAATTTGATCTTTCCGGAAAGGCATGCGACAGCATTTCCCGACTTCACATAAACGATGTGCTGAACTGCGTTCCGCCAAGCATCACGGATGTCTACTGCCCGGACCTGCTGGAACTCAAGAATCGCACTTCAATTCAATTTGGTGACTGAAGATTGTCCTCAAGAGCATGGAGGAACAGAACCTGAATGGTTGAGTCGTCTTCTTCCCTTCTTCAGTTGGGCGGGCCTGTTGTCCTTGTCCTCTTGGCCATTTCCATCGCAGCACTCGCCGTCATACTCGCAAAGACATTCCAGTTTTCAAGCGCGCGTGTCGGTCGGCACGGCCTCACCCGACAGGCTGTCACCTTGTGGAGAACGGGTGAACGTGCCAAAGCAACCCAGATCCTGCTGAAAGACAGGTCTCTCTGCGGTGCCCTGGTGCGCAGTGCCATGGACGCCATCCAACAACTCGACCAGCAGCCCCTTGCCTTTCAGGACCGTGATATCCGGGAGGAACGATTGCGCGAAGAGATTTCGGCGAGAGCCGCGGATCGACTTTTCGCACTGGCCAGCTGGCTTAAAGCGCTGGATCTCGTCACGCAGATCGCTCCATTGCTCGGCCTGTTCGGAACAGTGCTCGGCATGATCGAAACTTTTCAGGCCCTGCAGGAATCTGGGGCTACCGCGAACCCGGGCACCCTGGCCGGTGGTATCTGGGTTGCCCTTTTGACCACAGCAAGTGGACTGGCAGTCGCCATTCCGGTTTCCGTTGCCGTTACCTGGTTCGAAACCAGACTGGAGAAAGAACGCGCGGCGCTCGAAGTTCTCCTGACGGGTGTCTTCACCGCAAACGTTGCCCCGCAGCAAGCACCTATCGTGACACCTTGAATGCTGTCAGCGAATAGACGCCGGGGTTGTGAAGAACATCGGAAATTCGGCTGGCGGGCAACGAACCAAACCGCTGAGGCTGGTTTTTATGTGGCCGGTTCCAGATTGCCAGAACCAGTGCCGTTTCCTGCTGCTCGGACGAAATCAGTGTCACAGGAACGGAAAAACGCCAGCCGCCAGCTGTTACGGCGTTGGTTTCGGGTAGAATGTATCTGCGCCCATCGTGAATTTGACCTGCGTCGTCAATCACATAGAGTTCTGGCGGCCCTTTGCCGTTCAACTCGAGTCCGACCTCTTCTGCCTTCGCGATTCTGCCAAGCGGCAGATCCCGTTGGATGACCCCTGAAACACGGGTACCGCTTGCTACGACTGTTGCATCAAGGTTCACCAGACCCGCAGCCTCAACCCCGGCAAGCAGACCGGGCGCATCCAGTAAAGCGCATTGCTGGGGCGTGACCAATCGCACTTCAATACTGGCCTCATACCCCTGATCGGCGGAAAACCTCTTGTCGAACTGCACGAATGCCGGAATTGAAGACCCAAACGCAGTAACCGCCGCGCTGTCCGGTCCGGCTGCTATCACGGTCAGATGTGAGCACTCACCGGCATCATAACCGGCGACATAGGCAGCAACCTTGGCAAGCGGATCAATGCTGGCAACTTCAACCGGTCCAACGTTTTGCGTCGGTTCACCCGAGATCGGAGCGGAAGGCACGTTGGACGTTTCAGGTTCTGATGGTCCGAGCGACGGCAGTTCGATTTCCGCAGGTGCCACGGCGGCAAGCTGTTGTTGCAAGGGCTGGACCGTCTCCACGGTGTCTGACTTCGATTGAACCGAAATCCGTTCGGCATCCGGACTTGAAATCGATGCAGAAGGTCCGGGCGAGCTCTGCACCACCTGTGCCGATGGTGTTGCTACCGATTGAGGACCGCCTGCTAGCTGACTGGTTGACGCAGCAGGAACAGCAACCACTGGCGAGACGGTTGTCGTGACGGACTGTATTGCCGGTTGCTTGGATGGGCCTGAGGCGGCATTCACCGTCGGCACAGTCTGGCCAGGTGCCTGTTCAATGCCAGTTACGACCGGGACACTTGCCGAGTGCTTTGAAACAGAAGTTGGAACCAGTTTCTGAGGTTTCTGAATCTCGCCAATCGGAGAGATGGCAGTCACGACTTCAGCCTCCGGGACGCCTGCTGCTGCGTGTTCCTCTACTCTAACCGGACGAGCGTCAACCACTGCAACAGCCTGTGATGATGCTGATGGCGACAATGCCTGTGAAGTTGCTTCAATCGGTTGCGATGAGGTGACACTCACGACGTTTTGCGGTGCTGCAACGACATTTGGCGTGGCGACAACTTCTGCCGGAACTTCGATGATTTCATCGGAAGATACGCTGTCTATTGCGGAGGATTTAACGACGTTTGTAGGTTCAGACTGAGGTTTTGTGGGCCGGACAACCTGCGTTTCTCCGGGACGAACCGGAACAGCAGTGGTTTCAGTTTGCACAGGCAAACTGGTGCTCGCCTGCGGAACGACGGATGCCGTCTCCGGTTTCAATTCCTCGGTCACGACGTTTTCGACAACCGCCACTCGATCAAACTCAAGGCCACCGCTTTCTATGACAACTTCAGTCTCCAGCTGCTCCTTCTGCTTATCAATCGTCAGGGACAAGTCCGGAAGACCGTACATCAGGATCGCGAGATGAATGCCGACGGAAACTCCCAGAACCGCCGGCCAAATGTAAGCCGGAATCGCCCAACTGCTGCCCTGGTTGTAGACAGCCGCCGTCACGGCTGTTCCTTCTCGACGGTTACCAGCGTCAATCGCCTGACACTGTTCGCCTGCAGGAAATCGGCCAAACCCGCGATTTCCGCCATTTTCGTACGTTTGTCGACCTGGATCGAGAGATTGCCCGCGTCGCTCCCCAGGTCCTCCAGAACATCTGTAATGCCCTGACGATCCAGTGGCACGCCTTCAAACCAAAGTTCACCGTTCCTGGTCAAAACCAAGGTGCGCTGGATGTCCCCACTTCCCTCGTCAACGGTTGTTTGCGCCCACTCGAAATCCTCCGGCAGCGGTGGTCTCAATGTTCCGGCTACAAGCAAGAACAGAAGCAACAGAAACACCACGTTGATCAACGCAAGCGAACTGTCTGCGGGCCGATGAGCCAACGGTTTCGGAAGGTGTATCGGTTTTGTGTAGCGCTTCATGCCTTGTTCGTCGTTTTAAACCGACTTCGGAACTCAAGATGTTCAAGGGGTTACTTTGACTGTCGTCGCGGTTGCTCGCAAGACTGTTGCGCTCTGCATCAAGTCACCGAAGAAAGTTTTTGCCTGTTTTTCCTTCCTCGCGGCAATCTGCGAAGGCATATCCGGCCCAACCAAAGCGATGACGAGACCGGTTTCTTCTACTGGCGTTGTCAGGTTCAAGGGCACGACAAACCCCGCTCCGCCGTTATCGGTTTGGAGGAAGGGAGACAGGTTCACAACCTCTCCCTTGCTACCGACAAACAGCAGACCGAGCTCGCCTGCCTTCGGTTTGAAGCCCGAAATTCGGCCGGCCATGTTGCTGCCATTCGGAACAACGGTGCGCTGCATATCCAACTGTAACTTGGTTTTGCCGCTTCCCTGCGGTGTTGCACGCAAAAAGGCGATTGCCGGGCACTGGGCATCGCTTACCAGGTTGACCTGAATTTTGGCTTCGAAGCCTTGTGACTGCGTGAAGTCACTATCGAACGCGATAAAGGGGGGCGTCCTTGAGGCAAAACCCTCGATTTCGGCCGAGCGACTCGCAATCTCGATCGGCTGAAGATACATGCAGTCTCCTGCCTGATAGCTACTGATGAACTTTCGAATTCGATCTTCCGGGGAAAGCGGCTCTTCCACCTTGATTTCGTTGGGGGTGACAGCAGCGAGTTCTGTTTCTGCCTGATCACCCTTCGCGGCAAGCTGTGTATCTTCTTCAGGCTTCTCAGTTTTTGGAGGTGTCGGTGAGGTGATCACCGGTTCGCTAGTACCTCCCCCCTCCTGAGCCTGCTCCTCTTTGGCCGATATTTCCGGTGCAGAAGGTGCGTTTTCACGTGGCTCTGCAACCAATACAGGTTTTGAATCCTGTTGCGGCACGGTCTGATCCGCCAGGAAATAAACTCCTCCAGCGCCCAGCCCGGCAAACCCCAGCAGCGAGGCGGCGACGAGAATTCGGCGCCCCCATCTGACAGGAGGTCTCTCCAGTTCAGTCTCCCTATCTTCCTGCATCGGCAATGGGGCTTTGATGATCGTCCGATCCGTAATGCCGCTGCTCATGGGCGCACCAAGTGTCCACTCAGCGACTGCGGACATGGATGAGGGACGGTTGGCGGGATCCGGCTGCAACATCGCCTCAAGAAGCGGGCGAAACCGATTGTCTATTCCTTCCAAGGGCGGAATCATGCGTCGCTTTTCAACGATCTGTGCCTGCGATCCCCCCATATCGATCTGCTTGCCTGTCAGGGCTTCCGCAATGACCAGACCAAGCGAATAGACATCGCTTCGCTGCGTCACCTTGCCGTCGAATATTCCGACCTGTTCAGGAGAGACGTAGTTCACCTTGCCGGCAAAACCGTCTCCGATAATCGTCGGCCCACCCGTATTCGCTCGGGAAATGCCAAAATCGATGATCTTCGCCTGACCGACGTCTCCGTTCTGGAGAATGATGTTGTCCGGCGACAGATCGCGGTGAATTACTTCCCTGTCGTGGACAGCCTGCAAGGCGGAGGCAAGGCGCTTGAGAAGCCGATAAACCGCTTCTGGTTCCAGCGGGCCTGATTCAAGTCGCGTACTGAGCGACGGACCTTCAACGAACTCCATCGCCAGGTAATAGATGCCCAGGTCCGGTTCCTTCGCGAAAACAAAGTACTGCGTCAAGGCATCGTGTTTCAGCTTTCGCAAGATCTTGGCTTCGCGCTTGAACAGGTCCAAGATCATTGCGTCCCTGGCGAAGGTGGCAAGCAGCACCTTGATCGCAACCGGATCTCCGCTCTCAATATCCCTGGCTCTGTACACCGTACCAATGCCACCGTCGGCGATATGCTCAACGATCTCGTACAGATTGTTCAGACGCGTACCGGGAGGAAGGAGATGGTCTGAAACATTCATCGAAGAATGGCTCCTTCTCCTGAACCGACACCATCGATATCGACAATGACCACGGTTACGTTATCCGACCCACCGCACTCCAGCGCGCCATTCAACAAGTCTCTGGCACTCGAATTTGGCGCGGCAGTCATCAGGAACGTTCCTATCGTTGCATCGTCCAAGTGCCCCGTCAGACCATCGGAACACAACAGAAAGCGATCGCCTGAACGCAGATTGCCTGACACCAGTTCCAGCTCCAGGTCAATGCCTGATCCAATGGCCCGAGTGATGACATGGCGGCGCGCGTAGTTTCTTGCTTCTTCGATCGTCAGAACGTTCTGGTCCACAAGTTCCTGTGCTTCCGTGTGGTCTGTCGTCAACTGTTCAAGTCGGCCGTTGCGAAGGCGATAAACGCGGCTGTCCCCTGCCCACAAACAGGCAAAATTGCCGCCAAATGTCAGAAGTGCGGCAATGGTCGTTCCCATGGCTGCGCCATTGGCTTGCTGCGATGCGTGCTCGATCTGCTCCTTGGCAAGGATAACCCGACCTTCGAACTGCTCAAGAAGGTCTTCGGCGCTTCTGGGGACATGGATCGTATTGAGGGCATTTTTGACCAGACCGGAGGCAAGTGCCCCATCTTTCATCCCACCTGCCCCATCCATGACCGCGAAGACACCTTTGCTCTCATCGACAAAATAAGCATCCTGGTTCTCCTCGCGCACCCTTCCGACATGGGTGAGCCCCACGGCATACCCACGAAGCAATTCACTCGCCGTCTGGTTCATGTCCGATGGTCCTCCGACTGAAATTGCCCGTCGTGGATTCCTGCCGCCTCTGATTGGCTGCTGTTTTCTGGATGATGTTCAGGCAACAACAACCATTGAAACTCCTCCGCATGAGGCAGACCTGAGCACTCAAATGCGAATTGAACATCGGCCGACTTGCACCAGAAGACGGATCGCAAAACATGCACCTCGTCCGGCCTGGCACTAAGTTCAGTCGACTGTCGTGAATTCATGAGGGGTACGGCAGCTTCAGGACGCGCAAGTCCTGCCACCAAATTTTGAAAGTCGGAAAGGTCGACGCCTTCTTCCAATGTATGCAGGAGAATGGCCTCGGCGCTGGAATACCATTCTTCCGGTGCAACACACTCGTCTCCGTTTCCTGCCAATTGTACAACAATTGTCAGGGGAAACTCGCGGCCTACCTTGTCCACGCACGGCATCAGGGCACCGGTCACTCTTTCTTTAAAAGATCCACCGGGTTCAGGAGATGAAAACCAGAACCTCCAGACGGGCATGGTCATGTATGCCTCCTGCCAGGCGTCTTTCAGATCGAACCGAGAGCGAGCGAGCCCCTCCATCAGGAACGGTTCCCACGCTTTCAAAAAACCAGCCGGGCACCCCTTGGTCACAAAATCTGAGCGCGCCGGCAATTTGCCAAAGTATCCGGCAGTCATGTCAAAAACTCGTTGGACAGCTGAAGTCGCCGACCGCGGACAGGAAGAACGGATTGGGCTTGGTACGAAGCGTCACCGTGAATGCGACCTGCCGCCCTCCCAAAGTCTTGCGGACGACAAACTTGTTCTGACCGGAACTGACCCTGTTCGCGCGCACGAACCGATAAAACGCCCAGTCTCCGTGAATTTCCTGCCGGGAACGATAACCGGGCACTTCGGGCTGTATCACCAACACGACGCGTGGCGTTGCTGTGTTGCTCGGCCAATCGAAACTCGCAGGAAGCGGCTCGATCTCTGCATTGAACCCGGGGCCACGGGTGACAAGCACCAGATTGCCATTCACCTCGAGACTGGCCGCATCCGCCTGTTGCGACAACGCCCGCGGTACGACCTGCAATCCTATTGAAGGAAACGCATTTCCAGTTGGAAAGAACGCCTGCTTGATCAGATCCGCTCTTTCAAACTGTCTCAATGTCGCGTTTGAAAGGCGATCCGCCTGCGTGACTTCGGGTTTCCAGCTCCAGGGCCTGGTCGACGTATCAACCAATCCCTTCAGGTTCTGATCGAAGAACTGTTGCATGATGCCCGTGGGCGAAAACAGCTTTGCGAATTCAGTCATCGCAACTTCGGACCGGCCATTCGTAAACGGATAATTCCGGCCAACGATGCTCCGACATGCATCAACGACTTGCGACTTCAGTTTTTCGTTGAGTTGAGTAATCGAGGTTTCCTTGTACTCCTCGTCGAACTCCTTGGATGCTCGCAGCAACAGCTTGTCAAACGGCTGCGGGAAACGGGTTGCGTTGCTTCTCAGAAGCGATGCCTGGATCTGCACGTTCGAGTTGGCGGTCTCGCTTTGCAGCGGGTTGTTGGCGACAATCAGAAGGTTGTCCAGGATGTTCTTGAAGTTGAGTAACAAGGCATCGATCTTGCGACTGTTCTCGCCCTCCACCAGCACGTGATAGGGCCGAAAGTGGTCTTCGATCGACTTACCGGGAATGATGCCTGGCCCACCTGTCCCTGTCGCAGCTCCCAACGCACCTGATACACCATCGGGCGCAAGGGCCTTAAGCCCCGCCTCCAATCCGATCCGCTTCAGGCCACCGGAGGTATCCAGCACATATCTTTGAAAGACCTTTTGGGCAGCTTCCGTGCCGGCGTCCTTGGCACTGGTCCCGGAAAGAGAACCGGCGAGCCCTTCAGCAGACACATCTTGTGTCAGAAGTGTCTCACCGCGAATACTTTCAAGAAGTTGCACAACCGGTGACGTCGGCGCTGAAACGGCCTGCAATGTGGTGTAAAGCGGCTTGTCATTGCGCATCGACTTGAATTTCAGATTTCCAAGTGCCTGCTCCCATGCCGCAATGAAATCTCTCGTGTAGAGCGTCAGAATTTCCGCAGGAAGCGACTGATACTGATCGGCAAAGGCATCTGCCTGACCTATGTCTCCGAACACCCATTGATCGCGTTCAAGCTCTTCACGAATTCCGGCAAGGTTGGGAAGAACGGACAAGTGGAAACCGGGATATGTAAAAAACTTGTCGACCACGACCGTATCGAGCGTATCGCCATTTTCGGTTTCAAACACGGTCTCCATGTCCGGCCCACCGCGTTGTTCAGCTATCCAGTCCTCACTTGCGAGGCCCTTCGCCCGAGACTTCAGCAGCGCATAACCTCTCTCGGCCAGGCTAACCCGGGCAAGTTCCCGCTGGACTTCAGCAACAAGCACTCCATCCAACTGATCGGTCAGGACATTGCCGCCGAAATCCATGTCCAACATGGCCGATACATGGGTATTCAGTTCATTTCGCAGCACTTCCCCCTGAGCGCTCGGGAAACTTTGCAAAAAGTCTGCCCGGAACGAATTCCTGATCTGATCCTTATCGATTTCGGGCGCATCTCCGGCGACCATTCTGTAAAGCTTGGCGAGGTTGTAGAGGGTATCGACATCCTGACCGCCCGGCCCCGTCCGGTTGTCCAGAACTTCGGTCATCTGCTCTTCGATCCTGAGCAGCAGGCGCGGGCGCAACAACCGTTCCAGTCCGCTTCGATAGGAAGTGATGCCCGCTGCTTCCAACCGTTCTCTTTGGCTGAGACCGAACTGTTCCATCAAGGGCGTCGGATCGTTCCGACTATCGTAACCGGCCGGCAGTCCCCGCAAGAGAGACAGAATGTACGCCGTATCGCGCAGGCTATCATCGCGCACGATCCTTTGATCCAGAACACCTTCACCTTCGGCACTGACAGAAGCGACAGCTTTCGCGGTTTCGTCTATTAGGGCCCGGTTATTGAGATAACTGATCCCCCAAAGGCTGCCGAGACCAACAGTGATCAGCACAATCGCCGCATATGCCGCAACTCGCGCGGCCGTCGCCATTCGCACCGCCTGACGGTTGTGCGTTACCCAACCGGCTTCGCCGATGATCACCTTGTTCAACAAGTCTCGAAGGAAATAGCTCTTGCCCTGACCCGACAAGGCCGCTGCCTGATAGGCGGTCCCAAATGCCTGGCTCATTGAGCCGATCACCCGGTCGATTGCGGTTCCGGTCTGCGTGCCTGAGGTAAAGTAGAACCCGCGAAGAACGGCGTTTGGGTAATACCTGCTTGGCTCGAAGACCGCATTCAAAAACCCCGAGACCCGGTCCTTCAACGCCGCAATCTGGGTCGGAAATCCGAACAGCATCAAACGCGCTCTTGGGTCAGGCTCTTCTTGAAGCCTGTCCGCCAATTCCTCGTTCAACCGCTCGACCAGAAGGTCGAATTCCGCAGGCGTGTCGGCGACCATGTTTTTGGTCTTTTCCCGTGTCTGGAAGGTAGCTCCCCAGACGAGATTCCGACGGCTTTCCGGATAAGACCCGAAAAACTCCATAAATCCGGCGACCGTGTCTGCCTTGGTGAAGATGACATAAACCGGGAAATCGATTTTCAGCGTCTTGTAGAGCTCAATCAGACGTGACCGAATGGCGTCTGTGTGCTGTTTCAGCTCCGCATCAGACAGCGTCATCAGATCTTCCAGACTGATTGAGACCATCACACCATTGACCGGCTGGCGCGGGCGAGCCTTTCGAAGAATGTTGAGAAAACCAAGCCAGGCTTCGCGATCGTGTTCCTGGTCGGAATCCTGAGTGGTGTAACGTCCGGCCGTATCGATCAGAACAGCATTTTCGGCAAACCACCAATCGCAGTATCGTGTTCCGCCAAGGCCTTCCAGCTTCTGTGCTTCGCCTTTGCCTCTGGCATTTGCGAACTTCAGACCGGAATGCATCAAGGCTGTCGTTTTGCCGGCCCCTGGAGGACCGATCATCAGGTACCAGGGCAGATCATAGAGATAGGTTCTTGTATTGCCACTTGCGGTCTTGAGCGTCTTCAGCGCGTCCTTCATGCGTTCAGACAGGATCTGAAGGTCTTCCTCACTTGCCTTGGGTTCCAGAATTTCGCGCTCCAACGCACGGTTGGCGGCAATTCGTTTGTAAATCCGGTAGGCGGTCCATCCACCGATTGTGATGACAATGAGCAGGACCAGAAGCAAACGCACCCACAAGGGTTCAAATGGGCGCACACCGGCAATCGCAAGGAATGGTCCTCCGAACCATATCAATGCAGCCAGGGCAAGAATGCCTATCAGAACCGCCGTATTTCCGAGCCAGAATTTCATGGATGTTGCCTTGTTCCTCGGTTGCCCCGGAATTGGTTCAATTATCGATCACCAGCCCCTTGGGCGGCGGTTTCAAAAAGACTTCCACACGACGATTGAGCGCTTTGCCCTCCCGATTTGTATTGGGAGCAATCGGTTCGTCCGCTCCCCGCCCCTCGACCTGAACGCGATCAGGTGCCTGCAAGGTGGACTGCATCACTGCAGCCACAGATTTCGCCCGTTCAACGGAAAGATGCCAATTCGAAGGAAATCGCGGATTGTTGCGGATCGGGTCGCTGTCGGTGTGACCGACAATGAGTATTTCACCATCGACTTCATCAAGTGTCTTGCCGACTTGTTCCACCAGCAACTGGAATTCGGGACGCAGCGTTGCGGCCGCTACATCAAACTGCGCCCGCATGCGCAACATGATTGCCGGACCAGCCTGCGCAATCTCCAGACCCTCCAGGCCCGCGAGCTGCGCTGAAAGCGTATCGATCGGAGCATCATCAGCAGGTGGCAATGGCGGGGGTGGCTTTGGTTGATAGCCTTCACGGGCCAGTTCGACCGGCCCCGTGGGATAGAGCGCGGTGGCCCGGCTGGCGACAACCTCGCTGCCGCTTGCAAGCAGCAGCATCAAGGTCACATAACCGCCAAGCAACAGAGCAGCCGCGACAGCAGCCACTGACCAGACCGGAACGGAAAATCGCGTCCGTTTCTGCAGCAGTTCAAGGCCGCGCCAATGCGGTGACAGGTCATCTCCGGGGCGGGGACGGACACGTCGCAGGATTTCATGAAGGTCCCGGCGTTCCCTTTCCAGTCCCTGTTGCCCTCCCTGAATGGCCCTGTACTTGCCGTAGAAGCCCAGAGACAGACAGGCATGCATGACTTCCAGGACGCCGTAATTCCTTCCCGGATCCTGCTTTGCCTTTTCCAGCAACTGGAAAAACTCGACGCCTCCAGTTGCCTGACCGAAAAACTGCGTCAGCATCGAATACTGTGTCCACTGATGACGCCCGGCCGACGGCAGGTTTTGAACAATGTCATCCGAGGTTGCGCACAAGGCATAGGCAGCAGAGCGGATCTGGTCATCAGTGATTCCGGCGCTGCGCAACTCCTTTTCGAAGGTCTTGATGGCGTTGTAGACGTCTCGCATCAGAGCATCGAACTGCGCATCCGTCATGGTCAGATGCAATCTTCCAAGCAGAAGGAGAAGCGGTGCTGCTGCACGGGAGACGGGATTTCTGTTTGCGACACGGATCTGGTTGATATCCGGAGTTTGCGCCAATTGACCGGCGTTCCCCGGTGCCGCTGGCGGAGGTTCTTGCTGTCCACTCTCCGGAGGTGTTCTCAAGTCCGGCGCTTTTTGCTGCCCGTACTCGTAACCCGTCGGGGTCGGAGCATATGGATCCTGTCCCGCGTTGCCACGTTGCCAGGGATCCGGCGAGGATGCCGGGGCAGAAGGTTGTCCGGGAGGCACGTTTCCAGGAGTGGATTGAGCGGGCGGAACTGGAGTTTGCTGTGGAGGTTGAGGCGCATCTGCCGGCTGAGTCTCGCTCCACCGCCCACCAGGGTTGGGTCGGACGATTGTCTTGCCCTTTCGCTTGGAGACACCAAAGGGATCGTCGTTGTCCGACATCAGCGCCCCTCCCGAATGGCATAAAACTCGAGCTGCAGGTCGGGCCAGTTCCCGGAAAACTGCAATCCGACGGCAGAGTCCTGACTGAACTCACGCCACAGTGGCGTTGTCTTGTCCAATCTGAAATAGACCCGGTCAGTCAACGCACGAATTTGCGCAGGCGGAACCGGCATATGGATCAAGGGAATTCCGGGCAGATTCGAATAAACGATCTGGCGCATCTGGCCGAACGGCCCGACCTTGAACAGCCGTGGAAACTCGTTCTGAATTTCGGTAAGCGGACGCCGGGCTGCGACCTCGAGAACGAAACTTGCTTGTGTAAACAGGTTGCGGTCCACGATCGTCGACTTGAATGCATTCGGCGCGAGCTGTTCGAGCGGCAGGCGAATTGCCCTGCGATCATAGCCAGCGGAAAGGAATGCCTGGATGTCGGCCAGAACCGGTTTGAAAACCTCATGCAGCTTGTCGTGATCGTAGATCGGATAATTTCTGGCGCGGCGCTCTTCCGTTGCAAATGTCGCGAGCTCTCCGGCAAGCTGAAGAAACTCTGAGTAAAGCCTCTCCGGATGCACATATCCCGACTTCCGCAAATGCATCAGTTGAGGATGAATCCGGTTCAACATCTGCAGGGTCAGGTAGTCGAAATTCTGCAACCCACCACCCGCCGATGTGTCCGCGGCGTAGCGCGCGAGTTCGCTCAGCTTGCGCTCAACCCAGCCAATCACGGAATCAATCCATCCTGTCACAACGGGATGGACGTGACACGCAAGCACCGGCGGCGCGAAGGTTCCGTCGGTTATGACGATGCGATCCTTTATTTCAGTAATTCGGGCAACCGGCAGACACACCTGACCGGGATGCGGCGTCGAACGAATGGAATAGGTCAAACGCGGATGTGCAACATCGATTTCCTCTTCCTGTCTTATCGCAGACGTGGAATCGATGATCGTTTCCCTCCCCTGAACATATCGGGTAGCCGCATCATCTCGACCGTTGGCTACTTCCACAGCATTGACCGTAGTCTCGGGAATGCCAAGCCAGACGATCTGCCCGGCCGCGTCTTCGGGAACATCGATTGCAGGCGGCGGTGTACCATCCGCCGGGAAATTGAACGCCGTTCCATCCGGAAAGATCCCCCGGCCGTGGCGAAGCGCAAACCGGCATTGCTGGCCGACATCCTGATCAATTTCGATGTCGGAAAAACCCCAGGGATAAGGAGAAGCAAATCGCACTCTCTCATCCAGCAGGTGTTCCACATACCGGTCACTCTGCTGAAGATGATGCGGCCGCAAAAACAGGCCTTCGGTCCATGCAACCTTGCTATACCACGACATAAAGGCACTGCTCCTCATTCATGACGCGCTTTCGCGCGATTTCAGTTCAAACTTCCTTATTCAATCTCACCGCCGGTCAATTCCGCGCCGTCGCTGCTCAATTCCTCATAGCTTTCGGTAAAATACTGAGTGAATACGCCGACCAACCCGTCGTCATAGGCCCCCGACAGAGATGTCCAGCGCTCCTGCATCCGGTCCCAGAGCTTTGCCTTCTGGTTGCCGAACGCACTTTTCGAAATCTGGCCCTCACCTTCGATTGCACTGGGCGACAGTGTCGCGTCGAACCGTGCTGCTGCCTTCTGCATGGCTGCGTAGGTCCACACGTGATGTTTCTGTATGTCCTTGAAGGCCAGCGTCATTGCCTTTGCCAACGGCAGGTAACCGTTTTCTTCCGCGTTCTGCCCCAACATGGTCTGGAGAGCCATTTGAGGTGTTGGCGAGAACTTCAAAGCATTGTTGCCGCTTCGGCTGATCAGCGTGCGGTTGGCGTTGCGCGTCATTGCCTTGACCTGACTGCGCGCCTGCAGGAGACCCATCAGATCCGACGTCATCTCCTGAAGTATGCCGCCAAGCTCACGCGCAAATTCCTCAGGCTCTCTTCCATCAAGGACACTGACCGGTATTCCGGCTCCTTCCGCGAATGCCTTCAGGATGTCGACATTACCCGCAGAAACACGCTCGTTCGGCGTTTCGTCTTCAGCATTCGGTTGCGAATTTTTCTCTGGCACGACTGAGACTGGCGGCATTGCGGAAGCGCTTTGTGACACACCTGCTTCTTCAGTATGTGCTGCAGATGGTTCGTCTTCAGGAGATTGCTCAACGTTCTCGGGGCGCGACCAGTCGGGGGCTTCCGGAAACGGTGATGCGACTTCGCGAGACGGCGGCTCTGCGTTCACGACATCGACCAAGACCTCTTTGCTCTCGGAAGGCTCGCCCGCCAGGTCCGGCATCTTGAACAGGGGTTCAGGTGCGTTGGCTCCACCGATATTGACATCAGAAGCCGGTTGATCTGCGGACACCGCACCCGAGCGCTGAGGCGATGGTCTATCCACTACGGCAGCTGGTTCTTGCAGGTGCGGTTGCTGAGCAAGGTGATCGAGGGGATCAGCCTGAGCAGGTCGCGGAGCGTTGCCAGCGGCCGAGGGAGATTGTGGATCGTAAAGCGCAGGGTCAGAATGACCCCAGCCGTGTCCCTGAGAGCCCCAGACATCATCAGCCGGAGTGCCGACACCTGGCGTAGCTGAAGGTGGCGCATGGCGCCCTTCCATGCCGACGGAAGGTGCCCCCCAGGGATTTCCTTCGCTTGGTGAGCCCGCTGAGGGCGGTTCGGGCCAGGACGATTGCATAGGCGGTGCCGGAGCTACGGCCGCAGGACTATCCCAAGGTTGAGACTGGGACTGATGTGAAGTGGCATGATGACCGATTGAGCCAGCACCAGCGTTTTCCTCCACTTCCAGGGAAACTGCGATGACATAGTCACCGATCATGATCCGGTCGCCTGACCTCAACACGTGCGCTCTGTCCAGGCGGTTTGGACTGCCGTTCAAAAAAGTGCCGTTTGTCGAAATGTCGTAAAGGACAAACTGACCGTCTTCGAAGCGGATCTCGCAATGCTTGCCGGAGATAATTCTTTGAGGGTCCGGTAAACTCCAGTCGAGATGTTCATGTCGGCCAATATCGAAACCCCGGTCGGTGCAGCTGTAAGACACCTGACCACCAGTCTCTAACCGGTCCACGTTTTCTATCTGGAGTGTGATGCGCATTCCCGCAGTTCCCCCCCAAATATCTAGGACTGAGCCGAAGGCTGTCCAGCAACACTGACAGACGGCATATTTCCGCCTCCAGCGAAGGACAAACCTGCCGAAAGGCAATCACCGAGAGCCTTGTCGCGTTCTTCCGGCATGAGGGCGCCAAGAGCGATCAAAATGGCTGCATTCACGGCTTTCGCTGTCAAGCCTTCCGGCATCTCAACTCTTTGCTCCGGAAGGGGCGACAAAGATCCGCCCGACCAGCCTGCTGCCCGGCCGATCCAAACTGAAGCGCTGTCTGCACTGGTTTCCTCCGCAGCCGCATGCACCTTTGCACGGGCCTCTTCATCTCCTTCCCGCACCCAATTCTCGGTAAGAGCGAGAAGTTCCTTGTCGTTTTCGCTCTGATTCCGGTCCAGCCCGGAAACACATTTCATTCCCCACCAGACGGCTTCACGCTTCGGGAGCGCGTGCGCGAAATAGTCGAGCGCCATTAGCGGGGCATCACTCTTTTGCAGCTCCACGACATAATCTTCCGGGCCGACCAGCGCTGACGGCGCATGAACCGATTCATTCAGGTCCGGGTAGGCTTCAAATACCTGTATTGCCTTGGTAAAGCGGATACGAGATCCCATCAGATTCATTCCCTAGCCTTCACTTACGCTCTACTTCCTCGTCAGTTGATCAGAACAAGTCCACCGCTCAATTTCAAAAGTGCACTGCCTTTCACATCGGTCATTGTACCTTTGGCCGTCAGTTTACCCGAGGCAACGACGTCAATCATCGGCGAAGAAATCTTGATCGAATATGGTGTCATGACGATCTTGCTGGCGCCGCAAATGAACTCGATCTTGGTTCCCGCGGTCACCTTCCAGTTCATGCCGATTTGCTCTGTCGTATTCATGCCGACTTTTTCAGTTCGATCGACGTCGATTTTGGTATCCCGGCAGTTCTTGACGTGAAGCGTTTCGTTGTTTTCGATGACCGTATCCATGTCCTTTTGAGCATGAATTCCGATCTGTTCCTGACCTTTCGAGTCATCAAGGACAAACTCGTTGTACCCGCCACCGCCAACCGTCGAGTCGGACTTTATACCGGCTTTGTTTTTGTCTCCGGGAAGAGAGTAAGGCGGCATGTTTTCTGCATTGTAGACTGTGCCGATCACAATCGGCTGGTCCGGATCACCTTCCAGGAACTGAACAATCACTTCCTGTCCGACACGCGGGATATAGACCCCGCCCCAGTTCTTGCCCGACCAGACCTGAGCGACCCGCACACGCCGGGACTGGGTCTTGTCTCGGTCCCAGTGAAATTCGACCATGATCTGACCATACTCGTCGACATCGATCTCTCCCTGGCCAACGACTTTCGCCGTTTGCGGACCGGGAATATAAGGTTTCCTCGTGGTCGCAGGTGTCCTGAACGGGATGTCGACTGAAAGGACATCATAGGTTCCGGTATAGGCTTCGCCCTGTGCGCCGCCGCTTCCGGTCCTGTACTGTTCGGCGATGATCTGATGGCTTGCCCTTACAACAAGATGTTCCTTGTTTTGCGGGCCATGGGGATGGTCTTTCAGCGTGAACAGGCCACCTGCATAAAGTCTTGGAACTTCGCCAGCAGTTTCGACACGTCTGTCGGCAGCTTGTTCCGCCTCCAGGCGGATGTTGCTGTACTTTGTTCCCTTGTCTTTTTCCGTATACCGGCCTGGATAGTCATAGTGCTCCAACGACCCTGCCCTGTATGCAGATCCGGCATCCTTGTCAGCCTCCAGAGACGCGCTCGGCTTCTCAAAGTCATAGTCGTTGACTGCAAACTTGCCGGTGCGAAACTTGCGGCTCGGTATCCAGTGGTAAAGATGCTCCTCGTCCCTCTGGCTCTCACCTCCGATCGGGATGAACGGAATTGATGGATCGCCTTCTATCGCACTGTAGGACGACTTGGCGTCCGCAAGGATCATCGTGTGTTTGCCGTCCTTGTGCTCAAAGAAATACGAGATCCCGAATTCTTCCATCAGGCGCCGGCAAAAGTCGTAGTCCGACTCCCTGTACTGCACGCAATAGTGAATCGGATCGTAGCTTTCCGTGAGTTTCTTGCGGTGATCGGCAAAGTCGTGCGCGCCCAGAACTTCCGAGATAATGTCTGGCGCGGACTTGTCTTTGAAAATTCTGCAGTTGGCGTTTTTCGTCAGCAACCAGAACCATGGACGCAAGGTCAGCTTGTAGACGTAGTAAGCGCCGCGGTGTCCCATCCACCTGGCATCGGTCAACAATCCGTCGAAGTAGCGGGTATCTCCCTTGTTGGTCGCCACCTTCACCGTCATATGGGTGGCAATCGCACGATCGAAATCCAGGTCTTCCTGCTGACTGACGACTTCGAGACGGATTTCAAAATCATCGCTCAAACCTTCGTCGCATTCCACTGTGACCAACGAAAGCTCATCCTTGCCAAAGACCGAATTCAGTTCGGCCATCCGGTTTGCTTGTCTGAGTTGTCCTAGGGCCACGAAGTTCTCCTCGGAAGTACGACGGTTTCTGTCCAGGAACGATAAAACAGCGTTCTCCAGACAGTTCCTAAGGCGTCTCCGCAAAAAATAATGTGCTCAACAACACAATTGTTGCAAATACTTTAAACACCATCCACACTCACGACCAAGCGTAGAACTCATCTTTCCGCAATTGTATAGTTAATTTATATCTTTCGAACTGAACTATTTAACCTGCTCATTATAGTCGTATAAGCCATATTCACTTGCCAATTTCATTGAACAAGCCATACTGATATCAAATCGCACTTTAGTGACTTTCGCCACATAAATATTTTCCAGATATGGCACGATGATTTTTGAAACTTGATGCGAAACAAAATTCGCAACTCCAAACAGGAGGAACTGAATCGTGACCCGAATTTTTCACCGAATCGAAAACGCCCGTTTGCACCGGTCTGCACTCTGGACGGGAACTGTAACGACCGCACTAACGCTCGCACTTGTCGCCTTTCCAACCGGGATGGATACGGCCTTCGCCCAGGATGCAACCTACTCGGCGGATGAAGTCAGCAAGCACTTCAAGCAACTCAAAACCCGGTCCTTGAAACCGACAGGAACGACCCGTGCCCTTTGCATTGGTACGCGCGACGAATGCAACGCCAAGGAATCCCGAAATTCAGGTGGTCAGGTTGCCGTAACACCGTCTCAGCCTGATACCGAAACACTGGTGGTAGACCCCGAGACAAAGGCGATCGATGAGGGTTTCAATCTGCTGGTTTCGTTTGAGTACGCGTCCGCTCGCCTCAGCCCTTCGGCGAAAGCCAATCTTCGGGAGTTTGCCAAGGGCATCGCTGACCCGGATCTTAACAACGCAACGTTTGTTATTGAAGGTCATACCGACGGTATCGGTTCGCTTTCCTATAACCAGCGCCTATCCGAAGACCGCGCGCAAGCGGTAACCGAGTTTCTTGTCGGTCTTGGTGTTGAAAGAAACCGGCTGAAGACCGTGGGCTACGGAAAAACACGCCCCAGAGTCGCGGACATCAACGACCCGTCGAACCGTCGCGTGGAAAGCAAGCTGGTTCTTGAATAGGAGATAGGACTACGCGTGCAGCACGGCTGAGATGGGCCGGTTGAAGAGAATTGCTGGTTGGGGGCAGGAATGAATTTCGATCCTGAAAAATTCGGCACGGAAATCTCTCCGGGCGGTGGCTGCGGACCTGATCTTTATGACACGGAACCCGCATTCGCTGCCCTTTTGGATTCTTGCGAGGAAACGCTCCCCGAACGTTTCAGCGAGTTCGATCGCTCTGAAATCGACTTCACCGATATTTTTCAGCAGATGGATCGCTTCTTGCAGCAATCCAGGGATTTGCGCCTGCTTGTCATGCTTGCCCAGTTCGGCATCCTCGGAGGTCAGCTTCACCTGTTTTCCAATGCCGTCAGAATCATCCGCAAACTGCTTGAAAACCATTGGGACGACGTTCACCCGATTGATGCCGATTTCGGACACATGGAAAGAATGGGCGCTCTGGAAGCCCTGAACAACAGGCCAACTGTGGTCCTCCCGCTGGAAGCTGCACCACTCCTAAAGACAAGACGAAGCGGCCCCATAAGTTATAGAAGCCTTCAGATAGCGACAGGAGCAGCAACACCACGCGATGACGAGCCCACCATTTCGCTCGGCGCGATTGAAGCTGCCCTCACTTCCGGGGAATTGGAACAGGATGTCATCGAGGAAGTTCTGACCGATCTCGCGGACCTGCAAAGTGAACTCAACGCCATTTCCGACATTTGCGCCCAGAAACTCAAGGAGGCAGACGCGAAGGCAACTGCCCCCGACTATGAGAAAATCCAGATTCTCGTTCAGGAGATGAACGGCGAATTGAAGACACGACTGGGCCGCCAGACCGACGAGACTGCCGAAGACGCCCCAGACACAGCGGACGATGGCGCCGGCCAGGAGACGGAGATCGAAACAGCCGCGCCGGCTGACATTCGAAACGCCGCGCAGGCCAAGCTCATTCTTGAAGCTGTCGAGGACTATTTCGCTTCGCGTGAACCCTCTCACCCTGCCCTGTTTCTGGTGAGAGAAGCTCGTGGACTGGTCGGCAAATCCTATCTGGACGCATTGAAGATCTTGATGCCCAGACGCTTCGACGAGGTCGCGCTCTTGTTAGGTACAAGCGGACTGCAACTCTCCAACGACCGCCTCATCGACCTGAATGACGGCTCTGGAGGCGATTTGGGTGATATCGATGACTTTTCAGTCATGGTGATCGAAAACCGCTCAGACGCAATGAAGGGCATCGCTTCCGTTAAAGGTTATTTTTCCTCGAACGAACCGACGAGCCCTATCCCACTTTTGCTGGATGAAGCTCAAAACATGAGTTCCGGATCATTTACCGGTCTCCTCAACCTATTCCTGAGGCCGGAGGACGATTAGCGTAAATACCGGAACAACAAAAAGAAAAACCTCACCTAGAGTTCCCTGCTTCTTCCTTGACATAAGCGTCCAACAGGTCCTCAATAATTAAAGATTTTTTCAAACCAACGATCGTGTGACTGCGATCACTTCTCATCACGAATTTTAGAAGTACATAATTAGCAACAAAACAAAGCGCAGATTCGAAATATAAATAAAAAGCATAGCGACTTGCGCGAGTATTTGACTGAGTTTGACCGAGTTTATTCCTAGGTCAAAAACATGAAAGGCAAGTACAATGGCATCGAATAGCGGGCAAAGCTTTATCAAACGCAATAGACCACCCAGGGTCCACATTTTCTATGAAGATCCGTTTGATGCGGAGCAGAAGGTTGAACTGCCCTTTGTCATGGGCGTCATGGCGGACCTGTCCGGTGACAGTCCCGGGGTTGAAAAATCCGATATCGATGAACGCAAACTGCTGGATATCGATATGGACAACTTCACCAAGCGGATGGAAGCTATCGAGCCAGGTACATCCTTCACCGTAAAAGATACACTGTCTGGCGAAGACGACACCAAGCTAAGTGTTCAGCTTCGTTTCAAGAGCATGGATGACTTCACACCGGGCAAGGTTGCTGAACAGGTGCCTGCTCTGAAGAAGCTCCTCGACGCTCGCAAAAGTCTCGCGGCCCTTCGCACCATGATGGATGGCCGCGTACAGGCAATCAGCCAGCTTGAAGAGCTGACAAGAGATCCGGCCCTGATGCAGGCCCTTGCCCAGAAAATGGATGCCGACAAAGCGCAGTCCGAAGATGGCGCTGAAACAGACGGCGACACCCAGGAGGCGTAAATGAGCAACACAGACACCAACGCCCAGAAAAGCAGTGAATCAGCCGGCACAGCGACGGAAAAAAGCCCTGAGGAATTCGCGTCAATCCTGAAACAGAACTTCAGGATCAAGAGCGAAAATGAGACGGCTAACCAGCTTGTCGACAATGCCATGTCAACCTTCCTTGGAGAGGCTCTGTCTGACGAGGCGCTGATCAAGGACGATGTCTACGACACTATCGACGAGATGATTGCCAAACTGGATGAAAAGCTGACCTCCCAGGTGAATGAAATCATCCACGCCCCGGCCTTTCAGAAACTGGAAAGCGCCTGGCGCGGGTTGGACTACCTGGTTCACCAGTCCGAAACGGACGCGACATTGAAACTTCAGTTCCTGAATATTTCAAAGTCTGAACTGGCTGGAGTGTTCAAGAGCTATCGCGGCGCGAAGTGGGATCAGAGCCCTCTGTTCAAGCAGATTTACGAGGCGGAATTCGGCCAACTAGGTGGACAGCCCTACGGCTGCCTCGTTGGCGACTACGAATTTTCCTACGAACCGCAGGACATCACCATATTGCGCGGTATGGCAAAAATCGCAGCGGCGGCGCATGCCCCCTTCCTGGCGGCGGCAAACCCGCAGCTGATGCAAATGGAGAGCTGGACAGAACTTCCCGCCAAACGCGACTTGTCCAAAATCTTCGACACGGAAATCCATGCCCAATGGCGGACTTTGCGGGAATCCGAAGACGCCCGGTATCTTGGTCTGTCGCTGCCGCGTGTCCTTGCCCGTCAACCGTATGGTGCGAAGTCTGATCCGGTCGAGGAGTTTTCCTTCGAAGAGGAATTCAGCGAAGACAATCACGACAACTATTCCTGGATGAACTCCGCGTATGCCATGGCTGCGAACATCAACCGTGCATATAAGGAATACGGCTGGACCGTCCGCATCCGCGGCGTTGAAAGTGGCGGACTGGTAGAAGAATTGCCCACGCATGTCTTTGAAACCGACGACGGTGGCGTAGACCAGAAGTGTCCGGCGGAGATTGCGATTTCAGATCGGAGAGAACACGAAATTTCCCGACTTGGACTGATACCGCTCATTCATCGCAAGAATACGGATCAGGCAGCTTTCCTTGGCGCACAGTCGGTTTTCAAACCGCGTCAGTTCTCGGGTCCGGACGGAAAAGACGCCACTGCATCGGACAACCTGTCCGCGCGTCTTCCGTACATGTTCGCAACAACCCGTTTCGCCCACTACCTGAAGGTCATGGTGCGCAACAAGATCGGCTCCACCAAGGAAACGGCACAGCTGCAGCGGTGGCTCAATGACTGGATCATGGACTATGTCGATGGTGATCCGGACAATTCCACCGAAGAAACCAAAGCGCGCAAACCGCTTCGGGAAGCAAAAGTCACCATTGTCGAAGACGAGGAAAACCCCGGTTACTACAGGGCCCAGTTCTTCCTTCGACCCCACTACCAGCTGGAAGGCATGGATATCGGCATGAGCCTGGCTTCCAGAATTCCGCAAGACGGAAACTGAGTGTGAGGATTGCCGGTCGGGCGGCTCTCGCCCACCGGCAGGCATCTCTCGGGATGCAACCCGGGTTCACCGGGTGGAGGTACTAACGAGACGCAAATACGTCCAAAGGGTTGGACCGAACGGTCCTAGTTAGTTGTGAAAAACAACTGAAGACCGCCAAGAGCGTATCCTTGGCCAGACGCAACCATAAGGATCTATTACAATGGCTGTAGACTATTTTCTGAAAATTGATGGCATTCCGGGCGAAGCTCAAGACAAAACCCACAAGGACGAGATTGACGTTCTGGCTTGGTCCTGGGGAGCATCGCAGTCCGGCACGACGCATATGGGCAGCGGCTCCGGCTCCGGCAAGGCACATTTTCAGGACTTGAGCCTCACAAAATACGTCGACAAGTCGACCCCGGCTCTTCTGCAACACCTGTCAACCGGGAAGCACATCGGCAAGTGCACGCTCTTCGTTCGCAAAGCGGCTGGTGACAGCCCGCTGGAATACATCAAGATCGAAATGAAAGACATCATTGTCACCAGCATCTCGAGCGGTGGCGCCGGCTCAGAAGATCGCATCACTGAAAATCTGACGCTGAACTTCGGTGAGTACAAATACATCTACACGGAACAGAAACCGGACGGTTCCAAAGGCGCAGCACCTGAATTCGCCTGGGACATCGCGTCAAACGAGAAAAAGTAAACACACACCTGGTTTCAGCCGCCGCGCTCAGCGCGGCGGCAACTCCATTTCGGAAATGCCGAGACGCGCTTCAAGAGAGAGAACACAACCTGGGTGCGCCCCTTCATTCCCGATCCATTCCGTTCCAGGTGGGGCTTAGCCAATGGCCAGATCAAAAGTCAAAATGCAGTCGCCACTGATGTGGGCATTCCGGGCGCTCGACGATCCGGACTACAAGGCCGCACAGTCCCGCCAAGAGGAAACGAAAGATGGAGAGAAACTCAAGTCGGGTCGCCGATTATCGCGCGCGCACGGTATTTCAGAACATACATTGATCGCCGAGGTTCGCAGGGACCTGCAAGCTCTTTTGAACACAGTAAATTTCAACTCCACACAGTCGCTTTCCGATTTTCCCGAAGTTGAAAATTCCATTTTGAATTACGGATTGCCGGACTTGTCCGTTCATGTCGTCGACACCATTCGCATTGACCAGCTTGCGGAGGATATCCGGCAGGCTCTCATACGCTTCGAGCCGAGAATGGACCCCAGGACCCTTCAGGTCGCACGCGATGAAAACACGAGCGATGAAACCTTCAAGGTCCGCTTTCTGATCAAGGCCGAAATTCGCTGCGACCCGGTCAGGGTCGGCAGTGAGTTCATAGCTGATGTTGATCCCTCCTTCGGCCGCATTAAGATAATCGGGGCTACCGCATGAACCGCGAATTTCTGGATTTGTACAATCAGGAGCTCATCTATCTGCGTGAGCAAGGCGCTGCATTCGCGGAAGCCTATCCAGCGGTCGCTGAGCGCCTTGGCGGACTTCTGGAAGACAGATCGGACCCGATGTTGTCAGGCCTCCTGGAAGGAACCGCCTTTCTTGCAGCCCGCGTTCAACTCAAGATGAAACATGAATTCTCTGAGTTCACATCCAGCCTTCTTGAGCAGCTCTATCCGACAGCCCTGGCTCCCATTCCTTCCATGGTACTTGCCCGCGTTTCCCCCAAGTATGGTGATGCAAACCTGCGTGCGGGCATCAAGATCGACCGGCATGCTCCCCTGGAAGCGGTCTTTCGAGAACGCCGAGGAGAAGTCAGATGCCGGTTCACTTTGGCAGCTCCGATTACTCTAACTCCTCTTGAACTGACCGGAGCCCGCTATCTGAGTTCCGCCGCGCAGGTCTCCGGTCTTGGAGCTGAAATGGCGGAAGACCGGCGAACAAGAGCAGGTCTTGCAATCAAGCTCACGCACCGAATGGCGGAAGATCCTGAAAATGAAGCGTCAGCGGAAGAAGTTTCGAAAAAACCGGAACTTCAGATTGCCGGATGCAAGGTCGATGACCTGCCTATCCGGCTGATCGGACCGCTGGACCTTGCCGCGAAAATCTATGAACAGGTTTTCGGCCACACGATTTCGCTTTACATCAGAACAGAAGACACGTTCGGCCAGGTATCCTTGCAGCGGTTGCCGATCAGCGCAGTGGAGCAGCTTGGCTTCGACGAGGATGATGCACTTTTACGAAATGACCGCAGACTGTTCATCGGATTTGACTATCTTCGGGACTATTTCAATTTCCCGCGAAGCTTTCTCGGTTTTCGGTTGAAAGGCCTCAGACGGTATCTGGATCGGATTAACACCAAATCCTGTGAACTGGTTTTTGTGTTCGACGAAACAGACACTCGTCTGCCTGCCCATGTCGACCAAAAGATCTTCGCCCTTCATTGCGCTCCAGCTGTCAATTTGTTCGAGAGGCAGACGGACAGAGTCCCCATCAAAAAAGGGCAACATGAGTTTCCGGTGATTACCGACAGAACGCGACCACTGGATTACGAAGTTCATTCGGTGACTGAAGTGAATGCGCATTTTTCCGGCGGTGACAAACGCGCTGTCGAACCTCTCTATAGCGTTGCACCAGACACGGAAAAGGCTGGACATGAGTGGTTTTACACGGTGCGCCGCCTTCCCCGCCGCCAGTCTTCGTCCGAACTTCGGCGCATGCAACCAAGCCCCTACATCGGCACCGAAACCTTCATTACAATTTCGAGTGGAGCCCAAGCCGCAGCCCTTCTCCAGAGCGGCGACAAAAAGCTTTCCGAACTCTCGCTAAAAGTCATGGCATCCAACAGAGCGCTGGCCGCCGACCTTCCTGTCGGCTCCAATCAGGACCAATCCGCAGTCGGAGACTTTCGGCTCCTTGAGGATGTTGGTTTGAAAGTTGATTGCGTGGCAGGACCAACTTCGCCAAGGCCTCCACTCCTTTCCTACAACGAACGACTCGGCGAGGAAGGACATACCGGAGCCATCGCGTGGCGGCTGATCAACATTCTTGCACTCAACCACACCGGGCTTGTTCACGACGCAGCTGGCGAAGATGGACGCTCGTTTCGAGACATCCTGAGTGTGTTTGCTCCTTTGTCTGACAATGCTGCCGATCGTCAGGCACAGTCTGTGCGCTCCGTTTCGACCCGCCCCGTGGTTCGCAGGCTTCAACAGAAATCCGGAACCGGAGTAGCGCGCGGACTGGAAGTTACCATCACGCTCGATGACAAGGCATTCGAGGGGGCAAGCGCTTTTCTGATGGGAGCGGTCCTTGACCGCTTCCTGGCGGAATACGCCTCGATCAACCATTTCACCCAATGCGTTATCGCGACGACAGAACGCGGAGCAATCATGAAGTGGCCGCCAAGAATAGGAGCCAAAGGTATCCTATGAGCGAGACGGAGGACAACAAAGTCGCCACAAAAAAAGTCGCGCAAGATGTTTCTGGTGCGGGAGACAAGACAATTGTGCGTGCTCCGACCCCGACACCAGCTCCCTGGCCGTCGACAACTTCACCGGATGAGCCCGCGGGCCAGGTTGAAGAAGCGGCAAGCGAGATTGGTGCCCAGGACAAAGCAATCGAAGACACCGCTGATGCCACGATTGTATCGCCCGAGATAATGCCTCCTCCAGTTCAGGAGCATAAGGAGATCTGGCTCGAAGAAATCCAACCAAACGAACCTGAAGAAGAAGCCAAAGCTGAGATTGCCCCGATAGAAGTCCCGGTTCAGCAACAATACGTCTCGCTTTTCAAGGAGTTGAGCAAACGTATTCAGGACCATCCGGGCGGCCATGACCTGCTGGCGGTGCTGCGCATGCTGGAAGGACAGACAGCGCCAAACGCAAATCAGAGATTGGACGGTGATACAGACCGACAAACTCCACCACGTATCGGAAAAAGCCGCAGGCTGATCGAAGACATCGTGCGTTTTGGACAGGATCCGTCAAGCGAGTTCGCCACATCGACTGTCGAACGCGCGATGCGAGACAAGGATGATGGACTTGTTCTGCTGGAGCGGTTTCTGGGGCTTCTGGGTCCTCAGGGAGCCCTTCCGGCTGCCATGACCGACGAAGCCATCATGCGAGGCTTGCGCGGCGATGATAGTTTTCCGAGATTTCTGGATGTGTTCAACAACCGCTTCGTTCAGCTATTCTACCGGGCCTGGGCGGACGCTCGACCGATAGTTCAGCACGACAGGCCTGATGACGACAGGTTTATGGACTATGTCGGTTCGTCAATCGGCACGGGAACACCGATCTACCGCGATCTGGACCTGATCGACGACAGATTGAAACTGCTCTACGCGGGCCTGACATCTGCGAAGGCGAAGAGTGCGTCTCGGCTGAAGGCGCTCATTACCGGCGTGTTTGAAGTAAGGGTCGAAATCGATCAATGCGTCGGCACCTGGCTGCATCTTGAACCGGACGACCAACTCAGCCTTGGCGGCCTCGGTGGAGGTGGCGCTGGTCAGCTCGGCCTGGACACGATTGTAGGAGCTAAGGTCTACAGCGTCAGCGACAAGATCCGAATTCGTATCTTTACACGGTCCCTGGAAGAGTACCGGACGTTCCTGCCCCCCACTCGTACAAAACCAAATCCCTGGACTGAAAGACTGTTCGATCTGATCGATTTCTACCTGGGGCTGGAGATTGAGTATGAAATCGAGCTCGCCCTTCCAAAGAGATGCGCTTCTGCAATCAACTTGAATTCAAGCAGTTCAGCCACCCTTGGTCACATCGGTTGGCTGAAACCGGCTACCGAAATTTCTCAGCAAGACGCAGACACCGATGAAGAAGAGATGCTGATGGACACCCGGTTCAGGCCGCTGCGCCGTCACACCGCCGTCTACCAATAGGTCTCCAGTTTGAAAGGCCGATCCCATGAGTGACATTCTCGTTGAAACAGTTGCCAATAAGCTGACGACAGTGAGCTACGATTGCCTTGAAAAGGCCATGCGACTGACCAAGAGCTCCGGACACAGAAATCTGGAAATCCTGCATTGGCTCTACTATCTGGCCCGGGACGACAGCACGGATTTCGTTCATATTCTGCGCCACTTCGGCATTGATGTCGGAACGGTCCATGAAGATCTTCAAAAGGCAATCGCAGCGCTGAAGATCAATCAGACCGAATTGCCTTCCATGGCAGCCCCGTTTCAGGAAGCTCTGGAACGCGCATGGTTTGAAGGCACTTTGCGATATGGCGACTACAAGATCCGTTCAGCCTATGTGCTGATTGCCGCCATGGGCGACAGGACCTCCTGGCGTCAGTTTCTCAGCTATTCGCCTGCTTTGAGTAAATTGAACCGGGATGCACTTGTCCAAAACCTGGACGGAATTGCGGGCGCCTCTGCAGAAACCGGCGCCCGGCCGATCGACGGCTCCGGTCCGAAAACCGCTGCCAGCGCTGCAACTGGCGACGCACCGGATGCCCAGCCCGGAAGCGGGGTTGGGGAAGATGCCCTGTCTCAATTCACCGTTGATTTCACGGCAAGAGCACGGGCTGAGGAGTTTGACCCCATCGTTGGCCGGAATGAGGAGATCCGGCAGGTCATCGACGTTCTGATGCGCCGGCGGCAGAACAACCCGATACTGACCGGAGAAGCGGGGGTCGGAAAGACGGCGATTGTCGAGGGTTTTGCCCAAAAAATCGTTGCAGGCGACGTTCCTCCAGCGCTTCTTGGTACGCGCTTATGCGCGCTCGACCTTGGGCTTTTGCAGGCAGGCGCCTCAATGAAGGGCGAGTTCGAAAAGCGGCTGCGTGCGGTGATCGACGCTGTCCACGCCTCCATCGTACCGACAATTCTGTTCATCGACGAAGCCCACACCCTAATTGGAGCAGGCGGAGCGGCTGGCACTGGTGACGCCGCCAATCTCCTGAAGCCCGCTCTTGCAAGAGGAACCCTGCGCACTGTTGCGGCAACAACCTGGTCAGAGTACCGGCAGCATTTTGAAAAAGATCCAGCCCTCACCCGGCGCTTCCAACCTGTCCAGGTTGACGAGCCGGACGAGGAAAAATGCTTTGCGATGGTTAGAGGTCTGCTTGGGCCAATGGAGGATCACCATCAGGTGCGAATTCTGGACAGTGCCGTCACCTCAGCCGTGTCTCTGTCACATCGCTACATTCCTGCACGCCAGCTGCCGGACAAGGCCGTCAGCGTTCTGGACACCGCATCTGCACGGGTAAACATCTCTCAGGCGGCACAACCGGCAAAACTTTCAGATCTTGTCGCCAGAAAGAACTTTCTTGAAACGGAAAGACAGGCCCTGACCAATGACAGCGAACTTGGCATGGAGAACCAGGAGCAACTGGATGCGATCGCCAAAGCCATGGAGGACACAGAAAGTGAAATTACATCCACTCGAGAAGAATGGGAGAAAGAGCGCAAACTCGTTGCAGGTATCCGACGGCTGAACGCAGCACTCGCCGAGCTCAAAGGCGGTACGCCCGCCCCTCATCCGGACGCCGTGTCCAATGATGAAACCGACGCCGACGCTGCCGCGCTTGTGCCAATCGACGACATCGAACTGGATATCGAGATAGACCTTGAAGACGAAGAAGCAGTTCGCACAGCCTTGCACGACATGCGCGCCGAGTTGTCCCAAATTCCTGAAGACGAACGCATGGTCTATGCCTATGTGGATGACGAGGCGGTTGCCAGCATCATCTCGGACTGGACCGGCATTCCGGTGGGACGCATGGTTCAGGATGAAATGGAGACCATCCTTAACCTGACAGACAGCCTCAATGCGCGCGTCATCGGTCAGGCTCATGGATTGGCAATGATTTCAAAGCGGATCGAGACCAGCCGCGCTCAACTGGGTAATCCCGACAAACCGATCGGGGTTTTCATGCTTTGTGGTCCGTCCGGCGTCGGCAAGACCGAAACCGCCCTGGCACTTGCAGAGACACTCTACGGAGGAGAAGAAAGCCTCATCACCATCAACATGTCCGAATTTCAGGAGGCCCACTCGGTTTCCGGCCTGAAGGGCGCGCCTCCAGGTTACGTCGGCTATGGTGAAGGTGGACGTCTGACTGAAGCGGTTCGACGCAAGCCATACTCTGTCGTTCTGCTCGACGAGGTGGAAAAGGCGCATCCCGACGTGCATGAAATTTTCTTCCAGGTCTTTGACAAGGGCTGGATGGAAGACGGCATGGGTCGAAAGATCGATTTTCGGAACACTCTCATTCTGCTGACATCCAATGTCGGCACCGAAATCATCATGAACGCTGCCGGCAAGATGCTGGACGCGCCGGTTTCGAGCGATGCCAATCTTGCCGCGACTGATCCGAATGCCCCCGATCCGGAGAAGCTTGCCGAGGCGCTTCGCCCTTCCCTTCTGGATGTGTTCCCTCCGGCTCTGCTCGGCCGGATTGTCACCATACCCTACTACCCGCTTTCACCTTCCATGCTGGGCTTCATTGTTCGACTGCAACTCAACAGGATCGTGAAACGCGTGAAGCAGAACAGGAATGCGGACCTCGTGTTTGGCGACGATGTCGTCGCTCACATCGTTTCCCTGTGCAGAGATCCGGACAGCGGCGGCCGCATGATCGACAATATCCTGACCAACGACCTGTTGCCCAAACTTTCCCGCGCATTCCTGACAGCGCAAATGAACGGAGAGGAAATCGCGAGCGCCTCGATTGTTGCAACAGGCGAAGGCCTTGAGGTCTCTACGAAGTAGAAATCAATCCGGTGCACAGTCAAAAGCCCCCTTGAGGTTTCGCGGCAGCTCCCGCGAAACCTCAACCTGGCGTTTGATGTAACTGGAAGCGCCCTCGTACATCGTGTGCGATATTTCCGTCACAAATCCGGGACTTAGTGCGAACTCAGGATTTCACCAATGGTGCCACGGTAGTCTTTCAAGTCCTTGCCCGCGACGGACTTCGGCGCATCTGTGCCCGTTTCCATTTCAAACGCGAGCGGATCCGTTGGCTCTCCCCTCTGCCGAATTTCAAAGTGAAGGTGCGGCCCGGTGGAAAGGCCTGTTGTTCCGACATAGCCGATCAGATCTCCGGCCTGGACGACAGACCCAAGTTCAATGCCGTCCGCGTATTCATGCATATGCGCATACCGGCTTGTTATGCCGCCCTTGTGAGTCAGCTCGATAAAGTTGCCATAGCCGCCTCGAACATCCCGATAGCTGACTTTTCCGGAAAATGCCGCTCTGATCGGAGTACCTGTCGGGGCTGCCCAGTCAACACCGGCATGAAGACGTTCGGTCTTCTTGATCGGATGAAATCGCATTCCAAACTTGGAGGTAAGTACGCCTTTCACAGGCACAAGCATCGCACCTGACAGACTGATTTTTCCACCTTCGCTGACACATGCAAATCCACGATTTCCAGGAGCCTTCAAGACGTAGCACCGGACCGACCAATCGTCTCCCTTGCGGACACCCGCAAACAACACCCTGCCGCCTCCACGTTTTTCGTCTCGGGATTGGTCCGTAAAGATCAGTGTGAAACGCTCGCCAGGTTCGACAGCACGTTTCAGGTCTGTCGTCGGCGCCAGATAAGCAATCGCTTCCCCGACTATTGAAGCTGGTACAGCGTTCCTGATCGCGGTCGCGTAGAGACCATCAATCAACCGATGTTTCTTCTCACTGCCGCCAGACATATCGCTTGCGACCTTGTCCCGTCCAATAGAAACACCAAACCAAGGATCTGCACCTTGCACGTAGCGCTCTTCACCCGACTGCGGGGCAAACGCAGCGGTTCCGACGTACCCCCCGTCCGAATAGAAGGACGCTTGGACGGGGCGGTAATAATCACCAACCCGACCCAACTTGTTCGGCAATCTGACGCCTCTGATTGCGATTTTATCGCCCGCGATAAAATCGTTCTTTCCGAGATCATTTTTCACAAATTTCAAAAATGGCTTGGATGCGTCTTCATCAAATCCACTTTTCTTCAAAAACTCCTCAATGGAGACAGCCTTCGACAATTCCGTTCTGATTTCCAATCGATTGGGACCTTGCCCAATTGGCCGCTCGGTCAGGAACAGATTGAGTGTATCCGTGGGAGGTTTCAGGAAGGTCGGCAACTTTGAGCTCGAACTGCCGGATACCTGTTCTTCCTCTTCGATTTCCAGGCGTTCCGCGTCTTCGCCACCACCAAAATTGCCGAACTGAAAATCTGCCTCACTACCGGGTGCCCGGATCACAAGCTCACCGTCCTGATTCAGCATTTCGCTATCCAGAACGAAGGCGGTCAGTCCAGGTATGCTGGTGACAGTTCCAGAGGTGCTTTTTTCCGGGACAGTACGTTCGGTCAGGTCGATGCGGTTTCCCGCTGCCGCATTGCTCAGCAGAACCGGATCTCCAGCCAGTGGAATGACCGGCGAAACCGCCATGTCGTAAAACGGATCCGCAGGCACATCGATTTCTTCTTCATCAATCGCAGCATTTTCCCGAGGTATGGAAGGGAGAGTGTCCGTGGCCGATTGTGCCGAGTTTTCCTCGTCTGAAGCACCCAGCAGCGCCTCCGTTTCCAATACATCAGTTGTCTCGGTTTCAGCCACAACTCTTTCTGCAGGACCTGGTGCGGAAAGGGAAATCGCGCCGGAATTGATGAGGTGTATCAGTCCTCCCACACCGCCTCCGATAACAAGAAATCCGATGGCGAGCGACGCATATGCAAGGACAGGTGAACGCTTCGATCGTTCCTTGGAGAGTTTGGGTTTGTTTCCCGGACTTTGTGAGCTGGGTTGTTTTGCAGCAGGACCACCGGCGCGTATCACGGTCCGGTCAAATTCCGGCTGACGCGCTCCAGGTTTTTCCTTGTCCAACCCGCTGCTCATACTGGCACCTTGCTGGCGTGCGCTCTTGTGAGGTTTTCCGCGACACGCATCTTCTGATCATGCAGGAGCGGTCCGAAAGTTGCAAAAGGCTCGGAGGGAAACGTGATCTTGCCTGTTCAACGCGGAAACTTCAGCAGATTGGTTATGCCGCGCTTCCGCTTGTCTTGGGCAACCGAAATCTCGTTTTCCATATACATTTGCGGGGCATCCAGCGTGAAGACGGTCATGTCTGTGCTGAGCCCGCGAAGCTGCCCTTTCCAGATCTCCTTCACCGGATATGAACGCGGCAGGTTATCGCAAACCGATTGACTGATCGCCAGACGGACTTTCTGGTCTTTGGCAACAGATTCGATCCGGCTGGCCGTGTTGACCGTCGTTCCCATGACGGTAAAGGAGCGACGATGTTCCCCGCCAATATCTCCCACGAGAACAGGTCCTGCATTGAGTGCAATTCGAAGGTCCAGAGCCGGTTGACCGGTCAGGTCACGCATCTTCTCGAGGAGCCCGATAATCTTTTCGGCGGCATCCACTGCTGCCTTTTCGGGATTGTCGACGGTATTCGGAGCGTTCCATACGGCCATGATCGCATCGCCGATGTACTTGTCTATGTATCCCTGATGCGCTGTGATGACCTGACCAATGGCATCGAAGCAGGAATTGACGACACGAACCACATCCCTGTCAGCAAGCTTCTCGGACATCTTGGTGAAGCCGACAATGTCTATGAATGCAACGACCACATGCCGGGTTTCACCACCCAGTGCCGGCAGCTGTTCGGATTGTGCCATCTGCTTGATCACATCCGGAGCGAGATAATGCCCGAACAGGCGCACCAGAGACCGCTGTCTTCTTTGAAGAATACCGATCTTGCCGACCGCCGAAACCACGATAGCGCTGACGCACGCAACAGGCGCCATTCCAGGCGCAACGACCATTCCGAATTCAAGCCCGAGCAGACTGAGTGCAAGCCCCAACAAGACGCCGCTTGCAGCTACGAGGGGCAGCAGCATCATGGGGAGAAAAAGTCCTGCAAGTGCGCCCGCAACGGCAAATAAGACCGTCACACCAGCCATGAAACCTGGCGGAGGTGAAACAGCAATCCGGTCCGACAGCACAGAACCAATCAGGTCTGCCAATATCAGAACGCCGGCAGTCTGCTGCTGAACCCGAGGACGCCCGCTTTCACCGGTTTCCGCTTCGCCTTGCGACATGACCGGCAGGAAACGGTCGGAATAAAGATGCTCGTCCTCATATGGCAGCAAACCGCCGAACAGAATGATCCGACCATCCGCAAACTCCTTCAAATCCTCTCTGCCGCTCTCGCTTTCCAGCATTCGCAGGACATCGATGAGAGACAAATAGGGGATGGAGCTGGCAAGCCTTGAACCGGGAAGAGCGGTATATTGCTCAGAGATATCAGAGCCGGTCACGCTGAGCAGTGCGTCGATGAGATAGGGAGACTCCGACAGAGGCAAGATTGGCTGGTGCTGCCGCACGACACCATCGTTATCGGTAGAAATCACCACGGAGCGAACGCCACCAGTTCCGGCTGCCGCAGAGAACTTTCTGTGCGGGACGCCTATTTCCGTGTGGGATATGAAAACCCTTTCCCGGTTCCGGAACATGAACTTCTGAAAAGGCGCGTCGAACCCGCGAAGCCTCTCCTCGCCGGTAATCGGATCGACGAAGGCATCCGCGCTATAGGCGAAAACAAAATCATATCCGAGCGCGAGAGCCCCTTCATCAAGCAGTCCCTGCCCGGCCTCGGCAAGTACCGGTGTCATCAACACGCGGGGAATTGGAGACAACTTGTCGGAATCCAGCGCAGTCTGGTCGAGCCCGATAACGGCAACGGGTGACCTTTCCTGCGGTGGCACAGCTCCAAAACTGGCCCGGATCTGGAACAGTCGGTCGGTGACCCACCCTTCCCATATTGCCCTTTTCGCAGAATAGCCCGCGGCAATTCCGGCGCAGATGGCAACGATTGCGATGAGTGCAATCAGCTTTTTCCGGCCCAGCGCTGTTTCCGCAATCCGGCCGCTTGAATTCATTTCACAACGACGACAGCTGTTTTCCGGCCGACCTTGGATGGATCAATGACGATCTTTCGCATTTCAACACCGAAATCCGGAGCTTTGCCTTGCAAGAAGAGTTCAACTTCAACTGCTTCTCCGTCCGTTTCCCGGTCCGGCATGTCCGTGACAACATGGTCGAGCAAATCAAAACGCTTCGGCTCTCCCCCACCAAAGGATACAAACACCGATCCGTATTGATCCCGGACAGCATCGTCGAAACGCAGCATCAGCGAAGCAGCTTTCTTGTTCTCCAGAGTCAGACCGCGCAGCGTGACCGTCAGACCCTTGTCAGCCTTTTCAGAATCCGTTCCGCTGTCAGCCTGCAGGCAATTTCCGGCGCGCAGAACTTTCTCCTGTCCGCCTTCCAGACTGAACCCTGATGACGATACGGATACTGTGCCAGCCTTGATACGCACCTCCTGGCATGCAGCATAGTCGAGCAGATCAATATGCCCGGACGAGCCAAGGTCAATCACATCACCTGGCATCAACTCCGAAAATGCGGAAACGTCCACGCCGTCTGACTTGTCCAGCACAAGCGCGACCGGCTCTGCCAGTGCGGCCCCGGCCGAGAGCCCTATAGTGAAAACTGCTGCAGTACCGGCTTTCAGCAAACTTCGGTAGACGCAGGCACGATTAAACAAAAAAGACATGACGGTCTCCCAATTCTTTGGTCATTGCGCCACGTACTCTCATATGAGCCCAGCGCTCCTGTTCAAACATTATTATTATCGAGCGAAGTCGATCTGAATGTGGCTATGGTCACACAAAAGAGCTTTATACCGCAACAGGATACCTGCCTCTCCCAGCGGAGAAACATCTATCCGGCAGGTTCCGTATAGACGCCGGTAACACCAATTGCATCACCCGATTTGCCAATCAGTTCCACCAGTTTGGCGGCAAGCTTGGTCCCGGGTTGCTGACCGTCCAGCGCTGAAAGAACGCCCACGAGCTGTGGCATGGGATCCTTGCCCCGTACCATGACAATATGATCCGCTCCAAAGGGCAGCGCGGCCCGGAGGTTCAGAACATAGGGAACGTTGGCGTTCAGGGAGGTATCATTGCCGAGAGGGTCAGACGTCTTGTCAGGGGCCAGCAAGCGCAAGGTTCCATCCGCTTCCAACGCAAACACGGTCATGAAGCCGCTCTGATCGGACTTGAGACCAACCTTGAACGCAGAGCCTTCAGGGATGTGGCCGACGGCCGGCTGCAACGTTCCTTCTATCGGCTGACGGTCTCTTGAAAGCGCATAGAGGTCCGCAAGAAACATCCACTTGGTCACGACGTCGGCAAAGCTGTCCGCGTTTGCCGCATTCTTGCGCAGCACAACATCACCGAACTTGGTCAGAACATCACCGTTTTCCACGTCCCAGAACAGGTCGGCGCTTTCCTGTTCGACGATCTTCAGGCGTCCCTGATGTTGTTCTGAAAGGATGTTGAGCAATGGTGTTGCAGTTGCCGTGCTGGCTGAAATGGACAAGCCGGAACTTGTCTGACTGAGAATGTCGTCATTCACCCGTGGCAAGACTGCAGACCTTGAACCGCCACCTATACGCAGACTCGGAGTTTGCCGCCCTTCCGTTGCAACACGAACGGTTTCCTGAAGGAACAGTGTCAGCTCCTCCATGGAGATACCACCATCTCTATTCAGGTCTGCCCGCCCTTCCACGCCGCGTGCAAAAGACCAACTCAACGCACCGCGAGGTTCTCCGGCAATGATAAGCTCCGGTATGACTTGTCCGTCTATCGTTGCTCCAACATAGATGACGTTTGGAAGCTGCTCTTCACCCGGTTGCGCCTTGCCGACATCAGCCAGGATCGGGTGCTTTGACTGTTGACGCAGGACATCGTTCTCCAGAGGAGGAAGCCCTACCAGCCTCGTTCCCAGTTTCTTGATACGAGGATCGACCGATCGTGTCATGGTGCCGGAATGACAGCTATCGGCGAGCACCAAAACGTTTCTCTCACCTGCAGCATGCAACATCGCCGCGACATCATCGTCACGAAGGCGCTCCGCATTTCCTGGAGCGGATGTGTCGAACCCCGCAAGAAGAAAGACTTCGTCAAATCCGTCTTTTTCTGAACCCTTGATCCATTCCTCTTCTTGTGCCCCGTGCCCTGCATAGGACAAAACAAGAACATCCTCTGAATCCGATCTTGCGACAAGCGCCTGCCACGCATCCAGTATTCCCTTTCGCGTGGCGGCTTCGTCATAAAGGGTCGTGAGATCCCGAACACCTGCTGCCTTCAATGTGCCTGCTATGTCCCGTGCGTCGTTTACCGCACCGTTCAATCTGGAAACGTTCTGATACGCATCTATCCCGATAACCAGCGCACGCCATTCCCCTGCCCGGGCATTTGCCGTGAGCAGGAGAAAGCCAAGAGCAAAAGCCAGGCCGCGAGCGAGTTGTCGCAGAGAACCAAACCCGTTTCGAATACTCATCAGGAGCCTCGCCGGCGCGTTAGAGCTTAGTTCCAGGAACCGCCGCCACCGCCGCCGGGGCTGTCGTTGCCTCCCCCACCGCCGCCACCGCCGCCACCGCCGCCGCCGCTGTCGTTATTGTTGTCGCGAAGGCTCGGATCATTGATCGGGTCAATAACGGCTGGTGCGGCTTGAGAGGCCGAGGCAACCTGAGGAGACGATGCTGCAGGAGTGGGTGGAGTGCTCGCCAGCGGTGCTTGCGTTACACCGGGCTTGTATTGAGCCTGGCAACCCGCGATTAACAGCGCCGCAGCACCTAGCGCCGACAGAAACTTCAAATCTGATTTCATCTTACCTCTCCTTAAAATCCTAGAATAAATCGTACCGGGGTCGGCTCTGTTCCCATTGAAATTTCACCAGGGCGATCAGAGCCTCGTCCCCCTTTTCCGGGGCGCGGTCCGAGGAGTTAAAAAATCTTGTCAGGGCTTCGCGTGTTTTGCGTCCGGGTTGTCCGTCTACGGGCCCTGGTTCAAATCCGAGATCGGTCAAAGCCTGTTGCAGCACCTTTGCCTTGAGCGAGGAGGATGCTTTTGCCAACCCCTCCTTGCCTTTCTCGGCTGCGGGAGAAGACGGATCCACTGCGACAGACATGGCCAACATGCGGATTCGATCGCGCTGGGCATTCTCACCTGATTGTTTTCCGAGCATGAAAGCGGTGTTGTAAGCTCCCCAGGGATCTCCTCGCTCGGCACTTTCACGGAACCATCTTGTGGCTTCATCAGAACTCTTTTCCACGCCCTGACCATTGAAATAGAGCAAGCCTATTGCTGTCCCTGCCGCAGGGTGGCCGCCGTCATGCGCCTTCTTGAACCAGCCCAGCGCAGCATCGTAATCAACCGGGATGCCTCTGCCGTCACGATAAAGCGTGCCCATGTTGAGGAAGCCATAGATGTCTTCTCGAGCAGCAGACCGATTGTAGTAGTAGACCGCCCGATCAACGTTCTCCGAGACGTGCTGCCCGCTCAGATAAAATCCGCCGATGGCATTGTAGGAAAAAGTATGCCCCGCCTCTACGGATTGCAGCAGCTTCTCCAATCCGGCTTTTTCGTCCTGGTTTGTTCCTTCCCCTTTTATTTCGGCCATGCCCAGAGAATGAAGCGCATAGGCATCTCCCCTTTCTGCCCCTTTGCGATAAAGCTCGACGGCTTTTTTCCGATCGCGGTCCACACCTGCGCCCAGGTAGTACATGCGGCCCAGAACCTGCCCGGCCCGCACATGGCCCATCTGATAGGCCCGCTCGAAATAAGAAATGGCGCTATCGAGGTCTCCACCAGCAAACGCTCCGCGACCACGCTGGAACACGAACCGACCTAATTCCGGGTATGCAGCCATGGCTTCAGCACACGCCTTGTCGACGGTTTGCGGATCAAGTTCGTTCGCCAGCCGTCCTTCTGTCACTGCCTGCAAATCGAATGGCTGCGTTGCCAGCTGATCGCATTGATTGACCCGAGGTTGCACAATCTGCGTGATGGTCTCCGGTGTATGCCCTGACTGTGCCGGCAGCTCGAGTTGGAAACGACGTGCTTCAGTCTCGCTGCCGATCTGCGGTCGCACCGTGAGTGATGCCAGGGAAGAGACCGGAAGCCGATCACCGTTTTGCAGCAAGCGTCCTTCTGACGACAGCTGCAGGTCCGGATCAACCGAGACAACTTTGAGCCAGTCGCTGGTCGCAGGCAATCCCGTCACTGGCGCCTCCGGATAGATCGGCACGGGCCCGACACCGATATCAGCTTCAACAGCTCCCTTTGTGGACAAGTCGGTCAACCAGGCAAGCAGTCTTGAGAGCTTTTCCTGTTTGTCAGCTTCCGAGGCATTGTCGGCAACTGGCGTGTCTGCCTGCACCATCGTTATGGAAGCAATCGCCGAGGCTGTTCCGCCCCACTCATCCTCAACCTGATAACCTATCAGCTCGACATCACCGGCAGCCGCTTCGCCCGGAACAAACTCAATGGATGCGAGTTCCGCAGCACTTATCACGTGACCTTCAGCAACTTCCTTGCCATCTGCAGTTCGCAGCATTCCCTTTTCGGGCGACAGGGTCAGCGTTGCCTGCAGTTTGCCGCCTTCCGGCTGTACCGGTTCGGGAATATTAAGCGCAAATGCCTCCTGACCGGCCGGAACGCTGACGCGATGATGCGCCATCACAATTGGTTCCGGCTTTGGGGGCACAAAGTAAAACCTGGTTACCAGCGTGGAATCTTCATAAGGGATCTGTTGACCGCCAGTCTTGCGAACCACCTCATCGCGAACCTTCGTCATCAGGTCCTTGATCTCCAGTGTGGGATCAAGGGCATTGTTGACGACTGACGTTGTGAAAGGGCTCATCGGTCCTTCCCCGTCATACGCGACTTGCCCAGGACGCGTCGCGTAGGAAATGAAGGATCCGAGTTTGTTCGGTATGCGCCGCAATCCGCGTGTCTTTCCGAGCGCATATTCCTGTTCGCCCCAGAACAGACTGCCGATTTCAAACGGATTGTCCCGGCAAGCGTCCAGCATCACGATTTGCAGACTGGAAGCGGCCTTCATGTAATCCAGCAGATGCGAGACTTTGAGGCTCTCGAATTCGAGATCGTATTGCGACGACAGCTGTGCATCGACCGGCAGAATGAAATTGGACTCGCCAACCTGCAGCGCGTGGCCGGAATAATAGAACAGCGCGGTATCGCCATCATTGAGTTCACGAAGGAATTTGCGAACGACCTTTTCGAGTTCCTTCTTGCTCAAATTGGTACCGATCGTGACCTCGAAGTCCGCTTCCCGCAGGACCCTCGAGATCTCCTCAGTGTCGTTCAACGGATTCTCGAGCGGCTCGACAAATTGATAGTCCTGGTTACCAATGACCAGCGCGATGCGCCGGCCCGCGTCATCAGTCGTCGCCCCCAACGCTTGTGATGATGTCAGGGCAAAGCCGAGTGGCAGACTGATCAGGCCGACATGGATCGCCCGACAAAAACCTGACGTCGGAGCGGAAACCGTTTGCCTTGCCGAATGCAAGACAGCTGACAAATAATTCCGTTTCTTCATAGCGTCCTCAGCGCCTTACCTTGCACTGCAGTTTTGCTTTGGAACAAATAAGTGTCTGTGACGAAACACACATGATAGCTGCTTCAAACGGAATCGAGGCAGCGTTGAATCTCTAAAAATAACGTTGAGTAAAGTGATGCATACTTGTCGTCGGGACGCAAGCCACACATCGACGAAACCGGACAGGGTCTTTGTAGAGCTGGAAGCAGAAACCTGAATTTCGAATGACCGGATTTCTATTTTCAACGAGTCGATTTAGGTTGCAGGACGTAATGACGAGATTGCAGCAGCTGGAAGTCAGATGTCTGAAACTTTGAAAATCCGCCGCCTCCAAGATGTTGAAATGCACATTCCTCTGGAGATGGCGATGCAGGAAGGCTGGAATCCCGGCGTGGACGACGGCCCGCCCTTCCATGCGGCTGATCCAAACGGCTATTTCGCCGGGGAAATCGACGGACAGCTAATCAACGTCATTTCAGCGGTCCGCTACGGGGATGAATTCGGCTTCATCGGCCTGTACATCTGCAAGCGTGAATTCCGGACACGGGGATATGGTCACCAGATCTGGGATCACGCCATGAAATATCTTGGCGCTCGGGTTTGTGGCCTGGACGCCGTGAATGAGCAGACCGCCAGCTATGGTGAACACGGTTTCAGGAAGATCTATCGCAACATACGCCAATACGGGATTTCTATTTGCGATACTCCGATGGATTCCCGTGTGGCGCCGCTCGGACAAGGTATCTTTCCGTCTGTCAGAGACTATGACAGACGCTTTTTTCCCGCCCCACGCACGGAGTTCCTGCAATTGTGGACGGCACCGATGCTTGAAACGCGGAGAGGATTTGTCTTTGTCGAGGACGGTGAAGTGAAAGGCTACGGCGTTATCCGGCAGTGCTACGAAGGCTACAAGATCGGTCCACTGTTCGCAGACACTCCAGAGATCGCAGACACCCTGTTTCGGGCCCTCGCCGGGCCGGTGAAGGGGCAATACATCATGCTGGACACACCGGAACCCAACGCTGCAGCGCTGCTTCTGGCCGAGAAGTACGAGCTGTCTCCGGAGTTTGAGACATTCCGTATGTACCGGGGATCGGTGCCCGATCTTCCCCTCGATCAGATGTACGGCATCACCACATTTGAACTGGGCTGAACTTAACTGGGCTGACCGGTACCAATGATCAGCCGCTACTGTTCAGCGTTTCGATAAGCAAGTATCGCTCCGGCAAGGTCCTCCAAGGCCGCACCAACAGACTTGAACATGGTGATGGCGTCATCGCTTTCGCGACCGGGGTGGTCGCCCCTACAAAGCTCGTAAAGGTCGGCCTTGATGTCCTGCGCGGTTATCAAGCCCGACTGAAGCGGTTGTACAATGTCGCCGCCTTCGGAAAGACAACCATCGCGCGTATCGACAAATACATCGGCTCGTCTGATCACATCATCATCGCTTTCCCGCATGTTCGGCTTGAAAGCGCCCACCAGATCGACATGTGCACCGGGCTTGAGTTTGCGTCCAAGAACCAGGGGTTCGGTGGACAATGTTGCGGAGCTCACGATATCGGCTTCGCCAAGCGCATTCTCAAGATCTTCAACAGCATCAAACTTGGCGGGGAATTGCGTCTCGAGTTCCTTGGCCAGCGCCTCGGCTTTTGCCACTGAACGGCCCCAGATCGAGACTTTCCTGATCGGTCGAACCGCCATGTGGGCAGCGACCAGGCTGGGCGCAAGGCGACCTGTGCCAACGACCAGAAGATGACTTGCATCGGCGCGTGCCAGATACCTTGCAGCAAGGGCTGATGCGGCGGCAGTCCGGCGTGCTGTCAGTTCTCCACCGTCAATCATTGCGAGCATTTCGCCAGTGCCTGCGTTGGACAAGAGATACTGGGCTGAGACCGCCGGCAGGCCTCGACCGGAGTTTCCCGGAACAACATTTGCGACCTTTACTCCCGAGTATTCTCCGGGCAACCAGGCCGGCATCAGCAACATGGTTCCATCCGCCTCTCCCGGGATCTCCACATCGTGATGATGGCGCGTTGGCATCACGCAACCGGAGCGGAACATGTCCGCCAAGGAATCAATCAGATCGGAAAACGGCAGTGCATCGCGGGTTTGTTCTTCGGACAGGAGCAGCATTTGCCACCTTTTTTAGTTTTGGAATTTTGTGAAACGGACCAAAGCACATTCGCGTTTGCGCACCAAGCGAATGACATCTTGAGCACGGGATATCTTGCGGATTCTTCAGGATAAATCGAAAATCATCATGACATAGGCCGCGAACAGAGCCAGATGTACGGCCCCTTGCAGGTAACTGGTCGTTCTCGAACCAAAGGTGATGAGACTGACGAAAAGTGTCAGGACGAGCATGATGATATCCGCAAATTTCAGCCCGAGCTCGATCGTGTGTCCGGTTACCCAGCCAACAAGAAGAACTGCTGGTACCGTCAGGCCGATGGTCGCAACCGCTGAGCCCAGGCAGATATTCACGGCACGTTGGAGTTTATTTTCCCGCGCGGCCTGAAGCGCGCTCAATCCTTCTGGCATCAGCACAAGCGCCGCCACGATGAATCCGCTCAACGCCAGCGGAGCCCCAACGCCGGCAATGCCGAACTCAACATAGAGCGCCAGTTTCTTGGAAAGGAGGATGATCGGCAGCAACGCCAGGAACAGTCCAAAAACATGAAAGGGAATCGACCTGACAACCACATTGTGATGGCCGTGATCATCGTCGGTGTCATCCGGTTGGCGGAAAATGTCACTATGCGTGACGGTCTGGATTGCCAGAAACACGCCGTAGAGCAGTATCGACATTATGACTTCGAATGTAGCTTGTAGAGGAGACAGTTCTCCTCCCGGAGCAGAGTGTGTCACTCTTGGCAAAACAAGTGCAAAAACAGCAAGGGGCACAAGGATCGACATGAAGGCGTTGGCGCCTTGCAGGTTGTAGGTCTGGTTCCGGTGACGCAGTCCTCCTGCTAACAGGCAAAGCCCGACCAAACCGTTCAATACAATCATGACGACGGAAAACATGGTATCGCGTGCCATGGCCGGCGCAGCTTCTCCGGAAAGCATGATCGCGACAATCAGTGCGACTTCTATGCCTATGACAGCCAGAGTAAGAATAAGTGTTCCGAATGGCTCTCCAAGAATTGTCGCCAGGCATTCAGCGTGCCTTACGACAGAAAACGCGCACCACATAACGGTCAGAAAGATAACTGCCAGCAACCCTAGCGAAACACCAACACCCATTTCTTCAGGCTTCAGGGCATCTCCGGCGGCAGTAAAAACCGCGAATACAAGAAAGCCGACAAGGCTGGGCAATTCAGATCTTAGAACGGACACAAGACACCACTGAAGCAAATGAAAAGAAAGATATCGGCCGAAACTATAGGATGCTGCAAAGGTTTCCCGCAACACGAAGATTCACTTCAGGTTGCGCACGAAAAAAGCCGGCACTGAGCGCCGGCTTTCGTTCCGTTTTGACAGGCTTGGCCTAGATGGCCAGATATTCCTGGCGCAGTTCCGCGTTGTCGAGAACCTCCTGCGCCACGCCGTCGAAGACCACTTCGCCCATGTCGAGAATGACAGCCCGATCAGCAAGGTGAAGCGCCGCGATAGCGTTCTGCTCAACGATGATGGTCGTGATTCCCAGGTCCTTAACACCTTCAAGAATGCGCTCGATTTCCTGAACAATGACCGGTGCAAGCCCTTCATAGGGTTCGTCGAGCAGGAGCAGCTTGATGTCCCGTGCAAGAATCCGTGCAACGGCGAGCATCTGCTGTTCGCCACCCGACATGGTCACGGCTTCCTGGGATCTGCGCTCGGCCAGACGCGGGAAATGATCATAGATCCGTTCAATGGACCACCCCTTGGGCTCCGCAATCTGTGAAAGTTCCAGGTTTTCCTGAACCGTGAGCCCCGGAATGATGCGTCGGTCTTCAGGGACCAGCCCAACTCCGACGCGCGCAGCCTGAAAGCTTTTCATCTCGTGCAGCGGCTTGTGATCCAGCCAGATCTCGCCATGTGTGAGATTGGGATCGTCCATGCGGGCGATTGTCCGCAGGGTCGACGTCTTGCCGGCGCCGTTTCGGCCAAGAAGCGCAAGAATTTCACCTTCACGGACATCAAAACTGACACCTTGAACAATGTAGCTCTCACCGTAGTAGGAATGGATATCCCAGGCGGAGAAAAAGGCGGGCGCAGTGCCCCGCGCCTTTTGCGGCTTGATGGACGGTGCAGTTTTGCCGGCAAACTGATCTTCAAGAATGGTCACAGGTGTGCTCCTCCAAGATAGGCTTCCTGCACACGAGGATCACCCTTTATGTCTTCCGGCCTGCCTTCTGCAATGATCGCACCCTGAGCCAGAACCGTCACTTTCTCTGCCAGCGAAAACACGACGTGCATGTCGTGTTCGATCACGACTTTGGTAATGCCGCGGTCGCTGATCCTCTTCAGCAGATCGATCGTGTTGTTGGTGTCGGCGCGAGACATGCCGGCGGTCGGTTCATCAAGAAGCAGCAATTTGGGATCCTGAGACAGGCACATGGCAAGCTCAAGCCTCCGCTTGTCGCCACGCGAAAGAGATCCGGCAATGATCTCCCTTTTCTCCGCGAGCCCGACATCTTCCAGCATATGAAGTGCCTTGTCCCGGATTTCCGCATCACGATCCAGACGCTTGAAGGCATGCAGGGCGAATTCACCGTCCCGCTTCGCCATAGTCGGGATCATGACATTTTCCAGCAAAGTCAACTCGGCGAAGATTTCCGGCGTCTGAAACACGCGGGAAACGCCTACCTGGTTGATTTCATAGGGCTTCATGCCGGTGAGTGAGATGTCACCGAACATCACGGTCCCGGTATCAGGAGCAAGACGACCTATCATGCAATTCAGGAAGGTTGATTTCCCTGCTCCGTTGGGACCGATGATTGCGTGAACCGTTCCCTCTTCCACCGAGAAGTTCACGTTGTTCAGGGCTCTCAAACCACCGAACGACTTGTTCACACCCTCGACACGTAAGATTTCCATTTCTACATCCTTACTCAGCTGGGGCGGTCGCGCCGGTCGGCGCGGATTTGCGTGAAGAACGAGTGAACAGACGCGTGATCCTGGAGATGCCCTCCATGAGACCACCAGGCAGGAAGATCACGATCAGCATGAACAGCACGCCGAGTGTCAAATGCCAGCCTTCACCAACAAACAGACCAGTAACAGCCACGACCGGGGTTTCCAGGAAGTCCGGCAGGAAACCAAAGATCTGATGCAAAGTCTGTTCATTGAACGCCGAGAAAATGTTCTCGAAGTACTTGATCAGGGCGGCGCCAAGAATCGGGCCGAGAAGAGTACCGGCTCCCCCAAGAATGGTCATGAGAACCACTTCACCTGATGCGGTCCACTGCATGCGTTCCGCACCGGCCAGCGGATCGGTGATGCACATAAGCGCACCGGCGAGCCCTGCATACATGCCGGAAATCACGAAGGCCGCAAGCGTATAGGGACGAGGGTTAAGTCCGGTGTAGTTCATCCGGTTCTGATTGGTCTTTACAGCACGCAACATGATGCCGAACGGAGAACGGAAGATCCTCTGCGCAACAAAGAAACCGATCAGGAGCACAACCGCACAGAAGTAGAACCCTGCATATCCCGTCATTTCGATCCCGAATAATGACGAGATCAACGGCCCGTCTGTCTGCGATGAACCATCAAAGATACGGGGATCGCTTTCCAGAACGCGAAGTCCGGTTTCGCCGTTGGTAATCGGCGTGAGAACCGAATAGGCCAGATTGTAGGACATCTGAGCGAAGGCAAGTGTCAGGATAGAGAAGTAGATTCCAGATCGACGCAAGGACACGTAACCAATTGCCAGCGCGAAGATACCGGAAGTAACGACTGCAAGAACTGCGGCCGGAATCGGGTTCATGCCAAGCAGCTTGAACGACCAGACAGCGGTATAGGAACCAACCCCCAGGAATGCTGCATGTCCGAATGACAGGTAGCCCGTCAAGCCAAACAGTAGATTAAACCCGGTTGCAAAGAGACCGAAGATGGCAAACTTCTGCAAAAGATCCGGATATCCGGCACCGATCGGCGCCAGCCAGATTGGCATTGTCAGGACCGCGGCGGCAAAAATCACGAAGTAGATAGCGTCACGCGTAGGAGATGAAGTCGTTGTCATGTTCTTAGTTCTCCATGACGCCTTTGCGGCCCATCAACCCGCGCGGCCGCACGAGCAGGATAACCACTGCTACGAGATAGATGATGATTTGGTCGATGCCCGGGAAGATCGCCTTTACTTCGTTCATGGAAGCAAATGACTGGAGAATACCAAGCAGGAAACCAGCTGCGACAGCACCAGGCAAGGATCCCATCCCACCGACGACTACCACGACAAAGCTGAGCACCAGGAAGTCCATACCCATATGATAGTCAGGTGGCAGGATCGGCGTGTACATGACGCCGGCAAGACCTGCGACAACGGCGGCAATCGCGAAAACGATCGTGAAACGGCGTTGAATATTGATCCCCAAGAGACCGACAGTATCACGGTCCGCCATACCGGCTCGAACCACCATGCCGAATGTCGTGAATTGAAGGAACGCGAAGACAGCGGCAATCACCGCGGCGGCAAAGCCGAGATAGACCATTCGCCAATAGGGATAAACGATCACACCGGGATCGAAGCCCAAAGCAGCTCCAATGTCAGCGGCACCGCGCACCGCGCCGGGAGCGGCCTGAGGAATGGGGTTCGCACCGAAAATCGACTTGATGATTTCCTGTAAAACAATCGCAAGACCAAACGTCACAAGGATCTGATCCGCATGCGGCCGGTTGTAGAAATGCTTGATCAGCCCGCGTTCCATGATGAAACCGACCAGCAACATCACGGGAATGGCGATCAGTATGGAGACAGGCACCGAGTAGTTGAGAACCCAGGCTCCGAAATCGCCAAGATACGCTTCAACATATGGGGTGCGGACTTCAAGAGGCGTGCCCCAGGCAGTGGTTTGTGTCGGATCAACCGTCACCAGCTCTAGACTGAGCAATGCGTTGAAAGACACCGCGCAGAACGCGCCCAGCATGAACAGCGCCCCATGGGCGAAGTTGACGACCCCAAGGGTCCCGAAAATCAGGGTCAATCCGAGAGCGATCAGCGCGTAGGCGCCGCCCTTGTCCAACCCGTTGAGCAATTGAAGTAGAATCACATCCATGGTTTTGCCGCCAGCTGCAGAGCCTTCCCCCAAAAAACGACAGCCGCCGGTGGCCGGGCCTCCGGCGGCTGTTTTTCATCAGACCTTAAGCGCCGTTGTTACAGGCACCCAGCTCGCCACCGAGCATGTCTGCAGGATACTCGACCTGCGAACGCGGGGTCACTTCAACAACTTCCAGAACGTCGAACTGCGAGCTTGGGTTTTCTTTCCCCTTCACGACGAGAACGTCCTTGAAGCACTGGTGATCTTCCGCACGGTAGAGGGTCGGACCATTGCCCATGCCGTCGAACTCGAAGCCTTCGAGTGCAGCTGCGATCGCGCAAGGCTCGAACGTTCCAGCGCGCTGTGCGGCATCAGCGTACAGCAGAGCCTGAACGTAGCAGGTGTGCGCAGCCTGGCTTGGCGGGAAACCGTATTCCTGACCGAAGGACTTAACGAATGCCTTGGAGCCTTCGTCCTGAAGCGACCAGTGCCAGTTTGTGGAACCGAAAATGCCCTTGACGTTTTCACCGGCACCTTGGGCCATCAGGCGCGAGTACAGCGGTACGACAATCGCGAAGTCCTTGCCGTTGACCTGTTTGTCACGAAGCCCGAACTGAACTGCCTGTGTCAGGGAGTTCACCATGTCTTTGCCGTAGTGGTTCAGGACCAGCACGTCAGCTCCGGAGTTCAAAACCGGTGTGATGTACTGCGAGAAGTCACCTGCACCCAGAGGTGTGCGAACAGCAGCCGCTGTGTTCCAGCCCATGCCTTCGGTGTACTTCTTGATCGAACCTTCCTGCGACCAGCCCCAGGTGTAGTCTGCGGTCAGGTGATAAGCGGTCCGGTCTGTACCAAATGCATTCTTGAGCACCGGAGCCAGTGCAGCACCGGACATCTCGGTATTGAAGAAGTGACGGAAGCCGTTCTTGCGCTTGTCTTTGCCTGTGGTGTCGTTGGAGTGCGTCAGACCGGCCATGAAGATAACACCGGCTTCCTGACACAGAGACTGAACCGCAATGGCCACACCGGACGACGATCCGCCGGTGATCATGACCGCACCGTCTTTTTCGATCATACGCTTTGCGGATGCGCGCGCAGCATCGGATTTGGTCTGGGTGTCACCGGTCACATAGGCGACTTTCTTGCCATTCACACCGTTGCCCTGCAGGGCCTTGGACGAGAACGTGTTCAGCATGCCGCCGTCGCCCTCACCGTTGAGGTGCTTGACCGCAAGCTGATAGGCGCGCAGTTCGTCTGCACCTTCATCGGCGTATGCGCCTGTTTGCGGAACATTGAAACCCAGGATGACTTCGGCCCCTGTCGGCTCGTTCAGATAACCTGCGGACCAGGCTTTGCTGGTAAAGATAGTCGGCGTGGCAAGAGCTGCCCCGCCCATCGCACCGGCGCGAAGAATCGAACGGCGGTTAAGGGGTTTACGAATTAAGCTCATACTTTCCTCCCAGAAAGGCATGGCGGTCCACCTCGGACGCGCCTGCTATAGCTGTACAGCCGCAAGCAGCACTGACCTGTTCCCCGACCGGATACCCGGTTCCTCATTGCCAAAACTGCAAGCTACGTCGACTGTAAAAAGAGCAATTACAAAACAGCAATACGACTATCGGCGCGGGCACTTGAGCACTCTTATTATACTTTCGAAGTATTCACGGCTAATAATCTACATTTACCTGAATATTATTTTGCATTGCACCATTAAAAATCTTCTGCAAATCCAAATGATTAATATTTTGCATTTCCGCGGCGCAAAGTTCCGTGAACGTAATGGTCAAAAAACATCACAATTATCAGTCACTTATACGAAAGTTGCATAGAGAACCCGCTCTCATGACCGCCAAAGCGAATTTGACGGCTCCCAGCCACGAAATATATGGTCCCTTTGCCTTCGACACCTTGCCCCATTCAAACACCGGGATACTGATTCATGACCATTTTGGCGTCATTGGACGAACTGCACGCCCATTACGGCACCGCAGGAGAGGCTTCGCTGATCAAGGAAATCGACTATCTTTGCCCGGCCTACAGGAAGATCGTGGAAGCGTCGAATTTTTGCGCCTTGTCGACTTGCGGTCCCGAAGGAACAGATTGCTCACCGCGTGGTGACGATGAACCGGTCGTCCGGATCCGGGATGACCGAACTCTTCTGATGCCCGACAGACGTGGAAACAACAGACTCGATTCCCTGCGCAACATCATTCGCGATCCTCGTGTATCTCTGATGTTCATGGTTCCGGGTTGGAACAATGTGTTGAGAATCAACGGACACGCACAAATTTCAGTCGACCCTGATCTCCTTCTGTCTTTTGAGAAAGAAGGCAAGCAGCCAAGGTCCGTTATCGTCGTCCAAGTTGACACCGTCTATTTTCAATGCGCGCGCGCGATCATTCGTGCGGATGTCTGGAACGCTGAGAAGCAAGTCGCTCTCGGCGAGTTGCCCTCTCCAGGAATGATCATGCAGGAAATCAAGGAAAGCTTTGATGGTGTATCCTATGATCAGGAATGGCCGCAACGTGCAGCCAAGAGCATGTGGTGACCAGCCTGCGCATTCCTAAGTCGCGCACCCGGCACAAAGCCTATTGTGAGGAAAATGTCCGGGGCCAGGGATCTGGTTTCTTTGAGCCTATTCGGAGCATTTTTCTTTGAACCGCCAAACTCCGACGCCATATCTGGCGAACACAAAATTTCTCAATCGAGGACACCCATGACCACCAATCCGCTCCTTGCCGACTGGACCACTCCTTTTGAATTGCCTCCGTTTCATGAGATCGAGCCCTCGCATTTCGAAGAAGCGTTCGACATCAGTATGAAAGAAGCTCGGCAGGAGAGCGACGCGATCGCGGACCAGGAAACCGACCCCACATTTGAAAACACGGTTGCTGCGTTGGAAAGATCGGGCAAGCAACTCACAAAAGTCGCCCGGACTTTCTTCAACCTTTCTGGTGCAGACACCAATGACGCAATCCAGAAAATCGAAAGAGACATTGCCCCCAAGCTCGCCAGGCATTCATCAGACATGCTGTTGAACGCAAAGTTGTTTGCAAGAATTTCAACTCTTTGGAACCAACGTGAAACGCTTGACCTCGGCGAAGAGGAACAAAAAGTACTGGAACGCTACTACAAGATGTTTCAACGCGCCGGAGCAGGTCTGGATGACGGCGGAAAGTCTCGCATGGCGGAGCTCTCCCAACGCCTTGCGACCCTCGGCACCAGCTTTTCACAAAACGTCTTGAAGGATGAAGCCACCTATCAGCTGGTGCTCGAGAGTGAAGAAGACCGGGCCGGATTGCCTGACTTCCTGTTGACTGCTGCCGCAGAGGCTGCGAAGGAACGAGACCTGTATGGAAAGCACGTCATTACGCTTTCCCGCTCTTCCATTGAGCCATTCCTGCAATTCTCCACCAATCGCAGGCTTCGAGAAGAAGCATTCAGGGCCTGGTCCGCGCGCGGTGAAAATGGTGGAGACACCGACAATCGGGATATCATCAAGGAAACTCTGCTGCTGCGCTCCGAAAAGGCGAAGATGCTCGGGTTTGCCGACTTTGCCTCCTTCAAGCTTGATGACACGATGGCGAAAACTCCAGAAAACGTACGCGAGCTGCTGACAAAAGTCTGGCAACCGGCGGTCACGCAGGCCCGCGACGAGGAGGCCAAGCTGGCTGCGATGGCGCAAGCAGACGGCAACAATCATGCGATCGAAGCATGGGACTGGCGTTACTATTCGGAAAAAGTTCGCAAGGCGGAACACGATCTCGACGAAGCCGAACTAAAACCATATCTGCAACTCGACAACATCATTAATGCGGCGTTTGACACCGCCAATCGGTTGTTCGGTCTTTCCTTCAAGGAACTTGAAGACCTTCCAATCTATCACCCAGACGTCCGAGTGTTTGAAGTCATGGATCGGCAAGGCAAGCATGTCGGCTTGTTCCTTGGCGATTACTTTGCGCGCCCTTCCAAGCGATCAGGCGCCTGGATGAGTGCCTTCCGCTCCCAGCATAAAACAGACGGAGACGTCGCGCCGATCATCGTCAACGTGATGAATTTTTCAAAGGGCGCTCCCGGTGAAGCAACGCTTCTGACCTTCGATGATGCTCGCACTCTGTTTCACGAATTCGGCCACGCGTTGCACGGCCTCTTGTCCAACGTAACGTACCCAATGATTTCCGGAACAAGTGTCGCGCGCGATTTTGTCGAGCTCCCCTCACAGCTTTACGAGCACTGGCTTTCGGAGCCGGAAGTACTGTCCAGGTTCGCAGTCCACTACAAGACCGGCGAACCGATGCCTCAGGCTCTTCTGGAGAAGTTGCTGGCAGCAGCAAACTTCAATCAGGGATTTGCGACGGTTGAATACACCGCCTCTGCACTGATCGACCTGGAACTGCATCTCCTTGATGACCCAAAAGACATCGATGTCGCTCAATTCGAAAAGCGTGAACTTGACAAGATTGGAATGCCGAGCGCCATCACGATGCGTCATCGCATTCCGCATTTTCAACACGTCTTTTCCGGAGACGGTTATTCGGCTGGATACTACAGCTACATGTGGTCGGAAGTGATGGACGCCGACGCCTTTGACGCCTTCAAGGAGGCTGGCGATGTTTTCGACCCTGAGACAGCAGAGAAACTTCTGAAGTTCATCTATGCGGCTGGGGGCCGCCCGGACCCGGAAGAAACCTATGTTTCTTTCCGCGGGCGTGCTCCAAAGATTGATGCACTTCTTGAAAAACGCGGGTTTGCAGCCTGAGATCAAGCGGCCGGATAATATCGGCCGCGCTCTATGCCTGAGGAAGTCATGATCAAACCGATGTCTCCACCGGCCGAACAAACGGCGCTTCTTCTACGAATTTGCCTTGTGGTGGCAGGCCTGACAGGCGCTCTCGGCGTTATCAGCCTTGCATTGTCTGCGCATTCGTCGGCGCCAGCTCTTTTAAGCACGGCGGCTCAAATGCTGTTGTTTCACGCGCCGCTCTTCTTAGCGATTGGGGTTGTTGCTCAGATAAGGAAAGTTCCGCTTCTTCCCTTCGTGTCGATTTTTCTAGGACTCGGGCTCCTTCTTTTTTGCGGAGACCTTTTCAGCAGGGTCTTGACCGGTCAGCGACTGTTTCCCATGTCCGCCCCGATAGGCGGAATGCTGGTTATCGCAAGTTGGGTCGGACTGGCTTTGAGCGCTTTACGTGTTAAGCCCAAGTGACTAATAGTCACTTTCCGGGTTATTCCGAGTAACAAACCTCGTGAATTTGGATTGATTTAGTGACCGCTTCCCCACACCGGCCTGTGGAATTGCAAAATTCCGGGCAGCCCCAATCTTCGCCGTCCGAGGATTTCATTCCTCCCTACCCTTTCCGATACGAAAAGATGCCGCCTGTCTGGTCTCTGATCGGCATGGCGAAAAGGAATTTCCTGTCTATTTGGGGGCTCGATGACTTTCAAAGCAGATTAAGAAGCAAGAAGGTGTTCACGCGCGAGCTGGTGATCTGCAACCGCCCTGATGTTGTTCGCGAGGCGTTTCAGGCAAATCATGACGTGCTTCAGCGCAAGAGCCCACAAATGCGCCATGCGCTGGAACCCTTGCTCGGGGATGGCCTGTTTATCAGCGACACGGAAACCTGGGCGAAGCGGCGCAAGATTGTGGCTCCCATTATCCACGGTTCACGCGTCAGGGGTTTCGCCCCGATCATGACTGATACGATTGAAGAAAAACGCGACGAATGGACGGCTTTGGGCAGCGGCGCCGAAATAGATGCCCTTGCCGAAATGGCGCATCTTACTGCTGAAATCATCTGCAGAACCATTTTCGGGCGCGAACTTGGCAAAGACTACGCATCTGAAGTCGTACAAGGTTTTTCCGACTACCAGCGCCATATCGACCAAATAGACATTCTGTCACTTCTCGGACTGCCTGAATGGCTGCCTCGCTTCCGTGGGCGAGCTATCAAGAAACCGGTCGACCGCATCATGAGCGTTCTTGACGAGATTATCGACAGCTATCAAGCCCAAAAACAGAAGGGTGAAGCATCCGTTATTGGAGGTCTCCTGGAAGCGCGCGACGATGATGGCAATCCGCTCAGCAGGGAAGCTATCCGAAGCGAAGCCGCCGTCATATTCATGGCCGGCCACGAAACCACTGCCAACACGCTCGCATGGGCGTGGTTTCTATTGTCGCAAAGCAAACGGTGCCGTGAAAAACTTCAAAATGAGCTGGACACCGTACTGGCCGGGCGAACACCTGGCTTCCAGGACGTCGCCAAATTGCCCTACACAAAGGCAATCATAGAAGAGACCCTGCGTCTCTATCCACCCGTTCCAATCCTGGCGCGCGAGACTATGTCGGACACGACAATCGGAGGCAAGCCAGTTCCGAAAGGCTCTCTGGTCATGGTTGTGCCATGGCTCATGCACCGCAATCCGGTGCTCTGGTCAAAGCCCGATGCATTTGTGCCGGAGCGTTTCACGGATCCGAAAGCCAAGAAACCGAACAAATACGGGTATGTTCCTTTCAGCATTGGACCGCGTATTTGCGCAGGGTTACAATTTGGCATGACCGAATCGATCTTGAGCCTTGCGATACTTGCTCAGAAATTCGACTTGCGACTGAAGGACGGCACTGACGTCCAACCTGTGGCTCGCCTTACGCTGCGCCCCGGTGACAATTTGCCAATGACACTGCATCCCCGGGCTTCATGAACAAACCATTCAAGCTGGAAGATATTCCGTTCGAGGAGACTTTGGCGGAAGAGCCTGAAGTTCCGCCAATTCGTGATATTGTCGCGCGCGATCCTGCCTCGCGTGAAACAGCGCACCTGCATTGGTTTCGGCACACGAAAGACGGATTTCTCAATACGATCTTTCACGTTGTCTTGAAGCATTGCCCCGATTGGTTTGTATCCGAAATCGGGCGTGCGCTCGTTCCACTCGTCCGTTGGTCCTATCGAAAAAAGATCTTTCCTTCACGCATCGAGCGAAATTTCGCAATTCTGACACGAGGCTTGTGGCACGACCCAGCACAAGAAAAACGTGCGTTGAACCGTTGGTGGCAAAACATCGGACGAACAATTTCTGAATTTTGTATTGTCAACGACTTATGGAAAGATGCTCGTATTTCAGTTGAAGGAATTGAACATCTTGAAGCGGCTCGCCGAACTGGTCGACCACTGATATTCACCTCGATGCATCTTGGCACCTGGGAAGCGCTGTTCGTTGCTATTCACGACGGGCTTGCGGGACCCAGCATTGGCCCCTTTCAACCGGAGCCAAACCGTTTCAAGAACCGCATTGTTCACGCCATCCGGAGAAAGCGCGACCAGTATTTGTTCCCTCCCGGGCAGCGCTCCGCCTACCGACTGCACAGGCTGATGAAGACCGGTCGATATTCCATGACCATCTTTATCGATGAGGTTCGCGACAAGCAGGTGCATTTGCCCCTGTTCGGTAGAAAAGCACCGGATAGAGGCAATGCTGTTGTTGCGGCAAAGATTGCCAATGCCTGCGACGGTGTTCTTGTGCCGACTTACTTGAAGCGCACTGGCCCGGCACGCTTCAAGCTGGTCATCCTGCCGGCCATTCAAGGCCAAGACGCGACCACTGGTTACGATGTCGGGAAAACGATCAAAGCGCTCAACGATGTCTTTGAGCCGATCGTGCTGGGCCACATTGAAGAATGGTACATGCTTGGAGAGCTGCGTTTGCCGAAGAACTTCGAGCAAGGAACTTTTTCAAAGTCCCTTGCTGAAGCAAATACCCAAAGGCGGCTGAATGAGGCTGGTAACCCCTAGCCTTTTAATCGTTCTGCATGCCAGGCGACATGGTCACGCGCAAACGTGGACACGAAGTAGTAGGAGTGGTCGTACCCCTTCTGCAGTCGATAGTTGTGCGCAGTTTTGGTCTCCACCAGCGAAGTCACCAGCGCTTCTGGTTTAAGCAGGTCGTAGAACTGATCATCCGCGCCTTGATCAATCAGGATATCGCCACTCCAACCTTTTTCCTTCAACAGAAGCGAAGCGTCATGCGCCGACCAACCGTCCTCGGCACCCCCAAGATAAGCGCCCAATTGCTTTCTGCCCCAATCGGATTGGGTCGGGTTTGCGATCGGTGCAAAGGCGCTCAGTGACTGATAGTGCCCGGGATACTTCATTGCCAAAGTAAGAGCACCATGGCCGCCCATGGAATGACCGGTAATGCCATGATGAACGGATACCGCGAAATTTTCCGTCACAAGGTCCCGCAATTCGCTGGCGACGTATGTCTCCATCTGAAAGTGCGAACTCCAGGGTGCCTGGGTTGCGTTCACGTAAAACCCTGCTCCCTGCCCCAGATCATAAGCATCATCATTGGCAACGCCGTCGCCCCGAGGACTGGTGTCGGGAAGCACAACTGCAATGCCAAACTCAGCAGCGTGAGCCTGCAGCCCCGCTTTGGTCATGGCGTTTTCGTGGGTGCAGGTCAGGCCGGAAAGATACCAGAGCACCGGCACTGGTCCACTTTCGGCCTGCGGCGGCATGAAAACCGCAAATGTCATCTCGCCAGCGCATGCTTCTGACGCATGGCTGTAAACACCCTGCACCCCGCCGAACGCCTTGTTTTCCGAAATGGTTTTCATCGGAATAAGTCCTTTTGAGTTTCTCTTGCCTCAGATGCCGTTCACTTCGAACGTAATTGGCCGAGGCCTCCTCCGCCAATCTTCGAAAAGAGAAGTCAGGACGGTGGAGGCCTGCGGCCGCATCATCGAGGATATGTGTGCCGGACGTTTTTCAGGACTTAATAGACGACGACCGAACGGATCGATTCACCTGCATGCATCAGATCGAAGCCCTTGTTGATGTCCTCAAGCGGCATCGTGTGAGTGATCATCGGATCGATTTCGATCTTGCCGTCCATGTACCAGTCAACGATCTTTGGAACGTCGGTACGGCCTCTTGCGCCGCCGAATGCAGTTCCTTTCCACACCCGACCGGTTACCAGCTGGAACGGGCGGGTCGCGATCTCGGCTCCTGCAGGTGCGACACCGATAATGATGCTCTCACCCCAGCCTTTGTGAGCTGATTCCAGCGCCGTCCGCATGACGTTCACATTTCCGGTCGCATCGAAAGTGTAATCGGCGCCCCCTTTGGTGAGATCCACCAGATACGGGACCAGCTCGCCCTCAACGTCGCTTGGATTGACGAAATCGGTCATGCCGAAACGGGTTGCCATTTCAACCTTCGCCGGATTGAGGTCGACACCGACGATCTGGTCGGCACCCGCAAGACGCAGGCCCTGAATGACATTGAGACCAATGCCGCCGAGGCCGAACACGATTGCCCGCGATCCTTCTTCAACCTTTGCGGTATTGATAACGGCCCCGATGCCGGTGGTGACACCGCAACCGATGTAACAAACCTTGTCGAAAGGCGCGTCCGGGCGGATCTTTGCCAGCGCGATTTCAGGCACAACCGTATAGTTGGCAAAGGTTGACGTGCCCATGTAGTGCAGAATCGGATCGCCATCGAGTGTGGTGAAACGGGAGGATCCATCGGGCATCAAGCCCTGTCCCTGTGTCGAGCGAATCGCCTGACAAAGATTGGTCTTCGGGTTCAGGCAGTACTCGCAGTTCCGGCACTCTGGCGTGTAAAGCGGAATAACGTGGTCGCCGGGCTTCAACGTCGTCACACCGGGACCGACTTCGACGACGACGCCTGCCCCTTCATGGCCGAGAATTGCCGGAAACAGCCCTTCAGGATCCGCTCCTGAAAGGGTGAATTCATCCGTATGGCAGATGCCGGTGGCCTTGACTTCCACCAGTACTTCGAACGCACGCGGACCTTCCAGGTTCACGGTGGTGACTTCGAGCGGTTTTCCGGCACCGACGGCCACAGCTGCACGAACTTCCATGGATGGATCTCCCAATTCTAGTGTTTGATGGAGAGTTACCGCGCCCCGCGTCAATTGCAAGAACCGAAACGGCATCTCGTGTCGGGTTTGCGCTATTGCGCGAAAAAATCCAAACGAACGAATGCTGGCACACGAGGAAAGATTCTTGTGATTTCCCGGCGTTACGGGCGCACCAAGGCGCCTGATTGCGCCCTGTCTGACACCTATGTCGTATTCTGACAAACAAGCGACTGAAACCTTATACGCAAGCTTGCGTGCAATCGGGATTATGCCGGAAATGGACGGGCGCTGATCAAATTCGCTAAGGTCCCGCCCTGACCTATTCAACAAATCAGGATCATTCTCGATCATTGGGATGGAGAGCCTGAAACGTGCGGAGCCGCTGATTTATGAAGCGTTATTCCTTCCTGGAATTGGCGAAAAACGCCTTTTCCGCGCACCAGAACTGGGGTCGCCAATGGCGTGCTCCTGAACCCAAGGCCGAATATGACGTTGTCATTGTCGGTGCCGGTGGTCATGGCCTGGCAACAGCCTACTACCTTGCCAAGGAACACGGCATCCGCAACGTGGCCGTGCTTGAAAAAGGATGGCTGGGCGGTGGTAACACGGGCCGTAACACGACCATCGTGCGTTCAAACTACCTTTGGGAAGAAAGCGCCGGCCTTTACAATCACGCCATCGGTCTGTGGCAGGGCCTGTCGCAGGAGCTGAACTACAACGTCATGTATTCAGCCCGTGGCGTTATGATGCTGGCGCATACAGTTCACGACGTTCAGGTGGCGCAGCGGCACATTCACGCAAACCGTCTCGCGGGAGTACAAAACGAATGGCTGACACCTGAGCAGGCGAAGGAATACTGCCCGCCGCTCAACATCGAAAAGAACATCCGTTATCCGGTTATGGGTGCCGCGCTTCAACGCGTGGGCGGCACAGCCCGGCACGACGCGGTGGCCTGGGGCTACGCCCGGGGTGCAGACAGCCTTGGTGTCGACATCATCCAGAATTGTGCCGTTACCGGCATCCGCCGGGGCCAGAACGGCGCTGTTGAGGGTGTGGAAACAGCCAAGGGCTTCATCAAGGCCAAGAAGGTCGGTGTCGTCGCAGCAGGTCATACCTCGGTCGTCATGGATATGGCCGGAGTGCGCTTGCCGCTGGAATCCTTCCCGCTACAGGCTCTCGTTTCCGAACCCGTCAAACCGGCCTTCCCTTGCGTGGTGATGTCCAACACCATCCACGCCTACATCTCGCAATCCGACAAGGGCGAGCTTGTTATCGGCGCTGGCACGGATCAGTTCGTTTCCTATTCGCAGGCCGGTGGCATCCACATCACCAATCACACCATCGACGCAATCTGCGAGCTATTCCCGCATTTCCGTCGCATGCGCATGCTGAGAAACTGGGGCGGTATCGTGGACACGACTCCGGACCGTTCACCGATCCTTTCCAAGACGCCGGTTCAGGGGCTTTACGTCAACTGCGGCTGGGGAACAGGCGGCTTCAAGGCAACGCCGGGATCGGGACATGTTTTTGCGCACACAATCGCAAAAGACGAACCACATCCGATCAATGCACCTTTCACCATCGACCGTTTCCGCACCGGACGTCTTATCGACGAAGCGGCAGCAGCCGCTGTGGCGCACTAGGGGAGATCATCGACATGCTGCTGATTTATTGCCCTTACTGCCAGGTTGAGCGGGCAGAAACCGAATTTCACTGCGGAGGCGAAGCTCACATCGCGCGCCCGGCCGATCCAAGCAAGGCCAGCGACGAGGAATGGGTGGAATTCCTCTATATGCGTAACAACCCAAAAGGCCTCGCGGCTGAGCGCTGGCGCCACAACAACGGCTGTGGACGTTTCTTCAACGCAGTGCGTGACACCGTAAGCGACAAATTCCTGAAATTCTACAAGGCCGGTGAACCTATGCCGGATCTTGAAGCGATTGCTAAGGAGGCCGGCAAATGAGCCAGCCATTCCGTACTGAAAAAGGCGGCCGGATCGACCGCGGCCAACAGCTGTCCTTCACCTTCGACGGGGAGCAGATGCAGGGCCACAAGGGCGACACCCTCGCCTCAGCGCTTCTTGCCAATGGCGTGCATCTTGTTGGGCGCTCGTTCAAGTATCACCGTCCGCGCGGCATTGTCACCGCAGGTTCCGAAGAGCCGAACGCACTGGTCGGTATCTATCGAAACGGCGACCAGACTCCGAACCTGCGCGCGACCCAGGTCGAACTCTACCAGGGACTGCAATCCATCTCGCAGAACCGGTTTCCGTCGCTCGGCTTCGATGTAGGCGCGGTAAATGACTGGCTTTCGCCGTTTTTCCCCGCCGGGTTCTACTACAAGACTTTCATGTGGCCGAAGTCCTTCTGGGACAAGGTTTATGAACCTGTCATCCGTGCGGCAGCAGGTCTCGGCAAGCCTCCCAAGAATCCGGACCACGACCACTACGGCAACATCTATGCGCTGTGCGATGTTCTGGTTGCCGGTTCCGGACCGTCCGGCCTGGCTGCGGCTCTTGCTGCGGCCGAAACAGGCGCAAAGGTCATCCTCTGTGACGAACAAGCCGAGTTCGGCGGCTCGCTGCTGAGCGAGGCAAGCGCCAGCATCGACGGCAAGGATCCTGCGGACTGGGCAGCGGAAACCATTGCCAAGCTTCGTGCGATGGATAACGTCACCCTGTTGAACCGCACCACAGCATTCGGTTATTTCGCGCACAACTTCATTGCGCTTGCCGAGCGGGTTACGGAGCATGTTTCCAATCCCGATCCGAAGTTACCGCGGGAGCGTCTCTGGCAGGTTCGCGCAAAGGAAGTTGTGATTGCAACCGGCGCGATCGAACGCCCGATGGTGTTCCCTGAAAACGACCGTCCGGGCATCATGCTTGCGGATGCCGGCCGCACCTACCTCAACCGCTACGGCGTGAAGGTTGGCAACAAGGTTCTTGTGGCAACCGCCTGCGACACAGCCTGGCAGGCCGCCTTTGACCTGGCCGATCATGGTGTGGAAGTCGTCGCCATCGCGGATATGCGTGAAAACCCGCCAGAAAGCCTGATCTCGATTGCAAAGGCGCGCGGTATTCGCGTTGAAAGCGGCTGTGTCGTCACTGGCACTCTAGGTCGCAAGCGCGTCAAGGCAGCTCTTCTGGGACGACTGATGACCTCCGGTCAGGTTGCATCCGCCGGCCAGATCGCCTGCGACGCACTGCTGATGTCAGGTGGCTGGACACCGACCGTAAGTCTCTATTCGCAGTCCCGCGGCAAGGTTGTCTGGGATGCTGAAAAAGGTGCCTATGTACCCGGTAAATCCGTTCAAAACGAACGGTCTGTCGGCGCAGCAAAGGGTCTTTACGGTCTTCAGGCAAGCCTGGAGAACGGCTACGCTGCGGGCGAAGAAGCCGCTAAGGCGGCGATCGGTAAGTCTGCGAAGGTTACATACGCTCAGGCAACCGGTGGCGAAGCTGGAAATGGTGGAACGCTCGGAGCGATCCCTCACGACCGCAACGCAACCAAAGTCAGAGCCTGGGTCGATTACCAGAACGATGTCACCGCGAAAGACGTCAAGTTGGCGGTTCGCGAAGGCATGCAGTCGATCGAGCACATCAAACGCTACACGACAACAGGCATGGCGACAGACCAGGGCCGCTTGTCGAACATGAACGCGTTGCAGATTGCATCCGGTGCGCTGGAACGGCCAGTCGTCGATGTTGGCCTGACAACATTCCGCCTGCCCTACACGCCAACAACGTTCGGGCTCTTTGCCGGTATTTCCCGCGGTGACTTTTTCGATCCGGTTCGCAAGACACCGTCGCATGACTGGGTCGTTGAACAGGGTGGTGTTTTTGAAGATGTCGGCCAATGGAAGCGGACATGGTACTTCCCCAAAGGCGGTGAAGACATGCATGCTGCCGTTGCGCGCGAGTGCAAAGTGGTTCGCGAAAGTGTCGGTCTCTTTGACGCGTCCACCCTCGGCAAGATCGAAGTTGTCGGACCGGACGCGGCAGAATTCCTGGAGCGGATGTATACCAACCCATGGAAGAAACTGGCGCCGGGCCGCTGCCGCTATGGTTTGTTGCTCAATGATGCAGGTTTCATTACCGACGACGGCGTCATCGGTCGCCTCGCGGAAGACCGCTTCCACGTGACAACAACCACTGGCGGCGCACCGAGTGTCTTCTCCACCATGGAAGACTACTTGCAGACGGAATGGCCGGATCTTGATGTGTGGATCACCTCCACGACCGAGCAATACGCGGTGGCCGCAGTCCAGGGCCCGAAAGCCCGCGAGGTAATTGCTCCGTTCATCGAGCGTATCGACCTATCAGCAGATGCATTTCCGCATATGAGTGTCAAGGAAGGCACTTTCTGCGGTGTTCCTTGCCGTCTGTTCCGCATCTCCTTCACCGGAGAGCTCGGCTTCGAAATCAACGTTCCACGCCGTCATGGCAAGATGATGTGGGAAACGCTGGCCAAGGAAATCGAGAAACACAACGGCACCACCTACGGCACCGAGTCCATGCACGTACTGCGTGCCGAGAAGGGTTACATCATCGTTGGTCAGGACACCGACGGCACCGTAACACCTCAGGATGCCGGCATGACATGGGCAATCGGCAAGAAGAAGTTCGACTTCGTCGGCAAACGCGGTCTGGAAAGATCTGACCTTACTGCAGACAACCGCCCGCAGTTCGTCGGCCTGCTGACCAAGGACCCCAAGGTAAAACTTGAGGAAGGTGCCCAGATCACGACCGCACAAAATCCTGCAATCGGCACACCGGCTGAAGGACATGTGACGTCGTCCTATTACAGCCCGGCGCTTGACCGGACCATAGCTCTGGCAATGGTGAAGAACGGCCACGCACTGGAAGGCAAGACACTTTACGTCCCGATGCCGGACGGCAGCATACCGGTCGAAGTGACCGGTACCGTGTTCTATGACAAGGAAGGAGCGCGCATCAATGTCTGATCTTCTGGCGAGCGACCTGATTACGCCGGATGCGGGCGAGAACCCGCTCCTCAACCTCAACAACGTCTCGATCCTGAAAGCAGCTCCGGTGACCCGCCTGTCTTTCAGGGCTCGTGAAGCTGCTCTGAAGGATGCCGGTGCCGCACTCGGCGTGGCCCTTCCTGTAAAGGCTCTGGCTTCAGAAACAGCCGCAAAACGAGCTGCGCTTTGGATGGGTCCGGACGAATGGACACTTCTCGCACCTGAAGACGAGCTCAAATCCGTCTTCGACGGCATTGAGAGCAAGCTTGCAGAAACCCCTCACGCGCTTGTCGACGTTTCGGATCGTTCGGAAGCCATTATCGTCAGTGGAGAAAAGGCTGTCTGGCTGCTGAACACCGGCATTTTCATCGACCTCTCCGTTGAAGCATTTCCGGTTGGCACTGTGACGCGCACCGTGTTTCACAAGTCCCCGGTCATGATCTGGCGCACGGGACCAGACACCTTTGTCGTCGAGGCCTGGGTTTCCTTCATGGACTATGTTGCAGGTCTGCTGGTGCAGTCGGCGCAGGAACTGGAAGCAGCCTAAGGTTACCCTGACCGGGCTGTTTCGGAGACACTTACAACTTTGCGGGGACAAATCCCCGCAAAGTCACCCAGCTATCAAACGCATATCACCGTCGTTCCGTCCTGGCTGAACCTGCTAACGGCGTGTGTGCATAGCGCAGGCCGAGGATTTCCCGCAGGAGTTTGCGGATCATCGCTTCTGTATAATCCTCGTAGCTGTTCATTGCCTGGATGAAAGCTCCAGGGCCTCTGATGACCTTGTTCTCAAAGTAGGTATAGGTCCGCTCCTCTTTGCGGATCACAAGCGCGTTCACGGTCACATCCGCAAAGTCGTTGACGAAATAGGCCGTGTGAGGGTCGTAACCTTCATTGTTTATGCCGTCTGCTGAAACGTCGATTACCTGCCTGTCGCATACCGCAGGCGCACCGTCGAGCACCTTGGAAGCGTGGGCGAGCGCGTGCCCCAAGGCCGTCAAAAATTCCCGACTGTCTCGGATATTTCCCGAAATCTCTTTTGCGGCAGCTCTGATGCTTTGTTCGTCCGCCAGGAAGCGCCAATTCAGCAAGGTGTTCTGTTGGTATCTGCCGCTCCATTCGAAACTGTGAAGCCAGATACCACCAACCGTTTCGATCGCCTGCACAACATCGTCATCCTGCAGCGCCGTCGCGATGCCACGTTGTTGCAGATCGTACTCAGTTTCGCTGATGCTGGCTGAAACATCGACTGCGATCACCAGCGCAAGAGCGCATGCCCTGACCGGTAGCGGAAAAATCATCAGAAGGATGGCAACTGCCAAAACCGCCCGACTTGCTGCCGGCCTCAACAACCGCCACCGCACCAAACTCTGAAATGAGCAAGCGCTTACCATTGGATTGCTTTCTCTTTCGCTTAAGGAATTATGGCAGTTACGTTCAGCAGTGCAAGCCATTGCACATCTGCGCTTCTTCTGCGATTGAAGCTGCCGATAGATCAAATTTCTGCGCAGTCGGCTCTCGCTCTTGCAAAACCACACCAAACCACGACAATTTCCTGATTATGCTCAAAATCGGTTCTTACAACATTCAGAAGGCAATTGGCGTTGACGCGCGCCGCCGTCCCGACCGGACCTTGAAAGTGATCCAGGAACTCAATTGCGATGTTCTTGCGTTGCAGGAGGCGGACAGAAGGTTCGGTCCGAGAGAAAGCTCCCTGGACCGTGAGAGCATTCTCGCACAAACCGATTATCGGCCGGTTCCGTTTGCCACACGGGAAAGAAGCCTTGGCTGGCACGGCAATGCCATACTGGTGCGCAGCGATATCGAGATACTCAGCCATCGGCGGATAGACCTGCCGACGCTTGAGCCACGGGGCGCTGTTGCTGTCGACCTTGGAATTGCGGGCGAAAGAATTCGCGTCGCAGCGATGCACCTCAGCCTCGTCGGTCACTTTCGCAAGAAACAGATCACGTCTCTCATGCATCAACTGCACGAACATCTCGACTATCTGCCAACCGTGCTCATCGGAGACCTGAACGAGTGGCGAAACTCTGCGGAAAGCCTGAAACTTTTCGAGGAACGCTATGAGGTCACAACACCGGGGCGCAGCTTTCCGAGCCCCATGCCTGTCGGCAGTCTGGACCGGATCATAACAAGCCCTGAATTCACGGTCCGGCAGGCCGGTGTCCACAAGTCAAAGACGGCCCGGGTGGCGTCCGATCACCTACCCGTCTGGGCCCATCTAACGCTCGACCCTTCAGGTCACCTTCCTGGCTGAGCGTCTTGGTACGTCACATCTCTAGAAAATCACTTCCGAAATGACGAAGTAAAGAACTGCGGAGAGTATCGCTGCAGCCGGCACGGTGATAACCCAGGCCGCGATAATCGTCATGAAGTGGGCTCTGCGGACAAGGTGCCGGCGCGCCTGCTCTTCCCGGTTTTTCACCGGACGAACCTTCGTTTGATCGTTTGCCTGACGCTTGTTCACATAGTCCAGCCGCCGGGACGAATGCTCAGTATACCATTCCCGGAAGAAACCGACGCCGAACACAGCTCCCACCGCAATATGCGTTGAGCTGACCGGCAATCCCAATCCTGACGCAATGATGACCGTGATCGCCGCTGACAACGAAACACAGTATGCCCGCATCGGATTGAGTTTCGTGATCTGCTGACCGACCATGTTGATGAGCTTGGGGCCAAAAAGCAGAAGACCGAACGAGATACCAAAGGCACCGACGGCCATGACCCAAAGCGGAATACTGACCTTTGCGGCAACATCTCCAAGTTCAGCGGTATGCACAATCGCTGCCAAAGGCCCAACGGCATTGGCAACATCGTTTGCGCCATGAGCGAAGGATAGCAAGGCAGCCGAGCACACGAGCGGAACCGAAAAAAGAACACGCAGGGACTGGTTTCGATTTTCCAGTCCCTCCGACTGGCGGCGGATGAGAGGACGAACAAGGAACCAGACAGCAAATCCGACTGCTGCACCAATCAGAAGTGACATTGGCATGTCGATTTTCATGATTTTTTTCAAGCCCTTGAGGGCGAGATAGCTGGCAAAGGCTCCCGCCATGACCCCGATCAGGACCGGAACCCAGCGCCGGGCCGCAGCAATCTTGTCGTCCTGGTAAATGATGAAGACCTTGATGAAGGCAAGAAAGATTGCCGCAATCACCCCACCAAGAAACGGTGAAATGACCCAGCTTGCAGCAATGCTTGCCATAGTTGTCCAGCTGACGGCGTTAAATCCGGCAGCCGCGATGCCTGCCCCCATCACGCCCCCTACAATGGAATGGGTGGTCGAAACCGGAGCACCAATCCACGTCGCAAGGTTGATCCAGAGAGCAGATGCGACAAGCGCTGCCATCATCGCGGACATGAAAACATTGGCGTCGGAAACAGCAGCAGGATCGATGATGCCCTTTGAAATGGTACCGACCACATCCCCCCCGGCAATCAGGGCACCGGCACTTTCAAACACTGCGGCGATGATCAATGCAGTGACCAGGGTCATCGCTCTCGAGCCGACCGCCGGTCCGACATTGTTGGCAACATCGTTGGCACCGATGTTCAATGCCATGTAGGCGCCAATTGCGGCCGCGGCGACGATCATGATACCGCCGGGCGAGCTCGACATGGAGGCGCCGGCAGCTACCGCACAGATCACGATAAATACGAGAGCGATCCCCGGAGCAATCAATCCGCGGCTCAGCGAGCCGGCGGCCTTTTCCATCGAGCTGAACTTGTTGAGGTCCTTGTCGAGGGTCAGTTTCTTCAGATTTTGCATAGCTGTTTCGCTGGTCAGCATTCAACTTGCAGATCCAGCAGCAAGGAATGGCAGGTATTTGACGGCGCCTGCCATATATGATCAGCCTGAAACGTCAACCGCGCTGGTCAAAATAGCCAAAATTATTTTCCCGGCTATGGACCAATCTCCGTAGTTTTCCCGATTAAGCCGGCGAGTTCGGCCTTCGGTTCAGGTAAGAATGTAGCTCAGGAGGTTGTAGATGAGCGCCGCAAAGAGAGCGCTCGCGGGAACAGTGACCACCCATGCTGCAATAATGGTTACAAAGTTCGCGCGTCGAACAAGCAGACGCCTCCTGCGTTCTTCGCGGTTTCTCAGCATCTTTCGCGGTTTCAGTTGCCCACCTTCAGCGACAAAGCGATTCCGGTGCCATTCCCGGTAAAAACCAACGCCAAAGACTGCCCCAACAGCAATGTGGGTCGAAGACACCGGCAGGCCAAATCCGGAAGCCGTCAACACGGTGGCCGCCGTCGCGAGGGTAATGCAGAACGCACGCACCGGGCTCAACTTCGTTATCTGCTTGCCGACAACGGTTACGAGGCGACGGCCGAACAGCAACAGTCCCGCAGAAATACCGAATGCTCCGACTGCACTCACCCAGATCGGCACTTCCGGATTGAGCGTTCCGATGAACCAAAAGCTCAGATCCGTAAAGTCGTTGGACTGGCTGAGCACGATGGCAGCAAGTGGACCGATGGCATTTGCAACGTCATTGGCACCGTGGGCAAACGAGAGCAATGCTGCGCTCACCATGAGCGGGATGGCGAACAGCTGGCGAAGAGACCTGGAGCTGTTCTCAAGCACTACGGTCTGCGCGGACACGACATTTCCGTAGATCCGCCAGATAAAGATCCCGGTCATGAGCGAAAGAAGTAACGCAGCCCAGTGAGGCATACCCCAGAAGAGATCACTGGTCTTTACCAGGACATAGGCAGTAAATGTTGTCGCCAAGAGCCCCAGCAAGACCGGTAGCCAGAAGCGCGCCGCCTCAAGCTTGTTTTCCGTATAAATCAGTCTGGCATTGATAAAGGCCATGACCATAGCAGCCACTACACCGCCAAGAACCGGTGAGATGACCCAGGTCGCGGCGATCGTGGAGATCGTCGTCCAATTGATTGCCGAAAATCCGCTGACTGCAATGCCTGCGCCAACTACGCCGCCAATGATCGAGTGAGTGGTCGAAACCGGTGCGCCGACAATCGTTGCAAAATTGATCCAGAGCGCAGACGCAGCCATGGCCGTGATCATGGCCAGCATGAAGGAAAAGTTGTCGGGTACGTCACTGGGACTGAGAATGTTTCCCGAAATGGTCGTGACAACATCTCTGCCGGCAAGCAACGCCCCTGCACTTTCACAGACAGCTGCAATTATCAGTGCCCCTGTCAGGCTGACGACCCGCGCACCAACAGCCGGACTCACATTGTTGGCAACGTCATTTGCGCCGATGTTCAGTGCCATGTAGCCGGCAATCACACCGGCTGCAATCAACAGGAGAGCGTCCGAAAGCCCCGAGGACACTACCTGGGTCGCTGCAACAGCAGCGCAAAGCACAAGAAAGATGATCGCAAGCCCCGGCCCGCTCAACCTGCGTCCCATGGCTTCGGCTGCATCGCTGACAAACCCGATCTTGTCGAGATCCTTGTCCAGGGCCTTGGATTTCAAGTCCTTGTTTGTCAGCACGCAGTTTGTCTCTTTCTTTTTGTGTCTTGCTGCAGCCGGTTTCCGCGTCGGAGAACCTTTGTCCGTGACTATTAGCCAAAGCTCACACAAGAGGACGACACTGACACGTCAGTGACGATCAAAATTCAACCTTTGCGAGGCTGGCTTATACGAGACTTGAACGATGATGATGCAGGAAGCGCCTCAACGTGTTTTCATCCACAAGTTCTGCGGCTTCGGACAAGGGCAGCCAAGCACACTTTCGCTGACCCATTTCCGGAAATTTCTTCAGTTGCTTTTCAAAGCTGATCTTGAAAACCACCACTTTGGTTCGAATTCTCAGGCCGTCGGCCAATCCCTTGAATGAGCGGAAGCTTCCGATTGCCTTGGGATCAGTTTCGCCAACAACTCCAGCTTCTTCATAAGCTTCGATTGATGCAGTTTCGAACGCGGGCTTGTCCTTTTCAGGCCAACCCTTGGGGAGAATCCAGCGTCCGGTGTCACGCGTGGAGACCAGAAGAATTTCCGGTTCGACATCACCAGGCCGATAACACAATGCCGCGATTTGCAGTCTGGCCGGCTTGACGAACAAGCCTCCCAGTCCCCGCAACCACGAGACATCCTGAAAGTGTAATGACCTAGCGAATCCCATCTCCACACCTAATACTTTAGTTAGGCGGCTATATAAGAGGTTCTACGAACAGCGTCCAGTAAAAAGTGCACTTTGTGCACATTTATGTATGATTTAAAGACTTCACAATATTCTTATTCCACAACAATCGATACATGATCCGCCGTCCATGCTCCCGGCCAGACTTCGGCGTTTCCTTCCTTGAGTTTCCTCAATTGCTGCAGTGGAACAGAAGCAAACAGCAAGGGTTCTTCCCGGTTCGATCCGTCGGTTGGAAGAAGCTCCGCCCCCACTCCGGTAAAACCGAATTCCTCTTCACAAGGCAAATAGAGCGCGGCCCCGGAAACGTTGGTATCGTTTTGCGTCGTGCCCTTCGAAGTCCCGACGGTTCCGCAAACTGCAACGGCACACATCAACTCAACCGCCCTCGCCTTCGCGCAGCCGTATACGCGATGATAGCCGGAGAGTTTCTCCGTCATCGAAGGCACCAGCAACAAGTCGACATCCTGCCGCGCCAGAAGGCTGCTTAGTGCGGGCATCTCCACATCAAGGCAAATCAGGATTGCCATCTTCAAACCATCGAGTTCAAACACACGAAGTTTGTCGCCGGGTGTCAGCTGCCACGTATCTGCGCTCTGCTCAAATGGTGTCAGGCTAAGCTTATCCTGGCGGATGTTGCGCCCATCTGCTGTCAGCAGAACCGCCGTATTGGTTATTCCGTTCTCGTTCTTGACCGGCATGGTTCCAGCAAGCAGCGAGACACCGTGCTTTTCCGGCAGGCCTGCCAATTTTTCCAGCAGGTCTTTGCCAACGTCGGCGAGAAAGCTCATTTCCTGATCAGGCTGCAGGCCATCCGGTTTGAATGCAAGGCAACATTCAATGAGGTACTCTGGAAGCTGCAGCAGCTTTACACCGCGAGCAGCGGCACTTTTCATGCCCTGATCAATCTGATCTGCAAAAGCCGCCACAGAAGCTGGCGCTCGTCCAAGATTGAAAGACCAGAGAGCGATTTGATAATCCGTCATTGCGCCACGCCAGTTTCAGCAAAAGTGAGCGCCAGACATAAAGGAGATGTTTGAAAAAGATCAAGCCCAATGCCGGGCCAGTCGGATCAATCGATAAAAAGGCCGACAAAAGCTGCCAGGGCTACGAGAAAAGCGGTTCCGACAGCTTCGGTTCTGGGTTCTTTGGGAAGTGCGCTCAACTTGGCAGACCGGCGAACTTCGCGGATACCTTTCAACGCAATGTCGGTCCGGCGATCAATCTCTGCAAAATACGGCGAGAGCTCGTTCTGAGCACGCATTCCTGTCCCTCACGATTCCTTCGAGTGATCAAAGGTTAGGTGAAGACGATTAGATTTTGGTTAATCGAGCGCTAACGACAGGAGCTACAGCCTGGTCTTCTGCGGATCGGCGACATCAAGAATTCGCAACTGCACCTTGGGCGTTCCCTGCCAGGTATCAATGGACAGCGTTCCCGCCACATGCAGGTTCCTTCCACGCCCCTCAAGAAGCATTTGCCCATGAGGCTTGTCATCTGCCTTGAAGCAAATGGCCTTCAAGGCCGTGCCATCTCCGGCTGCCAGGGTCGCCCGCACATGCCCCTTTCCGACGACATCGGCAAAAGAAACGCGGTGAGCGGGAAAAGCGAAAACAGGTTCGGAGTGCCCGGCACCATAGGGACCGGCTTTTTCCAAAAGCTCAAGCAGGTCCAGGGTTGCACCGGTTGCGGTCAACGCGGCGTCGACTTTCAGCTCCCTATGAGCTGTAGCGGTTTCCACGTCTTCCTTAAGAGTTTCGTTGAAGAAGGCTTCCAGATCGGCTGCTTTCTCTCGCAGCACGGTGAGACCTGCCGCCATTGCATGACCGCCGCCCTTTTCCAAAAGTCCATTTTCAACAGCCTGCCGAACGGCCTTTCCGAGATCAACACCCGAGACAGAGCGTCCTGACCCCGTTCCCTTGCCAGACTGATCATAAGCAATCGCAAAGGCGGGGCGGCGGTGTGCTTCCTTCAAACGCGAGGCGATCAGGCCCACAATGCCCGGATGCCAGTCATCCGAACCGGTGAGCAACACGGCTGGGTCCCGTTCTTCCAACGCGATCGCCGCATCGGCTCCGGCCTGTTCCAGCATGACGGCTTCCATTGCCTGCCGTTCGGAGTTCAACTGGTCAAGCCGTTCCGCAATTGAACGGGCTTCAAACGGATCCTCGGTCGTCAGAAGGCGCGCGCCCAGGGCTGCATCCCCAATCCGGCCACCTGCATTGATCCGTGGCCCGATCAGAAATCCCAGATGATAAGGGACCGGCTTGCCACTCACCCGGGCCACATCCGCCAACGCGGTCAATCCATAGTTCCGACGCTGATGCATCACCGCAAGACCACGCGTGACATAGGCACGGTTAAGCCCCTGCAACGGCACAACGTCACACACTGTCCCGAGCGCCACCAGATCCAGCAAAGCCATCAGATCCGGTTGCTTCCCGGTCTGAAAATGCCCTCGCCGACGCAGTTCCCTGTTCAACCCGACAAGAAACAGGAACGTCACCCCTACCGCAGCCAGGTGCCCCTGGCCGGAAAGGTCGTCCTGGCGATTGGGATTTACGAGAGCATTCACTTCAGGAAGCGTTTCACCCACCTGGTGGTGATCAATAACGACCACATCGAGGTCCAGGCGCTTTGCGGTTTCGAAGGCTTCGAACGATGTGCTGCCGCAGTCGAGCGTGACGAGCAGGTCTGCTCCACCTTGCCGGAGATGTTCAATCGCCGGTCCGTTGGGGCCGTAGCCTTCTATGATCCGGTCGGGAATGTGAATGATCGGATCGAGACCAAGCCACTGAAGATATTTGGCAAAAATGGCCGAGGAAGTCGCGCCGTCGACGTCATAGTCGCCGAAGATCGCGATTTTCTTCCCTGACTGAACGGCATCGGCAATTCGGTTGACCGCTGCATCCATATCAACCAGACCGGAGGGATCCGGCATTAACGTCTTGAGCGAAGGCTCGAGAAATTCCTGCGCCAGTTCCGGCGCAACGCCGCGCGCGGCCATAACCCTCGCCAGTACGTCGGGCAGTCCGTGTGATTGGGAAATCGCCATTGCGGCGCGCGCGTCAGCACCACTCAGGCGTTCCCGCCAGGCATTGTCATTTGCGGAACGGGCGACTCCCAATACGAGCCGCCGTTCCTCTTCGCCTGAAGTCCCGAGCATTCAGTCCCGTCTTAGTCGAGATGGAATTTTTCAAGATCCGTGTGTTGGGCCTTGATGTAACGGACAGTTCCGGTGGAAGAACGCATGACCACGGTGTGCGTGGTGATGTGGTTGCGCCCGAAGCGTACACCTTGCAGGAAGTTGCCATCGGTGACACCGGTTGCCGCAAACAGCACGTCAGGTCCAGCCATTTCCTCAAGCGTGTATTTCTTCTTGATGTCCTCAATGCCCATACGATGCGCACGATCGACCTGTTCGTCCCGGGTGATCACGAGACGAGACTGCATCTGACCACCGATACACCGGAGAGCCGCTGCTGCCAGGACACCTTCCGGAGCACCACCGATGCCGGCGTAGATGTCGATCCCGGTTTCATCAGGGTCAGTCGTATGAATGACCCCAGCCACATCACCGTCACCGATAAGGCGGATCGCGGCACCGGTAGCACGAATGTCCTCAATCAGGCGGGCGTGACGCGGACGGTCCAGCACACAAGCTGTTACTTCTTGAACCTTTACGCCTTTTTCCTTGGCAACTGCTGCAATGTTGTCAGCAATCGGAGCGTCCAGATCTATCAGGCCGGCCGGATAACCCGGACCAATGGCGATTTTGTCCATGTAGCTGTCGGGTGCATTCAGCAGATCCCCTTCCGGAGCCAACGCAATTACTGCCAATGAGTTCGGAAGGTTCTTGGCGCAGATGGTCGTGCCTTCCAGCGGGTCGAGTGCAATGTCGACTTTCGGGCCCTGTTTTGTCCCAACGTTCTCGCCGATATAAAGCATCGGCGCTTCGTCGCGCTCTCCTTCACCGATCACAACCGTTCCGTCAATCGGCAAGCGATTCAATTCGCGCCGCATTGCGTCCACAGCTGCCTGGTCTGCCGCCATTTCATCACCGTGACCGCGCAACCGCGCCGCGGAAACCGCAGCTCTTTCGGCGACGCGGGCCAGCTCGAGCGTCAGAATACGGTCCAGGCCGCTTCCCGGCTGATTTTCAGTATCGGACATCAACATCTCCAGTCTCTCCCCCGCAAGAGGCCTCGGCGGGTAATTTTTCGTCAATTCAGTTTTTCAATCCGGATCATTTGCGGCTGTTCGGAAACAACGCCTTTCGACATGATCACTTCAAGCGCTTCCTTGATCGCAACCTCGGTGGTTTCGTAGGTGATCAGGATGACAGGTTGAGGAACGGCCTCGTCATACCGTGTCGGAGCCTCACCATCCGCGTGCCGTTTTTGAACAATCGATTCCAACGAAATCCCGGCTTCGCCCATACAGTGAGCAATTTCCGCGAAGGCTCCCGGTCGATCATAGACGGAAAGGCGTATGTAATAGCCGCCTTCATGCAGCCGCATACGGGCGCGCTGGTAGTCCTTGAGGTCGACAGCCGGCATTCCCAATACCGGGGTCTCGTCGCCCCGCGCGATGTCGGCAATGTCCGCAACAACGGAAGAGGCCGTGGCATCGCCACCTGCGCCCGGCCCCACCAGAACAACTTCACCAACGTAATCGCCATCAACCGCGACGGCGTTCAGCACACCGTCAATGCGGGCAATCGCAGAAGTCTTGGGTACCATCGTCGGATGCACGCGCTGCTCGATACCTGTTTCAGTGCGCTGCGCAACGCCAAGCAGCTTGAGACGGAACCCGAGTTCGTCAGCAGCCTGAATGTCGGCCGTCGTAATGGAAGTGATGCCTTCCATATAGATGTCGTCGCTTGAGATTTTTGTGCCGAAAGCAAGGCTCGTCAGAATGGCAAGTTTGTGAGCCGTATCATTTCCTTCAATGTCAAAGGTCGGATCGGCTTCGGCATAGCCAAGGCGCTGCGCATCGGCGAGGCATTCCTCGAAGCCAATGCCGTCTGCTTCCATACGCGTCAAAATGTAGTTGCAAGTGCCGTTGAGAATGCCATAGACGCGGCTGATGTCGTTGCCCGCCATGGATTCCCGCAGCGTCTTGACGATTGGAATTCCGCCCGCAACCGCAGCCTCATAGTTCAGGCAGGCGTTGTTTGCTTCCGCCAATCCCGCCAAATCGACACCATGCTTGGCCAGCAGCGCCTTGTTTGCCGTGACAACGTGAATGCCGCGCGACAGTGCCGCCCTGACGCTGTCTTCAGCTGCACCAGTGTCTCCGCCGATCAGCTCGACAAAGATGTCGATATCCGCCTTCTCGGCCAGTTCAACCGGATCCGTGTACCAGTCAAAGTTGGCAACGTCGAAACCGCGATCCTTGGATTGATCGCGTGCACTGACGGCTGTCACTGTTACAGCCCGTCCGGATTTCCGGGCGATCTGCTCGCCGTGTTTCGCCAAAAGCTGCACAACCGATGCACCGACGGTGCCCAGTCCAGCGATGCCAACTTTCAATGCTTCAGACATTGGGTATAAGGTCCAGTTCTATTCAGCCAGATTTCTCGAGCGGGATGACGTTGTGCAGCTTTTGGTCTGCAGTTTCAAGGAAGCGGCGGATATTTCTGGCGGCTTGACGGAGTCTTTGTTCATTTTCCACCAGCCCGATGCGCACATACTCGTCGCCGTGCTCGCCAAAACCGATTCCTGGCGCGACCGCGACCTCCGCGCGTTCAAGCAGCAGCTTCGAATATTCAAGGCTTCCAAGAGGCCGATATTTTTTAGGAATTGGCGCCCAGCAGAACATGCTGGCATCGGGTGCAGGAATGTCCCAACCAGCCCTGCCAAAACTGTCCACCACGACATCCCGGCGTTTCTTGTAAACTGCACGCGTTTCGGCAATGCAGTCCTCTGGCCCATTTAAAGCAGCGGTTGCAGCGACCTGAATTGGCGTGAAAGCTCCATAATCCAGGTACGACTTGACCCTTGAAAGCGCCGAGACAAGTCGTTCGTTGCCAACCGCAAAGCCCATGCGCCAACCGGGCATCGAAAACGTCTTGGACAAGGAGGTGAATTCGACCGTGACATCCATCGCTCCAGGCACCTGGAGAACGGAAGGTGGCGGCGTGTCGCCGAAGTAGATCTCTGAATATGCAAGATCTGAAAGGATGAAGATGTTGTGCTTGCGGGCGAACGCCACAACATCCTTGTAGAATTCAAGATCAGCGCAATAAGCGGTCGGGTTCGCCGGATAACACAATATGATTGCAATGGGCTTGGGAACGGAATGGATCACCGCCCTTTCCAGCGCGTCGAAGAAGGCAGTCCCGGGCTCAGCCGGAATGTTGCGGATCGAGGCTCCCGCCATAAGGAAGCCGAAAGTGTGGATCGGATAACTCGGATTTGGACTCAGAATGACATCGCCAGGCGCTGAAATTGCCTGGGCCATGTTGGCAAAGCCTTCCTTGGAGCCGAGAGTTGCGATCACCTGCGTATCGGGATCAAGCTTAACGCCGAAACGGCGCCCGTAGTAGGCGGCCTGTGCCTTGCGAAGGCCCTGAATTCCCTTGGAAGCCGAGTATCTGTGGGTACGAGGATCCTGAACCACCTCCGTCAGCTTATCGACGATGTGTTGCGGCGTCGGCAGGTCGGGATTTCCCATTCCCAGATCAATAATGTCGGCTCCCGCCGCGCGCGCCTTCGCCTTCAGACGGTTGACCTGTTCAAACACATACGGCGGCAGCCGTTTGATCTTATGGAATTCCTCCATGGCGCGGATCCTTGTGAATTGACAAAACCTGCCGCATTTCTCACCAGGCGCAGTGAGTGCAGCGGGGTCCTTTTAGCAGCAACGAAAAAAATGCACACCCGTCTTTACGTCACTAGCCACCTAAATTTGGGAAGTTTTTTAGAACAAGTTTCCTAGAAAAAAGCCAAGAGGATTGAAGGCCCTGCTATTCAATCGATTTATGCGGACACATGCCCTGGTGTCAGACGCGCATACCCGCTGCTCTGGGTAGCCTGCACCCGGCCGTTTTCATCCAATTTGAACAACTTCACCCTGGCATGCACATCTTTCCTTGCATCGCGCACAGCCCGATCAACTATCTCCAAAGCCCGTTCCACGGTCTGTTCCGAATTCGCCAAAGCAATGCCTGTACTGACCTCGGGCTTGAGCTTGCCATCTGCGGCCTCATGACAACTTACAGAGAAGCGGCGCATGAGGCGGTTGGCCAGGGTTTCCATCTCCTCAGCCTCAGCCCCGCAACAGAACAGGGCAAATTCGTCCTCGCTCAGCCGGCCCGGAACCCTGTTTGAAGTTTCTGCTTCGCGGCAAACAGAACCAAAGAGTTTCAAAATCGCATCACCCATGGCCCGACCATATGTCTGCTTGATCGATTTCACCTCTTCCAGATCGAAGACGACAACCGCAAACTGTTTGTCTTTGGCCAACTTGCCTTTCAATGCTTCCGATCTTTGAAAGAACGCACGCCTGTTCGGCAAACCGGTCAAAGCGTCTTCCTGGGCCTGCTGCTGATATTGCCGAAGCGATCGCTCGACGATCATGGCAACGACGCTGATCATCGAAAGAACCATTGATACGAGAACCGCGAGCAGAAGATACGGCAGTGCGAAGGATTGAAACGAAGTCAGATAATCAGGATAAGTCGAAATGCTGAAATAGAGCGCCATACCTGCATATGCGCAGCACTCGAATGCTGAACTGATCACGTAAATGACTGGAGTGTAGAGCTTTTCACCATTCAGCCTGATGGAAATCCATATGGTCCAGGCGACGAGAAACACCATCATGGCTTCATTGAAATTCACACGCGCAACGAGGCTGTTCCTGAATTGCGGAACAAGACACAACACAAGCCACAATCCCCCAACTGCCATGGCAACCCAAAAGCGTTTTGGGACATCGAAGAAAGAAGCAATTGCGCTGCGACGAAGTCCGGTTCCGAACAGGATCAGAAAATTAGCGAGAACAAGCGTGACCGCGTCCGGCAACGTTCCGCGAAGTCCGAGAAGCAAGGTGCCTATTCCGCCAATAATGTAAGCCATGCTCCAAAGACCGGCCGACCACCTTGATCCGGAACTGGGATGCTTCCAGAACAGGAGCAAAAAGGCGAGAATTGCGCCACCTGCCAGTTCGGCGACCATCAAACACGCAAACAATGTTTTTGCGTCGAGCAATTTGCCTCCCCCTTCAAGAACTCTCGTTTCGTCCTCACCCACCAGACGATTTTCTCATACCGCCCTGCAGGCAATCAGCATGTGCGCTCCAGCTTAAGCAACTTTCTTCCTTAGGAACGAAAGTCCCGCCTTGCCTGGATTCTTGACGGCTCCTCCACCTGGCGAAAGGTCCATCGTTACCACCTGCGCCCGACCCTGCTGCTTTGCTTGTGAAAGTCCGCGATCAGCAACTTCCATGGCCCTGTCCAATCCAATCCCGGTATGTGTCGTCAGGAGCCCGACGCTGGCGGTTACCAGCAATTTGCCTTCAGAAGCCTCCTGGCATGCGATGCCAAATTTCCTGCAAATCCGTTGAGCGGTCAGAGCAGCAAACTCCCTGTCGCCCTTTGGCAAAAACACGACAAATTGCTCATCGACAATTCGCCCCAAGACGGCTGTTTCCCCGACACTATCTTTGAGGACGCGTCCGAAAAGCTGCAACACCACGTCTCCCATAGCGTTACCAAACGTCTCTCTCACGGCGTTGAAGCCGTCCAGCTCCAGGGCGATGATGCTGTAGGTTTCTTCATTGGCATCGTTCTGTGACACCCAGGCTTCAGCGCTGTCCAAAAACGCACGCCGGTTCGGCAGTCCGGTCAACGGATCCTGCAACGCTTGCTCCTTGAAACGCTGCAAACTCCTCTCGATGACCATGCAGGCTGGCAGAATGATGGTCATGATGTTGGAGAACAGAAGCGTTACGAGATAGATGGTCATGAAATCTTCGGGGAACGCGTCAAGAAATCTCGGGAAGTCATGTAAATTCTGATTGAGTGTGAACCAGACAAATGCACAGCACTCAAGCAACATCGACAGGCCAAGAAGCCTGACGGACAAGAGATTCTCCTGGTTTTCCCGAATTGCGAGCCACACGATCCAGAGGCCGTTCAACAGGAAGAAAACATAGAGATAGTTGACCCTTGCGATCAGGCTTTCGCGAAAAGGCGTGTAAAAGCAAAGAGCGGTCCAGAGAGCTGCTGGAATGACGATCAACCACGGATGGCTTGGCTTCCTCAAGAAAGTCGCCAGGCCACTTCGCCGCAATCCGACACCGGTTAGGACGAAGGCGTTGGCTGTAACGATGCTGAGGGTATCAGAAATCTCACCGCGCATTGCCAGCAAGGCTGTCCCACATCCAATGCAGAACAGACCGAGTGCCCAAATCAGCAAACTTCTTGAGCACGCTCCCCCGCGCGGCTTCCAGAACAGGAAGAACAAGAGCAGCACAGCGCTTCCAGCGAGTTCCGCAATCATCAGACATGTAAACAATGTCGGAGTATCAAGTGTCATAAAATATAAAGTCCAACCCCTAGCCCGTAGCAAGATAGGGATTGATGTGTAAAAGAACACTTATGTTTTTGTGAATATTATTTTCATTCGATATGATTTCTTTGTAGCACGACTCCAGCGAAACTACTTTAAACTTTAACAACCACAATTACTGCAGTGCCAAAGATTCCAGATACTCCTCGGTAGCCTCGCGCTCTTCAGGGTTGACCAAACCACTTGATTCCCCTGCGTTAACGTAAGCGCCGTACCCTTTAGGTGCCGGAACATTGGCGCTGTTGGGACCGCGTCCCGATTTCAAGGCATCGACCAACGGCGTGCCGGGACCAACAGCACATGCCGCCAAACCAGACGCAAGAAGGACAGTGCTTATGGTTGCTTTTACCTTGCCCATGACGTTCACAATGCCCTTCCCCAGGTCGTTGTTCTCAGCCTGACAAACAAACCTGTTCCGGATTGTCGGAAGCTGATTCCCTTTCTGTTCGTCATTACAACACGTTTGATCGGGATTTGTCTCAATTCTTGCGGCAAGCAAGTTGATCTTTGCTGCCTTTACCAAGGGCCGCTTCGCCGGACCTCCTTGCATTGGACTTCAGACCAAAGACTTCAAATCCGCAGGTAGGGCGATGGCCTTTCGCCGAATACTTTGAAATCACGGCTTGGTATCGGAGAGGCCGGCTGCAAACAGGATTCTCCCGGCCACAAGAATGCTTCGATCTGTGCATATCAGCCTTGCCTAAATGCCAATCGACGGAGCTTGAACGTTGTGTCATAAATAACTGATAGTTCAAAAATACCAGCGCAAATAGAACAAGATAACGCTGCTGAATGACTGAGACTTTCAGGCCTTGACCGGACTGGAAGGGGCTAGAAAACCGGAGGGACGCCCGCCTATGGCTGATGACCGCCAGCATCCGATGTTGCAATACATAATCAACAATCCGGAGGCTTTTGCCCAAAACCTGGCAAAAACCCTGGAACAAGCTGGCAAGGCGATGGCTGCCTATATCGAGCCGCGTGAACAGGGCAAGATCAAGGACGACACGACGGACGAACTGACGGGTGTGGTAAAGACACTCGCTCAGGTTGGTGAATACTGGGCCTCCGATCCGCAACGTGCCGTCGAAGCCCAATCCAGACTATGGAGCGGCTATATCGATCTCTGGAATTCGTCCCTAAAGCGCATGATGGGAGAACAAGCGGAACCGGCGGTTGAAACACCACCACGGGACAAACGATTTGCCGACCCGGACTGGGAAAACAATCAGTTCTTCGATTTCATCAAGCAGCTCTACCTGATCACCAGCAAATGGGCCGAAGACATGGTCCATGATGCGCAGGGGCTGGATGAACATACCCGCCACAAGGCCGAGTTTTATGTCACCCAGATCTCCAACGCGGTTTCACCATCCAATTTTGTTCTGACCAACCCTGAACTGTTGCGCCTCACCATGGAAAGCAACGGCGAAAATCTTGTCAAAGGCATGCAGCACCTTGTCGAGGACCTGAGGACGGGCAAGGGCGAGCTCAAGATCCGGCAAACGGATCCCTCCAAATTCAATCTCGGGGAAAATCTCGGAAATACACCCGGCAAGGTGATTGCGCAGAACGATGTCTGTCAGGTCATCCAATACACACCGACCACACCTGACGTTCTCAAAAGACCTCTTTTGATTGTCCCGCCGTGGATCAACAAGTTCTACATTCTGGACCTCAATCCGGAGAAGTCCTTCATCAAATGGTGCGTTGACCAGGGACACACCGTGTTTGTGATTTCCTGGGTCAATCCGGATGAACGCCAAGCCCAGAAGAGTTTCGAGCACTATATGAAAGAGGGCATTCTCAATACCCTCGATGTGATCAAACGCGCCACGCGCCAGGAAGAAGTCAATGCGATTGGCTATTGCGTTGGCGGAACGCTCCTGGCCGTTACGCTGGCTTACATGGCGCGCGTCGGCGACGAGCGCATCAAGTCCGCAACGTTCTTCACGACTCAGGTCGACTTTACTTTTGCGGGCGATTTGAAAGTGTTCGTTGACGAGGAGCAGATTTCTCTTCTCGAAAAACGCATGGCCGAACACGGATATCTCGACGGCTCCAAGATGTCCTCAGCATTCAACATGTTGCGATCGAATGACTTGATCTGGTCTTACGTGGTGAACAACTACCTCAAGGGTCAGGAGCCCTTCCCGTTCGATCTGCTCTACTGGAACTCCGATTCCACCCGCATGCCGGCGGCAAACCACTCGTTCTATTTGCGAAATTGTTACCTGGACAACAAACTGTCCAAGGGCGAGATGGAAATAGACGGAGAAACGCTGGACCTCTCAGAGGTCAAGATCCCGATTTTCAACCTGGCGACCCGGGAAGACCATATCGCTCCACCAAAGTCGGTCTTTCTCGGTTCTGGCTGCTTTGGTGGACCGGTTGAGTATGTTCTTGCCGGCTCCGGTCATATTGCCGGTGTCGTCAATCCTCCGGCACGGAACAAGTACCAATTCTGGACTGGCGGGGAAGCCAAGGGCGCGCTCGAGAACTGGCTCAAGAAAGCCGAAGAACATCCAGGTTCCTGGTGGCCGTATTGGGATCAGTGGATCCGGTCTCAAGACGACACGACTGCAAAAGCGCGCAAGCCAGGGGCCAATCGAGTAAAAATTCTGGAAGACGCCCCAGGTTCCTATGTGATGAAAAAGGTCTGAGTCCCCAAACCCTGCGGATCTAACCGAGCAACCATCAACAGCCGCTCGACTGGATTTGAAATTCGACTATTGCCGCGGATCTCGACTAACCGAAATGCGCCGCTAACGGTGTGAGCGTCATTCCCAGCAACTTGCCGAACTTGTCCGCCTTCATCGGGCGGCCAAAGTGGAACCCCTGCACGGTCTCACAGCGGCAGCTGGCCAGGAAGGCCTGCTGTTTCGCGGTCTCGACACCTTCGGCAACCACATTCAAACCCAGCTCACGGCCGAGCGAAATAATGGCACGCGCTATTGACCGGTCGGATTCACCAAAATCGAGATCGCGGATGAAGCTCTGGTCGATCTTCAAGCGGGTCAATGGGAAACTCTTCAGGGCGGCCAGGCTGGAGTATCCTGTGCCGAAATCATCAATGGCAAGTTTGACGCCAATCCGGCGAAACTCATCCATCACCCCGACTGCCTGATCTGCATTCTGCATCAACAGGCTTTCGGTCAACTCCAGTTCCAGAAAGTTTGCAGGAAGTCCTGTCTGCTGGAGTGCGCCGCGAACATCCGCCACGAGCGTCGAATCTCTGAATTGCCTCGCCGAAACATTGACCCCGATTGTTATGGGAGACAGTCCTGCATCCTGCCATTCCTTGTTCTGACGGCAGGCTTCGTGAACAACCCAACGTCCAAGAGGAACGATTAGTCCGCTTTCCTCGGCAAGCGTGATGAACTCTCCCGGCATCATCCTTCCAAGGACCGGGTGGTTCCAGCGCGCCAGCGCTTCTGCACCAATGATGCGGCCGCTGACAAGATTGTATTGTGGCTGATATTCAAGGAAAAATTCGCCATTCTCGATACCTGACCGCATCTCCTCTAGTAAGGTCAGTTTGTTGACGGATCTTTCCGGCCTTTCCTGTTCGAAAACCTTGAAACCGTCCCTACCTGAGGACTTGGCTTCGAACATCGCTTTGTCGGCATTCTTCAAAAGCTGACCGGCGTCCGACGCATCTTCAGGAAAACGCGCGGCTCCGATGCTGCAAGTTACGTGAAAGCAAAGGTCGCCAATATGAATAGTCCTGGTAACTTCTTCTCGTAACTGCGTCATGAAACTCGCAAGTTTGGCTTCCGAAGCCACTTCGCCATCGACGATCAAAACGAACTCGTCGCCTCCGAAACGGATTGCCAGATGCTCACCGTCGTGAACAGTCATGAGGCGCTCTGCAACGATGGTCAGGACCTGATCTCCGATTGTATGACCGAAGCTGTCATTGACGAATTTGAAGTTGTCCAGATCGACAAACACCACGGCAACGGGATCTCCCGTCTGCTTGCAGCTTTCAACCTTCTCCTCAAGCCGGGATTTGAACTCCTGCCGATTGGGCAATCCGGTCAGCACGTCATGGTGGGCAAGAAATCTGATCCGGCTTTCTGCCCGGTCTCGCTCAACGGCGATGGACGCGAGGCGTGCTGCTTCCATGGCAAGGTTGCGTTCATGTTCCGTCGGTTCCCGAACTTCCATGGAGTAAAGCCCGAAGGTTCCAAGAACCTTGCCGTCATTGCCGAAAAAGGGCACCGACCAACATGAGCGCATTTCAAACTGCTCGACGAATTCCCGGTAGTCTTCCCAGAGTTTGTCTTCCAGAATGTTGTCAACAAAGACGTTTTCTCGTCTGAAGACCGCAGTGCCACAAGACCCGACTTTCGGCCCGATGGGTATTCCGTCTGCCCCTTCAAAAAAGTCCTTTGGCAAATTCGGAGCAACGGCAGACCTTAGACATGCGCCGGCTTCGTCAACCAGCATGACAGAACCCATTACGCCATCAAGCTGGCTCTCGATCGTCAGGACAAGTGTTTCCAGAACGTCATTGAGCGACTTTCCCGAAACAATCTCCTGCAGGACCTTATTCTGCCCTTCCTGAAGAAGTTCGGCTTTCTTTCGTTCTGTTATGTCTCTAGAGATTCCGACAATTCCGACCACTTCGTCGTCTTTTCCCAGAACTGGATACTTCGAAGACGACACCCATCTTCGCTTTCCGTTCGACAGAAAGGAAAACTCTTCAAAGTCGATCCTGGGCTTTCCAGTAGCGATGATTTCCACTTCGACGGCCTGAAACCTCATTCCGGCCTTGAGCGGGTGCAAATCAAGGTCGGTCTTGCCGATAAGTTCGGCCGGATCCTCAATTCCGAACTCGCGGGCAACCTGCTGGTTTGCCATCACAAAGCGGAACTGCCTGTCTTTTACGAAGATGTAGTCCGAAACCTGATTCACCAGGGTCTGAAGCCATTCACCACTGATTGAAAGCTCGTCATCCCTTTGAAGGTGCACCGTCCTGTTCAGACGGGTTAGCTCGTCCGCGAGAGATGTTTCATTATCATTTTTGCAGTCATCCCCAGCAGCCCTGCCCCATTTTGAGATCATGCCCCGACTCGATTTTCTTTAAACGATCAACGAAAAACAAAATATTTTTGCCAACTTCAAACTAATCAACCCTTAATACAACCTGAAATTACGTTGAGTTCACATCTATTTTTGAATATTCAGGCGCGACTAAGCTCGATCACCCAACAACCCCCACTAAAGTTTTAGAAGTACTGATTGATACTGGTTTAATTACTAATCAAACCGATACTTCCCACAGGTTGTTTCAAATATTTCTTACCAGCAGGGCCCGCAGTATACATTTGCCAATGCCCGCCCCACACGGGTATGATCGAGAGATACCCGTTAGCACAAATCAGATCATGCAAATCACACAACGCCACCAACTGCCCAACGCCCATGTCACGCAAAATGATGCGTCCGGTATCAATACGCCCTTGCTGCTTCTGAAAAGCCGTGCTGCCGGCCCGGTCGGGTCCGTGTCCACATATGCCAAAATTGTCGCGCCTGCCCTTTTGTCGGCTGCAATCTGGGCAAAGCTTCTTGTGGGAGGCCTCTTTTCGGTGGTGCTGCTTGCCGGCGTCTTACTGCTTCTTTTCAAACTGCCAAGTTTGCTTTCCGGGAAGCAACAGGCCGATAGCTGGGCCCGACGTGCAAGCTACGGAGAACGGATCTGGCTAAACAGATTGCTCATTCCCATTCCGGCAGATGTGAATCAGAAAATCACAATCCTGTATCTGGTGTTCTGGACGGGCACACTGATTGCAATGCTTGGAGCGGTATCGTCTTCGCTGCTGCTCACGGCAACCGGTCTGCTGGTTGCATATGCCGCTCAGGCTGTTTGTCTGGGAAAACTCATTGGCCTTTACAATGAGATGAAGGACAAGGCACCGCTCTATCGTTTCTGGACAGAAAAACCAGTCAACGACAACAAACTGATCCGCAAAAGAAAACCCTGAAGATCTGCCCCTTTTTACCGAAGCAGATCATGCATGGGCAAGCCAGGCAGCGAAACTAGCGTTTGCGTCGCTCGGCCAGAAGTCCGATGTAGGTCAGCGCCACGCTGGCACCGGCGATGGATGTGATATCCGCGTGGTCATAGGCAGGCGCCACTTCAACGACATCTCCACCAACAAAGTCAAGATCACCCAATTCCCGAAGAATCGAAAGCGCTTCTCGGGACGAGAGACCTCCGGAAACCGGTGTCCCGGTTCCAGGAGCGAAAGCCGGATCGAGACAATCGATGTCGAATGTCATGTAGGCAGGCCCTGCCCCCACCCTTGATTTGATCCGTTCAACCACACCCCTTATTCCGAGATCGTCCATCTCGTGGCCATAAATGATCTCCAGCCCACAGGTCTCCGGCGCGTGTGTGCGTATCCCGATCTGAATGGACCTTTCAGGATCGATCAGCCCTTCACGAACGGCTCGTCCAGTGAAAGTTCCATGATCGATCCGATCTCCTTCATCCGACCATGTATCCTGATGCGCATCGAATTGAACGAGGGCGACCGGCCCGTGTTTGGCAACATGCGCCTTCAAGAGGGGGTAAGTGACGAAATGGTCGCCACCGATTGAGAACAAGTGTGTTTCGGTTGCCAGAATATCTGCGGCCTGGGCTTCGATATGTCCGGGAATATCCGGATTTCGCCCGTAATCGAAAACACAGTCGCCATAGTCCACGCAGGCGAGTGTTTCAAACGGGTCCATGTGAAATGGATATTGCGGGTCCCCGTCGAAAATTGCCGACGCCCTCCTCACACCCTGCGGACCGAAACGCGCACCTGGACGGTTGGACACTGAAGCATCAAACGGAATGCCCCAGACAGCAAGATCGATGCCCTCAAGATCGCGGCTGTATCTGCGTCGCATGAAAGACAGCGCGCCGGCATATGTCGGTTCATGCGATCCGCCCTTGACGGATGTTCCCAAAAACGCGTTGTCGGTAGAGCGCGGTAAGTCTGCTGACATCAACTGTTCCCCGGTTTCGAGTGGGTCTGCCTGTCAACTGCAAAACACCAGGTTGCAGCTTGTTCCAACCACAAGGACAAACACCAAATGTTAAAACGGAATTGGTCTTATCAGAGGAACCGGAGGTCTGTCAGTTCCTAAGAACGCCCCAAGGCACTTTGTCTGCCGATTGGTCCCAATCGCACAAACAACGCGGCACGGAAATCAGACCTGCGCAGAGGCGCTGCTGAAGAAATCGAGTTGATCAATGTCCCATTCAGAACATCTTTCTTCACCACGCGCCGGCAGCCCAGAGGCTGCTCATGATCATGAGAACGGGCACGATCATGACCACACACCCGAGGTAACGGACAAGAATGCGCGTGCCGTTGCATGGGCCGGGCTTCTGATTGCAGGCTTCATGTTTGCCGAGCTCATCGGCGGGTGGCTTGCCGGTTCGCTGGCACTCATGGCCGATGCCATCCACATGGTCACCGATGCCGCGTCACTGGGACTTGCCTGGTGGGCCTTTCAGCAATCCAAGAAACCGCCAGATGCCCGCCTGACCTATGGCCGTGATCGTCTTCCTGTTCTGATTGCGTTTGCCAATGCAATCTTCCTGCTTGTCGTCACTATCTGGATTTGTGTGGAAGCTGCAGGGCGGCTCATGGAACCGGAGACCGTTCTTGCAGGACCGATGTTCACTATCGCGGTTCTGGGCCTCCTGGTGAATATCGGCGCCTTCCTGATCCTCCAGCGAGGTGGCGACGGATCGCTCAACATGAGGTCGGCGATCCTGCATGTGCTGGGAGATCTGCTCGGTTCCGTCGCCGCGATCGCCGCAGCGGTCATAATCTATTTCACAGGCTGGTACCCGATCGACCCGATCCTGTCGGTGTTTGTCGCCCTTCTCATTGTCCGCTCAGCCGTCACCGTCATGCGCCAGTCCGCTCACATCCTGCTGGAAGGCGCACCTGCACAAATCGATCGCGAGGAGATCCGGCGGGATCTGCTGGCCGAAATTCCTGAACTTCAAGATGTTTATCACATTCATCTGTGGTCTCTGGCCGAAGGCAAGGTCAACGCAACCATGCATGCGGTTGTTCTTGCCGACGACCAGTCCCCGGCAATCGTGCAAAAGATGCGTACGCGGTTGAAGGCAGTGCATGGAATCGGGCATGTGACCATCGAAATGTCTTCGCATTCCGATCCGGCTTCACCTCCGCCTGATGCGAGTTCAAGCATGCCGGGACCCGATTGACACAGCCTGCGCAAGGATCGGCCAAGTCATTGTCACAACCTCGCCCCAAGCGGCTTCTTCTCCGCTGAGCGTTTGTCTCTGACTTGAGATTAGCTTTTCAAGAAACCAAATTGACCCTACCTCTCGGCGACCGCTGATCAAATAACAAGGACATCGACCTTTGGCAGACCTGAAATCCAAGATCCTGCGCGGCAGGCTGCTCACCTTCGCATCGGCTCCCGAGGGCCCTGAAGACACAGCCGCCTACACCTATGAGGAAGATGGGGCACTGCTCGTCTCACAAGGCAGGATCATTGAACGAGGGTCCTTTGCCGAAATCACTGCAGTGGCCCCGGAAGGCATAGAAGTTGTCGACCATCGGCCTCATCTGCTTTTGCCCGGTTTCATCGACACGCACATTCATTTTCCGCAGGCTCAGGTCATCGCTTCATGGGCGGACCAGCTTCTGGATTGGTTGAACGACTACACATTCCCGGAAGAAATGAAGTTTGCCGACAAAGATCACGGCAAAAGAATCGCCAGAGAGTTCTACGACGCCCTGCTCGCCCACGGGACAACCACAGCAAGCGCGTACTGCTCCAGCCATCCGAATTCAGTCGACAGCTATTTCGAAGAAGCCGAACTACGGGGCATGTTGATGCTGGGTGGCAAAACCATGATGGATCGCAACGCCCCTGCCGGCCTGTGTGATACCGCACAGAACTCTTACGACGACAGCAAGGCCTTGCTGGAAAAATGGCATGGCAAGGGCCGTGCTCATTACGTCGTCACTCCGCGCTTCGCGATCACGTCGACGGCCGCTCAGCTGGAAGCCGCAGGAACGCTCATGAAGGAACATCCTGATTGTCACCTGCAAACGCACATCAACGAAAACCACAACGAGATCGCCTTCACCAGGGAGCTCTTTCCGGAAGCGGATGACTATCTGGATGTTTATGAGACCTTCGGTCTGTTGGGTCACAAGACGTTGCTCGGACACTGTCTTCACATGAATGAGCGTGAGCTCGGCGTCATGAAGGAAACGGGGTCAGTCGCCGTTTTCTGCCCGACGTCCAATCTCTTTCTCGGCAGCGGCCTGTTCGACAAGGCCCGCCTTGAAATTGCCGGAGTTCGCACTGCCATAGCGACAGATGTTGGCGGTGGCACCAACTACTCGATGCTACGAACCCTCGACGAGGGCTACAAAGTGCTGCAGATGCAACGTCAACGCCTGCATCCGCTTATCACCTTTTACTGGGCGACACTGGGCAACGCCAAGGCACTTTCCCTTTCTGACCGGATTGGAACGCTGGACGTCGGAACCGATGCCGACCTCGTCGTTTTGAATTCCAGAGCAACTCCAACAATGGCTCTTCGCATGGAAACGGCCACTTCCCTTTCCGAGGAACTTTTCGTGCTGCAGACGCTGGGCGATGACCGGGCCGTAGTTGAAACCTACGTGGCTGGAAAAGCCTCCAAACCCACATAAGGTACTGCTCGAAACGGTGTGCGAGCGTAAGTCTCAAGGAAAACTCGCAAAAAATGCGAATTGTCTCGCTCTTCCCAACCTTGTCTACTATCGCGATGCTCGAACATATCGAGGCATTGCGATATGGAATTTCTAAGTAGCGATATTCAACCCGACCCGGCACCCTTTTTCGTCACGGGACCTGGAGCGACCGATCTTCTCTTCATCGCCGTCGCATTTGCCCTGGTTGCGATTCTTCTTGGGTTCGGTGCGCTCTATTTCACAATTCAGGCTCTTCCGGATCGAATGGCGTCCGGACTGGGTAAAACCCAATTGCAGATTGTCGGCATTTTGGGACTTCTCTCGCTGTTCTTCATGAACAACGCCTTCTGGATTGCTGCCCTTCTGCTGGCAGCCATACCACTCTCCAAGATCGTTGTTCCGGTACATATTCGAAGTTTCAGGAGACGATTGAAGAAGCCGGGGCAAAGCGATGCTTGAACTTTTCTTCAGCGCTCTGGTCACCATCGTGCCGGATTATCTCTACCGCCGACACAAGCAGGGCAAACGGCTCGGCCACGAAATCAACCTGTTTACGGTCTGGTACGAACTGCGCTGGGGGATCACGGCTTGCGCGGTGCTGGCCATTTCTCTTCTTACCATCATCTTCTATTTCCACCCGACCACTTCAAACGTCACGTCTTTGTTCCGGACGGTCTCCATTCTCAGCGACAGGCCCGGTCGGGTTGAAGAAGTTTATGTTTCGGACAATGAATTTGTGCGCGCTGGTGATGCCATTTTCCGTCTCGACACACAGCGCCAGCGCGCCGCCGCCGAAACCGCCCGCCGGCGCATTGCGGAGGTCGACGCCGCTGTGACCGTTGCCAGATCCGAGTTGTTGGCAGCAGAAGGAAACATCACAGCGGCTGAAAGCCAGTTGCGCCAGGCAGAAGATGAGCTCAATCGCCGGCAAAGCCTTTCAGAACGCAACCAGAATGTCGTAAGCGAACAGGAAATCGAACGTCTGCGCCTTACAGTCGAAGGGCTTCAGGGAACACTGCAGGCAAGCAAAGCACAAAGGGACGCGATCGCAGGAAGGCTGGACACGCTCCTTCCGGCCCAAAGAGCCAGCGCGGAAGCGGCTCTTGCCCAGGCTCAAACCGAAATCGAGAAATCAACGGTTTATGCCGGAACCAACGGGACAGTGAGGCAGTTCAAACTGAAACCGGGAGACTTGGTCAATCCCATTCTTCGTCCAGCGGGTATTCTCATACCCGAAGGCTCGGGACGAGGCCGTTTTCAGGCAGGGTTCGGTCAGATTTCGGCACAGGTGCTTCATCCCGGAACCATCGTTGAAATCACCTGCGCTTCAAAACCGCTCAGCGTCATTCCGATGAAAGTCATTGAGGTCCAGGCCGTCATCGCCTCCGGTCAGCTTCGCCCTTCCGACCAGTTGATCGACATACAGGACCGAGCCAGGCCGGGAACGATCCTGACCATCATTGAGCCGCTATACGCTGGTCATGCGGACCACGTGCCACCCGGCAGCCGGTGCATCGGCGTCGCCTATTCCAGTCACGAAAAGGCAATCAAGGCGGGCGAAATATCCGGCTTTTCCGCATTTCTGTCCCGGATCGTCGATGGCATGGGGATCGCCAATGCCATCGTGATCCGAGCACAGTCACTGCTGCTTCCAGTCAAGATACTGGTGTTTCCAAACTAGACAGCAAGCGAGAACATTGCGTCCGCTCTTCCATTCGGAAAACGTTCGACATGCAGTTTACCAAGCCTAACGGACTTCCCGTTGCGGCCGGGCACGAGGCAGCATCAACAGGACAACAGCCAGAGCCAACAAGACGAAAGACAGCGATGTGCCAAAGTAGACATAGGCAAATCCGACCGTCTGAATGAACGGTGTCAGCGCAAATGGAGAGATGACCTGTCCAAGGAACATGCTCGTCGTCACGATTCCCGACACGCTCCCACGTCGTTCGACGGGCGCCACTTGAAGAGCAAGAGACAGGAAGCCCGGTTGAACCAGCGCGTAGCCTGCGCCGATTGCTCCCGCCCCAGTCAACACGAACAGCCAGCTTACCTCGAGCGCCAGAACGGCAAATCCCGCCGCCATCATCGCGTAGCCGACAGCCAGAGTGGACGCCAACCCAAGACTTTCGCTCAAACGCTTGAACGTCATCGCCACACCCGCGCCGCACAACATCAAGGTACCAAGACCAATCGCTGTCGCGCTTGCACTGTCAAACCCATTTGCATCCAGATAGAATGGCAACTGGCTCGGCATGAGAAAGAACAACATGACCGTGACCGTTGTCAGCGCCCCGACAAGGAGAGCCGGCATCAACCAATGCGCCCTCGAGGCGAGCGGCAAACCTGCATCGCCTTTCCCGGCCTCCCCCTGACCAGAATGATCCTCCCGCCGATGTATCGACAAGAGAAACGGCAACGCCAGAACAGGCAATGCGTAGACCAGAAACGGCAACCTTGGAGACAGACCGGCGAGATATCCGGCCAGTCCGATGAACAAGAGCCCGCACAAATTGATTGCGGTCGTTTGCAATCCCATAAAGGCACTCCGCCGGGACCCGCTGAACAGATCCCCAACAAGCGCAACCTGCGCCGTCATCGCCAGCGCCACGGCAACACCGAGCACCAGGCGACTGACGAGTATCGACGTCAGGTCCGGCAAATATGCACCTGCCGTACCGGCCATTACGAACAGCAGAATGCCCGCAATCAGTAACGGACCGCGGCCATAGCGATCAGCCGCAACGCCAGCAAGCGGTGCAACCAGAACCACGGTCAGAGATGGTGCCGAGACCAGAAACCGCGTGAGGTAAGCTGCCCCCGGTTCGCCTGCAAAACTCTCTTCCAGTGCCGGCAGAGCGGGACTGATTGTGGCATTCGCCATGATCTTCAACGTCGCCGTCATGAGCAGACCGATAGCCGCAACGTCCATCCAGATCGGACGATGTCTTTGTGATGTATCCGACACGATATTTCCCTTGCCTTTTTGAACCATGACGGCCAGCCTACAAATTCAAGTCGACTTGAGGTCAAGAGATGAAATTATTGGATATTTCAGAAGTGGCGCAGCAAACAGGTATCGCTGCGTCGGCCATTCGGCATTACGAAGAAAAAGGGCTGATCACCTCTGTCGGCCGGCGCGGATTGAAACGGCTGTTTGGGCCGGAAATCCTCGACCAGCTGGCACTCATCACGCTTGGAAGTGCTGCCGGTTTTTCTCTTGATGAAGTAAAGGGCATGTTTGGCCCGGACGGTCGCCCCGCCCTCTCCCGACAAGTGCTCTTTGACAAGGCTGACGACCTCGACCGTCAGATTGAACGGCTCTCACACCTGCGGGACCTGATCCATCATGTTGCCGAATGTCCGGCTCCATCGCACATGGAATGCCCGAAATTTCGAAAGATGCTTCGGTTGAGCAGCCGACTTCGAAATGAAAAGGGATCTACAGGCAAGGCGATTGGCTAGCGAAGCCAATTCACCTCCTGGAAAAGAACAGGATAACCTGACGGGCCTGCCGCTGGAATAGTCCGGGGCGCTTTGGCACCTCGTGATGAACCTCAACATCCTTGATCACCACTCGAACCAGCAGAATGGCTGCAATACCGAAGACAACGCCACCTGCCGCCTGTCCGATCAGGACGCCCGGAGCTCCATAAAGCGAACTTCCCAACCAGACAAATGGAATGGTTCCGAGCGTGTGCCGGCCCCAGTTCATCCATGTGGAATAAAATGGCCGCCCAAGATTGTTGAAACACGCGTTGGCAACAAAGAGCATCCCGTTGAAGAAGAAGGCCAACGCCAGAGGACCGCAGAACAGGTAGATCAAGGTCAGGGCCATGCCATCGGCTTCAAAGAGGCGTGCAATCGGCTCTCGAAGGACAAACAGTACAAGCGCGGCAAAACCGACCACCAAGGCAGTGAAAAGCAGAGCTTCCCGGAGCGTACCCCGCACGCGGTCATATTGCCCTGCCCCGTAATTCTGGCCGATTATCGGACCAACCGCTCCGGAGAGAGCAAAGATCGTCCCGAAGGCAAGCGGTGTCATACGCGCGACGATTGCCATACCGGCAACGGCATCTTCTCCGAACTCGGCCATCGACCTTGTGACCCAGGCCTGCCCGACGGGTGTTGCCAACTGCGTCAGGATGGCGGGAAAAGCAATGGCTGATATCGGAGGCAGATCCATTGCCAGATCTTTGGGGCGCGGCAGACTGAGCCCGCCGTGATAGCGGAAAATGGGAAGGAGCGCGTAGGCCGCGATAGCGACACGCGAGGCAGCACTTGCAAGGGCTGCCCCGGTGAGTTCGAGGTCGAGACCGAATATCAGGATGGGATCCAGAACCGCGTTGACCACACCGCCGACAATCGTTGAAATCATCGCGCGCCTGGCATCACCATGCGCTCTCAGGATCGCGCCGCCAGCCATTCCCAGCAAAAGTAAAGGCAATGTCGGGACGATGATCGCAAGATAGTGGACTGCCAGTTCATGAGTGACACCTCGCGCTCCGATCAGCGAGACCAGCTGCCCGAGCCCGAGCCAGACAAACAGCGCAAATACGGAAGAAAACAGGATCCCAACGGTAAGAGCGCTCGACGCCCTCTTGCGAGCTTTGGATCGGTCCCCTGCCCCTAGTGCCTGGGCAACCAGAGCTCCAGCCGCAATCGCAACACCGATGTTGAAGGACGTTGTAAAAAACAGGATGGCGCCCGCATAGCCGACGGCTGCAGCCAGTTCGTCCTTGCCAAGCATCGATATGAAAATCATGTCGACAAAATCGACTGCAAAGATCGCCATCAGGCCGACAGATGCCGTCAACGACATCACGCTGACATGCTTGAACAGATTGCCTTCGAGAAACTTCGCCTGGCTCATTTCCACCTGATTGATCTTGGCCGTTCTGTCCCGGACGAGACCAACGGGTTGTTGAAATCTGCCTCGCTAGAGGAGGACTTGCCAGAGCACTTAGTTAAAAGACAGGATCAGCTATCGCTATCTGAAATCAGAGATTTCAACACGATGGGCAATGCTCTTTGTTTCAAGGTTTTCACGAAACGCTATACCGGAAATCATTTCGTTGCAGAAGCCTTGAACTCCTCTGCGATTTACACCTCGCCAGCAAAAAACCCGCCGGATCGCTCCAGCGGGTTTCTCGAATTTGGAGTACCAGTTGGTCCAGCGATTAACGCTTGGAGAACTGGAAGGACCGACGAGCCTTGCGCTTACCGAACTTCTTACGTTCAACAACGCGGCTATCGCGGGTCAGGAAGCCATTCTTCTTCAGGACGGCACGCAGCTCCGGCTCGTAGTGGGTCAGAGCCTTGGACAGGCCGTGGCGCACAGCACCAGCCTGACCGGACAGACCACCACCGGTAACGGTCGCGATGACGTCATACTGGCCAGCACGATCAGTCAGCATGATCGGCTGCTGCAGGATCATCTGAAGAACCGGACGAGCGAAATACTCGGTGAAGTCCTTCTTGTTGACGATGATCTTGCCAGTGCCCGGCTTGATCCAGACGCGAGCGATCGCGTCTTTACGTTTACCGGTAGCGTATGCACGGCCCTGTGCGTCCAGCTTCTGGACATGGACCGGAGCTTCAGGGGCTGCGGTTTCGACCGCGCCGCCCAGTTCTTCCAGGGATTGCAGCTCAGCCATTGTTAAGCCCTCTTGCCGTCATTCTTTGCATTGAGGCCCTTCACGTCGACGAGTTCCGGCGACTGAGCTTCGTGCGGGTGGTTCGGACCAGCGTAAACCTTGAGGTTCTTCAGCTGCTTGTTGGACAGCGGACCGCCCGGCATCATACGCTGAACGGCTTTCTCCAGGACACGCTCCGGGAAACGGCCTTCCAGGATTGCACGCGCGGTGCGCTCCTTGATGCCGCCCGGGTGACCGGTGTGCCAGTAGTATTTCTTGTTGTCGTATTTACGGCCGGTGAGCACAACCTTGTCAGCATTGATGACGATGACGTTGTCACCGGTGTCAATGTGAGGCGTGTAGGTCGGCAGATGCTTGCCGCGCAGGTGATTGGCAATGTATGCGGCGAGACGGCCGACAACCATGCCTTCTGCGTCGATCAAGATCCACTTTTTCTCGACCTCAGCCGGCTTGGCAGAGAAGGTCTTCATGAGACTGATCCGTTTCTGGACGTTAAAGAAAAGGCCCGCGCGGCTGATAAAGCCAGCGAACGGACCTCAAATTCGTTCGAGGCAGCTTATACGCTCACCCAAAAACCTGGTCAAGAAGCAATTTTTCAGTATTCTAACACTTTCCTTATATATTTCAACGACTTACAAAAACGGTATTATATTACCACAATTTTGTTCGCTTTTATGGGCCCTCTTCTCCGCCTCAAAGCTGCATCCCACAAATCAACACGGGGCAGTTGCTTTACTCAGATTTAAATCCTGAGCGCTACATTTCACGGCACTTTGGTGCGATGGAGCGGCATATGGGTCTAGCGGGCCTCAAACCCAAATACAGGAATCCCCTTCTGCTTGCTCTGGCCAGCGCATCGGCGCTTGTGTTTCTGTTTACCGTCGCATTCGACGCCTTGATAGACTGGCAGGCACAGGTTGCCCTTCGAAAAAGCGCGGAAATTCGCGCGCAGTCCTGGGCCAGCAATTTTCTCAAAACAACTCCTTCCGCGCGGCGCATGGTCGAGAAGGGCATTGCGACGCCTTCGGAAATCAACCGGTTCAAAGATTCATTTGCGCTGGTCGGCGTCATTCGGTTTGTCATGTTCAACAAGGACGGAATGCAAACCCTGCTGTCGGATTCAGGCGTCCTTGAACCGACCAAGCTCTTCAATGCCAAGGCGTTAGGCGTCATTGAGACCGGCCAATCCGCGGTGTTCTTTCACGACCACGACGATGAAGAGGCCTCGGCAGAAACCGTCGATACCTATGTTGAGGTTTACCTGCCCGCCGACCTGCCGTCCGGTGAACGGATCGGCGCCCTCGAGGTCTATGTCGATGTGAGCGACTTTGAGGAAGCGCTGGAAGAGTCGTTTCAGTGGATGAGCGGTTATCTTATCGTCGGCACAATCGCCGTCCTGCTTTTGCCTGCCTTGGCCTATGTACGCAGAACGCGTCAATTAATGCGCAAGGACAAGCAATTGCTTGAACTGACCCGCTACGATCACCTGACAGGTGTTTTGAACCGCGAAAGCGTGTCGAAATTTCTGGACGAACACTTCGCTAACGAAACAGAAAACGGAAACCTTGGCATTCTTTTTGTAGACGTCGACCACTTCAAGCAGGTCAACGATCAGTTCGGGCACGCGTGCGGTGACAAGCTGCTGAAACATGTTGCCGACATTCTACGCTCAAGCACCAGGAACGAGAGTGACATTGTCGGTCGATTCGGCGGAGACGAGTTCGTAATCATGTTTCCGAACACGACGCCAGGGGAGTTACGTCGCCTTTACCGGCATGTCATGGAGGCAGCCAACGAGCCGTGCCGACGCGAAAACACCGATTATGTTCCCAGCCTGAGTGTTGGGGCGTACGTCACTTCCGGGGCCGACACCCGGCAATCGGCGCTGCACCGTGCCGATCTTGCTGTCTATGCAGCCAAAAGGCAGGGCAGAAATCGCGTCGTTGAGTATTCGGAAGATCTGGAAAGCTTGTTCAGCCAAAAGGAAACGAAGGTTCCAGCTTAGACAGTGCCTTCATCGCGGCGGCACCGAATAGGTCGCCGTCGCGTGCGCAACAAGGTCTTCATCCCCTTCTCCTGCAATCCCGCATTCCACGACCGCAAGTCGCTTTCCGAGCTTGAGCAACCGGCACGTTCCCAGCAGGTCCCCCGCCTCGGGCTTGCGGAGAAAGTTGATGTTGAGATTTGTTGTCACCGCCAGGGCGACCGGCCCAATATGGGCCAAGATCACAACATACGCCGCCAGATCCGCCAATGCCATCATGGAAGGTCCCGACACGGTCCCTCCGGGACGCAAATGAAGCTCGTTTGCGCTCAATCGAACAACTGCTTCGCCTGGCGACACACTGTCAATGGAATACACACGTCCACCGGCATGAATCTGCGGGAACTCCTTGTCCAGCAGCTCCATGATTTCCTGACCAGTCATTAGTGGCTGCATCGGCGCTCCCTTATGGTTTTCAAAATGCGCCGCATATCCGGCTTGCTTTTACGTAAACGTCAAAAGACTTTGAAAGGCAAGCCGGTTCCTGTCGAGAAATCGTCCTTTTGAATTCTCGCTTGATCGACAGCCGATGCGGGCCGGGACTATTCAGCGGCTTGCGGCTTCTCTGCCCGGCGCTTTTCAACGGCATAAATGCCCCGGTCCCACAGCCAGGCAGCCAGAGTTGCCAAGCCGATCCCGGTTCGCATCTGGAATTCCTCAAAATGAAACCGGCTCGCGCGAAGTCCTTTCAGGACCAGTCCGCTCTTCAAGGCCTTGCGCATGGCGACAGGCCCGCAGAAGAACAGGTGCGCTTGCGAAACACTTCCACCGAGATCAGCTATGATGCGTTCGGGCGTCAGACGAACCCCTTCCGCTGAATTGACGATGATAACTTCAAGGTTGCCAACTTCTTCTGCAATCTTTTCCAGGTCGACAGCGTAGGGAATGTCGTCGCGTTCGCGCACGCAGTAATAGAGCTTGACCGGCCCGGTCTGTTTTCCCTTGAGGCTTTCCGCAAACGCAAGAAATGGAGTGATGCCGACCCCTGCGCCGACCCACACCTGCGGGTCACGCCCCGATGGCATGGAAAAGTGTCCATAAGGGCCGGAAACCAATGCCTCAGCCCCCACCTGCACACCTTGGCGCAAACGCCGAGTGTAGTCGCCAAGGTCCTTGATCGAGAACCTTAGTGTTCTGTCTTGCGCAGGCGCACAGCTGAGCGTGAAGGGATGTTCTTCTGTCAGTCCGTTTCCCTTAAACGACAAAAATGCGAACTGACCCGCTTTGTGCTTCAAGCCCCGCCCCTTTGGCGTCAACTCGACCTCGGTCAAACCACCGAGGTGTTTCACGGAAGAAACGGCATAAGGGTGTCCGCGCGGCGCCAACGGCTTCAACAGGGACATCCAGAGGTAACTAAAGATCCCGAGAAGACAGAATGCCGAAATATAGAGCCCGAGCGGATCCGAATTCGAGAACGGTTTCTCGATGAAGAAAAAGTGGAACGCTCCGAGAAAGAAGAAAATTCCAATGAGCCGATGGCTCCATTTCCACAAGTGATAAGGAATGAACGTGATCACCGACGCCAGCGCCAGAATCAAAAGCCCGTAGAGACTGACTTCACCGATATCTTCCGCGATACCGGAAAGGGGGCCGCCCCGAAGTCCGTTCATTTCTGCATCGACGATATCGTGAAGCCCCAGGGCCACCATAGCCACAACGCCAAGCCATTTGTGCAGCACATAAATGCGGTCCAGAGATCCGAATACAGTTTCCAGACCCGGCGGGCGCGTTGCGATGAACTGGTTGATGCCCATCAAAACAAGTGCTGCGGAACCAAGATACTGGCTAAAGACCGCCAGGGGGTCTCTTGTCGCGGCCAAAGGCATGAACCAGTAAACCGGCACCAGGCACGCAGCCGCGATCAATACAAGTCCGATAATCCGCAACGCTCTCTCCAAAGCTGTCCCTCAAGCACCGTCCCGATCAGAATCGGCCAGCTTTGGGTATCAACAAAGGGAGTAAGTTCAATAAACTTTCGATAGATTTTCAGAATTTTCCGATGCCACACGCCGCAAAACGTGTAACTCTTGAGGCGCTCAACCGACCTAATCCTCTCCGGAATTTCTTATGATCTTTATCATCGCGACCATGAAGACAACGCAGGAAAACCGAGACGCCCTTGTCGAGGCAACCCGACTTTGCATTGCCGAAACGCGCAAGGAACCAGGATGCCTGTCCTACGATTTTCACCAAAGTATCTCAGATCCTCAAACCTTTGTTTTCGTCGAACACTGGCAAAACCGGGATGTTCTGGAAAAGCACTTCGCCTCCCCGCACCTGGCCGCCTGGCGCATTGCCGCCAAACCGCTGATCACGAAGAAGGACGTCAAGATCATCACTCCGGAACAGATAGAGGGACTTTGAATGCCGCTATCAGCAGAAATTCAGGTCGGAAGAGGAAACCGGACTGATTGCCGTGACAAGCCCCGAACTCGTAGAGAGAGTTTGCCAAAGATGATCTCACACAAACTCTTCCATCTCAGTGCCGCTGTTGCCCTGACTAGTGGGTTGCAGTTTCCCTCAGGAAGCATGGCGGGAAGCTGGGACTACATCGACGACCGCTCCACGCCTCAGAAGCTCGTGCAAAGCTACTATTACGCAATCAGCAACCAGTTATACACTCAGGCATACAGCTACTTTTCCAAAGGCTGGGAACCAAAGGATTTTCATAAATGGTCTGAAGGATATGCGTCCACAAAGAAAGTGATCGTCAAGTTCGGTCCGACCGAACCGGATGCGGGTGCGGGCCAGATCAACTGGGCGCTGCCGGTCGCAATATCAGCAGAGCAAACGGATGGAACCACAAAGGTTTTTGTCGGGTGCTATCAGATCCATATGACCAATATCGGTATGCAGACCGACCCTCCCTATCAGCCTATGGGGATCAATTCCGCGACCTTGAAAGAAACAGGCGATCCCTTCGACAAGGTGACACCGGACAATTGCTCGTCTGACTGACAAAATGCCCCCAGAATAGAAAAAGGCTCCCCGAATGCGGGGAGCCCTTTCATCGAAATCTTCAGGATCAGCCGCGCCTGCGTCCGCGACGACGACCGGAACTGCTTCCTTCGCCTTCCGCCCGGGCAGCATCCGCCTCCTTGTTGGGAGGCGAAACCAACGGCCCGATCTCGGAAATAACTTCCTCTAGCGTCGGACGTTTTCCAGCCTTGTGATCATCGAGCGCGCCGCGCATGGCGACAAGATGAGACGGAGACGTGCCGCAACACCCGCCGATGATCCGCGCTCCGGCATCGAGAGCCATATGCGCGTATCTGGCCATGAGTTCCGGTGTTCCCGTGTAGACAACTTCATCGCCCTGGATCTGAGGAATGCCGCAATTGCCCTTGGCAACCACAATTGCGTTGGGGAACGCTTCCGTGATTTCCATGATCGCAGCAAGCAGGTCTGAAGCACCGACACCACAATTCGAGCCGATGGCAACCGGCGTACATGCGAATTGTGACTGCAACTCTCCAAGTCCTTTCGGCGGCAGCCCCATCATGGTTTTGCCGGCCGTATCGAAACTGGCGGTAATCACGAGTGGAAGGTCAAAATCCTGAGCCGCTTCGGCAGCAGCTTTCATCTCTTCAACGGCCGACATGGTTTCAACCCATAGAATGTCGGCGCCACCTTCCACGAGCCCTTCCATCTGTTCCTTGAAGGCCGCAACACCTTCCTCATAGCTCAAGGCGCCTAGCGGTTGGAACAACTCACCAGTCGGGCCGATTGATCCGGCGACAAGAACTTCCCTGTCAACTGTCTGGGCAACTTCAAGGGCAAGCTTTACGCCCGCAATATTCAGTTCCTTGACCCGCCCTTGCGCATTATGGAGCTTCAGGCGATGGCGATTGCAGCCGAAGGTGTTGGTCAGAATAATGTCCGATCCTGCATCAACAAACGACTGATGCAGTGCCCTGATCTTTTCCGGTTCGTCCGTGTTCCACAGTTCGGGAGCGTCTCCGGACACAAGTCCCATCTCGAACAGGTTGGTACCCGTTGCTCCGTCTGCAAGGAGAGCCCCTTTACGGGCAAGAAGGTCTTCAAGTTTGGACATGCAGCGGTCTTTCATTTCCTGAGGCTTCAACACCACGACTCTGGTGCGTTGCCTGCAATAGCAGACCCCGCGCAGATGTCTACGCGGGTCTTATTCGTTTCAGCAAGCTGGAGCGCGGTATCCACTTCAATTGAGGGTTGGCGTTTCACTCCGACAAGAGAGAAATTGCCGATCCTGATTCAGCTCCCCGATTGAGGTTGTGTCTCTGAAGAACAGCCTCAGTGTACAAAATCCCTGGCGGCAAAATCCCGCCAGGGTTTCTCCAATTACGTTCTCGGCTTCAGATTTTCCGGATCGTAGAGTGGCTGATAGCCAACACCAACCACTTCCGCCGGATAAGTTTCGGTGAAGTACTCGACATTCAGCTTGCGACCAACCTGGCAGTATTCCTGCGGCAGATAGGCAAGCACAATGTTTTTGCCGATCGTTGGACCATAAGCGACCGAAGTCGTGTACGAGATGCGGCCAAGACTATCAACGAGCGTTTCGCCTGTCTCCGGATCCATGACGGGCATCGTACCGACCGGAAAGCGACGAACGCCATTGGCATCGGTATCTTCCGTCATCACCAAAGTACAAAGCATTGCAGGTTGTTGCTCGCGAGCCCTGTACTCAAGATGCTTTGCCTTGCCCCGGAAATCGGCTTCCTTCACCTTTGGACGAGCCAGATCTGCTTCATACAGATTGTACTGCGTGAGAAGATCGGCGTTCTGCAACCGCAGGCTCTTTTCCATACGGCGCGAATTGGCATAGGTTTCAACGCCAACTGCCATAACACCGATTGCACGCAGAGCATCCCAGACGGCAAGCCCGTCCTCATACTTCATATGCAACTCCCATCCCTGCTCGCCGACATAGGAAAGGCGAAGGGCCGTAATTTCCTTGCCGGCAATTTCAATTTGCCGGATTGCAGCGAACGGGAAGTTTTCCGGATCCAGAGCAGCCGGATCAGAAACAACCTTCTTCAGGTTCTCGCGGGCGTTCGGGCCCCAGATACCTATTGTCGTGTATTCCTCGTTCACATCAGTGACGGTGACGTCGAAGCCTTTGTCCTCGGCAACACGCCGTACATAGTGGAAGTCGCGCGGGCCGGCATCGGCACCGTCGATCACACGGCAACGATCTTCCATGCGGATCACGGTCAAATCTGCACGAACATTGCCTTCGTCGTCTAGGAAGTGGGTGTAGATGCCTTTGCCGATGTTTTTGTCGCCACCGATCTTGGCGGCACACAGCCATTCCATCAGCTCCACATGGTCCGGACCTTCGACATCAAACATGTAGAAATGCGACAGGTTGATGATACCGCAGTCTTCACTCAGTGCCAGATGTTCTGCATTCGAGACACGCCAAAAATGGCGGTTGTCCCATTCGTTTTCACGAACCGGAACCTTGTTACCGTATTTTTCCAGCAGATGCTCGTTGGCCGCGTACCCATGAGCACGCTCCCAACCGCCCAGCTCCATGAAGTAACCGCCAAGCTCAACTTCGCGCTCGTAGAATGGCGACCGCTTGATGTTGCGGCCTGTCAAATAGGGTTCACGTGGGTGAATTGCCGGATAATAGATCTTCTCTGCGGCCTCACCACAACGGCCCTCGATGAAGTCTTCCGTCAACTGATGCTGATAGAATCGCGAATAGTCGATTGACGCGTGATCGATTTCAGTGCGTCCATCCGTGATCCAGTCTGCAATCAGTTTGCCGAATCCAGGACCATCCTTGACCCAGATAGCGATGCAATACCATAGACCGCGCACCTTCTGGCTTTCGCCGCAGGATGGACCTCCAGCTGCTGAAACTTGCAAGAGGCCGTTGAACGAGTGGCTTTCGTTGTAGCCGAGTTCACCGAGTATCGGCGTCAGTTCCATTGCGCGCTCAAGCGGCTCGATTACCTGCTCCATCTCGAGATCTCGCTGCGAAGGCGAGAGGCGAGCTTCTTCTTTTTCCAGAATGTCGCGCGGGTGGCACATGCGCGGTGTGGTCGGCTCGTAGTAGCCCCACTCGATCTGACCGCCTTCGGTCGTTTTCGGATCACCGGTGTCGCGCATATATGCGGAGTTGCCCTGATCGCGCATCAGCGGGTAACCGATCTCCTTGCCGGTGCCTTCAAACTCGTTGTAGGGACCGAAAAAAGTCAGCGGGTGATCGACGGGCATGACAGGCAGATCTTCACCGACCATGTTTGCAATCAGACGCCCCCAAAGACCGGCACAAACGATGACGTGGTCGGCCAGGATCGTGCCGCGATGGGTCACGACACCCTTGATGCGACCGTCTTCGACAAGAAGCGACTGGGCGGGCGTGTTGCCAAAAACCTTCAGCTTGCCGGTCTTTTCGGCGGCATCGACAAGTTTGCCGGCAACAGTCTGCGAACGAGGCACCACCAGACCGGCGTCGGGATCGAACATGCCGCCCTGCACCATGTCCTCTTCGATCAGTGGAAACTTTTCCTTGATCTCAGCGGGACTGACAAGATGGATGCGAGTGCCGAACGCCTTGCCCGAAGTCACCTTGCGCTTGATTTCTTCCATCCAGACATCGTCGCCTGTTCGCGCGACTTCAAGACCGCCAACTCTCGCGTAGTGACCCATCTTGTCAAAGAAGTCGATGGAATACTGGGTCGTCCAGCAGGTCAGATAGTCATGGCTCGTCGTGTAACAGAAGTCGGAGGCGTGCGCCGTTGAACCGATATCGGTCGGAACGCCGGACTTGTCGATGCCAACAATGTCGTCCCAACCGCGTTCGATGAGGTGGTGCGCCACCGACGCTCCGACAATGCCACCCAAACCGACGATGACGACCTTTGCCTTGTCAGGAAATGCTGACATTTTTCATTCCTCTTCAACAGATCGGAAGCAAAGCGCCTCTTCGCGCTTCCTTCGGCCTAGTTCACCCGCGGGCTACTTTCAGGACACAGGTTTTCCGTATCTCCTGAGTGTTGAGCCTGCTTCGGATACCAACTCATTGGCGGGCAGTATCGCGACAGATAATCTGCTTAAGTAGCGTAATTGCGTCACGACGCATTATCACGACGACACACCCTGCCAAAATGCAGTCTCCTATGCGACTTTCACATTCTGCCAAGCGCTCCGAAATCCGGGTCAAGAAGCACGGCGTGTGATGTTGACGAAACACTCCGGTTCCTTCATGCCGGAAATAGAGTAGGTTAAGACGCATCTGTACCAAGGCCGTTGCTCAAGCCGTCTAAGACTTGCGACGATAAACATTCCATCTTGGGAGCTGAATTATGTCAGACGCAGCCACTTCTGGCCGCCGAGGAAGATCCGCCCGTCGCGAACGGCGACAGGCAGGCCCGGGAGGCCAGGCCGTTCCCTACATCTCTCGCAATATCCCGCTCTATGATGTTCTGAGCGAGGAAGGCGTCGAGAAAGTCGAAGCAAATGCGGACCGGATCCTGGCCGAAATTGGCCTTGAGTTCAGAGAAGATCCGGAAGTTCTCGAGATCTGGAAAGCCGCCGGCGCGGAAGTTGACGGAGAACGAGTGCGGTTCCCGAAAGGGATGTTGCGGGAAATTCTCAAGACCGCGCCGTCACAATTTACTCAACATGCGCGCAATCCCGCTCGTAACGTTGAGATCGGCGGCAAAAATCTTGTCTTTGCGCCAGTCTACGGCCCTCCCTTTGTGACTGATCTCGACCAGGGCCGCCGCTACGGCACGATCGAGGATTTCCGCAATTTCGTGAAACTGGCCTACATGTCACCCTGGCTGCACCACTCCGGCGGCACAGTGTGTGAGCCAGTCGATCTGCCGGTCAACAAGCGGCACTTTGATATGGTCTATTCCCATATCAAATATTCCGACAAGCCGTTCATGGGATCGGTTACCGCTCCGGAGAGAGCGGAAGACTCCGTGAAAATGGCACAAATCGCCTTCGGTGAAGAGTTTGTCGATCAGAACTGTGTCATGATCCAGTTGATCAACGCCAACTCTCCACTGGTTTTTGACGCCACAATGCTTGGGGCATTGAAAGTCTACGCACGCCATAATCAGGCCTGCATCGTGTCGCCGTTCATTCTCGCCGGTGCCATGAGCCCGGTCACGGTTGCCGGAACACTTTCGCAAGTGCTTGCTGAAGCAATGGCGGGCTGCGCACTGACGCAATTGATCAGACCGGGTGCTCCGGTCGTGTTTGGAGCATTTGTTAGCTCGATTTCCATGCAATCGGGTGCGCCGACCTTCGGAAGCCCAGAAGGCTCACTACTCTTGAACGGTGCGGCAAAGCTCGCCCGCCGTTTGAAACTCCCCTTCCGTTCGGGCGGCTCCTTCACGGCCTCGAAAGTTCCGGACGCCCAGTCAGCACAGGAATCTGCGCAAACGATTCTCGCAACCGTTCAATCGGGCGTCAATTTTGCGCTCCATTCAGCCGGTTGGCTCGAAGGCGGCCTGTGCTCCTCCTACGAGAAGTTCATCATGGACGCCGACCAGCTGGGCATGATGCATGTCCTGGCCAAGGGAATCGATGTCAACGACGAAACGCTCGCGATGGATGCCTTGCAGGAAGTTGGTCCCGGTGGCCACTTCCTCGGTGCGGCACACACCCAGCGAAATTTCGAAAGCGCCTTCTATCGCTCAACGATTGCAGACAACAATTCCTATGAGCAATGGGTCGCCGACGGTGAACTTGACGCAGCCAAACGCGCCAACGCACGCTGGAAAGAACAACTCAGAGCCTATTCCGGTCCTCAACTCGATCCGGCAATTGACGAGGCATTGCAAGCATTTATCACGGAACGAAAGGCTTCGTTCCCGGATAGCAACGTTTGATTTAACGACTGAAACTAAAACGCCCGGCTTTCGCCGGGCGTTTTTCGTTTCGTGTGTTTCACCAAAGCTTTATATTGTTAGTTGTAGAAATAATGAAAAGAGTCGGCAAAATTTTGCCTGATATCTTCCACAAATTGTCTGCATGAATTAATGGTTGCCTAGAGAAACGCGTTTCTCATAGGTGGAAACGGCAAAGTGCATGAGATAAGCTTGGACGCCGAAATTGAGAGAGCGGTCTGACGCAGCAGGCTTCAAGGCTGGGGGAATTTTGAATATGAACAGTCTCTAATCAGTTTTTAATGATAAAAATCAATAAATTAACCTAACTGCTACTCATAAGATTCAGGTTGTTCTGTGGCGTCGCTTACATCAAACATCGATATTCTTGGATATTCTACCCGGCTTCCCGGGGCCAACAACTCAGACGAATTTTGGTCTTTGCTCCGTAATAGCCAATGCGCCGTCACTTCGGTTTCTCCCGAACGCTGGCCTTTGGCGCGATTTGGTCATCCGCAACAATCTACTTCCGGCAAGACCTACACTTGGGCTGCTGGACAATTGGATGATGTTTGGGGGTTCGATCCAGCCTTTTTCGGAATCTCGCCTCGCGAAGCGATCCAGATGGACCCGCAGCAACGCCTCTTGTTGCAACTGGTGTGGGAAGCCCTGGAGCACGCAAACATTCGCCCCAGCGATCTGGCGGGATCCAACACCGGTGTCTATGTCGGCGCATCTTCACTGGATTATCATCACCGCTTCCTGGTGGACCCGGCGATGGCGGATATGCAATTCATGACCGGCAACACCCTGTCGATCGTTTCAAATCGCATTTCCTACATTTATGACCTGCGCGGACCCAGCTTTACCGTTGATACAGCGTGTTCATCCTCGATCGTCGCCCTGCATGAAGCTGTATCGGCCATTGAAAGCGGTCAGATTGACACAGCAATCGTCTGCGGTGTCAGTCTTCTGCTAAGTCCATTTGCCTTTGTCGGGTTTTCCCGAGCAACGATGTTGTCTCCGACTGGGCTGTGTCAGGCATTTGATGCCAATGGTGACGGTTACGTCCGCTCCGAAGGAGGCGCGGTTCTTATCCTGCGTGCCAAGCGGGCCGGTTTGCCAGAAGGCACGAAAAGTCATGGCAAGCTGCTTGCGACAGGCATAAACGCCGATGGACGCACTGTCGGCCTTTCTCTTCCCTCGCCTTACGCTCAGGCTGACCTGTTGCGCGAGATCTATGAAGGTCTCGAAATCGATCCTGCAGGCCTTTCATTCGTTGAGGCTCATGGGACAGGTACGCGCGTTGGAGATCCAGCTGAAGCCGATGCTCTCGGCAAAGTCATTGGTCAAAAGCGCGATGAAGTGCTCCCGATCGGTTCGGTCAAAACCAATGTAGGTCATTTGGAGCCCGTATCAGGTCTGATCGGCTTGTTGAAATCCGTAATGGCGTTGAAAGAGAACACGCTTCCGGCCTCGCTTCACTACAATACCCCAAATCCCGATATTCCCTTCGAAGATTTGAACTTGAAGGTAGCAGGCGAATCGATTGAACTTGACAATTCAAACGGTCAAAGACTTGCCGGCATCAACTCCTTCGGCTTTGGCGGCACAAACGCACATGCTGTTATTGGAGACCCTGATCCGACGACAACTTGCGACGCAGAAGCTTCGGTGGATGCGCCTCTTGTTCTCAGTGCGCGCTCGAAGGACGCACTGAGGGAGATTGCAAGCTGCTATCTCAACAGGTTGGAAAAGGAAAGCGACGCCGAATTCGGCAATGTCATTGCTTCGGCTGCCCACGCAAGAGACTTGCTCTCGGAAAGAATTGTCGTTCTGGGCAAGTCGAAAGACGAAAAGCTGGCGGCATTGAAGGCATTTGTTGAAGAGACGGAAGAAAAAGAAGACCTTGTAGCAGGCAGCGTCATCAAGCCTGACGCCAAAATCGGCTTCGTCTTTTCCGGCAACGGTTCACAATGGGCGGGGATGGGCCAGGAAGCCTATCAGGCAGACAAAGCGTTTCGCGACGCATTCGACAAGGTCGACAAGATCTTCATGGGTTTGAGCGGCTGGTCACTGGTAACGACCATGTTTGCCGAAGACCTCGAGGCCGATCTCGAACGGTCGGAGATCGCACAACCATTGCTCTTCGCGATCCAGGTCGGCCTGGTTGAGTCGTTGCGTCAACGTGGTATCTCACCGAAGGGAACCGCAGGCCATTCGGTGGGCGAAGTAGCAGCGGCCTGGTGCGCAGGTGCACTTGACCTGGAGCAGGCAGTCAGAGTTATCCGGGCAAGATCCAGCGAACAGGAAGTGGTACGCGATCTGGGGTCCATGGCAGCGCTCCTCCAGCCAGCCGAGCAAGCTATTGCCGGCATCAGTGAAAGTGGCTTGCCTCGGCTTGAACTTGCAGCCGACAACAGCCCGCGAAGCGTTACAATTTCAGGTGACAGTGAGAGTCTTGATGCGTTTGCCAAATTTGCTCGCAAGAAAAAGTGGGCAATGCGCAAACTCAATCTGGCTTACCCATTCCACAGCGCGCTCGTAGATCCGATCAAGGAACCTCTGCTTGCGGCGCTGGACGGTTTGAAGCCAACAGAAGCCGAATTGCCCTTTTACTCGACGGTCTTGCCCGAAGATCCAAGGGTCGATGTGTCTGCAGAGTACTGGTGGAAGAACGTCCGGCAACCGGTCCTTTTTGCCGCCGCGATTGAAAACATGGCGGCTGATGATTTCAGCGTTCTGGTCGAAATCGGTCCAAAGTCTGTCCTGGGCACGTATGTCAACGATGTCCTTCGCGCGAAAGGCAAGCAAGCCAAGGTTCTTGAGACACTGAAAGAACCTTCCAAGAAGGCAGCAGTGGCCGAGAAAAAGTCAGGCAACCCGCTGGACCGGATCGCAGCCTCCATTTTGGCTCACGGTGGAACGACCGATCTCGACAAGTATGTAGGACCAAAGCCAGTAAGTTTGGCAGCTCTGCCGCTTTACGCTTGGCAGAATTCAGAATTCCGTCCGGAAAGCAGTTCAGAGCGCGTCGACTTCATGTTCGGTCAGACATGGCCGCTGCTGGGGTATCGACTGCGCCAGGACACCGCTGAATGGTTCAACCACATCGACAGCGGATCACTGCCGTTCCTGGTGGATCACAAGGTTGAGGAAAGCGTTGTCTTTCCAGCTGCCGGGTACATTGAAATGTGCCTGCGGGCGGCGCTTAGATGGACCAAGGGAGACCAGATAGAGCTTCGGGATTTCGACATCCTTCGGCCATTGGTTATCGAGGGCGACGAGGTTTGGGAAACACAGGTTCGTATTTCCTCCGATGATAATGTGATCGAAGTCCTTACACGTCCGCGCTTGTCCGACAACGACTGGTCACTCAATGCCCGTGGTACCTTCATCACGCCTTCGACCAGCTCCAGAACTCCCTGGCTCAAATCTGAAGCGGAAACAGAGACTGTTCTCGGTCACGAAGACCTCTATCAGATCACAAGAACGTTCGGCCTAAACTATGGCCCTTCGTTTCGACGTGCTGACGAAGTAAGCAGGCATAGTAAGACGTCCGCAACAGTATCCTTGCTGTCGCAGGACGACAGCCTGAATGACTACCCCTTTGCGCTTTGTCCGACTCTGGTTGATTCCGGTTTCCATGGTCTTTTTGCTCTGCTCGACGGCGTAGATGGAGTTCCCAAGAACACCTCCTTCCTTCCGATCCGGCTCGGCACTTTGCGCCTGCTTGCTCCAGAAACGAAACCTCAGTCGGTCAGGATTGAAGTCACGAAAGCATCTCCCAGATCGATCGAAGCCAGTTTTGAGTTCCTGGATGCTGAAGGTCTCACAATTGCCCGGTTGAACAAAGCCCGTTTCAAGGCGGTAACGCTGGGACAGGACACCAAACCGGATGATCTTGTCTACCGTCAGATTGCAACTGTTCTTCCCGAAAAGGATCGGATCTCTCCCCTGACCGATCAATTCAAAGGCATTGAAACACTGGCAAACGAGCTGGATCTTGCCGGGTCCGAGGAACAGGAGCTGGACGATAATCGGGTGCTCATTGAAGCGCTTGGCCGGACGATCGCGCATGCAGCCATTTTCGATATTTGCGGTACGACACAAAGCGATCTGCAGACACTTGTGGCAAGCGGCAAAATAGACGAAACAGCAGCTCCACTTGCCGGGAGTATATTCCATTGGTTGTGCGAAAGTGGCCTTTGCGAGGAGAGTGAAGACGGTTATCAGCTGACGGATCCGTCCGAAAATCCATCTGCACACGAGCTTCTGCAGGCCCTGACAGATGGCGGTGGAGAACACATTGCCGAAGCTGCGCTGCTGGCGCGACTTTGGACTGGTCTACCTGAAGTACTCAAATCAGGTTTGGAAGAGACACCTGGGAAAATTTATGCCGGAAGCTTGTTTGAGGCCTATAAGTCCTCTTCACCGACCACACTCTCACTGTCTTCTGCACTTAAGAAATGCGCTCTCGAACTGATCAGCAGTTGGCCGAAAGACCAGGCGCTGCGCGTCCTTCTCGTGGGGGCTTCTGGCGGCCTGGCTGCCAGTATCGATACCTACTTGAATCCGACTTACATGGCGTTGACAGTATCTGACGCGACTTCTTCCGCAGTCGGACGTGCTGAACGCCTTTGGCAAGGAAGTTCTGCAACAAACTTTGTCGAGCCGACCGAGGCAGGTTTTGTTGAAGGTCAGAACTTTGATCTGGTCCTTTTCGACACTACTCTTTCGGAAATTGACGCTGATACACTGAAACGCTTCGCCGGATCGGTAGTTCCTGGTGGTGTAATCCTGGCGGCGGAAGCATTGCCGAACCCGCTTACGGATTTGATCCTCGGGGTGGGGGCCAATTGGTGGGATGAAAGTGCAACAGCTGAGTTCCCCGTTACCCGGCAACAAACTGACTGGACTAAAACCCTGGAGACAGCAGGGTTCCGCGATGTTGCTACCGTACCGATGAAGAGCACGCTGGTAGAAGCGGACTTGATTAGTGCGCGATCTGCAGAAGATCAAACCGCTTCCATGCCGGATGATGAAACATCGCCTGAGCAGGCTGAACAGGAAGTGAAATCCTACTTGTTGCTTTCTGATCACGAAGGACCGGGGCAACGTCTGGCTGAAGGTTTGAAATCCTGTCTGGAGCGCAGTGGCCATAAGGCTACGCTCCTGGTTCCCGGAGACGTCACGGAACAACTTGGCGACGAAACATGGAGCGCCAATCTCGATGCCGACAAGCAAGATGACGTTCCCGATGCAGTATTGAGCAAGCTGGTCGCAGACCACAACGGCCGAATTGTTCATTTACAAGGTGCGTATTCGTCAAGTGAAGATTCACTGTCTTCAGTAGATGCACGGGCGTACAGCCTGATGGCTCTGCTAAGAGCCCTTGGGCTTGAGACGGGTGAAATTACGGTTGTGGCGCCTGGCGGAGCTCAGGACATCGCCGGAGGCAAACCTCCCTCTCCTGATCAAGCAGGTATCTGGGCCTTCGGACGCGTCGTCATGAACGAATATCCAGACGCGAACCTGAAACTGATCGACGTATCACCTGATCTGGAACCCGGCATTGCCGCAGCTCGCCTGTCCGATGAGATCCTCGTTTTGAATGGTGAGCGCGAAGTTGTCCTGAACAGTGAGACCCGATCGGGGCTCCGCCTTGTCAAGGGCGGTGTGCTTTCAGGTTCTGCCTTGCCTGAAGGGAGCAGTCCCGCACTGAAACTGGACATTCTGCGTCAGGGATCTCTGGATCAGTTGTCCTGGCAGGCAGTGGCTCGCAAACCTCTTGAAGGCAAGGACGTGGAAATTTCTGTCGAGGCGAGCGGCCTCAATTTCCGGGATGTCATGTGGGCTCTGGGCCTGTTGCCAGAAGAAGCGTTGGAAGACGGCTTTGCTGGTCCGACACTTGGCATGGAGTGTTGTGGCCGTGTGGTTGCATGCGGACCGGATGTCACGCGCTTTGCTCCGGGTGACAAGGTCATCACTTTCGCTCCCGCCTGCTTTGCATCTCATGTGACTGTTAATGAGAACGGCTGCGCTCCAATGCCGAGCACTGTTTCTGCCGAAGAAGCAGCGACAATCCCGGTAACCTTCCTGACAGCCTACTACGCGCTTGTACACCTGGCGGGACTTTCCGAAGGTGAAACGGTCCTGATCCACGGCGGAGCCGGAGGCGTTGGGCTGGCCGCTTTGCAGATCGCCAAATGGCGCGGCGCGCGGATAATTGCGACAGCCGGCTCGCAGGACAAGAGAAACACGCTAAAGCTTCTGGGTGCCGATCTGGTTCTGGATTCCCGCAGTCTGGAGTTCGTTGACGCTGTTATGGAAGAGACACGTGGTGAAGGCGTCGACGTTGTGCTCAATTCGCTCTTCGGCGAAGCGATGGAGCGTAGCATCGAGGTATTGAAGCCGTTTGGACGCTTCCTCGAACTTGGCAAGCGCGACTACTATGGCAACACACGCATCGGGTTGCGCCCCTTCCGCCAGAACCTGACCTACTTCGGCATCGACGCCGATCAGCTGCTGACTCGCCAGCCCAAACTGGCTGTCGATCTATTCGTGAAGCTGGTCGAGCTCTTCGAGGAAGGAACTCTTCGCCCACTGCCGCATCGCGTCTTCGAAGCGGGCGATGTCGTGGATGCGTTCCGCCTGATGCAGCAGGCCGGACACATCGGTAAGATCGTGATCCGTTCTCCGGAAGTGCCGGAGGAAATGCCGGCCGAGCAAACGATTTCGTTCGATCCGGAAGCTGCCTATGTCGTTGCCGGCGGATTTGGCGGTTTCGGAGCAGCACTCTTGAACCGACTGGCCGATCACGGGGCTCGTAACATCGCTGTCTTCAGCCGCCGCGGCGACTCCAGCGAGGAAGCTCAAGCCGTCGTGCAGCAGCTGTCCGGACGGGGGGTTGCGATCAAAGGCCACGCGTGTGACATCACCGATGAAACAGCTGTCAAGCAGGCCCTGCTGGCCGTTCGTTCCGATGGCAAGCCAATCAAGGGTGTGTTCCACACAGCAATGGTCCTGAACGATGTATTGCTTGCCAATATGGATCACGAGGGGCTGACAAGAGTTCTTGCGCCCAAGGTCCGTGGTGCGGAACTGCTTGACCGTCACACATCCGAAGACCCGCTTGAGCATTTCGTTCTCTATTCTTCTGCGACGACTCTTGTCGGCAACCCTGGTCAGGCCAATTACGTGGCTGCGAATGGTTACCTTGAAGGACTTGCGCGCAAACGTCGCTCTGAGGGACGTCCAGGCTTGGCGGTTGCATGGGGCGCAATATCCGATGCCGGCTACCTGGCACGAAATGAAGATGTCAACGAACTGCTGTCCCGCAAACTGGGAAGGCATGCACTGACGGCCGAAGAAGCACTCGATGGTCTTATGTCTCTGATGGCACAATCTCATTATGCCCCTCAAGATCAGGCTGCTCTGGGTTACGCACGCATAGACTGGCAAGCCGCCAGGAAAGATCTGGCACTTGTCGGAACTCCGTTTGTGAACCTTTTGGGACTTGGAGACGACGATGAGGCAAGCGCCGATGGCATGATCGACCTCGCAGCCATGCTTGAGGGTATGGATCAGGTCACTGCAGCACAAACTGTTGCAAAACTTCTGGCCGCAGAAATCGGCAAGATCCTGAGAATTTCACCGGAAGAGATTGATCCGCACAAACCTCTGTCGGATATCGGAATGGACTCGCTCATGGCGCTGGAACTGCGCATGAGTGCAGAGAGACAGCTGGGTATCGACATTCCTCTGATGTCACTGGCCAACGGAGCAACTCTGATCGATCTGTCGAGTCGGGTCGCCAATCGTGTGCTTGGGGAAGAATCTGCTTCTGGTGTCTCGGATGAAACACAGCAACTTGCCAGTTTGCATGTGGACGATGAGCGGTCGGAGACTGAAGATCTTTCCGATGTTGCTGCTGAAGTTGAGAACAAAAGCCGCGAACTGGGTTCTTTCCTGTAACCGGCAGAATGAAGGAATATTGTAATGGGCGCTGATGATCGCGCCAAGCTGATGGACAGCCTCAAAGCCACGCGCCGATCGGCGCGTGGACGAAACTCCAATGCAAACGCCCGTCAGCAGGCCCCTGCCCCGAAACGCAAAGTCTACGACTTCAAGGAACTGCCTCAAGTCAAGCAGCTGCAAATGCACCGTGCGGCCGCGGACATGATGGGCATCGAGAACCCATTTTTTCGCCCGCACGATGGGCTGGCGGCCGGCACAAGTCTCATCGGTGGCAGCGACTACGACAATTTTGCTTCTTACAACTATCTTGGCCTGAATGGGCATCCGGCCGTAAACTCGGCAGCGAAATCAGCGCTGGAACAGTACGGAACTAGTGTTTCAGCAAGCCGTATTGTTGCTGGCGAGCGCCCGATCCACGCCGAGCTGGAGTCCGCCCTCGCTCGAATACACGGGGTCGAGTCCGCGATCGTCATGGTTTCGGGACATGCGACCAACGTCACTACAATCGGACACTTGATGCAAAAGGGCGATCTTGTCCTGACTGACTCATACGTCCACAATTCGATTGCCGAAGGGGTACGGCTTTCCGGAGCCACGCGGATGAATTTTCCGCACGATGATCTCGATGCTCTCGAAAAAATGCTCGCCGACCATCGGCATAAGTTCGAAAAGGTCCTGATCGTTGTCGAGGGTCTCTATTCGATGGATGGTGATTTTCCGGATCTCAAAAAAATCATCAAACTGAAACAGGCCTATGACGCCTGGCTGATGGTGGATGAAGCCCATTCCATCGGAGTACTAGGCGAAACGGGCAAAGGCATAGCTGAACATTTCAACATTGACCCGACTGAAGTCGAAATGTGGATGGGAACGCTCAGCAAAACTTTCTCATCCTGCGGAGGTTACATCGCCGGTTCCAAGGTTCTGTGCGACTATCTGAAGGTTTCCGCACCTGGATTTGTTTTCTCGGTCGGATTGTCCGCGGCGTTGGCGGGAGCAGCTATCGCGTCTGCCGAACTGCTTGAAAAAGAACCAGAGCGCGTCGGGAAGCTCCAGAAAAACGGCGCACTGTTTTTGAAACTGGCAAAAGAAGCCGGTCTCAATACCGGACCCAGCGCGGGATATGCGGTTGTGCCGATTATCGTCGGTGACTCCGCCGGTGCTGCGACACTCTCAAATCGCCTGCTCGCCAGGGGGATCAATGCACTGCCCATCATTTTCCCCGCCGTTCCGGAAAAGTCGGCGCGCATTCGTTTCTTCATCACAAGCGAGCATACCGAAGAACAAATCAAACGTGCTGTAGAAACAACCGCCGCTGAACTTGAAGCCATGCGAGCGGACGGAACTGCCGTCGACAGGCTGATAAAGGCAGCACGATAAATCTGTTTGTTTTTTGAAGCCGGGCGCGTGCCCGGCTCATTCCTTGTTCGAAATTTGCAGGCGATTACGAATCGGCCCGCTGCTTGTAACGCGGATCCTGTTCGATTTCGGCTTCGAACCCACCCATGAAAAGATCTCCGAGGATTGGCGGCAGCAAGTTCTGAAGCCGTATCCCCAATGCCAACAGGAACGGGAAAGCGTAGAAGGCCTTTCTCTTTTCGATTGCGCTGCGCATGAGCTTCGCAGCTTTTTCCGCAGGCATTTCAAAGGGTTTTGCTCCCTGGTGCCGCGCCGACATGGGAGTGGTCACAAATCCTGGACAGATAATCGTGACGGAGATGCCGAAAGGTTTAAGCCACCCTCTCAGAGAATGCCCATAGGCAATCACTGCAGCCTTTGTTGCGCTATACGATGGCATATCAGGCAAGGGTCGCATACCGGCCAGCGATGAAATGAGCACCACTTGCCCTCGCCGTCTGGCTTGCATTCCATCAGCGACGCCAGTCACCGAATTTACGACACCGCGATAATTGACCTCGATCTGTCGATCACTGTCTTCGTCGCTTTCCCGCGATCGGCCCGGCCCCAGGCCCGCGGTAACCCCGGCGTTCGCAACTATGATGTCTATGGGGTGACGTTGATCAAGATCCTGAAGATAGTCATGCAAACATTTTCGGTCCCGAATATCGATTGCTGCGACTTCTCCTTCTGCCCCCTGTGCTCGAACATCGTCCAATAGTGCCTGAAGTCGATTTTCGTCTCGTGCAATGAGAGCGAGGAATACACCCGGATTGGCAAATTCCTTTGCCAGCGCTTGGCCAATACCACCGCTTGCACCGGTCAGAACGATCACTTTCGCGGCACTCGCTTTCATCGACTACCCTTTTCTTCAATCAAAGGCCGATCTTGCGACCTAGCCAGGATGCGTGTCTCTTAATTGCTGTGGTAACGAGGTGCCTGCGGTCGTTGCGCTGTTGCATCAGTCTTGTCACTAGGAATTCGGGTGTGCACGGCAGCAAAGTTACCGGATCAATCGTTCGAGCGTATTTTACGAGAGCCAGGTAGACCAGCTCATCCAGCGATCGGTTTCTTTGCCGACTTTCCAACACAGTCAGATCATCGCTCAATCCCCAGCCTGCGTAAAACGGCGCACCATGCACGACAACCCTTTTGTCACGCAGAAGTGCCTCAAAACCTGATAGAGAGGAAAATGTCTCAACCTCATCAACGGCTTCGATCAGGTCGATGATGTTTGCATCAACTGCAAACTCATCCACGTAGCGCAACGCCTCTTCCTGAGTAACCTTGCCTTTTCGCAATCCGGTTTCCACGTCTGGATGTGGCTTGAAAACCAGAAAGGCATCCGGATTTCTCTGACGGGCAAGTTTCAGAAGATCCAGATTGACGTTCGGAGTATTTGCGCAGTCGATTGTTGAAGACCTTGATTTTCGAATAGCGGCATCATCTGCGACTTGCCCGGGAACCAGCACTATTTTGCGTTCGGTTGGAAAATCATAAGATCGCGATCGTCCGAAATTGTACTTCGAGACACGGGCAGTCTTGATAAGCTCAATCAGGTCGACACCACGCTCGCGCTCGTCGGAAGAAAGGTCGTATTCACGAAGAAGCACTTCCAATCGACTCGGCCGGGAAGGATCGTAATAAATGCCTAGATCATCAACGGCGAGCATAGCTCCTCGCGCCAATCCTGCGCCAAGCCCAACCGAGCGCAGAAAACCATCTTCTATCCGAACAAGATCAATCTCATTCTTCTCGCAATCCATCTCAAACGATGCGTCCGTCCTTCCTGCCCAGGACAGAATTTTTCCGTTGCTGCTTTTTGCAGCTGCAATGCTTTCTTCGCGGGTTTCATGAAAGGATACGTCTCCGTGACGTCCGGAGAACGTAGCCTTGATAGAAGGATGGTTCCAGTATTGCGCGCCATAACAATGTGACGGTCTGTCGTTTGCCTGCCAATTTTCCTGAACAGTTGCGTAGATCTGGATCGCTTCGTGGAAACTTATTACCTCACCAGTATAAGGAGAAAACCAGACGGTCTGGCATCGCGTCAAACGGTTTAGCAACCGGTCTATTTTCTCTTTGTCTCCAGCACAAATCTTGAAGACGACTTGCCAAAACGGGTCTGAAACAGATTCCGGGACGTACCCTCCAATAAGAGCTTCAAGCATGCTGCTTTCCGCGCTCGCTGCTTCACTCTCTCCTGCTGACGCACATGAAAGCCTGCGAGAGCGCCAGACTGTCTGATCGACACCGTCTGGATCTTTGGCTCGATCAGGTGCAATCAGCTGACGAACCACACCCGCAAGGACTTCCTCTGCATTCTTGTCCTGCAGATCATCCCTCTGAGGTACAGGAAGCAATACAAGACTTGCAGGCACGCGCCTGGATGTGACTGGAGTCGGCCCATCAATTACAATGACACTGGTCGCACGCGCGTCTCTGACTTTCGAGGTCGCGCAACAGACGTTTTTGGCTCTTACGACGAACAGACGCTGTCCACGATGTAATCCGTTGATCGAACCACTGTTAACGGCCTTGACCAATTGTTCGCGAAGGTTGCGCAACGAAGGGTCGTGGATCTTGACCGTGCCGAACCCAAAACTCTTGAAGTCAATCATAACGGCACCCCGAGTTCTCGCGCTCGGGCAAGTCTTGGCGGCGGATCGACAAACGCCCCAAGCGGATTGAGTTGCCGCCTGGAAATCTTGTCCGCTATATTTTCCGCTGCGACATGAACGCCTTCTTGATTGTGTATCGATCCACGTACCTGTGTCGTAGCGGCTAAAGCAACGATGTACGACTGCAGCAGCTCCAAATCCGGTCGCTCTGGTTTGGACCAGAAACCGGATAGGTCTCCTTGGTGCGTCAGACCTGCAATGTCGTAGTGTGCCGGAACCAGCGTCTTGACAGGAAGACCTGCCTGTAACGCTTCCAACCCAGCAGTTGAGTTCAGTGTGACAACACCACTTGCAGCTTCGAACGGACCTTCGAGACCACCACCATCGAGAAAATGCACCCGTTCGCTGATGCCATATTTCTTAGCCAGTTTTTCCGAAACACCCGGCCAATCCTCGAAACCTACATCAAGCGGATGGCTTTTCAGTACCAAATGAGAATTGGCGCCTACTTCCTCTGAAAGTGATTTGAATATAATTTCGAGCACTTCGGCAAAGCTTTGGAAGGGCGAGTGCCGGCGCAATTGAAAATCCCCTTCAAGCTGCAGGGGCACCACAAAGTAGCTGACGCCTGTGTTCCTGAGCTCTGCCATTTTCCGCTCGGCAACAGAGTTCCTTTTGGTTTCCCGCAGCAGCCTTACGGCACCTCGAATGTATTCGCTTAAAGGCGGATAAATAGTGTGGCGCTGATAGTGCGGAAACAGGGGCTTCAGGAACACATTCGTCAGATTGTAGACCACGTCCGGAGCTGTTTGCAGCCAAAAGGATGATGGATATTTGGGAGTCAGATCCAGCTCTCCTGCCCGTTCAGCCAGTTTCACGATCAAGGACGGGTCAATCGGGAAATGACTCACCGTCGAAAGGCCGTTCCGTTCCAGCGTCATCCATCCGGGACGCAGGGCGCCAAGTTCGGTCACCGCAATGTACAAATCGTTCTGCAATGCAATCTCGATTGCCGAGCGATGATAAATCCGTTGGTCTCCATGCAATACCAGGTCGGTAATGCGGTGCTTCTCAAGGTACTCCCGGATAAATTCCGGCCAGTCGCTAACGGTTCCCTTGAAATTCGTGCAGTTTTCGCCATGCCAATGCAGCCAGTCTCCGGCGCAAAGATTAATCCGGAAAACCTCATGTCCCTGCTCTTTCAGGCGCTCTCCAGTCAGTTTGAAAAGCGGCGACAGCGGTCCCTGCAAAAAGAGAATTCGCCGATCGGTTGATTGCGAATGTCCTCTGGTCAAGGTGCAGTCACCCCCGCCAGACTTGAGACCATTGCTCGGTCTTTCCTCGAGATTTCATTTGCTCGGCAAATGTTGTCGCAATATTTCGAGATCGCGCTTTTTCCAGCCTTGGCGGGCCTTTGCACAAAGCCGCGGGCAAATTAACCTGATCAGCTATGATGCGCTCGGCCATCAGGTCCGCTGCCGCCTTTCGCCCTTCTTTTGTGTAAAAGCATCCTTTCACCTGAATGCTGGCTGCCAGTAAACGCTCAAGTGCGTCAAGAAGCTCGGGATCAGGCGCAGTACCGGAACGCCAAAACTCATCCAAAGACTTTTGACAGGTCAGACCTGCTATATCGTACAACGCAATTCCCAACACCTTTGTGGGGCATCCGACGCGAAGCGCATGCAGCCCTGTTGTGCTGTTGATCGTCAACGCTCCCGCTGCATTTTTGAGCAACTGCTCCAGATTGCCCCCATCGACTAGCAGCACTCTCTTTTTCACACCGTGCTTCTTTGAAATCTGAGCAAGAATACGAGACCAGGGTTCAATCCCGTTATCCAGAGGATGAACCTTGAACACAAGTCGAGCAGCCGACGGTGCGTTGTTCTTGAAAGATACGATGACTTCTTCAGCAGCATCCCCGATATGGTCATATTGAGAATTGTATCGAAGCTGGTAGTCGCTCTGCAACTGAAGGGGAAAAACGTAATAAGGAAGACCGGTTGCAATGATATCGTCAATCACATGATACGCTCTGCGATTTCTGCGAGCAGCCAGTGCAAGTCGCGGGATATTACTGAGGTAGTCGATGAGCGGATGATAGAGTTTGTCCCTGACGTATCCCGGGAATGCCAACGCGAAAATCACATTGGCCATATTGTACGATACTTCGTTCACCGCTTCATTGATGAAGGGATACTTGTAAAGCGGCCTGCGGTCGATATCAGGAAGCCCCAAACCGGTCTCCCGTATCAGGTCTGGATCTTCAGGAAACCTGGAATGAGATGACATTCCATCGTGTTCGAGAGTGATCCAGTCGGGACGCAGATAGCCGTTTTCGAACGTCAGGCAAGTTGCTCCGAGTTCTGCCCCAATTTCAGCAGCAGCAACATGATACGGCACACGATCTGCATAATAGATGATGTGGGTGACTTGGTTCGATTTGATGAAATCCCGCAGCCAGTCCGGCCACTTTTCCAGACTGCCTCGATAAGACGTGCAACGTCGATCATGCCACCCGAGCCAATCACCCGCCGACAGATTGATCCGAAGGGTCTTCACTCCCCTCGCTTCAAGACTGTCTGCAATAGAACGAGCAAACACACCGGGCGGTCCTTGCAGGAACAAAACCACCATGGAGCTTGTTTCACTCATTGAGCAGACCAATCCGAGAGCCTCGATGCCTTTGACGGGATCAAAGGCATCGACAGAGATACAAAATCTAATCGGTAATGTTGGAAACCGTCGAGTAATTGCTGATCAACGGCGCAATGATTTGCAGGAATTTACCGAGTTCCGCGGTCGGATGGTTGGAGACGAAGATAATATCCTTATCCCGCATTTCGAAATGCTGAGACATGAAGAATCCCTTCGGATCGCGCAGGCTCAGTTTGTAGACCAACGGTACCGTGACTTGCCCTGCATATCTATCAGCAACAACGGGTTTCAACTGACGGACGAGTGCCGCATCTTCATAGCGAAATAGGAATACTCCGTTAGCATCCGCTCGTTCATCCCGCAAACCACCAACGGTCGCCAAGGCCTCTGCCAGGGTAACGCTCTTGGTTTTGAACGGCACGAGTTGGTTTGTCTTGACTGCACCAAACGCTGAAAAAGTGCGCGGCCTGTGGGAAAGCAAAATGTTGTCGCTTGGCGAAATCAGAACATTGTTTTCCGGGAAGTCAATCAGGTCCTCCAGACGTGTCGTCCCAGAGCGATTGCCACGCTTCAGTGTAACGACTGTCTCATAAGTGGCTTCGCGCGACCCTCCAGCCTGAGCCACCAGATCCAGCAAGCGCGTGTTGCGTATGGGCAGTGGATAGACGCCGGGTTTCATGACATCACCCACGACGACAGCAGTCGTGCTTAACTTGTCTTGAAGTGAAACCAGCACTTGAGGCTCCACAGCCTTGCCGACAAGTTTCTTTTGGATCGATTGGCGCAGGCCTTCTACGCTCAATCCTGCTGCGCGTACACGCCCGGCGTACGGGACAAAGATATATCCGTTTTCGTCTACAACAGATGGAATCTGGCTGGAGCCATCGTCACCGCTCGAAAACAAACCGTCCGGAGATGCTTCCCAAATTGTGATGACCAACGTATCGCCTACGCCGAGCAAGGTAGGCGAGCCGCCGCCGCCCACTCCGCGAAACTGATTGGCGAATGCGAGTGGCCGGTATGCCCTTACCAGTTCAATATTTCCGGGGTCCAGCGAAACAACAGTGTAGTCACCTGTCTCGGCGTTCTCTTCAACATCCTTGGAAGTAATATTGATCGCCGAAGGCCCATCTCCAGGCAATGCGGCGCAACCGAACAAGGCCCCTGCTGCTACCAGTACCGACAATATCCGCATAAGAAACTAGTCCACCCCATACTATGCAAGTCAGGTAGCACCCTCTTGATCCGATGTCCAAGGTACAGAGTGTCTCTCCCCAGGAGAAAACTCCATGCTGTGACTTTGCAGTAACAGTAAACCTGCTTTTCCTAGTGAATTGATTAATTTCCGATTTATCGTCTTAAGTTTTCCGCAAAACGGCCTGTAAGTTGCCCACTGCGCACTGCGCCAATCACCAAACCGATGAGGAATTCAATGCCCGCCAAACAGCCGAAAATCCAAGACGAATCTATTAAGTCGCTATCGGCAGAATTGACAGGCTGGTTGACGCAAAATGCACTCCCAACTTGGCAGAAGAATGGCCTGGATAATACAAAGGGAGAGTGCTTCGAGGCGATCGACCTTGACACAGGACGTGCGACAACAAGCCCCAGGCGGGCACGTGTAGTCCCTCGACAAATTTACTCCTTTCTCGAAGGAGAAAAACTCGGGTGGAACGGCCCTGGCCGCGAAATCGCAATTTCCCTTCTTGATTGGTATCTGGCGACCTACCTGACAAAAGAAGGCTTCATTGCTGCTGCTGCAGATCTGGACAACAGGATCGTTGATGATTCGTTTGATCTCTACAATCAAGCCTTTGCCCTTTTCAGCTTCGCACAGATTGCGAAATTTCTGCCTGAACGCCGTGAGCAGGCAATCGAGGCCGCCAGCAATCTGATCAACTACCTCTTCGATAACTATCGGCATCCTGAGGCTGGGTTTCGGGAAGCAAATCCGGACAAGGCCCCGCTTTGCTCTAACCCCCACATGCACCTTTTTGAAGCATGCCTGGCCTGGGAAGAAACGTCCGACGACACCGTCTGGCCTGACTTGGCCGACGAGCTGGCCGAACTGGCTCTGAGCAGATTCATTGATCCGGTAACCGGCGGACTTCGCGAGTTCTTTGCACTGGACTGGTCGCCGATGCCCGGCGACAAAGGCAAGGTGATCGAACCTGGCCATCAATTTGAATGGGCCTGGCTCCTGGCAAGATGGGGCCACGACCGTGGCGATGCCGGAGCACTGATTGCCGCCCGCCGTCTTTACGACATTGGCTGGACCTACGGCATAAACGAAAGCCGTGGTGTTGCCTTCATGTCTCTCAAAGATGATTTCACCGTGCGCGATCCTATCGCCCGGCTCTGGGGGCAAACCGAATGGATCAAAGCCGCTGTCGCGCTTGCCCAGATCTCGACTGGCGTCGAACGAAGCGCCTACCTATCGGATATTCCAGACGCTGTCCTCGCTCTGCAGACCTATTTCCGGGATGTTCCGGCCGGCCTGTGGCGCGACAAATTGGCGCCAGACGGCACGTTCGCTGAAGAACCGGCGCCGGCAAGCTCTCTTTATCACATCGTCTGCGCCATCGCGGAATTGCACGCTTTTGCCGAGGTGCTTTGAAAGACCAAAACAGATACAACTTTCGTTGAGATGGCGAAACCGAAGCAAGATAAGACGCAAACCGTGTTTTCAAGTGCCCTTTTGATTCTATAGCGTGTCGCCGAAAACGAATGAGATGACTCTACTAGTGATGAGGAAGCGGGATGCCCCAGGCTCAAATCATTGATGGCAAGGCCATTGCAGAATCAGTCCGTGACGAGATTACGCAAAGAGCAGCCAGACTGCTTGAAGCCACGGGCAAGCGCCCGGGACTGGCTGTTGTTCTGGTGGGTGAGGATCCGGCAAGCCAGGTTTACGTGCGCAACAAGGATCGCGCAGCTGAAGCCTGTGGCTTTCATTCGGTTAAACATACTCTTGACGCCGAAACCAGCGAACAGGACGTTCTTTCGCTGGTAGAACAGCTTAACAACGATCCGGACGTTCACGGAATTCTGGTGCAGCTTCCCCTGCCCGGCCATATTGATGAAAGCAAGGTACTGCGCCTGATTCGCCCTGAAAAGGATGTCGACGGTTTTCATCCGATCAATGTCGGGCTTCTGACAACCGGCGAACGCGAAAGCGCCCTGGTTCCATGCACGCCTGCAGGCAGTATGGTCCTCCTGAAACGGACACTTGGCGACACTCTTTCCGGCAAAAATGCTGTCGTGGTAGGCCGCTCGAATATCGTGGGCAAACCGATGGCAAGCCTGTTGCTTCAGGAAAGCTGCACCGTCACCATCGCGCACAGCCGCACGAAGGACCTGCCCGACGTTGTTCGGGCTGCAGACATTGTTGTTGCAGCAGTTGGCCGCCCTGAAATGATCAAGGGCGACTGGATCAAGGAAGGCGCCACAGTCATTGATGTCGGCATCAACCGCGTCCCTGCCCCGGAACGCGGCGAAGGCAAATCGCGCCTGGTCGGGGACGTTGCATTTGACGAAGCTGTCGAGCATGCGGGCGCCATTACGCCTGTTCCAGGCGGCGTTGGCCCAATGACAATCGCCATGCTCATGGTCAACACGCTGACGGCAGCGCGTCGGCTTATGGGTCTGCCGGAAGAAGAGCCGCTTTTCTGAACAGACGGAAATGACCCTGCTGGTTTCTATCTGAGACGGAGTTGAAAGCACTCGTGTTGTTCAGTCGACGAGACAAAACCGGCATTCAACTTAAGCCCTTGCGTAAATACCAGTGCCATGGTCTATCGTAATTTAGTGAACTTTAACCATGGCTCTCTAGGCTGGTTTACGTAGGGGCTGAAAGTAACCTGGTCGGGTGTTTGAATTTCATAAACTTCCCGTACAGGCCAATCCGTCAGGCGGCAGTAAGTGAAGGGTCTACCGTCTTCAGTTTCCGGCTCAGTTCCGGAACAGCGTATTTGCGCATGTCAAACGTCGCTCGCTCATTGGCGGTCCGGCGTGTTCTGTGTTGCAAAAAGCCCTCTTGCAATCAGTCTTGTCTGCGGTCTCCTTTCATTCACGTCACTGCCAGCGCATTCATTTGAAATTTTTGGCTGGTCCCCCTTCGGTTCTTCTGAAGAAGAGGAACAGGGCGAAGCGGTGCCGGATCCGACACCCTATGAAGCTGACCTCACTACCTCTAATGGTGGAGAAGAGCTTTCAAAGGACCTCAAAGGCGCATCGCTTCTTATTCAGCAACAGGACAAACCACCTTCTGGAGAAGCCGGACTGATTGCCCGGGCATTGTCTGATCGGGAACGTCTTGTCGCAAAGCTTTATGCCAATGGCCGCTACGGAGGCACGGTGGACATTTCCCTGGCGGGCATTCCGCTGGAAACCGCGCTTGAGCAGAGTGACCTTCCTGACGCGCGACCGGTAAAGGTCTCCATTCTTGTAAATCCAGGCCCGGAGTTCACCTTTGGCACAGTTGCCATTTCCTCGAACGGCGGAGATCTGTCGACCGATCCGGCATTCTGGGGGCTGGTTCCAGGAGAAATTGCAGCTTCCGGCAAGATACTGACCGCTGAAAACCGGATTGTGTCGGTCCTGCGTGGCAGAGGCTATCCGAAAGCGAAAATTGCCGAACGGCGCATCACCGCGGATCACAGCATAAACAAGCTGGATGTCGCTTTGATTGCCGATGCCGGACCTCAGGCACGTTTTGGAACGGTTTCTGTCAACGGAACCGAAGTGACGGATCCGGATTTTGTCATCCAACAGGCAATGCTTCCACAAGGCGGCATTTATTCTCCAGAGGATATTGCCCGTGCACGCAGGCGTCTGAACGAACTGGGGATTTTCTCTTCCATTCGTTTCGTAGAAGGCAACATTGCTGGGCCAGACGGAACCTTGCCGATTACGATTGAGGTCAGCGAGCGCAAGCGACATGTCATCGGAGCCGGAGCTTCCTGGTCCAGTATTGAAGGATTCGGCGTTGAAGCCTATTGGCGACGGCGGAACCTCTTCGGCCGTGGCGAGCTGCTATCCGTCGAAGGCTCCATCGGCAGGATCGGAACGGAAAGCTTGGAAAACCAAGAGTATTCGGCTCGCATCGCCTTTGAAAAGCCTGGTGTGTTCGGACCGTTGACGAGCTTTTCGACCAGCTTGGGAGCAAAGCAGGAAAACCCTGACGCCTACAAGAGCCGCTCAATAACCTTTGATGCGTATCTGAACCGTCAGTTTTCGGAGCAGCTAAAAGGGCGCGCAGGTGCTGAGGTGTTTTACGCGAATGAGGAAGATGCATTCGGCAACGATGACTACCTGCTTGTCGGCCTGCCTGCCGATCTGACTTTCGACAACAGGGATGACAAGCTCAATCCGTCCAAAGGTATTTTTGCCGTCCTGTTCGCTGAACCTGCCTACGACACGCTGAACTCCAATGCCATGGGGTTCATGAAAGGGACCGTATCCAGCTACTATGCTCTGGACGAGGCCAAACGATTTATCCTGGCGGGCAAGGTGTCAGCGGGTTCGATTTTGGCACCATCTGTAGAATCGGTTCCGGCGAGCAGACGCTTCATTGCGGGCGGCGGTGGCTCAATCCGGGGTTATGCCTACAGGAACGTCGGCCCGCGCGTGGACGGCGAAGTCGTCGGCGGTCGTTCGCTTGTCGAACTCTCTGGTGAAGTCAGGATCAGAATGACCGAAACCATTGGAGTCGTTGGCTTTGTCGACGCCGGCAACGCCTATGAAGATAGCATTCCCGACTTTTCTGAGAGCCTGAAGGTGGGCGTCGGCGCCGGCTTGCGTTATTTTACTCCCATAGGGCCGCTTCGCATTGATGCTGCGGTCCCGCTTGATCCGGGACCGAACGATCCGGATTTTGCTCTTTATGTCGGTTTGAGCCAGGCTTTTTAACGCCGATGCGTTTTTTGAATCTCACTTTGAGGATCTTCGGATTCCTGTTCGCGCTCGCGGTTGCCGTACCGGTGCTGGTCATTGGAGCGCTGCAATTTCCTGCCGGTCGCAACCTTGCTTCCGGCATCGTCAGTTCGCTTGCGTCCAATGAGACCCAGACCATAGAGGTCAAGGGGCTATTCATCAGCTTTACGCTCGATGCCGCGGTCGAAGAGATTGTTCTTGCCGACCCGGAAGGTACTTGGCTGAATGTCGACGGCATCGCCGTGAAATGGAACCCGCTGAAACTGTTTTCCGGCGATCTTGAATTTAATTCAGTCGAGGCCGAACGGATAGACCTCGCCCGTTTGCCCTCGCAGCCTGCCGTCGAGCCCCCCCCGTCTGAGGAGAGCGAAAGTACCGGTGGTCTTTCGCTGCCCTTGAACGTTTCCCTACAGAGCCTGAAACTGACCGAAGTCAATCTTGGCGAGCCCTTAATTGGCGCCCCCGTTTCGCTAACTGCATCGGGATCCGGTTCATTTGCCCTTGATCCGGCACTCGTCACGGCCAAACTGGACATTCAAAGAGTGGATGGCGTTGACGCGTCACTCAAAGCTGCTGCTGAATTTGAACCGGCTGCCGAAACACTGGCATTTGACATAGCGGTGTCCGAACCCCGAGGGGGCCTGGCCGCACGTCTTCTGGATGTTCCCGATCTTCCGGCCATACAAATGAGCCTGAAAGGCGATGGTCCACTGACCAACTGGGCCGCTAATCTAAATCTGGCCCTTGATGGGCACACCACGGTGACCGGCTCTGCCCAGATCGAAGAAAAATCCTCTGAGCGAGTGCTGACGTTCGATCTTGATGGCGACCTCGCACCGCTGGCGCCACCGGCAGCCCACGTCTTTCTGCTTGGTACGACCGACGCATCCGGAACAGCGACGTTTTCAAACACGTTTGCCCCAAGGTCCGCTGACGTTGCACTGACAACGCAGACCGTTTCGCTTCAGGCCAATGCAGCACTTACCGACGGTGTGATCGACGCCAAGGGAACGTTGAACGTGGATGCTGGTGGCGGTGCTCTCGTCGGCATGGATATTGGCGAGCGCAGGGTCGCCTTCGGACCACTTGACCTTCAGTTCTCCGCATCCGGAGAGCAAACGGCAGCGGATTGGTCGACTAATATCGATTTGAGCTCTTTCCAGACCACTGAAGCGCGTACCGGCAACGTTACGCTCAATGCTTCGGGAAATGGAGCTGATCTGACACCGGGCGTCTTGTTCTCGCCATTCGATATCGACCTGTCCATCGCGAACCTTGAAGGCTTGACACCGCAGACTGAACCGCTGTCCGGCAACCTTTCGCTAAAAGGCACCGGCACGGCTGACGGCGGCAAGCAGTCGATACGTCTCAACGATCTGTCGCTCAACACGCCTGCTGCAATTGTTGCGCTCACGGACTTTGATCTTTCCGCCGACAAAGTGTCTGGTCAGGGTCGAGCATCGCTGGCAGATCTTGCAAAGTTTGATGGTCTGGCGGGTCGAGAGTTGGGAGGCAGCATTTCGGCTTCCTTCTCGACAGATCTGGATCCAGCAAATGTCGCCGGGTCCGTGACAGCAGCTCTGGTTACGAACGATCTGAAGACCGGCGTTCCCCAGGCCAATGCATTGCTCGAAGGCAGCAGTCAGATTGATGCAAATGTTGTCTTGGCTGGCCAGAATGACGTTACGTTGAAGAGTTTCGCGCTCAAGAACGAGGCGATCGAGGCAACGGGCAAAGCGCATTATCAGGATGCATCCCTGTCTTCGAACCTTTCCGCAAGTCTGGCTGATCTTTCAAAGGCAGATCCTCAACTCGCAGGAAGCCTTGATCTGAATGCGGAAACCTCAGGCAAGATAGATGCCCTGAACGTGAAAGCAGACGCTTCTTCGAAGCAGATCATGCTCGCCGGAACCCCGCTGGACAATCTGAAGTTTTCCGCCGATGCCACCGCTGATCTGGAAGCCCCGACCGCGGTGGTGAAAAGTTCCGCTTCGTTGAACGGTCAACCCATTGCAATCGATGTGGAACTGACGAGTTCGGAGGGCGGAGCCGACATCAATCCACTTTCCCTGAAGCTAGCCGGAAACACAGTCTCTGGGGCCCTGTCGGTTGGAAACCTGGACCAACCCGTGGAAACACTGAAAGGCGATTTGACGATCGATGCCCCTGATCTTGCTTCCTTGTCGCCTCTGCTTCTAACCGAAATCAGCGGCAATCTTCAGGGCACAGTCAAGGCAGATCCTGACAAGAAATCTGTAGATCTGGACATCACTGGAACGGATATCGATGTTCCCTCGGTGAGCGTCGGCAATCTGAAACTGGTCGCCAATGTTGCCGCTCCCTTCAGCCCCGAAACTTTGACGGCCGATATCGAAGTTTCAGACCTCATAACGGATGCAACACCCATTCACGAGGCCAAGATTCTCGCCAAACCGGAAAATGGTGGCACGGCCATCTCAGCGGATATCAAAATTGACAAGGGTACGAAGGACGGTCTGACGCTTGCGGCTCAGGTCAAACAACCGGAAAGCAACAGCTATGTTGTCGCGCTCTCCGATCTTGCCATGCGCTATCAGGGAATATCGAGCCGACTGAAACAGCCGACCTCAATCTCCTATGCGAACGGTGATGCAAAGATCCAGCCCCTCGAGCTGGAACTTGGCAGCGGATCGCTGGCCGTTTCCGGCACTGCCGGCAACAATCTTGATCTGTCCGCAGACCTGAAATCCGTTCCCTTGAATCTTGCCAACGCATTTGTGCCTTCACTTGGTCTTGGGGGCACTTTGTCCGGCAACATATCGGCCAATGGTACTTCGGCCTCACCTGAAGCAACCTGGTCGATCACCGGTTCGGGGCTGACGGCAACCGAGTTGAAGAACAACGGCATTGCTTTGTTGGGATTGCAGTCATCCGGGACCTTGAAAGACAATCAGGTCTCACAGACGACGAAGGTGAGTGACCCTAACGGACTGAATCTTTCCGCGGCCGGAACCGTCGGCCTGGCCCAACCAAATCCACTGTCCATCACCCTGGATGGCACCGTCCCAGTCGCAGCGCTGAAACGCCCGATGCTGGAAGCCGGATTGCGCGGAGAGGGGGCGATTTCATTGAAAGGCAAGGTCAGCGGATCGGCAACCTCCCCGGCCTACCAAATTACGGCAACACCGTCCGGTCTGAAGGTCACCAGTTTGTCGACAGGCCTGACGGTTCAAAACATTTCTGGAACCGCTGCTGTTACACAGGACCAAGCCTCTTTGAACAACATTGCCGGAGAGCTCGCAACAGGCGGTACTTTGTCCGCCACCGGCACGGTGGGCATGAAAAACGGATTTCCGACCGATCTTGCGATCAAGCTCAATCGGGGTCGATACGTTGATCCGGGTTTGGTCACGGCCGAGGTGGATGCCGATCTGAAAATTTCCGGCCCCCTCGCCTCAACGTCAAGCTCGGCGCTCATTGGCGGAACGATTACAATCAACAAGGCCGATGTTTCCATCCCGGAATATCTGCCGGGCGCCATTCCTCCGGTTGAAGTCAGACACGTAAATGCTTCAAAGGCGATCCAGAGACAGGTTGAAGAACTTGGCGGCGGGGAAAGACAAAATCAGACGGAACAAAAAACCTTCCCTCCGCGCCTCGATATCGTGCTCTCCGCACCTGGCCGGATATTCATTCGTGGCCGTGGTCTGGATGCAGAACTTCAGGGCAATCTCAAGATCGTCGGCACGACGGCCGATCCACAAGCCATTGGTGCGTTCTCCCTCAAGCGCGGGCAACTGGATATCCTGACCAGGCGCCTTGTTTTCTCCCGCGGCAGTGCGACGTTTGAAGGCTCACTAACCCCACTTATCGATTTCGCCGCGACAACGACGGTTAGCAATACGACGATCACGGTAACCGTGAGAGGGGAAGCGGATGATCCGCAGATCGCCTTTACATCCTCGCCCGAACTGCCTCAGGACGAAGTCCTTGCCCTGCTGCTGTTCGGAAAGAGCGTCGGCAACCTGTCCGCGACGCAGGTCGCCAGCCTTGCCGCTGCAATTGCAACGCTTACCGGCGGCAGTGACAATGGCCCGTTGGCAACAATCCGCAAGTCACTCGGCCTCGATGCAATCGACATCAATACCGATGAAGAAGGCGGCACGTCCGTTTCCGTCGGAAAGTACATCAACGACAACATCTATCTTGGCGTTGAACAAGGAACAGGCACGGGATCCAGCCGCGTGAAGGTTGATATCGACCTGGACAGAGGCCTGAAAGTGCGTGGTGAAGTCGGCGCCGACGGTTCCTCAAAGGCAGGCATATTCTTCGAGCGTGAATACTAGAACAGGGCGGGAACTAAAATTACGCACCGTAATTTTTGACAGTAGATTCACACAAACCCGCCGCTACGCAATCTCAATGCGACAAATCCGCGCTCAGCTGTTGCAGTGCACAGCCTGAACATGCAAGTGTGCGCGCCATGACCTATCCATATGAAAATTATTCTCCGTCCCAACCGGAGGGAGGCCTTCGTTTGGTGGCAGAGACAGCCGGCAATGATGGGAGCGCAGCCATGCCCACAAGCAGCAGCGACTACACGCTTGGAGAACGTATCTGCAAGGCTCGTGACATCGCAGGCCTGTCGACAGCGCAGCTTGCCCGCAGGCTCGGCATCAAGACAGCTACACTGCATAGCTGGGAATCCGACCGCTCCGAACCGCGTTCCAACAAACTCGTGCTGCTCGCCGGTGTGCTGAACGTGAGCCCGACCTGGTTGCTCGTTGGCCGCGGCGCACCGCCCGTTGCTGAAGAACAGACGACTGCCGACATCGACAATATGCGGGTGGCTCTTGATCGCGTTCAGCGTCATGCGCAGGCTCTGGCCGACGAAATCGCAGTGCTTCAAGAGCGTCTGAACGGGTCCTGAGCCCTTTCAAATACCTGTCTTTTCCCGGAACCAAGCTAACTTCGTGCTTGCTTCCGGAATTCAAAAATCAGCTTAAACCGGATGCCGGGCTTTCGAGGCCCGGCAATCTCTTTCACCGGACAAGTCGTGCTCTTGCATCAACAGGGCCTGACTGAGCGTGCTGTTGCCCTGAAGGCAAAGAGCGGAATGACGCTCATCAGGACGGCAAGCAGCAGGAAAGCCGCCGGCAGACTGGATACTTCCGCCACAACTCCAATGGCTGCTGGGCCCAACAGGATACCCCCGTACCCGGCTGTCGCGACTGCGGCGATGGCTTGACCAGACGGCATGTCTCGTTGAGCCCCAGCAAGGCTGAACAGAACCGGGACTATGTTTGACGCCCCGAAGCCGATGGCGACGAACCCAACGCCCGAGATGATGACATGTGGTGCGATGGTGACCAGAACCAGACCTGCAATCGTCAGCGCTCCTCCCCATACAAGAGACTGACGGCTGCCAACCGCGGCAACAAATCGGTCTCCAAACAGTCGTCCGATTGTCATAGCAATCGAAAACAGCATGTAACCAAATCCGCCAACGGCGATTTCAACGAGACCCTGGCCGCTCACGAGCAATGCACCCCAGTCAAGAATCGCGCCCTCGACCAGAAACGTTGTTGCTGTCATGATCGCGATGATCAGAACAATTCCCTTAGGGATGGCAAAGGAATCGGCTTCCGTATCCGTTTCCCTTCGCAGCAAGAATGGCCATGCTGCCGCGATGGCGACGAAACCAATGACCGCACCGAGAGATGCGGTGATTGCAGGTGTCACGCCAATTGAAAGCAAGAGCGTTGCGCCCCCCGCCCCGGCAAATCCGCCAACGCTGAACAAGGCGTGAAATCCGGACATGAGAGGCTTTTTCGAACCCCGCTCCACTTCAGAAGCGTGCGAGTTCATGCCGACTTCCAGGAACCCGAGAAAGACCCCGATCCAAAGAACCACCGCAACCATGACCCAGGTCGACCCAACGAACGCCACAGCCGGAAAAACCGCGGTCAGTCCAAACCCACCCCACAAGATGACTTTGCGGGTGCCAACCCGCGTGCAGGCAATACCTGCCAGGGGCATTGTCAAAACAGACCCAATCCCCAGACACAGCAACAACAGGCCAAGACCAGCTTCGTCCAGGGCAAGCCGTTCTTTCACAAACGGGATCAACGGTGACCAGCAACCGAGTATGAAGCCTGCAACAAAAAACACGAGCCGTGTGGCAAACCGCGTTCCGGGCCGGTCTGTCGGCAAGGTTCCTATGCCCGCACTCATTTTTCTTTCACCGAATTTGTATCGACATTAGCTGTGGTCAGAATCTGATTGTTCTGTGTCTGATAGAGATGCAGTGGCTGCTGCGCTGCTTCCCCTTCAGACACAAGATAATCAATCTGCTCCATCGGAAGAACCTTGTGAGGCAGGCGCGCCCCAAGCTTATCCGTAGTCACCATCACGGCAATCTTCTCACTGTTTCTGGCGGCCGCTCGTTTCACCTCGGCATCATCACCATCAAAGGCAGTTACGCCTGTTTCCGGACACAAGGAGCACGTTCCCAGAAATGCCAGATCGAACCGATAGCGTTCCATGTCGCTTACAGCCTGCGCACCGGTCATTCCCCCCGCCTGACCTCCGACGGAACCACCCAATGCGAACAAGCTGATCCCTGGCCGGTCCATCAAAGCCGCCATCACCGGCACCGAATTCGTAACGACCGTAAGATCGAGGTTGCTGGGAAGCATTTCAGCCAGCAACGCATTTGTGCTGCCGACATCCAGGAACACACACTGCCTCGGCATCAACAATGTCAGCGCGACAGTGGCCAATGCCTCTTTCCGGCTTCGATCTTCTCCAGCCCGGCTGGAATAGGGTTGCGCGCTTGGTGAAACCGGCAACGCCCCACCGTAGACTTTTTCGCACAGCCCTTCTGCCGCCAGCTTTCGCAAATCACGCCGGATCGCGTCTTCTGACACGGAGAACCTGACCGCAAGTTCTGCAGCCGAAACCGGCTCTCCTCTGGAAAGGATCGCTAGGATCTCGGATCTGCGTTGTTCTGGCAAATAAGAAACACTGGACATAAACGTGCAATATCACGCATTAAAATCAAAAAACAAGATCCGTAATTTGCATAAACGTGCAAAACCGGACAAGAACAGGGAGTGTTGGATCGTTCGGCGCTAAGCTGCCTTTGAGACCAAAAGAGCAAAATCGGTGGAACTCATTGGTTTTCCGAACAGATAGCCCTGCCCCATCGGACAGCCGAGACTTTTCAACACGCGTGCCTGTTCCTGAGTTTCAATTCCTTCCACCAGCACGGACATATCGAAGCCATTGGCGAGATGGAGAACCGCCTCAATGATCGCAATGTCCCTCTTGCTTGTGAGCGACTGGCGAACAAACGACTTGTCGAGTTTGATTTTCGAGAACGGATAGTTGGCAACGTAACCAAGAGATGAGTAACCGGTGCCGAAATCATCGAGAGAGAAGCTGCAGCCAAGGGATTTCAGCTCCTCCATGTGGAACTTCAGATCCTCACTCTCATCGATAAAGAGAGATTCCGTGACCTCAAGGTCGAGTAGTTCAGCAGGAAAATGTGTACGCTCGAGAGCTTCACGCACCGTTCCTACAAGATCGCCGCGTGAAAATTGCACCGGCGAGATATTGACCGACAACCGAAGTCTTTCTTGCCATGTGCGGGCTTCCTTCATGCCTCTGTTCAGCGCCCAGGCGCCAAGTTCAACGATGTATCCATTCTCTTCTGCCAGCGGAATGAATTCGAACGGCGAGACAGTTCCGAATTCCCTGCTCTCCCATCTCAAGAGAGCTTCCGCACCAAAGGTCGAGCCATCCTCGAGATTTATGAGAGGCTGATAGGCGAGACTCAATTCATCCCGGGCGATGGCCTTGAACAATTCTGTTTCCAGCTTTCTGCGCCGCTGGAGAGCCGTGCCCATTTCCGGCTTGAAACGAATGACCTGTTTACGGTCATCTCTTCGAACTTTCGCCAGTGCATTTCCTGACCTTTTCAGGATGTCTTCGGGCCCAATCGATCCTTCCGAAAAAGCACAACCAAATTTCAACTGCACAGAAATACGTGCACCTTCAACCGTATAGTCTTCACCGATAATTTCCCGGATTTTGTCAATCACTGACAGATCACGGTCATCGTCAGTTTCGCACAAGTACACCCCTGCGAAGACATCAGCCGACATCGCCGCCCAGGTGGTTCGTTGCGACAGGTGGCTCTTCAGCCGTGACGCAATTGCCTGACGGACCCGATCCCCATATGAAAACCCGAGAGTTGCAACGATTTGATCGAAATTCGAAACAGCGAACTGAACCAGACACAGCTCCTGGCCGCTGTCATTTGCCAGTTTCATTTTCCGAGACAGTTCTCGCTCCAGCTCGTTTCGGTTGGCCAGATTGGTTACAGGATCGAACTGGGCAAGGTATCTTAACTGCTCTGCCGATTCCCTTTCATCCGTCACATCACGGCAGGTCAGACAGGCAACCGCACGGGTTTCGAAATCTCCATTTCGATTTCTGCTGACTTCGGTCTTGTCTGACCGGGTTACGACAAATTCGATGAATCTGCGTTTCGTTCCCTCGCCCGCAAGCGTCAGTATTTGCGGCGCAGGTTGACGATTTTTGTCGGAGCCAAGAGCAATTTCTGCCTCTTCTACCAACGCGGCAGGCAATACAGAACGTGCGGGCTTTCCCGTCAGCATTTCATCCAGAAACAGCTTTCTGGCCGTTTGGTTTGCCGCGGTGATATTGCCATCCTTGTCGAGAACAACAATCGCGTCGAAACTGTCATCGAATACCTGGCCGAGTATCCGTTCGCTATTGCGCCGTCTGACCGTGGCAATGTGCGACAAGACCTTGTGAAATCCGAGTTCACGCAGAATTACTCCGACCGCCGCGAAAAACAGCAGAAAATATGCGCTTGCCGCAGGGACCAAAACCGGGCTCAGCCGCTGAACTCCAAAGGCAAGAACTTCAATGGAAATGACCGCAAGAACCAGAATTCCAACCTTGACCTGCCATCCTTCGACCTTGGTCAGAAACAGCAGCAAGACAATCACAGAAGCAAACAGAAGCGCAATCAACTCGCCGCGTTCGGTCATGGCACGATTTTGCAGAAGTGTTTCAGCTCCCAGTGCCTGGATCACACTACCCGGCAATATCTCGAATACTGGCACGGGAAAAAGATCCCGCAGTTCCAGAGCGCTCGCCCCGACAATCACTTTCTTGCCCGCAAATACAGAAGGATCAGCCGAACCTTCAAGCACATCAATAAGGGAGACGCGTGTCAGCTGGTCAATCGCGATACTGTAGTCAAGACCAAATGCGCCGGACGTCGTGCCGCTGTAGTTGCCCAGAAAGGCCGCTGCCGAGAGTTCCGAAGTCCCCGAAATTTCGAACCCGAAGAGATTGCGCCAGATACGGCTGTCATCTTCCATGGGAACCATGACAACCACCGGCCATGCATTCTGAAGAAACATCTCCTGCGGCAGGTTTACAACTTCGCCTGAATTTCCGTCTGCTCCAGCTTTTTGAACAAATGCAGCAAGGCTCACAATGCCCGCTCTTTCAATAGCCTCGGCGAAAATGAGATCGTCTTCAGGCGTGGAAGCAGCACTAAAATCAACGTCAAATACGATGTCCTGAACGCCAAGACTCGCCAGCTGGTCTGTCAGTTGACCATAAAGGCGACGGGGTAACGGCCACACTCCCAGGCTATCGAGGCTGCGTGCGTCAATGTCGACAAGAACAATCTCACCAGACACGGGGCGATGATCGACACCGAATCTTGCCTCCCAGAGCCAGCGATCAAGAGAAGTGGCAATACCGCTCGCACGCACAACAAACACGCTCGCAACCATGAAGATTGCGAGCAGACATGCGTTCACGAGGCGCATTCTGTTAAGTGCTTGCCAGATCGGAGCCCCCAATCAACTATTCAAATCGTCTCGATTGCAATGCAGCTCACCCTCGGTGGGCAAGTTGACTTCGGCTTACTTCTTGCCGTTACCGTTGCCATTGCCCGAATTGCCGTTACCGGAATTCCCGTTGCCATTGCCCGAATTGCCGTTACCGGAATTCCCGTTGCCATTGCCCGAGTTGCCGTTGCCGGAATTCCCGTTGCCATTGCCCGAATTACCGTTGCCGGAGTTCCCGTTGCCGTTGCCCGAGTTGCCGTTACCGGAATTCCCGTTGCCATTGCCCGAGTTGCCGTTGCCGGAGTTCCCGTTGCCATTGCCCGAGTTGCCGTTGCCGGAATTCCCGTTGCCATTGCCCGAGTTGCCGTTGCCGGAATTCCCGTTGCCATTGCCCGAGTTGCCGTTGCCGGAATTCCCGTTGCCATTGCCCGAGTTGCCGTTACCGGAATTCCCGTTGCCATTGCCCGAGTTGCCGTTACCGGAATTCCCGTTGCCATTGCCCGAGTTGCCGTTACCGGAATTCCCGTTGCCATTGCCTCCGAAAATACTGCCAAGAACGTTCTGGCTGTTTCCACGGCCTGCAGCTTCTGCGGCACTCGGAACATTCTTTACTGGCGGCGTATCGAAAGCCGGAGCCCGTTTGGTTCCTTTTTTGACGGATGGCTTTGTGCGGCCTGCAACCTTCAAACCTACGTTTCGTGCCGGCTCACTTGATGCTGACTGACCTGCACCCAAATCTGCTCTGTCCCCGGAGGCAAAGTCCTCAACCTCGACGAGGCCGCGCTGCACCGACACATTGGCTTTTTTGCCCCGAACCGAAACCTCAAATCGAGTGCCTTTTACCACTGCTGCAAAAAATGGCGTTTCGACCGTGAAATGCGGTTTGCCGCGCTTTTGGACGTCGACCTCGATTGTTCCCTTGCGTTGCAAGAGTGTGGTCTGAACACCCTGGCTTCGATACTTCGAGATCGCAAATGTCGTATTGGGGCCAACTGAAATCGTTTCATTTCCGCGAGCGATCAATGCTCTCGCTCCGGCACGCGTGCCCAATGTGTAGCCTTTTTCGAAAACCATTCCACGCTTGACGCGAAACGCCTCGACGTTAGGCGCAACGAAATAGACGATGCCTGAGACCCGCTTGACCACCCAAGCCTGTTCCGCCGCGTTCACGACGGAACTTCCTCCCAACACAAGCGCTTGTATTAAGAACAAGGCAGCAAAAAAACCGGGAAGCGATTTATTGCTTCCCCTCTTTTGAACACCGAAGAAGCAGAACAAAAACTTCCTGATGATTTGCAATGTATCGAACTGGGCCATTTTGGAGCGTTCCGTCCAAATTAAACTTCAGAAACGCTAACAGAAAGCAATTAACTCGAGGTGAAACTGAACCCATTTCCATAGTTTGTCTTTGCGTAAATACGCAAATTTCAAGAATAACAGTAAACAAAATCTATACAAATAGTGAGGCCGCATTGTTTGCGGCCTCGGATGATAGGATCTGAATTCAAGACTACTCTGTAACTCCGCAAGCCAATCCGAAATGACGTCTTGGCCCGAACGGCGGAAAGCTATTTTTTACCTTTACCACCGGAATTCCCGTTGCCGTTACCACCAGAGTTTCCGTTGCCGTTACCACCGGAGTTTCCGTTGCCGTTGCCACCGGAGTTTCCGTTGCCGTTGCCACCGGAGTTCCCGTTACCATTGCCACCGGAGTTTCCGTTGCCGTTGCCGCCGGAGTTTCCGTTGCCGTTGCCACCGGAGTTTCCGTTGCCATTGCCGCCGGAGTTTCCGTTGCCGTTGCCACCGGAGTTTCCGTTGCCATTGCCTCCCGAGTTCCCGTTGCCATTGCCACCGGAGTTTCCATTGTTCGAAACACTAGCGCTACGGTTTGAATTTGCGGCGTTTGCCTGCTTTTGCGATGCAGGAACGTTTTTCACAACACGTGTTTTGAACGCTGGTGCTCTTTTGGGTCCTGCAAAAATCTCAGGTTTGGTTTTCCCACTTACTCTCAAACCGACTCGTTTGGTTGGATTCGTGCGTGCAGACTGACCTGCTTCAATGTTCGCACTCTCCCCAGACGCAAAATCGTGCACATTGACCTTGCCCCTGCCCACGTCGACATAGGCGCTGTTTTGATTTACACGAACCTTGAATTGGGTTCCCTTGACAACGGCGGCAAGAAACGGCGTTTCCACCTTGAAGTGTCGATACCAGCGTCGCTGAACGTCGACCTCTACCACACCGCGATCCTGATAAAGCACCGTCCGCTTAATCAGAAAACCTTTGGGCTCAAGAGTTACGATGGAATTGGGCGCGACGGTGAACTTTTCCTTACCTCGGCCAATGATTATGCGTCCACGACCGGTTTTCACCTTCCAGCCTCGTTGGATCTGCATCCCTTTTTGTGCAGCCAACTTCTTTCCGTCTTCCGCCTCGAAGGTCACACGTCCGATGACCCGCTCAACATACCAATGCCAACCATTACGAGCCCCCTCGCCTTCGGCTGAGTGCGCGTCAAAGGAAAGGAGAAGCATTGTTGCAAAGGCAATGACAATCAATGCGAGCTTCCGCGCCAGATCCAGCGAGAAATATCCCGATGCAGTCCGATGAACAGACTTACACCGATCGAAACAATCATCACCTACAGAACTGATATTCATTGCAAACCCCAACGAACTGGCAGGAAGGTCAAGGCAGAAGAATACCAATCGTTATTTAACCACTTCTAAATACTTATAATAAACACAAAGAACAATCATATTAACAAAATTTATTAAAATCTTATCTTCCTTCAATATACTCAGAAAAACTCAATCAAAACACTCATTTATTCGGTATTTATTTCGTTATTCCAATTCTCTTTCTCTTTGTTCATTCTCTTCGCTAGTCTAATACCAACATCTTCGTGTTTTTCTCTACATCCCTGAAAACCTCGACATGGTCGATGTTCATCTGTTCGATACCGCAGCGGACGGCTTTCTCGAACACGGCGCGATCAGCTCCGGCATAAAACAACTGCGTCACCAGCCCGGCCTCCCTGGCTTCGGCGACCAGGTTTTCATCGAAACAATCTTCGTGAAACTCCAGAATGTGCGCTTCCTGGGCAACGGCGCGTTCGACCGACCCGACATGGGCAAACAGCACCATGCGCTTGAGGTCAGGCACCTTTGCCCGCGCTTCTGCCCGAATGGACTGATCGAATGAGAAGGTCCACGCGTCATTCAACATGCCGCGCACGGCCAACATGTCCCGCACCTCACCCGGATCGCCTTCCTTGATCTCGACATAGGTTCCAATCCGGCCTTTGCATCGATCCAGAAAAGTGTCAAAGCGCGGGACGCGCTCTCCGGCGAACTCCGGGCCGAACCAACCGCCTGCATCAAGCCGGTCGATCTCGGAAGAATGCATATCGGCAAACCGGCCGCTGCCGTTGGTTGTTCGATCCACCGTCTCGTCGTGCATGACGTAAAGCACCCCGTCCTTTGACGGCCTCACGTCGAACTCGACCACATCCGCGCCAAGGTCGATGGCCTTTTCGAGTGCCACCAGCGTGTTTTCCGGCGCAGCAAGGCACGCCCCCCGGTGACACACTATGACTGCCTGTTTCACGATTGATTCTCCTTCATCTCCAGACAATGCCTGGAGTCACGTTTGGCTGATGGCGCTTTGGACTTGAGGGAAACTGTTCAAACAGATGCACGCGATTGGTGATGGAATGATGACACAACAATTTTCTTCAATAATTCAGCCCCTTGCCTCTCCACAAGACAAACTGCAGATGTCCAAGCTACTCAACTGGAATTGATTCTTCAGTTACCCGACCTTCAGTTTACCCTCGTCGGGCACCGGATGTGCACCTTAACAAGGTGGACAGGCAAATGTCTGACTTCAATGACGGAAATGAGAGAAAGCCGGCCAGAGCGACAGACGTGGAATTGTTCAGCCAACACGAACAGACAGTCAAATAGCGCTCGCGTTTTTTTTACATATATCTGGCTGGCAGCGTTCATGAGCGAACGCTCCCGAAACAGTCAAAGAGGTTTGATCATGATCCGTTTTGCAGCTTCAGCGCTTGCTTTGTCCCTACTGGCCGGAACCGCCGTTGCCGAACCTGTCGCCTATGATTTCGACAAGTCTCACGCCAATTTGTCCTTTACCTACAATCACCTTGGATACTCCACCACAGATGGCCGTTTCGGCAACTGGGAAGGAAACCTCCAGATCGACAAGGACACGCCGTCCAATTCTTCCGTCGAGTTTACCATCGACATCGACAGCCTCGACACCTTCTGGGCGGATCGGGACACTCACCTCAAGAGCGCCGACTTCTTTGATGCTGCAAAGTTTCCCAAAGCAACCTTCAAAAGCACCAAGGTTGAGCAAACCGGTGAAAACCAGCTGGAAGTCACCGGCGACATGACTATTCGGGACATCACCAAGCCGGTCACCCTCCAGGTTCAGGTGACCGCAATGGGTGAACACCCCATGGCCAAAAAAGAAGCTGCCGGCTTTGCCGTTACGACCGTGCTGAAACGGTCTGACTTCGGCATGGACAAGTATGTTCCCTATGTCAGTGACGAAGTGAACGTGACTTTCCACGCAGAAGCGCTTACCGCTGCTCAGACCAACTAAAGAAAACTCTCCGGAAGCCGGTTCCGACCGGCTTCCCTTTCCAGGGAACAGGCCATGCTGCGCAATACAACGACAGGGTATGGGCAAATAGCCATCTTCTTCCATTGGACGATGGCTCTCCTGATTATCGGCATGCTTGCTTTTGGTCTTTACCTGACCACGCTGCCGCAAACCGACCCTGCGACTTTCCAGCTTTTCCAGCTGCACAAGTCCATCGGGTTTGTGGTTCTGACGCTTGGTGTGCTGCGGTTGGTCTGGCGCGTGTTCAATCCGTCACCAAAACTTCCCGAAGGCATGCACCCGCTGGAAAAAATCGGGGCGCATCTTGGTCATGTCGGTCTCTACGCACTTATTTTCGCCATGCCGATCACCGGCTGGTTCATGGTGTCCGCTTCGCCTTGGGGCATTCCGACAATTCTGTTCAATGTGCAACCAGTACCTCACTTGCCGGTTCCTGAAATTCTGGGGTCCAAGGAACAGGCAGAGAGCTTCTTCAAACTATTGCATGCGTATGGTGCCTACCTGCTGATCGCACTGATCGTGGTACATGTCGCCGCAGCACTGAAGCATCATTTCATTGCCAGGGATGACACGCTGAGGCGCATGGTCTCCACGGCACCTGCAAAAAATGACACCTGACAGAAAGCTTTAGGAAAATACTACATGGCTCTGAAAAAACTAGTATACGCCCTCCCCATACTGGCCATCTCGACGCTCTCCGGCCCTGCGCTTGCAGACACATGGACTGTCGACCCGGCGCAGAGCACGCTTGGCTTTGAGGTCAATCAGGCCGGCAACACGCTTGCAGGTACCTTTGCCTCCTGGACCGCAAGCATCGATTTTGACCCGAACGCACCGGAAGCTGCGAAAATTTCCGCCGAAATCAATCCGGCGAGCGCAGCCACCGGCAACCCGCAGTTTGACGGCACGTTGCCAGGCAAGGAATGGTTCGACGTCGACGGGTTCCCGGCTGCGGAATTCAAGGCAGACAGCGTTTCGCTGGTCGAAGGAAACAGCTACCGTGCCAGCGGCACCGTAACCATCAAGGGCGTTGCCCATCCTGTCGATCTGGATTTCACCCTGCAGATTGACGGCGACACGGCAAAGGCCGAAGGCAAGGCTACCCTCAACCGACTGGACTATCAGCTCGGCGCAGGTGTGGGCACTGATACAGTGGGCGATATCGTGACCGTCACCCTGGATCTGACCGCCACGCGGTAATCCGGCAAACCTGGGGTCCGACCAATTGGGCAGGCCACGGCACTTGGCGTCCGTGGCCTTTTTGCCGTATGAGAACACCACTCATTGCTCCAGCGTAGCCGGTTCGCACTCGGATCGGCAGAAGCCAGATCAGGAAAGCTGTCCCATGAACGCTCCCGTCACCCCTCCCGACTATCAGCACAGCGCTCTTTTCCCGCAAAGCCAAGACGAAACGCCGTATCGCAAGCTGACATCCGACCATGTCAAAACTGCAGAATTCAACGGTGAAGAAGTCCTGATGGTGGAACCGGAGGGATTGCGCCTGCTTGCCGAGGAAGCCTTCAAGGACATCAATCACTATCTGCGCCCGGGCCATCTGGAGCAGCTGAAGAAGATTCTGGACGATCCGGAAGCAACCGAAAACGACAAGTTTGTCGCGTTCGACCTTCTAAAGAACGCCAATATCGCCTCGCATGGCGTTCTGCCGATGTGTCAGGACACCGGCACCGCCATCATCATGGGCAAGAAAGGCCGCCGTGTCTGGACCGATGGTTCGGATGATGCGGCGCTCGGCCAAGGTGCCCGCGATGCGTATTTCAAGAAGAACCTTCGGTATTCACAGCTCGCGCCGCTTTCCATGTTCGAGGAAAAGAACACCAAGAACAACATGCCGGCACAGATCGAGCTCTATGCGGAAGGTGAAGACGCCTACAAGTTTCTTTTCATGGCAAAGGGTGGTGGTTCCGCCAACAAGACCTTCCTTTTCCAGGGAACGCCGTCGCTGCTCACTCATGACCGGCTGGTTGAGTTCCTGAAGGAAAAGATCCTGACCCTCGGCACGGCGGCCTGCCCGCCTTATCACCTGGCCATCGTGGTTGGCGGCACATCGGCGGAGCTGAACCTGAAGACCGCCAAACTTGCATCCGCACGTTATCTGGACAACCTGCCAGCCGAAGGCTCCGAACTCGGTCATGCGTTCCGCGACACGCAGCTTGAGCAGGAGATACACAAACTGACACAGGCAACCGGCGTCGGCGCCCAGTTCGGCGGCAAGTACTTCTGTCACGATGTGCGTGTCATTCGCTTGCCACGCCACGGAGCCTCGCTGCCGATCGGCCTTGCCGTTTCCTGTTCCGCTGACCGCCAAGCCGTCGGCAAGATCACCAAGGACGGTATCTTCCTGGAACAGCTTGAGATGCATCCGGAAAAGTACCTTCCGGAAGTTACCGACGATCACCTTTCCGACAATGTGGTGAAAATCGACCTGACACGGCCGATGCCGGAAATCCTTGGAGAGCTCTCCAAACATCCGATCAAGACGCGTCTGTCATTGTCCGGTCCACTCATCGTGGCGCGCGACCTTGCGCACTCCAAGCTGCGCGACAGGCTGGAGGCCGGAGAGCCCCTGCCCGACTACATCAAGGACCATCCGGTTTATTACGCGGGCCCGGCCAAGACCCCGGAAGGCATGCCGTCCGGCTCCTTCGGGCCGACAACGGCAGGGCGAATGGATGCTTATGTCGATCAGTTCCAGGCGGCCGGTGGCTCCATGGTCATGCTGGCCAAAGGCAATCGCTCGGCGCAGGTCCGCCGAGCCTGTCAGGCTCATGGCGGCTTCTACCTCGGCTCCATCGGCGGCCCGGCCGCCCGTCTTGCCCAGGACTGCATCAAGAAAGTCGAAGTGGTCGAATTCGAGGAACTCGGCATGGAAGCCGTCTGGCGGATCGAGGTCGAGGACTTCCCGGCCTTCATCGTGGTCGATGACAAGGGCAACGACTTCTTCAAGGAACTCAACCTGAGCTGAGATCCGCCAAATTCCGCAAGACACGCAGGCAGCCATCCGGCTGCCTGTTTTTTTGCCGCGGCTGGACTCATGGATCGCCGCATCAGGTGATTGACAGAATCGTTCTTCAGCCAATACGCTCCGGCCTTGCAGGGGAGCCCCGCTAAGGGGGCTGAGAGGTGGACATCGCGCAAGCGGAGTGAAGCGACCCTTTGAACCTGACCCAGGTGATACTGGCGTAGGAAGCATTCAGAGCGGGCCGCTATTCGGTCGACCTTTCATGGTCAACAGCTCCCCTTTCCTGCAAAAGCATGACGACGGGTCTTTCTGAGCAAACAAAGCTAGGAGAGAACCTTGACCACTCCCTCAGTTGACATCACGACCGGCAGCCTGCCGGCCTCCCGGAAGGTTTACGTTTCCGGACAATTTCATTCGGACATCCGTGTTCCAATGCGTGAGATCGGCCTGCACCCGACGGCCGGAGAACCACCGGTTACAGTGTACGACACGTCTGGCCCCTACACCGATCCGGAGGCAACCATCGATATTGCAGCCGGCCTTGCCAGGACGCGGCGTAACTGGATTTTGCAGCGTGGTGATGTCGAGGAATATGACGGACGCACCATACAACCGGCCGATAACGGCTTCGTATCGGCTGAAAGGCTCGTGCCAGAGTTTCCGGATACACCACGTCCCTTGCGCGCAAAGGACGGCCGCCCGGTCACCCAGCTCGCTTATGCCCGCGCCGGGATCGTAACTCCGGAAATGGAATACATTGCCATCAGGGAAAATCAGAAACGCAAGGCGACGACCGAACGGGACGGAAACGATTGGGGCGCACACATTCCCGATCTGGTCACGCCGGAATTTGTGCGTGACGAAGTTGCTGCCGGTCGTGCGATCATTCCGGCAAACATCAATCACCCGGAAAGCGAGCCGATGATCATCGGCCGGAATTTTCTGGTGAAGGTCAACGCCAACATGGGCACGTCCGCCGTCACTTCCTCCATGGCGGAAGAAGTCGACAAGATGGTGTGGGCGATCCGCTGGGGTGCGGATACCGTGATGGACCTTTCAACGGGAAGAAACATTCACAACACCCGCGAATGGATCATTCGCAATTCACCGGTTCCGATCGGCACCGTCCCGATCTACCAAGCGCTTGAAAAAGTCGGTGGTATCGCCGAGGACCTCACCTGGGAAATCTTCCGTGACACGCTCATTGAACAGGCAGAGCAAGGTGTCGATTATTTCACGATCCACGCAGGCGTACGGCTTCACATGGTGCCGATGACGGCTAACCGGGTGACCGGAATTGTCAGCCGTGGCGGCTCGATCATGGCCAAGTGGTGCCTGCATCACCACAGGGAAAGCTTTCTCTACGAGCATTTCGCCGAGATCTGCGACATCTGCCGCGCCTACGACGTCTCTTTCAGTCTCGGCGACGGCCTTCGCCCAGGTTCCATCGCCGACGCAAATGACGAAGCGCAGTTTGCCGAACTCGAAACCCTGGGTGAACTCACCAGGATCGCCTGGGACAAAGACTGTCAGGTCATGATTGAAGGACCTGGACATGTCGCCATGCACAAGATCAAGGAGAACATGGACAAGCAGCTGGAGTGCTGCCACGAGGCACCGTTCTATACGCTTGGACCGCTCACCACGGACATCGCACCGGGCTACGATCACATTACCTCCGGCATCGGCGCGGCAATGATCGGTTGGTTCGGTTGCGCCATGCTTTGTTACGTCACTCCCAAGGAACATCTGGGTCTGCCTGACCGCGATGATGTCAAAACAGGAGTGATCACATACAAGATCGCGGCACACGCGGCTGATCTTGCCAAAGGTCTTCCCGGCGCTCAGGCACGCGATGATGCGCTTTCACGCGCTCGGTTCGAATTCCGTTGGGAAGATCAGTTCAACCTGTCACTGGACCCGGACACAGCCCGGGACTTTCACGATCAGACATTGCCGAAAGAAGCTCACAAGGTGGCGCATTTCTGCTCCATGTGCGGGCCGAAGTTCTGCTCGATGCGGATCAGCCACGACATTCGCGCGGAAGCCCAGAAAACGGGAATGGCTGAAATGGCAATGAAGTATCGCGAGGGTGGTGATCTCTACATGCCGGTCACCGAACAGGACACCTGAATGAGGCAATTGCCGGGGGCTGGCGTCTTCAGTCTCCGGCAGTCACATTCCGAGAATCACTCCGGCCGCGTATGTTCGAAAGGCCCCATGCACGTTACCGTGCCTATTTTTCTGAAGAGAATTTCAAAAAATCCGCTGACAGGTTCAAAAATCAACAGTCAGCCAGAACATTGGCATAAATATCAGCATCTTTGACGAGATTTGTCAGGACAACAGACCGATCGAGCATAATTTCGTTGCAATTTCAGCAGATTTGATCGACCTCAAGCGAACTCACATCAACGTGAGATTCCTTTCACGCCCATTTTGGGTCATGATTGTTAACAGTGCGGCAAGGACATTCTCCTAACGTAACCTTCGATTTGAAGCGCGCCATTTGTGGGCTGGGCGCTGATGGGGGAAAAGATGAAGACTTTTTTATATGCAATGATTGCTGTTATGGCCGGAGCGCTGTTGCTTCCTGCTAATGCTTCCGCGCGGGCCGGTTTCTTCGACCACAGCACGAACACCTGGGTAACGCCCAAGTATCATCCGGGTGGCAAGTCACCGATCAAGCGGAAAAAGGTTCGCTACAGCGGCCCCTACAAGCCGGGTACGATCGTGGTCAACACATCCGAGCGTCGCCTCTACCACGTTCTGCCGGGCGGAAAAGCGATGAAATACGGCGTCGGTGTCGGCAAGGACGGTTTCCAATGGGCCGGAACGCATCGCATTACCCGCAAGGCGGAATGGCCAAGCTGGACACCTCCTGCACAGATGCGTGCCCGTGAGCGCAGGAAGGGCCGTATTCTTCCTGCCTACATGCCGGGTGGTCCGCGTAACCCGATGGGAGCCCGCGCGCTCTATATTGGTTCTACCCTGTACCGCATTCACGGCACGATCGAACCCTGGACGATCGGTTCGGAAGTTTCTTCCGGCTGCATTCGCCTTGCCAACGAAGACATCATTCATCTTTATGAGAATGTTTCCGTCGGCTCGAAGATCATCGTCACGCGTTGATTTGAAATCTCATAATACAAAAGCCGGGCAATTTGGCCCGGCTTTTTTTATGCGTTCTGCAATGTCCGACAGGAGTGCGGCGTAGTCTGAATTGCGCTGTCGTCGTGTCAGCTTCCAAGCTGCGCAGCGATCAAAACCTCAGCTGCCAGCCTTGCGGCTCCCGCCGGGTCCGGATCAAACCCCATGTGGGCTGCGACGATCGCCCCCTCTTTCAAAAGAAGCAGCTGACGCGCAAGCAAATCCGGATCGGTGGCCCCGGCCTCCTCAGCCATTTCCTGAAAAGCCGATTTAAGCAGTCTCTTATGCTCGGCCGACTGAACATAGACAGGATGTTGCGGATCCTGAAACTCCGCTGATGCCTTGATAAACATGCAGCCTTTAAAGGAAGGCTCTGCAAACCACTCTTTCAAAATATCAAAAACCGCCAGAAGGCGTTGACGCGGTGGCAGCGCAGCATCATCCAGCTTGCGGAAGAACCAGTTCCGAAAGGTTTCATCACGGTAACGCAATACAGCCAGGATCAGATCATCCTTGGTCCTGAAGTGTTTGAACATGGTGGTCTTCGAGATGCCGGTTTCGGCCACGAGTGCATCCATGCCCGTGGCGTGAAAGCCATCGCGATAAAAAATCACCAGTGCCTTCCGGACCAGTTCGTCTCGTTTGCTTGGGCGCATGAAACCTCTTTCTGTACTGATCTGTAACTAATAGTTCTCTTCTTCTCTTTCAAGTCTTTTTGAACATAGCGAATGTTTGCATTCTCTCCAGTTTTGCATTTTCCAAGTCAACACTCTGTTATTCCTCATATTTCAAACAAACCCGTCTATCTAACTTCACTGGCATGACAAACTTGCCGAGGACAAAATTGCCTCTTGAAAATATGAACTGATCGGTACATATACGATTCATAGCTGAACAGAACAGTACAGTTACTCTGTTCCAATCAGGAGGTTCACGATGTTTTCCGTCAGACCAGCCTTTCCGCGCAGCTTTTATGTGTTTGGCGCCGCGCTAACTGCCTTGCTGCTTGTGATGAGCACGTTTCAAAACAGTTCGGTCGAGGTGAGCTTGGCGGAGAGCATGACCCTTCCACCGCCCCCGCAAGTCCTCGCACTGGATCTCAATCAATGACTGAACAACGCCCGCCTCTCCCGCCGTTCACGGAAGAAACCGCCCGCCAGAAAGTACGCGCCGCAGAAGACGGCTGGAACAGCCGCAACCCGGAAAAGGTATCCCTCGCCTATACGCCCGATACCGTCTGGCGGAACCGATCCGAATTTCCGGTAGGGCGCGACCAGGTGATCGCGTTTCTCACCCGCAAATGGCAGAGGGAGTTCGAATACCGGCTGATCAAGGAACTCTGGACATTTGCCGACAACCGCATCGCGGTCCGCTTCGCGTATGAATGGCATGACAGCGAAGGCCAGTGGCACCGTTCCTACGGCAATGAAAACTGGGAATTCGCTTCAAACGGACTGATGCAGCGTCGCTTTGCCAGCATCAACGACCTGGCGATTGACGCAGCAGACCGAAAAATGCTGTGGCCCCAGGGCCCTCGTCCGGCAGATCACCCGGGCTTGAGCGATCTCGGCCTTTAGGCGGAAGGAGAATGAAATGGCCCGCGCCTTTTCGGAAATTGCCTTCACTCAAAGTGTTCGCAATCGACAAGAGGAACTTGGTTCACGTGGCGATTACGCATCTCTGGATAGCCCGGGTGTCGACCCGGGCGACCATCTGACGGAGATAGAGGCCAGGTTTATTCAGGCTCGTGACGGCTTCTACCAGGCAACGGTTTCCGAAACAGGCTGGCCCTACGTACAATTTCGCGGCGGCCCTGTGGGCTTTCTGAAGGTCCTTGATGCAACGACATTGGCTTACGGGGATTTTCGCGGAAACCGGCAATATATCAGTTCAGGCAATCTTTCGGACAATGACCGTGTGTCGATCATTCTTATGGATTACCCGAACCGAACCCGGTTGAAGATCTGGGCGAGAGCCCAACAGGTTCCGATCAAGGACGACCCGGATCTCGCCGCGGCAGTCGCATTGCAGGGGTACCGTGCACTTCCTGAACGTGTTGTCGTTCTGTCAGTCGAGGCATTCGACTGGAATTGTCCGCAGCACATTCCGCAACGCTTTACGCTTTCGGAGCTTGCGCCTGACCTGACAGCATTGCGAAATCGCATTCGCGAGCTTGAAGAGGAAAATGCGGAACTCAAGGCGTTTTTGAAATCCTGAGAGATTTGATGGGACGGCCTTGCCCCGCCCCATCTGACCTTGGTACTCCAGTTGACGGGTTACATTTACCGGTCACCCACTCTTTCGTGCGTGATCATTCCGGTTCAGTTCGCAACAAGAGCCATTTGCCCTTCGTGCAGAAAGCACCCTTTGCTGAACAGCGACAGATCCAGGGGGTTCGGCAATCTCAGATCCGAGAAGTCCGGTAGTCTTTTCCTCTCCGGATCAAAGGAACGATGGATCTGGGAAAGAAAGACCAGCCTGATCCCCCGTTCGGCTGCGAAGTGCTTCAGTGTCTTGATCTGTTGTTCAAGTTCCGGCGCCGTACGGCGTTGATCCAGCACCTGCAGGTAATCGACCACGGCAACTGTGCCCCGGGATGCGTTCGACAACCGATCCACGATAAGATCTGCACAAAGATCCTCCGAAAGATCGATCTGAATACCATCTGGCCGGAGCAAGTCTTTGTCCGCCTGATCTGGCAATCGCCGTTTGATGTCTTTCAAGGAACATTCGACCGAAAAGAACACTGCCTGAGTTCTGTTTTTTGCCGCTTCTGCAATCAGCCTGAGGCCAAAAACAGTTTTGCCCTGCCCTGGACGCGCTGCCAGGAGAAGCATTTCTCCATCCTCCAACGCATTGAGAACATACGCTTCGGGTTTTGCTTTCGGCTGAATGGAGGACAAATGCCCCCAACTAAGAAAGCCTTCACGAACAGCAACCCGATCCAGCGCGACATGCAGTGGCAGCTTTGCTTCTCGCGCCAGCTGGCGAGCCTGTTGTTTCAGACGAAAAAGTGGAGCCGATAGTTTCATTCGTGACCTCCCTGTTTTCGTGCGATTGCCGCAATCCCTCCTTATGCGAAAACACGATCAGGTGGTTCTGAATGAGTAAACCCTGCAGGTCGGCTGCTGCTCCTTTGGAGGGGGAAGGCTTGGGTTGAGCCCAAAGCAAGAATAGCCGATTCTGCTTCCGCCTATCCACCCTGTGCACCGGGAAAACTCAGAGATCTCTACTGAGGCCTTTCTGCTCCAACTCCTGCAGATACACTCCCCAGTGCTTTTCCGGTTCATTGGCCAGCTCGAAGAAGTAGGTCCAGGAAAAGATGCCTGAATTGTGCATATCGTCGAAATGAATACGCACCGCGTAATTGCCGACCGGTTCGATCTTCATTATTTCGACGTTTCGTTTTCCGGGAACGGTCTGTTTCTGTGAAGGATTATGTCCCTTGACTTCCGCAGACGGCGAACACACACGCAGATACTCAGCAGACAAGTCATGACGCTCGCCATTGTTGAACGCGATCGTGAGCGTTTTCTTGTCTTGTGAAACACGCAGCTCGGTTGGCCAGGGTGCGCTGTCGTCTGTCATGGAAGTGTCCTGTCTGAACGATACTTTAAGCTGATCTGCGCGGACGATAGCGCTGCGCGCTTCGCCGTCAAGCCGCGTTTTGTCCCGCCTGTTTTACGACCTCGTATCCTTCAAGGGCCGCCTTGCGCGCCGAAGCGTGATCCACAATCGGAAACGGATAGTCTTTTCCCAAACAAATGCCAGCCCGTTCCAGGTCTTCTTTCGATGCATCGAAGGGAGCAAAGAGATCTGCGGTACGCAGATTTCGCAATTCCGGCACCCATTTTCGCACATAAGCTCCCTCGGGGTCGAGTTTATTCCCCTGACTGATCGGGTTGAAAATTCGAAAATACGGTGCAGCATCCGCGCCGGAGCCGGCAACCCATTGCCAGCTTGCAGAATTGTTTGCCAGATCCGCATCAACAAGCGTGTCGCGGAACCAGGCCTCGCCGTGCCGCCAGTGGAGCCGGAGGTGTTTGATGAGGAAACTTGCCACGATCATCCGCACCCGGTTGTGCATGTAGCCGGTCTGCCAAAGCTCTCTCATGCCGGCATCCACGATCGGATACCCCGTCTGTCCCTGTTGCCATCGTTTCAGGTCACCCGGACTTTCGCGCCAGGGATAGTTGTCAAATACGGACCGCCAGTTTTGCGAAGGAAGCTGCGGAAAATGGTAGAGGAGATGATGGGAGAACTCGCGCCAGGCGATCTCCGACAGGAATTTCATTCCATCTGATTTCGGATCATCATTGCCTGCCAGTCTTTTCCTGGTTTCATGCCAGACCTGGCGCGGAGAGATGTCACCGAAATGAAGGTGCGCTGACAATCGGGAAACATTTGGAAGATCCGGCCGATCACGCAGTTCCCTATACCCCGGAAGCCCGTTCTCCAGAAACCATCTGAGCTGCGACTGGGCTCCGGTTTCACCAGGTTGCCAGAGTTCGCCCCACCCCGCTGCCCAGTCCGGCTTTTCCGGCAAAAGACCCAGGGTCTCCAGGTCTTCACCGTGCCGATAGGTCTGGGCAGCAAGTTCTGCCGGAGCTGCAAGTGGCAACCCGACTTCCAGTTGCTGCGCGGCTTTCCAGAATGGCGAATAAACCTTGTAAGGTCCGCCCGCTCCGGTTTTCAGCTCCCATGGTTCAAAAAGTAATCCGGCCTTGAAGCTTTGTGCGTCAAAGCCGTCCTGTTTCAGCGTGTTCTTGATCTCGCTGTCACGCTCAATTGCATGTGGATCGTAGCAGCGATTCCAGAAGACGGCTTGGACACCTGTTTCTCGGGTAATTTCCGGGATCAGATGACGCGAACTGCCCCGCAGCAAAACCAGTTCAGGAAGAGATCTTTTCAGTTCTGCAAGACTGTGATGCAGCCACCATCTGCTGGCGCCACCCAACGGATGCGTGTCACCAGACTGATCTGGCGTCTCCAGAACAAAAACGGGAAGAACAGCTCCCCGCCTTGCCGCTTCGTGTAGCGCTGGATTGTCGGCAATTCTTAGGTCCTGCCGGAACCATACCAATGTGGTCATGCTGTCCCTGTCTGTATCTTTGAAAGCAGTACGTCAGGGACAGCAAACGGATCAATCAGATTGTTCTCAGTGACCTCGGTAGAGCTCATTCCCCCGGTCAGGCGTCCACGCGTGCCGTCGCTTCCTTTCGCAAGCGACCAAAATGTTCGTCCCATCCGCTGTCCAGCGCGCTCAGCATCGCAAATGCCGCTTCTCCTGCCGCCTGCTCAATGCCTTCGTGCGACAAGGTGAGTTGCGTGCCTCCGGCTGCATCCTGCAACCGCCACCGTACTGTTGTCATTGCCCCATTGAGCGGCTTCACCGTGAAGGTGTAGACGAGGCTTTCGAACGGACGCATTTCCAGGACTGTTCCCCAGCAGATTCGGCTCATGTTTCCCCGCTGATCAAGAAGCGTGTAGTCAGCTCCCTCTTTGAGATCCTGTTCGGCAGGGTGAAACCATCTGGCCAACTTGTCCTTTTTCGTCAGAAAGTCCCATACAACTTCACGTGGCGCATCCAGAAAAATCGTTTTGGTAATCGTCGTCGCATTCATTGGTCGCCCTCCTTGGCCTTTTCCATTTCCTTTGAAATTTCACGCTGCAGATCGGACAGTCTGACGTCCCAGAAACTTTCGAAGTAGCCGAGCCACTCAAAGGCGGATTTGAGCGGTTCTGGATTAAGCGAGCTGCGTCTTTCCCGGCCACTTACTTCTCGCTTGATGAGATTTCCTTCCTCCAGAATGGTCAGATGCTTGTTGATGGCGGTTCTGGTGATGTCAAACCGGTCGGCAATGTCTGCGACCGCAAGACTTTCATTCGACAGATAGATCAGAATTTGTCGCCGCGTCGGGTCTGCAAGCGCGCGGAATACGTTCTGTGGCCCCGCGTTCATCGCCCTCCCTCCTTCACCGGGAGGAAATCAAACGGGCCGTCCTGAACAAGGAACGTGAGGCAATCGTCCGCCGAAACACATTTGCTGATGTGAGGTATGCCGGCAGGTATCTCGTAGAAGGCACCGGCTTCAAGCCCTTTGGCTGAACCGCCTTCAATGTTTTCAGCGAGGTGCACGATCTCACCAGTCAGAACCACTCCGGACATGGCTGCGCTCTTGACATGGAGCGGACTTGAAAGACCGGCCGGCAAGCGCACCATCGCAATGTAGCCCTCTTCAAACCTGTCCCCTTTCAATGGAGCAAACCCGACACCTTCCGGGGTCGCTTCCCACTCCAATTCCTCTAGGCCCAGCAACTTCATGTCGACAGCTTCCGCCGCGAACGCCGGGCTGAAGGAGCTCACTCCAATCGAAGCGAGCATCATCATCCTTTTCATCTTCATGCGACATCTCCTCATGACACCCTTTGGTGTTATTTAAATGACACCTTTTGGTTTCATTTCAAGCCCTCGTTCAAAAAACTTTTTCAACTCGATTGATTTAGTGCGACATCGTACTATTTAATTCGATATCGTACTAATTGGAGAATACCCATGACGATGACACGACGGAAGACCTTGGCAGTGATCGGGGGCGGTGTTGTTTTTGCCGCGAGCGCATCCGCAGGAACGTTCCTTGCAACGCGAACACCGCAGGCAGCCCATGCACCCTGGGCTGATGCGGGCGGATATGACGATGACCGGCTGTTCGCCCTTTCCTATGCACTTCTGGCACCCAACCCTCACAACAGGCAGCCTTGGCTGGTCGAGCTTTCAGGCAAAGACAGTTTTCGACTGCATCGTGACCAAACTCGTGACCTGCCGCACACCGATCCCCATCATCGTCAGATCTTCGTTGGCCTGGGGTGTTTTCTAGAGTTGTTGAAAGTCGCCGCAACGCTTCGACAGAAAACAACAGCAATCAACCTTTTTCCCGAAGGCTTCGATGGCCCGATTGCTGATGTGACGATCACGGAAGGAGCCAGGCCCGACACTCTGGCTCCATTCATTCTTGATCGCAGGTCATGCAAGGAACCATTTGAAGACCGACCGGTTCCGTCGGAAAATTCAGAGGCTCTGAGTGCCTATGGAGCAGTGATTACCGCGGACGCTGCGGTGAAGAGGCTACGGAAACTGACCTTGGATGCGTGGCTGACCGAAATGCACACACATCGTGCCTTGAAGGAGAGCGTTGACCTAATGCGCTTCGGAAAGTCGGAAATCAATGCGAATCCGGATGGCATTGACCTCGGCGGGCCGTTTCTTGAAACCTTGATGCTGGCAGGTGTCTTGACCCGCGATAGCCAACTCGACCCGGAATCGACCGGTTTCCAGGAAGGTGTAAAGATCTATCGGGAAATGCTGTCAGCAACCCCCGCTTATATCGCGCTCACCACCAACGGAAATTCGAGACACGATCAAGTTGCTGCCGGCAGGCGTTGGCTCCGGTTGAACCTGGAAACAACAAGGCTGGGACTGGCGCTCCATCCGGTAAGCCAGGCTCTTCAGGAATATGAGGAAATGGCTCCGCACTATGCCGAAGCACACCGGATACTTGCCAAGCCGGGAGAAACAGTTCAGATGCTTGGGAGACTGGGGTTTGGCCCTCACCCTTCGCGCACGCCGCGCTGGCCGCTTGAAACACGGATCATGAATGGATAGCGAAACTCGCAACGCCTTTTTCAGGTTTTTCAATGAAATCGGCATCATAGCGCAACTGAGCCGAACCGCTCTGGAAACACGTTTGCCAAAGGGATTGACCCTGCCTCATTTCAGCGTGGTCAATCACCTGATCCGGGTCAAGGACGGGCAAACTCCGCTTGCGCTTGCGAGGGCCTTTCAGGTCCCCAAGACAACTATGACCCACACACTGAGCGGCCTGTTGGAGCATGGTTTTGTCGAGATGCGGCCCAATCCCGACGATGGCCGCAGCAAGACCGTATGGCTAACTGAAACCGGCCGACAGTTTCGTGAGGACGCGATTAAGTCGATCGATCCCGATATCGACGCGCTTAGCCAAACCGTACCAAAAGAAAAGATCGAAGCACTGGTACCGGCCCTGACTGAAATTCGAACCTATCTTGATAAGGCTCGGGACTGACGGCAACCGGAACAAGTCGATCCTGCGCTCGGCATTGACAAAATTACACTGAGAAGTTTACCTGATATCGCAAACTGGACAGAATTAGTCCGGTTTCGATTGATATTGTCTGATGCCGCGCCATATGATCAGTTCAAGATCAAGGGCATCCAGGGAGAGCAGAACGTGACAGACGGTAAGATTGTGGTCCCGGCTTCGGGGGCAGGCACATCCACTTCCCCTTCGCCGATGATCGACCCGTTTGGACGCGCCGTTACATATCTACGGGTTTCCGTCACTGACCGTTGCGACTTCCGCTGCGTCTATTGCATGGCAGAAGACATGACTTTCTTGCCCAAGCGCGAAGTGCTCAGCCTTGAGGAACTCGACCGGCTGTGCACGGCATTCATCGAAAAAGGCGTGCGCAAGTTACGCCTGACCGGCGGCGAACCGCTTGTGCGCAAGAACATCATGAGCCTGATCCGTAGCCTTGGACGCCACCTGGACAGCGGTGCTCTCGAAGAGTTGACCATCACGACAAATGGATCCCAGCTCGCACGATTCTCGAACGAACTTTATGACTGCGGTGTCCGCCGGATCAATGTTTCCATCGATACGCTTGATGCCCAGAAGTTCAAGGTTGTCACCCGATGGGGCGACCTCGGAAAAGTTATGGACGGCATCCGCGCAGCGACCGAGGCCGGCTTGCAAATCAAGGTCAACATGGTGGCACTCAAGGATGTGAACGAGCACGAGATCGTAAACATGATGGAATGGTGTCACAGCCAGGGTCACGATCTGACACTGATTGAAACCATGCCTCTTGGCGAAATCGATGGTGACCGCACCGACCAGTATCTGCCGCTTTCAACAGTCCGAAGCCGCCTCGCCGAACAGTTCACGCTGACCGATATTCCTTACAAGACAGGTGGACCTGCGCGCTACGTGACCGTTGAGGATACCGGGGGACGTCTCGGCTTCATCACACCGATGACCCATAATTTCTGCGAAAGTTGCAACCGGGTTCGTGTGACCTGTACCGGCCAACTCTACATGTGCCTCGGTCAGGACGACATGGCGGATCTTCGTGCACCGCTTCGCGCCTCGGAAGGCAATGACCTCCTCAGCAATGCGATAGATGAAGCCATCGGTCGCAAGCCGAAGGGGCATGATTTCGTGATTGACCGGGACACCAAGCAGCCGGCAGTCTCGCGCCACATGAGCGTGACCGGCGGCTGAGCACCCTTTCACACCTTAGCTCAGAAGTATTGGTAAACTGCGCAGGTGTGCTGCTGTCACTCTGCGGGCTGCAAACCGGCACGCGTCGACAGCCGCTTTATGGAAAGAGCCGCAATCAGGCTGCTGACAATCCCGAAACCCATCACAAGGATCATGCTCCAGGGCGATCCCGCCAGGGAACTTTCAGCAAACAGCCAGGCAACCAGGGTGCCGGCAACCGCGCCCATGCCGACCTGGAAAGAGGCGGTCAGGCCGGAAGCCGCACCTGCCAGATCCGGGCGAACGCTCACCGCACCGGAAATTGCACTTGGCAGGCAAACACCGTTCCCCAATCCCAGTATGAACATAGGCAGGAACAGGCTCGCCGCCGTGACGACGCCACAATAGGTGAATCCGGCAATGAGAAGGACCGAAAGCCCTCCGATTATTGACCCTGCAAGGATCATGGGAAACAACCCGACACGCTCGGCGAATTTGCCGGAAATGTAGTTTCCAACAATGTACCCAAGCGCGACGAACATGAAATAGAAACCCATCTGGGCAGCGCTCAGTTGAAGGATTTCCGCGGCAATGAACGGTGCCCCGCCAAGATAGGCAAAATAGGTAAGTGCCGAAAACGCCGCCGTTAGCGCATAACTCCAATAAAGAGGCTCCTTGAACAGGGACGTATAGGACCGAAAAACCTGCCCTGCTCCTACGGCTACCTTCCCGTGATTGGTTTCAGGCAACGCGTAAATGCTTGCAAACAGGACTCCCACCCCGAATACAAGCATCAGAAAGAAACCGCCCTGCCAGCCGTACACTTCGTCCAGGATCCCGCCGATCGCAGGCGCGATCGTAGGCATGACGGCCATGCCCATCGTGACATAGCCAATCATGCTGGCAGCCTGCCGCGGCCCGTAAAGATCCCGCACGATCGCTCGCCCGAGAACCATACCGGTACAACCGCCCGCGGCCTGCACAACACGCGCCGCGATCAAGGCTTCGATTGTTGGCGCGACAAGACAGAGCACACTGCCGATAACAAACAGCGCCATGCCCGCAATCACGATTGGCCGCCTTCCAAACTGATCCGACAGCGGCCCCCACACCAATTGTGAAATCGCAACAGCGATAAAAAACGCCGACATGGAGAGTTGAATTTCGCCCGCGGTCGCGGAAAAGACAATCATCATTCCAGCAAGCGAAGGCAGATAAATCTGCATGGCCAGCGGACTAATACTGGAAATAGCGATCAGGACACCCAGCGAAGGTCTTGCTGCTTCTGCACCTTGAGTTTGTGGACGGTGTGAAGACATGCCCGGTGAGGAATCCTTACTTCTCTAGGTATTTTGTAGCGACTCGATCCAGAGAAGATACCCCCCTTGCGTGATCCGGGCGTGAAAACGGATTTCATGGTTGTTTCTCGTTAAAAATACGGATGGTGACGACCTCGATACAAGCCAGTTCAGCTTGCACCGACCGCAATCAAAAACGTCGAAAATTTCCATAGAAGGCAACGAGAGATGAACTGCCGGTGTCACGACCGCAGCGAGCACTGACACGTGCGCTTTGAGCTGAATAAAGCCGGAAGTTATCTAACAGCCACCCATCGCCATATTCCGGGCAGGCTGAATATCGACCAGCACATTCAAGGCGCAAGTCGAGATGAAAGTCGACCGGTGCAAGGCCGGTCGACGTCTCAAATGTCAGTCGAAGACAATCTTGGGCGCCGCACGATCCTGCGACGCTGCGGACTGCTGGATACCGGCGACGACTTTTGTTGCGATATCCTTGTAAATCCCGGCAACAGCACCTTCCGGATCTGAAACAACGACCGGTGTTCCTGCATCCGACGTCTCGCGGATCTTCATGGTCAGCGGAATTTCGCCCAGGAAAGGAACTCCCAGCCGCTCCGCTTCAGCTCTCGCGCCTCCGTGGCCGAAAATGTCATGACGTCCACCACAGTCCGGGCACAGGAAGTAGCTCATGTTTTCAATAATGCCGAGCACCGGAACGTCGACACGTTTGAACATGTTGAGCCCCTTGCGCGCGTCGATCAGCGCCAGATCCTGCGGAGTGGACACAATCACGGCACCGGCAAGCGGCACCTGCTGCGCCATGGTCAGCTGCGCGTCGCCTGTTCCGGGAGGCATGTCGACAACGAGAACATCCAGATCGCCCCACGCGACCTCTCGCAGCATCTGGGTCAACGCGGAAATCACCATCGGGCCACGCCAGATCATCGGTGTTTCTTCTTCCACCATGAAGCCCATGGACATGACCTTGATGCCATAGCCTTCCAGCGGTTTCAGCACTCTGCCTGAGACGGTTTCCGGCCGTCCGGACACGTTGAAGAGCCGCGGAACCGACGGTCCATAGATGTCGGCATCCAGGACACCAACCCTCAAGCCGTTTGCAGCCATGCCCAATGCCAGGTTTGCCGTGGTCGTGGATTTGCCAACGCCACCTTTTCCCGAGGCCACCGCAATTATGTGCTTGATGCCGGGAACGCCTGGTTTGGCAGGAGCCTGTTCTTCCGGGGCACGTTGTGGCTGACGGGGAGCTGGTTTGGGCGCGGTGTTGCGCGCACTACCTGGAGCCCGTTCGGCGGTCAGCGCAACCATCGCGTTTTCCACGCCTTCTATTTCCTTGACCACCTTCTCGGCTGCCTGACGCAGCGGCTCAAGCTCCTGCGCTCTTTCAGCAGGCACGGTGATCGAAAACGCAACCCGTCCGTCTGAAACGAAGACATCGGACACAAGGCCCAACGAGACAATATCTCCCTCCAGATCAGGACCTTTGATCTGTCCGAGGCGTTCCAAAACGATGCTTTTGATGCTGTCGCTCATAAATACGTCCTGTTAGCTTCGCCAGCTCCAACCTGGGCGCCGGCTACTTATATCCGGAAACTAGTGTGCGGTGGCACGATTACAATCTGCCAAATTGCAGCACGTCCAGCTTCCGTCCCCTCTCTCTCAACAGTCATAGATTTGAAGAAAATCGGACACAAGCCCGACTGCAAGATTCAACACATTTCCCGTTCGCCTGCATATTTAGATAAACTTAGAACTCTCAAAATACACTCAATGTAAATCCAGAACATGGACCTCAATTTCGCTTGGCGCATGCACATATCGAAACTCTCATATTTCCGAATGCTTCTAGCGACCGCAGTTTTCGCCTGCCTTTTGATTTCACTCATCTTTCCGGGGAACACACAAGATCGCAGCGAGATTACGATAACCGCGGCGAATTACCCTCCATTTGAGATTGCCGACCCCATTGATGGATTGACCGGTTTCGACCACGAAGTCGTCACCGAGGCATTCCGTCGGGTTGGTCAGCCGGTCCGGATTGTCTTTTTGCCGTGGAACAGGGCAATCATGGAAATCAAATCCGGAGAGGCAGCAGCCGTCCTTTCCTGCGCCCACCGGGCACAGAGGGAAGAATTTGCTTTCTTCTCAGATCAATTGAGCACCTCGACTGACGGCATCTATTACCGCAGGGATCACGAAGCAAAACAGGTCAAGTCCGTTGACGAGTTGAAGGACCAACGCGTCGCCGCCGTGAACGGATATTCGTCATTCTTGAAACTTCGCGATCTGGGTATGGAGCCACACAGCGTTCCAGATGACGAAACCGGACTGAAGATGCTCCGCCTTGGGCGGTTCGACTATTTCTACAACGGCAAACAGGCCACGGATTTCTTGATTTCCCAGTCCGGCCAAACTGGTCTTTTCAAGTTTATTTCGCTGTCCGAGAAACCGCTCTATCTCTGCCTGTCCAAAGCATATCCGGGCGCAGAACAGCTTCTCGACGATTTCAACAAGGGGCTTGCGGCCGTCAAGGCGGATGGCACCTATGCTCTTATTCATGCGAAGTACAAGTAGGGTCAGGGTGCCGCTCAATCGAATTGTCCCCACCCGTGATGGTGACAATGTTTCTATTGCACTGATTGGCCCGCTGAATAACTTGGAAGACCGTTCCGTCTTTTCCGCCTTGCCGGATTACAGTGTTTCAGGATGAAAAAATGCCCACCTGCCTTATCACCGCCTCCAACCGCGGGATTGGATACGAACTTGCGCGAGAAGCAATATCACAGGGGTGGACAGTCTATGGCTCGGTCCGTTCCGAGCAATCTGCATCAGAAACCGTGAGCAAGCTCGGCACCGATTTCACCCCTCTGATCTTTGATGTCACAAATCACGATGCGGTTCAGGCTGTGGCCGAAACCATGACTTCAGGCGTCGATCTGCTGATCAACAATGCCGGCATCATTGGTCCGGACAATCAATCGCCCCTCAAGATGGACTTTGATGGTTTCCACGAAACATTGGCGACCAACACGCTGGCGCCACTCGCAGTTTCTCAAGCCTTTCTGCCTCATCTGAAAAGGTCCGGCACGGGAAAAATCCTGACCATCTCCAGTCAGATGTCCTGGATGGGGTATCGAAAATCCGACCGGCTTGCCTATCGCGCTTCAAAAGCAGCGGTCAACAAGGTGATGCAGGGACTTGCAACCGAGTTGGAAGAACATGGCATTCCTGTTGCTCTGATCGATCCGGGCTGGGTTAGAACGGATATGGGTGGCGGCGACGCTGACAACTGCCCAACGGACGTTGCCAAAGGTGTTTTGAAGATCGGGCGCGATCTGGCGATTTCCGACACCGGCAAATTCTTCAAGTGGAGCGGCGAAGAGCGCCCCTTCTAATCGCATCGCAGTTTTCCCGGAGCTTACTTATGTCCTGGCCACTTCCCGTTTCCCTCACCGGCACCCATGCCTCGCTTGTTCCACTTTCGCAAACTCACGCAGGCGACCTCTCTGAGGCAGCTGCCGAAGGTGATCTTTGGAAGGTCTGGTACACTTCCGTTCCGCATCCGGACGCTGTATCCAAGGAAATTGATCGCCGCCTCAAACTGCAGGAAAGCGGCTCCATGCTTCCCTTTGCCGTCTTGAGACCGGATGGCAAGGCGGTCGGAATGACCACGTACATGAATATCGATCCGGTGCACAAACGCGTCGAGATCGGTTCAACCTGGTACCGGAAGGCCGTACAGAGAACGCGCCTGAACACCGAATGCAAGCGCCTCTTGCTCACTCACGCCTTTGAAGAACTCGATTGCATTGCCGTCGAATTTCGCACGCACTTCATGAACAGGCAAAGCCGTTCGGCAATTGAGCGCCTTGGAGCGAAACTGGACGGAGTTCTGCGCTCTCATCAGCGCACCGCAGATGGCGCTTTGCGCGATACGGCCGTTTACTCGATTCTTCCGCACGAATGGCCCGCTGTTAAGTCAGGTCTGGAATTCAAGCTTGCAGAAGAACGATAACCTGCTTATCCACACAAAGATAAACTGACGTTGTTTTGCACAGTTTTCTTATCCTACTTCGATGATCGAAAAGCACACGTTTTCGGAGAACTTGGAAACTATCTGGTAACTTTGAATTCTATTCTTCCACTTCGTTTCAAATTTTAAGCAAATGTGAGGAATTGAAGCGCACGCTGGTTTCATCGGCAAAAGGATGAAACTCGCTATGGAACTTTATCGCGCCTGCTATCGAAGCAAAATCAGATGGGACAAGATGCGTCTGTCCCTGCCTGACGAAATCGACAAAACCCTTCTGCGTATTCGCCGTATCAACCGCAAGGCGGGTGTCACGGGTGCACTTCTGCTTGTGGACCAGCACATTATCCAGATCCTCGAAGGTCACACTGGCCAGGTACTGGACACCGTTTACTGCGTGATGAACGACCCGCGTCTCCACGACATTGAGGGAATCATTCACGAACCGGTGGATTTTCGCCTGTTTCCGAATTCCCTGATGTTTTTCCGGGACCTGACGGACGGCATCGCCGCTTCGAGACATGAAGTCCTGCGGCCGCTGCTGGACCACCCGGGCGAAGTGACCCGCGAAGAGGCCTACAAGGCTTTTGGTCATTTTGCCAAAGAACTCCAGGCAGGCCGCCTGACGAACGACATGCTGATGATCTGATCCATTTTCTGATCAGCGCCTGCACACCTTTTTTCGCGTGTCCGGGTGATGCTTAGCGTGCTGCTGTGACTTTGAAGTCATAGCCATTTTGCCGATGACACCTGTAGTGTGCTCCCCTCGTTCATCAGGGAGCACACATGTCCAGCGGACACCCCTCCATCCAATCTATTTCTGCAGGATTGCTTGCCGCCATTGTCGGCTTTGCAAGTTCCTTCGCTATTGTCATTCAGGGCCTGTCTGCAGCAGGCGCAACCGCCAGCGAGGCGACCAGCGGCCTCATGGCACTTTCTGTTTCCATGGGAGTATGCGCAGTAGTTGCATCGCTCTACACCAGAATTCCTGTCAGCATTGCCTGGTCAACACCTGGCGCCGCCCTCCTTGCTTCTGCCGGCCCTGTTGACGGTGGTTTCGCCGCTGCAGTTGGCGCCTTCATCATTTGCGCGATTCTCATAATACTCGCCGGACTCATTCGCCCTTTCGGCAGGATTGTCGCGGCGATCCCCAGCCCGTTGGCGAATGCAATGCTTGCAGGCGTCCTGTTCGGGCTGTGCCTGGCTCCTGTCCGCGCGGTCTCCGAATATCCCGTCAGCGCTCTTACAATCATCCTTGTGTGGGCAGTCGCCTTCCGTTTCTTCAGGCTTTACGCCGTACCGCTCGCAATGATCGTGACTTTCGCCATTGCGTTTTACGACAGCGGACCAGTGAACTTTGCCGACGCGAGCTTGATCAGCCAACCAATTCTGGTCACTCCCGAATTTTCGCTCGAAGCTTTGGTGAGTATCGCGCTGCCGCTGTTCATCGTGACCATGGCATCGCAGAACATTCCAGGCGTCGCCGTGTTAAGAGCATATGGCTACAAGCCGCACAGCGGCTCCCTCTTCGCTTTATCAGGCCTTTTCAGCCTTCTTTCTGCTCCCTTTGGCGGCCATGCGGTCAACCTCGCCGCCATCACCGCTGCCATGTGTGCCGGAGAGGATGCGCACAAGGATCCCGGCCAAAGATACTGGGCAGCAGCGGCCAGCGGCGTGGCTTACATTCTCTTTGGGCTTTTTGCTGGTCTCGTCATGGCACTGGTTACCGCGACTCCCTCCATTCTCATTGAAGCCGTCGCCGGCCTCGCCCTTCTCACGGCCTTCGCCTTTTCCATCGGCGAGGCGACCCGGTCCGCTGATACGAGGGACAGTGCAATCATCACATTTGTGGTGACGGCATCCGGCATCAGCTTCTTCGGAGTATCGGGAGCTTTCTGGGGACTGCTTGCCGGCGGCGCCTTTATGTTGCTAACAAAACTGCGTTCTCGGAACTAATGCCTTGCTCTTGGGCAAAAGCGTCCCATAGTGTTTCTAAAACAATAACTCTGGAGTCGCGCGGCTTTGACGGGCCCATACGTGCTTAAACCCGATCCCCTGGATCCAAAACTCTCAACGTCGGTGAGTGGCATCGACCAGAACGGCAAGCCGGTCGAAACAAAGGTCGTGACCGAAAAGCCGCTGACGCTGTTCCTGAATTCGCAGGAAGTGGTCACAATGATGACCATCGGCGATCACCCGGACTTGCTTGCGGTCGGATATCTGAAGAATCAGAATATGCTGGCCGATGACGACGTCATCACCGGCATCGACTATGACGATGATCTTGAAGTCGTTATTGTGCGCACTGAGCGGGAAACCAATTTCGAAGAGAAACTCAAGAAAAAGGTTCGCACCTCCGGCTGCGCCCAGGGCACCGTTTTCGGCGATGTCATGGACGGTTTTGAAAGCGTTGCTCTTCCAGAAAAAGCCAGTCTCAAGACGTCGTGGCTCTACGCCCTGACGAAGGCCATCAACACCACCCCTTCCCTGTACCTGGAAGCCGGCGCCATCCATGGCTGTGTCCTTTGCCATGAAGACAAGCCTTTGGTTTATATGGAAGATGTCGGCCGGCACAATGCCGTCGACAAAATTGCGGGCTGGATGGTCCTGAACGATATACCCGCGCACGACAAGATCTTCTACACAACGGGCCGGCTCACGTCGGAAATGGTGATCAAGACCGTGATGATGGGAATTCCAATTCTGGTATCCCGATCCGGCTTCACCGCCTGGGGCGTGGATCTTGCCCGCAAGGCCGGGCTGACCCTGATCGGCCGCGCAAAGGGCAAGCGGTTCATCGCCCTTTCCGGCGTCGATCGAATTGAATTTGACATGGATCCCGGTCACGTCGAAGACGAGCCGGAGAAATCGAAACGAAAAGGGAGCTTGGCAGCGGAATGAAGTCGGAGCGCGAGGTATTGACCGTGGACAAGGTGCTCGGCTGTGTTCTTGCAGGTGGACAGTCGAGACGCATGGGAGGCGGCGACAAGAGTCTTCTGGATCTCGGTGGAAAAACGATGCTGGAGATGATCCTCTCCCGCTTCGCCCCTCAGGTGCCGAGCGTCATTCTCAACGCCAATGGCGACCCGGAACGATTTTCACGCTTCGGACTACCGGTCATTTCCGACCCGGTTGGAGATTATGCCGGACCACTCGCGGGCGTTCTTGCAGGACTGAGTTATGCCCGGGAAAGACTGCCGGATGTCACGCATGTGGTCTCGGTTGCCGGTGACACTCCCTTCTTCCCGGTCAGTCTGGTGAAGCGTCTCTGCTCTTCTGTTCCCGCTGACAAGCCGGTTATCGCGCTTGCCTCGTCATCGGACAAGCTGCACCCGGTCTTCGGCTTGTGGCCGGTTGCCTTGCACTCAGATCTTCACGACTGGCTGACAACCGGCCAGAGCGGCAAAGTGCTCGCTTTCGTTGACCGGCACGACAGCGTAGAGGTGTCCTTCGACAGTGACCCGGTAACGGGTCTCGATCCGTTCTTCAACGCAAACAAACCCGACGATCTGGCGACCGTCCGCAACGCTTTGAGTTCACGCCTTTCATGACAACAACTCCCGTATTCGGCATTACCGGTTGGAAGAACTCCGGCAAGACGCAACTCGTGACACGTTTGGTGAGTGAATTCACTGCCAGGGGGTTCAGGGTTTCGACCGTCAAGCATGCCCATCATAATTTCGATATCGACCGGCCCGGCGCGGACAGTTACCGTCACAGGGAAGCGGGAGCCAGCGAAGTCGCTCTTGTTTCGGGCCGTCGTTGGGCATTGATGCATGAGCTCAGAGGCGAAGACGAACCGTCTCTGGATGAGATCCTCGATCGCCTGGCTCCTTGTGATCTGATCCTGATCGAAGGCTACAAGCGTGAAAACCATCCGAAGATCGAGGCAAGACGGACAGAATCGCACGACAAGGGACCGCTGGCTCCCACAGATCCCAATATTCTGGCGGTCGCCGCGGATCATGTTCTGCCGAATGAAACCCTGCCGGTCTTTGACTTGAACGATGTGCCTTCCATGGCAGACTTCATTCAGGAATACCTCGGTCTTGTTAGGAAAGCTTCATGAGCCGGAAAGCGCTACTGGACGACTGTTTTCTGCACGACAAGGACAGATTGCGCCACCAGGAAGCGCTTGAAATTCTGAAAAGTCGCATGTCAGCCGTCGCGGACACGGAAACGGTCCGGATCGAGGATGGGTTGGAACGCATCCTGGCCGAGGACATTGCCGCTCCTCGCAACATTCCACTTGCGGATAATTCGGCGGTGGACGGTTACGCATTCCGTCATTCGGACTTTGATGAGGCAGGAGGTTTCTTCCGCCTGCAGCAACGCATTGCCGCAGGTCACGCCAGCGATGCCGATCTGGGGCCTTGGGCCGCAGCGCGGATCTTCACCGGCGCGGTCATGCCACCGGGTGCAGACACGGTTGCAATGCAGGAGGACTGCGAGACGCATCAGCAGGACGGTCAGGATTTCGTCATTGTCCCGCAAGGTCTCAAGACGGGTGCCAATTGCCGAAAGGCGGGTGAGGATGTTGCCGAAGGCACAACCATTTTGTCGTCCGGTCAGCTGCTGCGCCCGCAGGACCTTGCCGCCATCGCTTCAACCGGCCAGGCTCAAGTCAACGTTTTCAGGAAACTGCGGGTCGCACTGATCTCCACCGGAGATGAGTTACGACGTCCCGGCGATCTGATTACCGTCGGCGACGTTTATGATTCCAATCATTTCCTGTTGAGAGGCTTGTGCGCGACCGCACCGGTCGAATTTGAGGATCTCGGCATCCTGAAAGACGACGCAAACCTGGTTGAAGAAACTTTGCGCAAAGCAGCAGATCGGTTCGACGTCATCTTGACCACAGGAGGGGCGAGCCGCGGAGAGGAAGACCATGTTCTACAGGCGCTCGACACGCTGGGCAGGTGTCACATGTGGCAATTGGCGATCAAACCCGGCCGCCCGATGATGTTCGGGAACATCGGCTCGTGTGTCTTTCTCGGGCTTCCGGGCAATCCTGTAGCAGCAATGGTCTGCTTCCTTCTCTATGCCCGTCCTGTGTTGAGCGTGCTTGCGGGCGGTTCGTTCCTGGAGCCGCAGCGCTTCCAGATTCCGGCGGCATTTGACGTTCCGAAAAAGAAGCCGGACCGGCGCGAGTTTTACAGAGGTTTTCTTGGAACCAGCGACTCGGGCCAAACAACAGCCCACAAGTTCGCACGAGATGGATCGGGACTGATCACCGGGCTGCGCGAAGCAGACGGATTGATCGAAATCCCGGAAGATGTCACCGCCATTCAGAAAGGCGATCCGGTGACGTTTCTGCCATTTTCAGGCTTCGGGATCCGGTAATCCGGCGGAAATCCGCCAGATTACCAAAGTGGAGCCTAGTAAGCGTAAGGCCAGCCGGCAGCAACAAAACGATAGCTATCGCCGTTCTTGATCACCCGCCCCATACCCGGGAACGGAATATGGGCACCGGCAAAGAACAGCTTGTCACTCGCTGCCTGATCGAAAAACTTCTTGCGCGTTGCTGCGGCTGTCGGCGCATCAATATCGAAGCCAATTCCCCAGTCCGGCCGTTCGAACTGATAGACGGTCATGTGAATGATGTCGCCGGCAATCACCAGTGTTTCACCATTGCTGTCAAAGACGTATCCACTGTGACCCGGTGTATGCCCTGGAAGCGCCATTGCGCTCACACCCGGCAGGATCTCCTTGTCGCCAGAAAACAGCGTTTGTCTGCCTTTGTAGGCTTCAGCAGCACGCCGCGCGCCAAGGAAGAACGGCTTGAATTGCTCGGGCGCTCCGTTCATTGCCGCATCGTCGTACCAGAAAGCATTGTCGATTTCCGGCAGGATGAGTTCTGCATTCTTGAACACAGGCTTGCCGTCGCCATCCACTGCACCGAACAGGTGATCGGGATGCATATGCGTGATCAGAAGGGCATCAATCTGGTCAGCCGAGACGCCTGCAGCGGCAAGTGCTGATGGCAAGCGCCCCATAGTCGGACCGAGCGCGTCCGAGGTACCGGCATCGACCAAAACCAGCCGCTCGCCAGTGTTGATCAGATATGCATTTACCGGAATGCGCAGCGCGTTGCCCTCGATCAAAGCGGCATCGCGCATCCGCTGGCCTTCGGCCTCCTCATACCCGACGACCACTTCCGGCGTCACATCGAGGTACCCGTCCAGCAAAGCCGTGACTTCGAAGTCCCCGACCTTGTATCGCAATGCACCTGCCAAGGGTTCCCCCGCCTTTGGGGCTGCGGCCTTTGCCGGTGACGGAACGAATGAAACTCCACCAGCTGCAACCAGGGCTCCTGCCCCGGCGGCTGCAAACAGAGATCGTCTGGAAAGTGAAATGTCAGAAATGGTCATGAATGGCCTCCCGGCTCGACCCAAAAAAGAAGTACTTGAAGACCCCGCGCCAAGAAAGCTGGCCGGGTCGCCTGTTAAAGTGTTTCATACGGAAAATTTTTAAAGCCCCCAAAATCTTATAAAACTCATAAGCACTGCTTATGTAAATTCCACTCAATGGTGTCACACCTGCCAGGATCAGACTGATGGATAAATTCGGTGCCCTTTCCAGCTTTGTTCAATCGGTAAAGCTCGGCAGTTTTTCCGCCGCAGCCAAGCATCTGGGCGTTTCGCAACCCGCCGTCAGTCAACAGATACGCGGGCTCGAAGAAGATCTGGGAACGCGACTGCTGAACAGGACCACCCGGCAGCTGAGCCTGACCGAGACCGGAGAACGCTATTATGAATATGCCAGCGACATCCTGGACCGTCTGACGGAAGCCGACCGGTCCGTGCAAAGTGAAGACGCTCAGATGTCTGGGCCACTTTCCATCGGCCTGCCGTTGGGCTTTGCCGAAACCGTGTTGTCGGAGTTTCTGATCCGCTTCAAGAAGGAGCATCCCTGCATCCTGCTGGATGTGTCTTTGTCCGACGTCTTTGTAGATGTCATCCAGGAACGTCTCGACGTTGCGATCCGCATGGGTGAAATCAAGGATGACCGCCTGATCGTCCGTAAACTCGGATTGGCACAACGTTGCCTGATCGCTTCACCCGAATATCTGGAAAAACGAGGGCGTCCCCGTCACCCGGCAGATCTGCCGGAGCACGACTATCTGCTCTACAAGAACATTTCGACCGGTGACCGGGTACCGTTCATCAGTACGCTCGGTGAGAAACTTTCGGTGAAGATCAATCCGACGCTGATTGTGAACAATTCAGCTACCTTGCGCCAGGCGGCACTCGCCGGGCTGGGGGTGACTTTGTCCAACCGCTGGCTGATAGATCCCTATCTTCGCTCCGGCGAGCTTGAGCTGGTGCTTCCGGATTGGGAATATCCACCCCATCCCATTCATGCGGTCTATCCGTCCAATCGCTTCATCCCACTGAAGGTTCGAAGATTCGTGGAACGGCTGCAGGACTATTTCGATGAAAAGGGAGCGCTCCGCGGCAGCATGGCAGCCGCCGCGGAATAACCGTGCCCCGTTCAGATCTCGTCTTCAGGAACGATCCAGGTTTCCTTCAAGGCCTCTTCTTCCCAGGCCTTCCAGGCATCTGTTCTGCTCATTGTGCCGTGATACTGCTGAACAACCGGACTTTCTGACAGGGTATAGGTCGCAAAACGACTGACAACGGGCGCGTACATTGCATCGGCAATGGTGAATTCCCCGAAGAGAAAAGGACCTCCGGAAAGCTCCAGGCACTCCGTCCAGATTTCGACAATTCGGGCTACATCGGCCTTGACGGCTTCGTTTACAGCCAGAACTTCAATAGGCCTGCGCATGTTCATTGGGCAAGCACCCCGAAGCGCCGGGAAACCGGAATGCATCTCGGCGGACACAGCCCTTGCCCTGGCTCGGGCGGCCCTGTCTTCCGGCAACAGCCCTTTGAGAGGGTAGCAGTCGGCGACGTATTCCAATATCGCCAGGCTGTCCCAGACGGTCAGGTCTCCATCCTTCAACACCGGCACCTTCATGCTGGGTGAGAATGCCCTGAAATTCGGATTACCGTTTTCCATGTCGAACGGCACCAGTGTTTCCTGAAAGGAAATGCCCTTGTGCTTCAAGGCTATCCAGGGCCGGAACGACCATGAAGAATAATTTTTGTTGCCAATGAACAACTGGAAATCGGTCATCTGTGTCTCCTAACGCCTCACCCGGCAATTCTTGCTTGCGGGTAACAAGGGCCGGCCCCGTACCGGCAAGAAATTACCTACGGTGTCTTTTGCGCAGCATCAAATTCAAGAAGTTCATGGAATTCATAAGGAATTTTCATCGACACCTGTGGCACGACCCTTGCGTGCACGAAATCCGTTGTAATTGCCGAGACTTTTGCGAGATCAGATGAAGACCATTTCCAGCGAACTGCCACCTGCTGTTTCCAACCCTGCCAGACAGGTATCCACGCATGGCAAATCCGTTGAACAGGAGTTTCTGGGTTTTCGGTCCGCGCTTGCTGAACAGTATCTGGCCTGGACCGAATTGCCGGAAGAAGAGAGAATTCGACACCGATACTTGCAGGACCGTGGGCTGACAGAGGCCAATCTGGACAATCTTTCCCCCGGTGATCGCGCTGCACATGAGGAAAAGATCGCCGAGTTGACCAAGCAACCGGTCTTTGCCAATTCACCAGGCAAAGGCATGTCTGCCGGAGACGCGTTATCTCGTCCGGTCATTTCGCTTCAATCCGTTCTGGAAATCAGCGACGGCACCAACGATGCAGATCACAAACCCTAAACTCCCGCTCGCTGACCAACCGCAGTGCTCGCGTTACCCAATGCTGCATTTCACCTGGGTCAACTTCCTGCAAATAAACCTCTTTCGGCCGGGCACCCTTCCCTAAGGGCAGGGTCAGAAATTGAAATTTAGGCAAGGTCACACAGTGTTTTTTTCGTACTCCTGCTTGAAATTTGGAACGAAGTGTATGGAATAGGGCCCTCGAGCAAAAAGTCGGGACGAACCCGTCTGCGCTGCGAAAAAATAATAGGGGAAGATAATATGCGTGTTCTGCGTATGGCTGCGGCCGCTGTTGCAGTTTTGGCCGCTGTTGGCGGCGCTGAGGCGAAAGACTGGTCCAAGGTGCGTATCGGCACCGAAGGCGCCTATCCTCCATTCAACAATCTTACTGCTGACGGCCAACTGGTCGGTTTTGACGTCGATATCGCAAAAGCACTTTGCGAAGAAATGAAAGTCGAATGTGAGTTCGTCGTTCAGGACTGGGACGGCATGATCCCGGCTCTACAGGCCGGCAAGTTCGACGCCGTGATCGCTTCCATGTCGATCACTGAAGAGCGCAAGCAGAAAGTCGACTTCACAAACAAGTATTACAACACTCCTCCGGCCATCGCCGTGCCGAAAGATTCCAAAGTTGCCGGCACCACCGATGCGGACCTGAAAGGTGTTCTCGTGGGTGCTCAATCCTCCACGACACACTCCAACTACGCTGAAGAAAAACTGCCGTCAGCCGATCTCAAGCTTTACCCGACCCCGGACGAGTACAAGCTCGATATCGCCAGCGGCCGTATCGATGCCGTCATCGATGACGTTGTTGTGCTGTCCGAGTGGCTGGAAACCGACGATGGTTCCTGCTGCAAGATCCTCGGCACCCTTACTCCGGACCTGATCATCAACGGTGAAGGCGCCGGCATTGCAATCCGCAAGGAAGACGGTGAGCTGAAAGAAAAGTTCAACACAGCCATCGAAGCTATTCTGGCGAACGGAAAGTACAAGGAAATCAACGACAAGTACTTCTCCTTCGACGTGTATGGCGGTTGATTTGAAATCGCACTGAACAAACTCAAGCGCGGCGCAATCATTGCGCCGCGCTTTGCTATAGGGTACCGCCTATAGAACCGGCCGATGGGGCGGCCGGAAAAGAAACAACAAGAAAGAAAGAAGCGCCGGCTCATGAATGAAGCTTTGACGCTGCTATCCTTTGGGGACCAGGGCTGGGGTGACCAGATCGCCCGCGGCGTGCTGGTGACGATCTCACTCGCTATTGCAACTCTTCCATTCGGATTGATAATCGGTTTCCTGGTTGCGTTGGCCAAGAATTCTTCCGAACCGAGCCTTAAACTCGCAGCCAACATCTACACGACAATTTTCAGAGGCTTGCCGGAACTGCTGACGCTGTTCCTGGTTTACTTCGGAGTGCAGATTGGAATTCAACAAGGCCTAAAGCTTCTTGGCTATGACGCCTATATTGAGATCAATTCCTTTGTCGCGGGCATGGTTGCCCTGTCCTTCGTATTTTCGTCCTATGCTTCAGAAGCCTTTCTGTCAGCCTTCAGAGGCATCCCGCAGGGACAGTACGAAGGAGGCCATGCGCTCGGGCTTTCACGATATCAGACGATGACACTGGTTATCCTGCCGCAGCTCATTCGTCTGGCACTGCCCGCACTCGGCAATCTTTGGCTCATCCTGCTCAAGGAAACGTCGCTGGTATCGGTGATCGGTCTCGCAGATCTCGTCAGGGAAGCCGGGATCGCCGCCAGGGTCACCAAAGAGCCCTTCCTGTTCTTTGGAGTTGCCTGCCTGATCTATCTGGCACTCGCCATCATCTCCTCGACCGGCCTTGCGCGGATTGAACGCTGGTCCAAACGGGGAGACGTGTCGCGATGACTGCTGCAAATCCGGAAACCAGCCTGCCGCGTCCTCCAGCTCCCGCACGAGCATGGACCAACGCAAGGATTCTTGGCCACGTTTTGATGGCTCTCTGGATTATATCCGGAGTATCTCTGGTCTATTATCTCGGGACCAATATCGCGAGTCCCTTCGTCCAGAAATATTGGATGAAGTATGTCGACGGCTTTATTGTCACGCTGCAAATCGTCAGTCTCTCACTCTTGATCGGTGCCCTTCTCAGTATCCTGATTGCGGTCGCCCGTTCGTCGAAATGGAAGATTTTCTCTTGGCCTGCCTATGGCTACGTCTATTTCTTCCGAGGGACGCCCCTGCTCGCCCAGACATTCCTGATCTACTATGGCGCAGGTACTTTCCGCACCGAACTGGATGCAGTTGGATTGTGGGGCTTTTTCCGCGATGCCTGGTATTGCATCATTTTCGCATTCTCCCTGAACACCTCGGCCTACCAGGCAGAGATCCTTCGCGGTGCGATCATGAACGTGCCCAAAGGCCAATGGGAAGGCGCGGCGGCGCTTGGCATTTCGAAGCCGGTGACATTCTTCAAGGTCATCCTGCCTCAGGCGTTGATGGTGGCCCTGCGCCCATACGGCAACGAAATCATCCTGATGATCAAAGGCTCGGCAATCGCCTCCATTGTCACCATCTACGATCTGATGGGAGAAACACGGCGCGCGTATTCCCGTTCCTATGATTTCCAGGCCTATATCTGGGCCGCGGTTGCCTATCTGCTTATCGTGGAAACCCTGCGGCGTGTCTGGGACAAGATCGAAGCCCGGCTGACACGCCACTTGAAACGGTGATCGAAGTTCATCGTCGATAGAAGAGAAAGTCCGTTTATCCGTCCGGCTAATGGGCAAACGACGGTTACGATCCCGGGACGAAACGAAGTGATGTCACGAAAAACTCGTGGCATCACCACAAGCACCTGATGACCACCATCCTCATTCCCTGCGAACCTGCATTTCAAGCAGCGGTTACATCCGGAGTTTCACATGTCCAAATCGACCTCCAACACGACCGGCCTTCACCAGGACAGTTTGCTGGCCCATGCAGGTGGCGGTTTTGATCCGGCGACCGGCGCCGTCGTTCCGCCAATCCAGACAGCAACGACATTTGTTCGGGACGAGGATTATGAACCGGTCAACCCCGGGTACATCTACAGCCGTGACAGCAATGCGCTTTATCAGAAGACCGAGCGGCTGATTGCAGCTCTGGAAGAAGGCGAAGACAGTCGCCTGTTCTCTTCCGGCATGGCTGCGGTGGCTGCTGTTGTCCGCTCCGTCAAACCCGGCGGAACTCTCCTTGCGCAGTCCGGGATCTATTGGGGAACGACCCTTTTTCTGCGCAAACACAGTGCTCGCAACAACATTGCGCTGGTAGAAGCCGATGCCAGTGACCTGGACGCATTTCATGACGAGATGTCGGTCACGCGGCCGGACCTCGTCTGGCTGGAAGTTCCCAGCAATCCATTTTTGAAAATCGCCGATATTCAGAAGATATCTGATCAATGCCGACAGACCGGAACTCAACTCGCCGTGGATGCAACGGCTGCGACGCCCCTGATTTTGAAACCACTCTCGCTGGGCGCCGATCTTGTCATGCACTCGGCCACCAAAGCCCTGAACGGTCACTCGGACCTACTTGGAGGCGTTGTGACGACCGCTGACGCCTCTTCCGACACCTGGACCTTCATTTGCGAGGAACGGCAAACCGCTGGAGCGGTTCTGGGGTCTTTCGAAACTTGGCTGCTTCTGCGCGGCCTTAGAACGCTGTCACTACGCGTTGAACGCATGAATCAGAATGCGATGGCTCTTGCTGAATACCTGGAAGCCCATTCGAAAATCGAAGCGGCTCTTTATCCCGGGCTTGCAAGCCATGCGCAGCATGACCTCGCCAAATCCCAGATGACCGGCGGTTTCGGTTCCCTGATGTCGATGCTCGTGAAGGGAGGAAAGGCAGATGCCCTCAAAGTCGCGGGCGCACTGGATGTCTTTCAGCGGGCAACATCACTCGGAGGAACGGAGAGCCTTGTCGAGCATCGCTTCACAATCGAAGGAGAAGGATCAGGCATCCCTGTGAACCTCCTGCGTCTGTCGATCGGCATCGAACATCCCGGCGACCTGATTGCAGATTTCGATCAGGCCCTCGCCGCAATCTAGTCCTCAAAGACTGGCCTGCTCGTCGCGCATCTGGCGTATCCAGCTCATGAACGCCTTGAGCGGTGGGCGGTTCACCCCTGGCCTTGTGAGCAGGTGGTAGCCGGAGCCGGTGTAGACGGCATCCCGGAAAAGAACCTTGAGGTTTCCCGCAGCTATGTCGGCCTCGACGAACACTTCTGCTGTGGCCGAGATCCCCTCACCGCGCCTGATGCCTTCCAGAACCATGTATCCCGGCAAGTGAGTGATGTTCAGCTTGCCCTTCGGAACAATGCCCTGCTTCTCCAGCCAGATGACCAGTTCGTTAGTTCCGTATTCCTGTAGCCAGGGATATTCAAGAATGTCCTCCGGCTTCTTGATACCGCAATCTCCCACCAGACGGGTAGCACCCACGACAACGAAATTGGTCTTGAAGAGCAGTTCCGATTCCAGCCCCGGCCAGTCACCTCGCCCGAATCGGATCGCAAGATCGACACCGCCCGGCTTGAGCTCGATATTTTCGGCCGTCGGATTGAGCATCAGCTCGATATCCTGATGCTTGAGCCGGAAGTCGTTGATCCGCGGCATCAGCCAGCTGATGGCAAAGGACGGCGTCATCGTAATGTTGAGCGGCCGGCCAACATCCTGATGCAACAACTCGTCAACCGTATCCTGAATGGTTTCGAAACCGCTGCTGATCCCTCTGAACAGTTGCTCGCCTTCCGGTGTCAGCGCAATTCCCCGCCCCTCACGTACGACGAGCTGGAGGCCGAGAAACGTCTCAAGGCTTTTCACCTGCTGGCTGACAGCCGCATGGGTAACATTCAACTCACGGCCCGCCGCCGAAAGGCTTTTTTCTTCGGCAACCGCAGCAAAGGCTCTCAAACTGTTGAGTGAAGGAAGGGTGCGCCAATCCATATGTTACTTCACCTTACATTTCAAAAATCTTCTTGAGTCGCATTTTGTCCGTATGTGCGTACATAGTAACCATACAAACTCACAGAAGGATGTTAGATCATGTTGAATATCTACGCGCAATCTTTTCTGGAAGCCAGCCGTTTCACGCCGCAAACAAGGCCCGATCCGGCAACACAAAGCAAACTCGAGCGCCAAACTTCGCTCAGGTGGCTTCCCAGATTTGCCCGCAAATCGCGCTAATCGGTGCTCGCGAAGGACTGACAGTTCATCGCAAATGCCTTAAAACCATGATGAACTATCTCTCAAAGAGGCCCGGCAAAAAGCCGGGCCTTCTTCTGCATAAGGAACGTCATCATGGCAAAGGTTGCATTCATCGGTTTGGGCGTCATGGGTTATCCGATGGCTGGCTACCTGAAAACCAAGGGCGGTCATGAGGTTACCGTTTATAACCGGACCACCGCGAAGGCTGAAAAGTGGGCAAACGAATATGGCGGCAAGTTTGCCGAGACGCCGCGCGGAGCAGCTGAAGACTGTGACTTTGTGTTTGCCTGCGTCGGCAATGACGACGACCTTCGCTCGGTGACAACGGGGCCGGATGGCGCCTTTCACGGCCTGAAAGCAGGATCCATCTTCATCGACAACACGACAGCTTCCGCCGATGTTGCCCGTGAGCTTTATGCCGCTGCCAAGGAAAAGGGCTGCGGCTTTATCGACGCGCCGGTGTCCGGCGGTCAGGCTGGAGCTGAAAACGGCGTTCTGACCGTCATGTGCGGCGGCGACGAAGGTGACTTTGACAAGGCGAAACCGGTCATAGATTGCTTCGCGAAATTTGTCGGTCTGATGGGGAGCAGCGGCGCAGGACAGCTCACCAAGATGGTCAACCAGATTTGCATTGCCGGCGTCGTCCAGGGCCTTTCCGAAGCGATTCACTTTGCGAAAAAAGCTGATCTGGACGTCGAGAAAGTCATCTCTGCGGTGCGCGGCGGTGCTGCCCAGTCCTGGCAGATGGAAAACCGTTGGGAGACCATGGAGCAAGGCAAATTCGACTATGGCTTTGCCGTTGACTGGATGCGCAAGGATCTTGGCATTTGCCTGCAGACTGCCAATGAGACAGGAGCCCGTTTGCCCGTTACCGCGCTGGTCGATCAGTTCTATGCGGAAGTTCAGGCCATGGGCGGCAATCGCTGGGACACTTCAAGCCTGATTGCCCGGTTGGAAAACGCAGACAGGAAATAGAGTCCGGTCGCTGCCATGACACAGGTGGACAATTGGACAAGCAATGCGGTCGTAGCCGAGCTGCGTTCAATGGGAACCGAGGAAAACCGCGCCGGTTTGGCGCGGTTCGGGATTGATGCTTCCAGAGCCTTTGGCGTTCCCATGTCGGTCCTGAGACCATTTGCCCGACGGATCGGCAAGTCCCCTGACCTGGCGGAGGAACTCTGGGAGAGTGAGTATCACGAGGCGCGCCTGCTCGCGATCCTGCTCACTCCTCCGAAGGCGATGACGGCCGACCGTGCTTCAAGCTGGCTGGAAGATGTTCAGTCCTGGGACTTGTGCGATCAATTGACCAACGTTCTGGCTCGTCGAAAGGACTCTGATCAGCTGGTTCCCGTTTATGCGGATGACGAACGTGAATTTGTCAAACGCGCCGCCTTCGCATTGATCGCCTGGCGGGCCGTGCATGCGAAATCAGCACCGGATACCGAGTTTCTCAACTATCTGGAACTCATAAGGAACGCTGCAACAGACCAACGAAACTTCGTCTGGAAGGCTGTTCATTGGGCGTTGAGGCAAATCGGCAAACGGTCAAAAGATCTTCACGGGGCCGCACTTGCGGTCGCTGAAGATCTTCAATCCGCCGAAGACAGAACTGCCCGGCGCGTTGGCCGGGAAGCTGTCAGGGAATTGTCTTCGGAGAAGATACGAACACGCCTCCGCGTGACTTGAAAACGGCTGGCTTGCCTTAGGCAGGCAACAGGCACCAGGTCTTCTACTCGCCGGCGGCCTCTTTGGCGATCCCGTCGAGAAGCTTGTTCACCTCGGCAATCGCCGTCTTGGACGCTTCGGAACCCGTTTCGCTCAGATTGCGAAAACCAACGGTTACCTGTCCAGGCTTTCCGGGTGTCTCGTAAACGAACACCGTGTATGGGCAATAGGCGATATTCGCGGGGTCGGCTTCCATTGCCTTTCGAGACAAATCGGCGGAACAGAAGAGCATCGCTTCTGCATTCTCGAAGATCTTCTTGTCGCTGCCGACATCAGCAGCCGTCCGGTCGAGCATTGTTCCTATATGCGAAACGTAGTCGATGACCAGACCACGATTGACGATGGCGTTTTCCAGATCAAACCGGACGTCCTCAAAGGCTGCCGAAACCTCGTAGGCGGTCACGCCTTCGGGTACCGAACCGGCATCGGCAGCACCCACACCTCCGCCGACGATCATTCCGCCGAGGGCAACCAGCAAGGCGGTGGTCTTCTTGAAATCATGCAACATGCAATGTCCTCCCAATTGCGAATGCGGACACTTTAAGCCCTTATCACAGCTTCGCAATTGATACATCGCAATTTTTGAATGTTTCCTTTTGAGTTGTCCCTCAAACCTCTACTTCGACGGTGCCGATCGGGTTTGAACAGCAGGCAAGAATGTAGCCGGCATCGACATCTTCCTCGCTGATACCTCCGGAGTGAACCATATGGACATCGCCGGAGACCTTCTTCACCTTGCAGGTTCCGCACACGCCGAAGGTGCAGCCGGAGGGGATATTCAGTCCGGCATCCTTTGCCACTGCAAGCACCGTGTCGGTTTCCGTGCACCAGGCCGAAACGCCGGATTGCGCGAATACAATCTGCGCCTGGGTGTCTTCCTGCGGAACGACATCGTCGAACTCTGTGAGTTCGGCCTTGCTTTCAGCCGGAGCCTGGAAGCTCTCCTGATGATAGCGGTCCATGTCGTAGCCGAGAGCATTCAGGATCTCACGAACGGCATCCATGAAACCTTCCGGACCGCAGCAATAGACATCCCGTTCCAGATAGTCGTTGCACATAAGGCCAAGCATCAACTGGTTGAGATGCCCGCGATAGCCCGTCCAGACTTCATAAGGATCACTCTTGTTGACCACGAAGTGCAGTTGAAGCCCGGTTACCCGGCTTGCCATATACTCCAGCTTCTGCCGGAAGATCAGATCGACCGGCCTGTGGGCGCACTGAATGAAGCAGATATCGGGATCTTCACCGCGTTCAAACAAGGTTTGAGCCATGGACATCATCGGCGTCACGCCAGACCCGGCAGAAATGAAGAGGAACTTTCCGTCTGGATTGGGTGGCAGATGAAAGAGGCCGGCAGGCCCGAACGCCTTGAGGCGCATGCCGGGCTTCAGATGATCCAACATCCACCTTGTGCCGACACTGTCTGCCTGAGCCTTGACCGTGACGGAGATGTAGGCGTTGGAAACCGGCGACGAAGACAGAGTATATGTGCGCTGAACGTTGCCGCCCGGAACCGGGAGGTCCAGCGTTATGAACTGCCCTGCCCTGTAGACAAAGGTCGCTCCGGAAGGCGGGCGGAAAGAGAACGTCTTCACGTTGGGGGCTTCCGGGACCACCATCACGCATTCCAGATATTCGCTGTCACTCCAGACAGGAGTGCCGGGCCCTGGCATCGGAATCATTGTCTTACTCCGCAGCTACACGGAAACGGCCAATCAAGGCATTTTCCAGCGATTGCGCATACCAGTCGATAAACTGGATTACTCCACTTTCCTGAACAGGCGAATAGGGCCCTGGTTCGTAGGCCGGGGAGTTGATACCGATCTGATTTTCCTCAACAATCCGTCGGTCTTCGTCGTTGGTGTGAATCCACACCTCAGAAAGCCTGTTGAGGTCGTAGTCGACACCTTCCTGTGCATCCTTGTGAACCAGCCAGGTTGTTGTAACTTCGGTTTCCATCGGACCGATCGGCAAAACGCGGAAAGTCAGCACCTGATCGGACAGGAAGTGGTTCCAGGTGTTGGGATAATGGAAAAAGAGGCAAGTTCCGGCATCGTCGAACGGAATGGAGCCAATTCGTTTGGAAACGGCAGCTTTCCCATCCATGGTGTAGCTGACCGCATCTCCAAGGAACGGGATGCGGACGAAGCGCCACTGCTCGTTTTCGGAGATCATGTATTTCGACGGCAGTCCGGCATTTTCACAGCGCTCAACATGCGCCTTGCCGACATTGGAACTGGAGGCATCGTCCGCGCCCACCAGGTTAGGATCATCCGGGAATGTGCGGCACAACGAAGGGTGCGAACCCGAGCAGTGATAGCACTCGCGATTGTTTTCCAACACCAGTTTCCAGTTGGCTTTTTCGACGATTGTCGATTGATGGGCGACTTTCAGGTTGGAGAGGTCGTGCGGCCCAAGATAGCGTGCAGCCTGTTGTTCCAGGTCACGGGTGTCCGGTGCTACCTTCGCCAGGCAGATGAACACCATGCCTGAAACATCCACACAGTGAACCGTTTTCAAGCCATGGTCTTCGGGCTTGAACTCCGGACCCATTTCCCGCGCCCACAACAGTTTTCCGTCAAGTTCATAGGTCCACTGGTGGTACGGGCATACGAGTTTCGGTGCGGAGCCCTTTGCAGCCGAGCAGATACGGCTGCCGCGATGACGGCACGAATTGTGAAACGCCCGAAGGACACCATCTGCTCCCCGGACAATGATGATCGAGTAGGCTCCGATCTGCAGGGTGACGTAGTTGCCGGATTTCGGCACTTCGGCAGAAGGAACGGCAAAAACCCAGTCCTTGTGCCAGATGTTTTTCATATCCGCCTGAAAGACATCGCCGTCTGAATAAAAGGCTTGCGGCAGGGAATGTCCCGCGCGACGGCCCAACAACAGAGAAAGAATATCTGCGTCGCTGTACATGATGATTGATCCTGTCCTACCGGCTGCGCCGGCCCCTCACTAGGCAAGAAGTTAGGCGCACGCAGGCCCGTTGGCATTGCGCAAAAGCGGCATACGCTTATTCAAGTGAGACGCTGCTGCAAAAAAGTGCAGCAGCGAAAATGACCTCAGATATCCTTCATCAGACGAAGAGCATCGTAGATTGCGGCATGGGTGTTGCGCGCTGAAACGGCATCTCCAATTCGGTAGAGCGCGTAGTCCCCTTCCGGGTTCGCATCCAGCGGCTGCGGTCTGCCGAAAATCAGAGCCTCCTGGCTCACCGAGCCCAGGTTCTTCGAATTCGGTTTCAACTCGAAATAGAGTTCATCCATCGGAACGGTGCCGTGATTGACGACAATCTGATCGAACTCCCGCTCCTCGGTGAACCTGGAATAATCCGTGCCCACCACGGCCTTGATCATGTTTCCTGACCTATGCGCGGCTTTCAGCCGATAAGTAACGGTGAAGCGCACATCCTTGTCTTGCAGCGCGCGCATGTAAGGCACCAGGTTCATGGCCATGACATCGGGCGCGAACGACCTGTCCGGTGTCATGATTTCAACATGAGCTCCGGAATTTGCGATGATCTCCGCCGCCTGAAGAGCCGGGTGATCTCCGGCATCGTCATATACAAGGACCCTTTTCCCCGGTTTCACATCACCGGCAATGATGTCCCACGCCGAGACGACCAGATCGTTTCCTTCAGTCAATACTTCGGTGTGTGGCAGACCACCTGTCGCGACGATCACCACATCCGGCTTTTCCGCCTCGACGTCTTCAACTTCGGCAAGAGTGTTGAAGCGAAAGCGCACATCTCGGGCCAGGCACTGATCCATGCGCCAGTCGATGATCGATATCATCTCCCGCCGGCGCTCCGATTGAGCCGTCAGCCGAACCTGTCCGCCGGCATCCGGCGCTGCTTCGAAAACGGTTACGGCGTGGCCCCGCTCTGCGGCAACGCGCGCCGCTTCCATTCCAGCGGGTCCCGCACCCACGACGACGACCTTTTTCTTCAGATCCGCTGCCGGGATTTCGTGTGGCATCGTCAGTTCGCGACCCGTTGCGGGGTTGTGGATGCAAAGGGCATCCCCTGCCTGGTAGATCCTGTCCAGGCAGTATGTTGCACCTACGCAGGGACGAATGTCCTCTTCCCGTTTTTCAGCGATCTTTTTCACGAGCAGCGGATCGGCCATATGCGCACGCGTCATGCCGACCATGTCGAGAAGCCCTTCGGTAATCGCATGACGGGCCGTTGCGACATCGGGTATTTTTGCGGCGTGGAACGTCGGAAGTCCGATTTCTTTCTTGATGGATCCGGCGAAATCCAGATGTGGAGCGTTGCGCATGCCCTGGACGGGAATGACGTCGGTAAGCCCCGGATCGGTGTCGATATGCCCGCGGATGACGTTGAGAAAATCGACTTGCCCGGTTTCCTTCAGTCTGCGCGCGATCTGCATCCCCTCTTCAGGAGTGATGCCACCTTCAAGATCCTCGTCTGCGGTAAAGCGAATGCCGAGTATGAATTCATCGCCGACACGCTTGCGAACCGCGTCAATGACTTCAAGCGAAAACCGCATACGGTTCTCAAGCGATCCTCCATAGGGACCATCCAGAGTGTTGGTCGCAGGCGACCAGAACTGATCCATCAAGTGACCGTAAGCCTGCAGCTCAATGCCATCCATACCGCCTTCTTTCATGCGTTCGGCCGCATCGGCATAATCCTGGATGATCCGGTCGATGTCCCAGTCTTCAACTTGCTTGGGGAACGCACGGTGAGCGGCTTCACGCTCATGGGAAGGAGCGACAGCCGGCAGCCAGTCCCCTTTGTTCCAGTGAGTTCTGCGCCCCAGGTGCGTCAACTGGATCATCACGGCGCAGCCATGGTCATGGCAGGCATCCGTCAAACGCTTTACCCAGGGCACCACCTCATCCTTGTAGGCAAGGATGTTGTTGAAGACCGGTGGCGAGTTGCGGGAAACGGCTGCGGACCCGGCGGTCATGGTCATCGCCACACCGGCTTTCGCCCGGATCTCGTGATAGGCCCTGTACCGGTCTTTGGGCATGCCGTCCTCCGGATAGGCCGGCTCATGCGAAGTGATCATTATCCGGTTCTTCAGCGTCAGATGTTTGAGCTGATAAGGCTGCAACAGTGGATCTTTCGACATGCCTCTCCCTCATGAAAGCGCCTGCTCCCCACGTCCCGGGAACCAACGTTGATGACAAGGTAGAGCCTCGGTCAGCCGCTTGAAAGTTCCAAAAACGACATTCATGTCGCTTTTAAGAACACAGGTGTCAATTTTGATTGTCAGCCTGTTTTCCGGCTGATATCCAGCGGGTATGAACGAGCCTTTGATTGAAAAGACATCCGGTTGGCGCGGAACGCGGGAAATATGGATACAGGCGGCTTATCAGGCGCTCCTGGACAGCGGCATCGATGCGGTGAAGGTCATGCCGCTTGCCGAGCGATTGGGTCTTTCCCGCACGAGTTTCTACGGTCACTTCTCTGACAGAAACGACTTGCTGGACGCCCTGATCAGGCTCTGGCAGGCAAAAAACACAGGCAACCTGATAAAGCGCACCGAGGCTTATGCGGAAACGATCACCGAGGCCATCCTGAACATCTTCGACCTGTGGTTGGATCCGGATCTGTTTGATTCACAACTGGAATTTGCGTTTCGCAATTGGGCTCACGCGGACAATGACCTCGCCCGTATGCTGGAAGAGGCAGACCGGGTGCGGGTAGAAGCCTTTCAAACCATGTTCGAGCGCTTCGAATACGACCCGCACTATGCCAACATCCGGGCAAACACCGTCTACCAGACCCAGATCGGCTATATTTCGATGATCAAGGATGGTCCTGCGGAACCTTTGGAACCGCGCTTGAAGCGTATGCCCTACTATGCAGAGATCTTTTCCGGTCAGAAGGTGACGGAAGCTGAAGCTGCCCGCTTTTTTGCCAGACATCCCGTCTGACGCCACGTCTTCACCAGCCTGACGGTCATGCGTCGGAACGCGGTTTTTCAGGAGCGACATATGCCAATGGCAAAGCGGTCGTGTTCTTGATCTGCTCCATGGCAAAGGTTGTCGAAACATCGGAGATGTCGATCCTGGAGATCAGCTTCTTGTAGAACGCGTCATAGGCCTCGATATCAGGCACCGCCACTCGCAGCAGATAGTCAACCTGCCCCGCCATCCTGTAGAACTCGACAACTTCAGGAAACTCCTGGATCACATCCGCGAACTTCTTCAACCAGTCTTCGGAGTGCTGGCTTGTGGTGATGGCAACGAATGCCGTGACCTTGGCATTGACCTTGGTTGGATTGAGAAGCGCGACCCGCCCTGTGATGACCCCGTCTTCTTCCATCTTCTGGATGCGACGCCAGCACGGTGTGGTCGACAGTCCGACCCGGCGACCGATCTCCGCAACCGGTACGGTGCAGTCTTCTTGCAAAATGGACAGGATGCGTCGGTCGATACGGTCAATCATGAGCAGGAGATCCAGCAGTTGGCAGCAGATTATTTCCGCCGATCCTTGACCAGATCTTGGGAAATGATTTCACACCTTGGACAAAACAGGTAACGGAATTGCAAAGGGATTGTCAATTCTCAGAGAAATGAGAATTTTATTCGAAAACACCTCTCCAGGAAGACACATCATACGAGACGTGCGACCTCGCTTCTGAGGACCGGAAGCAGATCCGTTTCGAACCAGGGATTCTTTTTCAGCCAGGCATTGTTGCGCCAGGAAGGATGCGGCAATGGCAAAACAACCGCTTGTCCGGCGGTTGGCTCATCCTCGAAATACTGCTTCCAATTGACCACGGTCTCAGTCAGAGATTTCTTGCGCTTTGGACCCAGGTGATAGGCTTGCGCGTATTGACCAATGACCAGTATCAGTTCGATCTGAGGCATGGCTGCAAAGATACGATCATGCCAGATTCGTTTGCATTCAACCCTGGGCGGCAGATCACCTCCTTTCGCATCGAGGCCGGGGAAGCAAAATCCCATCGGCACGATGGCAAGGCGTGAGGGATCGTAAAAGACCTCCTCTCCAATCCCCATCCAGTCCCTTAACCGGTCGCCGGAAGGATCGGTAAACGGTCGCCCGCTGCGGTGGACCCGCGTTCCAGGCGCCTGTCCGCAAATACATATCCTCGCGGTCGAAGAGACCTGCAACACCGGTCTGGGCTCATGCGGAAGCGGCTTTTTCTCCGGCTTGTCCACACAGACTCTGCAGGCGCGTACACTGTCAGCCAGCGCTTCAATGCTCGTAGATTTCACTTTTTCCGACAATGAGTTGCACCTTGGCACAGCTGGTTAACCCTTCCCTTACCACGATCTTGAGGATGATCTTAAGGAATGTTGGATCAGATTGCATAAACACGCAGTATCACTTTAACGAAACCAACACCGCCCGGTCTGCTCATGGGATCCCTCTCGTCAGAACATAGCGAAGACGACAATTTCGCCATCAACAGGCAGCGGGCAATCCGTCGCCGGGAAATGGCGCGGTTTGCGAGAAATGCGCGCAGCCGTCTGGGTACACCTGAAAACCGTTATTCGACATTCGACCTTGAGCGCCAGCACCTTTTTGCCGACACACGGATCAACGCAGCCTACGCCGTTCCTCTTCTCGCCCTGATTGTCGCGGTCATTTCGCTTCTCTGGGTCAATCCGGTTCTGTCGCTCGCCTGGTTCCTGAGCACTTTGTGCCTGCATTTCGTGATGGTCGGTATCAGCCATGCGTATGAAAAAGCCCCATCGGAACAGCAGGCACGGAAAATCTGGCCATGGCGCTTTACCGCCGGCGACCTGATCTACGGCTGTGGCTGGGCGACATTTCCCCTGCTGCCGAAACCTGTCGATGCGGGTGAAGAGCTGGTCATCTTCCAGTTCGCGACACTGCTGATCGTTGTTGCCACCAACACCATGCAATCGGCGACCTTGCCCAGATGCCTCCTCGCGAGCACTTTGCCCACAACGCTCGTGGTGACCGTGTGCTTCCTGCTCCAGGGAAATCCGATCCATTACACGCTTGCCGCCATGGCTATCGGCGCACAAGGGTTCTTCCTGATCCTGGGTAATCAGCTCTTGAAGAACACCAATACAATGCTGGAATACAGGGCTGACAAGGATCATCTGATTGCTGAGCTGGAAACAGCGAATGCCATGTCGGATGAGGCTCGCCGCAGAGCGGAAGCCGCAAACATCGCCAAGTCCCGTTTCCTGGCAACCATGAGCCATGAGTTGCGCACCCCGCTCAACGCCATCCTCGGATTTTCAGAAATCATGAAGGATGAAGTGCTGGGGCCGATGCACAACAAAAACTACAAGTCCTATGCAGGTGACATACACGGCTCCGGTCAGCATCTTCTCAACCTGATCAATGAGATTCTGGACCTCTCGCGGATCGAGGCCGGCCGGCACGAACTTCACGAAGAGGCCTTGCTCCTGGGCGACATCGCCGAAGAATGCAGGACCATGATGAACGTTCGCGCCAAGGCGAAGTCCATCGTTCTTCATCATGCTCACGATGGCGGGCTGCCGCGTGTCTGGGCCGATGAACGCGCCTTGCGTCAGGTCATCCTCAACCTGATGTCCAACGCGGTAAAATTTACTCCCGTTGGCGGCGAAGTAGGGATTACGGTCGGCAGGACGGTAGATGGAGGCCAGTACGTCTCCATCAAGGACACCGGCCCCGGCATTCCGGAGGAAGAAATTCCAACTGTTCTGGAAGCGTTTGGACAGGGCTCTCACGCAATCAGGAGTGCGGAACCTGGGACCGGCCTGGGGCTTTCCATCGTACAGGCGCTCATCGGCATGCATGATGGCAGGTTCGCATTGAAGTCAAACCTGGGTGAAGGCACGGAAGTTACGGTTTCCCTGCCCTCTTCCCGAAACATGCATTTTTCCGATGACGTTGCCGCCAGTTTTGATACGGATCGCGTCAGGCAGCAACGTGATGTCAAATCGGCTTAGGGAAAACTCCCCAAGCCAATCTCGGGAATCTCGATCGTTATTCAGACTTTTCCGAAACCCCGGCATCTGCAAAGGTCGCCATGCCGGAGTGCATCTCCGCTGCTGCCTTGATGATACCGGTCGCAAGCGCTGCACCTGATCCTTCGCCCAGTCGCATGCCGAAGTCAAAAAGGGCATCCTTGCCCATGTGGTCAAGCGCTCTTGAATGCGCCTGCTCTGCAGAAACGTGAGCAAACAGGCAGTGGTCCAGTCCGGTAGGGTCCATTGCATACACAACAGCCGCTGCGGCGGTCGTCACAAATCCATCGACGACAACAGGCACTCTCTGCAGGCGTGCCGCGATGATCAAACCGGCCATTGCCGCGATTTCACGTCCGCCAACCCGTCGCAGGATTTCGAGCGGATCCTTGACACCATTCAGTCGGGCAACCGCCTTTTCCACCGCATCCCGCTTGCGTGCCAGTCCCTCGTCATCGACACCGGTGCCGCGACCGATCCAGTCTTCTGCACTGCCACCGAACAACCCGTTCAAAACGGCCGCTGCCACCGTGGTGTTGCCAATGCCCATTTCTCCAAGACAGATGAGATCGATACCGCCGGCCAGCGCTTCCATGCCGTAGGCCATGGTCGCCGCACAATTGGCTTCGTCCATCGCATCTTCACTGGTGATGCTGGGTGTCGGCAGATCAACCGCAAGGTCGAACACTTTCAGGCCGACGTCATTGCTGCGGCAGATCTGGTTGATGGCGGCACCTCCCGCGGCAAAATTCTCGACCATCTGTTTGTTGACAGCGCTCGGGAACGCGGAGACACCTTCATCGGCGACGCCATGTGCGGTGGCGAAGATCGCAACCAGCGGCCGGGAAACCTTTGGCGGAGCCTTGCCTGACCACGCAGCGAGCCACTCCGCAATTTCTTCCAAACGCCCAAGAGATCCGGCCGGTTTCGTCAATTGACTGTCACGCTCACGAACTTTCATGAGGGCTTCGTCGTCCGGTCCTGGCATCGACTTCACCAGATTGCGGATATCGTCGAATGGAAGCGCGGTGTCGGAAAGGGACATGTTTTTGGTTCCCGGTCTTCTTGTGGATGGTCGTCAGCCACTTGGTCCTGTTAAGCGGCTGATCTATAACCGCACCTTGACAAAACTCAAGCGCAGGACCGGCCTTATGAGCCCTGAAACCGACCAGACCTCCGATTCCGGGCTCTCAACGAGTGCCCCAAACACCCGGAATCGTGGAAAAAAGTATGGTCTGGAAATTGAAGGTCTTGCTGCTGACACAGCAGCGTGCGTTCGGTTCTTTTCCCGGTTGCCACTCTCGAAAGTCAACGCACAGGATGATCCATCCGCCGCCCCCGATTTTACTCGAATTGCAAGGGCCGCCCCACTTGCCGGCATCGCGGTCGCGTTGCCCGCTGCTGGCTTCGGCATGTTTCTCGGCTTCACACATCTGCCGCCGCTTGCCGTTGCAGCACTTGTTGCGGGCACGCTGGCCATGGTCACCGGCGCGCTGCATGAGGACGGGTTGAGCGATGTCGCAGACGGGTTCTTCGGCGCAGCAACACGCGAGAAACGACTGCAGATCATGAAGGACAGCCGGATCGGTGCGTTCGGGGCCCTCGCTCTCTTGATTTCGGTTCTTCTGCGCGTCGCGCTGCTTGCCGCGCTTTGGCAGCGTTTCAGTCCCGCAGATGCCGCCCTGTTGCTTCTTGGCAGCGAGGCCCTCAGCCGCGCACTGCTTGTCTGGCAGTGGGAAAAGCACCCTCTTGCGCGCCCGGAAGGACTGGCGGCCCGTTTTGGCAAACCCGAACATCAAACCGTTCAACAGGCCCTGCTTGTGACCATCCCTCTCCTGTTGCCGGCAGCGCTGATCCTTTCGATCGAAGCATTCCTGCTGGGCATCCTGATTGCTATCGGGGCAGCCTACCTCACCGGACGCATTGCGCTCGACAAGATCGGTGGCACTACGGGTGATGTGCTTGGCGCGATTCAACAACTCGCCGGACTTGGTTTTTTGTTCGGGATGCTTATGGTGCCATGAAGCAGTGATGAAGGACAGCCAGCAGACATGACCGACCAGTCGATTGCAATGGTCCGCCCGCGTTTCAGGGTTTCGGCACCGGTGGTGGTGCTGTTTCTTCTTGCCCTGTTTTTTCTATCGGCTTGTGGTGGCCGGCCATCCGTCGGTGCGCTCGAGGTTTCGATCGCCCCCGCAGAGGGAACAAAAAACCACGATATCCTGATCGTCACGACACGCGAAAAGGATAGCGAGCCCGACACCTATTTCAGTGGCGAGCGCGGCTCGGAAGTCAGTTTTGCCGAGGCGGTCATTTCTGTTCCGCCAACGCATGAGCCCGGCGCAATCGAGTGGCCTTCAAGTCTTCCCGGAAATCCCGAGACTGATTTCGTCACACGGAGCGCCAGCTACATCAGCGACGAAGCCGCATTTACCCGGGACATAAATCAGCGATTGGCAAAGCTCCCCAAGGGTGAGCGCGAGATCTTCCTGTTCATCCACGGCTACAACACCCGCTTTCCCGAAGCCTTGTTCCGGTTTACCCAAATCGTCAATGACGCGGACCTCAACGCTGTTCCCGTGCTCTTCACCTGGGCCTCTCGCGGCAAGGTTCAGGACTACATCTACGATCTGAACAGCGCCGCTATTGCCCGTCAGGCGCTGCAAAAAACCATGTTGCAGCTTTCAAAGACCAACGCCGAACGGATCAACATTCTGGCGCATTCCATGGGAAACTGGCTGTTGATGGAAGCGGCGATCCAGACTCCCCCGGAAAAACGGAAGTTGCTGGCCGGCAAGCTCCAGGATGTGGTTCTTGCCGCTCCCGATATCGACATCGATCTCTTCAAGGCACAACTGAAGAAGCTGGGGCCGCGTCCAAGACCCTACATGGTCATCGTTTCTCGTGACGACCGGGCGTTGCGCCTTTCACGGGCGATTGCCGGTGGCAAGGAACGGGTCGGCGCTTACTCCAACGATCAGGAACTGGCAGAGCTCGGCGCCATTGTCGTCGACGTGACCGACCTTGAGTCACTGGACAGCTCGCATCACTCGAAATTCGCCCAGTTGGCCGAGTTCAGTCCGCAGTTTCGGGAAACGCTCGGAAAATCGGGCCTGACATCCGTTTCCGACATGGGCGGGCGCGCCAAGACCAGCGAAGGTCTGGGCGATTTCATCGGCAACACGGTCACGCTTCCAATTCGCATCATCGCCGCACCCGTTACCCTGGCTGCAGGTGGCTGATCAGTTGTTGAACCTCCACTTTTTGCCACAATCAGACTTGGCACGGCCACAATCTGCCGCCATATGCGCCTTATGAAGTCACCTTGCATAAACATCTGTCAAATCGACCAGGAAAGCGGTCTTTGCACCGGCTGCCTGCGTTCGCTTGACGAAATTGCCGGTTGGGCGAGCTACAGCGACGATGAACGTGCTGAAGTTCTGTCCGATCTCGACAGGCGCCGTGAGAACGGAAGTCCCAAGGGTGAACGGTGATGGAAGGCCCCAGGAAATTCCGTGGCCTGATCGTTGTCCTGTTGGTGACCATCATCGCCGCCGTCGCCTTTTATGCCTTTTTCGGTGATCCGACGGATCCGGAGAACATCAATTTCGATGACACGGGCCCTCGCATCGTCGCGCTTTCGGCTCTGGCGTTCGTCTTCCTTGCAAGTGTTGTCTTCGGGCAACCCAAAGTCCGCGAGATCCTGCGGGCAACCGTTTTTTGGGGTGGCCTGTGTGTCTTTCTGGTTGTCGGCTACACCTACCGGGCCGATCTGGTTCAGGCCGGATACCGGGTGCTGGGCGCGCTTGCGCCGGGACTTGCCGTCACACAGCCGGACGGGTCTATCCTCATCGTACGTGACGCGGGCGGGCACTTCGTCGTTGAAGGCCGCACGAACGGCACCCGAACACGTTTTCTTCTGGACACCGGCGCTAGCGCGGTCGTGCTGACCTACGACACTGCACGACAGGCGGGTTTTCACCCCGATGATCTGTCCTTCACCGTTCCGGTTTCAACCGCAAACGGACGAACACTGGTCGCACCAGTGCGGATCGATACCCTGACGATCGGTGATCACACCTTGCGAAATATCCGGGGGTTCGTGGCCCGTGAAGGTGCCCTTGAGGGCAACCTTCTTGGAATGACCGCTCTGGACCGGTTGCGCAGCTGGAGGATCGAAGGCGACAGGCTGATCATGACGCCTTGACCCACTCTACGTGAGCTAATGGTTGGGCTGCCAGCGGACTATTCAGCGGCTTCCTGACTGAAATCCGTGGGGCTGACAGCTGCCAGAGCCTTCTCCACCACCTCCAGCCCCACTCCGGGCTTGATTGCCTCGACAGTCAGGATGCGCCGCCAGGAACGTGCTCCGGGGCGACCGTGGAAGAGACCGAGCATATGGCGGGTCATGCGCGCCAGTTTCACGCCCTTGCCCAGCTGATCTTCCAGATAAGCCATATGGGCGCGGACTGCATCCCAGGGAGAAACATCTGCTGTATCCGCGCCATAAAGCCTGCGGTCCACCTCACCCATGATCTGAGGGGTGTGATAGGCCGCGCGACCGAACATCAGACCGTCAAGGCTGTTAAGGAAAGGTTCGGCCTGATCCAATGTCTGCAGGCCGCCATTCAGACCGATGAACTTGTCGGCATAGTGCTCTTTCAAACGCAGCACACGATCGTAATCCAGCGGCGGGATATCACGGTTTTCCTTTGGGCTGAGCCCCTGCAGCCAGGCCTTGCGTGCATGAACCCAAAGCGCATCGGAACCTGCCTTGAAGACCGCGTCCGCCATGTTGTCCAGTGCCACTTCTGGATCCTGGTCGTCGACACCGATCCGGCATTTGACGGTGACAGGAATGTCTACGGCGTCCTTCATCGCGGAAACGCAAGCAGCCACAAGTTCCGGTTCCTGCATCAGGCAAGCGCCAAAGCGGCCGGACTGAACCCGGTCGGATGGACAGCCGACATTGATGTTGACTTCGTCATAGCCAAATCCGGCAACGATTTTCGCCGCTTCTGCCATTTCCTTCGGATCCGAACCACCCAACTGACAGGCTATCGGGTGCTCCAGATCGGAAAATCCGATCAGATGCTCCCTGTCCCCATGTATCACGGCGCCGGTCGTGACCATTTCCGTATAGAGCAAGGCATGGCTGGACAGCTGCCGGTGAAACGCACGGCAGTGTCTGTCGGTCCACTCCATCATGGGTGCCACCGAAAAACGGGGCTGATGGCCGGTATAGAGGCGGTTGGATGTCGTCATGGCGGCCTAGATATCATTTGCCGTTCAAAGACGCAAAGGTGCTCGCGGCTTCTCGTCGCCTCTCCTCAAGCAACGTTGTCTGAGGAGACTGATTTGAGAAAAACCAGCCTTGTTGCACAGGTATCTTGCTGCTTATCTCGCCGGTGAAGGAGATCAGCTCATGCAGTCGGCATCAGCAGGGATGCAAAACCAGGTGACAAGCGGCATCATCATGATGAGTGTTGGTGTTGCCTGCCTATGTGTGAGCGATGCGATCGCAAAAGCACTGACAGCGGACTATCCCCCGATACAGATCCTGTTTCTGCGCAATCTCATCGCACTGCCCTTTGCCATGCTGATTGCACTGAAGCTGGGCGGACGGGCAGCCCTTTACACGCATCGGCCCGCGGCGCACCTGGTACGCGGCCTTTTGTGGCTTGCGGCGGCATCCCTGTTTTTTACCAGCTTCATCTATCTCGGACTTGCCGAAGCTACGGCTCTGGTCTTTGCGATGCCGGTTTTTGTGACTGCATTGTCCGCGCTGGTCCTGAAACAGCCCGTCGGCTGGCGGCGTTGGTCGGCAGTACTTATCGGGCTTCTGGGGGTAATTGTTGTCGTCCGGCCCGGATTTGGCGCTTTCCAGGCGGCGTCGTTTCTGCCGCTCGGAACCGCGTTTTTCTATGCGATGCTGATGATCAGCGCCCGATGGGTCGATCCTCGAGAAAGTGTCTGGACACTCATGCTTTACCTGGTGGGTGCCGGGGCCTTGCTCAGCGCCTTTGCCATGCCGTTTTTCTGGGTTTCTCCGCGACTTGAAGATGCCTGGTTGTTCCTGGGCATCGCGCTTTTCGGAACATCGGGCATCACCCTGATGACCCAGGCCTTTCGGCTTGCCCCTGCAAGCGTGGTTGCGCCGTTTGATTATTCCGCACTGTTGTGGGCCACGCTGTTCGGTTGGTTGCTGTGGGAAGAAATACCTGACGCCGCCACATATGCCGGGGCGGCAATCATCATCGCCAGCGGCACTTACATCGTCTACCGGGAGCGTCTGGCGGCCAAATGAGATCTGCCGGAACCTTCGTCAAGTCCCGGCAGACCGCGACAATCAGACCCGCTGAATGAATGTCGACGCCTTCACCTCGGCGGCATAGTCCTTCGCGAGATCCAGGAACGTGTTGTAGCTCTTCTGAACTTCGGCGAACTTCGGGTTTGCCTCGGCATTTTCCGTCATGACTTCGCCAACGGCTGTTTTCAACGCCAACATGACGTCGTCCGGGAACGCTGCGAATGTGACACCGTCCTCCTTCAGTTTCTTCATGGCGACGGCGTTGTAGTAGTCAAACTGGGCTGTGATCTCCACCGACGACGCTTCAGCAGCGTTTGCGATGATCGCCTGCAGGTGCTTCGGCAGCCCATCATAAGCTTCCTTGTTGACCACGATTTCCAGAGCGGCCGATGGCTCGTGGAACGCAGGAACGTAGCAGTATTTGGCAACCTTCTGCAGACCGAAGGCCATGTCCAGCATGGGGCCTACCCATTCGGCGGCATCGATGGCGCCGGACTGGAAGGCCGGGAAGATTTCCGGAGGTGGCAACAGTACGGCGTTGACACCGAGCTTGCGCATGGCTTCGCCGCCGAGACCGGCAATGCGCATGTTCAGGCCCGCCAGATCGTTGAGGCCCTCTACCGGCTTCTTGAACCAGCCGGCCGCCTGGACGCCGGAGTTCCCTGAGTAAAACGGCTTCAATCCACGCTCTGCATAGATCTCGTCCCAAAGCTCTTGTCCGCCACCAAATCGCAGCCAGGCAGTCGTTTCGACCGCTGACATGCCAAAGGGCACAGCGGAGAAGAAGTGAAGCGCCGAATTCTTGGAAGCCGCGTAATAAGGTGTCGAGTGGCCAATTTCAGCAGTTCCCTGCTCGACAGCATCTTCAACGCCAAACGGAGGCACCAGTTCGCCGCCGGAAAAAACCTTGAACGTCAGCTGTCCATCGGACATTTCCTCAACGCGTTTGGCGAAAGTGGTCACATTTGTGCCGACACCCGGCGCCTTGGCTGGAAAGGACGTCGGCAATTTCCACTCAATCTTGCCCTGGGCAATCGCGGGTGCGGCCAGCATGGTTGCAGGTGCGGCGACCGCTCCCGCTTTCAAGAAATCCCGTCTTTTCATGTGAAGTCTCCCTTATGCGAATTATCAGAACAAAACTGCCGGTAGCCAGGTTGCCAAAACCGGAAAGCTCGCGACCAGCGCCAGCGCCAACAACTGAATGGCCACAAACGGAATGACCGAGGCGTAGATTTCCGAAGTGCGAATATCCGAAGGTGCAACCGATCTGAAATAGAAGAGCGCAAATCCAAACGGCGGCGTCAAGAAGGACGTTTGCAGGTTAAGCGCGATCAGAACGGCAAACCAGACCGGACTGATATCCGATTGCAGGATGATCGGTCCGACAATCGGAACGACAATGAAGATGATCTCGACAAACTCCAGAATGAAGCCAAGCAGGAAAATCACCAGCATCGTCAAAAGCAGCATGCCGTAAGCCCCGCCTGGCAGCGATTGAAGCAACTCGGCGACATGTTCATCGCCGTCAAATCCCCGGAACACCAAAGAGAGCACACTTGCTGCAATGACGATGCCGAAGATCATGCCCGTAATCGTGACCGTTTCGCGAACAGCCGGAAGCAAGACGTCCCTGGAGATCAAGGAAAAGGCGGCACTGAGCAGAAGGGCAAACGCGACAACAGTCGCCAGCACAGATGCAATCGACTGCAAGGACCAGTCGATCTTGCCTCCGGAAAACGTCAGTCCGAGTACACCGGCCTGGCGCAGAATGAGCATACCGATCGCGAAAACAGCACAAAGAACGGCAACGCGTGGGGCAGAACCACCCTGCCCGGCTGCGGCGATCAGAATGGCTCCGGCGACGCCAACCCCGGCAGCTTCGGTTGGCGTTGCAATTCCGATCAGAATGCTGCCGAGAACCGCAACGATCAATCCAAGCGTTGGCGCGATATCCCTGACAAGCTGCGCTGCGGTAACTTTGGTCCTTTCCTGGTCTCCTTCAGCCTTGGCGGCTGAACCGCGCAACCGGACGAGAACATAGGCGGCATAAAGCGCTACCAACAACAGGCCGGGAATGAGAGCGCCTGCAAACAGGTCCCCGACCGTAACCGGGTCAGGTGCGAAGTTGCCTGCTTCCTGCTGGGCTTCGAAATAGGCGTTCGAAACCTGGTCGCCCAGAAGGATGAGCACGATGGAAGGAGGAATGATCTGGCCAAGCGTTCCGCTGGCGCAAATCAAGCCACTGCTCATGTGTCTGTTCACGCCGGCATTCAGGAGCGCCGGCAAGGTGATGGTTCCGAGCATCACGATGGTTGCACCGATGATCCCGGTAGACGCGGCAATGAGCGCGCTGACCAGAACCACTGAAAGGGCAAGCGCAGACTGGTGACCGCCGAGAACAGCGGTCAGGCTCTTGAGCATCTTTTCCGCCTGGCGCGAATTCTCCAGCAGCAGCCCCATCAGAACGAAGAGCGGCACCGCAAGCAGCAGCGGGTTGGTCATGATGCCATATACCCGCTGCGGCACTGCCTGAAAGAACACCAGATCGAAATCGCCAAAGGCCGCAGCCAGAAGCGCGACAATGGTCGGCGCACCGGCAATCGCCAGAAGAACGGGAACCCCGGAAAGTATGCAGGCGAAGACGGCAACGGTCATCAGGACCAGCCAAACGATATCTGCGCTCATGAGCGCCCCCGCCGAAACTTGCCGATAAGGCGGGTCAGGGTCAGCAGAATGACCAGCGCAGGAAGAATGAGAAGGCAGGTCTTGACGATGAACAATCCCGGAAGGCCACCTGTCTCGGGCGACCCTTCCAGAATTGCCCAGGAACTGCGGACAAGCGGAAAGGCGGTCCACAGCATCAGGCAGAAAACCGGCAACGCCAGCAGCAGATCCCCAAACCAGTCGATCCAGCTGTTGGTGGCAGAGGTCATTTTCTGGCGAAAAACATCAACGCGCACATGCCGGTCAGCGTCAAAGGCGACTGCAACGGACAAAGCCACCAGAGACGCGAAGGCATAGTTGACCGCATCCTGAATTTCCAGGAACCCGATGCCGAGCAAATACCGCATCAGAACCATGACGAGCTGGCCGAGGAACACAATTGCGGTCAGACCAATACAGCCCCATCTCACCGCAAGAAACACATGTCGCATTCAAAGCCTATGCTTTGCGAAACTTTCATTAGCCCCAAAGGTGGAAGTCGCGCGCTCACACCCAAGCCGGGGCAGCTTAATCAGCAATTTTTACCATGTATACAGGCATGTTCCTGTTGGCTTCTGTTGGCCACAGTCGATTTTTCGCGAATGCCTTTCCTCCCAAAAACACGCATTCATATCAGCTGCTTTTCCTCTGATCCCAAGTGGTTGGACCGACCGGGTAAAACGTCTAAGAGAATCAACTGGACGGTGCGGCAAGACGCCCCACCCATTTAACCCCGGGTAAGGATTTTCAACCCGCGCCAAATATGTGTCCTTCCCTAGAGTCATTTGACCACAACCGTTTAGGTCGATCAGAGAGACCCGCGTATCAACAGATTTAAATTATTCTAATGTGCAAAAACCTCTTGTCGCAACGCAGCAATTGAGCTACGCGAAAGCTGCAGGACGCTGCGCGTGTTGCTTCCAGAATTCGGGTCGCACTCTCGGGCGAACCGTCCCTCTCTTTATTCAAAAGCGAAGCCCCGGCGTCTTCCGAAATTCAAGAAACCAGGAGTTAAGTTATGCTCGGCAAAAAAGTTCCTTTCGTTACCTTCCGCACCCGCGTTCGTGACGAGTCCATCGAAGGCCCGAATCCGTTCCGCTGGGAAGACAAGACGAGCGACGACTACTTCAAGGGCAAGAAGGTCGTTCTGTTCTCCCTTCCTGGCGCATTCACTCCGACATGCTCCACATTCCAGCTGCCGGATTTCGAAAAGCTCCATGAAGAGTTCAAGGCTGAAGGCGTGGATGAAATCTATTGCATCTCCGTCAACGACGCTTTTGTCATGAACGCATGGGCCAAGGCTCAGGGCGTTGACAACGTGAAGGTTATCCCGGACGGCTCCGGCGAATTCACCCGCAAGATGGGCATGCTGGTAGCCAAGGACAATCTCGGCTTCGGCATGCGTTCCTGGCGCTATGGCGCTGTCGTCAATGACGGTGTTGTTGAGCAGTGGTTCGAAGAAGAAGGCTTCTCCGACAACTGCGAAAGCGACCCTTACGGCGTTTCTTCTCCGCAGAACATCCTGGAAAAGATCCGCGAAGCAAAAGTCGAAGCTGCCTAAGCTTCCTGGTTTTTCCAGTACGATTGAAAGCCCGGCCAATTGGCCGGGCTTTTTTGTTGCCTGATTTCGGTTCTCCGACGATTTTTTCCAGCCTGGTCAAATAAACCCGCAATCACATTCAACTTCTACGGAAACCATAAATTGAAGCCAGAGCAGTTGACGTAACGTTATATTTGTAAAACCATCTTTCCAATGGAGTTTTTTTCTGACTGTTACTCAAGCGTTGCTGCACATACCGAAACGTTTGGAATTCGGAGGTGAAAATGAAAGCGATAAGAGGAGCCTTTCTCGATTTTCTGTATGACCCTTTCTACAAGGATGAACAGGAAGCCGTGCGCTACCTGCCGGACGGCATTCTTGTGATTGATGGCGAAAAGATTGCGGACTTTGGCTCTTACGAGGAGCTTGGAGACAAATACTCGGACGTGGAGACGACCACATATGCCAACCGGCTGATCATGCCGGGTTTCATCGACACACATGTGCACTACCCCCAGACCGAGATGATTGCAGCTTTCGGAGAGCAGCTTCTTGAATGGTTGGAGAAATACACCTTTCCGACGGAACTCAAATTCCGCGACAAAGCTTACGCGCGCCAGGTCGCCGACCGGTTCCTGAACATGCTGCTTGCCAATGGCACGACAACGGCTCAGGTCTTCACGACGACATTTCCTCAATCCGTGGACGCCTTTTTCGAGGCCTGCAGCGAGCGCAATATCTGCATGATTGCGGGACTGACCGGTATTGATCGACCCGGACTTGCCCCTCCCGAGTATCTGGACACCGCAGACACATTCTATGCCAACAGCAAGGACCTGATCGAACGCTGGCATATGAAGGGGCGCAACAAATACGCGATTACACCGCGCTTCGCCCTTGGTTCGACCCGGGAGCAACTCAACCGTTGTGGTCAGCTCAAGGGCGAGTATCCCGATACGTGGGTCAACACCCACATGTCCGAAAACCACAAGGAGATTGCACAGGTCGCAGAGGCTTTTCCCGAAGCAAAGGACTATCTGAACGTTTATGAGCGCGCTGGCATTGTCGGTCCGAAATTCACAGCCGGTCACGCAATTCATTTGAGCGATGACGCATTTCGCCGAATGTCGTCGTCGAAATCATCGATCTCATTCTGTCCGGCATCCAATCTCTATCTCGGCAGCGGCCTGTTCATGATCCACAAGGCGAAGTCGGTCGAAACACCGGTGCTCGTTGGCGTTGGAACCGACATGGGGGCTGGTGATTGCTTCTCTATCCTGCGTGTCCTGAACGATGCCTACAAGGTCGCGGCCCTCCAGTCGCAGAAGCTGTCGGTGCTCAAGGGGCTGTATCTGGCGACACTTGGTGGTGCCAAATCCCTGCTGCTTGAAGACGAAATCGGCAGTTTTGATCCAGGAAAATTCGCTGATATCGTTGTCTTGAACACGCGCCCTACCCCAGCTCTTGCTTTCCGGGCTGAAAACGCAATCATTGATGAAAGCAGATCTGATGAGGAGCAGAAGCGTGAGCGGATGGAGCACGAGGCCTTCGGCATGATGATGCTCGGCGATGAACGCGCTGTCGAAGCAACCTATGTCAGCGGCAATCTGCTGTATCAGAAACTCGGCGACAACATCCATTGAAGCAGGCTGGCCATGCAGGAGACGATCAAAACCGGCGTTGTGGTGCTGTCGCGTGACCCCGGTGACTTTGACGACCTAAGCTACAAGCAGTGGCATAATGAACTCGTCACACTTGCCAAACAGCATGACGGGCTCATCGATGTCGATCTTCAAAAACCACTCGAAGGCGTTCAGGACCAATGGGTTCAGGTCCTCACCTATGACACGATAGATAACCTGAAAGCCCTGCTCGATGACGCCGATTACAGGTCGGCCGTTGAAAGCTCTGAAGAAAGGTTCGGCACGCCCGTCATTCAGCAGGTCGTCGCCAATAGCAAACCGTCTGCTCTCCCCGTCACGGTCGTGATTTCTCAGCTTGTGAAACCTGGTTGCGAGGAAGCCTATCAGGAGTGGCAGCTCGACATGGATCTTGCGGCAAAGAAGTTTCCGGGGTTTCTGGGCACCGAGATGATCAAGCCCCTGCCCGGTGTGCAGAACGAATGGGTTGTGATCTTTCGATTTGACTCGGCCAGGCACCTCGACGACTGGTTCGCCTCCGATATTCACAAGGACCTCCTGAAGCAAGCCGAACCATTCTTTGAAAAGGTACATGTCCGGCGGGTGGGCAGAGGCTTCGAGGACTGGTTTGCCAATGCAGCCGGTGAAGGCGAAAGCGGGCCTTCACAGGTCAGAATGGCGATGGTCGTGTTGTTGGCGCTTTACCCGACCGTCATGCTGCTTACGCTTTTCGTCTCGCCCCTTATGGCCTCCTGGGGCCTACCTCTTTCAATGTTTGTCTCCAACGTTCTGAGCGTTGTCATATTGACCTGGGCCGTCATGCCTTTGGCAACGCGCGCTTTGAGTTTCTGGCTCGACCAGGAAACGGGCAGCGGAACATTCGTCACAATTCTGGGCGGTACTCTGATCGTCGGGCTCTACCTGATCAGCATCAGTCTCTTCATATGGTTGACGGGATAGCGGGCAGACAGACTCAGCATGTCTTTCTCTGCAAATCGCCGACCACCTGCCTCCATCGTTGGGTAGAAAGCAAACAGGCCGCCAGCGAGGCCGCCTGTGTCCAGAGATGTTTCGTGTGTTTGGGCTAGCCGTTTTCGCGCCGGCGCCGCTCATCGTCCGAGCGCAGCTCAAGCCACATCGCATTCAGGATCGCAAGGCAGCAAGCGAGTGGCATTCCAAGGGCCCATGCAAAGTACCACATAAGATTTCTCCTCAATATGCCGTGTGGTTGTCGCGCTCGATGGTTTCTTCATCCACCTTGCCCCACAAGACCTTGTAGACCCATGCCGTATAGACGAGGATCATCGGCAGGAAGATCGCCGTCGCCACCAGCATGTTGAACAAAGTCCGATGCGTTGAAGAAGCGTCCCAAACCGTGAGACTTGCCCCCGGCTGCACCGAGGATGGCAGGATGAACGGGAACATGGTTATGCCGACCGTCGCGATAATGCCGACGACCGCCCATTTGGAAAAGACGAAGATCAGCATTTCCATTCTGGTTTGAAGCAGAAGCAACGTTCCCAACAGCCCGAGAAAGCCAAGTCCCGGCACAATCCAGAGGATTGGATAGGCAGTGTAGTTTGCCATCCATGCACCTCCTTCAATCACCGCCTGCTTGGCAAGCGGATTGGCCTGCATGTTCGGGTCAATCTCCGACGTAATCCGGTACCCTTCGACGTACCCGCTTGAAACGAGATAGCCGCCAAGCGCAAACAGGACGATCGCGAGCAAGGCAGCAACAGTGCCGAACCGACGCGCCCTCATGGCAATGTCTCCCGAAGCACGCATCACCAGCCAGACAGCTCCGTGCATGACCAGCATTGAGACGGACAAAAGCCCGCACAGCAGTGAGAATGGCGAAAACAGTCCGAAGAACGAGCCCTCGTAGGTCATGCGCAGATCAAGATCCAGCTTGAACGGCACGCCAAGCAGCACGTTGCCAACCGCAACGCCGAACACCAGCGCCGGAACGAACGATCCAGTGAAAAGCGCCCAGTCCCAGGTCGTTCGCCAGGAGGGATCGGGTCGCTTGGACCGGTACTTGAAGGAAACCGGCCGCAGGATCATGGCCGCGAGCACGATAAACATCGCCAGATAAAACCCGGAGAAGCTTATGGCGTAGAGCGGTGGCCAGGCGGCGAAAATCGCGCCACCTCCAAGAATGAACCAGACCTGATTTCCTTCCCAGGTCGGACCAATCGTGTTGATCACGACCCGGCGTTCGATGTCGGTTTCGGCGACAAACGGCAGTAGAGCACCAACGCCCATGTCGAACCCATCCGTCACCGCAAACCCGATCAGGAGAATGCCGAGCAGAACCCACCAGATTATTTTCAGCGTGGAGTAGTCGATCAGTTCATGCAGAATCATGTGTCATTACTCCGCTGGAACAGGGGTTGCGCCGGCAACCGGGCGGCTGGCTTCGGGTGACTGGCTATCCGCCGGTACACCGTCGTCTGGACCAATCTTGATGTACTTGATCATCAAGGCGATCTCGACCACCAGCAGCGTGCTGTAAAGCAACACAAAGCCGGCGAGCGTCAGCAGAACCTCAGTTACGGTAAGGCTGGAATGCGCCACCGATGTCGGCAACATACTCTCGATGATCCAAGGCTGACGGCCATTCTCGGCGACGAACCAGCCCATCTCGCAGGCGATCCACGGCAACGGGATCGACCAGACCGCAACATGCAGCAGCCAGCGGCGCTTTTCCCGGAGTTCGTCTAGCTTGCCGGACGAGGAATAGTAGAAGAACACCGACGTGATCAGGATGAAGAAGAAACCGCACGCCACCATGATCCTGAAGGCATAGAACATCGGGAAGACGTTAGGCACGGTTGACCACGCGGCCTGCTCGACCTGCTCGGTTGTTGCTTCCATCGGATTGTCGGTGAACGGCAACAGAAGATAGGCGTAACCAAGCGAGTTTTCGTTCTGGCGGAAGGTCTCGCGCACGTCTTCGCTGACGGTTTCGGGATTGGCCCGGATCTGCTGAAGGGCGTCCCAGGCGATAGCCCCCTGGCGAATACGATCCTTTGAGCGGTCAACCAGCTCCTTGATACCCGGAATGACATCCGTCAGTGAGCGAGTGGCAATCAGGCCCATCACATAAGGCACCTCGATTGCGAAGAGATTCTCGCGCTTTTCCATGTCCGGCCAGGCAACGATATTGAAAGATGCGGGAGCCGGTTCGGTTTCCCACATGGCTTCCATCGTTGCCAGTTTCATCTTCTGGTTCAGGTTGGCCTCGTAACCGCTCTCGTCGCCAAGGACGACAACGGACAGGGCCGAAGCAAAACCGAAGGCCGATGCGATTGCCATTGAACGCTTGGCGATTGCAATGTGCCGGCCGTGAAGCATGTACCAGGCCGAAACCCCAAGCATGAACATGGCGGCGGTCACGTAACCGGCCGAGACGGTATGAACGAACTTCGCCTGTGCGACCGGATTGAACAGAACTTCGAAGAAGCTTGTGACTTCCATGCGCATCGTGTCCGGATTGAACATCGAACCGACCGGGTTTTGCATCCAGCCATTCGCGATGAGGATCCAGAGGGCGGAGAAGTTTGTTCCCAGTGCCACGGCCCATGTTGCGGCAAGATGCTGTCGCCTGGACAATCTGTCCCAACCGAAGAAGAAGAGGCCGACAAAGGTCGCTTCCAGGAAAAAGGCCATCAGGCCTTCGATCGCCAGCGGAGCGCCGAAGACATCACCGACATATTGGCTGAAATAGGCCCAGTTCATTCCGAACTGGAATTCCATGGTAAGGCCCGTTGCCACCCCAAGGACAAAGTTGATCCCGAAGAGCGTACCCCAAAACTTGACCATGCGTTTCCAGATCTCGCGGCCGGTCATGACGTAGACCGTCTCCATGGTCGCAAGCAGAACGGAAAGCCCGATGGTCAAGGGTACGAACAGGAAGTGGTAGAGCGCTGTCATGGCAAATTGCAGCCGGGACAGGTCAACGACGTTTAATTCCATCCTCTTCCCCCTTTTCAAGTCGGAACAGACTTGAGCACGAAGCCAGGCAAAGACGTCAGAGTTTCAAGACAATCCGGCAGGGCCAAATCGTCCGATCATGTCGGACGGCGGATCCATGCCAATTCCGTCAACCAATTGTCTAAAAATACGAGTCTTCAACCACGGTGATCGTGGCCCAGCCACCCGGCAAGGTCAATGCGGCAGATCGTAATGAACAACCGGAAAGTGCAGAAAAACGGATTGGAATCGTTGGGAAAACGGAAACAATCCTACCCCGGGTGCGCATATTGACGCGCAGGCATTTCCTGTAATTGCACAACCCTGTCGGCAGCATCCAGCTCCAGTTTCTTATGGGCAATCATCAGAACGGCTGCGCCTCCCCGGAACTCAAGGAACCTTGCCAGAACGTCACTGGCGGTTTGCGCGTCGAGCCCTTCCGTCATCTCATCGAGTATGAAGAGATCCTGTCTGGTCAAAAACGCCCGGGCAAGGGCAAGGCGTCGGCATTCTCCTCCCGAAAGGCCCAGTCCGCCTTCTCCCAGAACCGTCTGCAATCCGTTCCGTTTTTTTGAAATCCGGTCGGCAAGCGCGGCCTTTTCCAATGCCGACCAGAGTTCTGAGTCGCCAGCCTCGGCATTTGCGATCCGCAAGTTGGCGGCGACGGTATCGTTGAAGATATAAGGTCGCTGGCTGAGCACGGTTACCGAACGGCGAAGATGTTGCTCGTCCCAAAGCGCCAGTTCCCTGCCCTTCAGAATGACCTGTCCTTCGTCAGACACCCGAAGCCGCGAAGCAAGCGCCGCGACAGTGCTTTTGCCGCAGCCACTGCGTCCGGCAATCGCAACAACTTCCCCTGGTTCGATCTGCATCGACAGATTTTCAAGAACCTTCCGCTTGGCGCCCGGATAGTGGAACGATACGCCAACGAAGCGCAGAACGGCTTTGTCCGGATCAGACGCATCGTGTTCTCCAACACTTGTTGCACCACCCTGCTCTCGTGATCTGTCCGCCTCTGTGGCCAGTGACCTGCGAATAGCCAGGACGGTTCTTGGCAGGCGAACCAACCCTAACAGAGGCTGACCAAGGATTTCCGGCAAGGCCATGACCACAAGAACCAGTCCTGTGGCGAGCGGCACGCTCAACACTCCGGTCGATGTGCTCCACACGCAGATGAACAAGGTCATCGCAAGGAAAGATTGCCCGACAAACAGCGAGATACCGTTCAACCTGTCGGCTCGCCGTTCTTCAATGTCTTCAGCCTGAGCAAGCTTCCGATCTGCTGCCAGAACACGGTCCGCTGCCCCTTCCAGCCCGCCATAGATCGCCAGGTCCCTTCGTCCGGCGGCAAGATCGGCCGCGCGCAAACGCATCGCATCCGATGCCGCATCCACTCTTCTGGCAGTTTTGCGATCCGCCCCCGCATAAGCAAACCAGAACAGAGCAGCCCAGACGGCAAGAAAGAAGAATCCCATCAGAGACAGCGGCACTGAAATCGACATCCAGATTGCCAGGAGGGCGACCGCAACGAGAATTGCCAGCACCAGAGGGACAACAAGGCGCAAGTAAACCGAGTCCAATGTCGTGATATCGACCGTCAACCGATTCAGCAGGAGGGCGGATCGCCCCCCTTTGGCACCACGGTCAGCATATACGGCAAACAGACGATTTCTCAGATCCGTCAGAAATCGGAAGGTCGCGTCGTGGGTCAGAACGCGTTCGCCGTATCGACCAGCGGTTCTTGCGATCGCCAGAGCACGGATGATCGCGCTTGGTACAAAGATGTTCAGAAAGACGCCGCTAAGACCGGCAATGGCGGCAGCTGTGATAAACCAGCCCGAAACTCCGAGAAGAAGCACACCCGCAGCAGCCGGCAGCAGCGCCACCAGGATACCGAGCCAGAAATGCAGCCGGTCATGCTTGTACTGACTCACCACAAATTGCCAGACCAAACTCATTCGGCAACCTCCTGCGCCGAAATTGCATTCAAGGCACACATATCAAGCTGGCGGCCGGACGTCTTCAAAACAGCAGGATCATGGGTGACGATCAAAGTGGTCCTTTCGGACGACAACTGCCGCAAGCCGTTTATGACATCCTGCGCCGTCTCCTCGTCCAATCCTGCGGTCGGCTCGTCGGCAAGCAGAATGCCTGCGTTTTTCCGCATGGCCGCACGGGCCAGCGCCACACGCCGGATTTCACCTACCGACAGACCAAAGCCGTCCTCTCCGAGTGGCGTATCCAACCCTTGCGGCAAACGCCTGACCAATCCGTCCGCACCGGCCAGTTTCAAGGCTGCCCAGATCTCCTCGTCTTGGACGCCGGATGCTTCCTCCGCGCCCATCAGCAAATTCGCTTTCAAGCTGCCATGGAAAAGTCGGGGGGCCTGTCCAAGCCACATGACGTTTCGACGCAATTGGGAAACGACTTCCTGGACAGGATAACCAGCGATCCTGACCTCGCCCTGGTCCGGAACATGAAATCCAAGAACGCAGTCAAGCAATGTGGTCTTGCCGCTGCCGCTCTCGCCCATGAGGAGAACTGTGTCACCGGGCTGGATGTTCAGATCCAGGTCTTTGAAAACAGGTTGCCCAGCCAGGCAAAGCGAGACACCGGAAAACTCGATGGATGGCGGCGTTGCGACTTCGGACGCGTTTGCCTGTGTCGTCGTTTCGGCCGGCCTTTTCTGCCAATCTCCAGCGACCTTTTCACCCGCTCGAATTTCATTCAGGAGCGATTCCAGCTTTTCCTGGGCCGCAAGACCGGCTGAGCGGTCGTGATAAGCTGCAGCGAAAGCTCTGAGCGGGGCAAAAAACTCCGGTGCCAGCAGCAACACAAACAATCCCACCGGAAAACTGAGCGCACCACTCCAGGTGCCGACCCGGATATCTCCAAGCAGGGAAAACCCGACGTAGACCGCACAAAAGGCAATTCCGAGCGCTGAAAACAGTTCCAATACGGTCGAGGACAGGAATGCGATTTTAAGGACCCGCATTGTGCCCACCCGAAACCGTTCTCCGGCGGATGCGATGTCATCCTTCGTTCTTTGCAAAGCCCCGAATAAGGTCAGCGTTTCCAGCCCCCTTATGCGGTCGAGCAGCGTTCCGCCAAGCCGGGTGAGTTCCTCTTGCTGCGCAGCGCTTGCTGCCTTGGCCCTGGTTCCGACCAGGGCCATGAACACCGGAATGAGCGGTCCACAGATCAACAGGATCAGCGCAGCCAGCCAGCTGAAAACCGCCGTCGCAAGAACGATCGCAATTGGCACGATCTTCAGGCGAACCGATTGCGGTGCGAAGTTTCGATAATAGGGTCCCAGCAGATCAATCTGATCTGTCACATGAGCTGCAAACGCGCCTGAAGCCGGAAAGCTTGCTGCAGGTGAGCTGGCGATGGCTGCGTTCAAAAGCGCTTCGCGCGCCCGCGACTGGATTTCACGCGCGGTTTTTCGCGCAATATTCGAGGCGCGATTTTGCAACAGGACCCGCAGCAAAGCGACGGCCATAACGCCGAGACCGGAAGAAAACGGTATCCACCAAAATGAGGCACTTGTGGACGGAAGCCTGCTCGAGCCGGTGGTCGCGCTCAGTAGTGCTCCCAAAGCAAACGCGATCAGAGCAGCTTGCAAGATCCAGAGCAGATCCGAGACAGCCAACAAAGTCCCTGCCCGCCGCAGGCATTTCGTTTCGTCCGCAAAGGGCTGTCCAATGGCAGCTGCATCTTGGACCGATGCGATAGCTTCCTCTCCCGGTCTACTTGTCTTGTTTCGTTCGGTCTCTGCCATGAATGGCTTGGTGCCGTCCTGATGTTGAAAGTGCAACGTGCCACATTGCCCTGGCTGATTTCCCTCTGGTCCGATGAATGCCACACTATGGCAAGTCGGGCAATTTCCACTGCAAGGACATTTAGTTCTGAGTTGGAGAATTGTCCTGACAGGATGGTGTCAGGAGGCCTGTGCGATGTTTGTCTCAAGGGAATATCCCCTTAAAAACATGGAGATAGACATGAGTGAACCGTGCCTCGAACTGGTAATATTCAAGGTCAAGGATGCAGACAAGGCCCGCATCGCACGTCGGGCAGCGCAAGACACCGTCAAACACTATGACGGGTTCATTTCCTGGTCGGCATATGAGTCCTGTGAAGACCGCAACCTGTTTGCCGATGTCGTTCTCTGGAAGGACCTGGACACAGCGAAGGCAGCTGCGCAGAAAGTCATGAAAGATCCCGGCTTTGCTGCCGTGATGGCGGAAATCGACGGTCTTGTGACCATGTCGCACTATCAGATCGATCAAATGGTTGAAGCGGAAGCCATCGCTGCCTGATCCCGAACATGTCAAAAGAGGCGGCGATGCAAATCCGCCTCTTTTGTCGACAACGAACCGATCCCTGTCAGCGGACTTCGTTTTCTTCAATTACCGAGGCCACAAGCGCTGAGTCGAGATAGGCACGCACTTTGCTGATGAGTCCGTTGTCATCAAATGTGCAAACCCAGCAATATCGGTTGTCGAAGGGTTTGCCATTCACAGCAGTTGAAAGCGACTGCATCTCGACAATCGCCACCTGACCGTCGACGTAAGCGTCGACGACCTTCAGCACGACTCCTTCATTCAGAATCTTGTTCAGCCGTTCGAAGGTTGCGTGCAGAAAATCGGATTTGCTGGAGTAAGTCCCGGCCAGCGGGTGTGTCCCCATGACCGTCCAGCTGACATCGTCACGAACATTTGCAAAAAACACGTCGCCATGCCCGGTCTCGAGATTTCTGAAAAGTTCGCGGACCTGTTCTTTCTGTAACATGTAAGAACGCTTTCCAGGCGGGCTGCACCCTACGAAGCAGGTTCCCGCCAATTGATTTATCAAAATATTGGTGCGGTTTATCCGCGTTAGAAACATAGCGAGCTGTATCGAAGGTGCCTAGCCGATTGAAACAGGTCGGCTAATTCCGTGATCGAAACGCCAATATCGGTGTCTTGCAAAACGCAAGACGGCGCCAAATGGCGCCGTCAATTCTTTCGGAATGTGATCAGATCTTACTTCATCGTCGGGATGACGAATTCCGCACCGTCCTTCAGACCGGACGGCCAACGGGAGGTCACGGTCTTGGTGCGGGTGTAGAACTTGAACCCGTCGGGACCATGCTGGTTCAGATCGCCGAAGCCGGACTTCTTCCAACCGCCGAAAGTGTGGTATGCGAGCGGCACCGGGATCGGCACGTTGATGCCAACCATGCCAATGTTGATACGGGACGCGAAGTCACGTGCGGTGTCACCGTCACGGGTGAAAATCGCTGTGCCGTTGCCGTATTCATGGCTCAGCGGCAGATCGAGAGCTTCCTCGTAGGTTTCGGCGCGAACAACGGAAAGAACCGGACCGAAGATTTCGGTCTTGTAGATATCCATGTCCTTGGTGACGTTGTCGAACAGGCAACCACCCATGAAGTAGCCGTTTTCATAACCCTGCATGGAGAAATCGCGGCCATCGACAACGAGGTTCGCACCTTCCTTGACGCCCTGGTCGACAAGACCTTTGACGCGCGCAAGTGCTTCCTTGGTGACCAACGGGCCGAAGTCGACATCATCGCCGGCAGTGTAAGGTCCGATCTTCAGGGCCTCGACTTTCGGAGCCAGCTTTTCAATCAGGGCATTTGCCGTGCTTTCGCCAACCGGAACCGCAACGGATACAGCCATGCAGCGCTCGCCGGCTGCGCCGTAACCGGCACCAATCAGAGCGTTTGCAGCCTGGTCCATGTCGGCGTCCGGCATGATGATCATGTGGTTCTTGGCACCACCGAAACACTGAGCGCGTTTGCCGTTAGCCGTTGCACGGGAATAGACGTATTGCGCGATCGGGGTGGAACCGACGAACCCGACAGCCTGGATGGCTTCATCGTCGCAGATTGCATCCACCGCGCTCTTGTCGCCGTTCACGACGTTCAGGACACCTGCAGGAAGACCGGCTTCGATCATCAGCTCCGCGAGCATGATCGGCACGGACGGGTCGCGCTCGGACGGCTTCAGGATGAAGGCGTTACCGCAGGCGATTGCCGGACAGAACTTCCACATCGGGATCATGGCCGGGAAGTTGAACGGTGTGATGCCGGCAACAACACCAAGCGGCTGACGCATGGAGTACATGTCGATACCCGGGCCTGCGCCTTCGGTGAACTCGCCTTTCAGCATGTGCGGTGCACCGATGCAGAATTCAGCGACTTCCAGACCACGGATCACGTCGCCCTTCGCGTCCGGCAGGGTTTTGCCGTGCTCGCGGGAAAGCGCTTCGGCCAGCTTGTCCATGTCACGGTTGAGAAGCTCAACAAACTTCATCATCACGCGGGCGCGGCGCTGCGGGTTGGTCGCTGCCCAGGCAGGCTGTACCTCAACCGCGTTGGCGATGGCTGCATCCATTTCAGCCTGGCTGGCAAGTGCGACCTGAGCCTGGATTTCGCCAGTGGCCGGATTGTAAACGTCGGCATAGCGACCAGAGGTGCCTTCGACGTGCTTGCCATTAATAAAATGACCGATCTTCTGCATCTGAGTATCTCCCGTGATGTCAGGGCCTGTCAGCCTGCTGCCGCATGACCCGTCTTATCGTCCGGATCTTTGTCGCTTTTATTTTTGCAATATACAAGATCCAGTTTTCCGCATCTGTTGTGCATTTTTTATAGTTATGGCATTTGAATGAGTTCAAGATTTCAAGTCACTGCCGGATGCAATCCGGCGGTCCATGCCAAGAAAGTGCCTGTTAGCGAAGCTTCGCCCGCCAAAAAGCAATGACAAGTGTGACCGGGTGATCCCTTCGACCGCCGGGAAAGTAACATGGGAAGTGAATGGAAATGAACTGGGATGATATCCGCATCTTCCTGAGCATCGCGCGCACGGGACAGATCCTTGCGGCCGCGCGGAGGCTCGGACTGAACCATGCAACAGTTGCGCGTCGCCTGACTGCACTTGAAGAAAGCCTGGGCGTCCGGCTGTTCGACCGATCGACATCAGGCTGTCTCCTGACCGCGGCCGGGACGCGGTTCTTCGATCGCGCGGAAAGAATGGAGGCCGAAGCGGTTGCCGCCGAAGCTGACCTTGGTGGCGACACGCCGGAAATTTCCGGCACTGTTCGTATCGGTGCGCCGGACGGGTTCGGTGTTGCCTATCTCGCTCCCCGGCTCGGCAAGCTCTCGGAAAAACATCCGGGTCTCAAGGTGCAGCTGGTTCCGGTGCCCAGATCGTTCTCACTCTCAAGAAGAGAGGCCGACATTGCCGTTACCATCGACCGCCCGGAAACGGGCCGCCTGGTTGCAGGAAAACTCGTTGACTATGCCCTTGGTCTTTATGCTTCCAAGGATTACCTCAAGGAACACGGAACCCCACAGTCACCCAGCGACCTAAACGCGCACGATCTTATCGATTACGTTGAGGACCTGCTCTACTCCCCTTCCCTGAACTACAGCGCGGACTTTACAAAGAACTGGTCAGCCCGGTTTGAGATCGCTTCTGCGCTTGGACAGACCGAAGCCGTTCGCGCAGGTGCAGGCATCGGCATCTTGCACGATTTTATCGCGCGCGGAGACAGTGCATTGGTTGAAGTTTTGCCAGACATCAAACTCCGGCGGGCCTACTGGATGGTCACCCATGAAAGCTCCCGCCCCTTGCGCCACGTCGCTGCCGTACAAGACTTTCTCCGCGATCAAGTCGCGCGCGATAAAATCATTTTCGGCTAGGAACGCATTTTTTGTCTCGAAGATTTCCTGCACACGGATTGTCCTGATCAAGCCGTTCAGTTCGTGAGAAATACAAGCGGATTGGTTTCTCTAACGCCACTTCTGCGTAACTGAAATCCACTCTTGTGTCCTTGCCTCGGGATCCGGATTCAAGGTGATGTCCGTCACGACGGCAGCACTGTCCGCGCCGTTCTCGAACACGCCCTCAAGACGTTCAGGATTAAGTCCACCGATCGCCACAAGCGGCAAACCACCAATCTGCTGCTTCCACCTGCCGATCTTTTCGATGCCCTGCGGCGCCCATTTCATCTTCTTCAAAATGGTCGGATAAACCGGGCCCAGCGCCACGTAGTCCGGGTCAACTGAGAGCGCTGTATCCAGTTCTTCGCCGTCATGTGTTGAAACACCCAGGCGCATCCCCGCGTTTCTGATGGCGCCAACGTCAGCCTCCGCCAGATCTTCCTGGCCGAGATGGACAAAGTCGCAGCCCTCATCAATGGCGAGCTGCCAGTAATCGTTGATGATCAATTGGCAACCGTGCTCTTGGCAGATTGTCTTTGATGCTGCGATTTCCTTACGGAGCAACGCTTCCGGTTTGTCCTTGATGCGCAATTGCACCAACTTGACGCCAAGTGGGATCAGCCGACCGATCCACTCGGAACTATCCACGATCAGATAAAACGGGTCGAGTTTCATTCAAATACTGCCATGCCAATTACGGGAGTTGAGGGAACGGCCATGTCACGCGGCTCCAGTGGCTGTGCTTCGAAGGCCTGATACCCCGCCTCGACCGCCTTTGAAAAAGCTTCCGCCATGGCAACAGGATCACCGGCCTTTGCGACGGCTGTATTCAAGAGAGCCGCATCAAATCCGAATTCCATGACCTGGGCAGCGTGAGACGGGCGACCAAGGCCTGCATCAACAACAAGCGGAATGCCTGGGAAATGAGCTCGATAGGCTCTAAGTGCATCCGGATTGACTGGCCCGCGTGCAGACCCGATCGGTGCACACCAGGGCATCAACACCTGGCATCCTGCTTCCAGCAGCCTTTCACCGACAACGATGTCATCCGTGGTGTAAGGAAAAACCTTGAAACCGTCTTCGCTTAGAATTCCTGCAGCCTCCACCAAACCAAATACATCCGGTTGCAAGCTGTCATGGTGGCCAATTACCTCCAGTTTGATCCAATCTGTTCCGAACAGCTCCCGTGCCATCTTTGCTGTGGTCACGGCCTCTTTTACAGAATGACACCCGGCAGTGTTGGGAAGCACGCGCACATTCAGCTCGCGGATCAGATCCCAGAACTTGCCGCCAGCACCGGTTCCCGCAGCTTCGCGGCGAAGGGAGACAGTCAGTATTTCAGCACCAGATCGCTTTGCGGCATCTGACAGGATCTTCGGAGACGGATATTGCGCTGTTCCCAGAAGCAAGCGGGAAGAAATCTCTTCGCCGTAAAATTCAAGCATGGCCCTCACCCTCCCTGCATGGGAGACAGGATCTCGATCCGATCCCCTTCAAGAAGCTCGCAGCCGGCACGCTCTTCAGCCGAAACTAGCTCGCTGTTGCGTGCAGTTGCGAGAAAATCGTGTTCGTAGGCCAGTTCATCCAGAAGCCCCGAGAGGGTCGAACTGGTCACCTCCTGCTCTTCGCCATTAATGATGAGTTTCAAGGGTTATCTCCTTGGAGGATTGGAACAGGGTTTCGGCTGCCTGCGCCGCAAAGTGTGGCGCCAGCAGGAAACCGTGCCGGTAGAAGCCATTCAGGCTCAGAACCCGGCCGTCAAAGCTGATGCGCGGCAGATTATCGGCATACGCCGGGCGAACGCCAACGCCTGTCTCAATGATCTTGGCTTCAGCGAAAGCAGGATGAAGGCTGTAGGCAGCGTTCAGCAGCTCCATGGTGGAGCGAACGCTGACCGGGCCGTCGTCGGCGCTCTCGATCATTGTCGCCCCGACCATGAAGTGATTATTTTCCCGGGGGACGACATAGACCGGGATGCGTGGATGGAGCATTCGAACCGGCCTGGACAACGTGACCTCGGGCGCGTGCAGGATCAGCATTTCTCCGCGTACCGCCCTGAGGTTCTTTTCCTTTGACGCCATCCCAATGCAGTTGGCGACAAAGTCCGCGTCCACACTTGGCTCTTCTGACCCGAATATTGTTCTGACGCCCAATCTGGAAACTGTTTCTTCAAGCTCGACCAGAGCCCTGCGTGGATCAAGGTGAGCTTCTTTCGGGAAGAACAGACCTTTGGAAAATCTCCTCTCAAGGTCAGGCTCAAGTGCGGTTATCCCACCCCCGTCCAGCCACTCATAGCCACCTGTTCGCCCTGCAAAGCGATTGAGTTCCGCGGTGTCACGAGGTGGGGCAACCACCAGCGTTCCGTGATGTGAAACCGTGCCAGGCAACGCATTCGCCCACCAGTCGACCGAGCTTTTTCCGTAAACGAGAACGTCTTCCTCGGCATTTTCACGCTCGCACCACGGCGCCAGCATGCCGCCTGCGAGCCAGGAAGCGCTGCCGGACAAGTTTTCCCCGACCTCAAACAAGGTGACTTCGGCACCCCGTTTGCGAAGTTCGAATGCCAGCGACAGGCCGGCAACTCCTGCCCCTCGGATCAGGACCCTCATATCCTCGCACCTGCGTCTGAGACACCTTGCACGACGTTTCACTCCAGCAAGACCGGCGAAGGGCCTTGCATTCTTGTACATCAGGCTGTCGGGGATGCGCTTGACGATATGCGCCGGCCAGTCGGTCCTCGCGCTTCATCAGGGCCACCATCCCTTCGCCAGCATGACCTGGATCAGGTTCTTCGGGTCCCTGCGCTGTGCGTATAACCGCACCCTGCAGCATCTCAGCCCCATGACGGGACACCCCGGGTGAGCCCTGTTTGTGCCGGTGGGATGCGCCTTCTGTCAAGGTATCTCAGCGTGTGTCCGGTCCCTGTGTTCAGGTTTCCGTCGTCAAGCCATCCAGAAAAGCACGTGTCTCCTTGAGACTGGAAAACTTCAGAACAGTCAAATGCGGCGGAGGAGCTGTGTAGATCCGCAGCAGCTTGGCACGTGCGCTGTGCCGGGTGCGCCAAATAAAATGAACGAACTCAACGGTTTGGCCGTTGAAACGCTCCGGACACCCTTCTGGTAGATCGGGTCGGTTCTGGCCGTAGTATTGAATTGAGCGTTTGAGAACTCGAAAAATCCGCAACCAGACCGGCACATCCAACCAGATGAAGGTGTCCGCCCGGTCAACCCTTTCAGCGTAAGTGCTCGAATGGCCACCTTCGAAGATCCAATCGCTCTTCATGTGAACCTGATGCGTAAGTGAATCCTTTTCCTGTCTCGGTCTTTCCACCCAACCCGGCAGCCAGTGAATGTGGTCCATGTTGTAGACAGGCAAGCCCGTCCGCTCACCAAGCTGGTGCGCAAGCGTGCTTTTGCCCGAGCCGGGGCCACCGACGATCATCACGCGTTTCATGAAACACCTTTTGGCGATTGAGGGCCCGCAGTTATACGCCCTTCTGATTGAAAGAAAAGATGGAAACAGACTGTTCAATGGACACTTACGAACCTGCGACCCTATCTATCCGGAAGACGCGCTTTTGACTGCAAGGAGAGGCAGATGAGCTGGCTGAACACCCCTGACCCTATCCCGGGCAATGCTGCAAGTTGCGATCCGATTGATACGATCATCGTTCCCCGGACATCGGACCTGGGCGGTTTCCATGTCCGCCGCGCTCTGCCGTCACCGCGACGGCGCATGATCGGCCCGTTCATCTTCTTCGATCAGATGGGACCAGCGGAGCTTCTTGTTGGTGGAGGTGTCGATGTTCGGCCACATCCTCACATCGGCCTCGCAACGGTGACTTATCTGTTTGAGGGCGAAATGTATCACCGGGACAGTCTTGGAACGGAAATCGCAATCTCGCCAGGTGCGCTGAACTGGATGAGCGCAGGCAAAGGTATTGTTCACTCGGAGCGGGAACGCCCGGAGCGCAAGCAGGAGGCACGGCAACTGTTTGGCCTGCAAAGCTGGGTTGCCTTGCCGAAGCATCTGGAAGAAGGCGATCCGACTTTCCAGCACTTTGGAACCGAACAGCAACCAGAGTTTGCGGATAAAGGCGCTTCAGTGAAGCTGATTGCCGGAGATCTTTACGGCCACAAAGCGCCGGTGAAAACCGCTTCGGAAATGTTCTACGCCGATATTTCGTTGGAACCCGGGGCGAAGATCCCTCTTGATGCCGGCTGGGAAGAACGTGGCCTTTACACCATCTCCGGACAGATCTCGATTGCCGGACAGGCTTTCGATCCGGCGCAGTTGCTTGTCTTCAAGCCGGGTGACCATCTGGTGATCGAAAACCAGTCGCATGCTCCGGCACGGTTCGTCGTCCTGGGCGGTGAACCGATGGACGGAAGGCGTTACATCTGGTGGAATTTCGTATCTTCCTCGAAGGAGCGCATCAAACAGGCCAAGGAGGATTGGCGTCAGGGTCGCTTCGATACGGTACCGGGTGATGAAACGGAGTTCATTCCGCTGCCTGACCGTCCCGGTCCTTAGGATCGCCCATATTGCTCCAACCACTTTCCAATGGCGGCGCAACCTCAAAACGGTCGGCGGGCCGGATAAGGTCCGGTTCGCCGAAGTTCAGGATGATGTTCAGGCGCTGGTTTGCCAAAGGGTCTCCGGTCAGGTTTGGGTCTTCCGGTGCAACCGACAGCTGGACACCTCGGTACGTCGTTTCAAGCTGCCTGAAGTCTGCAATTGCCTGCCGAAAGCTATCGGGAACCGTCCAGCCATATCTGGCGGCGAGCGCATCAATCACCAGCCAGACCGCTTCCTGACCAATTTCCTTCTGGCGCGCGTCTTCGACCGCGAGCTTGAGACGCAGATAGTCGATCTTCTCCTCAGATGGTCCACGAAGGAGGAAAAACAGTGTGGTTGAACCAAAATCGACGCTTGGTGTCGTGAGTGGCACCAGATCAGACGCACATTGCCATCGCCCTCTTTGAAATGGCGCCTTGATCCACCCCTTATTCTCCAGCCCCAGGGCATGCAGCTCAGCGCATAGCTGATCCGGCTTGCCCAGAAAACCGCGCTTGAGTTTGGCATCCAGTTCCGGCGATTGGCTGAGCAGAGCCGTTTTTGCGCCTTCATCGAGCTGCACAAGCGGGTCGCCATAAGCCGGATCGTCTTCGACATGTTCGAGCGCCAGCTGCTTTTGGTGCCAATAAAATGTGCCAACGGCGAACCCTATTGCCAACAATGCCAGAGTTCCCCAGACGTAGAATGGAGTCACTGAAGGTCTTTGAGTGTCCTGATCCTGGGATTGTTCCGGCCTTTGCTGCGCCATCCTCAGGTCTGCACCGGCATCCTGATCAGCCCAGCGCGGCCCTGTTCCACGCACTGCTTCACGTTGCTGAACACCGTGATGGCGACTTTGCCTTCGTGCACCGGCACCAGCGTTCTGCCATAGCATCTTCAGCTTGTGCGCAAGTCCGGACATTCAACCTCTGTCAACGTTCCCCGCAATTGGGGCGTGTATTTTCGTTTTATCAGCGCAATGCCTTGAAAAGGCAACAGGAACACTGTCATTTAAGCGCCGGTCACGCGTCCCTGACCAGACCGCTTCCTTTTCCTCCAGATTTGAAGGCCCGACGCCTGACATGGCTTCCTTTCCCGACGACACGGCGGACCTGCGCCAAGACATCATCGAAACCGCCCGTGCCCTGCCCCGGCTTGGTCTCACCAAAGGCACCTCGGGCAATGTCAGTGCACGCACAAAATCCGGTTTTTTGGTGACGCCTTCCGGCACTCCCTATGAAGACCTGACACCGGACAGAATTGTCGCGCTCGATTTCGAAGGACGGTACCGCGGGGATATCCTTCCTTCTTCCGAGTGGCGCATGCATCTGGATTTCTATCTCGCCAAACCGGCTTGTGGCGCAGTCGTTCATTGCCACAGTCCCCGTGCCACTGCGCTCTCCTGCCACCGGCGTGGCATTCCGGCATTTCACTACATGGTTGCCCTGGCGGGCGGCGACCGGGTCGAATGCGCGGACTATGCAAGCTTCGGCACGCGCGCCCTATCAGAGGCAATGACTGCGGCGCTCGGAGAACGAAATGCCTGCCTCCTGGCCAATCACGGCCAGATCGCAGGTGGACCGAACCTGAAAAAGGCTTTATCGATTGCAGAAGGAGTTGAGGATCTGGCCGATCAGTACCTGTCCTCTCTGGTCCTGGGGGAACCGGTCATTCTGGACGCTGAGGAAATGGCCGACATTCTGAATAAATTCAAAAGCTACGGCAAACAGACCGACGAACTGGAAGACGGCCAGGCGGCTGCCTTCGAATTGCCGAAACGGGTGGACTGACATGCGATTGGGAATTGATTGGGGCGGAACGAAAATTGAGATCATCGCCCTTTCAGGTGAAGGTGAGGAACTGTTCCGGCAACGGGTCGATACGCCCCGGGATGACTATCAGGGGTGCCTCGCTGCGGTGAAGCACCTGGTCGATGCGGCGGAACAGGCAACCGGCCAGCATGGCACGCTTGGTCTTGGCATTCCCGGCTCCCTTTCTCCCAAGACGGGTGTCGTCAAGAACGCAAATTCAACCTGGATGAACGGCAAGCCACTCGACAAGGATTTGGAAGCGGTTCTCGGCCGTCCGGTGCGGATCCAGAACGACGCCAACTGCCTGGCGGTCTCAGAAGCAACAGATGGTGCCGGTGCCGGTGAACACGTGGTTCATGCGATCATCATCGGGACCGGATGCGGCTCGGGAATCGCGATTGATGCCACAGCCCATCTCGGAGCCAACGGTATTGGCGGTGAATGGGGAGCGATTACCGTTCCCTGGCTCAAGGCGGACGAGTTTCCGGGTCCGGACAGCTGGATCGGCCATAAAGGTGTCATTGACCGCTGGTGTTCCGGCACCGGTTTTCAACTTCACTACAAGGAGAAAACCGGCACCTTGCTGAAAGGGCACGAGATCATGGCGTTGAAGCGGTCAGGCGATACGATCGCAAACGAGGTTTACGAAGCCTATGTCAGCCGCCTCGCCCGGTGCCTTGCCATGTCCGCCAACCTACTTGACCCGGACGTCTTTGTTCTTGGTGGCGGCATGTCAAACATCGATGAGCTATATGAAGATCTTACTCCGGCGATGATGCCCTTCATCTTTTCCGACACGTTCGACACGCCAATCCGCAAAGCCGTTCACGGTGACAGCTCGGGCGTTCGCGGCGCTGCCTGGCTCTGGCACTGAAGGTCAAGCGCCCCTGCCTGCGCGGCGATTGCGTCCCAGCGTAACCAGCACAATCCCGGTGCCGACGAAGACCACTGCAGCAGTCTTCGCGGCATTGGGTACTTCGCCAAAGACAAAGAAACCAAGCCCCAGCCCGACAACCGCAGCCACGGACCCGATCTGACTGAGATAGACAGGTCCGGCCGTTTGCTGAAGGCGAAAGTAAAGACCGTATTGAAGCGCAAAGATCGCCGTTTGCGACAGGAGCAGCGCGCTGGCTTCCAGGGTCCAGTATTCGGGCAAAACCGGAAGACCCCAGACAGATGTGAACACGGCCAATGCAAGAAATCCGGTCGCCATCATCCCAAGAGCCAGGTCCACTGGTTTGACTCCCTCTGGCCATTTCAGCGTTCGGTAGATGTTGCCTGAAGCTAGAAAGACGGGGATGGACAGAGCAAAGACCGACCAGAGCGATGCATCAGCGGAAAGATTTGCGCCTGACATCGCCAGCAAAACACCACCAGCAAGACCAAACAGAACGCCAGCACCCATCAGGACCTGGAGGCGCTCAAGTCTCAAGAACACGGCAATGGCGTAGGTCAACACCAGCGGGAAGGCAAAACTGAGCGAAACAAATCCAGCCCCAACCTTGGGCGCGGCAACGACTGCGATCATGTTGGGTAAGATGAACAGAACCCCGCTGATAGCCAGATAAGCAATCAATCGTCTCCTCGGCGACGAACCTGCCTTCCGTTCACTTTGTCCGTCCGCCTTTGCGAAAAGACGCGTCACAAGGAACAAAGTGGCGGCACCGCCCAATATTGACCACTGCAGCAATGCAAGGGGATGCCAGCCGAAATCCGGCGCTGATTTCGCCAGAACCGTTGACACCGCCAGAAAGCTTCCAACGACCAGAAGAAGAACGACGGGTCTTTCAAAGGCCTTGATGACGCTGTCTTTCAGATTGGTCCTTTCCCGAGTCGTTGATTTTTTTCCGACCTCCGGCAAACCATTCAGCATATCCGCCATGGGACCGTCCTTTCTTGAAACGGAATTCGCTCGCTTGGAGCAGCTAACGGACAGATAGCATTTTTTATCTTTATATCAAGATACTTTATTTCAAGATTCTTGATGCATGTTGACATTTTCAATCTTTCAGACGAGTCTCGCCTTTCCAAAGCGATTGAAAGAACTGACTTTTCCGGATTTCTGTTTGCCGGTACGAGAAGCAGCGCTTTGGTCGCAACAAAAATGTTTCGGGAATTGAGTGATGGCAAAATCACCTGACGAGCTGACCAAACCTGCCACTCACCTGTTTGGAGATCCGGAAGACCTGCTTCTGGACCGGGCCGAACGCGCTCGGCGGCAGTGGCAAAAGGAAGTGCCGGAAGTCGCCGATAAACTAACCCCGATGGTGCTTCTCGGACGGCTTAATGAAGCTGCACAGGTGATGAGCCGGGACTACCTGGTGCCGGCCTACGCAGAAATCGGCCTCAAGATTGGAGAGTTCGACGTCCTGGCGACACTGGTCCGATCCGGTCCCCCCTATAAGCTGACGCCAACGGAGCTCTACCGGACTACCATGATGAGCTCAGGTGGCATGACTGCCCGATTGGACAAACTTGAAAAGGCCGGCCTGGTGGAACGCTGCCCGCACCCTGAAGATCGCAGGGCACTGACTGTTTGCCTGACACCAAAGGGTCTTGAGCTGGTGAAGGGCAAGATCCCCGACTATGTGGAGACCCAGCAGAAAGCTGTGTCCGGCCTGTCAGGTGAAGAACAGGATCAATTGTCCGCTCTGCTGGAGAAGCTCATTCGATCCGCCAACGATCCGCTCGCGCGCAAATAATCGCCTCCACCTCTCAAAGAAGACCCAGCGTCTATGTGTCTAAGCGCTGATTGCTTTCAGGCCCTGCTCCAGCAGGTTCCATTGCTGCCTCGAGACAGCATCCTTGGAAGCCAACAGCCAATAGGTCTCGTGATGGGGCAGACTGTCCGGCGAGACCCGCACCAACCGCCCTGATTTCAGATCGCTCGCACAAAGCGGCAACGACGCCAAAGCGACTCCAAATCCTGCTCTCGCTGCTGACAGCGCTGCTGCGAACGTATCGAAACGCAGATCGGGCAAAGGGGTCGAAGGAATGCCGAAGCGTGCAGACCATTCGTGCCATCCAGGGCGTGGCCCGACAAGTGCAATGCGCGGAAGGTCGGTCCAGAGTTCGGAGGATCTGGCAACATCCGGAGCAGCAACAGGGGCCAGCGCTTCGCTGTAGAGCGGCAATTTGTAGGTCACCGGCCAATCGCCTGTTCCATAGCGAATTTGTATCGTCCCGCTTTCCTGCGCAATTTCACCGGAAAGAACCATCGTTCTGAAGGACAATTGCGCGTCGATCTCTTCTCTGAGCTGTTCCAAACGCGGCAAAAGCCACAGTTCAATGATCGAGGAGCTGGCCGAGATCGTAAGCCGTTTCCTTGAGATGCCAAAAAGACCTTCGGAACTCTCACGCAGACTTTCAAGGGCGGAGCGAACGTGCGGAAGCCATGCTTCGCCTTCCACTGTCAATGCAATCTTCCGGGCCTGACGCAGAAAGAGTTGCGTATCCAGCCGTTTCTCCAGCTTGCCTATCCGCTGACTGATTGCCGATTGAGTCAATCCTGTCTCGTGGGCGGCCGCAGTAAAACTCCCGAGCCGCGCTGCAACTTCGAACGCCCTCACCCATTCCAGCGGCAAATTTTCGAATCTTGATTTATCCATTAGAAATTCGGACCCTTAGTGTCGCAATTCCTAATTTGATTTTATAGGAGGAACACATGATCCTGTCATGAACCAAATTGGAGAGGCTTTGGTAAATGATGGACGTAGCGATTTGCGACGACGGCAGTTTTGTCACGCTCAAGGGTGACCAGACCCAACATAGGTTTCACGCGATCTGGCTGCGCGACAACTCCTGGGATGCAGAAACGAGATCTCCTTCCAATGGACAACGTCTGATCGCGTTGCGGGACATCAGCCCGGATGTCAGCATCGCATCGGCTGAAATCAGTGGCGACACGTTGAAAGTGTCCTTCGCACCGGAAGGAAAGTCAGTCGATTTTTCCGTTTCCTGGCTGCTGGAGAACTCCTACGATCACTCTGCGCCTGCCGAAAAAGGCTGGCTATCACCGATGATCGAAGCCTGGAATGGTGAACTCAACAAGGCCGTGCCTTCAGCGGATTTTGGTGCCGTGAGCACAAACCCGGCCGCCAAGCATGCCTGGCTTGCCGATGTCGCCAGATACGGCTTCGGCAAACTTACCGGCGGGCCGGTTGAAGACCAGGCTCTCATGAAAGTAGTCGAGCTGTTCGGATTCGTGCGCGAAACAAATTACGGCCGCCACTTTGAGGTCCGGACCGAAGTCAATCCGACAAACCTGGCATTCACAGGACTTGGATTGCAGGCACATACCGACAACCCTTACCGGGATCCGGTTCCCTCCGTTCAGGTTCTTTATTGTCTTGAAAGCTCGGCTGCGGGCGGGGAAAACATGGTGGTCGACGGCTTCCGTGCAGCGTTGCGTTTGAAAGAAGAAAACCAGGAATGGTTTGAAGTTCTGAGCAAATATTGCGCTCGTTTCGAATATGCGGGAGAGGAAGGGGTCGTTCTGCGCTCACGCAGACCAATGATCGAGCTGGCGCCGGACGGAGAGCTGATTGCTGTTCGGTTCAACAACCGGTCAGCCGCCGCCATCACCGACGTCCCCTTCGAGGACATGGCGGCCTACTATGCTGCTTATCGCCGTCTCGGAGAAATCATCGATGATCCGGCAATGGAAGTAACCTTCAGGCTAGAACCTGGCGAATGCTTCGTCGTCGACAACACGCGCGTCCTGCATGCGCGAAAAGCATATTCCGGTACTGGAACCCGCTGGCTGCAGGGGTGTTATTCCGACAAGGACGGTCTTCTGTCCACACTCGCCTCCCTTCAGTCTACGACCTCCGAGGCAGCGGAATGAGCAAGCCGGATTTTTCCACGCTAACACGCGACAATATCGTCGCGTTCTTAGGTGACATCTTTGAGCGGTGTGGTGACGAGGAGTATCTCGGCGAACCCGTGACCATGGCTCAGCACATGCTGCAAGGCGCAACGATTGCGGAGCAGAACGGACTCGATGAAGAAATCATCGTCGGTGCGTTGCTCCACGATATCGGGCACTTCACCTCCGAGTTCGGAACCTTCACCATGGATGACACTGAGGACCGCTACCACGAAGAGGCCGGCGCCAAAGTCCTCAGCGCTTTCTTTCCATCCGTCATCGTCGATTGCGTGAAGTATCACGTTGCCGCAAAACGGTATCTGTGCGCGACGAAACCGGACTACTTCAAACGTCTGTCTGAAGCCTCGGTCCATTCGCTCAACCTGCAGGGTGGACCGATGAACGATGAAGAAGTGGCTAAGTTTGAGAAGAACCCGAACCTGAAGAAAATCATTCAGGTGCGCTATCTTGATGAAGCAGGCAAACAGGCGGACATGGAAACGCCGGACTTCTGGCACTTTGCCCCCATGGTCCAGCGTATTGTCGACAAGTACCAGGTTGCGTAAGTCTGACCTGTTCGCTGCCGGAACCCCGTTCTGGCAGCGTTACATTCTGGCGATCACCTAGCCGCCGAGCTTGATACGTTCTGATTGCTCCAGGAATTTTACTCCGTTCCTGATCAGGGTTGCCGTCCCGACATATTCTCCGTCTGGCCATGCCTCCGCTTTCAACTTGCGACCAGCAAACGCAACCCATTGAGCCTTGTTTCGGTCTATGGGTTTGCCTTCCGTTTCGGCGATGATGCCGGTTGGCCCGACCAGACGCAGGGCAACCCTGTCTCCTTTTTGCAGATTGATCAGCCGAGCAAAGAAAACAAGCGCGGGCGAACCCGCTTCAGGCTCGGTTACCTTTTCTGTTTCAAGGGCCAGAGTTGAAACAGGTTTGTCTGCAAAACCGGTTTGAATGATCGAGCCATCCGCCTCCTCCACAAGCGAAATGACGTCACCTTTCCAAAGAGTTCTGTCGAGTTCAACGGCATTTTCCTTGCCAGTCGAACAATGTTCAAGTTGCTTGGTCGTTGCGTCCGCCGTGCGCAGGAAAGGATCTATCGTCAGTCCGTTCTTGCGCACTTCCAGATGCACATGTGGAAAGGCTGCAAATCCGGAAAACCCTACTTCTCCGAGTTTTTGTCCCCGCTCCACCTGATCACCTTTTTCGACCACTATGGACGACTTCCGCAAATGGCAATACTGGGTCTGCCACCCGTCTCCATGGTCAATCAATACGCCATTGCCGCATTCCTTGCCCTGCACACGAGCCCTGTCTTCCTGCGTCAGAACCAAATGATCCGTAGAGTCACTTCGAATGGCCCTGACGACGCCTGGGGCCGCAGTGATCACGTTCGCAATTTTTTCTGTGCTCAAGACCCGAAAATCGGTCCCCTTGTGGCCGTCATAACTTGCCTGATTGCAAAACGCGGTTCGAACGTCGGGACCAGGGTCGATGTCGACAAAATTCTGTACGAAGCAATCATGCCCGAGCTTGCAATCAAGTGGTGGGGTCAGCTCCAGTTCCTGCGCAGTCGCCGAAGCGAAAGTCATGAAGCAGAAACAGCACCAAACCACCACACCCGTCGTGACTGAGCCAAAGCGCCACAGCATGATTTCTTTCCTTTCCAAACGCTGTCCTGTTCAAGTAGCGTTGAGTTGCAATCCGATTGTCAATCGACGATCTTCTGCAAGGTTATCTCCTGAAATCTATGGAACAAGCGTGATGATTAAATGGTTGTCCGGCATTCTGGTTACGGCAATGTTGGCCTTTCCTGCCGCAGCACAGGAAGAACTTCAGATCAAGGACATTGAAAAGGGCACCGGAGAAGAGGCCAATGTAGGAGAAACCGTCGTGGTTCACTACACGGGCTGGCTCATGGACGGCACAAAATTCGATTCCAGCGTCGACCGGGGAACTCCGTTTTCCTTCACTCTCGGTGAACGCCGTGTCATTCCGGGATGGGAAAAGGGCGTTGAAGGCATGCAAGTCGGCGGAAAGCGCGAGCTGATCATTCCGCCCGATATGGCCTATGGCGCGCAAGGTGCAGGCGGCGTTATCCCGCCGAACGCAACCTTGAAATTCGAAATCGAACTTCTCGAAGTCAAGGGCAAGAAGTTTTCCGACATCGGCAACGATGAATTGAAGGACAAACTTGCGGCCGGAACAACGATTATCGACATCCGCCGGCCAGATGAATGGCGCCAGACCGGGATCATTCCCGGCAGCCATCTCGTGACTTTTTTCGATGAGAAGGGCAACGTAAACCCCGAATTTGGCCCGCAACTTCAGAAACTTGTTGCCGGTCCAGCTGACGAAATCGTCTTCATCTGCCGCACCGGACGGCGCAGCCAGGTCCTATCGGAGTATCTGTCCGCTCAGGCAGGCTTCACGAATATCGTCAATGTCAAAGACGGTATCACCAGCTGGATTGCTGACGGCGGTCAAGTGACCGACGCAACCATGCCCGAGAATTGCTGGCTCTGCTGAGCAAAGCAACGTCTCGGCATCAGACAGATGCCGCCAGTGCCAGACTATGCCGGTTGTGCTCTTCGATGACCGGTCCCATTTCCATCGTTGCAATCTGACCGTCTTCAACGATCGTACGGCCGTTGATCACCGTGGTTCGTGCTGCTTGAGGTGCGCAGAAGACAACAGCTGCCACGGGATCGTGCATGCCACCAGCAAACTGTAGTGTATTCAGATCAAGCGTGAAGAAATCCGCGCATTTTCCGGCTTCCAGTGAACCGATGTCATCACGCCCCAGAACGGCTGCGCCTCCAAGCGTAGCCAGTTCCAAGGCTTCCCGGGCAGTCATCCATTCTCCAGCCCGCAGCGGGTGCGAGGGCGGCAACAAGGCGTGTTTGCGCGGACCTTCGGGCGGCATCAAACCCAGCTGCAGGCGTGCGAGCAGCATGGCCTGGCGAACTTCCATCAGCATGTTCGAGCCGTCGTTGCTGGCAGACCCATCGACGCCCAGCCCGACCTTGACCCCGGCCGCCATGTATTTCTTTACCGGTGCAATGCCCGAAGCAAGACGCATGTTCGAACACGGACAGTGTGCGGCGCCGCAGCCTGTTTTTGCAAAAAGCCTGATTTCATCGTCATCGACATGGATCGCGTGTGCGAACCAGACATCCGGACCTGTCCAGTCCAGGCCTTCCATCCATTCGACCGGACGCTTGCCGAAGCGCTCAAGCGTGTAGCGTTCCTCATCCAGGGTTTCGCACAGGTGTGTATGCAGCATCACGCCCTTGTCGCGGGCAAGGCGAGCGCTTTCGCGCAGAAGGTCCTCGGAAACGGAGAATGGAGAACATGGAGCAACGACAACGCGGGTCATCGCCCCGTGGGATGCATCATGGTAGCGGTCGATTACACGGACACTGTCGCTCAGTATGTCTTCTTCATTTTCGACGCATTCGTCCGGCGGAAGTCCGCCCTTGCTCTCGCCCAGGGACATGGAACCGCGGCTTGCGTGAAAACGAACTCCCAACTCCCGCGCCGCCTCAATCTGGTAATCCACCTTGTTGCCACTTTGGAAGAGATAGGTGTGGTCGAATACTGTCGTGCATCCGGATAGAGCGAGTTCAGCAAGGCCGATCAGTGTGCTTGCGCGGGAGGCTTCAGGATTGGTCCTTGCCCAGATCCGATAATGCGCCTGCAACCATGGAAACAGGTTGTTGTTCTGCGCCGCTGGCAGGTTCCGGGTGAGCGTCTGGTTGAGGTGATGATGCGTGTTGACGAAACCGGGCAGTACAATCTGCCCCGACGCATCAATCACCTGATCGGCTGATTGCGGCAATTCCTCGGAAGGACCAACCTGCCGGATAACACCGTCTTCAGCATAAAGTCCGCCACCCGGAATCTCGCGGCGCTCGCCGTCCATCGTGACGAGCATATCGGCATTCTTCAGAAGCAGAGTCCGGGGCATGGAATTACCTTCGCTAAAGATCAGTCGAGTCGGCAGCAGGGCACGAGGCTACCTTCTCCTGAATAGCAACACCACGCTTTGAAAGCCGGAAGTCCTTCAGGAATTTATTGAAATCCGGAGCCAGTTACTCGGAAAGCGGTGGCATTCTGTTCCAGGCGTCCAGTGCCGCGATCTTGTAGGCCTCTGCGAGGGTCGGGTAGTTGAAGGTATTCTCAACGAAATATTCCAGCGTCCCCTTGAGGTTCAGGACTGCCTGACCGATGTGAACCAGTTCCGTCGCCCCCTCGCCCACAATGTGGCAGCCGAGCAATCGTCTCGTCTTCAGCGAGAAGATCATCTTCAGCATTCCGGTATCGAGTCCCATGATGTGACCACGGGAAGTTTCCCTGAACCGGGCAACGCCACATTCATAAGGAATACCGCGTACCTTGATTTCCTCTTCCGTCATGCCGACCGTAGAAATCTCCGGAACTGCGTAGATGCCATAAGGAAAATACTCGGGCGGATCGTAGGCCTTTTCTCCCAGCGCCTGGCAAGCTGCTATTCGCCCCTGTTCCATGGACGTGGATGCGAGGCTCGGAAAGCCGATCACATCACCGGCGGCAAAGATATGCGGCACTTCCGTCTGGAACGTCATCGGGTCGACCCTCAGGCGGCCACGGTGGTCGACACCCAGCCCGCATTTATCCAGATTGAGCGACGGCGTTGCACCCATGCGCCCGGCAGCGAACAGGATCACATTAGAGCGTACACACCGGCCACCTTCCAGGGTGATCTCGCAGTCTGCCGGTCCCAGTTTCTCGATCTTCTGGACCTTTGCGCCAAACCGCAGCGCGATACCTCGATCGCGAAGCTGATGTGTAAAATCTGCGACCAGTTCCTTGTCCAGGAAGTCGAGCATGGTGTCCCGAGGCTCAACAAGCGTCACATGCACATCCAGAGCGGAAAAGATTGACGCATATTCAACACCAATCACGCCGGCACCAATCACGGCAATGGAGCGTGGTATCTCCGTCAGTTCCAGGATCTCGTCACTGTCGAGAACATATTCCCCGTCGAAGGGGACATAGTCCGGTCGAAAAGGTTTTGTGCCGACCGTGATGACGAACTTGTCCGCCTTGAACCTGTGGGTTTCTCCTGCTTCGCCCTCCACTTCGATCATGTGGGTATCGGCAAAACGCGCCTCGCCACGAATGGTGTCGACCTTGTTACGCGCGAACTGATGTTCAAGAACTTCGACTTCATGGTCCAGCGTAATGTGAAGCCGTGCCATCAGATCTGCTGCGGTCAGGTCGTCCTTGACCCTGTAGGATCGACCATAAAAACCGCGCTCTCGCCATCCTGTCAGGTTCAGCACGGTCTCGCGCAGTGTCTTGGAAGGAATTGTGCCGGTATGCACGGAGACCCCACCTACCCGGCGGCCACGTTCCACCACCAGGACGTTGCGGCCAAACTTTGCCGCCTGGATCGCTGCCCTTCGTCCCGCAGGTCCGCTGCCGATCACGATGAGATCGTAATGTTCCATTTGCCCCTCGCTACACTTCGCCGGTCATCACTTTCCGCGCCCGATTTCCAGCGTTCGTCTTGTTCTGATGCGGGACTGCAATGCCAGCATCTTGACCCGGGGGTCAAGGTGAAGCGGAAAAAAGGACTGGATCGATTAAAGAAAGACGGTTTCTCCTACTCCGGCCTTGCGAATTTGCGGCCTGCAAAACAACGAAAGCGGCAAATTGCATCTCTTGATACTCGTGTGCGCAATTATGCCGTTGCCAACTTTTCACCCATCCGCTATGCCTCTTGTCATGAAGATGATCTTGAAAGCAGCTTGGTGGTGGCGCGGCGCAATATAGGCGGCCAGCGATCAGTCATGCTCTGAACGGATCAAACATCACACCAAAGGCCGCCGCGGGATACCGCTGGCGGCCTTGGTGCTTTATAAGGTCGCCAAAATCCCAAACGGCCACCAAAACGGGAACACAATAGCCATGCCAGTGCCGGCAGATCATACCTTTGAAACGAAAAGCGGGATCACCATCCTGCGCACGTCGCGGCCATCAGACTATGAGACCGGCACTTCCGATTGGATTGACCGTCTGGACAGTGAGCTTGGTGCAGTTCTGTCGTCGTCCTATGAATATCCGGGCCGCTATACCCGCTGGGACATGGCGCTGGTCAATCCTCCACTGGTGCTGGAGGCTGCCGACCGCAAAGTGGAAATCCGTGCCTTGAACGACCGGGGCAAGATCCTGATACCGGCGATCACGGATGCCCTGAAATCCCACGAAGTGATCGAAACCTTCGAGGCAGACGATGACCGGATCAACCTGACCGTCAAGAAGCCGGACCGGCTGTTCAATGAAGAAGAGCGCTCCCGCCAGCCTTCAACCTTCTCGATTGTCCGCGCGTTGAAGGATCTGTTTGCCTGTGACGATGATCAACTGGGGCTTTATGGAGCATTCGGTTATGACGTTGCATTTCAGTTCGAGCCCATCGACCTGAAACTGGAACGGCCCGACGATCAGCGCGATGTGGTTCTGTTTCTGCCGGACGAAATCCTGATCGTCGACCACCACGGCAAGCGGGCCTACGTACTGGAGTACGATTTCGTCGTGCACGGCAAAACAACAAAGGGCATGCAGCGGTCTGGTGAAAGCCGTGCCTACACGCCCGCCAATCGCGACCCGGGCCGCGGCGACCACGAGCCGGGAGAATATGCCAAGCTGGTTGAAGAGGCGAAGGACTATTTCCGGCGTGGTGACCTGTTTGAAACGGTTCCGGGTCAGACTTTCTACGAGCCATGCGCAAACCCGCCGTCAGCCGTTTCACGACGTCTCGCCCAGATAAACCCCTCTCCGTATTCCTTCTTCTTCAACCTCGGCAACGAGGAATACCTGGTTGGTGCGTCTCCGGAAATGTATGTGCGTGTGACCGGGGGCCGCCGCGTTGAAACCTGCCCGATCTCAGGAACCATTCGACGCGGCAAGAACGCGATCGAAGACGAAGCCCAGATCCGCAAGCTGCTGAACTCGGCAAAAGACGAGGCGGAACTGACCATGTGTTCCGACGTCGACCGAAATGACAAGAGCCGTGTTTGCGTGCCGGGTTCCGTAAAAGTCATCGGCCGGCGCCAGATCGAGATGTATTCCCGTCTGATTCACACGGTTGACCATATTGAAGGTACCTTGCGGGAAGACCTGGATGCACTTGATGCATTCCTTTCCCATACCTGGGCTGTCACCGTGACCGGTGCTCCCAAACGCTGGGCCATGCAATTCATTGAAGATCACGAGAAGTCACCGCGCGCATGGTATGGCGGTGCGATCGGCGCGGTTCTCTTCAACGGCGACATGAACACCGGCCTGACGCTTCGGACCGTGCGCATCAAGGATGGTATGGCGCAAATCCGGGCGGGAGCAACATTGCTTTACGACAGCGTTCCGGAAGACGAGGAAGCTGAGACGGAGTTGAAGGCCGAGGCCATGCGTGCCGCGGTGCGTGAAGCAGGCCTGGCCATCAACACGACCGAAAAGCAGGAAGCACCCAAGCCGGGCAAGGGCCTCAAGATCCTGCTCGTCGATCACGAAGACAGCTTCGTCCATACGCTGGCGAATTATTTCCGCCAGACGGGAGCCGACGTCGTGACTTATCGGACACCGGTCGCCGACCATGTCTTTCATGACGTCAATCCGGACCTCGTCGTGCTGTCTCCCGGCCCCGGCAACCCGAAGGATTTTGACTGCAATGCCACGATAGGCAGGGCGCGAGCACGCGCATTGCCCATTTTTGGCGTTTGTCTGGGACTGCAGGCTTTGTCAGAGTATTTCGACGCCGAACTGGGCCAGCTGGACATACCAATGCATGGCAAGCCGTCACCGATCAGCCTTTCAGGCAACTCGCTGCTGTTTGAGGGGCTGAACGCTCCCGTCGTTGTCGGGCGGTATCATTCGCTTTTTGCAAAGCGTGACACGTTGCCGGCAGACATGCGGGTGACCGCTGAAACCGAAGACGGCGTGGTCATGGCGATCGAGCACCAGAAGGAACCGATTGCCGCTGTGCAGTTCCATCCGGAATCCATCATGTCGCTGGACCAGGACGCTGGACACAAGATCATAGAAAACGTGGTCAGCCGCCTGGTTTCTGCGAAAAACAATAAGGTGGCGGCAGCCTCTTGATTTTTGCCTGAAGTCCCGTTTTACATGAAACCCTCGCAACCAACGGTTTAATCGAGGATTCTTCAATTGCATATATTGCTTGCAGCTGTCGGCTTGATGGCAGCGGCTGCCTTTTGGATTTATCGCATAAGGCAAGCTGCGGACAGTACACGGGTTGTTCTGGATGCGGCACAGGACGTCAAAGCAGCGGCGCGGAGGTTCGGTTTCCGATCCCGCGCCAATCAACATCCGACCGAGGGAGTTGATGACCCACGGGTAACAGGAGCCGCACTTCTCATTCTTGTCGCGGAATCTGATGGAGCAATCTCAAAAGCCGAGCAAAACTGCATCCTCGAACAGTTGCAAACTGTCTTCCAGATGCCTGAGTCCGAGGCAGAAGAATTGTATTTGTTTGCCAAATGGCTAGCCAATCAGAGCTCCAATCCAGATGACATGATCAGACGCCTGATCAAGAGAACCGTTCATCTTGGAGGACGCGACACACTACCGGACTTGATCAGAATGGTAGACGCAGTCGGCAAAGTTGACACTGGCGAACTCGCGACTGATGCAGAACATGTAATCGAAAAGTTGAAGCAACTCAGATCGTAAACTTCTTGCTCAGTTCTTTATCTGATTTAAGTATAGCAACTTAACCATTTCCGAATTCTACATTCAGTTAGAATTCGGAAACAGCCAAATATGGTATTGATTTATAGGCTACGAGGGAGTTCTATGGGTCCGCTCGAGTGACTTTGCAGCTTCACGGATTGTAAGCTGGTTGTGCGGAATATGTTCCGGCCTATACCGGAGCTCATCCTGGGAGAAATAATGTCTCGCTGCGCCTTATGGAAACGCACCTGGAAAGGCCAGCTACAGGCTAGAATCGCAAGTGCGCTTTTCGCTCTTGGTTTTCTCAGTTTCGCACCTGCAGTTTTGACCGTGGAAGCGCAAGGATCTGGAGGTCTCCAAAACCATATTCTCGGCATCGGCAATTGCCCGCCCTGGAATCCCCAGTCGATAGAAGTGTGCAAGCACAGTCTGGAAAAGGTTGTGTCGGCTCTGGCTCCCAGAGTGGATGCCGGTCCGGAGAACATTCATCTTCTGATAAACGAAGGTGCAAGCGCTGCTGCTCTTAAGCGAAAGGCAACTGAACTTGCAAGCAATCTCGGTCCGGAAGACCGACTTCTGATCTATGCCAACTTGCCTCTGGGCCAGGCTGACGCCGGTCAGGAAGACGAAAAGAACGGTTACGTTCTGGAGCTTTGGGCGGGGAAAAAGCCGGAGACGACAAGCGGAGCGATCAGTGAAGGAACCTGGATCTCGGCTCCCGCCTTTGCCGCAATGATCCACACGATCCCAGCAGCCGAAGCGATTCTGATCCTGGACACCAACAACTCGCATGCAATCAACATGCATTTGTTTGACAAGAACTCTGTAGATCACAAGGACCGACCGGAAGCGCTCATTTCCTCGTCGGGAACTGGTCAGACAGCCAATTACTCCGCCGACCGGACAATCTCTCTGTTTGCCAAGCACCTGGCACAAGCCCTCAGTGAAACGGAGGGCTCGCTGCAGGAAGTGATGAATGTTGCCGCCAGTGGCACCAGACAGGCGGCCATCCCGATCTGTGCCGAGCTAAAAGAGCATCAGGGGCAAAGTGTTGAAAAGGCGATCGATTGCACGCAGGTACCCGAAGTTCACGATCCGGACGCCCTTTTGAGTCGAACGATTTTGATCCCTCTGTCGGAATCCGAAATCAGCCAATAGCAGCCAGCGCCACCCCATCCATCACAACACTGCCAGGATTAGCCGGCGGCCGCTCCAGCTTTGCCGCATTGACCAGCGGTTTGGGATTGGCCGTTGTATTGGTCGTTTACTTCGGCTTCACGCGTACCGGGCTTTCCCTGAAGCCTTGCCAGGAACCAATCCCAGTCCCCTGCCTCGATCCGGCCCAACCCGGCATGCCGCTGAGGCGCGATCGGCTTGACGCCGTCCCCATCCAGCTCACCGATTGCAAAGCGAAAAGCATAGCCCGGTGTCAGTCCCATGCGCAGGTCAGACATCACCACCTTGTTGCCCACAAGATCGGTCCTGAAAAAGCCACGGCTGAACCAGTCAAGTTTCCGGAACGAGTTGGAATCTTGCAGGCACGCTATCAGCTCCGGGTGACGCGGATGAACGTAGATTTCCGGTGGCCCTGCCCCGTCCAGAAGCGAATAGTAGAGATTGTCGTATCTGTCCTCGCCAAGTCCGATGACCTTCCATACCAGGATATTGAACGGTGCCGCGATTGCGAAAATCTCGTTAGAAGGCACACCTTCGTCCTGGAAGATCTGTCGCGCCTGACTTTCGACATGCCGCTGAAGGACCACACCAACTCCAAGATAAGCCGTTGAAAATACGAGCGCACCAGTCACCCAGCTTCGCAAACGCGATGACCAGTTTTTCTTGCAGAGCGCCCAGACAACGACAATCAGCAGGGGCAACGTGTAGAGCGGATCGATGATGAAAATGGAACCGACCCCGACCGGGTCAGGGTAAAGCGGCCAGAAGAGCCGTGTGCCATAGACCGTCATCGCATCAATGATCGCATGGGTCGACAGACACAGGAACACGGTCGCCCAAGCGAGCCAGCGGTGATCGCGCAACTTTTTGAACAGCAACCTGAGCCCCTCACCGATCACCGGTGTTGCCAGGGCATGTACGAAAATGGAATGCGACCAGCCACGGTGGTAAACGAAGCTGTCGATCGGATCGTCAAAAGGAATGAAGACGTCCAGATCCGGCAAGGTTCCCAGCAGTCCTCCGACAAGCGCTGCCTTGCGGGGTCCGAGCGTCTTTCCGAGGCAAGCAGTCGAAACAGCAGCGCCGAGAACAAATTGAGTAAGTGAATCCATTAAGCAGACCGGTTGTGCGAAACGTCCTGAATGTTAGCCGGTTTTGTGAGACATCCGACACGGGATGGCAATGCCTTCCAGCAAAAAAGGCGGGTTGTGCAACCCGCCTTTCTTGATCAATCCAATAATTCCGGTGTGTCAGTCGACTTCCCGGAACGCGCCCTTGGAGGCACTGGTCGTCATCTTGGCGTAGGCGCGCAGAGCTTTAGACACCTTGCGCTTGCGCTTTTCCAGCGGTTTCCAGGCCGCATCACCCTTTTCTTCCATGTTCTCACGGCGGGCATGCAACTCGGCAAAGGTCAGGTCGACATCGATTTTCCGGTTCGGAATATCGATGATGATCATGTCGCCTTCTTCGACCAGACCGATAGCTCCACCTTCAGCGGCTTCCGGTGAGATGTGGCCGATGGAAAGCCCGGAGGAACCACCTGAGAAACGGCCATCGGTGATCAGCGCGCAAGCTTTGCCAAGGCCTTTGGATTTCAGGTAACTGGTCGGGTAAAGCATTTCCTGCATCCCCGGACCACCGCGCGGGCCTTCATATCGAATAAGCACCACGTCGCCTTCTTTGACCTTGTTGGTCAAAATGGCAGATACGGCGCTGTCCTGGCTCTCGAAAATCCGGGCCGGGCCCGAGAATTTCAGAATTTCCTCGTCGACACCGGCCGTCTTAACGACGCAGCCGTCCTCGGCGATGTTTCCGAAAAGAACTGCCAGGCCGCCGTCCTTGCTGTAGGCGTTCGCTTCTTCACGGATCACACCGGATTGCCGATCAAGATCCAGATCATCCCAGCGTCGTTCCTGGCTGAAGGCGACCTGGGTAGGAACACCGCCCGGAGCGGCCTTGAAGAAATGATGGACGCTTTCCGAATTGGTTTGTCGAATGTCCCAACGCGCCAGAGCTTCTCTCATGCTCGATGAATGCACAGTCGGCACGTCAGCATGCAGGTGACCAGCGCGATTGAGCTCACCCAATATCGCCATGATGCCACCCGCGCGGTGCACGTCTTCCATGTGGATGTTTTCAACAGCCGGAGCGACCTTGCACAGGACCGGAACCTTGCGGCTCAACCGGTCGATATCGTCCAGATTGAAGCCGATCTCCCCTTCATGAGACGCTGCCAGAAGGTGCAGGATCGTGTTTGTCGATCCGCCCATGGAGATGTCGAGGCTCATGGCATTTTCAAATGCCTGGAAATTGGCGATGTTGCGTGGCAGCACACTTTCGTCGTCCTGCTCGTAGTAGCGCTTCGCCAGGTCGACGATCAAATGCCCCGCTTCAACAAACAGGCGCTCGCGGTCTGCATGCGTCGCCAGCGTGGAACCATTTCCTGGCAGAGCAAGACCCAGAGCTTCGGTGAGGCAGTTCATGGAGTTCGCCGTGAACATGCCGGAACAGGAGCCGCAAGTCGGGCAAGCGTTCTGTTCCATGGTCAGTACGTCAGCATCGGAAACGTTGTCATCCGCAGCTGCGACCATTGCATCGATCAGGTCGATGGACTTTGCAACACCGTTTTCAAGCACGACTTTGCCGGCTTCCATCGGCCCGCCAGAAACGAATACGACCGGAATGTTCAACCGCATTGCCGCGTTCAGCATGCCAGGTGTGATCTTGTCACAGTTGGAAATACAGACCAACGCATCGGCGCAGTGGCCGTTGACCATATATTCCACCGCATCGGAAATGACTTCGCGCGAAGGCAGCGAATAGAGCATACCATCGTGGCCCATCGCGATGCCGTCATCGACAGCAATCGTATTGAATTCCTTCGCGACACCACCTGCTTTTTCGACTTCACGAGCCACCAGCTGACCCAGGTCCTTCAGGTGTACGTGACCCGGCACAAACTGCGTGAAAGAGTTCGCAATCGCGATGATGGGTTTACCGAAATCGTCGTCCTTCATACCAGTCGCGCGCCAAAGACCGCGCGCTCCCGCCATATTGCGGCCGTGGGTGGAGGTTCTGGAACGATACGGGGGCATTTAAGTCTCTCCCTATAGTATCGGGCGCGCTCGTCTCTGCCGGATTTCTTCCGCCAAATACAGAACAAGAAGTCGCGCCCAAATTTCAACTTGATATGGGGTTTGACAGGTTTTTGACCAGAACGAAAGGCCTGTTTGCAGAAAAAGAGTACGCTCCGGTACGGTTCATTAATTTCACGCTTGGATGCACTTGAAATGCCGGATTTTTCAGAACCAACGGGGCCTCACCTTTCCAGGTAGCGCTAACTGCCTTTCGCATTCTGGACTTGCATTCGATGCCCTGCTTAACTGAACCTTTGAAGCAAACTATTCGCAGAAGCTGCAAATCCGCCATTAAGCCCCAAAGGCGGCTTCGCGTTCGGGGAGAAACGTCTTGCTCATCCTTCTGGCCGTTTTGGCCGCTCTTTTCGGTTTTCTTTTTGGCACAGACATCGGGGTAATTTCTGGCGCCCTGCCCTTTTTGAAGAAGGAATTTGCGTTCACAGCGCAGAGTGAAGGCTTTATGACCGGAGCCGTGCCGTTCGGCGCGATCTTCGGTGCTCTTGTTGCTCTGATTTCGGTCGACAGGTTCGGCCGCAGACCTGTGCTGATTTTCAGTTCTCTCCTGTTTGCCGCCGGCTCGCTGGCTGCAGCGATGACATTCAGCGTCTGGTTCCTGACAGCGGCGCGTCTGGTAATCGGCGTGGCAATTGGTGTCTCGTCCCTGGTTGCACCCATGTATCTGGCGGAGATTGCACCTGCACGAATACGCGGAGCCGTTGTTTCAGCCTTTCAGCTGATGATCACCGTGGGTATCCTTGCAGCCTTCACGATCGACTGGGCCTTTTCCTATTCCGGCTCCTGGCGTTTTATGCTCGGTTTCAGCCTGATCCCCGCGACCATCTGTCTTGCAGGTATCCTGAAGGCCCCGGAAAGCCCCAGATGGCTGGTTCTTGCAGGCCGAAAGGATGACGCCAAAACGGTTCTCAAAACCGTTCAGCCCGATGTACTTCCTGCGGACATAGACAAGACCGTGCGCGAGATTGATGAAAGCCTGCCGAAGGATCACAGGGAAGAAAGCTGGAGCAATTTCAAGAATCCGCGACTGCGCGGACTGTTGATCTTTTGTGTGGTCGCCTTTTTGCTGCAGCAGTTCAGCGGTATCAATGTCATTTTGAACTATGCGCCGCGGATCATGGACAATGCGGGGCTACATGGGCTTGCCAACGAACTGATCGCAACAGCGGGTATCGGCTTGTTGAACATGCTGGTTACCCTGCTGGCCATGGTCGCGCTTGACCGGCTCGGGCGGCGGCCGCTTTATATATTTGGATTCGCTGGGGCGTTCTTGAGCATGGCGGTCATCGCTGCGCTCTTCCAACTGAACAATCCGGAATATGCCTGGATCACGCTGGCTGCTCTGTTCAGCTTCGTCTTTTTCTACGCAATCAGCCTGGGGCCGCTGCCCTGGCTCTACATGTCAGAACTGTTTCCTCTGCCACTGAGGGGCAAGGGCATGATGGTCGCGTCGCTGTCCAACTGGATCTGCAACTTTCTGGTGGTCTTTCTTTTTCCCGTCCTTGCGGCCGAACTTGGCGAGGCGGCGACGTTTTCCATGTTCGCGTTCTGCTGCGGCTTCGGGCTTTGGTATTCGTGGCAATTTGCCCCGGAAACAAAAGGAGTCGCCCTGGAAGAAGTCGATCAATCCATTGCAGATCAGCAATCGGAAAAGGCTGTGGTCTAGAACGCATCTCCGTTTCGTTTGAGGGATCCGGGCGTCTCGCCGGTTACCCGCTTGAAGGCCCGGGAAAACGCGGCTTCCGACTCGTCGCTGAACTGCACCGCAATTTCAGCGATCGGTCGCTCGCGTTTTTTCAACTCCATGCGTGCAAGCTGCATGCGCAAGCGCGTGACACATTGCATGTCGCCTTCACCGGTCAGTTGCTTGCCCAGGGAGTCGGACGCCTCATCAGCATGTCTCTCGACGGAATTCCGCCGAGTTCGCTTCTGATTGCAACGGCCATCGGATTCGATCTTGGCGCATGGAGTGGGTGGCTGTTCGGCAAAACAACAACCAGCACATCAACAATACGTGCCTAAATGGAAAGCCGGTGCAGGCTCACGCCTGGCACCGGCTCGCTATCAGACCGCCCTGGAGGGGGTGGATGTCGGGCGGACTGAAGTCGTCAAACTTACTCAGCAGCGACCTGGCTTTGACCCAGGGTTGGATAGTCGGTGTATCCCTTGGTTCCGCCGCCATAGAGCGTATCGGGATCAAGTTCGTTCCACTCGGCGTCTTTCGCCAGCCGGTCAACCAGGTCCGGGTTGGAAATGAAGGGACGTCCAAAGGCAACAAGATCAATCGCCTCATTGTGAACGGCATCTATTGCAGTTTGCCGGTCGTAGCCGTTGTTGCCCATCGTGGTTCCGTCGAACAAGGCATAGAGCGCCGCCAGGTCGCCACCTTCCGGAATGTCGCGAGGCCCACCTGTCTGTCCTTCGACAAGGTGGAGATAGGCCAGGTCGTAGCCGTTCAGCAAATTCACGACATGAGAAAACGTCTCCTGCGGACTGCTATCGACGATATCGTTGGCGCTGGAGAACGGGCTCAGGCGTACCCCAACTCGTCCCGCGCCCCAAACATCAACGACTGCATCCATGACTTCCTTCAAGAAGCGGGCACGGTTTTCGACAGAACCGCCGTAATGGTCCTCTCTCTTGTTGGAGCCATCGCGCAGGAACTGGTCAATCAGGTACCCGTTGGCGGCGTGAACTTCGATCCCATCGAAACCTGCTTTTCTGGCGTTTTCCGCGGCCTTTCGGTAGTCAGCTACAATTCCCGGGATCTCTTCAACACTTAGTGCACGCGGTGTCGGCGTGTCGACAAACTGCGTTCCGTCAAATGATTTGGAATTCGCTGCAATCGCCGAAGGTGCAACAGGATCCTGGCCCTCAGGCTGAAGGACCGGATGTGAGATGCGTCCGACATGCCACAGCTGAATGACGATCCTGCCTCCTTTGTCGTGAACGGCATCCGTTACCTTTTTCCAGCCTTCAATCTGAGCGTCCGAGTAGATGCCGGGTGTCCAGGCATATCCTTTGCCCTGCGGAGAAATCTGGGAAGCTTCAGTGATGATCAATCCTGCATCGGCTCGCTGGCCATAATATTCAGCATGCAGTTCAAACGGCGCATCGTCTTCGGCGCGTGCACGATTTCGTGTAAGCGGCGCCATAACCACTCGGTTTTTCAATTCGATGGCACCTGCTCTTGCGGGGGTAAACAGCTTTGCGTCAGACATCGTCAACTTTCCTTCTGGCTGTCTTTCGTCTGTTTTTGGACTATCTAGTCCATAATTAAACGCACCTAACCGTTGTCCGGCCAGATCCGCCTTTTCTCGGTGATCTCTCTTAAGACGAGAGGATCGTTTTTGCTTGTTTCAGGGTGTTGGCGATCCGCTCTGCCGGCATTCCGGCCTTACGCAGCGCCAGGGTTCCGATTGCGAGAGAGGAATAGGCGCTTGCCTTGTCTCTCACTGTTTCGGGATGCTCCGGGTCTATGACTTTGGCGAAGGTTTCTTCGATATTCTCCAGGTGACGGCGGCCTATCTCGGCCACCTTTTCGTCATGTGGGGCGAGTTCTGTAATGCAATTGATCAACATGCACCCTTGCGGGCCGCCCTTGGGGTCCGACAGGGCTTGCATCATCGCATCGACAGCGTCGTCCTCAGCCGTGTCCGCAACCTTTCTCAGGTTGCGAATGCCATTTTTCGAATAGTGCTCCAGCGCCTGCAAAAACAGAGACTGTTTGCAACCAAACGCGCTGTAGAAACTTGACCTGCTCAGTCCCATGGCCTTGGTCAGGTCATCCAGCGACGTCGCCTCAAATCCCTTCTGCCAGAACACCTTCATCGCAGCCTCGAGCGCCGCAGCTTCATCAAAGCTGCGCGGCCGCCCTGGTCCGGGTGTCCGTTTGTCCTGTGCAGGAATTTGAGCCTGGGTCTTTGTCATGCCCAATGATATGGACTGGCTGGTCCAGAATACAAGTCCCGGCGGAATTATTTCTGGACCGGACGTTTCAAAATAAAAATCTCAACAGATATATCGTGAGCGATCAGATCCTACACGACCCTGAGAAAGCATCACCAACGTCGTCAAAAACGCGTGCAACGGCTTCCATTTCATAGAGTTTGCTCGTACGCCGGACGCCTTCCACCAGATAGAAATCCTGAATGGGGAACTGATTGGAATTAAAGCGGAAGTCTCCTCGCACACTTTCGAACGGTGCAGCGCTGATGGCGGAAAGCAGAGCTTCCTTTTCCTTTACCCCTCCTGTCAGCTCCAAAGAAAAGTGAATGAGTTTGGCAGCGTCATATCCTTGAGCTGCATAGACGGAAGGTGCGTAGCCGTAGGTTCTACCGAACTCGCGCACAAAGCGCTTGTTTGCGGGATTATCGAGGTTCGGAGCCCAAAGGGTGGCTGAAAACAGACCCTCGGCCATTTCCGACGTATAAGGCAAGGTCACGGCATTTATCGTGCGCGATGACAAGAACGGCACAATGCCCTTCAGTCCTGAAGTGTGGAACTGACTTACAAGCTCAACACCCATTCCTCCGGGCATGTAAGCAAAGATGGCATCAGGTTCGAGCTCAGCGATTTGCTCAAATTCATCAGAAAAGTCCGTGTCACCCAGTTTCGGGAAAATTTCACGGGCGATTTGCCCCTTGAAATGGCGCCGGAACGCGGCAACCGCATCGCGGGCCGCTTCATAGTCCGGCGCGATCGTCACAACCTGCTGATACCCCTTGAGGCTCGCATACCGCCCCATGGTCTCGTGAACCTGATCGTCCTGCGAGGCAGTTGAAAAGAAGTACCGGTTGCAATTGCGCCCGGCGATCGGCGCTGGTCCTGAATGGGTTCCGATGAAGGGTGTTTTGGAGCGAACGACCGGATCATGCACCGCGAGCATCACCCTTGAGAAATTCACGCCGACAAGAACATCGATACCATTTTGCTCAATCAGTTTGGTCGCTTGTTCCACCGCGTAGTCGGGATCGAGCTTGTCGTCCACGACAAGAACGTTTGTCGGCACGCCCCCCAACGCTCCGTTGGACTGGTTTACCGCAAGCATGAAGCCGTCGCGCATGTGTTCGCCGTAAACCGCTGCGGGGCCGGACAGGGTCGCCATGAGGCCGACTTTCAGCTCCTTGGCTTCCTGCGCAATGGTGGCTTGGCAGGCTAGTGCGAGTGCTGCTGTCGTCCCTGCCGCCTTGAGAAGAATGCGTGAGATCCGGTGTCTCATGGTATGTGCCCGCCTGCCTCAATCTGACCACAACAGAAGGTATTCTTCCCTCGTCTGTGATGTCCGTTGGACAGATAATGACAAAGACTGGTTAGGTATTTGCAAACGTCCAACCGGGGATAGGCACGGAAATCACATCCTCGTCATATTTGCCCCCAAATTCCTCAGTGACGCCGCAATCCGGCCCGTCTGCCGACGCATTAACAAAGATTAATGCGCCGGTAACCAAAACTGGCATCCGCTCTGAGCATGCCTAATCCGCAAAACCTGGAGGGCCAAATGTATTCTGTAATCGCGCCAGCCGCCGGTTGCGACAACCAACAAGGCCACAGAACGGACAATGCAAATCAAGAAAACAATAAAAACGAGCTCAAGCTCGTAAGCTCCTTTTCTGCTGAAGCCTCAGACACTCAGGGAGAATTGCAGCCGCTCGATCCCAGCGAGATCGCAGCGAAGATCCTGCAGATGCACGCAACCGCAGATGACGCGAAATCAGCATCGGCCCGCGAACCGAAACTGGTCGATAATCAGGACGAAACGTCGTTCGAAATGCCAGGGGTTCTGCGCCGTCCTCGTGAGACGGATACCTATTCCACTCTCCAGCCCGACGCAGTTCCGGCACCTGAAAACACTTCCAGGCGTCTTGATTTCACGCCAAGCGGTCTGAGCCTCAAGATTGTTGTTTGCAGCGCTCTGCTCATTGCTGCTGCCGGCGGTGCAGGCATTGTCTTTGCAATGCCGAGCCTGTTGTCACAGGAAGAGACTGCCCCGGTCCCGGTAAATACGCAAAGCATCGCAACCGAGCCCACAATTGAAAGCATCATCGCTTCGGAAAACGTTGCCGCCGCCGACAGCACCACTCCTTCTGCTGCTCCAGTGGTTACCGAACAACAAGCAGCAACAGCTGTTGACCCGGCGACCCCACAGCAGATTGCAAACGCCAAGGATCGCATCAGAAATGCATTCGCAGCCGGCAAGGGCAGCAAGTCCGAACAGCCTGTTCTGACGACACAGTCGGTTCAATCGGCTGGTGTCACCGACCAGCCGGTGAATGCACTGGCAAACCAGGCACAAGCCAAACTGGAACGGAACGGAGATCCGGAAATTCCGGCTTCCGTTGACAGCTCAACCGGTCGGCTGCCGGTTTTGGCAAGCACGTCCCGTACTGTGCCGATTCCGCAAAGCCTGATGCCGGCTCCACTCTCCAGCGCCACTGTGCCGCAGACGAGCGAAGACGTTCCGTTGACCCAGGAAACGGCAACGGCACCGCAAGCCCCGGCAGCAGTCGCGTCCGATCCGGCCTATCCGAATGTCGCGACGACATCCGCCTCGGTGAACCTGCGTCAGTCGGACGACAAGAACGCGAAGATCATTGGGGTCATTCCGGAAAGCGCCGAAGTTCAGTTCAGTGAGTGCGGCAAATGGTGGTGTACGGTTTCCTATGACGGCAAGACCGGGTTCGTCGGTCAGAAATATCTGGAGAGGACTGCGCAGTCGGAATGATCTGAGCTTTTACAGTAGTTGCTTGTTAATTCCGGCGATCTACTGTGCTCTGTGAATGTGGCGGTAGAGGTTTGTCTGTTTGCGTACCGGGATCGGATGTTCGCTAACGCAAACCTGCCGCCACCAGCAGGAGGCTGATCATGAAACACCGGAAAACTGGCGGTCTGGCATCAATCCTGATTGTTATGTCCTGTACCACTTTCTCGCATGCTCAGTCCCAGGGAACGAACTGCGTAGTCTATGCAACAGACTATGCAAATGCTCGTATGGGCAGTGGTGACGTTGTTGGAGATGCGGTCTCCGGCGGCATGGCGGGAGCCGTTGTCGGCGGCGAATGGAAAGGTCCGGTCGGAGCCTACCGGGGAGCGCGCGCGGGAGGCGCGCTGGGTGTGCTCGACAACATGGGGTCCCTTCCCGGCGGCTGGCAGGCACTCTACGACACGGCTTACCAGATGTGTCAGCAACAGACCTCCGGTGTAAACGCTGCTCCGCACTATGGCACGCCCTATTATCCCTCCGGCAACCTGCAGGCGCCATCGGGTGATTGCCGCTCGCGGGCAACAGTCAATGCGCCGCTCAAACGCGGATCCGACGGCAGCATCATTGCCGGTTCAAGTTTCGGAAATTGTCCCTGACAAGATGTATCGGCTTTTGTCTGAAAGAAGTGGACTTCGAACTCATGCAGGCTGTTGACCTATCGGGCGAAGCACAGTCAACTATGCCCGATTTCTTCCGGGGTTTCCCCGCGCGTTCGCCAAGATAAATGACAGGACTTTTCATGACCCGCCGTGCGCTCCTAGTTCCCAAACTCGCTGCCACCTTCATGGCCGGATTTTTCGTTTTTTCCTCTTCAGCCTTTGCGCAGCAATGCGGGGGTGACTTCCGTCAGTTTCTGGCAGGTGTGAAAGAAGAAGCCGTTGCCAAAGGCCTTTCAGCCCGTGCGGCGGACCGGACGCTGGCAGGAGCGCAGATCGATCGCAAGGTTCTGTCGCGCGATCGAGCCCAAGGCGTTTTCAAGATGACTTTCCTGGACTTTTCCCAGCGGGTCATTTCCAGCTACCGAATGAAAAACGGCGCGGCAAACATGAAGAAATATGCCGGCATTTTTCAACGGACCGAACAGGAATACGGTGTTCCCGCACCCGTAATTACCGCTTTCTGGGCGCTCGAGACCGACTACGGCGCCGTTCAGGGTGATTTTAATACGGTCAATGCTTTGGCGACACTTTCCCATGATTGCCGCCGCCCCGAACTTTTCCGCCCGGAGCTGATCGCCGCCATCGAAATGGTGCAGAACGGCGACCTTGATCCACAGCGCACCACGGGTGCCTGGGCCGGGGAAATCGGCATGGTGCAGATGCTGCCAAAGGATATTATCGAGTTTGGCCGCGACGGTGACGGCGATGAACATGTCAAACTGAAACAGTCCGCGCCGGATGCAATTCTGACTGCAGGCGCATTCATCGAGCATCTCGGCTGGCAACGCGGTCAACCCTGGCTGCAGGAAGTAAACGTGCCGCAAAATCTCAATTGGGCTGAAACAGGTCTCGGAAAAACCAAGACCGGCGCTCAATGGGCAGCTCTCGGCGTTCAACCTCGTTGGGGCGAAATACCTTCGAACCTCCCTGCATCCCTGATCCTCCCGCAGGGTCGCAAGGGCCCGGCCTTTCTTGCCTACCCGAACTTCAACATCTACCTGGAATGGAACAAATCCTTCATCTACACCACATCGGCGGCCTATTTCGCCACCCGCCTGGCTGGGGCTCCGCGCTACAATGCCGGCAATCCCGACCAAGGCCTGAACGATGCCCAGATGAAGCAGCTCCAGACCAAGCTCAGAAGCATGGGATATGACGTCGGCAAGATCGACGGCATCCTGGGATCAGGCACGCGCGCTGCAGTGCAGGACGTTCAACAGAAGCTTGGCATGCCAGCCGATGCCTGGCCGACTCCTCAACTGCTGAACCGCCTCTAATCAACAAGTTGCTCCGGTAAACGGAAATGCGACGGCAGCAGAAGCAGAATGGTTTCCTCGCAAAGAGCCATCTGCTTCTGGTGGCAGAACTTGCAATTCTTGTCGCGGGACCGGTCCTGCTGATGGGACTTCCGGTTCAACTTCTGAGATTCTCGGCAGTGTTTCTGCTGGCCGGATACTGTTTCTGGCGCCTGAAGACCAACAATGTGGCGCGAACCTACCTGCGTTTCAACTGGTCGGGCTGCCGAGCCGCAATTTCCGGCATCCTATTGCGTTGTTTTGTCGGGTCGCTCGCTATCGCCGCAATCGTGCTTGCCATCAGCCCGGAACGCCTGTTTTGCATTCCGCGCGCCGACCCGGTGCTCATGGTTCTGATTGTCGCCTTTTATGGACTGGTTTCCGTGTTGCCGCAGGAAATCGCCTTCCGCGGATATGCGGCCTGGCGACTTGATGCTCACAACGTTCCATTTCCAGCCGCAGTCATTCTGTCGTCAGTACTTTTTGGCTGGGTGCACATCCTTTTCGGGTCCTGGCTCTCAGTCGGCCTGAGCTTTGTCGCGGGGCTCTCGTTTTATCGAACCTATCGCAAATATGACTCGTTAGCGGCCGCCTGGCTGGAACACAGCCTAATCGGCATTGCCATATTTGCCATCGGATTGGACAATCTCTTCTATCTGGGCCCAACACCCGAGGCTTTCGCCTCGGTGTGTTCAGGCTCCATGCCTGGAGAGTGATCGGGATCGATCGTCACGGATATGCCGTTCGCTCAATAAAGTCCGCGAAACGGATCCCGAGTGAGAGCATAGGCCGGTTTGTGCAGAGTGACGTAGTCCTGCGTCTGGATCAGCGGACGTCCCGGGCGCCAATAATGCTCGATCACGAATTCGGTGATCTCGATGCGCTGTTCCAGCGAATAGTCGTGTCCGTGCGGATAAAGCAGGATCATCCAGACGACCGACATGAACGCTTCAAAATCGTCCACCCAGAATTCGACTTCCCTTGTTTCCGCGTCGATCCTGCATCCCCTCATTCCGGGATCCTCGGAGAAGGTCTGGCGAAGTTGCAGCAAGTCTTGCTCCGTTGAGGAGCCAAAGAACTTCCCTGCGAAGTGATTATAGAGCCAGGTTGTCGTTCCCGGACGCTGCTCTCGTGCGGACATCATGACCATGTGCATGGCTCCTTGTGGAGCAAGCACGCTGTCGTAAATCGCCTTGATGATACCCGGCCACTCAGATGCACAGCAGTAGTAAAGGCAGTGATGCAGGGTCACGAGGTCGAGCTTACGCCCGCCCAGAATGGATTCCAGTGTTTGAGCAGCAACCAGTTCGTTCTCGAAATCCCGGCTGTAGTCTCCTTGCAGCAGGTAAACTTTGTCGATCGATTGCCGGTCCAGCCGTTCCTTGATCTTGGCCAGGGCGGCACCGTCGATGTCATACAGCCAGAGCCCGCGTTCAAAGGCTGCCTGCAATATACGGAACTGGGGCTCGTCCCCCGCCCCGATCGCAAGCGCCGACAATTTGCGGTCACATGGTGTTCTTGAATGCAATTGCCGGATCGCCCGCATCAGACTGATTGCAACATCCGGCTTCTCACTCGCAAAGCGTGCCCAGATCTTGTTTTGCTCGAAAATCCTGCATTCGGCAGCTTTGATACCACGCTCAACCAGACTGTTTTTCGTTGCGACCAGCATTTCATTCCTCCAATTGGGACATAATGCGCCTCAAGCGGAGAAACTCCTCCTCCTCTCTGCGCCCATACCGGAATAAATACTCGAAAAACGCTACGTCATGTGTGAAATCTTGTTCATGTTTCAAACAACAAGACTAGATTATTCCAACCATTTGATGGAACGTCACTCTCCCATCCCACGAACGGGCAACTTCAAGGTGAAGAGAGGCGGCGATGACACTGACTGTTCGAAGAGCTCAGGAAAAAGATATGGGCTCCATGGCCGATATCCTCAATGAAATCATCGAAATTGGCGGAACGACTGCCTACCGCGACAAGTTCGATCGTCAGCGCGTTGAGAAAGAATTCATGCCTGCCAGACTGGGCATCAGCTGTTTCGTTGCGCTGAACGGAACGAAAGTATTGGGATTTCAAGCTCTTCTTTGGAGCGACCCAGACTGGCCGGGAGATGACCGTTTACCGGAAGATTGGGCGGTGATTGCCACATACGTTGATCCAACCACACAGAAAGGCGGGATCGGACGGGCCCTGTTTGCAGAAACTTCGCAGGCAGCAAAGGAGGCCGGCGTTCGCTTTATCGACGCAACCATCCGTAAAGAGAACACGGGTGGGCAAAGATATTACCAGGGGCTCGGATTTTCTGACTACCGCTCCGGCGCGAATTCCGTTTCAAAGAAATTCGCACCAGCTTAAGAGATCCCGACTACTGGACCTTCGGTTGGGCTGCCCCGGGAGCGTCTTCGGCGACGACCGGTTGTGCATCATCTCCCAGCAGGAACACCGCGAGTATTTTCAACGGACCTTCGCCGGTGTTTTCCCCGCGATGAGTGACGTGCATCGCCTCGAGCAGGCCATCACCCTGCCGAAACAGTTTCTTGCCAATCCCGTCATAAGTGACGGTGATCTCTCCTTCAAGGATGTAGGCAAAGAGAGGCGCGTTGTGCTTGTGCCACCCGGTCACCTCTCCTGGGTCCATGGTCACGACAATCGCCTTCACTGAGGGATTGTCCTGCGGAAACTTCAGCGCTTCACCGGCTACAGTGGTGTTCCCTGAATAGACTTCCCTGACTTTGTCATAAGACCCTTGAGAGACATCTTCTTCGAGCGCCGCCTTGGACCCGGGTTTCGCGTGTGGTTGCGAGGGAGCCGGCTTGCCGTCCGGAGTGATGGACTTGTCCGCGGCCACTCCCTGCCCCATCGCCAACATCACAAACAGACAAGCTAAAACAGATACTTTCCTGAACACGTTTGTCACCACTTGATATGCCTATTCTCCGGCCGGGCAAACGTGCCCTGGCTGAAAACCTCAAAGTTCAACACTGACCCCAGGTGTCATCGGGCTTACACGATGACCATTGCTGCCCATTGCACCGATGAAAGTGTCTGCGTTCTCATCAACGATCGGAAACGATTGGAAGTGGCATGGAACAATGGTGTCAAAGTCAAAGAACCGGTTGCATGCCAGGGCCGCGACCTTGCCGCCCATGGTGAACCGGTCGCCTATCGGCACGAGACCGATCTTCGGACGGTAGATTTCATTGATCAGCGCCATGTCGGAAAAAATGTCGGTGTCCCCCATGTGATAAAGCACCTTCTGACCCGGCACTTCGATGATCACGCCGTGAGGATTGCCAAGATAAATCGCCTCTCCCTCGCCCTGTTTCGAAGACGAATGTTCAGCTTTGGTCAGAGCAACCTTGAAAGGACCGACATTCACCATGCCGCCCGTGTTCATCGGGTTGAAATTCTCGATCCCCTGACGGTTTGCCCACATGCAGATCTCAAAATTGGATGTCAGCTGGGCGCCGGTTTTCTTCAGGATATCAATTGAATCGCCAATATGGTCATCATGGCCATGGGTCAGGATGAGATGGGTAACTCCTTCGGCCACCTGATCGACACTGAGGTCCTGAGGAAACGAGGGATTTCCCGTCAGGAACGGATCCACGAGGATCGCTGCATCGTCTGTTTCGATCTTAAAGGCCGAGTGACCATACCAGGTGAGTTTCACGAAACTATCCTCCCAATTCCAGACGGCTCCCTGATCCCGGAACCTTGCAAAGCCACACTACAGTGTCACACTCGACGCCCACAACCTCACTAGACCGATTGCGGGAAAAACGCATGTCTCGACGTCTCCATTGCCGGATTTCCCACAGCTTGTGGCAGGAACTGCAGGCCGAAGCTTCGCGCACCGGCCACAGCCTTTCCCATATTGTTCAGGAAAAACTGTCAGCTGCCTATGACCTTGATCATCATACGATTTTTCAGGTGTCGACAAGTACGGCTGTGACCAAGGGACTGTTCAAGGGCTGCACTCGTGTGGCGGACCTTAAGGCCCACGGCGACTTCGGCCTTGGAACGTTCGAGGACCTCGACGGTGAAATGATCCTGTTTGAAGGGCATGCCTATCAGGCGCGCGCCGATGGTGTGATCAACGAAGCACCGGATGAGGCTCTTACGCCGTTTGCCACGGTGACGCGGTTCGCGCCGGAAAGGCAGGTAATTCTTCCGGAAATCGAGAACCAGACACAACTCGAGGCTCTTCTCGATACGTACCGTCCTTCAGAAAACACCTTCATCGGCATTCGCATCGACGGGATCTTCCGGCGGATCGAACTGCGGGCAGCCTGCAAGGCGGCGCCGGGCGAAGACCTCGTCTCGGCAACCAGTCATCAAAGCGAATTTTCCTTCGAAGAGATTGAAGGCACTCTTGTCGGCTTCTGGGCCCCCGCCTATGCCAGATCCCTGACGGTTTCCGGATATCACCTCCATTTCATTTCCAAAGACCGATCAAAAGGTGGCCACCTGATCGGTATTCAGGCAACCGGCCTGAAGGCCCAGTTGCATCTGGAAACGGACTTTCACCTTGCCGTCCCCGAGACAGAACAGTTTCTGGAAGCAGACCTGAGGGACGACCCATCGGCGGCCCTGGCCATCGCCGAGCATGGCCATGCCGGTGAACGCAGCTGAACGACCCATGATTGTTTTTCTGGCCTCACTTCAAAACCCCTGCTAAAGCGCATCCATGGCAAATGACCCAGCACTCAGTCTCGAAGACTTTCTAGAAGCCCTGCCGGCAAACAGCCGCCTGATCGGCCTGGACCTTGGAACCAAAACAATCGGACTTGCCCTGTCTGACCTTGGACGCGGCATTGCATCGCCGATGGAAACCATCCGGCGCAAAAAATTCACGATCGACGCGGAAAAGCTTCTCGACATCTGTGCGCAGCAGGAAGTCGGCGGAATCGTTCTCGGCCTGCCGCTCAACATGGATGGCAGCGAAGGCCCCCGGGCACAAGCCACTCGCGCATTTGCGCGCAATCTTTCCCAGAAGACCGATCTTCCCATCACCTACTGGGACGAACGCCTTTCCACAGCCGCCGTCACGCGGACACTTCTGGAGGCCGATTCCAGCCGCGCAAAACGCGCCGACGTCGTCGACAAGATGGCTGCTGCCTACATTTTGCAAGGCTTTCTGGACCGGCTTGGCTTTATGGGGTTAGAACGCTAATCCACACCCGCTCTTCCCAATCAACCAGCTGAGTTGCATCCCGCCCAGGCTGGAAACGTTTGGTTCCCCAAAACGCCCCAGGCCCTTTCATGCTGACAACGCTTGCCGCTCTGACCCCGGTCATTCTTGTTATTGCTTCCGGTTACCTGATTGCCCGCACGGGGCTGATCACGGGTCAACAATGGCATGGCGTGGAAAAGCTGGCCTTTTTCATACTGTTTCCGGCCGTTTTGTTCCGCACGATTTTCCAGGCGGACTTTGAGAGCTTTCCGACTTTTGACATGGGCGCAGCGCTGCTGCTGACAATATTTGTCACGGCAGGCCTCCTTCTGGCAGCACGCGCCGCGATTGAGCGTATCTGGGGAATCCCAGCGGTTCGATTCACCTCGATATTTCAGGGCACCATGCGATGGAACGCAATGATTGCCCTGGCGATTGCCGACAATGTTGCAGGCGACACGGGTCTTGCGATGCTGGCCGTGGCAATGGTGTTCATGATCCCGGTTCTCAATGTCATGAGCATTCTGGTCCTGTCCCGGTACGCCAGTGGAACAGCTCCAAGCGGCTCCAAGATCCTGAAGGATCTTTTTACCAACCCCTTCATTCTGTCGATTGTTGCCGGCGTTCTTTTGAACCTGAGTGGCCTCAGCTTGCCCTTCGTCATTGAAGACACCGTTGAGATTTTTGCTCGTGCCGCCCTACCGATCGGGATCATCTGTGTGGGAGCGGGACTCGATCTCAGCTCTTTGCGCCGCCCGGGCCCTGCCCTCACGATGGGCACCTTTCTGAGACCTGTCTTCATGCCGTTGATCGCTTTCGTGATAGCAACTCTCTTTGGTCTCCAAGGGCCGGCAATGGCGGTCGTCATCATTGCCTGCGCGGTTCCCTGTGCCAGTAATTCCTATCTTCTGGCCCGCCAGATGGGGGGCGATGCCAAGCTGATGGCCGAAATCATCACACTGCAAACTCTGGCTGCGACTGTAACAATTCCGCTGGCGATGCTTCTCTTCACATAGGCCCAGAACAGGCATCGACCCATTTTTGTCCTTCTGTTCAAATATTTACCAGGAGTGTGGACAGCGGGCATGAGCACAATTCGCGTCTTGTGCTGTTGATCGATTCCCCCTATAGGGATGATCTCGATGACCGCGACAGACACCCATCGAGACAGCCCTTTCCCCCATCGTCATTTGCTGGGCATAGAGGGCCTTCACCCCCATGAAATTCTGGGCCTTTTGGACCGGGCTGAGGAAGCCGTTGAGATTTCCCGCCAGGTGCACAAACGCAAGCAAGTGCTTGAGGGCCGGACCCAGATCAATCTCTTTTTCGAAAACTCCACCCGCACCCAAAGTTCTTTCGAACTGGCCGGAAAACGGCTCGGGGCGGATGTCATGAACATGGCCGTCTCCCAATCTTCCGTGAAGAAGGGCGAGACGCTCATCGATACGGCAGCCACGCTGAACGCGATGCATCCGGACCTGCTGGTGGTGCGCCATCATGCTGCCGGTGCCGTGCATCTTCTGGCACGAAAGGTCGGCTGCTCGGTCGTCAACGCTGGAGACGGACCGCACGAACACCCGACCCAAGCCCTGCTGGACGCACTCACCATCCGTCGGCACAAGGGAAAGATTGCCCGGCTGACCGTGGCGATTTGCGGCGACATCACCCATTCGCGCGTTGCCCGATCCAACATCATTCTTCTGAATGCCCTGGGCGCTCGTGTTCGGGTCGTCGCGCCAACGACGCTGCTGCCTTCGGGCATTGCAAAGATGGGGGTCGAAGTCTTCAACGATATGCGCGAAGGCCTGAAGGATGCCGACATCGTCATGATGTTGAGACTCCAGCGGGAACGGATGAGCGGTGCGTTCGTACCCTCTGTTCGCGAGTACTACCGGTACTACGGTCTGGACGCAGAAAAACTGAGTTACGCCAAGGAAGATGCCCTTGTGATGCATCCGGGCCCGATGAACCGCGGCGTTGAAATAGACGCTTCGATCGCAGACGGCGCACAAAGCCTGATCCGCGAGCAGGTGGAAATGGGTGTTGCCGTGCGCATGGCCGTTCTGGAAGCACTCGCCGCGAACCTGCCGAACAACTAGAAACCAGAGGATAGATATCGTGGCTCTCGACACACCCAAGCCTCTGGTTCTTTCGAACGCCAGAGTGATAGACCCGGCGCGTGACCTGGACGCTCCCGGTTCCATTGTCATCGCCGACGGCACGATCATGGCCGCCGGACCGGAAGCTGCAAACCAGGGAGCGCCCTACGGTGCTGAAATTGTCGACTGCAAGGGGGCGATCGCCTGCCCGGGGCTGATCGACATATGCGTCTCGGTCGGAGAACCGGGTGCAGAGCACCGGGAAACGCTCGCCAGCGCCTCTCAGGCAGCTGCCGCTGGTGGCATCACCACCATCTGCACGATGCCCGACACTGACCCGGTGATCGACGACCCTGCGCTTGTGGACTTCATCCTTCGCCGCGCACGCGACACGGCGAGTGTCAATGTCCTGCCTCTCGCTGCCCTGACCAAGGGACTTGAAGGCAAGGAAATGGCGGAAATTGGCCTGCTCAAGGAAGCCGGCGCGGTCGCCTTCACCAATGGCCACAAGTCGGTCAAGAACGCGCAGGTAATGCGCCGGATGATGACCTACGCACGTGATTTCGACGCGCTGGTCATTCACCACGCTGAAGACCCGGATCTTGCAGGCGGCGTCATGAATGCCGGCCTGAACGCCAGCTGGAAAGGTTTGTCGGGTGTTCCGCGCGAAGCGGAAATCATCATGCTGGAGCGCGATCTGCGTCTCGTTGGAATGTCGAAAGGCAAGTACCACGCAAACCTGATTTCCACGTCCGACAGCGCAGATGTCATCCGAACGGGCAAGAAACGTGGGCTTGATATCACGGCCGGCATTTCGGTCAATCATCTCACCCACAACGAGAATGACATCGGCGCCTACCGCACCTTCTTCAAGATGTCCCCGCCCCTGCGCGATGAAGATGACCGGCAGGCGATGATTGCCGCTGTTGCCGACGGTACAATCGACATTATCTGTTCCAATCATGATCCGCAGGATGTGGAAACCAAACGGCATCCCTGGGCAGAAGCTGAGGACGGTGCCATCGGACTGGAAACCCTGCTTGCCGCGGCGCTCAGGCTCTACCATTCGGAACAGGTTGATCTTGTTACCCTTCTTGGCGCGATGACCTGCCGTCCGGCGGATCGTCTTGGTCTGGAAACAGGACGGCTCGCCAAGGGGGCTCCGGCCGACATCACAGTCTTCGATCCTGATCGCCCCTGGGTTCTGGAAAAGAGTGCGATCCGGTCCCGGTCCAAGAACTCTCCGTTTGAGGACGCACGCTTCTCAGGTCGTGTGCTGAGGACAGTTGTGTCCGGCAAGACGGTTTACGCCTACAGCTGATCGCTGTTCCGGAAGTTCGCAGATATCTCCATCCGTTGGAAACGACGTCCCGCTTCACGCCACAATTGAAGGCAAGTTTGACGGGAAGACCAATTCCAACGGATGGCCCCGATGCGTCTGATTGCGCTAACGTTTCTTTCCCTGTTCCTGATTTCCGGCGAAGCTTCGGCATCAAGCCTTTACCTGAAGTACAAACTCTATGCTCTCGGTCTGCCGATCGGCGCAGGCACGCTTTCGGTACGCCTGAACGAGGAAACCTATTCACTGAAGAGCAGCGGACAAACCGCTGCCTTCGGCCGTCTGGTCTCCGACGGCAACGGAACTGTTGACGTTCAGGGTGGCTTGACCGAAGGTAAGCTCGTTCCTGAAGCCTATTCGCTCAATCTGAAAAGCGAGGATGAAACCGGCACCGTTTCCATGCAGATGAAAGGCGGAAAGATCGCCAAGGTGGCCGTCAATCCTCCGCAGGATCGAATGAATGAACGAATCAAGGTGACCGCGGAACATCTGAAAGACGTTCTCGATCCGCTGACCGCGGCCTTGATACCTGCACCCAAGGGCCTCGTGCCGGACAGCTGCAACAAAACACTGCAGCTTTATGACGGCAAGGAACGCTACAACGTACATCTGAGCTACAAGACCAAACGCAAAACAAAGACTGCCGATGGGCGCTTTAACGACGAAGTCCTGGTTTGCCGAGCCCGATATGAACCGATTGCAGGGCATCGTCCGAAGCGCAAGACCATTCAGGAACTCGCCCGAAACGAATCTATCGAGGTCTGGCTCGCGCCGGTCGGTGATGAACCATATCTCGTCCCTTTGCGCGCCAGCATCAAGGCACCTTTCGGCTCGCTTGTGGTTCAGGCAGAGAAGTACAAACTGTCGAACTAGGGAAATGGCGCCACCCGTGCCATTTGATTGCGGCAACACATCTTTTCGCGTCCGGTGGACTTGATCCGGCCTTCCATACGGTTACATTGCCAGTGCAAATTTAGTCCGCACGTTACTGGAGGCCTCCGCGTGCCCGATCCGATCAGCTGGGAATTCGCCTGGCCCTATTATCTTGCCGCTCTTGCATTCGGCTACCTGCTTGGGTCGATTCCCTTCGGGCTGATTTTCACGCGCATGGCGGGTCTGGGCGATATCCGCAGCATCGGGTCCGGAAATATCGGCACGACCAACGTATTGCGGACCGGCAAGAAATCGCTCGCGGCGGCAACGCTACTGGGTGATGCGCTAAAAGGAACGGTCGCCGTTCTCATCGTTGGGGCAGCCTATGGACAGGAAATGGCGCTTGTTGCCGGTTTTGGGGCATTTCTCGGCCATCTTTATCCGGTCTGGCTGAAATTCAAGGGCGGTAAGGGCGTTGCGACCTTTCTCGGTATTCTGCTCGGCCTCTATTGGCCCATGTTCGTCCTGGCAGCTCTGATCTGGATCGGAATGGCAGTCGTGTTTCGCTATTCCTCTCTTTCAGCACTGACTGCGAGCCTCGCAACACCCATCCTGCTTTTTCTGGTTTTCAATCAGGTACAGATGGCCGAGATGTTTCTCATTTTGACACTCCTGCTCTGGATCAAACATCACGAGAACATCGGCCGGTTGCTTCGCGGAGAGGAAAGCAAGATCGGCTCCAAATCCAAACCTGCCGCCGATACACCGTCTGAATCCGACGGCGGAGGAACGTGAGCGGCCCGTCCCAGTATAAAACGCCTCGCCTCTCAGAGGCCCAGCGTCTTGCATGGTTGCGTTTAATACGATCGGAAAACGTCGGTCCGGCAACGTTCCGGGATCTTTTCAATCATGCAGGTTCCGCGGAAAGAGCCCTCGAGCTTCTTCCCCGGCTTTCCAGTCAAGGCGGCAAGAAGAGTTACCGGCTCTGTTCAATTGAAGATGCTGAACGGGAACTGGAGGCGCATGACCGCTTTGGAGCCCGGCTTGTTGCTCTCGGCGAGGCGGAATATCCGCAACATCTGAAGCATATTGATGCTCCGCCACCGTTGCTTTCGGTGATGGGCGGCACTGCTCTGTCACATGCCAAGACAATTGCGATTGTCGGTGCCCGCAATGCTTCTTTGTCCGGACGGAAACTGGCCGGCATGTTTGCGCATGAGTTGGGGGCAAACGGATTTGTTCTCGCCTCCGGCCTGGCTCGCGGCATTGACACCGCCGCACATGAAGCCTCGCTCCGAACCGGCACGGTTGCAGTTTTTGCCGGAGGGATTGATGTGCTTTACCCCCCGGAAAACAATCGCCTTTTAGCTGCCATCTTTGAAAATGGCGGTACGGCAATCAGCGAAATGCCTTTTGGCTGGAAACCACGCGGCCGGGACTTCCCGCGCCGCAATCGGCTTATTTCCGGTGTTTCACTAGGCGTGATCGTCATCGAAGCAGCAAAGAAATCCGGTTCGCTTCATACGGCACGTTACGCGCTAGAACAAAACCGGGAAATTTTCGCGGTTCCAGGTTCACCTCTCGATCCACGATCCGAAGGGGCAAATGGCCTGATCCGGCAAGGCGCAACATTGGTGACCTCGACCGCTGACATCCTGGATGAATTCTCCGGTAGAATTGGTCCAGCGCCCAATCTTCAGCCCAGCCTTCTGGAGCACACCGCAGAGCGTCTGGCGGCTCCGGTTGAACCCGGCGACAACCTGCGGACGGAGATCTTGTCCGCTCTCGGTCCGACACCTCTCGACATGGACGAGATCATCCGCTTTACAGGTGCCGAGACACGGGCAATACATGTCATATTGCTTGAACTTGAGCTCGCCGGACGACTGGAAAGGCATCGGGGAAACAAAATCTCGCTGTTGATGTGAACAAGATTTCCCTTGAATCTCAGTGGATAACTCGAAACTGAAGCGGACGGGTTGACCGGAAAGAGCGAAAGGTCCATTTGACAGGCGGCATTCGATCCGTGATCGTCTGCGCGCAATAAATCACCTTCTCACCGGGCGGGCGCCCCGTTTCCGGCAAAATTATTTGGGTAAGAATGAACGTCGTCATTGTGGAATCGCCGGCGAAAGCCAAGACGATCAACAAATATCTCGGCTCCGACTATACGGTCCTGGCCTCCTACGGCCACGTGCGGGACTTGCCGCCGAAGGATGGCTCAGTGCAGCCGGACGACAATTTCGCGATGAGCTGGCAAGTGGACAGCAAGTCCCAGAAGCGGCTTACCGAAATCGCCAATGCGGTGAAGGAAGCCGACCGCCTCATTCTCGCAACTGACCCCGACCGCGAAGGTGAAGCCATTTCCTGGCACGTTCTGGAAGTGCTCCAGAAGAAACGGGTGTTGAAGGACAAGCAGGTTGAAAGGGTCGTGTTCAACGCGATCACCAAGAAAGCCATTCTTGAAGCGATGGACAATCCACGCCAGCTTGATACACCGCTGGTCGATGCCTATCTGGCCCGCCGCGCATTGGACTATCTCGTCGGCTTTACACTTTCTCCGGTCTTGTGGCGCAAGTTGCCCGGTGCCCGCTCCGCAGGGCGCGTGCAATCGGTCGCGCTGCGGTTGATCTGCGATCGGGAAATGGAAATCGAGACGTTCAAGCCGCAGGAATACTGGTCGATCTTCGCCAACATGAAGACGCCGACCGGCGACATGTTCCAGGCCGGTCTCACCGGGTTCGACGGCAAGAAGATCGGTCGCCTCGACATTTCGAACGAGACCGATGCGACGACGATCAAGACGATGCTGGAAAGCGCCAGCTTCAAGGTCGACAGCGTCGCGTCGAAACCGGCCCGGCGCAATCCGGCTGCTCCCTTCACCACGTCGACGCTGCAGCAGGAAGCTTCCCGCAAGCTCGGCTTTGCCGCATCGCGCACCATGCAGGTCGCGCAGAAGCTTTATGAAGGGATCTCCATCGGCGGAGAAACTTCCGGCCTTATCACCTATATGCGTACGGACGGTGTCCAGATCGCGGGGGAAGCGATTGCCGCGGCCCGCTCTGTCATCGGCCAGGATTTCGGCGACAAATACGTTCCGGAAAAGCCGCGCGTTTATTCTTCAAAGGCGAAGAATGCCCAGGAAGCGCACGAAGCAATCCGCCCTACTGACCTCTCGCGCCGTCCCAAGGACGTTGCCCGGTTCCTCGATCCGGACCAGGCAAGGCTTTATGAGCTGATCTGGAAGCGGACCATGGCTTCCCAGATGGAATCTGCCGTCCTGGAGCGGACCACGATCGAAATTTTGGCAGATGGCTCCGGCAAACGCGCCAACCTGCGTGCAACCGGTTCTGTTGTTCGCTTCGATGGTTTCCTGGCTCTCTATCAGGAGAGCAAGGACGACGAAGAAGACGAAAATTCCAAGCGCCTTCCGGCTGTCGATGAAGGAGCGGCTCTGACTGCGGCTTCCGTCGACGGCAAGACGGAGGCAATTGAAGCATCACAGCACTTCACCACGCCCCCGCCCCGCTACACAGAGGCGAGCCTGGTCAAGAAGATGGAAGAACTCGGCATCGGCCGCCCTTCCACATATGCATCCACGCTCCAGACGCTGCGCGACCGCGATTATGTCGAACTCGACAAGAAGCAGCTCGTCCCCCAGGACAAGGGCCGTATCGTCATCGCGTTCCTGGAAAGCTTCTTCCAGCGCTATGTGGAGTTCGATTTCACCGCGAGCCTGGAAGAACAGCTCGACAAGATATCCGCCGGTGAACTGTCCTGGTTGGATGTTCTGCGAGATTTCTGGACCGGTTTTTCCGGTGCCGTGGACGAAATCAAGGATCTCCGTGTCGCCGAAGTCATCGACGCACTGAACGAACTGCTTGGACCGCATATCTTCCCGCCGAAGGAAGATGGGTCGGAGCCGCGCAAATGCCCGTCCTGCGACACCGGCCAGCTTTCTCTCAAGGTCAGCCGCTGGGGCGCCTTCATCGGATGCTCCAATTATCCGGAATGCGGGTACACGCGCCAGCTTGGCAAACCGAATGGTGAAGACGGCGAAGCCGACGATGGACCGAAGGTATTCGGTGTCGATCCGGAAACAGGCCTTGAGGTCTCACTGCGCAACGGCCGCTTCGGCCCTTACGTCCAGCTGGGCGAAGAAGCCAAGCCCAAACGCTCGTCCCTGCCCCGTGGCTGGTCGGCTGCTGACATGGACCTTGAGAAGGCCTTGCAGCTGCTGTCCCTGCCGCGCGAAGTCGGCCCGCATCCCGAGGACGGCAAGATGATTTCCGCAGGTATCGGCCGCTACGGTCCCTTTGTTCTGCACGAAGGCACTTATGCAAATCTGTCTTCGCCGGACGAGGTTTTCTCCGTCGGCATCAACCGCGCAGTTGATGCACTCGCCGAAAAACGGTCCAAAGGGGGTGGGCGGGGCCGCGCAGCGGCAACCCCGCTGAAGGAACTGGGAGAACACCCGGAAGAAGGCGGACCGGTCAATGTTTTCGACGGCAGGTACGGCCCATACGTGAAGCATGGCAAGATCAACGCCACGCTGCCCAAGGATACCGATCCGAAGGCGGTGACGATGGAACAGGCTCTTGAGTTGATCTCAGCCAAGGCGGCCAAGGGCGGCACCAAGAAAAAGGCCGCTGCAAAGAAACCTGCTGCCAAGAAGACGGCTACCAAAAAGACTACAGCCAAGAAATCGACAGCAAAGTCGACTTCGAAGGCCAAAGTCGATGCGTCATTGGCAGAGGTTCCCTGGGATGACGCGTCTTGAGCGCAAAACGGATTAACACGCGCAAACACACAAAACGCAAACACGCCAAGGTTCCAGGCGAGATGCCTTCCCGTGAAGACATTCTCGCCTTTGTTGCAGACAATCCCGGCAGGGCGGGCAAACGTGAGATCGCCCGCCACTTCGGCATCATTGGCGGCGCCCGCATTCATCTGAAAAAAATGCTCAAGGACCTCGCAGAAGAAGGTCTTGTCGAGAAGCGCAACAAGCGCATGATCCGGCCTGGCGATCTGCCACCCGTTTTTGTCGCCAACCTGGTTGCCCGCGACAGGGACGGCGATCTTTTGGGTGTGCCGGTGGACTGGGACGATGAGGCTGGTGAACCGCCGAAAATCCTGGTTCTGACGGGCAAGTCCAGAAGCCTGCAACCAGGCCTCGGAGACAGAGCGCTCATCCGCCTGACTGAAGCAGAAGCAGGCCCGGAGGCCGAGCACGCGGCTCGCGTCATCAAGGTTCTTGAAAAGAAACAGGGCGCCGTTCTTGGCATCTTCCGAAAGCGTGAAAAGGATCGCCCGGCCTATCTTGAGCCGATCGACCGCAAACAGCGCGAGCTGGACATTGATCCTACCGACCTGAAAGAAGCCGAAGATGGCGATCTTGTCAGCGTCCAGGTGACGCGTTCAGGACGCTATGGCCATCCGCGTGCATCGATTGTTGAGCGTTTCGGCTCGATGAATTCGGAAAAGGCCGTTTCGGAGATTGCCCTCCACTCACATGGAATTCGGCACGTTTTCCCAGCAGGTGTCGAAGCACAGGCTGAAGCTGCCAAGCCGGTGGAAAAACTTGGCACTCGCGAGGACTGGCGGCAAATCCCGCTCATCACCATCGATCCGCCGGATGCAAAAGATCACGACGATGCGGTGTATGCCGAACCTGACGAAGATCCCGGGAACGAAGGCGGCCATGTTGTTTTTGTGGCTATCGCCGATGTTGCTCACTACGTGACACCCGGATCTCCGATGGACCGGGAAGCAAATTTGCGTGGCAATTCGGTCTATTTTCCCGACCGTGTGATCCCCATGCTGCCGGAGCGCATTTCCAATCAGCTGTGCTCCCTGCGTGAGAAGGAAGACAAGCCTGCCCTTGGCGTGCGTATGGTGTTCGACAAGACCGGCCGCAAAGTCAGTCACACGTTCCATCGGGTTCTGATGCGCTCTGCCGCCAAGCTTTCCTACATTCAGGCACAGAAAGCGATAGACGGCGCTCTGGATGACAAGACAGAGACACTTCTGGAAGGTGTCCTGAAACCTCTTTGGGCTGCTTACGACGTTCTGAAAAAAGGCCGGGACGCGCGCGAACCGCTGGAGTTGGATCTGCCGGAGCGCAAGATCAAGCTCAAGGAGGATGGAACGGTCGACAGCATCTACGTCCCGGAACGTCTCGATGCCCACAAGCTGATCGAAGAATTCATGATCCAGGCGAACGTCGCCGCTGCCGAAACCCTGGAGAAAAAGAAAAGCCCACTGCTCTACCGGGTTCATGACGCTTCAACGCCGGAAAAACTGGAAAGCCTCAAGGATTTCCTGTCGACGATCAACATGAAGCTGCCATCATCCGGCGGGCTGAGACCTTCCGTGTTCAACGGCATTCTGGCGAAAGTAAAGGACACACCGCAGGCTCATCTCGTCAATGAGGTGGTGCTCAGAAGCCAGGCTCAAGCCGAGTATACGCCGCAGAATATCGGTCATTTCGGCCTCAATCTTCGCCGGTATGCACATTTCACCTCTCCGATTCGGCGCTATGCCGATCTGATCGTCCACCGGGGGCTGATTTCAGCACTTGGCCTGGGAAATGATGGCCTGCCGGAAGGAATCGAGACCAAACTCGAGGCCATTGGTGCAGAGATCTCTGCGGCCGAACGCCGCGCGATGCTGGCTGAACGCGATACGATTGACCGGCTGATTGCCTTGTGGATGAGCGACCGGGTTGGCGCGACTTTCCAGGGCAGGATCGCAGGCGTGGTGAAATCCGGACTTTTCATCCGTTTAGAAGACTCCGGTGCGGACGGCTTCGTCCCGGCCTCCACAATCGGACTGGACTATTACCGCTACGACGAAGGGTCGCATGCACTGATAGGTGACAAAACCGGCGAGACTTACCAACTTGGCGATCAAGTGGAGGTCAGGCTAGTGGAAGCAGCACCTTTTGCCGGAGCACTGACATTCGAACTTCTCAGCAATGGACGGATTGCCGGGAAGAAAATTCGAAAGGCTGCGCCAAAGGCCAGACGCGGACCGCCCAAGGGCGGACGCACCAAGACCTCCTCAAGCAGAAAGAACCGAAGGAGGTCTTCGTGACGGTTCACTACGAAGTGAATGAAAATGTTGAGGTACCGGATGGGGCAAAGGAGAAACCGCGGCGCCCTGTTCTTCCGGCAATGCTGCGCGGAGCCTGTAACAGGTGCATGAACTGCGGCAAGGGAAGCATTTTCGACGGCTTCCTGAAGACGCGTCACGCCTGCACAGCCTGTGGCGAAGAATTCCACCATCATCGCGCAGACGATGCACCGCCCTACTTCACGATCACCATTGTCGGGCATGTCATCATTCCCGCTTTGTTGCTGGTCGAAGTTTTCTGGCGGCCTGCAATCTGGATCCATATGGCACTTTGGTTGCCATTGACCATTTTCATGTCATTGGCTCTGATGCGCCCTATCAAGGGAGCGCTGGTCGGTCTTCAGTGGGCGCTTTACATGCACGGGTTCGACCCGGAGGCGGAAGACGATCTTCCCCCGCTTCCGGAACCATCTGAAAGGGTCTCATGAGCGGTTCATTTGAAAAGCAGCTGGCAAAGGACGAGCGGGCCGGAAACTATCCCTATATCCGACCGAAAGACGCGGCAACGCTGCTTATCCTGGACCGCGATGCCAAGGGCACGATCAAGCTGCTGATGGGCCGGCGACACATGCGCCACACTTTCATGCCGGGCAAATTCGTCTTTCCAGGCGGACGGGTTGATCCGTCGGATTCGCGAATCTCGCATGTTTTGCCCTACCACCCTGATGTGGAAGCCAAGTTGTCGGAAGGTTTGAAAAACAGCAAGTCGGCAGCTCGCGTCCGGGCGTTTGCCCTGGCGGCAATTCGAGAGACCTACGAAGAAGCAGGCCTGTTCATCGGCCAGAAATCCGGCGAAGCCGCGCTGCGGCTCGGGTCGGGCTTTGAAGCTTTCTCTGAACGTGGAATTCAGCCCGACCTCGGGGGCCTGCGCATGATCGCGCGGGCGATCACGCCGCCACAACGCCCCAGACGCTTTGACACACGTTTTCTGGCAGTTTGGGCGGATGCTATCGCCGATCAACTTCCGGACGGCAAAGGTCCTTCGGGTGAACTGGAAGACTGCGCCTGGTTGACACTTGATGAAGCCCGGCAGAAGGAACTGCCGCTGATCACCACCAAAATCCTGACGGATCTGGAAGACCGGTTAAACTCGGACCCTGATCTGTCACCGGCGACTGCGGTTCCCTACTATTTCTTCCGCAAGGGTGCGTTCGTCCGGGAAATGATCTGATCAGCTCTTCTGAAACCACCGCCGATTACATATGGAATAGACCCGGTTTCTGCCTGCAATTGCTGTTCTGGTTCCTAGCTGAGGAAAGTGTGAGCACGCGGCCTCGATTGGTTTATGATGAAGCCTGAAGCAAGTTCTACCAGGCAGGCCTGAAAGGCCTGTCAGAGCGGCTGGAGGGCTGACTTATGAAAAAGCGAGCTATCGTTCCCGACGAATTGCAGTCCCAACACAGTGACTGGAAAATGTCCCCGGGCCTTGCCTGCGGTGACTTTCTGTTCCTGACCGGAATGACAGGGGTCGACACTGACGGAAATCTGTCGGGCGATCCCGAAACCCAGATCCGCACGGCGTTTCGCAAGGTTGGTCTGGTTCTGGCAAAAGATGGTTTGAGTTATGCAGCTCTCGTCGACATGACCTCTTATCACGTCGGATTGCGGGACCATCTCGAGCTCTTCAAGTCCATTCGTGCGGAATTCGTGGAAGAACCCTATCCTTCGTGGACGGCAATCGAGGTCAGTGGATTTGTGCGTGAAGGGGCTATCATAGAGATCAAGGCAGTCGCCAGCAGGATGCCCAAGGCAAACTAACCGCAAGAATGGCGAGAGGCCGCAGAAGAAACAGTCCGGGCAAAGAAATACGAGCGTGCTGCACATCAAATTACGGCCCAGAGTGCAGGGAGAGCTTGACTTTGACGCCCTGATGAGTACTTTGCGCGCTGATTTCAGACATTGGGGCAGATTCACCGCCAGCCAATCTGGCCATAAGAACCCTTTGCCCGATAACCGAGAACAGGATCCAAGGCCATGGCCAAGGCGACAACAATTAAAATCAAGCTCCTCTCCACGGCGGACACCGGTTTCTTCTATGTCACCAAGAAGAACTCCCGCACGATGACCGAAAAAATGGTCAAGCGGAAGTATGACCCGGTTGCCAAGAAGCACGTTGAGTTCAAGGAAGCCAAGATCAAGTAATCTTGCCGACCTGGTAAAACAGAAAAAGCCCGCCTCCTACGGCGGGTTTTTTTGTGTCCGGAAACAAAAAACCGCGCAGAAGCCTGCGCGGCTTGCGACCTGAATTTTCAAGAGAATTGTGGTCGGCGGGAACACGGCATTCGAGGAGGCCACTCATCGGCCGGTTCCCTGCCGACCTGCCCCACGGACCCAGGAGATGCGGCGGACCTGAGCACTCCGAGGGGAAACTTTTCTGCCTATCCTACGTCAGGACAATAAATACCTCACGAAAGAGGGGATCAGGAATGACCCCAATCAGCGCTCACCCTACCCCATTGTAACCCGAATGCAACATTTTCCCTAAAATATGCACAGGAACAATGTGTTTTTAGTAAATTTGTAATCTTAATATGAGTGAGACTGGATTAAGTTGCAATGTGCTTTGACGCTAAGTTGATGAAATCAACACCTTGTGATTGCACGAAATCTTACGCATTTCTAAGTAAGTGCGCAGTTTTTCATGTAAAAATCGGTCAAGCCTCTCCCAGATAAGCCCTGACAGTTTCAAGAAACTTTGCAACCGAGATCGGCTTGGAGATGTAAGCTTCGCAACCACCCTGCCTGATACGCTCCTCATCGCCTTTCATGGCGAAGGCCGTAACCGCAATTACCGGAATTGAGGAAATCTCGTCATCTTCCTTGATCCACTTGGTTACTTCCAGGCCCGAGACCTCGGGCAGCTGAATATCCATAAGGATCAAATCCGGGTGATGTTCACGCGCAAGCTGCAACGCCTCTATTCCGGTACGGGTCTGCAAGGTGTTATAACCGTGAGCTTCGAGCAGATCATGAAACAGTTTCATGTTCAGCTCATTGTCTTCTACGATCAACACGGATTTTGCCATATTGTCCGGCCCTTCACCCGGCATTCTGCCGGTCCCATCTTACTCAGCGCAGCGTCTCATTGTCCGCGGTAGAACCCTTCCCCGGCCCGCATTAGATTTGTTCTAACCCGGAATCGTTTCAGAAAGGCAAAAAAACACAATGAAAAATATGCAGGGAAAGTCATTATCCGTTGAAGAAGCACAAGGAATTGCCACAGAGGCTTTACTGCAGCTCAGCCGCGACCCGGAACAGATCGGCCGTTTTCTAGCATTTTCGGGTATCGGGCCTGACGTGATTCGAACCGCTGCCGGCGAACCGGGCTTTCTTGCAGGTGTTCTCGAATTCTACATGATGGATGAACCGCTCCTGCTTGCTTTCTGCGAAAATGCAGGCATCCGGCCAACCATGATGGCTGCGGCCCGCTACGCGCTTGCCGGTGGAGAGGAAGAGAATGCCTGAGCCGACACCGGTAAGGCCCGAGGTCCTTGCCCAGATCCGCTCGCTTCCGCGGTCGGAAAACCCTCTGATCATTTGCGATGTCGATGAAGTGATCCTGCACATGATCTCGCACCTTGAAGACTATCTTCATGAGCGCGGCCTGATGTTCCTGAAGCATGAATATCGGCTGACAGGCAATATCGGCAGCAAGGAAAGCCGGGAAACGCTGGCAGCGGAAGAAGTGCGTCGACACCTGATGACGTTTTTCGATGATGTCACTCACAGACAGGATATGGTTCCGGGGGCCGATACGGCACTCAACGAGCTGGCCCGGGACTGGGACATCGTTCTGCTGACAAATCTTCCAGGTGGCCATAACAAGCCAGCACGAGAGAAACTGCTCGGCGGACTGGGCATTACGTTTCCCGTTCTTACCAATTCCGGCCCCAAGGGTGGAGCAGTTGCCGCTCTTGCAGCCGGACGTCGCTCACCTGTCGTCTTCATTGACGACAGTCCGACCAACCACAGATCGGTTCAGGCCACCCTTCCTTCAACGGTTCAGATTCAGTTCATTGCCGATGCTCGCTTTCTCAAGGCGACAGAGCCTGAGAACCATATTGACCTGCTGACGGGAGACTGGCAGGAGACGGCGAGCTTCATCAGCGCTATCCTTTAGGTACGAAAGCGCACAACAGAACGACCCCGTCGCAAGAACGAGCGAACCTGCCGTGACCGAGAGCCCTCTGGAGCACAAAAGCCTTTGCCGGGATTGCAGTACCCGTTTTGCGGCGACACTGCAGCGTTGCCCCTCCTGTGGCAGTCCCCGGGTTGTGTCCCATCCCGAACTCGATCAGCTTGCGATTGCTCACATCGATTGTGATGCGTTCTACGCTTCGGTCGAGAAGCGGGACAATCCTGACCTTCAGGATCTGCCGGTCATTGTTGGCGGGGGGCAGCGAGGCGTCGTCTCCACCTGTTGCTACATTGCGCGGATCTATGGTGTGCGCTCTGCAATGCCCATGTTCAAGGCTCTGGAAGCCTGTCCCGATGCAGTTGTCATCAAACCAAACATGGAGAAGTACTCTAAAATCGGAAAAGAGATCCGAACACGCATGCGCGCCCTCACACCACTGGTGGAACCACTCTCCATCGATGAGGCCTTTCTGGATCTTACCGGCACTGAGCGCCTGCACAAGGCGACCCCCGCCGAAACACTGGCCAAATTCGTACGGGATGTTGAAACCGATATCGGCATCTCGGCTTCCGTCGGACTGGCACCCAACAAGTTTCTTGCCAAACTCGCCTCGGACCTTGAAAAACCTCGCGGTTTTTCGGTGATCGGTGCAGTGGAAGCAAAGTCCGTTCTGGCCGAGATGCCGGTTGGGCGGATATGGGGTGTCGGCAAGGTCTTCCAGAAGAAGCTGGAAAATGACGGTATCAGGACAATCGGACAGTTGCAGACCATGGACGCAGCTGATCTTGCCCGGCGCTACGGCTCCATCGGATTGCGTCTGGCCCAGCTTTCACACGGTGATGACACAAGAATTGTCAAACCTGAGCGCGGTGCCAAGAGCGTTTCTGCCGAGACGACCTTCAGAACTGACATATCCAGTTTCGAGACGCTGCGCCCAATTCTGCGCGATCTTTCCGAGAAGGTGTCCGGCAGATTGAAGAAGGCTGAGATTTCCGGGAGCGGCATAACCCTGAAACTGAAAACCGCTGACTTCAAGACCATCACCAGAGCCCGGCATCTGCCCGACCCGACACAGCTTGCCGACCGGATCTATGCGGCCGGAGAATCCCTGCTTGAAGTCGAAGCCGATGGACGTCGATTCCGCCTGATTGGAATTGGCGTAAGCGATCTGGAAACTGCCGAACGCGCCGACCCGCAAGACCTTGTCGATGAATCGGCGGAACGCAGAAAAAACGCCGAACTCGCCGTGGACAAGCTCAGAAACAAGTTCGGCAAATCCGCCGTGGAGCTTGGCCTGACACATGCGGCCAAAGTGGCCGAAGATTCCAAGAAATCCTGACCCAGCCGTGAATTTTCAGAAACCTTACGGGTTTGCGCAGTCCGCCTCGTCGTAAAGCTCGAGTGCAGCCATCTTGCCCTGGATGGTGAAGTCGCCATAGTCGAGCTTCAGGTTGCCGCTGATGCCATTCTCGTAAAGCCAGAATGACAGTTGGTAGACAGGCATAATTTCACCCGAAGCTTCTTCTTCCGTCGGGTCGAAATAGGCAACAGTCACCGGCCAGTAGCTCATTCCTGCAAGCGGTGCATCAGGACCTTCCGCCCCCTCCTTGACCGGACTGACAGCCTTGGCTCCGATCACGGTCGTTGTGGCGTAGACCTTTTCACCTGTTTCGGCACCGTCATAAATGTCGGCGGCAACAAAGGGCACACCTTCTTCCGCCGCATTCATGATCGATAGCAAATGCTCGGTCGGGAACAGCACCTCGCGGCCAATATCGAGCGACTTTTCAGCCGGCTCCTTCAGTTCGATCGTTCTGCTATCCTGCCCGAGGCGAGCGGTTCCCCGCGTTGCCTCAACCAGTTCCTGATCAACAAAGGTCTTTGAGAGGAACTGATAACTTTCGGCCTGCGGCTCTTCGAATGAGGTGGTTTGAAGGTCCGTGACCTGTGACCCGCCATCAGCATTCTGGAACTCAGTCACGAAACGGAAATTGACACTGTAGCCGTCACAGGCACTACCGGAGAAATCGTAGACCATCCGACCGTTCAATCCCGCGATCCCGGACTTTTCGTCCATTTCGCCGAGCTTCATGTCGTAAACGGCCCGATGAGGAACGAGCTCATGGGCAGCCGCGACGGCGGCCGTTGCAGCGACAGCACTGCTCATCGGAACAAGTCCAGCGGCGAATGCCAGGGCTGCAGTGGAGTTTGCCAGGGACAAGCGTTTTGAAACGCACAGCATCAGGTACCTCGTACTCGTTCGGGTAGCAGTTGACGCTGCCCTCACCGCCATTATGCGATTATCTTTGTCTTTCGCCATAGCGAATTGGAGCCCCTCCAAGATTTCCTCAGATCGCACGGAAAATTTCACAGAAAACTGCGGAAGAATGATGGTGGGAGCTCGGATTCGTCCGAATATTCACTCGTGATGCGGACGAGCAGCAGAAATTGACCTTGTCAGTTTTCGGAATTTGCGCCAAGACACCCCTCCAATAAGTGCGAATGCACGAGTTACAGAACCTAAGTTCCAAAGTGCGGAGAAGCCAAATGAGCACAACCATTGAAGCCCGTTTGAACGAATTGGGCATCGCCCTGCCGAACGCTGCGGCTCCCGCTGCCAACTACGTGCCATTCGTAAAGACCGGCAACCAGCTATTTGTCTCCGGTCAACTGCCGATGAAGGACGGAAAAATCGTCGCCACCGGCAAGTTGGGAGATGGACTGGGCGTTGACGACGGTAAGGAAGCTGCGAAACTGTGCGCCATCAACCTCCTTGCCCAGGCCAAGGCTGCGACAGGTGATCTGGAAAAAGTGGCCCGCCTCGTCAAGATCGTCGGCTTCGTGAATTCGACTGCGGATTTTGGTGATCAGCCCCAGGTGATCAATGGCGCTTCGGACTTCCTGGTCGAGGCCATGGGCGACAAGGGCCGCCATGCGCGCTCCGCTGTCAGCGCAGCGTCGCTGCCATTTGGAGCAGCCGTCGAGATCGAAGCAATCTTTGAAATTGCCGAATAATTTTTCCAGTCGCGGCACCCTGGCAACCAAGGTGCCGCATTTTTCTTTTTTGACCTAAGTTCGATCTATGACCCCTGCCCTCAAGACCATTTTCGCCCGTCCGGTTTCCCATCGCGGGTATCACGATGCCGACAACGGCATCATCGAAAACACGCCAACGGCTGTCCAGAAGGCCATCGACAAGAATTTCGGTATCGAAGTTGATGTTCAGGAAACGGCTGACGGCGAAGCTTTGGTCTTCCACGACTACACGCTTGACCGGCTTGCCGAAGGCACCGGCAAGGTGATCGAGCAGAATTCCGGTGATCTGGTGCAGATCCATATGAAGACCGGGACGGACAAGCTTTGGCTGCTTCAGGATCTGTTCGACCAGGTTGACGGCAAGGTACCGCTGGTCATCGAGATCAAGTCGTTGATGCGCCGGGACGCACAAGGCGATTTTGTACGCCGTGTCACGGATCAGGTAGCTGCCTACAATGGACCTGTCTGCATCAAGTCCTTCGACCCGGACATGATATCTCACGCCAAGAACCACCAGCCATCAGTTCTGCGGGGAATTGTAGCCGACGGAGCAGAGGCTGGACCGGATTACGCTCGTTATGGTCGAACCGACCGCTTCATTCTGAGACATCTCTTGCATTTCCCTCGCACCCGCCCCCATTTCATTTCCTATGGGATCAATGACCTGCCCAAGGCCGGGCCCAGCCTTTTGAGATCTTTGCTCAAGCTACCGCTAATGACCTGGACGGTCCGCACGCAAGACCAGCGCGCTAAAGCGGCGCGCTTTGCAGACCAGATTGTGTTTGAAGGTTTCGATCCGGACAAATAGTCGGCCGCTGACCAAAGGCCAAAGGAAACAGCGCGTGCGACCTCTTGCGCCGCAAAACGGCCGCGCTACATTTAAGAGTTCATGACCTGGAATTTTGGTTTTCTACAACGCATGACCTCTTCCTCTTCTACGGATACTCCCGATGCGGCCGGGAACAGCGGCCAGCAGACGATTTCCCTTCGTGTATTGTCTTCATTAAGTGACGTTACACCTGAGGCGTGGGACAAGATCGCCAACCCCGGATGGCACCTTACCGGCAGGGGCACACTCAAGAAGTCTCGACCAAGCGACCCACATGGCGACTTGGTCGGCGCGCTAGACCTCGACTTTAATCCACTTTCTGAAGATACTGCATTTAACCCCTTTCTTTCTCATGCATTTCTAGATTCACTCGAGAGCTCCGGCTGTGCAACTGGAGACACTGGCTGGCTGCCACGGCACATGATCCTGGAAGACGAAACCGGCACTGTTCTGGGAGCCGTTCCGGCGTATCTGAAAAGTCATTCGCAGGGAGAATACGTTTTCGACCATGGTTGGGCGGATGCGTTCTACCGGGCCGGCGGAGAATATTATCCCAAACTGCAGATCTCGGTTCCGTTCACCCCGGCGACGGGGCGCCGTTTCCTGACCGGGCCCAGTGTCAATCGCGAAGCAGGATTGCAGGCACTGGCGGCTGGTCTGGTTCAACTCTGCAAACGAACGGGAGCCTCGTCCGTTCATTCGACATTTCTGACAGAGCCGGAATGGACCACACTTGGAGAGCTGGGCTACCTGCAACGTACGGACCAACAGTTTCACTGGGAAAACAACGGCTACGACTGTTTCGACGACTTCCTGACTGACCTCGCGTCGCGCAAGCGCAAGGCAATCAGAAAGGAACGCCGTGAAGCGCTGTGCGCCGAAGGTATCGAAGTGGAATGGATTACCGGCAGTGATCTGACCGAGGCCCACTGGGACGCGTTTTTCAAGTTCTATATGGACACAGGCTCGCGAAAATGGGGGCGCCCCTATCTCAACCGGGATTTCTTCTCGCTTATCAACGAGCGACTTGCCGAACAGACGCTCCTGGTGCTGGCAAAACGCAACGGCCGATACATTGCCGGCGCCCTGAACTTCATGGGGTCAGAAACGCTGTTCGGGAGGCACTGGGGCTGTACGGAGCACCACCCCTTTCTGCATTTCGAGCTTTGCTACTACCAGGCCATCGACTTCGCCATCGACAGAGGATTGAAGCGCGTAGAGGCTGGCGCCCAAGGGGCGCACAAGCTGGCCAGGGGATATATGCCTGCAACCACCTATTCAGCGCATTGGATCGCGCATGAAGGGTTGCACCAGGCTGTTGCGGATTACCTGGAACGGGAACGCTTCGCAATCGAACGGGAAAACGAAGCGCTCGTAGAACATGCGCCTTTCAAGAAGGGCTAAAGCATTTCGAGAAAAGGCTGTTTCACCAATGGCCGCGGCAAGGCTCGCGGCACTCGCCTTCGCCTATTTCAAGTGATCAGCGATAGCATCAAAGGCCGCCAGGCGCGGCTTGTTGGTTTCTCGAGCTGCATTCGACGCGCTTTCAGCTGACGAGAATGTTGCAATGACAACGTTCTCTGCCTGATTGACATAAAGGTGCTGACCGAACACGCCTCTGAAGGTTCCGATACCCTTTTCGGCGTCATGAACCCAGAGATAGTTCTTGTAACCTTCCAGCCACTCATCGAACCGCGGCGCTGCAGGATCTTTGTAGTTGCTGCGCGCCATCTGTTGCCGCTCGTCTTCCGTCAGGCTGAACGTGTCCTTGACCCACGCCTCCGGAAAAACCTGCACACCGTTGTATTCACCATTGTTGACAACGACCTGACCGACACGGGCAAAGTCGCGCAAGGTCGTATTGAAACCGCCTGTTGCGATGGGGGTGAAGGCGACGTCGGACATGAAAAAGGCATCATGTTCAACCCCCAACTTGTTCCAGACATTGTCGGCAATGAACTGATGTAGCGGCATTCCCGAAACACGTGCGATAATCCAGCCGGCGACATCCACATTGGGCGAATGATATTCAAACCGGTCTCTCGGCTCGAGATCCGGATTCCCGTCGAAACGGGGCAAAAACTCCAGAATACCACGTGGGGTATCGTCTTTCTTCGGGTCGGTCGCCATCAGGTCAAAGGCCGGAATGAAGCCCAGCCTGCGGAAATATTCCGTGCTGACTGCACCGGGTTCGAAATTCTCATAGTCCTCCGTATAGCCAAGGGCCGAAACCATATTGAGAACGTCGCGTACCGTGCGGTTTCCGAAGTAGGTTCCTTTCAATTCAGGAATATAGGCTTCAACCAGATCATCGACATTGACCTTGCCCTCAGCCACGAGGAGCCCCATGGCCAAACCGACAAGCGACTTGGTGCTCGAAGCCCAAAGGTGGTGGTCCCGCTCACCGAAGCCATTGAAATATTCTTCGTAAACGATCTTGCCGTCCTTCAGGACAACTATCCCGTCCGTGTCATCTCCTGTCATTGCTTCGCGAACAGTGAAGGATTTGCCTGCGTAGTCAAAGCTGAGATCGGCAATTGAAGGATCGGTGGCTTCCTCCAGCATCACAATATCGCCTGCCCTTGGCACCATAAGGCTGGGGGCAATGCCCACATTCCTGAAAGCCCACTGGCTGTAAGGTTGCTCGGACCAGTTCATGAAGGTGACTTGCGCATCCGGCTTGGCAGGAACCGTATCCATCGCTGCCGATTGTGCCATTGCTTGTGAAACTGACATCAGACTTATTGCGGCCATTAGCGGTACAACCATCGTTTTCATCGGTATTTCCCTCTGCATCGCCTCGACGGATATCCTGCCTGCTATCCTTCCCGGGAGCGTGGTCATGCTTTTCAGTACGGGGCAAACCCGCAACCGCGATGTGGGCATGGCAAAATCCGGTTTCCAGAAAGGGAAGATGAAATCGGTGTAATGTTCAAACCAGATTGCCGTTTCAGAACACCTCACAGAATGAGATGCATCTCGAATTGCTGAAGAATGTCTTCTGCGCCCGCCTGGTTCAGGAACGCGTTGATCCCGGTGGCGCTTTCGTCAATATTCACAAATGTCAATTGCTCCGAACCAGCTCTTTCGGCCAGTTCGCACAATATTGCCCTGCCGATGCCGGCTCTGCGTTCGTCCTTTCGAACTGCAATCTGCGCAACCGCACCATCCTTAAATGCTGCTCCCCAGCCCACAAGATCATCACCGCGCCAGGCTCCAACGATATGTGTGGTTTCAGCCAATCCTTGCAGCGCCGACCGACTATTCTGAGGCGTCGGTGCGATGTCGAAATACTCGGCTACACTATGGGGAAGCTCCTCAACGCCCAAAGGCGCGAACCGAACACAGGCCGGATTTGCGACAATCAGCGCGCTCGTCTTCAGCTTGCAAACCCGCAGTATCCGCTCGCGTTTAAATCCAAAAGTCTCATACGCCTTGACGGCCTTGGTGTTGGTCGACACCACCTCCAACTGAAGTCCGCTTGCCGCATCTGCTTTTTGCATCTGAACAACCGCATCAAGCAACTGACGCGACAGGCCTTTTCGACGATGTTTCGGGCAGGTTCCAACCGATAGCGTGTAGGCTCTGTTGCCATAGAACGGATTGGGAGGACTTGAAAACCAGAAGGCTGCAATCTCCTCCCCCTGAAGTGCGACGAACGAGTGACGGCCAGAAAACCCACGCTGTTTCTGAAAATCTCTGAATGCCTCAACTGTCATGGAGAGAGGAACAACATAATCGGAAAAGGCTTCATTCATGGCAGATGTCAGCCTCTCGGGACTGAGATCATTACAAACAACAAACTGATAGGACATTTTCTTTTTTAAGGTTTGCACCGGCGCTTGACCCGTGCTGAAAATTGAAGGGCAACGTGCTTCCTCGTCTCCGCAAAACCCGTCGGAACAAGGCAGGTCATCGAAATCTGGGCGGCGATCATTTGCCCGCCGCCACCAGCTCTTTCAAAACCGGATTCCGGTCACGTGTCGAAACTCTCCGCAACGTCATACATGACTGGTTCAAAATGCTTGCATAATGCGCTTATGCGTCTGTTGCGCTCGCGCATTTCCGGAGAGCGGAGCATGGCCAGAAAGTCCTCCCTCTTACGCCATTGGGAGTAATTGGCGATGCGTGTCTGAGCGTCGTTTACATGAAGCCCGGCGCCAATGAATCCCGGCTGGTGCCGAATGAAATTCTCATAAGCGTCCTTTAGTTCCTCCAGCAAGTCGTAACATGTTCCCGGTGTCATTTCGAAAGTGGTGATAACGGTCTGGCAATCGCGATCACTGGAAATTTCAGGCATGTCTTCTCTCCTCCGCCTTGGACTCCGAGGCTGGCATGTTTTTGAAGTTGCTGCAATATCGGGGAACTACGAGGCGCGACCGTTTACACTAGGTACGGTGATAACACCGTATAAGATTTCCCCTCTGCCAAACAACAACATAAGTTTAATGTTCGACGAGAGGACCTCCGGAGCCAGATGAGCGAAGTTCCTCCCATTTGAGTTCGCTCAAGTCAAGCAATCAGGCGACTCCAGATCTCAAGATGAGAATTTTACTTCAGGAGGTTTCCTCGACGGCAAAAGTGCTCTAAATCTGAAGTACGTTGTTGAGATTACATTTGAAAATTCCGTATAGTTATATTTCCTAATTATTTGGACACCCTATGACCGAGATAACGAAACGCAAGCTTGTTGGATTGCTTTCCTTTGTCGTATCTCTTTTAGTTACCTGGCTTACCGGTGCGACCAGTTCGGCCAGGGAACATAGCCAGGATCTGTCGCTCTCTTCGCGGACAAGCAGCTGGCAATCGGCCCGGCAAAAACTGGAACTTTCGACCAGCTCATCGTCCCTTCCCTCCCTGACACCCGGCGAGGTTGGAGGACTGGATGTGCAGGCCATCGCCAAAGAGCAAAAAATCATGGTCGCCGCTTACGAAAGCGAGTCCCCAAGCGTTAAGAAGGGATCGGGAACCAATCCGATCCCCTTGCATTTGTTTGTCCCCAAGAGCAATGGCGGCTATGAACCGACCTCAGACAACGAACGGATGACCCTTGAGCGTTTTCTGAACATCGAAGTACGCATTCGTAAGCAAGCGGAAAGGTGTGAAACCAGGGCAAAGATCGAAGGAACGCCCTACATATGCATCTCCGAAGTGCTTGAGGAACTCGGGGACAGATTGGAACGCGAAGCCAAAAGAGGTAGCGCGGTCGCGGAAGCGGCTGTGCCGATCGTCAGGCAAATGGCTGTGGAAGTTCGCGAAGCAGACAGCAGCGAAGAAGCCCTGGCGGCCATTCAACGGGGGATTGGCAAAGTTCAGCAGATCCGTGTCGTCCGGTCGCAGGATATCGTGATTGCAAACCGTCAGCGCCAGCAGCGTGCGGTTCTCACCGAAACCCTGCAGGCGGTTGAAATCAGCCTCGCTAAAGCTATCGCCATTTGACGGGAGCTCTGTCATGACAAGCTACATGACTTCAATCGGGCGAAGCCTCAGGAAGTTCAGTCTTGTCTTCAGCATGAGCCTGGTGTCTGCAAGCATCCTTGGCGGCGGTCCTTTTGCCCAGACAGGCGACACGGAAACCCGAATGGCATTTGTGGTCGGCAATGCCAATTATGGTTCCGATGTGTTGCCAAATGCTCGCAACGATGCAGAGAGCATGTCTGCAACGCTTCAGACGCTCGGGTTTGACGTCACTTTGGTCCTGGACGCTACGCAGGAGGATTTTACCCGGGAGCTCAAGACGTTTGCAGAAGGGGCTGTCCAGAACGACGCCAGTGCAGTGCTCGTCTACTATGCCGGACACGGTGTCCAGTTGAGTGGCAAGAATTATCTCATACCGGTGGACGCAAATATTCAGGACGTTGACAGCCTAGTCAGTGAAAGCCTTCATTTCGACCAGCTACTTGAACAGGTCGGAAACAGCAGTGCCTTCAAAATGGTGTTTCTGGACGCTTGCCAGAACAACCCGTTCCAGGACCGCATCGGCCACTTCAAGGCTGGCCTTGCGCCGCCGCCGGACGTGAGCGGGTTTCTGATCGGTTTTGCCACTCAACCCGGCAAGGTTGCCTATGACGGCGCCGGCAACAACAGCCCGTACGCATCAGCCCTGCTCTCGCACTTGCGCGCACCCGGACAGGAGGTTCTGTCCGTACTGGCCAAGGTCAACAAGCACGTGCGCAAGGACACCGGAGGCGCTCAGGTTCCTTATGTCCAGTTTTCCGTCAAACCCGAGTTCTTTTTCAAGCCGGGCCAGGAAGCCGAACAGGATCTGGAAGGCAGGCTTTGGCAACTGTCGGCGCGGCAAGAAGATCCGGAACTGATCGGATTGTATTTGCGCCGCTATCCCGAAGGACGCTTTGCAGAGGAAGCACGCTCCATAATCGGCAATAGCAATGCGTCGCCAGGAACCGCCCGTTCAGAGAACCCGGCAAATGTCGCCAGTCTGGAGGACGCAATCTGGACCAACGCTCTTGATTCCCGGAACAAATCCCTGCTCGAGTACTACATTGAACGCTTTCCAAACGGGCAAAATGTCGAACAGGCGAAAGAGCTCGTTTCACAAATGGCGTCTGACAATCCAGACAACATGACACCTGCAGAACTTTGCAGGAAATTCGCCACCCACCCCAACGATTCAACTATCGCCTTTCAAGGGGTTTCGCTCAATCGTCTGGCGGATAACGCAACAGCCGCAATTAACGCCTGTCAGAGCGCAATTCAGACTTTTCCGGAAGACGCCCATTACAAATCATTGCTCGCCAGAGCGTATGCAGCGGTCGGCAACACGGACGGTGCCATCGACTTCTACAAGCAGGCAGCCTCCGCTGGTAACACACGCGCATTGGTGAGCCTGGGATTGCTGTACGAGCTGGGGCAAGGCGTGCCCAAGGACCTCTCTGCTGCGAGAGAGCAATTTGAGCAAGCCTATCAGAACGGCAGTGCCGATGGGGCGATCAACCTCGCAGTGTCTCTTTACACCGGAACAGGCGGCCCGCGAGACGTTCAGCGTGCAATAACCCTTTTGGAATATGCGTCCTCCGAGGGAGCAGCCCGGGCGACATTCAATCTTGGGGTCTTTGCCAAGGAAGGCATCTACAAGTCGCCTGAACATGCAGTGGAGTTTTTCGAGCTGGCCGCGCGGCAGGGCTATGCGGAAGCCGCGCTGGCAGCAGCCGCAATTTACGATGAAGGATTTCATATCGAGAAATCGCCGCGCAAAGCGTCGGAGCTCCTTCTTGCCGCACTGACGGCGGACAGAGGTGAAACTCTGGCTAAAATCAGCGCCGAAGCGCTAAGCTGGTCACGCGACACAATCATTGAAGTTCAGTCCAACATGAAGACTGCGGGCTACTATGACGGCGACCTGGACGGCTTGCCAGGTCCGCTTTTCAATCGCGGTCTGGAGTTATGGCGCCTTTATGGAGGTTCGGCCTCCTGAAAATCAGCAGGCTGGTTTGATATTGCTGATGTCCTCAAACGGATTGAAACATGGATCTTGATGTCCTTTATCTTGCTGATTTGCGCTTTCCCGGCGGTTCGACAACTTCTCTCAAATATGACATTCGCGCTTGCAAACAGGCTGGCCTCAAGGCTGGGATCATCCCATTGTCTTCTCCTTTGTTTGCCAGAAATCAGGTTCTGAACGCAGCCCTGATCGAAGAAATCCACTCAACGGGCACGGTCATCGTTCCGCGGACTGAAAGACCGAGGGCAAAGGTAGCCCTCCTCTACCACCCTTCCCTCTTGGACAAGCGGGTAACTTGCAGGACCGGGTTCGACGCTGAAACCTTCTATCTCGTTGTCCACCACACAACTCGGGATCGCAGAGGAAGAGCCAATTATCAGACGGAGCACTGGTCCGATCTTGCGACCGACTGGTTTGGTCATCGGCTAAAACTGCTGCCTGTCAGCAAGATCGTCCGAAAGGACCTTGAGCTGAACGGGTTTTCTCATGCTCTGCATGACAGCGACTGGACCAATCTGATCGACCCATCCGACTTTCCAGGAAGGCACCAGAGGCTTCCAAATTCACAACTTGTCATCGGACGCCACAGCCGGCCCAGCTCCGACAAGTGGCCGTCCCCATCAGTTGCTCAGGAATGCTATCCGGCTTCTCCGAATTTCGCTTTTCGCATGATGGGCGCCTCTCAGTCCTATCTCGACCAGTTTGAGACAATTCCAAGCAACTGGCAGGTTCTCCCGTTCTCAAAACTGCCGATCACCGCTTTCCTGCAAGATCTTGACGTTTATAGTTATTTCCATTCCGATAGCCTGGTTGAAGCGTTTGGTTATTGTGTGCTGGAAGCCCTGGCCAGCGGCTTGCCGTGTGTTGTACCCCACTACCTTCAGGACATCTTTGGCGACGCCTGTTTTTATGCGGAGCCAGAACAGGCACCCAAGGTGTATGACCGTCTGCTGTCCAGCTGCTCGATGATGGAAAAGGCATCGAAAAATGCAGCTGCGTTCGCAAAAGACACTTTCGGTCTGGACCAGTTCACTCGCAAATTCGACCTGGTCTGCAAGACCTCAAATGACACCCGTCCGGCCATACCCAAAGGTCAGGAGACATCCGCCAAACCCGTTGTCCTCTCGGTTACCTCAAACGGCGTTGGTCTTGGGCATCTTTCACGTCAACTTGCCATCACCACAGCAATTGGGCCCTGTGTGGACACAGTGTTCTTCTCAATGTCTGAAGCCATTGAAGTTGCGCGTTCGATGGGCCATCTGGCTGAATTCCGTCCTTTCAGCCGCCGGCTGGAGCTGGATCCTGAAATCTGGAACGCCTATTTTTTTCAGGAATTGCTCGACGCTCTCAATTTCTACAAGCCGTCTCTGGTCCTGTTTGACGGAAGTGTTCCATATGCGGGGTTTCTGGGAGCTGTCGAAGCCCATGGCAAATGTCCCAGCGTCTGGATCCGGCGCGGATTGTGGCGCACGGATCGACCCCAATCGTCTTCACTTGACGGCCATTTCGACGCGGTTTTCGAGCCTGGAGAACTGTGTCACGCCATGGACCCCGGTCACGTAGGAAACGACCCGGAACGTGTCACGAAAGTCCAACCTGTCCTGCTGACCCACCCAAACAATCAGTTGGGCAAAGCGCAAGCAAGACAGGAGCTCAACCTGCCGGACAAAGCAACACTCTGCCTTGTTCAACTGGGCTCAGAGGCGAATTTCGACATGACACTCGCCCGTCAGGTTCTGCTGGAGTTTCTAGACAGGCAGCCGGACACCATCGCCGTTGAAGTCAGGTCTCCGCTGCACATCGACGACCGGACTGACTTTCACGAGCGCCTGCTGTCGCGCAAGATCTTCCCTCTGGGCCGGTATCTGAAGGCGTTCGACTATGCAGTTTGTGCTGCAGGATACAACACGTTCCATGAAAACATCGCAGCTGCGCTTCCAACCCTCTTCGTTCCCAACAATCATCCGGAAATGGACCTTCAGGAAGCAAGAGCCGGATACGGCTCGCGCGCTGGCTGGAACTTAAGCTGCTCTGCTGACGACCCTTACGGAATTGGCGAAAAATTGCAGCGGCTTAGCAATCCGGAAGAGCGAAAGGCCATGAGTTTAGCCTGCGCACGGAACCACGACTGTTGGAAGGGTGCCTCGCAAATTGCCCAGCAGCTACGCATTCTGGCGCAACTGCCGGATACCCCGATAAAAAAGAATTAGGGGTCGGACACGAGCATGATCAAAGAACGATTTCACAATCTCAGCCTTCGGTTCGCTCTGCGCAGCCTTCGCAATCTCGTGACAAGTCGCAACCCCGGTGCCGTTTTGCTTTCAGACACGCGAAAGCAAGGCAATGTCGCACTGGTCTGGGCGCTCGATCAGGAGGGCGAACAACTTTCCGGCGACCTTCTTAAGCAGCTGAAAAAACTGAAGTCCTTTGAGACCGTGACCGTCGTATGTCCTCCCCGTTACTTCGCTCAGTTGCGTGGCATGGAGCACTTTTTTGAAACCCTGCCAGACCAGGCCGACATCGCACGTTCCGGGCTCTCTCGCGATTGGGACCTTTACCTCGGTCGGCGCATATCGCGCATCCGGAGCACATGGGCACCTGATTTCGAGTTCACGATCGGTCTTTCTCCGGAAGACTATATGAAACGCTTAGGCGACCGGGCTCAGGTTCATGGGTGAAAGAAACAAATCTGCCCTCCCCCACACGCACCGAATTGCAGCACTTCTTTTCCCAGGCTCATTCTTCTATTCTCAGGTTGAGAATGTGCATGCATATGGGAGGGCCGGTTGAAGCCTCAACATGTTGAGTTGATTGTAACAATCGCGGACCTTGGCAGCCTCGGCGCGGCCGCCCAGCGCATGAACAAGACCCAACCGGCAGTCACAAAGGCCCTGAAGGCCGCCGAAGCTGACCTGGGCACTCCGATCTTCTTTCGCGCGTCCTATGGAGTCGTACCGACAAAGGAAGGTCAGATCATTGTGGATCGCTGCCGCAAGATTTTCGTCGACATCAAGAAACTTCACGAAGAAGTCGCCCAGATCCAGGGTGATTATGTCGGCACAATAGACATCATTGTGTCTCCCCTTGCCGCTCTGAAGATCGTTCCGACCGTACTGCGCAGATTTCAGCAACGGTTTCCAAGCGTGAAAATCGGAATTACGGGCGGGCACGCACCGGCTGCCTTCTCTCCTCTTCGTCGCGGGGAAGCTGACTTTGTTCTCGGACCTTCGCCTTCCTTGAATGATCTGCCAGGACTTCACGCAACAAAGCTCTTCACGACACCCATCTCAATCCTGAGCGGAAGCCAGTCGAAGTATCTGAACGTGACGGATCCGGTCGAATTGCGGAACGGACGCTGGATCATGATTGGTCCGAAGGAACGACGTCCGGTCTACTACCAGTTTTTTGAAGACAGGGGCGTTGAACCACCTGAGCCCTTTGCCAGGTCCGATTCCGTTCTCAGCCTTCTTTCCATGCTGGAGGGGACAGACCTTCTCTGTTCGTTTCCCAGCCTGCCTATCCCCGAAATCCGTTCGAAATGGGATATCGGTGTCGTTCCCATCGAAGACCCCCTCCCTACTGTCTCGATTGCACTGACTTCAGCGAAAGACCGGGTACTGACCCCCGCCGCAATTGCCTTTGCCGATCTGGTTCTGGATCACTGCAAGGACTGGGATTAAGCCATAACCAAAATTCTTCATACGGAAAAATACTCATTTGATGGCTATGGATAGTTGGATTTACCCTACCCACTAAGCGAACTTGGGAGGGATCCGCTGAATATTCTGTTCATTATGTACGACCAGTTGCGTTTCGATTATCTGAGCTGCGCCGGTCATCCGCATCTGCACACACCGAATTTTGACCGCGTAGCTGCGATGGGCGTTCGGTTCACAAACGCCTATGTGCAATCGCCGATCTGCGGTGCGAGCCGAATGAGCACGTATACGGGGCGCTATGCCTCCTCTCACGGAGCACAATGGAACGGTTTCCCTCTGCGCATCGGTGAACTGACAATGGGAGATCACCTTCGCAAGGCGGGCATGGGATGTTGGTTGATCGGCAAGACGCACATGAAGGCCGACAAGGAAGGCATGGCCCGTCTCGGCCTCAGTCCAGACAGCGTAATCGGCGCGCGACAGGAAGAATGCGGCTTCGACGTCTGGGTGCGCGACGACGGACTGTGGGGCCAGGGTCCGGACGGTTTTTACGACGAAAAACGCTCGCCATATAACGAGTATCTGAAATCAAAGGGCTATGACGGCGACAACCCCTGGGCCGATTTTGCCAATGCCGGCATTCAGGACAATGAGCTTGCCAGCGGCTGGATGTTCGACAACGCGGACAAACCTGCCAACATCCGTGAAGAAGACAGCGAAACCCCTTGGCTGACGTCTCAGGCAATTTCGTTCATCGAACAGGCTGACGAGCCATGGTGCGCTCATGTCAGCTACATCAAGCCTCATTGGCCGTATATCGTGCCTGCCCCGTATCACAACATGTATGGCAAAAAACACGTCCCGCAGCCGATACGGCACGCGATCGAGCGCGAGGAAGCGCATCCCGTTTACGGGGCTTACATGAACGGCCCCATCGCCGCGGCGTTCCAGCAGGACGAGGTTCGCGAAAAGGTAATCCCTGCCTATATGGGCCTGATCAAACAATGTGATGATCAACTCGGAAAATTGCTCGATTTCCTGGAAAATACAGGTCGCTTGGATGACACCATGGTCGTACTGACCTCCGATCACGGCGACTATCTGGGAGATCACTGGCTGGGTGAGAAAGATCTCTTTCACGAGCAATCGGTCAAGGTGCCGTTGATAGTCTACGATCCGCGACCTGAAGCCGATGAAACGCGGGGAACGGAATGCAGCGCCCTGGTCGAAGCAATTGATCTTGCGCCAACATTTGTGGAGGTGGCAGGCGACAAGGTGCCCGACCACATTCTGGAAGGTCGCAGCCTTTTGCCCTTCCTTCAAGGTCGAGATGACAACCAGCGGGAATACGTGATCAGCGAGTTCGACTACTCGCCGACGCCGCAATGCGTCAAACTCGGACTGGAACCGCGTGATGCGCGCCTGTTCATGGTGTTCGACGGCCGCTACAAACTGATGCATGCGGAAGGTGGTTTTCGTCCGATGTTGTTTGATCTGGAGTCGGACCCGGACGAATTTTACGATCTGGCAAAAGGAACCGGCCATCAGGCTGAAATCGACCGCCTTTACGGATATCTTGCCCAATGGGGCCGTCGCCTCGCCCAGCGCGTCACAAAATCGGAAGATGATATCAAGGTCATGCGAGGCAAATCCAAGCGCAAGGGCATTCTTCCGTTCCTCAAGGACGGCACCGAGGTACCGACTGAACTGACCCAGGCCTATCGCGGTCCTGTCAGGCAGATCCATGTCGAAGAGGCTGAAGATGCCGCAGAGTGAGGCGCTTGAGAGCCCGGACATGGCGAAAGACAGTTTACCTCCGAAAGGGCAACTGAACTTCAGGTTGTCGGACGCAATTGCGTTTTGTTTTACCCTCGTCATCCTGATCTACGCAGCATCTGGGCCGATTTCGGAATTTGTCCGATGGTTTATCGAAGTCACGACACCCGGTTTCGATGAACTGTCGCGCCGCGACAAGCGAATGCTCATCCGCGAACACTGGCTTGGAGGCGGCTATCGAAGTTTTGAAAGAAACTTCATGCTGCCAACAGGGCTGATCCTTGGCCTTCCCATCCTGTTCGCCTTTTCAATCTCGCTGCTGACGCTTCATCGCTCTCGAACGTTGCAATGGCTGAACTGGCTGCTGACGGCGCTTGCGCTGATTGCCTTTAGTGCCTGGATCGTGAAAATCTTCGCAACGGATGGCGGCGCACTGCCTTCGGCACAGCCAATTGACTACCTGATGTTTCCGTTGGCGACAGCGATTACGCTCTACCTGACCTGGAGGATGTTTGGCGGCTTCATCGTTGCGTTTTGCCTGTTCTGGGTCGTCTATTTCTTCGTGCGCGGTGACCTGCCGCAATGGACAGGCATTCTTGCGGGATCCGAGGCCAGCTTTCTGCAGAACCTGCGCTCGATGGTGCAGAATTTCTGGGCGCAGACAGGTGGCATGTTCGGTCAACCGCTTCAAGTCGTCTCAACCAATGTCCTGATCTACATCGTTTTCGGCGCCGTGATGATGGCTTCGGGCGCAGGTGACCTTCTCCTCAAGATTGCCAATCGCCTGACCGGGGGCTTCGTCGGTGGCGCCGCTCATGCTGCAGTGGCAAGCTCAGCCCTATTCGGCACGCTTTCGGGGGCCGCGATCTCCAACGTTGTCTCAACCGGCGTCATGACCATTCCAGTCATCAAGAAGTCAGGTTTCAGACCCGCGTTTGCCGGTGCAGTCGAAGCTGCCGCCTCAACCGGCGGACAGGTAATGCCGCCCGTCATGGGCGTGGTCGCCTTCTTCGTCGCCGGACAGATCGGGCTTGAGTACCGCTACATTGTGGTGGCTGCGATCCTTCCGGCGGTGTTCTACTATTTCGGCACGTTTCTGACGATCTACTTCGAAGCCAGAAAACAGGGCATTGGCACACTTCCAGCGGACGCAAGACCCAAGCTGAACCGCAAGGAGCTTGTTCAATGCCTGGTCTTCGTCTTTCCGCTCGGGGTTCTCACCTACTTCCTCTTCGTTCAGCCATCCGTGCCAAAGGCGGGATTTTACGGCCTCGCCGCCGCACTCGCTGCTGCGCTCGTATTGTTTCCTTCTTTTCGATCACCCGCACGCCTGTGGTCGGCGTTCGTCTCCGCAGGACGCATGTCTGCTGCCATTGTCGTGATCGTTACCGCGATTGGACTGATCGTCGGATTGATACAGGTGTCCGGATTTTCAGGACGCCTTGCCCTTCTCTTAACGCAACTGGCAAGTGGTCCGCTTCCTCTCGTCCTGATCGTCGTGGCTTTGGGGTCAATCGTTCTGGGAATGGGACTGCCACCCGGCGCCACCTATTTCATTATCGTGATTGCGCTGAGTTCCGGCATTGAAACGGTAGGTATTCCCCCTCTGACACTGCATCTTTTCGTGGTTTTCTTTGCGGTCATGTCAACGGTGACCCCACCTGTCGCACTCGCTGCCTTTGCAGCCGCGCCGATCGCCGGGGCAGACCCTGTTCGAACCGGGTTCGAGGCGGCTCGCATTGGCATTGCCGGTTTCCTGATCCCGTTCGTTTTCGTCTATCATCCAGCCGTTCTCTACAAGCTGCAGATGCTCTTCGTCTGGTTCGGAGAAGATCTCCCGAACAGCCGGGCCATGCTCGACATCACAACGGTCGGTTGGCTGGAGTTCTTCTGGGTCATCATGGCTTTCGCACTTGCCATGTGGATGACCGCTTCCGCACTCAGCGGCTTTGACAGGAGCGCACTTGGACCGGGCGAACGTATTGCCCGGGTCATTCTGGGCCTCCTGACACTTGTGCCGAACCTGATGATTGCAGGTGCTGCCTTTGCGTTGTGTCTTCTTCTGCTCGGCAGACATTTCCTGATGAACCGCGCAACGTCGCGCGCATCCAATGAATTCGCATGACAAAGGGAGGAAACATCATGCGTAAACTCACTCTGACTGCCCTTCTCGCTTCCACGCTGTTTGCCCCTTCCAGCTGGGCGGAAGACGTTACCCTCAAGATGGCCACGATTGCCCCGAGCCTTGGACAGGCAATCACGATGTCGACCTTTGCCAACATCGTGACCGAGAACGTGGACGGCGTGACGATTGAGGTTGCCGCCGGAGGAGCTGCGACCGTTCACATGCTGGAGGTCGCAAACGGAAATCTGGACATGTCGATGGGGTCTCCCACGATCCATTTTCTGCTCAGCAACAAGAAAGCGATGTACAAGGATGTGGAGGATAACGAGGCACTTGCCGCGAATGTCAGCCAATTGATGGCCTTTCCGTGGGGTGCTTATCACTTTGCCGTTCGCGCCGACAGCGACATTGAATATCTCGACGATATCGAAGGCGCCACGGTGTTTCTCGGGCCGCAGGGCGGCGGCGCTTACAATGCTGCAAAGGGGTGGATCGCATCAACGACAGGATTGGTCGCAGGCGAAGACTTCGACGCGATCAAGGCAAACTGGAAGACAGGTTTTCAGGCATTTCTGGATGGCAAGATCGACATGTATGTCAATGGTTGCATCGATCCATGCCAACAATTCATCCAGTTCACCGAGACCGAAAAGGTCCGCTTCATCGGGCCGGAAGATCACAGCGGTGAAGCCGTTGACAAGTTCCTTGGCAAATTCCGACATCGGGCGGAAGTGCCCGCGGGCCTTTACGAAAATCAGGTGAATGATGGTCCGGTCATGTCCAACGACACCGGTGTCAGCATTGCCGTTCGCACAGATATGGACGAAGAACTCGTCTACCAGATGACCAAGGCTTTCTGGGAAAATGTCGGCAGCATCACTTCAGACGCCCCTTGGGCGAAGGTTCTCACCCCCGAATATGGCGCAAAGGCAGAAGGCACGATCAAACTGCATCCTGGAGCAGAGCGCTATTACAAGGAAATTGGGGCTCTATAAACCTGTCAGTCCCACGAGAACTGCAATCAGATCCAACGCCGGGTTTCCAGATCCGGCGTTATCCATTTCCGGACGAGCGTAGCGAGATGGTCCACCGCCCTCCTCCCTAGCGTGTGCGTGCCTCACTCTTGCAATGGAAACCGCGGCAGCTCCTGACTTGGCCATTTAACCGGCCGATCTTTCCGGCGAACGATTGTCGGCTACTACAGGTTCTGCCAATGTCGAAACTACCTGGCCAATCCTGGACTCACGGTTTTCAGCGCAATCCACACACTTTTCGGAGGAGAAAAACACTTACGAAACCGAGGCACTTTCCAGAATATTTCTTCTCAGTTCGGTCGATCATCTTGACCCAAAGGCATTCTCCCCTGCGTCAGTCAAGTCTCAGTCAATGCATAAATCTTCTTGATTGCATGTCGAATTAAAGTTGTACTAATACCTTCCTTTAAGTGAGAAGTTTCAAATTTGGCAGACAAGACAAAAATTTTCTTTCGACCATTGAACGAGGAAGACCTGGACTCCTTGCATCACTGGTTCGCCTGTTTTGAGGATATCGCGCTTTTCGATCGTGGCCTGCCTTTGCCTGTGAACCGGCAGTACATCGCTGAAAGCTGGAAGCCGGCACTGCAGTTCAATGACCCTCCGAAAGCACTCTGGTTCATCACGGAAGATCCGGAAGGAAAACCGGTCGGCATCTGTGGTGTTCAGGCGATCAATTACATCCACGGAGATGCAGTCATTCCGATGTTCGTCTCCAGGGAATACAGATGCGTCGGGTTGGCTTCCACGATGTTGCTTGCCTTGCTGGAACTGGCGTTCGGCCAGCTGAGACTGCATAGAGTGTCAACGATCTACCGGGCAGATAACGCGGCTTCCCGGAAACTTCTGTCAGCCACAGGGTTCGCCGAGGAAGGCCGTACCCGTGAAGGCTGGTACGCAGACGGCCAACATCATGATACAATCCACGTTGGTCTCCTTAGGTCCGAATGGACGGACAACAGACAACACATCAGCGAACGCCTTACCAGGTCGCCCTTTGAACTTATCAAGCGGCCAAGGATTTCTAATTGACGGTGTAGTAATATGAACGGCGGGTCTGAGCACGGCTTAAAAAGACGCCTCGCTGCAATCGTGTTTGCAGATGTCGTCAATTATAGCCGGATGATGGGCGAAGACGAAATTGGGACGACCCTCGCCGTTCGCGCGCGCCTGGAACACTTCACCTCCCTTGCTCAAAGGCATTCCGGTGAAGTCATAAATACCGCGGGTGACGGTGTTTTTCTGCTTTTCAACAGCGCAGTCGATGCGGTGACATTCGCGGTAGACATACAAAAGCAGCTGCGAGAAATGAACGAGGACGTTGCCGGCGACAAGAAAATCATATTCCGCTTTGGCATAAATCTGGGAGACGTCCTCCAAAGCGACGACAACCTTTCCGGTGACAGCATCAATATTGCCTCGCGCATAGAATCCTTTTCCGAACCGGGTCGTATCTGCATTTCGGGGTCGGTCTATGACAGTGTCAGCGGCAAGATGTCGATCGGCTATGAGTATCTCGGCGCTCAGAAGTTCAAGAATATCAAGGACAACATCGACGTCTTCCAGATTCATGAAAATCCGACCAGCGCTGCGATGACTGCTGGTCTCAGGCGAGAACGCAAGGACAGCGGCGAAGCTGAGATTGGTCCGGTTGTGGACCAGTCAATCGTGGTTCTGCCATTTGCCTTTCAGGGAAGCGACCAAAGCGACAGCTGGTTTGCAGATGGCCTCACAGAAGACATCACCACCAGTCTGTCGAAGTTCCACCAATTCTTCGTCATCTCGCGAAATTCGGCATACATCTACAGCGACCGCCAGATGACACCGCTGGAGACAGCGCGCGAACTCGGGGTGCGGTATGTGGTCAACGGCTCTGTTCGAAAGGCCGGCAACAGGATCAGGATCACCATCGAACTGATCGATGTCATCCGCAACCGAACGATCTGGGGCGAGCAATACAACAGGGAAATCGAGGATCTGTTCGACCTGCAGGACGAGATCACCCAGGTCATCGTGTCCGCGACAGCCGCAAAAATTGAATCTTCGGAGTTGGACAGGCTCAAACAGACTCCTCCGGCGAACATGGCCGCCTACGGGTTCGTGTTGCAGGGCCAGAGATACATCTTCAGCTACACCCGTATCGGGGTCAGCCACGCACGTGAACTTTACGAAAACGCCTTGCACAACGACCCGAAATACGCGCGGGCAATGGCTGCCAAGTCACGAACCCTGAATCTGGACTGGCGTTACAATTGGGCTCCGGAACCTGAAATTGCGATCGATAATGCGCTTGTCCTGGCTCTCGACGCAATCGAACTGGATTCACTGGACGCCCGAGGTTTTGGCGAACTCGGTTTCGCGCATCTCTACCGCAAGGAACATGACGCAGCGATCAGCGCTTATGAACGTGCGATCAAGCTCAACCCGAACGATGCCGACCTCATGTCGGACATGGCCGATGCGCTTGCTCACTGCGGGCGCTCCGTGGAGGCAATCGAGCTCCTGGAAAAAGCCATGAAGCTCAATCCCTTTTATCCCGACCAGTATCTTTGGCACCTGGGCGGCGCCTACTACAATCTCAAACAATACGATGAAGCCATTTCCAGCATCAAATCCATGCAGAACCCGACCGAAGGCCGCAGAATTCTGGCGGCAAGTTACGGCATGTTGAACAAGGTGGAAGAAGCCAAGAACGAAGCCGAAATGGTTCTCAAGGCCCATCCGAATTTCAACGTCGCTCACTGGGCATCTGTCCAACCGGACAAGGACACCGAAGATCTCAAGCATTTCATTGAAGGTCTGAAGCGCGCGGGACTTTAAGACCTGGCCGCCTTAGTTGGTATTCGCCCGGAACAAGCTCCGGTCAAGGGATGCTTTCAAGATTTTATCTCAACTCCCGGGCGCAACAGAGCACGCGATCACCCTTCCCAAACCGGAAAGTAGAACCCTCGTTGTCTGTGGATGCGCGTTGCAATCTTGTTGAGTGCGGCGTCCATGCCTGAAACTATTGACGGGGGCAAACTTGCCGGAGACTGTTCCGGATCACATTTGGTGCATTCCAGCTATCGCAGAAACACCGTATGTTCACCTCCCCAAAGCGCAATACACTTCAGGATCGACAATGAGCGGATTACTTGCCCTTCTCGACGACGTCACGGCGATTGCTAAAGTTGCCGCTGCCTCGGTGGATGATGTCATTGGTCAAGCGGCAAAGGCCGGATCCAAGGCTGCAGGTGCAGTCATTGATGACGCAGCCGTAACTCCCAAATACGTCACCGGTTTCAGCCCGGCGCGTGAGCTCCCGATTGTCTGGCGCATAGCCAAGGGCTCAATGAAGAACAAGCTCATTTTTCTCCTGCCCGCCGGCTTGCTGTTGAATGCCTTCGCCCCGTGGACGATCACGCCGCTCCTCATGCTCGGTGGAGCATATTTGTGTTTTGAGGGCGCGGAGAAGATCTATCATTTGTTCGCACCGAAACACGAGGCAGAAGACAAACTTGCAAGCGTTCCGGTTGACGCCGTTCACCTTGAAGAGCAAAGAGTGTCCGGCGCCATCAAGACGGACTTCATCCTGTCGGCAGAGATCATGACCATCGCCCTTGCAGAAATCCCAGATGGCAGCATCTGGATGGAAGCAGCCACGCTGGCGGTTGTCGCCATCGGCATCACGGTGATGGTCTATGGATCCGTCGCATTGATTGTGAAAGCAGACGATCTTGGATTGATGATGTCCGCCAAGGGGCGTCTGTCGATCATTCGCGCGCTCGGTCGGGGCATCGTCAAGGCCATGCCTGGCTTCATGAAACTCCTCATGATTGTCGGCACTGCTGCCATGCTGTGGGTCGGTGGTTCAATTGTCCTTCATGGAACGAAAGAACTTGGTGTCGGCTGGCTCTACAGCAGGATCCATGACCTGTCCCACGGACTGGCCCATTCCATCGGTCAGGCCGAAGGCTTTGTCACCTGGGCCGCGACCGCCGCACAGGATGGCGTGTTCGGACTGATACTGGGGCTGATCCTGATCCCGATATCCAGCAAGATACTTCTGCCGATCTGGAACACATTCCGGAAAAAGCCGGGAGAAGTCGGTGGACACTGACCGTCGGCTGGATTTGGCGCAAAACCGCAGCAAGGCGACAGCTTCCTCCCTGGCGCTGTTTCCCTGTCGCCCGCTCGCTTCATCCGTGAACGAAATCACATGTCCGAGCCCACGCACATGTAGCGCTGAGTCAGGTCAGTTCTTTCAATCCTGAGGGCGTTTCAATCACCGCCCGATAACGAACTTTGGGGCCCTTTGCGATTTCCAGCGGCTGATCAACCACGAGATCCTGGTACAGCCCTGCGATTGAAACGGGATCGGGATGCTCAAGTGCCAGTGACCGAAGTTGCGCTCCAAGGTCCGGAATCTCGTCCATTGATGTGGGATCGCCTCTATGGTCGATCAGTGACGGCAGCACGCCATCTAGCGGAAGCGAGCCGTCTTTCGGAATGCAGAAGGCAAAGGATGGCTTGTCGAAAGGCAGCGGCACTTCCTCACCGAAGTGAACTCGGTGTTCCCGGGGAATGGACTTGATACGGTCGGTGTTGGCAACCCAGCCTCTCAACCGCCGGCCTTCCTCCCAGTCCGAGCGAACACTTTCCTGGTCATCGAGACCGAACCAGCGCGCTCGCCCGGGCAAAACACCTTCAGGATCAAGCGCCACGATCTCCAGATAGACCCTGCCCCCGAGCTGAAGCCTGTGATTGTGCGTGCCCATGTATTCGTGTCGGGTTCCGAATGGAATGTCGAGGTCAAGGCACTCCCGAACATGCGAGACACCTTCGTTCAGCGATGGGGCGATGACGGTGATGTGGTCGAGATTGAGCACTTGCTGAGGTCTCCAGATGTCGAAGCGACGATTTGAGCAGACGACCCGTATGAATCAAGGACAGCCGTCGTTCGCAAGTTAATACGGCTTGCTGGTACAACCAACCGGTCTTCGCAAGGACTCACCTTCACGGACATTTGCCTTGCAGGTCACCAGTTCGATGCAAATGATCCTCTCCTGCAATTCAAGAGGCTGACCGATGCGTGCGATCCTTCTTTTGCTGTTTCTTATGTTTATTCCATTCACGGCTTCAGCCTGCGGCACAAAGACAAAATGCGAAGTCGAAGGCGGGTACTATCTGGCTGCGGAACCAGCGGACTGGGACCAAAAGACACCTCTTCGTCTGGTCGTCTACTTTCACGGTTGGAACGCGTCGCCCGAAGGCACATTCCGCAACCGGGCAATGGTCAACAGCGCCACGCAACGAGGTGCACTCTTCGTCGCCCCGTTTGCGCAAACTGGCTACTGGCGTCAGATCGGCGCCGGGCGGGCCGAGCGCGGGCGCGACGAAGCAGCTTACGTTCGTGCCGTCCTGGAGGATGTTCGCAAGCGTTGGCCAATCGATGAACACCAGACATTGGCCTCTGGCTTTTCGCGCGGAGCATCGATGGTTTGGAACGTCGCCTGCTACACTGGTGACCTGTTCAGGGCCTATGCCCCAATTGCTGGTGGCTTCTGGAGATCAAATCCGCAAACCTGCCCAACCGGCCCGGTCAACCTGCGCCACATCCATGGACTGGCCGATCGTGTCGTCGCCTTTGACGAAATCGGCATCTACAATTCCATGCCGATCCCAGAGGGTTTTGACATTCTCTCTGAGACAAACGGCGTATCCGGAAATAGCCGCGAGGTCGATAGCGGCGACCAGCGCCTCACCTGCACAAGATGGGACAGGAGCGAAAGCGGCCGCGTTCTCGAACTTTGCCTGCACGAACGCGGGCATTCCATACCTGCCGAGTGGGTTGGCCACGGACTGGACTGGCTCGCGGAGCTGCCGGAAGGATCATAAGACTGCACTTGGCGCAGAAGCGTGTTCGGTGTTGAGCCGGAGCTATGGCCGGACCGAAGGACTATCGGTCCGGCGCAACAAAGGTCTGACCGGTGACATAGTTGTACCCGTCAAGAACAAGCTGGAACACAATGTCTGTCTCTTCGATCGAGCGAGGGGTAAAAATCAATACGAATCCTTCCCAGCCCGGTCGACTGTTGGCCCAGGGATGCATAACTGCCCAACCGGCCTTGACCGCTTCGCGCGCGCGTTTCGGTGGCAAAGAAGCGTGCAGACTTCCATCCGGGTGCAAATGTGCGAACTCCCGCCCGCCGACAATTGCTTCTGGGTGTGCCAAGTTCAAGGTTTCATCAAGCCAGAAACCCTTGGCACCGGGCAATGAAATAACCGTTGCGCGAATGTCCACTCCCGGAAGGGTCGACACCTTGCGCAACAGCCGGTTCGATAGCTTGGGGACGGGTTTCGCTCCGATCTGGATATGTGGAACCTTACCTGTGGTGCGCGGCACGACGCCGTCACGCTGAGGGAGGAGAAAGTCTTCGGCGTGGGTGGTTTTCAGAGAACCGCCGACAATCAGCAGCAACGCGAAGACAAGGCTCCCGGAGAACAACCAGTTTTTCATGCCGTTCCGATCCGATTCCGTTATTCGCTTTCGCGAAATTTCTTGTGGCAAGCGCTACAGGCACCACCGATTGCACCAATGTTTGCCTGGATATTCTCCAGACCGGTATCTGCAACTTCGGACATGGCAATCGCAGCTTCAGCAAGAGTTTTGTTGATCTCGGCGCTTTCCGGGTAGGTTGTCCAGGCTTCCGATTTTGCGCGGGTCTGGCCCGGCAGCGCCGCGCTGTCAGACCCTTGTGGCCACGCTGCACCATTGTTCATGGTTGCGAGGACCGTGATGTTTTCAGCCGCAATCCTGGCAGCTTCCGGATTGTAATCGACTTCGCCCTTTGCCATTGCCGCCAGTTGCCCCAGGTTCCAGGCATAAAGCGACATGACAGCTTTACGCGCCTTGATCGCATTGTCGAATTTACCCTCCGCAATGGCCGTGCTCAAACCAGCCACCACGGTGAAGACCAGTGCGCAGATCAAACTCAGTCCGTATTTCATCGGACACTCCCAAGCTGTGCAAAATTGAACATCAAAAATTTCCCACGATCAAAAACCGGTGTAAATTCGGAAAAAACCGGCAAAAGGATGTGCGCTCATGCACAAGCTACGTTGGGATGATCTTCAGTATGTTCACGCTGTTGCTGAACACGGGTCGCTGTCGGCGGCGTCTCGCCTGCTCGGCGTAAACCATGCAACGGTCTTGAGACGGATTGCCCTTCTTGAGACTTCCCACGACGTCAAGCTGTTCGACCGGGGAACCGATGGGTATCGGCTCAGACCTGAAGGCCGTGCTCTCCTGGCATCGCTGAAGTTGATGGATCATGCATCTGCAAGAATTCGCAGAAGCCTGGCGTTGACGTCAAAAGGGATCGAAGGAACATTTCGTCTAGCCACAACCGACGCAATAGCCTGCCTTCTTCTTCCCAAATATCTGAAGTCACTTGCAGACACCCATCCCAACATCAACATAGAAGTCGCCGCATCAAACAATCCGGTCGACATGTCGTTGTCCGGGGCGGAGATACTGATTAGGCCCGGGAAAGAACTGCCGCCGGAACTTAGCGGCGTGCGCGCGGGATCAATTCATTTTGCGGTTTTTGGAGCTCCAGAATATCTGGAAAGGACTTCTGATCTAGCAATCGATGAGCACAAATGGTTAGGGGTTGCACCCGGCTTCGCGAAATCCACTGTCGGCGAGTGGCAATTCTCAAGCGTTCGCGACCGGTTTGAATTCTCCGCGGACAGCTTTCTGACACTCGCCAACATGGCAGCCCAGGGACTTGGTCTGGCCATGTTGCCGGTATTTGTCGGGCAGAACACACAGCATCTCGTTCCCTTTGATCATTTTCCGACCGAACCCGAAACTGGTGTCTGGGTAGCGACGCATAGGGAATTCCGGGAGCAAACCAATATCGAGGTGCTCATGGACTTCTTCACCGAGGCTCTCAGATCCGACCCTGTTGGCGTGCGTTAGATCCTCTGCTCTTGCGAACAGGCTATTCCCATTTTGCCCTTCGCACCGATCAAATAGCAGCAATAGATCAACCGCTTACATCAATCGATCCTACTTCCCAATGCTTGATTCCGCTTGCTGGCAAAGGTTTCTGACCACTCATTCTCCTTACCACCGCATCACCATCATTGACGTCACATCGAAGAAAAACGACCATCTGGCGACATGGAGTTGGCGCAAGCCTCGTTATCCCGAACCCGAGGGCAGTCAGAATGAATGGTTCACCAGAATTCAAGGACGAGTGCCAGAACCTGTTCAATCGTTACGTGGACTTTTATCGCTCCGCCGACGCCGCAGGCTGCTCCTTGATGTTTGAACCGGAAGCCGAGCTCTATTCACCATATGGTCCGCCCGCGATCGGACGAGCAGCCATTGCGGCAACCCATGGCGAATGGGTGCAAGAAGGCGGCGAGAACAAAGACATCAATGTATTAAGTGCGGATTGTGATGGCGATCTCGGTTGGTGCGTCGCCCGCTTCAGTGAAGGAACGGACGACAGCGGAACATCGGTCAATGTTCTGGCACGGCAAGCCGATGGAAGCTGGCTCATCAAGCTTTGCAGCTTGAACGAGACTTGAAGATCGCCTTCCTACTAATTGGCGCCGGTTTTCAGCGGATCATGCAGTCTCACCGCTCAACTCGTTTCGCATCCATTCTTCAGGCGCTTTCCCTCATGCACCCCATCACTCTGCCGGCGCACTCGCGGTCCGGCTTTGTCGAAGCAGAAGCAAGGCAGCTATACACGTCAATGACATCACGCTGCCAGCGATGAAGGCTGTTCCGGCGTCTCCAGTACGATCCGCCAGAGTTCCGGCAAATCTCGGTGCGATCATCATGACCGCATAATAGAGAGTGAAGAAAACCCCCAATGCCAAAGGTTCGACTTTCTGGCGGCAGAACCGCAGCCAGCAAAGTCATGATGGGCCCGGCGGCAAGCGCAAACAGTCCACCGACCACAAGAAAGACCAGAGCAATTGCCCAGGGAGGAAGCAAGGGAACCAGGGGCATAAACACGGCAAAGCTTCCCAGGCTGACAGCGATGATACTGTCGCGGCGCCCAGTCCAATCCGCAAGAATGCCACCAAGAGGCAGTGCAATCGAGAAAATCACCATGAATGCGCTGATGGCCGTACCGGCTTCCGCCAGTGACCATCCTTGCTCATTCAGAAGCGCCGGTCCGAAGCTGAACACCATGGCAAGAGCGGCATTGTAGAGAGCCCAGATGATGCCGGCGAGCGTAAGAGGGTAAAGGGGCAGTCTCGCGAACCGGAGACCTGCGGTTGCCTCCACACCTTCTGGCGGTTGGTACAGGGTGAGAAAAGCGACCAGCCCGGCAAGGATAAGGCCAGACACCATCCACCAACCCAAGGCGAGTCCGCCGACCTGCGCGGTAACAGGAAGTACCAGCAAAGCAGCAGCAATACCCACTGGCCAGGAATTCACGAAGATTGCCATCGCGGTGGAAATTTCCTTCCCGGAAAACCAGTCGACAAGCATTTTGGTCATGACGACGTTGAGGATGACACCACCGGCACCCGCCATCAGCCTGGACGCGACCAACAGGTTCCACTCGTCATAAATGTTCGCCATGAGACCGCCGACGAGCATCATGACCATGCCGAGCGCAACAATGCGTTTGTCACCGAAGCGGACAGCGATCGCTCCGCCGGGAATAGCAATGAACACTCCGGGCGCCAGATACAGTCCGACCAGCAGGCCGATATCCGCAAGACTGGCCGAATACTCTTCGATTATGAGTGGAGACAGTGCTCCAGTTGCCTGAAACTGGAACGCCATTGTGAATCTGGCGAAAAACAGGACGGCCAAGATCGACCAGCGGTTCAGGTTCATTCCCCTCTCCTCCCGAAAATGAGTGCATGCCGATCCGGAAAACGCAAGCGTTCGCGCAGGTGCCTCGTTCGACAGGAGCCGAAAAATGCGCAAGACTTGGGCATTCTCGCAGACTTGGAGCACACCATGCCCGTTCGTCGCAAATCTCTGTTCATCAAGGAAATCATCACGACCGACGCCTTCGGTCAGCCTTGCGACCCTGTCACACGCGTTGCAGCGATGGTCGTTTTCACCAATCCTCTCGCTGGTCGCTTCGAGACCGATCTGTCCGAGCTCTTTGAAATAGGCGCAACGCTCGGCTCAGAACTGGCCGAACAGGCGGTTGCCCAACTCGGGAACGCCCCCGTCTCTTATGGAAAGGCTGCTATCGTCGGCATTGGCGGTGACATGGAACATGGCGGTGCCGTTATTCACCCCAAACTTGGCGCCCCGATGCGCGCAGCGGCGGGTGGCGGCGAGGCTGTCATTTCATCAAATGTGAAAACAGGAGGCCCGGGAACCTCCATAGATCTGCCATTGGGACACAAGGACAACCCTTGGTCGTTCGACCATTTCGATACCATGACCCTGACCGTACCGGATGCTCCTCTTCCTGGAGAAATCGTGATGTGTCTTGCCTATGCCGACCGGGGCCGCCCACTGCCAAGATGTGGAAGCGGACCAGTTCGAACTTGATCAAGGAGTATTGGAACAGGTAGCGGGAGAACAAGGATGAGCAGCACACTGGACGGCGGTTGTCACTGTGGCGCCATTCGCTATCGCGTCACCGGAGCACCAGAGCTGGTGGAGTTATGCCATTGTGAGAGCTGCCGAAAATCGATCGGCTCGCCTTTGGCAGCATGGGCTGCCTTTTCCCACGACAAATTCGAACTGTTGACGGGCCATCTGAAGGAGCATCAATCTTCCCAGACCGTCACACGCTCGTTCTGTAGCTCCTGCGGAACATCGCTGACACTGGTTGACCGGCGGTTCGCCCAAGAGATTTACATAACAATCGCATCGCTTGATCAGGCCGAGGCGTTGCCGCCACATTTTCATATCTGGCGCTCGCAGCGCCTTTCATGGCTGGAAACGGCGGACAGTTTACCCAGATATCGATGTTTCAAGTCCGACGGCATTGTCGAAGAATAAAGACCGGTCATGGGCGATTGCTTGCTTAGCCTGACAGGAACCCCTTGCCCAAAGCTCATGTACGTCTCGACTGACGGTCAACACCGGCAATCCAGAATATCGTCAGCCTCGTTCGGGCAAACGAGTTCCTGGCGAGGAAATCCCATTCTGTGCTGACCAAGTTCAGCGAAAAATCCGCCATTGGCCCAACACCATTTGCCCTCTCCCAACACGGTATTTGATGCATCGCAGGATCGGCCAAGATAAAGCGTTTCCCTTTCACGTGTTACCGAAGAACCCGCCCCAGCTTCATGGAAACGGGTGACCGGATATTGCGACTGCAAGACGTAGCCGGACTTGTTGCAGCTCAGTGACCAGCTGTGATTGTCGCTGACATAACCATAGTCTTCCGCATGCGTGATCGAGGATAGCAGGGCCGCTGAAGCGATTGATATTGCGAGGACTTTAAGTTCTGACGCCATTTCGGAATCCTCGTTGTGCCTTTGCAATTGAAGAACCGGAACAACGATTCTGCCTGAAGGTGGCGAGAAATGCCAGTTCGCAGCACGCGGGCCAAATTGTCTGTTTTGCTCACCAAGTCTGCAAATATGCAGTCAGAGATTGTCACTCCCGACAGTCAAACATGCATGGTCTCAGATCTGGTTGGGGCGCAAGCACATGCCACGGCAAGCTATCTACTTGGCAACTCCAAGCGGCTCAGCATTCCAATCTCTTCGCGTTGGCGATCTAAAGTCCTGAGGCTTGCTTGCGCTTCTTGGCAAAGGCTTCGCGCCGCTCACGGTCCTCTCCGATACGGAACGACATTTCAACGAAATCGAGATGATCCCGCGCGGCAGCTTCCGCTTCTTCGGGACTGCCGGCAAGGACGGCGGCCGCGATACGCAAATGTTGCTCAAGCAGGCGTTCGCCGGAACCGTCAATCGTGCGAAGGTAACGGCGATTGTAAAAGACCCCCCGGCGTGTGAGGTCGTAAATAGAGCGCATCATGTGAATGAGCATGGCATTGTGGCTTGCATTGACGATGACGCTGTGAAACCTGACGTCCGCCTCTTCCGATGCCTCCAGGTCGCCCTCTTCCTGCGCCCGCTCCAGCTCGGCGACGACTTCCTCAATCGCAGCCCGATCCGATGAAGTCGCCCTTTCGGCAGCCAGCCGCGCCGCCAAGGCTTCCTGTTCCTTGCGATATTCCAGATAATCATAGAAGGCCACGCCGTGGCGCGCATATAGATCGATGAGCGCCGGGGTCATTGCTTGACCGGAAAGCTGGGCGACAAATGTCCCCTCCCCGTGACGGACATGGAGCAGCCCCAGATCTTCAAGCCGCTTGAGCGCATCGCGCACCTTGGGGCGAGACACGTCAAAACGTTCCGACAATTCTCTTTCGGATGGCAGGCGAGCTCCTTCAGGCAGGATCCCCTGGACGATGAGGCTCTCCACCTGGTTGGCGACGAGATCCACCACCGACTCCGCGGCGATAGGTTCGAACAAGTTGTTCAGATCACTCATGCTGCACCTCCGCCCACAGTGGTAATCTTGCTTTACCTCATGAGCAAGTATTTTCCCTCATAATCGGCGATTTTCTTTCTGTTTCCCAATTTCTTAGCTTTCTAGAAGTGACCTTTAAAACCCTCAATTTTCAACAAGAGGTAAACAAAATTGTTGACTGAAGCAGGAGGTTAATTTTATTTACCTCTGGTTTTTCGTTGCTCAGCGCCCCGCTCCGGGCCGCCAGCAACCACCCTGGAGGAGAAGACATGACCAAATTTCTGACCGGCCTCGTGCTTGCCGCCGGCCTTGCCGCACAACCGGCTCTTGCTGCCGACAAACTGATGCTGAAAGTGCCCGTTGCGTTCTCAACCGAACTGCCGAGCCTCGGCACGCCGATCCCGCGTGTTGCTGAAGAAGTCAAACTGATGTCCGGCGGCACGCTTCGCATGAAGGTTTACGAACCCGGCAAGCTGGTTCCTGCGTTCGAAATCCTTGACGCTGTGTCTTCGGGCAAAATCAATGCGGGCTACACCACCGCTGGCTACTGGGCGGGCAAAATCCCGGCCGCACCACTGTTTTCCGCCATTCCCTTCGGCCCGGAAGCTGGCGAGTACATGGCATGGATCTATTACGGCAACGGTCTTGAGCTGTACCAGCGCATGTATGATGAAGCCGGATACAACGTGAAAGTTCTGCCGTGTGCAGTGATCGCGCCGGAAACCTCCGGCTGGTTTTCCAAGGAGATCAATTCTGCCGATGATCTCAAGGGCCTGAAAATGCGTTTCTTCGGCCTTGGCGGCAAGGTCATGGAAAAACTCGGCGTTGCCACCTCCCTTCTTCCGGGCGGTGAAATCTTCCCGGCGCTTGAAAAGGGTGCCATCGACGCAACCGAGTTCTCCATGCCGGCGATCGACCAGCGCCTGGGCTTCCACAAGGTAGCGAAATACAACTATTTCCCCGGCTGGCATCAGCAAGCCACGGTTTTCGAACTCCTGATCAACAAGGACGTCTGGAACGAAGCTTCCGAGCAGCACCAGCACATTCTGGCCGAAGCCTGCAAGGCCTCGATGGCTGACAGCTTTGCGGAGGGCGAAGCCCTGCAGTTCGATGCGCTGAAGCGCAATGTTGAGGAAAACGGCGTTGAGATCCGCAAGTGGAGTCCTGAGATGCTGCAGCTCTTCCGGGATACCTGGGAAGAAGTTGCCGCGGAAGAAAGCGCCAATGATGCTTACTTCGCCGAAGTCTATGCAGACCTGAGCCAGTTCCGCTCCAACTACGACCTGTGGGAAGAAAACGCGTTCCTGCCGCGCTTCTGATCCCAAAAGAACTGCCGTGTCCGGACCACCGGGCACGGCTTCCCGACTTTGTCAGCGCATCAGCTGCAGCCCTTGACGGGACTGCGAACAGGTGAGCTGCGGCCGTACTGAGGAGGACCGGCGCGATGACCATGAACACGGACTACGAAGGCGATCTCGCCGAGACCTATGAGGCGATCACCGAGCACAAGGACCCGGACCGCTTCGGCGTCGCAGTCGCCATCGACAACGCAGTCAAGTTCACCGGCCATGTTGTCATGCTGGCAAACCTCGTACTTATCGCGGCCATTGTCATCCAGGTCGTCCTGCGTTACGCGTTCAACATCAATTTCCCGAAGCTCGACGAACTGCAGTGGCACATCTATGGCCTCGTCACCATGATCGGCGTTTCCTACGCGCTGACAACGGACAGCCACGTTCGCGTCGACCTGTTGCACATGCAGCTGTCACGGCGTGCGCAAAGGGTCATTGAAATCCTCGGCATCCTTTTCCTGCTTGCTCCTTTCATCTGGCTGATGATCGACCAGGGCTTCGACTATTTCCAGGAAAGCTATCGCGTAGACGAGCGCTCCTCGTCCGCCACGGGCCTGCCCTATCGCTGGGCCTTCAAGGCGATCATTCCGATCAGCTTCGTCCTTCTGGGCATTGCGGCCCTTGCACGCCTTCTGCATGACGTTCACGCCATTGTCGTCGCCGACCCTTCTGAGCGCGAAGGCCGGGGCTTTGCGCGCCTCCTGGTTCTCATCGGAATCTTTGTGCTGGTTACGGCCGGACTTTCGACCCTGGTCGAAACGACCGAGGAAATGCTCGTCATCGCCATGTTCATGAGCTTTGTCGGCCTGCTGTTTACTGGTTTCCCGGTAGCCTGGACACTGGCCGGAACAGGCATAATTTTCTGTGGGCTCGCTTACCAGTTCGATATGGGCAACATGGCTTGGACCGGCCTTGAGGATACGTTCACCGGCCTTGATTATCTGACGCTCGGCGCCGTTGTGAACCGGGTTTATGCCGTCATGTCCAATGCTGTTCTGGTGGCATTGCCGATGTTCATCTTCATGGGCCTGATGCTTGACGAAAGTGGTGTCGCTGAACGGCTGATGACCTCAATGACCCGGCTGTTCGGCACCGTGCGTGGCGGCCTTGCCATTACCGTCACTCTGATCGGCATCATCCTTGCCGCCTCGACCGGTATTGTCGGCGCCTCCGTCGTGCTCCTCGGCGTGCTCTCCCTGCCGGCCATGATGCAGCACCGCTATTCCAAAACACTGTCGACCGGTGTCGTTGCCGCCTCAGGCACGCTTGGCATTCTCATACCGCCGTCGATCATGCTGGTGATCATGGCGGACCAGATGGCGCTTTCCGTCGGCGACCTGTTCATGGCGGCGGCCATTCCGGGGATGCTACTGGGGGCGATCTATCTGCTCTATATATTCGGCCTTGCACTTCTCAATCCGAAAGCGGCTCCGGCCCCGGAAGGCGCCCGCGCGCCGGACTGGGCAGCCATCAAGGACATCTTTGTCGCGCTGTTGCCGCCGCTGGCCCTGATCTTTGCGGTCCTCGGCTCGATCTTTGCGGGTATCTGCACTCCCACCGAGGCCTCGGGCATTGGCGCTATCGGCGCAACACTGCTGGCGCTTGCCTATCGCAAACTGACTTTCACGAAGACATGGAACGTTCTGAAGGCCACCTTCAACACCACCGCCTACATCTTTGCCATCTTCCTGGGCGCGACGGTGTTCTCCTTTGTGCTACGCGAGCTCGGCGGCGACGAACTCATTGAAAACATGGTCATGTCGACCGGCCTTGGCCCGAGCGGTACCGTGATCTTCATCCTCGGCATCGTCTTCCTGCTGGGCTTTGTGCTCGATTGGGTCGAAATCACCCTGATCGTGCTGCCGTTGATGCGTCCGATCGTCAACGGGCTTGGTCTCGACATTCCAGGCTTCGGCGCAATGGATGAACCTGCACTGGTGTGGTTCGTTATCCTGGTGGCAGTGACACTGCAGACCTCGTTCCTGACACCTCCCGTTGGCTTCTCTCTTTTCTACCTGAAAGGGGTTTGCCCGGACGGCATCAAACTGACGGACATCTACAAAGGGATCATTCCATTCGTGCTGCTGCAGCTGCTTGGCCTGTCCCTCGTGTTCCTGTGGCCTGCGCTCGCCACCTGGCTGCCTTCGGTCGCCTACTGATCCAACCAGCGTGCCGCTCGCTGCGGCCCGCTGCTCCTTCCAGGACGAGGCTTGCCATGACCCGCGACACGCTGATCGAGAACTTGAAAAATATTGTCGGCAATCGTCATTGTCTGACGGAGAAAGGCAAGACCGAACGCTACCGTAAAGGCTTCCGGTCCGGTGAGGGCGAAGCAGTTGCGGTGGTTGTACCAGGCACGCTTGTCGAGATGTGGCGGGTTCTGGAAGCCGTTGTTGCAGCCGATTGCATCACCATCATGCAGGCCGCAAACACCGGACTGACGGAAGGCTCCACACCAAAAGGCAACTACGATCGGGATGTGGTCATCATCTCAACGCTGCGCCTCGACAAACTCCACGTGCTCGACGAAGGCCGCCAGATACTCAGTCAACCTGGCGGAACCCTGTTCACTCTTGAGAAACTCCTGAAGCCTTACGGCCGTCAACCGCATTCGGTCATCGGCTCATCGTGCATCGGCGCGTCCATCATCGGCGGTGTGTGCAACAATTCAGGCGGCGCGCTCGTGCGGCGTGGTCCAGTTTATACCGAGCTTTCTCTGTTTGCGCAGATCAACGCTTCGGGCGAACTCGAACTCATCAACCACCTGGGAATTGATCTCGGACAATCTCCGGAAGAAATTCTCGGAAAACTCGACCGCAACGAAATCGATCCGACGTGTGTGCAAGGTAACACAGGCCGCGGCTCCGACGACAGCTACAGCGACCGTGTCCGCGATGTCGACGCCGCGACCCCTGCCCGATTCAATGCCGATCCACGCGGTCTTCACGAGGCATCCGGCTCGGCCGGAAAAATCGCTGTCTTTGCCGTGCGTCTCGATACCTTTCCCGTCGAAACCGGTGAAAAGGTCTATTACATCGGCACCAATGATCCGGCCGAGCTGACAGCCTTGCGCCGCCGACTATTGACGGAACTGCCGGAATTACCCGTCAGCGGCGAATATCTGCACCGCGAGTGTTTCGACGTCGCGCACAAGTATGGCAAGGACACGGTGTTGATGATCGACTGGTTCGGCACCGACAGACTGCCATTGTTCTTTGCCCTGAAGGGCGCCATGGATGCCCGGCTGAACAAAATTCCCTTCCTGCCGAAAAACCTGACCCACAGGATGATGCAATTCCTCTCCCACCTGGCTCCCGAGGCATTGCCGCGCCGAATGCGAGATTTTCGCGACAAGTTCGAACATCATCTTATTCTGAAGGTTTCGGGTTCGAGCGCGGCACAGACAGAGGGCATACTTGCCGACACACTTGGCACCGACGGATGGTATCTCTGTGATGACAAAGAAGCCGGCAAGGCGATGTTGCATCGGTTTGCGGCCGCGGGTGCCGCGGTGCGCTACGGCGCTGTCCATGCCAACGAATGCGCGGACATTCTTGCGCTCGACATAGCCCTGCGACGCAACGATGCCGACTGGTTTGAGAAACTGCCAGCAGACCTCGAAGAGCATATCGAGGCAAAGCTCTACTACGGCCACTTCCTCTGTCACGTCCTGCATCAAGACTATGTCGTGAAGAAAGGCTCAGACCCCAAAGCCCTGAAGGCCAGCATGCTGGAGCTTCTTGACAAACGCGGCGCAGAGTACCCGGCGGAGCACAATGTCGGGCATCTTTACGAGGCAAAACCGGCACTCGCCGATCACTACAGGTCCCTCGATCCGACCAACAGCTTCAATCCCGGCATCGGCAAGATGTCGCGGGAACGAAATTATGGTCATTCCTGTTGCAGTCATCACCACGAGAATGCTGCCGAGTAGGCAGTGGTGACATCAATTGCCTGGGTTTTTGCCCGCGCCGCAAATTGCTCTGATCGGCCCGGCAGCATCCTTCGACTAGGCGCCAGCACTGAGAGGCGCGGCTGACTCGGTGTCCTCAGTCCTTCCGATCGAGTTTATGTCGAACGGCGTGGTCTGGTACATATCGTTGATCCAATTGCCGAACAGCAGATGCGCGTGGCCGCGCCAACTGTTTTCCGGTGGCAGTGACGGATTGTCCTCCGGGAAATAGTTTTGAGGCAGCCTGCCGCCACCATCGCGAGCAAATTCTTCGCCAAGGGTCTCGGTGTCATATTCGAGATGATTGAACATCAGCAGCATGCGGCGTGCAGGATCCTCCAACAGGCAGAGGCCGCTGTCGTCATTCTCTGCCAGAACTCTCAATCCACTATCTGCCGGAATGTCGTCGTGCCTGTTCTCTGTCCAGCGGGAAACCGGCACTTCAAATTCATCGCAGAAGCCGCGCAGATAAGGAGACGTCGGAGCGAGATTTCGATGCTTGAAGACCCCGAACCGCTTTTCAGGCAGCAAGTGCTTGGGCAAGCCGTGGAAATGATGAACGGCGGCCTGAGCGGCCCAGCAGATCATGAAACAGCGATGGACGTGGGTTTGCGTCCAGTTGAAAACTTCCGAAAGCTCCGGCCAGTAACGCACTTCCAGAAAGGGGCGCTTTTCCACCGGAGCACCGGTGATGATGAAACCGTCAAAGCGCTCGTCTCGAATGTCCGCCCAGGGCCGATAGAAAGCCTCCATGTGTTCCGCAGGCGTGTTTTGCGGAACATGATCCGTCATTCTCACAAGCGTCAGCTCGACCTGCAATGGGGTGGCCCCGAGCAGGCGCGCGATCTGCGTTTCGGTCTTGATCTTGTTCGGCATCAGGTTGAGCAGACCAATCCGCAGCGGCCGGATATCCTGGCGCATGGCTTCAGCCTCACGCATCACGATCACACCTTCGGATTCCAGTGAGCGGCGGGCAGGAAGATTGTCGGAGATTTTAATTGGCACGTGCGTCGATCCCTTTTTGCTGAAACGACGCTAATGGCGAGATCCGTTTGGTTGCCGGTTCGGCCACATTCCCCTTTCGGAGCACCACCTTGCTCGGAGCAGCAGGTTGGCGTTGGGCGTCGCCCCAACTCATAATGCGACGATCTTTTTATGTTGCCGGATCAGAATTGGCAACGGTGAATTATCACAATTCGTTCAAGTGGATCTGGCAGGCGTGGCACTTGATATGGAGAAGATCCTGCCAGACCACATCGCCATTGAAGTGTCAGTCTGGCTCGTTACGCATCGCGAACTTCGAACAAGCCGAGGCGTTAAACTGGCCTTTGATGTGTTTGCAGGAAGGCTATCTGCCAACATCGCCCGCACTGCGTGATGCAGCTCAGATCAATCTGGCAATTGAAACAGGTCTTCTACACGCACATTCAGAGCGCGGGCGAGTTTCAGGGAAAGGATCGTCGACGGTACGAAGACGCCATTTTCGACCGTGTTGATCGTTTTCCGGCTGACGTCGACCAGCTGAGCAAGCTCTGTCTGTGTCAGACCTGCCTCTTGGCGATGCTCCTTCAGATGGGTCTGTAGCTGCTTCACCCGGCACGCCCACGAAATGTTGCGATCGCCATCCACACAGACGGCGCGCAAATCAGCACGGCACCAATCCAAAGCAGCGCCTCAGACGCCTCCAATCCACGGGATTGGCTCAGAAAAAACAACACCCAAAAGCCGATCAACGCCGCCCAGTAGCCAAACTGATAAGATCCACGATGCGAGGCGACGGTCTGCTCGTCCCAGGATGGTCTGATAGCGCGAGGCCTGAAGATCGAGACGACAAATTGGGCAACAGCGCCCAGAATTGCGACAGCCCCGAGACCGATTATGTATCCGGATTCAATTGGAACTCCCACGGCGATGGAAAACAAGACGCCTGCAATCCCGCACACGAGCAATAGATTTGCGGCAAGCCGCGTCAAAGTCAGCGCATTCATGTCTCACCCCGCTTCTGTAACCTTCGCGTTACATGGGATTAAGAACGTGTAACGTCAAGGTTACATTTTCACCAAAAGGACACTTGCCAGACTCGGGGTTTCGACTGTTGACCGTTGGTAGTCTTCCATCCCGCTTCGCGGTGCGCCCTTGCGCGCGATGACATGCCCCATTGCACGCCGAAGGTGTATGGCCATGGCCTTCCGTGATAAAAATAGTTCGCAAAGTGATAGGCGCTGGACAGGAGGGAGTGGTTGAAATGAAGCAGCGTACGTTTCTTGTCACTGGTGCCAGCAGCGGCATCGGCCGTGCCGTTTGTGACCGTTTGAACCGCGATGGACATACTGTCATAGGTCTGGCACGCCACAAAGACCCAACTTTTCCTGGCGAACTTGTATCTGTTGATCTGACCAACGCCGACGTCACGGCATCCGTTCTGGCTGACATTGCCTGCCGGCACCGGTTGAGCGGGGTCGTGAACAATGTCGGCATTGTTGAAACACAACCCCTTGAGGATGTATCCCTCGACAAACTCAGGCTGGTTCTCGACCTGAACATACGTACCGCGGTTCAGGCTACACAGGCCGCCCTGCCCCGTATGCGTAAAGAGCAATGGGGACGGATCGTCAACATTGCCAGCCTTGTCGTTCTCGGGGGCCTTGAACGAACCTCTTACGCAGCGGCCAAAGCTGCCTTGATCGGCATGACCCGGGACTGGGCGCTTGAGCTTGCTGCCGAAGGCATTACAGCCAATGTGGTGGCGCCGGGCTCCACCGACACGAAGATGTTCCGCTCATTTGCACCGCCGGGCAGTTCCGAAGAAGCTGCCTACACCAACATTATCCCGGTCAAACGGCTCGGTGAACCAAGAGAACTTGCCGCCGCAATCTGCTTTTTCATGAGTGAAGATGCGGGCTTCATTACCGGACAGACACTTCATGTCGATGGTGGAGAGTCCATCGGCAAAGCCTCTTTTTGAGCAGCGTGACAATACTCTCGTGCTGCGTTGAACATCGCTTGCGAAAGTTGCTGGAAAGCGATATGTCGAAAAAGCGTTCGGTCTCGCCTGCCCACGAGCTCTATGTAGCTGCCAGTTCCTGCTGCAACCACGCCAGATAGTCCCGGATAGCAGCTTCATCGCGTTTGCAGTAAGACCACTTCTGATGCTTGCGAACGATAATAAATCCAGCCTGTTTCAGGATTTCCAAATGCCTGCTGGCGGTAGGCTGAGCGACGCCCAATGCCTCCGCGATCAACGTCATGCAGACGCCAAATTCTACAGGGTCCGCTGACCACTGGCTTGCAAAATGTTTTTCGGGCTCGGCCAGCAGCCTCAGGACAGACATCCTGGCTTCGCTGGCCATTGCCCTGACTTGGGTTGACCGATCCATAAATATCTTCATATAGTCATTTAGCTAAATGTCAATATGAGTACAGTCATGCTGGAACTGCCGGGCAAGTCGATAATTGAAGGGAACACGGTCAGATGGGGTGCAATTGGCGAAGGTCCTCCCCTCGTCGCCATTCACGGCACGCCGTTTTCTTCGCAAGTGTGGCGCAGGATCGTGCCTCATCTGGCAAACCGGAGGACGGTCTACTTCTTCGATCTGGTGGGATACGGGCAATCGGAGATGCGCGAGGGCCAGAACGTTTCTCTGGCCGTGCAAAACAGGGTTCTGAAAGCCCTGTTCAGCGAATGGGGGCTCGACCGTCCGGACGTTCTGGCACATGACTTCGGCGGCGCCACAGCGCTCAGAGCCTATTTCCTCGACGGATTGCGGTATGCGTCCCTGACGATCTTCGACGCTGTCGCACTCGCGCCCTGGGGCTCTCCCTTTGTCCAGCACGTCAGGATGCATGAGGAAGCGTTTTCCAAGATGCCTGATTACATGCACCGGGCCATGCTGGAGGCGTATTTGCAGACCGCGGCGCACAATCCGTTGTCCGCGGAAGCCATGGAAATCTACTGCACCCCATGGCTGGGACCGGTCGGTCAGCCCGCGTTCTACCGGCAGATCGCGCAGATGGACCAGAAGCATACCGACGAAGCTCAGGAAAAATATCGCGTCCTGGATTGTCCGGTCACTGTTCTTTGGGGTGAAAACGACGAGTGGATCCCGTATGAGAAAGGCGCGTCACTCGCAGCACTGATATCCGACCGACCGTGCATTCCGGTTCAGAATTCCGGTCATCTGGTGCAGGAGGACAGCCCAGAGGCCATCGTGGCTGCCGTTCTCAACCAGATTGCAGGCGAAAGAGCGAAAGCATTGATCTGATCCCGGAGGTCGAATTTCAGGAACCGCGAAAGCCTTACGCAGATCGCCAGCCATTGGCACAAGGAAGCGCGACGGTCAGACGCCATGTGCCCTCGCAGTTTCGCATCACGTAGTGGCTGTCGATTTTCTCAAGCAGCGATCCGTCCTTTTTGAACCTCTGAACATTGGAAACGTCAACAACGGCCAGTCCATTCCCGCAGGAAACCGCACTGACAGGCCCCAGTGTCGTGTGGCTGAAACCTGACTTTTCCAGTTCAGAGATCATCTCTTCGAAAAAGGCGAGAAGTACTTGCCGGTTCGGTAATGTGACGGCTCCACTCGGAAGCACGAAGGTTGTTGGCTCATCATAACAGGTAACCACCCCTTCCAGATCGCGCCGGTTCCAGCAATCCAGATACCGGTCAAACAGGTCTTGTGCTTCTTTGCTTGCGTCACTCATTGATGCTTCTGCCTTAAATCTACGGGTCCAAAAGGCACAAACTAACCTACTCCTGGTGGAATGTCAGAAACTGCAGCAGAAAGTTGCTTCTCCAAAAGACCTAATTTGAAGAGCCAGGCGAAAATCATTACTCCTGCGGCACTCAATTCGCCCTAGAAGTCCATGGTTCAAGGTTCTGCCGCAGGTTTGAAACCAACAACCAGGACCTGTTCTTTGCCTGATCATTTCCCTGACCAAGATTGACTGATGATCCAAGGTGGAAGCTCCAAGGCGAGCGCAATGGTGCTGAGATCAACCTTCGACGTAAAGAACAACGGTAGAAGGACGCACTCCGTCGTACTTCATTGCCGCGGCACCGGCATCGCTCTTCATTTTCGCTTCGAACGCAGCCAGGTCTTCAACATCCATGGTTACCGCCACCCGGTTAGCACCACCTGGCAGCACATATGTCCTGATGTTTGCACCAATTCCGGCAAAAACTTCTTCGCGTTTTGGAGAAGCAAGCCAGTGTGCGACATCGTCTACTTCGTGTGTGGCAACAATCTTGGGCATAGGACAATCCTTGTTTGAACATAGTCGTTTCAAACCCTGAATTTCATTCCTGCCCGAGCATTTCTTGCTGAAGTTTCAGCATAAAAACGAATTATGTCACCGCTGTGTTAGGTCACAGCAGAGCCTGCAGCGGCCAGATGCCTTCGTCAATAACGCGTCGCTTGTCAGGAATGCTCAAGCCGCCTCAACGCCTGTCACATGCATGTTTGCCACCGCCTCATGCGCCAGTGACAAGAGCTTCTCGTAATGAGCGGCCCTGGAGCTGCCGTGGCGCCAGACAAGATACATTGTTCGCTGCATCGGCACGCCTTCCACTTTCTTCAACAGAAGGTCGGGCTCCTTTCTGAACTCGGAGGCGATGTAGGCGGCGGGAAAAAGTGCCAGCCCCATTCCGATCGAGGCCATCTGCCGCAAGGCATCGAGGCTCGTTCCCTCATAGTCCTGCAGAAAGTCGGCACCTGCGGCCCGCGCCAATGCCTGAACATCGTTGTGCAGGCGGAACCCGGCGCTGAGCGAAAGGAGCTTTTCGCCTCTCAGAAGTGAGACAGGGATGACTTCCAGCCCGGAAAGCGGATGAGATCTTGGGACGGCTAGTGAAACGCTTTCATGGCACAAAACACGTTCTTCCAGTTGTCCCGAGGGCGCAACATCCGGCGTGATGATGCAGTCCAGCGCCCCGGCAGCCAGACCTTCTTCGAGAAGATTGGGCCGATCTTCACGAATATAAAGCTCCAGATCGGGAAACTCGCGCTTCAGGATGGGCAGCAGATAGGGCATGAAATACGGCCCGAATGTGGGGGACACACCAAGACGGATTAATCCGCCAAGATTTGCCTGCCCAACCTGCGCTGCCGCCACAATTTCGTCCAAACTCTCAATCGCCTGGCGTGCCAGCGGCAACAAGCGCTCACCGGCAGCTGTGAGGCTGATATCGCCTGCCCCTCGCTCCAGCAACGTGCAGCCCAATTGTTCCTCCAAGAGTTTGAATTGAGAGGACAAAGTCGGCTGCGAGACGTGACATTTCTCGGCTGCCTTACCGAAATGCAACGTTTCAGCGAGGGCAATAAAGTAGTCCAACTGGCGTGGAGACGGACGAAAACGCATCTGGATGACCCGGCTTATTGATGTTTTCTATCAATATAATTCAAACAATGTATTTCTTCTATGCAACTTTTCTCCCCATATCTGGATTGTCAGCGCAACAGCCGAAATGATGAGGAGATAGGCGATGTACAACCGTTTGAAATCCTTGCGTAGCCAGCACAATACCTTGGATTCTCTGATCCGTAGAGAGGAACTGCATCCCTATCCCGATACGCAACACATCCGCTCCCTGAAGAAGTTCAAGCTTCGACTGAGGGACGAGATCACCCGGATAGAGGGCGGTCTGAATTCCAACAGGCTGGCCTACTGACCAGCACCAACGACCACTTGAAACCAGGAATACCGGATATGAACCCGTTTTGGCCGTTCCTCCCCCTGCCTGCAATGCAGTCCCAGTTCTCCCGCCGAACAAGACTGCAAGACCTCGACGCACGGATGTCGTCCTTCCTGTCCGAGAAGCAGGCGTCGAGCACCAGCTGCCCCAAGGTGCTCGACAACATCAAGGTCGCTAAGTCGACCGTCCAGCGCGAGATGGCCCTAGAAACATAAGCGCCGGCCCGAGTTTCCTTCCCACTGGAAACGGCGCGAACCATCATGCTGGATCAAGACCCGCCCGCGTGGACCCCGCGGGCGGGTTCTTTTTTGTGAGTGAATTACCAATTGCGCTCGCCCCGGGACCGTTCTTAAGATTGATGCGAACCGTTGGACCACATGCTTTTTGCAGGCAGAGTGGTCCGGAACCATCAGGAACGCCTTATGACGTCCCCGACCTATTTTGCACCCAATGGCGGCCATCCGCCCCAAACACAGCTGCTCACCGACCGAGCCGTTTTTACAGAGGCTTACGCCGTCATACCCCGAGGAACGATGCGTGACATCGTTACCAGCTACCTGCCGTTCTGGGACAAGACAAGGCTATGGGTCCTCTCCCGTCCCCTTTCCGGCTTTGCCGAGACCTTTTCCCAGTACATCATGGAAGTTCAACCGGGCGGAGGGAGCCAGCAACCCGAAACCGATCCTCAGGCCGAGAGTGTTGTTTTCGTGGTTGAAGGCAGTATGACGCTGGTGCTCGACGGCGATTTGCATCTTATGGAGACAGGCGGATACGCCTATGTGCCGGCCGGATGCCCGTGGACGCTAAAAAACGAGAGCAGCGCCCCAGTCCGCTTCCACTGGATTCGAAAGGCCTACGAAGCGGTGGATGGACTTTCCCCGCCTGACGCATTTGTCGTGAACGAAAACCTGGTCGCTCCCATTGCCATGCCAGAAACCGACGGCAAATGGATGACCACCCGTTTTGCCGATCCCGCTGACCTCCGTCACGACATGCATGTCAACATCGTCACGTTCGAGCCCGGAACGGTCATCCCGTTTGCCGAAACTCATGTGATGGAACACGGCCTTTATGTCCTGGAAGGCAAGGCTGTCTATCGGCTAAATCAGGATTGGGTGGAAGTGGAAGCCGGTGACTACATGTGGCTGCGCGCTTTTTGTCCCCAAGCCTGCTACGCCGGAGGCCCGGGCAGGTTCCGCTATCTGCTTTACAAGGACGTCAATCGCCACATGAAGCTTCGCAGACCTTGAAAACTCCGCAAAAGAATTGAGAAATTGAGTCCGGACATTGCGGCAACCAGCTCAATTTAAACGGAAAAACACGGACTATCGCGAACAGTTTTTCGAAACGCGTCCTGCGCGCCCCTGAGAACCAGTGAAGCTCGACAGAGGGCCTTGGTGCGCCTCTCAATTCTGAGAAATGACCAAAAGGGTTTGGAAGTCTTGAGACGGCGCGTGCGCCGTCTCAGTGTTTGAAATTTACCGGAGGCTATTGCGCGGGAACAGGTTCCGCTTCAACAGGTGCTGTCGTTCCGGTTTCTGCTTTGCTCTTTTTCGTGGGACGAATTCTGAAGAACAACGCGTAAAGTACGGGAGCTGCGATCAGAGTCAGAACCGTGGCAAATGCCAGACCACCCATGATCGTGACCGCCATGCCCCGGAAGAAGGCATCCGACAGAAGCGGAGCCATGCCGAGAATGGTGGTGATCGCAGCCAGCATCACGGGACGCATACGCGATACGCTGGCTTCGACAACAGCCGCATACTTCTCCTTACCTTCCCTGATCAGAAGATCGATTTCTTCCAGAAGGACGATCGCGTTCTTGATCAGCATGCCGGAAAGCGAGAGAAAACCGAGCAATGACATGAAGCCGAACGGAGTGTCTGTTGCCAGCAGTGCAATGGCGACACCGTTGATCGACATTGGCACCATCAGCCAGATGATCAGCGGTTGACGGATCGAGCCGAACAGCAGGATCGAGATGATCAGCATCACCAGGAAGCCGAGCGGTAGCTGAGCCCCTAGGGATTCCTGAGCATCGTTGGTGCTTTCATATTCGCCGCCCCACTCCAGCCTGTAACCGGGAGGAAGTTCCATGGCCTCGATCTGCGGTCTGACCCTTGCAAGCGCTGCCGTTGCCGTTTCACCAGCGGTCGTCTCGGCCTTCACAGTAAGCGTGCGGACACGGTCGCGACGATGGATCAGGGTATCCTGCGGCTCCATGATGAACTCGCGCACGACCTGATCGATCGGGACATACCGTCGTTGGCTGGCGCTCCAGATGAGAGAATCCGAAACACTCTCGTTGACCGAAATCCCGTCCGGTCCCGCCTTACGGGCAACGATCGGAATGCTCTCGTCAACGTCCCGGTAGTCTCCGACCCGAACGCCTTCGGTTGCAAACTGCAGCGCAAGTGACAGCTCCTCACGGGTAACACCTGAGATCCGGGCCCGGTTTTCATCGAAAATCGGCCGAACGACCAATTCGCGTTGACGCCAGTCCGTATTCACGTCCGCAAGCTTGTTTTCAGGCAGGGAGAAAATGGCCTGTGCTTCATCCCCCAGTCGCTTCAAGACATTCTCGTCCGGCCCTGAAAAGCGCGCTTCGATCTTGGCTCCGCCACCAGGTCCAAACACAAGACGCTTGGTAATGATCTGGGCAGACGGGAAGCGTTCGGAGAACTGCTCACGCAAGTCGAGCGCCAGCATGTCAATTTCGTCACGGCTCTTGGTGCGGATGATCATATGACCATAGGCCGGATTCGCATCTTCCGGAGCGTACGTCAGCATGAAGCGTGTTGCTCCACCGCCGGCGAAGCTCGTGACGGTCTCCACACGCTCGTCGTTGAGGACGATTTCTTCCATCTCCTTCAGGTCAGCTTCCGTCGCACGAATGTCCGTGCCTTGCGGCTGCCAATAATGAACATAGAAGATCGGTGTATTGCTGTCCGGGAAGAAGGCCTGCTTCACATTGCCAAAGGCCATGACACAGGCAACGGTGATACCAACCAGTGCCGCGACCGTCAGCAGCCGAACATGCAGCGTGCCAACCAGGAACTTGCGGTAGATCGTGTAGAGAATCCCCTTGTAGGGATCGTGATCATCCAGATTGCCGGTTGCCGTACGGAAGAAGTACTTGCCGAAAAGCGGTGTGACAGTGATGGCGAAGACCCATGACAACAGCAGGGAAATTCCGATCACCGCGAAAAGCGAGAACAGGAATTCTCCGGTCGCATCCGGCGACAGGCCGATGCCGGAAAAGGCCATGATCCCGATCACGGTTGCTCCGAGCAACGGCCACATGGTCTGCCTGACCACCTTGCTGGCCGCGTCGATGGCCTTCATGCCACGCTGCATGTTGATCATCATACCTTCTGCGACCACGATGGCGTTGTCCACCAGCATGCCCATGGCGATGATCAGCGCGCCCAGCGAAATGCGTTCCATTTCAATGGCAAAGATGCGCATGAACAGGACGGTCGCCATGACAGTCAGCAACAGGACCGTTCCGACCACAATGGCCGCACGCCAGCCCATGAAGAGAGCCAGGACACCGATCACGATCACAACCGAAGCTGCCAGGTTCAAAATGAAGCCGTTCACCGATTCATCAACAACGACGTTCTGCTCGTAGATCGGATGGATCTCCATTCCGACCGGAAGCTGAGCTTCGATCTCCGACAATTTTTCAACCACGCGGGCGCCGACATCAACGATGTTGGTGCCATCGACCTGGGAAACGCCAATGGTCACAGCGTTATGGCCGCCATGGCTGATCAACCGGTTCGGCCTTTCCGGTTCACCGAGTTCGAGCGTCGCAATATCCGACAGCCGGATCATTGCGGTCGATCCGGGTCGGCCGATCACCAGGTCCTGGATACCGCTATAGTCTTCAAACGCGGACGCCGTCATCAGGCGAATGCGCTTCTGCCCGGAAACACCGGAGCCGTTGGTCTGGATACGGTTCTCCGCATCAAGAACACCGGTGATGTCCGTCATCGAAATACCGAGGCCTGCCATCTTGTCCTGATCGACATTCAGATAGATGACATCTTCCGGCTCACCGGCCACTTCGACCTTGCCAACGCCCGTTACCGTCAACAGTTCGCGGCGGATACGCTTGACCGTGTCGCGGATGTCCCGGTTGGAGTATCCGTCGGCGGTGAACGCATAGAAAAGCCCATAAACGTCGCCAAAGTCGTCATAGACAAGAGGCGTTCCGACCCCTGCTGGCAAGTTTCGAACCTCATCATTCACCTTGCGGCGGAGCTCGTCCCACACCTGAGGCAGTTCGCTGCCGTCATAGGTGGGCTTGATTTCAACGCCAATGCGCGAAAGGCCGGGCTCCGACACCGACTTGATCAGATCCAGCTGAGGCATCTGCTGGATGGCAGTCTCCAGTTTTTCGGTGACTTCGTTTTCAACTTCGGCCGCTGTTGCGCCCGGGTAAGAGGTGATGACCTGTGCTTCCTTGATGGTGAAAGCAGGGTCTTCCAGTCGGCCGACAGTCGTCAGGCCCCAGAGCCCTCCCAGAAGCGCCATGACGACGATCATCCAGGTATTGACCGGTTTCTGAATGGAATAGCGTGCAATATCCACGGGTACTGATCCTTTGCTCTGCTTCCGGGATCAGCGCAGCGGGCGCACGATCTGACCGTCGCTCAAGTAGGCGACGCCAGCCGACACGATTTCCTCGCCGGGCTGCAGGCCCTCGCGAACGGGGATGAAGTCCCCCATAATCGTGCCGATCTCCACCGGGTTCTTGGAAACCGCTCCGGTTTCTTCGGCAAACTTCCAGACAAAGGCATTGCCGTCTCCGTCAACCGCGACGGCGCTCGAAGGCACCAGGAACTGTTCACCGAGTTCCAGGCCGTCAGGCTGCAATTTGACGAAGACGGATGCGGTCATGCCGGGATTGAGCTGCTCGGCGCCTTCCCTGGGCATGGCAAGTGTCACGCGGTAGGTCTGCGCAACATCATCCACCTGACTGGAATGCTCGCGGTAAACGAGCGGAAACAGCTTGTCTCCATAGGCAGAGAATGTTGCTTCAACGGATTCGACATCCGACTCCGTGATCCGGCCGAACAGCGCTTCCGCGACGTTGATGTCGACCTGAACCTCGGACACGTCGTGAACCCGTACCACCGGTGTCCCCACGCTGACCGTGGTGAAGTTGTCGACCAAGCGAACCGAAACGATGCCGTCGAATGGAGCGCGCAAGGTCGTATAGGCGAGATTCTGGCGGGCTTCCTTCGATCTTTCAACCGCAAGATCATAGACGTTCTTCTGTTCGTCGTAAGCCGATTGGGAGATCACCGAGCGGTCGCGCAATGTTTCCAAGCGGTCCAGTTCCCGCTTGGCCTGTTCCACGCTGATGGTCGCTTCGCGAACGGCACGATCATAATCGGTCGTATCAAGTTTCGCGATCACGTCGCCTTTCTTGACCGGCTGGCTTTCGCGCACAGGCAGTTCGATCAGTTTTCCGGCGACCTGAAAGGAAAGATCGACCGTTTGAACGGCAGCGACCCTGCCCGCGAAATGTCTTTCGACAAATCCGATCTGATCAGTGACCGTGAAAATCTTTGCAGGTCTGGGAGCCGCATGCAGCTTTGCTTCTGCTTCGGCGACCGGGTCCACCGCATTGTCCTGACATGCCGCCAGAAGTCCGGCTGCAAACAGGAAACCCGCCCAGCGGCCTATCGGTGCTTTGCGTCGTGCCAACATTTGGTTTTTCGTCCTAGTTTTATAATTCTTCCACGCTGCGACGGAGTTCTCTGAACGCCGCTGCGAGATCTTCTTCCGTAAATACCGAGGCGCAATGAGCGTCTGAAAAGTGCATTCCTTCCAGGCTCGACCAGATGACCCACGCTTTGCCGCGTTGGTCCGTTTCCGCCTCAACCGCCTTTTTCAACGACGTCGTGACCTCCTTGAAAGGTTCACTCAGGTCAGGTTTGTCTGCCTTGGTTGCCAGCATGGCACGCGCCACGTCCTGCCGCTCCCGCAGCCATTGTTCAGTGACGTCAATCATGGCACTTAGGGTCGGACATTTCGAAGCCAAGTGCTCGGCCCGCGCCGTCTCGACCTCGCCATGAAACTGCTTGGCCAGATACTCCACCATGCCCGTGATGAGCGCGTCTTTTGTGGGAAAGTTGTAAAGCACGCCGCCCTTTGAAAACCCGCTCTCTTCCGCGACCGCATCAATGGTCAACGCCGGAGCGCCCGAGCGCCTTATGACCTCGAGTGCCGACTTCAGAATCTCGGATTTGGAATCCTGCGTGTTTCTTGAGGAACGACCCATGCCTTTTTATACCGTCCAGTCAGTACAGTTGGCAGGTTAAATATACCGTCCAGCCGGTACAGACAAGAGGCGATGCGCATCACAGCCATGCGCTGAATGCAAGACCAAGTCATCCTCAGCTTGGTTAGGCAGACGTTCTCACTGCAAAATCAGAGAGTTATTCTTGGCAGGCAAAATCAGGCCGCTGCGTCGGCCATTGCTGCTTCTGAAGCGGCCTGTTCGGCGGCAGCGGCTTCTGCTGCCAGGCGTGCACGTTCCCGCGCCTCTTCTTCCGTGCGTTCGGCAAATTCAATGAACTCATCTGCTGGCATCGGTTTTGCGAAATAATAGCCCTGTGCAGCCGTCACACCCAGTTCAAGCAAACGCTCGATCTGTTCTTCCTGCTCGACGCCCTCGGCAATGATGCCCATGCCCAGGTTGTCTGCCAGTTCCACCATGGAATCGACAATGGTGGTGGAACTGTCGTCGGAACTGATTGAGTCGATAAACATCTTGTCGATCTTGATGATATCGACACCGAGCTTTTGCAGATATGCCATACCACCGTGACCGGTACCCACGTCGTCGAGCGCCACACGAACGCCAAGCGCCTGAAGCTCGGCGATAATCTTGCGGGCAAGTTCCATATCTTCCAGCGGATGACGTTCTGTCACCTCCACGACGATCTGCTGGAACGAGATATCGGACTTCTCGAAAATCGACTTGATGTCGGCGATGACTTCGCGATCAAGGAAGTGACCGGCGAAAAGGTTGATCGACAGTTTCAGATCCGGGTTTTCGCCGTACAGCTCGCCAACCTCTTCCGAGGAGACCTTCATCATATGGCGGGTCATGTCGAAGATGTGGCCGTTGTTTTCAGCATAGGCCATGAACTGACCCGGCGACACGATCATGCCGTTCGGACGACGCCAGCGCATCAACACCTCACAACCGCGCAGGCGCTGGCTCTCGATATCCATGACCGGTTGATAGAACGGAATGAATTCGCCATTGCGGATCGCAGCAACGAATTCGTCGTTGGCTTCGCTCTCCGGCCGCCAGGACATCCAGACGCCGATGGCGACAAACAGGACCGCAATGCCTGCACAGGCGGCCGTGGCAACAACTTTCAAATCCTGCACTGCGTGCTTTGCGGCAGAATTGGGTGCCGTCACCTTCGCAACCAGAGGATAGAGTTCGGAACTGACTTCCGCGGTCAGCATCTCCTGCGGATCGGACCCTTCGGAATTGTACCCGCCAACATTGTACCAAAGCAGGTTGTTGCCCAGGCGAAGTTCGGTTCTGCGATATGAGCGCAGATATTCCGGGCCGGGATCCAGTGCGATGACCGCCGGGGTCACTTCTGCGAACAACCTTGTCTGATCCTTCAGGTCCCAGCTTATGACAGCCGCACGCGCGCCGAGAAAGTCGCGATCAAGCATGCCGATACCCACCAGAGGACCATCCTCTCGCACGGGTGGCAGAATGACCTTCCCCGCCAGTTCCCGGTCGGGAATGATGCACATGCGCTGTCCGGAAGCGTCGGCCAATCCGATCGCGTCGACCATGCCATGTTCTACGATCTGCTTTTCAAAAATTACGCGATCTTCGGCACTGCAGGTTTGGACGTTGTCACGATCAAGACGCTGCAAAAGCGAAACGGTCGTGCTGATAGCTTCTTCGGCACGCCGGATAGACACCTGCCCCATCGCTTCCATTTCGATGATGGCGCGGCGCTCGGCGTACTGATTCAAGATGATATTGATTGCGAACAAAGGAGTGACCGCCAGCACAAGGGCGATCAGCACCGTCTTCACAAAACCAATATACCGGAAGGACAAAACGCAGACCTGTTCGTGAATAACCTCTTCCTGAACATGGCGGATCTGGGTAAACAAGGACTGAATATTCAAGCGTTTCATCCAGATCAAAGCACCGATCGGCGCACGCGTGTTTATCTGCGGAAAGAACGCGAGAACCGGATGATGGAGGTTTACATGCAGGCATTGTTTATCGGTCAGGCTTATATCGACGTCACTTTTCTGGCTGACCGCCTGCCAACCGGTGATGAGAAAGCAATTGCCAATGATTATGCCATCAGCTTTGGTGGCAATGCGGTGACGGCCGCCTTTTGCTGCGCCAAGCTCGGTGGCAAACCGGATCTGTTGTGTTCACAGGCCGATGACTGGCTGGCTCGGATGTTCCTGGACATGGCCTCTGCCTATGGCATTTCCATTCACGGCAGAAAGGTTCACGAGTCGTCGCTTTCCTTCATCATGCCGAAAGGCGGCAAGCGTGCGATTGTCCGCTGCCGCGACAATGACTTCCTGCATCCTTTCCCGCCGCTCACACTCACCGGAATGAGGGCATTGCACCTTGACGGCCACATGCCCGATGCCGCGCTCTATTACGCGCAAACCTGTAAGAATCTCGGAGTATTGACCTCTCTGGACGGTGGCGCAGTGCGCGAAAACACCGACGAATTGCTGGAACATATCGACATCGCGGTCGTCTCCGAACGGTTCTGTGAGCAGCTTGGCAAATCAACCGGTGACACTCTTGAGTATCTGCGTTCAAAGAACTGCCCGGTCGGCGCAGTCACCCTGGGTGATCAGGGCATGGTCTGGTACGAAGCAGGTGGCCCCGACAAGATCCTGCCGGCACTCGATGTCCCGCTTGAAAAGGTGGTGGATTCCAATGGAGCTGGCGACGTGTTCCATGGGGCTTACATCGCGTCTTACTTGCGCTGGCCCGAAAACAGCTGGGATCAGCATTTCAGGTTCGCTCGCGGCGCATCAACGCACGCCATCCAGCATCTGGGCAATGAAGCCAGTCTCCCGACCCTGGAAGACGTCGAACAGGCGAACGCAACCTTCTCTGAAAAAGCGATGGCATAAAGCCTTTACCAACTCTCTGGCTTTCGCCTTGCCTCTCACCTGAACATGGAGCAGAGTGGGCGCGACTTTCCATGATGGAGATTTTCAATGATGTTTTCCCGCGTCTCGGGTTTCGCGGCAGGCCTTACGGCAGCCGTGAGCCTGATTGCCTTACAAACCAGCCCGGCACTTGCATTTGACCCGACCGGAAACGAGATAGCAGATGCGTTTCTGACGCTGCTCGATTCAGAAGAAGGAACGGTCCAAAGTTATGGTTCGGTCGATGCATCGGGAAATACGGTGACGATCAGCGATCTGCTTATCACCAACGAAGACGACAAGGACGCCAAGGTTACGATCGTCTCAACTGTCCTGACTGGCGGCGAACTTCAGTCCAACGGCCGTCTCAAGCTCGAGAACCTGACCTTGGAAAATCTCGAACTTGCCGCCGATGACGGTGGTATGTCGCTGGACAACATCAGCGTCTCGGCACTGGTTCTGCCGTCTGCTGAAGAGGCAAAGACCAATGATTCACCCGTTGGCCCTGGATACGAGTCCTTCGAGGCGACATCCATTCAGATCCGCGACGAGGATGGCAAAGTTGCTGATATCCAGAAGATCTCCTCTTCCATCGATTCCATGGATGGCGATCTTCCAACTTCCGGCCAATTCGCGATTACCGGTGCAACCATTGACGTGAAGCAGATCGAAGCCGACGAAGCCAAATCGCTTACCGATCTGGGCTACGAAACGCTGTCAGTCGACGTTTCAGGCTCCGGCAAATGGGACCCTGACGCCGCGACGATCAATGTTCCCGCGCTGAATATCAACGCCAAGGATGCAGCGAGCCTGACGATTTCCTTTTCGCTCGGCGGTGTAACACGCGATGTGGTTACCCAACTGAACGAGACCTCGGACAACCCTGAAGAAGCAATGGCGCTTTTGCAGAACATCACCATCGCAAACGCCAAGATCCGACTGGACGATGAATCCCTTACGGGACGCATCCTTGACCAGGAAGCGCAGAAAGCAGGCGTGGAAGTACCGGTTTACGTTTCCGGACTGACAGGCGGCCTGCCGATGATGCTTGGTGTGCTGCAGAACAAGGAGCTGGAAGCGAAGGTGACTGAAGCGGTCACCGAATTCCTGACAACTCCGGGTTCATTGGAAATTGCTGCAAGCCCGGCAGCGCCGGTTCCCGTCGCACAGATTATGGGAACCGCAATGTTTGCTCCCCAGATGATCCCGCAGATCCTTTCAGTCGGCATTACTGCAAATCAGTAACGGCTCGCCGCAAAATCGAAAAAGCCCGGAGATGTCTCCGGGCTTTTTCATTTACTCCGCGGCCTGATTGCGGTTTTGAAACTGCAATTCGCACAGCCGTCGATAAATGCCGTCATGTTCAAACAATTCATCATGCGTGCCGCTTTCGATAACGCGGCCCTGGTCCATGACATGAATCTGGTTGGCGTGTCGTACGGTGCTCAGCCTGTGTGCGATCACCAAAGTGGTGCGGCCGTCCATCAGCGTTTCCAACGCAGACTGGATCTTGGACTCAGATTCCGCATCCAGCGCTGATGTCGCTTCGTCCAGTAGCAAAATGGGTGCGTCGCGCAGCATTGCGCGAGCGATCGAGATTCTCTGGCGTTGCCCGCCCGAGAGATTGTTGCCCCCTTCTCCGGCCTTGGTTTTGTAGCCTTCCGGCAGACGCAGGATGAAGTCGTGTGCGTTCGCAGCCTTTGCGGCCGCTTCAATTTCTTCCTGGGTAGCATCCGGTTTGCCAACGGCGATGTTGTCCCGGATGCTGATGTTGAACAGGAAGGCATCCTGACTGACGTAGGCAATGTTCTCGCGCAAGGACGCAATCGTGCACGAGGGCACTGCATGACCATCGATAAGGATTTCACCGCTTTCTGGATCGTAGAAGCGCTCGATCAGTGAAAAGACCGTCGACTTGCCTGCTCCCGAGGCACCGACAAGTGCCGTCATCTTCCCCGGTTGCGCCGTGAAACTCGTACCACTGAGGGCAGCACTTTCACCGTAACCGAACACAACGTCGCGGAACTCGATCTTGCCGTCCTTTACCTTCAGATCAATTGCATCAGCCGCATCCTGCATGGCGGGTTCTCGGTCGACCAGCTCGTACATGAGGCGAAGTCCGACAATCTGTTTGCCCAGATTGACGTTCAATCGAGCCAGACGGCGCGCCGGGTCGTAAGCCAGCAAAAGTGCGGTTATAAAGGAGAACAGTGCACCCGGGTCCTGTCCGAGCTCGATCACCGAATAACCGCCATAGAAGATGACCAGCGCAATGGCGAAACCGCCAAGCGTGTCCATCAGCGGAGACGTACGAGCGGTCAGCGATGCAATCTTGTTTGACTGTTTTTGAACTTCCAGAACGCCGACTTCCATACGCTTGCGCATGGCGGGTTCCATGCCAAACGCTTTGACAATCCGCGTTCCAAGCACGGTTTCCTGCATGGTCGCTCCGATCTTCGCAGTGGAGACAACCTGGCGTTTTGCATATTGCTTGACGCGGCGCACCAGGAACGCAACACCGATAACCGCCGGCGGCATGATAACGAGAGCAAAGACGCTCAGGAGCGGGTTCTGGTAGACCATCACAAAGACCAGACCGATCAGCGTCAGAACATCTCTTCCCAATGTCACGATGATAAGGTCAAGCGTGGTGCGAGCAGCTCCAACACCCTGCCCCACCCGAACATTGATTTCGGCGAGAGACATCTTGTCGTAGTAAGTCTGGTCTTGACGGATCAGATGATCGAACATCCGCCTTTGAAGGTCAGCAACAATTGAGTTGCCCACTCGGGCGAGTACGACCATCTGCCCGAAGGTTGAAGCGCCCTTCAGACTGAAGATCACCAGCACCGCGGCTGCGATCACGTAAACCATTGTCGAGTCTTTGTTGACAAAGACTTCGTTGACGACGTCGCGCATGATCCAGGCGCTGGCTGCCGTGGTCGCGGCGATCATTCCCATGAACACAAAGGCCAGCAGATACTTCGGGAAGTATGTCCTGAAATTCTCGCTGAACAGACGCTTGATCAGCTGAACCGTACTGTCCGGATCAGTCATGGCCTTCGATTTGAACGGATTTCGCACGAAGCGTCACCTTTCTGACGGTTTCACAACCCGACACGAATGAGGCCAGCGAAGCCGGCCTCATGCCCCTTTCCGGAGAGGGGTACTCCTATTTGATAGCTTCCCGCAAGTGAAGCTTTCTCATGCCTCTGGCAGGTTCAGCCGCAAATGCAGATCGCGCAGCTGAGCTGACGTCGGCTCGTTCGGGGCTCCCATCATCAGGTCTTCCGCTTTCTGGTTCATCGGGAAGAGCATGACTTCGCGGATGTTTGCCTCGTCTGCAAGCAGCATCACCATGCGGTCAATACCGGCCGCGCAGCCACCGTGCGGCGGAGCGCCATACTGGAAAGCGTTGACCATGCCGCCGAAGCGTTTGTCGACCTCTTCTGCCGGATATCCGGCAATTTCGAAGGCCTTGTACATGATTTCCGGCTTATGGTTACGGATCGCACCCGACACCAGCTCATGACCGTTACAGGCCAGGTCGTACTGCCAGCCCTTGACTTCAAGCGGATCACCTTCCAGCGCTTCCATCCCGCCCTGGGGCATTGAAAACGGATTGTGTTCAAAATCGATCTCGCCGGTTTCCTCGTCCCGCTCGTAGATCGGGAAGTCCACGATCCAGGCAAATTCGAAACGGTCCTTGTCTGCGTGACCGAGTTCTTCGCCGATGATGACGCGCGCTTTTGCCGCGACCGGCTCAAACTGCTTCGGCTTACCGCCGAGGAAGAAGGCAGCATCACCGACTTCCAGACCCAGCTGGACGCGGATTGCCTCGGTACGCTCGGGACCAATGTTCTTCGCAAGCGGCCCCGCCGCTTCCATGGAACCATCTTCGCCCTTGCGCCAGAAGATGTAGCCCATACCCGGCAGGCCTTCGCCTTGCGCGAATTTGTTCATGCGGTCACAGAACTTGCGGCTGCCACCCTTGGGGGCCGGAATAGCGCGGATCTGAGTGCCCGGCTGTTCCAGAAGATTTGCAAAGATTGCAAAACCCGATCCTGCAAAGTGCTCCGAGACAATCTGCATCTTTATCGGGTTTCTGAGGTCGGGCTTGTCGGTGCCGTACCACAGCGCGGCGTCCTTGTAGGAGATCTGCGGCCAGTTGCGGTTGACCGGGCGTCCGTTGCCGAACTTCTCGAAGCAGCCGGCAATCACCGGTTCGATCGTGTCGAAAACGTCCTGCTGAGTGACGAAGGACATCTCCATATCAAGCTGGTAGAAGTCCGTCGGAGAACGGTCGGCACGCGGGTCTTCGTCGCGGAAGCACGGTGCGATCTGGAAGTATTTGTCGAAGCCGGACACCATCAGCAGCTGCTTGAACTGCTGAGGCGCTTGCGGCAACGCGTAGAACCTGCCTGGATGCAAACGAGAAGGCACCAGGAAGTCACGCGCGCCTTCCGGAGAAGATGCCGTGATGATCGGCGTCTGGAATTCGTTGAAACCAATTTCCCACATGCGGTCACGCAGATCACGCACAACGTTGGAGCGCAGGATCATGTTGTTGTGCAGCTTCTCACGGCGGAGGTCCAGGAAGCGGTACTTCAGACGAACTTCTTCCGGATACTCCAGCTCACCGAAGACCGGCAGCGGCAGTTCCTGGGCAGAGCCGAGAACTTCCATCTCACGGATGAAAACTTCGATTTCGCCGGTCGGCAGTTCCGTATTGATGGTTTCGTCAGTCCGCTTTTTCACGTTGCCGTCGATGCGAATGCACCACTCGGAGCGTACGGTTTCGGCAAGACCGAATGCATCGGAATCCGGGTCGACTACGCATTGCGTCACGCCATAATGGTCGCGCAGATCGATGAACAGCACCCCGCCATGATCTCGGACTCGGTGGACCCAGCCGGAAAGACGGATGGTCTGGCCTTCGTCGGACAGACGGAGATCACCGCATGTATGGCTACGGTAGGGATGCATTCTCGTTCCTCGACAGTTCTGGAATTCCATAGAAAATCATTACGGCCCACCGAAGGCAGGCCGTGTGGGCCTGCACAAGCCACGTTGCGGAACGAAAGTCAAGGGAAAGGCTTGCGTGATGCTTGCTGATCCCCGCGAGATGTTCGACCACGGGTCTCAATAGTCACGTGTTTTCACAGAGGCAAATGCACACTCCACGCCAGCGCACGCCCTCAGATGCGTTCCCGAAGCACGAATTTTGGGCTGCTGGTACTCCCCGCCAAGATCATGGAAGCATATGAACAAGCCGGCGTGCTTCTGCTGTGTTTTTTACTGCCCCCGAACCGGACAAGCGAAGAGAAATCCCGGTTTGGTTGAAAATTGCCCAACCACGACCTCTGCTATAAGGTTTTGATCGTCAATCCAACCTGGGGGACTGAACGTGATTTCTCTATTATTTGCATTGATGACGATTGCGATCCTGCTGGCCTGGCGGGATCATTGGCGTCTTTCCTTTGTCGTGTTCGCAGTGACTATGGCGATGAGCGTTTACTGGCTCGACTTTCATGCAACTACACCCCTGACTATCAGATTGTAGGAGCACCAGTCATGATTATTCTTGCTCCACATCCCTCGCGTACTCTCAATGCAATCGGCCTTCTGGTTGTCTGCTTCATTCTGATTGCCGCCTATGCATTCCAGTTTGCACTTGACGAATTGCCCTGCCCGCTTTGCCTGCTACAGCGTGTTGCTCTGGTCGGTGTCGGTTATGGCCTGTGCCTCAACCTGATCTATGGTGCCAAGCCACACCACTACGGCATCATGCTGCTGTCCGCAGTTTACGGCGGTAGCGTATCGGTAAGACAGATTCTCCTGCATATCGTGCCCGGAACAGGCAGTTACGGATCACCGGTCCTGGGGCTGCACTATTACACGTGGGCCGGCCTCTGCTTCCTGCTGGTCATTCTAGGCACGGCAATCATGCTTCTTTTCGAAGGACAGTATCGCAAGCCTCTCGTGGACAAGCCAGAGCACGGTCGCTTCGGAGGTCAGTCGCTGGCGAAATTTGCATTCTTTGTCATGGTTTTTCTTGCTGCAGCGAACACCGTGACAACATTTCTGGAGTGCGGCCCGGGCATCTGCGCCGACCCGCCAACCGATTACAAGGTGATCGAAGAACTGAAGTCGGACGGATAAGAACCTCAGAAAGCCGGTCAGTTGACCGGCTTTTTTTCTGACGCGAGCTTTGGTCAAGGGACCAGGAATTTTCCGTTTTCTGGCTTCAGCAATCGACCGCCTGAAGCAAGGGGTGCCATTGTCCCCGAATCTCGTAAGCGCCTGCATCCGAAAAATCGAAAACACCGGAACCGGCGGCGGCGTGGCGCGCATAAAGCACTCTGTCCGAAATCCGGCAAAGCAGCGGATAACCCTTCTTGGACAATGTCTGTTCCAGATCCGCAACCTGGGTCGAACGTCGGTTGATCCTATTGGCGACGACGTGAATATCGGCCTTCCCCTTTCGGACCTTCTTGATTTCGGAAATCCCGTCCAGGAATTTCAGCGTTGCGTTCCAGTCAAAGGCGGAAGCAAGTACCGGCACTATTATGTCCGAAGCTTCGGCGATCAGGTTCTTGGCAAGTTCGGACCGCAACCCACCCGGCCCATCGATGATGATGGCGTCCAGGCCCTTGTTCTTGTCGCCAATGGCCCCGTCCTTGGTCCAATTGAGACCTTCGACTTTCACCAGTTTTTTGGGCCTCCGTCTCACCCAGGACAGGCTGGACTTTTGTTTGTCTGCATCCGCTAGTCCGACGTCTTCTCCACGGGCTGCAAGAGCAACTGCAAGGTTCGTGGCGATCGTGGTTTTGCCGCATCCACCCTTGGAATTCACCACCAATATCTTGCGCATGCACTCTCTCCGGCCCGGACTTATCAGCGATTTGTCAGGGCCTTAGAATAGGCGCACTTTTTGCGCCTATTCAAGTGACCTGAAACTGAAAATTACCATTTCGTGGCGACAAAGCGGCAGAACTCGGGTATAGCTTTCCGTCACCATGCATGTGATTACAAAAACAAAAGACCTCGCCGCTGCCTGTCAGCGCCTAGCCGCTCATGACTATGTAACCGTGGACACGGAATTTCTCCGTGAAACCACGTTTTGGCCCAAGCTCTGTGTAATCCAGATGGCCGGGCCCGACATGGCGTTCATTGTTGATGCCCTGTCCGAAGGTCTTGACCTTCAACCCTTTTTCGACCTGATGCGCGACGATGGTGTGACAAAAGTCTTTCACGCGGCGCGCCAGGACATAGAAATCATCTACCATCTCGGTGAACTGATTCCCGCCCCCCTGTTCGACACGCAAGTTGCGGCCATGGTGTGCGGGTTTGGCGATTCCATTTCATACGATCAGCTGATCTACAAGGTGACCGGAGCGCGGATCGACAAGTCCTCTCGCTTCACCGACTGGGCAAGACGGCCCCTGACGAACAAGCAGCTCGATTACGCCCTCGCGGACGTTACTCATTTGCGGGATGCCTATCAGTTCCTGAAAGCCAATCTGGCAGAGCAGAATCGCAGCCACTGGGTTCAGGACGAAATGGAAGTACTGACCTCGGTCACCACCTATCGCACTGACCCGGACCAGGCCTGGAAAAGACTGAAGCTGCGTGTCCGCAAACCCGTCGAACTGGCTGTCATGATGGAAGTGGCAGCATGGCGTGAGAAGGAAGCGCAGACAAGAAACGTACCGCGCAGCCGTGTGATCAAGGATGATGCCATCTACGAACTGGCCGCCCAGCAACCGCAGGATGCCGAAGCGCTTGGACGTCTCAGGACGATCCCGCGTGGTTTTGAGCGTTCCAGGTCCGCGGACGATATTCTGAGATCCGTCAAGCGCGCCCTTAACGTGCCCAAGGACAAGCTGCCGAAATTACCGAAAGGGCGTCAGGCGCCAGATGGATCAGCCGCAGCGGTAGACTTGTTGAAGGTTCTTCTCAAACTGGTCAGCGAAGCCAATGGCGTTGCTGCGAAGGTGATCGCGACCGTCGATGACCTGGAAAAGATTGCCGCTGATGACGCGGCGGACGTCGCAGCCCTCAAAGGCTGGCGCCGCGAGTTGTTCGGAGAAACCGCGCTGAAACTCAAGCGGGGAGAAGTCGCCCTCGCCTTCCAGAACCGCCAGATCGTCGCACTTCAGCAATCACAGCAGGCAAGCGCAAATCCCCAGGCTGCTGAATAGCAGCCTGGCGGTCAACACTTCTTTCTCTAGCCGACTTTCATCTGCACATCGGTTTCGATGACCTTGGCAAGCTGGGCAACCCGCTTGCGCAAGCGTTCACCATCAAGGTCTGCGATATCCCTATCCAGAATGATCACAAGGCCCGCGTCTGTTTTTTCGATGCCGACCTTCGGCAAAAGACCCGCCATTGATGCGCTCAACAGAGACGCGACCCGCAGGATTGCTCCCAAAACCTTGGCGCGAATCCGCAAGCGATTGGTGAAGAGTTGCCGGATGACAGGCGACAACGCCCCTTCCCGCAGTCCCTGGTGACGGTAGAAAACGGCAGCCGCCAGATAGGCGCGGCTGGCATGGTCCAGACCGACAAAAGAAGCATTTGAAATGATGTTCAAACTTTGCTCACCCCGGTAATCCGGATGCGCTCTCCAACCGATATCGGCAAGGAGGCAGGCAGCATGGCGCAAACGGGTCTCATTTGCCGTTTCCTCGATCTCCAGCTCCTTGAAGACTCGGTCTGTCCAGTCGATAAGTTCCAATGCATGATCGGGTGACCGTGACCGCAAGGTACACAGCTCTCTGGCTGCCTCGATGACCGGATCCTCGGCCTGCATTTCCGGCGACAGCTTTTCGTGCAGCAATCCTTCGCGCACGCCTGTTGCGGAAAACACCAGCCGCTCGGCCTTCATCGAAAGCAGGACCTGCTCAAGAACGACCGCTCCAATCGGCACAAGCGGTCGCCGCTGCTTGGAGACAACCTCCGACATTTCAATGCCTTCGAGGTTCGGAACCGCAATTTTCCGGCAGAACTCAATCGCTTCTTCCGCACTGATTTCGTAATTGTGCATCACATGCAGCGGATAATTGTTCTGCATGAGATGGAGACGGCCCAGCGAACGCCAGGTTCCCCCCACCGCATAGAACGTGCGCTCGCCGGGAGCCAGGTTCGGCCAGTCATACCCCTTCAGAGCGCTTTCGGTGATCTTTCGCGCGTTCGCGATCTTGCCTTCCGCTTCTTCCGAGAGGCGAAGACCACCCAGAGGAAAGGTAAAGCCCTTCCCGGGTTTGTTGTCTGCAATTTCGACCAGCTCCAGGCTGCCGCCGCCCATGTCCCCGACAATCCCGCGGGGCTGCCAGAAACCTGCGATCACACCAAGAGCGGAATAGTAGGCTTCTTCGGAGCCATCCAGGATCCGGACAGGCGTTTCCAGAAATTCTTCGACCTGACGGACGAACTCCGGCCCGTTTTCAGCATCACGCGCGGCCGCTGTGGCGACAATAAAAAGGTCTTTGCAGCCCGTGTGTTCTATCAACGCCTTGAAGCGTGTCAGCTCGCCCAGAGCCATGTTGACAGACTCTTCGGCAAGACGGCCCGTAGTGGCAACGCCTCTTCCAAGACCCGCCAGCAGCTTTTCATTGAAAAGCATCGTCGGCGTCCTGGCTTTGCGTTCGTAAACAACCAAACGCACCGAGTTTGAGCCGATGTCGATAACCGCTACCGGTCCGGCACCGTTGAGCCGACCACGAGCCGGCTTGAACTGCCCTGTCATGTTATCCTCGTTTTTGCCGCTTAAGGAACGGCTTCGGACGATCGCTATTCAGTGACTTGCCCCGGCCTGAAAGAGACGGGTTTGTCATGAAGTACTGATGGGCGTTGAACGGTTCTTCGTTCACGCCGGGCTCAATCCGTTCGTGGCTGCCATCTGAAAGAATGCGCCAGCTTTGCTGATTGTCCTTCAGGTTTGCCACCATGATCTGATCCAGAACCTGCTCATGCACGGTTGGTGTCATCAACGGCGTCAGCACTTCCACGCGCCGGTCGATATTTCGTGGCATCAGATCAGCCGATCCTATGTAGACATGAGCCTCTGGCGATGGCAGCCCGTAACCGTTTCCGAAACAGAAGATCCGCGAATGTTCGAGGAAACGTCCGACGATCGATTTCACCCGGATGTTTTCGGAAAGTCCCGCAATTCCGGGCCGCAGACAGCAGATGCCGCGAATGACCAAGTCTACCTGAACCCCAGCCTGGCTTGCCCGGTAAAGTGAATCGATGACTTCCGGATCGACCAGGGAATTCATCTTCATCCAGATCTGCGCTGGACGACCCGCCTTCGCGTGCTCGATTTCCGCTTCGGTCATCTCCAGCATCCGACTGCGCAGATTAACCGGAGAAACCATCAGGTGATTGAGCTCGGCCGGCTCTGCATAGCCGGTGATGAAGTTGAAGACTCGAGCCGCGTCTTCCGCAATGCCCGGATCATCGGTGAAGAACGACAGATCCTCGTAAATGCGCGCAGTAATCGGGTGATAGTTGCCTGTACCGATGTGACAATACGTTTTCAGCTGTCCATGTTCGCGACGAATGACCATGGAGAGCTTGGAGTGGGTCTTGAGCTCAATAAAGCCGAAGACGACCTGTACGCCGGCCCTCTCAAGATCTCGTGCCCACTTGATGTTGGCCGCTTCATCGAACCGCGCCTTCAACTCAACAAGTGCGGTCACCGACTTGCCGGCCTCGGCAGCCTCCGCAAGCGCTTTTACGATTGGAGAGTTGTTTGACGTACGGTAAAGGGTCTGCTTGATCGCAACCACGTCGGGGTCCCGCGCAGCCTGACGCAGATACTGGACCACCACATCAAAGGACTCGTACGGGTGATGAACGACAATGTCCTTCTGATGAATGGCCGCAAGGCAGTCACCGCCATGTTCGCGAATACGCTCCGGAAAGCGTGCGGTGTAAGGCTTGAATTTCAGGTCGGGCCGCTCAAGGTCCACGATCTGTGACAGATTGTTGAGGGCGAGCAAACCGTTTGCCAGGAAGATTTCGCGCTTGCCGACATCCAGCGCTTCGGCGACGAACTCACGCAACGCAGGCGGCGTCGTTTCCTGAATTTCCAGGCGGATCACGGAACCACGGCGGCGGCGTTTCAAAGCACTCTCGAAGAGGCGGACAAGGTCTTCTGCTTCTTCCTCAATTTCCAGATCGCTGTCCCGAATGACCCGGAAGGCGCCCTTGCCTCGAATTTCGTAGCCCGGGAACAGTCGACCGATGAACATGCTGACGACTTTTTCAATCGCTATGAAACGAGCTGCACCATCCTCAAGATCGGGCAATTTCACAAACCGTTCGACCTGATTGGGAATTCTGAGTAACGCGATCATGCCGCGCCCGCCGGAGACAGGCGCCAGCTCGAAGACGATCGAGAAACCCAGGTTGGGAATGAACGGGAACGGGTGCGCCGGATCGATCGCCAGAGGTGTCAGAACAGGGAAGACATAGGCCAAGAAGTAGTCCTGCAACCACTCTTTGTCCGCGTCGCTGATTTTCTCCCGATCGAGAATCTCAATGCCCTTTTCCGCAATCTCCTTGCGGATTTCGCCCCAGATTTCCTGCTGCTGCGCCTGCAGGTCGCGCACTGCATCGCTGATCTTCTGCAGCTGTTCAGACGGTGTCAGACCGTCATCGGAAAGGTTGGTGACATCAGCCCTCTGCTGCCCTCGCAGACCGGCGACACGCACCATGAAGAATTCGTCGAGGTTGTTCGCCGATATCGACAGGAACCGGACCCGCTCCAGCAGAGGGTGGTTCTGGTTTCTGGCTTCTTCCAGAACCCGCAAATTGAACTGAAGCCACGAAAGTTCCCGGTTCATGAACCGTTTGGGAGAGTCGGCAAGATCGCTTGCCGGAACCGTGTCTGCTTGCAAGCGTTCAATCTCCGGACTTTCGACAGCAGAAGATGAGACCGCAGCAAGATCAGTGGTTTCGTTCATGGCACCTTCCCCTTCAACTACCGGTCGACAGCCTCAACCGCCAATCTGGCAATGTGCCTAGCATGGACTCGTAGCCGGACAAATGACACCCCTTTGGTCAAGTGGCCGGTGGTCAGCCTTTATGCACATTTTCAAGAACCCGGCCAGCAAGAGGTTTGGTGATCTTCACACGCCCGGCCAGGGCCTCCTGATCAATTGCCTCAACGGCCCGCATCGCAACTTCCAGGGACCGCTCCATCCGCACAACAAGATAGTCGACCACTGAAATGTCGATTGCGATCTGACGGTCGGCAAACAGTTTCACCAGAACACGGCGCAGCAGGTCGTCGTCAGGTTCAAGTATTTCCACTGGCGTTGCCGCCCGTAAACGCGACATGAGGTCCGGAAGCGTGATTTTCCAGCTTGCCGGCCAGGTTCGGCTCGTAATCAAAACCGTCTTGCCAGCTTGCCTGGAAGCATTCAGGAGATGAAACAAGGCAGTGTTGTCGACACCAAGATGCGCGTCCTCAACGATTGCCGAAGGAGCGGTGACAAGTTCGGCGACCACGGCCTCTGTCAAATCCGGTCCGGCAATAACGGCTGCGCCGGTTTCGTCACAAAAAGCCTGAACAAGGTGGCTCTTGCCCGATCCGACCGGTCCGGCAAGCACAACGACGGGCGCAGGCCAGTCAGGCCAACGCTCCAGCAGCTCGAAAGCAGCCCGGTTGGAGCCGCCAACCAGATAGTCGTCGCGGCTGAGAGCCGCTTCGTGCGGCAATACTAACGGCAGTTGGCGCGGAGTTTCCGCCATAATCCTGACACTTACTCTTCCATGGCCGAAGACGAACGGCCGGTACCCTTGTAAACTGGGCTTGCTAGGTACTGCTTAAGACCGAAACGTGCAAGCACGCCGATCATTGCCGCGGCCGGAACGGCTACCAACATCCCCACAAATCCAAAGAGATATCCAAAGGCAAAAAGAGCAAACATCAATGTCACGGGATGCAGGCCAGTGCTGTCTCCGACGAGCTTCGGCTGCAGTACATTTCCTTCCAGAAACTGACCGACTGCAAAAACTGCCCCGACCACCAGTATCCAGGGCCACTCAGGCCAGAATTGCACCAGCGCCACGCCGAAAGAAACAATGAAACCAAGACCGGCGCCGACAAACGGAATGAAACTGATGAGCCCTGCCCCCATTCCGATCAGTAGACCAAAATTCAGTCCGACCAGAGCCAACGAGACGGCATAAAAACAGCCCAGGATCACACAGACAGACACCTGGCCACGGACAAAGCCGGCAACCGCCGAGTCCATTTCCTTGGCAAGCCCGCGAATTTCTCCCAGGTGATCGCGAGGCAACCAGCTGTCGATGCGTTCCACCATATGATCCCAGTCGAGCAAAAGGTAAAAGGCCACAACAGGCGTGATGACAAACAGGGACAGGATCGAGAGCAGAGCCTGCCCCCCACTCCAGATGGACTGCGCCAGCTTACCGACAAATGCCGCTCCCTGGCCGATAAGGTTGGACATGGAAGCTTGCAGATCTTCAGGCGAGAGTCCGGCCATGGTCGCCAGATTTGCAGGAAAATACTCCGACAACAGGGACTGCAATCTGCGGACAAGATCCGGGAAGTTCTCAAGAAACAGCGCCAGCTGATTGCCCAGAACCGGCAAGAGCAGAATGAAGAAGAGAACGAGGATCAAGATGAAGGCCAACAGGATCGTCAGCGTCGCCCACATCCTTCCCATTCCCAAAGACTCAAGCCTGTCGCACACCGGATCCAGCAGGTAAGCAACGGCCATGCCTGCTACGAATGGCAGCAACACCCCGGAAAACACGTAAAGAAAGGCGCAAAATACGGCCAGGGAAATCAGCCAGAATTGGACCTGACGGCGTAAAGTCATGAAACTCCTCCCTGACGGGATTTTTCAAATTCGATCCCGAGCGGATACCATCCGCATAAACAGTCATTTGACCAGAACGAAACTCACAATGGACTTAGGTGTTCCTGCCACACCGGGTCAAGGGCCCGATTTCGCGGTGATGACGGTCCACCAGCTCTTGTGAAAATGTCCACAAGGCTGTATGCGCGGCAGGGATCCTTTGAACGCGCTGATGTTTCGCGCGAAAGAAACCTGTTTTGGAGCCGTCATGAGCCAATCCACGCCTCCCACCTCCAATGGTCTGACCTATGCCGATGCCGGTGTCGATATCGATGCCGGAAACGAACTGGTGAACCGTATCAAACCGCTGGTGAAAGCCACTTCCCGGCCTGGCGCGGACAGCGATATCGGCGGATTTGGCGGCTTGTTCGATCTCAAGGGAGCCGGCTTCAACGACCCGGTCCTTGTCGCTGCCAATGATGGCGTTGGCACCAAGCTGAAGATTGCCATTGAGACCGGGCAGCACCGCACTGTCGGCATCGACCTTGTCGCCATGTGTGTGAACGACCTTGTCGTCCAGGGCGCTGAACCTCTGTTTTTCCTCGACTATTTTGCCACCGGCGCACTTGATGTTGAAACGGCAACCGATGTCGTTGCGGGCATAGCGGACGGCTGCAAGCTTGCCGGTGCCGCCTTGATTGGCGGTGAAACGGCCGAGATGCCGGGCATGTATGCAGCAGGCGATTACGATCTGGCCGGCTTCTCCGTCGGGGCGGTTGAGCGTGGTGAAATTCTCCCGCGCAAAGACGTCGGCGCAGGCGATGTGCTGCTTGGGCTGGCATCCTCCGGAGTTCATTCCAACGGCTATTCAATGGTGCGCAAGATCATCGAACTTGCCGGAATGACGTGGACTGACACATCACCTTTCGACACATCGAAGACGCTGGGCGAAGCCTTGATGGAGCCTACAAGGATCTACGTCAAACCGCTGCTGTCTGCGCTTCGCGAGACATCTGGTGTCAAGGCGCTGGCGCATATTACCGGTGGAGGCTTGCCGGAAAACCTTCCGCGCGTTCTTCCTGAAAACACCTCTGCCCGAATTGACCTTTCGAGCATCAGCGCTCCGGATGTCTTCGGCTGGCTTGCCAAAACCGGCGGCGTGGCAGAAGCTGAGATGCTGCGAACCTTCAATTGCGGTGTTGGCATGGTTGTCGTCGTCGCCGAAGAAGAAGCGGAGGCCGTCACCAAAGTGCTGACGGAGGCAGGTGAAACGGTTTCGCGCATTGGCCGGATCGAAGCAGCAGGCGATGCTCCGGTTCTGTTTGACAACAGTCTGGACCTTTCCGCATGAGCCGCAAGCGTACAGCCATCCTGATTTCCGGACGCGGCACCAATATGGGAGCCCTGATTTCCGCAGCGATGGATCCGTCCTATCCTGCGGAAATCGCGTTGGTTCTGTCCAACCGGCCAGACGCCAAGGGTCTGGAAAGGGCCCAGGATTTCGGCATTCCGACTGCGGTCGTCGATCACCGGGACTTTTCAGGCGACCGGCAGGCTTTTGAGAAAGCTGTCGACGACGTCTTGAGGGAATTGAAAATCGAGCTGGTGGCCCTCGCCGGTTTCATGCGCATATTGACCCCATTCCTGGTCAACTCCTGGAAAGGCCGGATGATCAACATCCACCCTGCTCTTCTACCGGCATTCAAGGGCCTTGCGACCCACGAACGCGCGCTTGAAGAAGGTGTGAAGCTCCACGGTGCAACGGTCCACTATGTTTCGCCGGAAATGGATGATGGCCCGATCATCATTCAAGGAGCTGTTCCGGTTCTCGATGACGACACGCCCGATGCTCTGGCTGCCCGTGTTCTGGAAGTGGAACACAAGATCTATCCAAAGGCGCTTGAACTTGTTGCCTGTGGCAAAGCCAAGGTGAAAGGGTCTCGTGTCACTTGTGCTGGGGACGCCGAAGAACCGTCCGACCTCATCTGGCCCTAAGGCAGCACTACTCAACTTAGGTTTCGCGAATTGCGGCTCTCAATCGGCGAGGAACTTCACCGAAACGCTTTCGGAAGGCAGTGGCAAAAGCGGCTGGCGATGTGTATCCGGCAACGATCGATGCCTCCGAAACGCTGATGTGATCACGCAGCAGCGCTTCACGCGCCCGCTCCAGTCGGGCATTGCGAACAAATTCAAAGACGGTTTCTCCAAAGAAGTCCTTGAACTTGCGCTGCAATGAACGGACGCTTGTTCCGGTCTGGCGCGCTATGTCTTCGATGTGGAAGTCCTCATGGAGGTTGTCCATGATGAAATCCCTGATCCGCTCCATCCGAGCGGTTGATGTGCGCGAATGCAGAGGTCCCTGGTTTTCGCCGTCCCCTCCCAGTTTCTGACACACCGAAATCATCAGATCAAAACCGCGAGCAGTCCGGTAAAGGGGCAACATGTCCGCACCGAGCCACCGAGGCGGAGCGGATACCTGTTCGGCAAGCGTAACCACATCAGGCCCCGGCTCCCACACCAAGTGGTTCAGATGACCACTCATGAAATCGACGACGCTAGTTGAACGGGACCCTCCTGAAATTTCCATTTGGTCCATCCAACCGATCGGTGACGTGATCGAAACCTTGTTCAAGGGACTGCTTGTTCCCCTGAGCAATCGAATTTCGGTATTTCGCTTCAAGGCGAATGTCAGAGCCTTGGGCCGCCGCGCCGGGCCGTGACCTGCATCAACGTGGAAGAATTTCTCGTCCAGCCAAAAGCTCTGCTCACCTTCCAGAAAAATAAACGTCTGAAACTTCTCGCGGACGAACGACGTCAGAACCGTGTCGATTGACGTTTTCGGCCAGACAGCACTGTCAACACGAACGATCTGGCCGTTTCTGAGTTTTCGAGGAGGATTGACGTCTGTCATGAGCAAAACTTCTTAAGCGTGTCTGTGCCCTAACCGGTTTGGCGCTTTGGAAAAGACTTTTGGCATTTGCGCACAAGCTGCCGGATGGACTCATTTTCAATGCTCTTCTAATACCTGAATAATAAAGTCAAGTTTAAGCGATCACCGGATGCAAACAAGGCACCCGTGATAGCTCATCCCGAACAGGTACAAGATGCTTCGCCTCCCTTCCCCAATTGCTGCCTTGAATCTGGCGGCAACCGTCAGTTTTCTGGCCATTTCGGCTGCCACGGCTCAAAATGCCAACCCAATCGATCTGGACAAGATCGAAATTCGCGAGCCACAAGAAACGGCCGATGGTCCGGTGGAAGGGTATGTTGCCAATAGAAGCCGCGCGGGAACAAAGACCGATACGCCACTGATCAAGACACCTCAGGCTGTCAGTGTTGTTCCGAGCCAGCAGATTGAAGACCAGGATGCCAGATCGGTATCCCAGGCATTGCGCTACACCGCAGGCGTTGCCACCGAATATCGTGGCTCGTCCAATCTGCGCGACGAAATGTACATTCGCGGCTTCGGTTACGTTCCACGCTATGTCAACGGTCTTCAGTTCGGCTGGAGTTCCCTCGGGCAAATCAATCCTTACGTGCTGGAACGAATCGAGGTCCTGAAAGGCCCGGCGTCCATTCTCTACGGTCAGGCCAATCCTGGTGGTATCGTCAACCTTGTCACCAAGAAGCCGACCGGCGAAACCCGCAGGGAAATTGAGCTGACGACGGGAATTGACGCGCGGATCGGCGGCGCCTTTGATATTCAGGGCACTTTCGACAAGGAAGGCGTCTGGAGTTATCGCGTTGCTGGAATCGCAGAACGGTTCGATCTGGAGGAAGACGGGCTCAGTCAGGAAGGCATGACCCTCGCACCGAGTATTCGGTGGGCGCCGACCGACGATACGTCACTGACACTGACGTCCTTGATCAGCCATGAGCCCAAGGCCGGTTTCAGAAACTTCAGGGAAGCGAACGGTACGCTTTATGCCACGTCTCATGGCTTCATTCCGAACGACTTCAACATCAGCGATCCGGATTTCGAGGAGTTCAGACGAACGCAGGTTCAGATCGGTTACGAATTCGAACACAGGTTCAACGAGACTTTCCAGTTTCGCCAAAAGGCCGCCTACAACATCTTCGATACCTATCATCAAACTCTCACGTGGGGATCGCTTGACGATGCGACAGGAAACATCAGCCGCCGACCGAGCGGCGGGTCGACCGACCTGAACCAGTTTGTGATCGACAACCAGCTGCAAAGCGACTTTCAGACCGGTTCCCTCAATCACACACTTCTGACCGGTCTCGATTTCAAACACTCAAAACGCAATTACCAGTGGGGGTTTGGCGACACGACAGGCCTCGACATAAACTGGATGAACCCCAGCTACGGCAACTTGCCTGATATCTCCCTGGACATGTGGACGAGTGACGAGGTGACGACGGCCTGGCAACTGGGACTGTATATGCAGGATCAGATCGAACTTGATAACCTGACCGTCAGCCTGGGTGGCCGCTATGACTGGGCAGGCACGGAAGTCGACCAGTATTCCGGAGACGGCTCCTCTTACTACGATGGTGCATTTTCGGGTCGAGTCGGGGCGATTTACAACTTCGACAGCGGAATTTCTCCCTATGCGAGCTACTCCACTTCGTTTGAGCCGTCCCTTGAAACAGATCATAACAACAACGCGTTAGACCCGGTAACCGCACAGCAGTGGGAAGCTGGCGTCAAATACGCAACGGATGACGGCAGGTTCCAAATCTACGCTGCGGCCTTCCACATCATGCAGCAGAACAAATCCTCGACGGATCCAATTACCAGGGAAGTCTACCAGACCGGAGAAATTCGCAGTCAGGGCTTTGAAGTTGAAGGTCATGCACAGATCTCCGACAACTTCTCCCTCGTTGGGTCCTACACATACGTGAATGCTGAAATCACGAATGACGAAGACGCCAGCAAGATCGGACTGACGGTTGATCGTCTGCCGGAGCATTTGGCAAATCTCTGGGGTCGATACGAGTTTACCGAGGGAAGACTGAACGGTCTCGGGCTTGGCCTCGGGGTTCGATATATCGGTCCCAGCACGGACCGGACCAACGAGATCGAGGTGCCCTCGACAACCTTGCTCGACGCCATGGCGAGCTACGATTTCGGGGCGGTATCGAACACGCTTGAAGGCGTCAAGTTGCAGGTCAACGCGAGCAACCTTCTGGACAAGCGTTACACCGCCAGTTGCGCTTCCCAATACGCCTGCTGGTACGGCCCGGGCCGGACGGTGACCGCCAAGCTCAAATACACGTGGTAGCGCCATGAGCCTGTCACAGATGAACCCTTTTCTGAGTGTGGTCCTGATGCTTTCAGTTTTGCATGCACCGGCGAACGAGATTCTGGCTGCTGAAACGGATGCTCCTCTCCAGGTCTCGGCCGCCCCTCAAAGCATCAAGCCAGGTTCGCGAACCGAGAGCATGCCGTGGCAGGACACACTCGACCCGGAAGGCGCAGTTCAACAACTGCGCCTTGAGTTCGCGTCCGGAACCTATGTTGCAGGTAAGTTTTCTGCCGCTGGAGATCCGCTCCATCTGGATCTCGTTTCCGAAACCGGTGTCCACATCAGGCGGCTGGTGGCTGCGGACGGATATGTTGACGAGTTTCACTTCGTTGTTCCATCGGAGACGACCTATCTGAAAGTGCAAGCAACCGCCGCTGCTGAAGATCGCAAGACAGATTTCCGAGTTGAATTCACTAAAGTTTCTCAGCCACTTACAGAAGAAGAGACTACGGATCTCAGCACAGCTCTTCTGAGCCCAGCGCTGCGCCAGCTCGCGGCAAGAAGCCTTACAGACAGCGAAATCGAAGAATTCTGGTCTGCGCTCGAAAGCAAAGGCACTCCCCTTGTAGAACCGCTTGACGATGACGCTGCAATCGTCACCTTTTTCTATCGTGGAGCTCGGTCCGGTGTGCGCATTCTTGGGTCTCCGTCCGCGGACCACGATCCAATGTTCCGGCTGAAAGGCACCGACATCTGGTACCGCAGCTACCGCCTTCCTGCTTCGACACGCCTCTCCTACCGGCTGGCTCCGGATGTGCCGGACATTCCCGGCACGTATTGGGACCGCAGGGTGGCAATCCTTGCGACCGCGCAGTCCGATCCGCTGAACAAGTCACCTTGGCCAAAATCCGCGATAGACCCTTACAATCAAAAATCGGTTGTTGAGCTGCCCGGAGCACCGAAACAGCCGTTTGTCGGCGTTCAGAAAGCACATTGCGGGACGGTGGACCATCTCTCCTTCACCAGCAAAACCCTGAAGAACACGCGCAATATCAGCATCTATACCCCTGCAGACTTCGACCCGAATGACCCTGAAACCGTTCTGCTGGTTCTGTTCGACGGCGCTGCCTATCAATCAGTCGTTTCGGTACCGACGATACTGGACAACATGCAGGCGTCAGAAGCTCTGCCGCAAACAGCCGCTGTTCTCATCGACAACCCGGATTTGGACGCCCGCAGTCGCGAGTTGCCCGGAGACAGTGGCTTTGCCGAGATGGTCGCCAACGAGATCATGCCGCTTGTGCAAGAGAAACTCGGCACCTCCATTCCCCGTGACCGGACAGTCATTGCCGGATCCAGTTTCGGCGGTCTGGCAGCAACCAGACTTGCCCTGGAGTTTCCGACACTCTTTGGCAATGTCGTTTCAATGTCCGGTTCCTACTGGTGGTCTCCCGACAGCAAGTCGACCAATGAGTGGGAATACACAGCCAGTCGTGTTGCCGCACTCAACGCGGTCGATGTCCGGTTCTTTCTTTCGGCCGGACTGTTCGAGACGGGACGTGCCGATGGATTGGACATTCTACAGACGAACCGGCATCTGAAAACCGTATTGGCAGCCAAGGGCTACGACGTGGAGCTTCGCGAATATGCCGGTGCACACGACTATCTGGTCTGGCAGGGAGCCTTGTCCGACGGCTTGATTTCGTTGTTTGGCATTGAACGCAATTCAATCCCAAAGGACTGAAGTTTCAAGAAGGTAACGACGTCGAAAACATCAGGAAAGCTCAAGTATCAAAAGGGGCTCATCAAGGCAAAATTACGCCAAGAACAATTGAATCAACCAAGACACAACTTTCAATTTGCTTGAGCAATTGGTGCAAAATGAGCTACACTCAACCATTCCCCTAGGGGAGATTGAGCATGTATTTCGCAGTTATACTTGTAATCCTTGTGCTGGGTTCGGTGGCATTTCACCTGCTAAGCCCGTGGTGGATGACGCCGATTGCATCTAACTGGGGCTACATTGACGACACACTCGTCATCACTTTCTGGATCACGGGTGCGGTCTTTGCGGCTGTGACGCTGTTCATGGCCTATTGCCTCTTCCGCTTCCGGCACAAGGAAGGCTCGAAAGCGGCTTACGAGCCGGAAAACAAAAAGCTGGAAATCTGGCTGACCGCCGCAACGACCGTTGGCGTTGCTGCTTTGCTGGCGCCGGGGCTTTACGTGTGGTCACAGTTCATCAACGTACCTGACGATGCCGGTGAGATTGAAGTCGTCGGCCTGCAATGGCAATGGAACTTCCGCCTGCCGGGAGAAGATGGCGTCCTTGGCACTTCGGACACTCATTTGATCACGAGTGACAATCCTCTCGGCCTGAACCCGGACGATCCCAACAGTGCAGATGATGTCATCATCGAAGCCGATGATCTGCATCTTGAGATTGGCAAGCCGGTCAAGATCCTGCTGAGGTCCATTGATGTCCTGCATGATTTCTATGTCCCTGAATTCAGGGCAAAAATGGATCTCATACCGGGAACCGTAACCTATTTCTGGATCACGCCGATAAGGACCGGCGAGTTCGAGATCCTGTGCGCAGAGCTTTGCGGTGTCGGCCACGCCTTCATGCGGGGCCTCGTGCTTGTCGACACGGCAGAAGACTATCAGACCTGGCTGGAAGAACAGTCCACCTTTGCGGAATTGACTGGAGCTGGCAGCATCAAGACGGCTTCCAGATCCGGGCCCTGAAAACTAACGAAACGACGCAGACAAAAGAGGAAAGAAAACTGGAAGTTCCGGCGGGATCTGTCGGCCGGCGCTTCAGAAACAAAGGAGAGCGCAATGGTCGAGTTCACGCCCAAGGCGGCTGGCCCCGTGCCACCCGCGGAGGTCCCTGACGTTGAGCTTTACCATCCCAAAAGCTGGTGGACGAAATACGTCTTCTCGCAGGATGCCAAGATCATCGCCATTCAGTATTCCGGCACGGCAATACTGATCGGCCTTGTTGCCCTGGTCCTGTCCTGGCTTATGCGCCTTCAGCTCGGCTTTCCCGACACATTCTCCTTCATCACCGTCGAGGCCTATTATCAGTTCATCACCATGCACGGCATGATCATGGTGATCTACCTGCTTACTGCGCTCTTCCTGGGCGGTTTCGGGAACTACCTGATCCCGCTGATGATCGGTGCTCGCGACATGGCTTTCCCGTACGTGAACATGCTGAGCTTCTGGATCTACCTGGTCGCGGTGCTGGTGCTGGTCGCTAGCTTCTTCGCCCCCGGTGGCCCGACCGGTGCCGGATGGACACTTTATCCACCGCAAGCGATCTTATCGGGCACGCCAGGAGGCCAGGAAGCAGGCATTTTGCTGATGCTTTCTTCACTGGTTCTGTTCATCATCGGTTTCACGATGGGCGGCCTCAACTATGCGGTCACAGTTCTGCAATGCCGCACGCGCGGCATGACACTGATGCGCATGCCCCTGACAATCTGGGGCATTTTCACCGCAACCGTCATGGCTTTGCTGGCCTTCCCTGCCCTTTTTGTCGCCGGCGTCATGATGCTGTTCGACCGCTTGGTGGGAAGCAGCTTCTTCATGCCGTCGCTTGTTGAACTGGGAGAGCGCCTGGAATATGGCGGCGGCAGCCCGATCCTGTTCCAGCACCTGTTCTGGTTCTTTGGGCACCCGGAGGTCTATATTGTCGCCCTTCCGGCTTTCGGCATCGTCTCTGACCTGATCAGCGTCCATGCCCGCAAGAACATCTTTGGCTACCGCATGATGGTCTGGGCCATCGTAATCATTGGTGGTCTCAGCTTTATCGTGTGGGCACACCACATGTATGTCAGCGGCATGAACCCCTGGTTCGGCTTCTTCTTTGCAACGACCACACTGATCATCGCCATACCAACCGCCATCAAGGTCTATAACTGGGTCCTGACCCTCTGGCGTGGTGATATCCACTTCACCCTGCCCATGTTGTTCGCACTGGCTTTCATCGTTACCTTCCTCAATGGCGGACTGAGCGGGCTTTTCCTCGGCAATGTCGTCGTCGACGTCCCGCTTTCCGACACCATGTTCGTGGTCGCGCATTTTCATATGGTGATGGGCGTTGCCCCGATCATGGTGATATTCGGCGCTATCTATCACTGGTATCCGAAGATCACCGGCAGGATGCTGGACGAAACGATGGGCCGGATCCATTTCTGGGTCACCTTTGTCGGGTCGTACGCGATCTTTTTCCCGATGCATTATGTCGGACTGGTTGGAGTCCCTCGCCGGTACAATGAATTGGGAGACCTGTTGTTCGTGCCTCCATCAATCGCGGATCTGAATGCTTTCATATCAATTGCCGCCCTGATCGTCGGCGCCGCGCAGATGGTCTTCCTCTTCAACCTGCTTTGGAGCCTGCGTCACGGTAAGGAAGCCGGTGGAAATCCCTGGCGGGCCGCATCCCTTGAATGGCAGACACCAGTCACACCGCCGGAGCATGGCAATTGGGGCAAGTCTCTGCCCGTGGTGTACCGCTGGGCCTACGATTACAGCGTTCCCGGAGCCAAGGAGGATTTTATAGCGCAAAACGATCCCTGGCCCGAGGAACCTGAGAGGGCTCCGGTATGAGCGTCATCCTGAGCTTTATCTTCCTCATCCTATGCATTTCCGGCTGGTGGCTGGCCCGCCACCATCTCTTGTCCAAGCCCTGGCTCGAGCACGGCGTTCCGGCAAGCGCCGCCAAGGGAGCAGCTCCGGTCAACAGAATCGCGAAAGTCGGGCTCGGTGTTTTTCTTGCAGTTATCGGCGCACTGTTTGCGCTGCTTGCCAGCGCCTATTTCGAGCGAATGGGTCTCCCCGACTGGCGCGATTTCCCCTTGCCACGTCTACTCTGGGTGAATACCGGAATGCTGGTCGCCTGCAGCGCCGCTTTGCATTGCGCTCTGATTGACGCGCGAAACGGAGCCTTGAAACCGGCCAGAAGCGGCCTGGTGATTGCGTCCCTGGCAGGCATGGCCTTTGTGTTCGGACAGCTGGCGGTCTGGCTTCAGCTTGTCTCCGTCGGACTTGGTGTTGCCGCCAATCCGGCCGTCACCTTTTTCTATCTGCTGACGGGTCTGCACGGACTGCACATCCTGGGCGGGCTGATCGCCCTGGCTTTCGCAGTCTCCAGCGCCTTTCACAGCACTGACCTGCGTCCGCTGATTCCCAGACTGGAACTTTGCACGATCTATTGGCATTTCCTGCTGGTCATCTGGTTGGCAATCCTGGTCGTGATTGCGGGCTGGGCGGAAGAGATCGTCGTGACATGCAGCCAACTTTTCAGCTGAAGGACCGGTTCAATGACTGACCTGCCGCACACGAATGCAGCACCGGAACGGCCCGCAGGCCTGAGCGGCATCACGACCGATTGGGCGTCCGACCAGACGGCTTTCAAGAACGTCTCCTGGGGCAAGGCCATGATGTGGATCTTCCTCCTGAGCGACACCTTCGTGTTCGGCAGCTTCCTGGTTGCCTACATGACGGCCCGAATGTCGACAGTCGTCCCCTGGCCCAATCCCAGCGAAGTTTTTGCCCTTCACATTGGCGGCGTGGAAATGCCACTGCTTTTGATCGCGATCATGACATTCGTGTTGATTTCCAGCAGCGGCACGATGGCGATGGCCGTCAATTTCGCCTACCGGCGGGACCGCAAGAAAACAGCATTGCTCATGCTTGCGACTGCGGCGCTCGGTGCACTCTTCGTTGGAATGCAGGCATTTGAATGGGCAACCTTGATTTCACAAGGTGTTCGCCCCTGGTCGAATCCATGGGGCGCTTCGCAATTCGGTGCATCCTTTTTCATGATCACCGGTTTTCACGGAACTCATGTCACCTTCGGCGTGATCTTTCTTCTGATTGTCGTGCGAAAGGTTTTGCGGGGCGACTATGACACAGGCAAACCCGGGTTCTTCACCAGTCGCAAGGGGCGCTACGAATGCGTCGAGATCATGGGCCTTTACTGGCACTTCGTCGACCTGGTGTGGGTGTTCATCTTTGCATTCTTCTATCTTTGGTAGGGGGAACCAATGACGCAGTCAGAAACTCAGACACAGCTATCAACCGGACAACCTCAAACCGATGAGGCGGGCACCGACATGCATGCCGAGGGTCAACAGCACCCGATCAGGGTTTATCTTGTCGTTTGGGGGTGGCTCTTCGTACTGAGTCTGGCTTCCTATCTGGTCGATTATGCCGGGCTGGAAGGCTATCTCAGATGGACACTTATCCTGTTCTTCATGCTGTTGAAGGCAGGACTTATCATTGCGTATTTCATGCACATGGCCTGGGAACGTCTGGCCTTCTCCTATGCGATCATACTTCCACCGGCTGCCCTGCTCGTCTTTGTCTGGATCATGGCCATGGAGTCCGACTACACATTGCTGACGCGCACCATCTTCTTTGCCACCGGGGAATGAAATCAGGTCACCATATCCCTGCCCCCTTTGACGAGATTTTGGTGGTTGGATGTGAACGCCACCCAAGACGCAGTCAAGGGGCGATCAACCCTGACCGCCCCTACAGAACCGGTTTCATTGATCTTGTTATGTAAACCGGCCCCAAAACTTGTAAGCCCGATCAAGCCTCAGTAACGCATCCTCCTGCTGCCGGCTCAAACTGCGCTCCTGCCGAACGAGAGGTTCTATCCGGGCATTGATGGCATTTCGTCGATTTTCTGCGTATCTCTTCAACATTTCACATCTCCAAGTTAGTGTATCCTTGAAGATGATTTGGTGATTTTGCTTGCGATTTTTAGGGATATTACATTTAATTACGTAAGTTTAACCTCACATCCATGAGCAATTCACCTCAACCAACTTGAAGCATGTACTCACAAACGATCGGGATGGATGATCGCTTTCTGCAAATCCGCCACGACTGTTCAATCGACCGCGCGCACGTGATGCGAAAGAGGCATTCTCTCAAACCAATGCTCTATCCGGCGAAGTAACCTGCACCGGGACGCCAAGGGATGTCTGTAGCGCCATAATCAATCCCCATTGCGTGCAATGCACTGGTGACCTGACTGCGATGGTGGGTCTGATGGTTGAAGAGCTGCACCACCATCACCCAGCGCGGGACAGCGGGCAAGTCATCGCCCTCAGGATCGCGCTTGGTGGTGTTATTGGCCAGCCAGGCCTCAGTCCATTCGCGAGCGCCTGTCGATAAGAGATCGTCTTGTTCAATACGCACAGACTTCAGTTCATTCCAATCAGGCCATACCGCGTGACCTGGTGAGTTCCGTTCTGGCAAAGTGCCATTGAGAAACGTCAGGATAGCGCGATTGACCACACAGATATGGTCCAGCGTGTTGTGGATCGAGCCGAAAAACATCCCGCGATCCCGAATGCGTTCTTCTGGCCCAATCTCTTCGCAACGCTGATAGACATTGTCGTTCTGCCAGCGCGCGTAAGTTGCCATCTCGTCGATATAGTCATTTGTGATCATTGCCCACTTCCCCAAATCTGCCCGGAGGGTACCGGCGCCAGACAACGCCATCATGCTCAAATTGCAACCATTGATACCGTTGCCTGCAGGGTGAAACAACTTGGGAAGCCTGAGCGCGATGCATCAGCTGATTTCACCCATTCCGACCCGCGAGTCTCGGTGCGTCCCACGTGTGATTTACGGACGGGTCCTGAACGCAACTTCCGGCTATTGAGGGCGATGGCACCGTGCGGGCACCCGGTATCGTATCCTGCATTCCAACTCTCATCGAGAAATTGCTGAAGAACGAATGGAACGACCGCATCATTGTCCGGGCACATCAGGACGTGGACTGCAACCAAAACAGCGCCTGCGATCATGAAGATCGCAGGCGCTTGTCAGACCCCAACCTGTTGAAGGCCGAGGTTCAGTGTCCAGACGTATCAATAACCTTGCGATACACGTGCCACGTTGCATGCGCGAGGATCGGAAGCACCACGGCAAGGCCAAGCAGCAAAGGCAATGACCCCAAGATCAAGCCTCCGGCTACAATGGCGCCCCAGGCCAGCATTGGAACAGGGTTCATCAGGCAAGCCATGACAGATGTCTTGATGGCCATATAAGCTCCGACATCCTGATCAAGCAGCAACGGCAGGGAAATAACCGACGTTACAAGTGCGGCCAACGCAAACAGAAAACCGACTGCATTGCCGACAATGATCAGCGCCCAGCCGTTTTGCGAGGTCAGAACGTTCCAAAGAAACGATCCAAGCGCTTCAGGAGGCGTCGTGCTGTAGATTCCCACGTAAAGCATCTGCGCCACGAACAGCCATGCCAGGAAGAGCACGATCAGCATTCCGCCCACGACAGCGATTGCAGGCAGGGCCGGTGTTTTCCATACCGTCAGAGCGTGCTTCCAGGATGTATCCATCTTGAGCTCGCGCCTTCGACTGATCTCGTAGAACCCCAATGCAGCAAACGGCCCGATCAATGCAAATCCGGTAACCAGCGGATAAATCAATTGCAGATAATTCTGGCCGAATGCCCACCTGAACAAAATAAAGCCGACAATCGGATAGATCACGCACAGGAAAACGTAGTGAGACGGCTTCTCCATGAAGTCATCAACACCCATCCTGAGCGCTTCAATAATGTCCTGAATGTCCACGTGCCGGATCTTGATATGCTCGGCGGTGTCGTGAACGTCGGCAAATACATGAAAATGAGCCATAGTTTTCCCTCCAACGTCGGTCGGAACGGGTAGCGGCTGCGGGCGCTGCACTTTGTCGAATCTTTCGACCCCACGCCGCGACCTGTATCAAATAACTATACGCTGAAATGACGAACTTGTCGCGCAGACAAGCAATAAACTCTAAACACTCGCCAATAACCTTCTCGTCAGACGACAAATAAATCGTATGAAATCCTTACAACTTTGCTTTCTCTCAAGTGTTGTTGAGTTGATTTTTTCAAACAATCGATAATTGTGAAACCAGATTCAACTAATCTGTTACGGAAGACGTTGCTACTGCCCAGCCAGGAAGCGAAGCAAAATCGTTACACGGCACAGCCATCACGAAGTGCATGAACCAAACCCCGCCACGAACTCTCCAACTGACCGGACAGACACAAACTGCAACGAGCTTATCGCGAACCGATCTGTTCCACCGAGATGTCCCGATCGAAGAAACGCTGAGCGTTCTTGAACGCAATCTTCTCGGCAACCGGGCGCGGCAGCCTCGACAGCCAGAGACGGTTGCTTGACATGATTTGGGAATAGTTGTCCCACTGATTGTTGATCCAGGTATCGCTGCCAATCATCAGGCGATCCTGAAAGTCGAAAATGATCTCCAGCCATTGCGGGTCAAGGTTTTCGCCATCTCCCAGAATGTCGTATTCACGCAGGGAGGTGTCTGCAAGCAGCGCCGGAAACTCCTCCATCAAGGCATGAACGCGATCGGCAGGCGTGTTCAATCCTGCATGCGCCCAGATAATTTTAACGTCCGGGTCGAGGCTGTAGAGCCAACGGACGGGCTCTGCCCCTGAATGAACATGGAGGTAGATATCCCGGTCCCTTGCCATTTTGATGATCTTGCGAAACAACTGCGCGTCCGCCGTGTCCAGCCGGTGGATATGAAACTCGCCAATTCCCTCATGTGGATATGCCTGCAGCCGTCCTTCCAGATAGTCCGCCATGCCTTCCATCTTGGTCCAGTTTGAAGAACCGGCAGCTCCGTGATACGGCCGCAACTCCGGCACGACGCGCCCAGGGGCGTATTCCCAAAGCCTGATCGTCCCCTCATCCGGTGTCGACGACACCAGCGCCATTGCAACACCGCTCCTGTCCATGAGCTCGATGACACTTTGAACCGGATACCGGTCCCAGGCCGGTTCTTTGTAGTGCATATGGGCGTCGAAGAGCGGCAGATCGAAAACCGCATCCCCGATCGGCTCCCCGGACTCATCAGCGTGACCAACAGCAGTTGAAAGTTGCACTCCGAGAAGCAGACTTACGACGGGGATGGCTCTGCATATCGCTGTAGGTTTCAACGTCCCCTCCCGCTCTGGTCAGAACCACTCGATTGCGTCCCTTGTGGGATCTTAAACTCGCTCAGTCAGAAAACTCCAGCTGGGATCAGCCTTTTGGCATTGACGAGGGGACAGGTCGCTGCGCCCTCCGCGCCGCTCTCTCCAACCAGCCAGACATGTTACACTTCTCGTCAAACGGGAGGAGGCAAGGCGATGAACGCTGGAGAACTTACCATTCTTGTGGGCACGACCAAGGGCGCCTTTCTGATTTCAGGAGGCCAGAACAGGTCGGGCTGGGAGGTAAAAGGCCCGCTTTGCGACGGCTGGCCGATCAACCACGTCATTGCTGATGCAGAGACCGGAAGGATCTGGGCCGGCGGCGGAGGAGATTGGCATGGCGCAGGCATCTGGCGCTCAGAAGACGGCGGAGAGAGTTGGGACCTATCAAGACTGACCAAAGGCTCCATGGACGACTGGGCGGCGAACGACCCGGATTTTGCTGCACTGATCGGCTGGAGCGAGCAGCCCCTGCCCCATGGTGACGCGTTTTCGCAAATCTGGTCACTCGGTTTTTCAAACGGGAAACTTTATGCGGGAACAAAACCTGCAAGACTTCTGGCAAGCACCGACGGAGGAGAGAGCTTTTCGCATATCGAAAGCCTGACAAACCACTCGTCAGCGGAGGACTGGAACCCCGGCGCTGCCGGGCTCGTGCTGCACACGATTGTCTTCGACCCTGACAGCCCAGAAAAGGTCTGGATCGGCATATCCGCGGCAGGTGTCTTTGCCACCGAAGATGGCGGAAAAACCTGGGACAGGCGCAACCGGCTTTCCAATGCGGCGGCCTGCGAGGGACACGACCACCCGGCTGCACCGCGGGACGGTGAAACCGGACATTGCGTTCACAACATGATGCGCGCTCCGGGCAATGGTGACCTTCTTTACCAACAGAACCACCATGGTGTCTGGCGCTCCGCCGACGGCGGGAGAAGCTGGGACGATATCAATGCCGGCCTCCCCTCCACCTTCGGTTTTCCGATCCGGGTTCATCCGCGAGATCCGGACACCATCTGGACCTTGCCCTTGAACAGCGACGCGGGTGGCCGATATCCGCCGGACGCGGCAGCCGCGGTCTGGAAATCGTCCGACGCTGGACAGACCTGGCAGGCAAAGCGAGAGGGACTGCCGCAAAAGGCCTGTTTCTTCACGGTGTTGCGTCAGGCGATGGCAGGTGATGCCAGGGACCCGGCCGGGCTCTACTTCGGCACGAATTCCGGATCAGTCTTTGCGAGCCTCGATGAAGGAGAAAGCTGGCAGGAGATCGCCAGTCATCTGCCGACCGTGCTGTCGGTTGAGGTTATGGACAGGGCATAAAACCTTCAACATGGTCGCGAGAGCGCAGCGGCGCAGCTGATTGCTGCTCCCCTCGAAAACGGATGACATTCATTCTTCAAGCATCTATACAGTCATTATGCAGTCAATTATCGAAAGATCGCAAGCAGCATGACCGACTGGTGCCCGAACCTCTCTGAAAGCAATGCGCCGCGCTACATCGCCATCGCCGATTGTATCGAAGACGACATAACTTCAGGCCGACTGAACGCTGGCGACAGACTTCCGGCGCAGCGGCAACTTGCCGGTCAACTGGGCCTGGATTTCACCACGGTCGCACGGGGATACGCCGAAGCACGCCGGCGTGGCATCATCTCATCTCAGGTCGGAAGCGGAACATTCGTAACCAGGCCCGGAACCCCGAACGCGGCGGTACCGGCAGGGGACCCGAGACGCGTCTGTGTTCCTGATTTCTCGATGAATCTGCCCCCCGAACCCGTTGATCCGTCTCTGGCGACCAAAATGCAGGAAGGTTTCGCCAACCTTTCCGCCGACCTCGCTTCTCTTCTGCGCTATCAGACCTTTGAAACATCGGAACTGGACCTGCATGGGGCCCGGCTTTGGCTGGAAGGGGTCAATCTTGCACCCGAACCAGAGACAATCCTGTTTTCACCCGGCGCACAGGCCGCCCTTGTGAACGCCCTGGCGGCACTCACCTCGCCGGGCGACAGGATCGCGTGCGAGGAAATCACATATCCGGGTATCCGCTCGATTTGTGCTCAGCTAAATCTGGAGCTGATCGGCCTGAAAATGGACGAGGACGGCATTGACCCGGATGCCTTTTCGGACGCCTGCCAATCCGGATACATCAAGGCGCTCTACGTCAATCCGACACTGCACAATCCGACAGCACGGACAGTTCCCTACCAGCGTCGCAAGGACCTGGCAGCGATAGCGCAGCGGTTTGGCGTCCCCATCCTGGAAGACGATGCCTATGGTCAGTTGAGCAGGAAAGCCCCCTTGCCATTTGCGGCGATCGCTCCTGACGTCACCTGGTACATCGGCTCGCTTTCCAAGTGCCTTGGCGCTGGCCTGCGACTTGCCTACGTTCTTGCCCCAAACAAGGGAGCTGCCTGGCAGTTCTCACGCGCGGTACGTACCTCGCAAGTCATGACCTCCCCGCTTTCCATCGCCCTTGCAACGCACTGGATTGAAACCGGCACCGCTCATGAGCTTCTCAACCGCATCAGGATTGAAAGCTCCGACCGCCAGACACTCGCCGCCAGGTATCTCAAAAACCAGAAGTGCTCGACTGATCCGGACGGGTTTCATATCTGGCTGCACCTACCTGAAGGCTGGAACAGGTCCACCTTTGTCGCCCAGACGAGAAGCCTGCAGATCGGCGTGGTCGAGAGTGACGCCTTTACAGTGCGGGGCGCCGTTCCTGAAGCGGTTCGGCTGAGTCTGGGAGGACCCATTTCTCGAGATCAGTTGGCAAATGCATTCGATGTCATGGCCCACACCTTGAACGCCTCGCCGCTGCGCGCATCGGCATATTTCTAGAAAGACCAGGCCTGGACAGCCAATTTGCCGCAGACAAATTTCTTGATTTGATCGTACGGTTCCATATTTTGACTGCAATCACTTCCTATCATTTTGAAAATGACAGGAACACAAAACACCTGAGAAAGGGTGCCCCATGAGCACGACGCATGATTGGCCCAAACTTCCGCCGATCCAGACCGGCCTCCGAGGCCGGTGCCCAAGATGCGGGGAAGGCAAGATTTTCGACGGCTTCCTGACGCTGAAGAAGGGATGCAGCAATTGCGGCCTCGACTACAGCTTCGCCGACCCGGCGGATGGCCCCGCATTCTTTGTCATCTGCTTCGGCTGCATTCCGGCGGTTGCATTTGCGATCTGGCTCGAGGTCGCCTTCACGGCCCCCTATTGGGTTCACCTTGTCACAACCCTGCCCCTGATCTTGCTGACATGCATACCCATGCTGCGGCCCCTCAAGGGTTGGCTCGTCTCAAGCCAGTACTTTTACAAGGCGGAAGAAGGCAGGCTGGAAACGCCAGAAACGGATACCTCAGAAAATCAGACCTGACTCCCGGGTGCCCCAACCTGGCACAGATCTGATCGTCACCTGAGGCGGGCGGTGCTATCGGACGGGCGATACGCCGCCCTTTCTTTTGCCGTCGCACGCCATGCTGCCGATCCGGTTCATTCACAAGCCAAGCGGCAACCCTTTGAACGGCTTGATTTCCTTTAGAGCAAAGTTGGTGGTCATGGTTTTGATGCCGGGTAGCCTGCGCAAAGTGTTCATTGAGAACTCAGCGTAGGAATCCAGATCACGGGAGACGACCATCAGCATGAAATCGGCGCCACCGGAAACCGAATGACACGAGATAACCTCCGGAAGCTCCTGAACCTGTCGCTCAAACCGGGTCGCATCCTCTTCTGAATGATTGTCGATCTGGATGGTTACGTAAACCAGCACACCCAGGCCGATCTGCCGCCGATCCAGATTGGCGCTGTACCCTTGTATGACACCCTCTTCTTCAAGCTGCCGGACGCGGCGCCAACAAGGCGATGCGGACATGGAGACAGCGTCTGCCAGTGCAGAGTTGGTTATGCGGCCGTCCGACTGCAGCTTTTCCAGTATCTTGACATCTTCCCGATCAAGCCTCTTCATTGGCAGTCTCTTTCTTCTTTTTGTACTTGGTAGGTAGATTTGACCTGAAATCCTTCAAATCTCAAGCGAGATAGACAACACCTTTCCAGAGAACGCAGGCAATTTTGGTTCGATTTTTCGATTGAACTGAAAGAAGAGACCCACAAATGAGCCTGCATGGAAAGGGTGACCTCAAAGTCGCCATCGTGGTTGACCCGACCCTGCCTTCTGGTCAACTGGCCAACACTGTCGCCACGATCGGAATTGGCCTGGGCGCCGGACAACCGGGGTTCGGCGATGTCAAACTCTGCGACCGGCCCGGCCTTGCGTTTTTGGCAAGCGCGGACCGCCCAGTTCCTGTCCTGCAGGCAGCTGAGGAAAAAATGCAGGACCTGATGGCGAAAGCTCACATTTCGAAACCGGACGCGGGTGAGCTGATCCTTTTCCCATCATTCGCGCGGCTTCTGCATGACTTCAACGACTACAAGAATGCGATCCCGATGCGTGATCTCACCGAAGAAAAGATTGACGGCATAGGGCTGTTCGGCCCGACCAAATGGGTAAAATCGTTGACCGGCAGCCTGAAGCTGCTGCGCTAAACCGCACGTTCCTGGCACTTGCAGGCAATGACCGACCTTGGGGACATCGGCTACTAACCCCAACTAAGGCAAATCCGCTTCGGGAGCCTTAGGCAACCAACGACCTTTTTCCCAGAAAACTTGCCAGTTGTGGCCGCGGCGGGAAGTGTCAACTTCCACCAGTACTAACACATGCCTGTTGCGGAACAGCTTCGTTGTGTGCCGAATGCACGAGTCATTGACCACATCACTGCAATAGGTGGTTTGAACTGCTTCAAGATCCTCTTTCCATTCAAGATTCGGATGACTACCACTGACCGAAATAGCCCAGCCTTCGCCCCATTCTTCGAGTTTTGGCAGAAACAAAGGTCTCCAGGATAAACCTTGGGTTGGTGACACAGTTTTCCCTTTAAGGGTCAAAAGTGCCGCTTTCGACCAGTAGCCATCAATGCTGGGGAACGTGACAGAAACTAGAAAACGACCTCTACTAATACCAATAGACGAAGCTCGTATTTCTTCCTTGTGCCAATCTGACCGTACCAGTAGGTAATTTTGCAATTCTTTTGGAAATACTTTCAATTCTTCTTTGCGCAAATTTGAGCCATTTCTGAATACCAAATTGAAATCAGTGAATTTCATCGAAATTTCAGCATCGCTCACCTTGGTGGGCGCCAAGCTGTAATGCTCTGAAGCGAATGCAACCGGCAAAGGCGCTAAAAGAAAAAGAAAAAAGAAAAAAACGCGAAACATCATGCAACCCTCCAAGGCGCACCATGTAGATACGCCCGGAGGTTGATTCAATGTTGTTCAGTTCCACCAATACTGGAACTGACCGGGGCTTGGAGTTAAACCGCCCTCACCCAGACTGCGGTGTCGTGGAAGGCCGCGCCGCCATAAGGTGCGACGGGGTCGGCGCCTGTAAGCGTGTTGATACCGCGACCGTCTTCAAATGCATCATTGGGCCATATCCCCTCCGAGATAACGGTACCGGGTGCCACTGTTGCCACATGGCGTGCGTGCAGTGTCACCACTCCGCGCCCGTTGCCCATCTTCACCTTTGCGCCGTCTTCAATCCCGAAACACGCGGCTTCCTCCGGACGCAGCCAGACTTCCGGACGGCCTTCCTTCTTTTTCGAACTTTCCGTCTCGGCAAAAGAGGAATTGAGGAAGGACCTGGCCGGCGCCGTCACCAGACGGAACGGGTGTTGCTCGTCGGCAAGTTCGATGCTGTCCCACTGATCCGGTAGCTCCGGCATTTCACCAGAAGGACCGAACACCGTGTCGCCATCAGGCTTGTTGGGTGCACCCGACCGTCCCCAATCAGGCCTGAAATGGAATTTGCCGTCGGAGTGACCAAACCCGTTCAGATAGTGAGACGTATCGAAGTCAGGCTGAATGTCACGCCACTTGTTCGCCTCTAGTTCCGCCAACGTGCCGAACCCGGAGTTCTTGAGCATCCAATCGATATGATCGCGCGCGCTCATATCGAACCCATCATGAGAATTCGATTCAAGACGTTTCGCAATCTCGTTGATTACAAAGATGTTTTCCTTTGGCCCTTCTGGCGGTTCCACAGCCTTTGGCCCCAGGAGAAAATACTGGTGTCCGCCACCTTTGTAGATATCGTCATGCTCCAGAAATTGGGTTGCCGGCAGGACGATATCGGCCATTTTCGCAGTATCGGTCATGAACTGTTCGTGGACCACTGTGAACAGATCTTCCCGGGCAAAACCTTGTCGCACCATCTCCTGTTCCGGAGCGACCGACATCGGGTTCGTGTTCTGGATCAGCATGGCCTTTACGGGCGGGCCACCAAAAAGCGCCGCTTCGTCACCGGTCAGGATCCGCCCGATCAGGCTCTGGTCAAGCGCACGCCTGGAAACATCCTTCAAAGAAGATGCTTCGATCATCTCCTTGTTGAACTTGAAGAGACCGCCATTGTTGTGGAACGCGCCGCCGCCTTCGTATTTGTAACTGCCGGTGATTGCCGCAATGGAACATGCCGCATGCATGCCGACCGCACCATTCCGGGACCGGGTGAAGCCATAACCAAGCCGGAAAAAGGTCTTTTTGACCTCGCCAATCAGCTTTGCCACTTCCTCGATCTGTGGCACTTCCAGTCCGGTGATGCCGGCCGCCCATTCAGGCGTTCGCGTTTGAAGGTGCGCTTCCAGTTCCTTCGGGCAATCCGTGTACTTTTCAAGGTAATCCCAGTCAGCGTAGCCGTCGCGGAAGAGAACATGCATGATCGCACAGGCAAGTGCCGCATCCGTGCCGGGTTTCAGGACCAGACCGACATCAGCCTGCTTCATCGTCTCCGTCTCATAGACATCGACAACGATGATCCTGGCGCCGCGCTTCTTTCTGGCGGCGATAGCGTGGGTCATCACGTTGACCTGGGTCGCGACGGGGTTTGTACCCCAGATGATGACCTGGTCCGACTTGGCCATTTCGCGCGGATCGGGACCGGTGAGACTTCCGGTGCCAGCAACATATCCGGTCCAGGCCATGTTGGTGCAGAAGCTGTCGAACTGGCGCGAATATCCCTTGACGTGGCGCAACCGATGAATGCTGTCACGCTGCACCAGCCCCATGGTACCTGCATAGTGATACGGCCAGACGCTCTCCGCACCGAACGCTGCCTCCGCTTCCTGGAATTTTTCCGCTATCAGATCGAGAGCGGCATCCCAGGAAATTTCCTCGAACTTTGCTTCTCCTTTACTGCCGACACGCCGTAGTGGCTTCAGCAAGCGCTCGGGGTGGTAAAGACGCTCGGGATAACGCGCAACCTTGGCACAGATGACCCCTGCCGTGTAGTCGTTGTCCTTCGCGCCATTCAGGCGGCGGACATCACCGTGAGGATAAAAATGCACCTCGAGCGCGCAAGATGACGGGCAATCGTGCGGACAGGCAGAAAAGGTACTTTTTGGCGGCTGCTGGTTCATTATGGTCCATTCTGCAGACTGGCTATTGTCATGCCTTATGAAGACCAAAAAGAGGCGCCGTCAAGCGCCTCTCAATAAACTCTGGTTTCCCAAGAGGTCCTCAGTTGCCACTACAAGGGGATCTGCCGCCCGGCCGACCTCCAGACTGAGGCCCCCGTCCCCTGCCCGGACCTCGTCCAGCGCCAGGTGGCGGCCGTCCTCCGGGATGAAGACGCGGTGGGTGTCCACCCTGAGATTGAATGAGTTGAACGATCGCAGCGCTGTTGTCGCTCATTGCGGTAAAGTCGACGGTGGCTCGATTGTCCTCAATATCACTCTCCGCGCGTTGCCCGCGTCCCTTCAACCGAAGGAAACTGGAATCGGGACTCCCCATCCAACAGCGTGGAATGAAGGGGAATGTGTCTGTCAGCACGTAGTGATAGGTGCCGCCGGGATATTCGGGCGTTGCGGCAAAGCGGCCGTTGCACTGGTCCAGGTCGCCAGATCCGCTAACATAGGCCCAATCCCGCGTGAACTTGCCGTCATACCGGCCACCTGGGCCGTTCGGCCGATTTCCATTTTTGATGCGGTAGCTGCTCTTCAGCTTTTTCATCGCTGACTTTCCACCCGGATCCGAATAGCCAAACTGACCATAGATCGGGAAGCCGTCAGCGGCATATCCGATCATCACCGGAACGGAATTGCCTCCGCTCGACGCCACAAGGCCTGTCGGGATGCCGTGGTAGTGATAAGTGCCGTCCGGCTGCACATGGGCGTTGTAGCGGTCCAGGCCAAGCTTGCATGCGCCACCCATCGCTTCGTAGTTCCAGCCGGACCGGCGATCGTTCTGCCAGAACTCGGCAGTTGCGGGGTCCATCACCACGCCGTTGATGGCGATCCCGAAGACAGCGCGTTCCGCCCTGGTCGCCCGATTGTTCTTTCTGGGATTGAGAGGAACCTTCAGATTGTAGTTTTTCTTCGAAATGCCGTGAGGATTGTTGCGATTGGGAAATTGACCGGGGGGCTTTATCGGGTAGCCGTTGGCACGGATGCGCCGCTTGTTTCCGTTCACCGTGATGTCAGCTGATGCTTCGGCCTGCGGTATCAGCAATTCCCAGACTTCTTCGCTTATGTGATCATGTTCAACCGGTTGTTCGCCGCCAAGCTGCGCAGAACTGTCGTGCGCAATTGCGGGTGAGGCTATCAGCAGCCCCGCGAGCGCAACAAAAAAACGCATTCTCCATCTCCCAACAAATCACCCCGACTTCTCCAGTATGGCCGATCGATTGTAGGGACGCTGTCGCCGTTTGGTATGAAAATGTAACGGCTTGTAACAAGCATGGAGTTTTGGAAACAAAAAAGCCGGCCCAACCGGGCCGGCCTTCAAGAAACTAACTGCCGTGCAGATTAGCCAACGATTTCGGTGCCGGAGAACCAGAATGCGATTTCTTCAGCAGCAGTTTCCGGAGCGTCGGAGCCGTGAACGGAGTTTTCACCGATGGACAGGGCAAATTCCTTGCGGATGGTGCCGTCAGCAGCTTCAGCCGGGTTGGTTGCGCCCATGACTTCACGGTTCTTTGCAATCGCGTCTTCGCCTTCCAGAACCTGTACAACGGTCGGGCCGGAAGACATGAATTCGGTCAGTTCCCCGAAGAACGGACGTTCTTTGTGAACAGCGTAGAATGCCTCAGCTTCGCGCAGGGACATCCACACGCGTCTGGAAGCAACAACACGCAGGCCAGCTTCTTCCAGCTTTGCGGTGATGGCACCGGTCAGGTTGCGCTTGGTTGCGTCCGGCTTGATCATGGAAAACGTGCGTTCAATCGCCATGGTTTCATCTTTCTGTTTTAGAAGCGGCCGGCAGGCTGCCAGTCCGTAATTCACAAAATTTCGCGGCCTTAATAACGGGGCACTGCTGCGCCTGCAAGGGGGCGCACGCATGACATTTCCATGTCACCTGCCCGCAAAAGCTGAATTGCAGCTGGTAAAACACGATAAGATGAATAAATTCCGGCAGACAGACTTGGAAATACCTGTCGTGACAGGCAGGCCTTCCTGTTGAGGAAAGATACATTGACCGCAATCCTTGCACTGTTTCCACCACTGCTGTTCAACGTGGTGACCGCGGTCTGGCTAAATCTTGCAGCCGCACCGACCGACGCGCTGGCGCAGACCGATGGTCAAAGCGGGCCTTCGCTCGAACAGCGTTTGGCTGGCCTGACATCCGAAGAGCGAGAAGAACTGTTCGTCTTTGTTGCCGGAAATGCCCTTTTCACGCTCTACCATGAAGGCGGGCATATGCTGGTCAGCGAGCTGGAACTACCGGTTCTCGCCCAGGAAGAAGATGCGGTCGACAACCTGGCAACTCTGTCGATGCTGGCGACCGATTCCGATGACATGGATGTGTTGCTCACCAACGCCATGATCGGCTGGTTCCTGATAGCTAAGGAAAACTACGAAGATCTGATTTTTTACGACGAACATGACCTCGATCAGCAACGCGGATTTCGGATGCTGTGTCTCATGGTCGGCGCCGACGAAGATGCTTTTCTGGAACTCGCCAGGGATCTAGGCCTGCCCGAAGAACGCATCGAGACATGTGCTTTCGACTACGAGCAATCCGCCGATTCCTGGGAATATGTCACCGACCCCTTTGTCCGTGACAGCGAAACGCCCGCCGGCAAGATCAAAGTCGTTCACGATGAGGCGCCTGCCGATCTGAAACCCATGGCCTTGTTCCTGAAGGAAAGCAGGCTGATCGAGCAAGTCGCAGATGAGCTCGATACGCTTTACGATTTGCCTGAAGAAGTCACTTTCCGTGCGGCGGTCTGCGACATGGAAAACGCTTTCTGGGACCCGGACTTGCGTGAAGTCACGCTGTGCCATGAGTTGCTTGGCGGATTTGCGGAAATCTATCTTGAAGTGCTGAGGGGCGACGATTGAGCCGCCTTGCGGTAGGCACCAGGCGTTACCCCGAAACGTTTCTGAAATTCCTTGTAAAAATTCGAGCGGGTGAGAAATCCCACCTGCTCCTGAATATTTGTTACCGGGTCATCTGTGGTCGACAGAAACCGCGCCGCCTCGCTCAATCGTATCTGGTTGACAAACTGGCTGACATTTTCCCCGGTTTGCTGGTTTATCGCTCGCGACAGATCCCGGTCCGGCACCCCGACCCGGCGCGCCAATCGCGTCAGAGTTAGTCCGGGATCTCTGTAATGCGCCTTGTCGATCAGAATGGTATGCGCCTTTGCGACCAGCTCCCGCTGCTTCTCCAGGTCCTCTTCGGTACTGGTTTCCGGTCTGTTTGCGGTCCTTGCGTTCCCTTTCAAGGAGATAAAAACGAGTGCAAACGCAACGATTAGGAACAACAGGCTCGCTACCGAGATTGTCTTTGCTGCGGCATCGGTCATCTCGCGCGCAAACAAGAACGCGATGATCGCATCGATCAACAAGGTTGCCGCTAGAACGAGGACCGTGAGCCCCGACAGTTTCCGCAAGAGCTCATGAAGATTTGTCGGAGCCTCGGAGAACTGGTCCGGTCCGAGCCGCCATTGACGAAATAGAAGGGCGGAATATGCAGCGAAACTTGCGGCAATCAGGACATCGATGAAACCGATAAATCCAACCGGCAGGAACATTGCCCCCGATAGCAAAACAGCGATGGTGCCATTGAGGATGATCAACCGATGGGCCTTCTTTTCCGGTACCGTCATGACCGCGAAAGAAAGGTATGCAGCCGGGGCAATCCAGACCGGAAGCACACGCTGGACGGCCAGAAACTCCAGACTGCCCAGCGCAAAGCGCATCCCAACCAGAACTGCCTCGAAAGCCATCAGGCAGAAAAGCGCCAAAAACAGCTGCCGGGACAACAACGGCAGTCGCTTCCACATCAACACTGCCAGACCGAGGCAGAAGAATATTGCGGCAAGCAAAAAGGAAACGGGAATGCTGATCATTTCAGTCCGAACTGGAAAATATGCTGTCTTTCCTGTCCTTTATCACGTTTGAGGACAGAGGTGAGGCCCCTGTCTCATTGCCAAATCAATAGCAGCATTCGCATCTCAAGACAGACCCAACTACATTCTGGAGCATGCCAATGCGCTTAAATGAATATTCTCTGCGAACGAGCCTTCTCGGAATTGTCGCTTCTGCACTTTTTACAATATCTGCGACTTGCGTTGTCGGCTTGACTCCTGCGCAGGCAGGAGATGTTGAAAACACAAGCTTCGGTCCGGGCGTCACCAAGTTGACAGTCGAGGACGAGAGGCGCGATCGACCGCTTTCCGGTGACATCTGGTATCCAACATCAACTCCGGAAAAATTCAGTCGTGCAGACAAAAGCAAAGTCTGGCAGATGGCGCTCGCCGATCCGGGAGGTCCGGCCGCTAACGGCTCCTATCCGCTGCTGGTGGTGTCGCATGGCATGTATGGCAACACTTTCAATCAAGCCTGGCTCGGGTCTGAACTCGCAAGGCGCGGGTTTGTGGTGGCAATGATCAACCACCCTGGAACCAGCACATTCCTGCGAGATCCCGACCAGGCACGCGAGTTATGGGAAAGACCGCGAGACCTTTCACGGTTGATCACCTACCTGACCGAAGACAGCCCATTCAAAGACCTGATTGACAGTTCCCGCATCTATGCAGCTGGTCACTCGCTTGGCGGGTTCACGGTTATGCTCATTGCCGGGGCAGAATTCGACGACGACCTCTACCGGTCTTCCTGCGCAGTGGAGAATGCACCGGTTGCCTGCGAAGTGCTCGCCGGGTGGTCCGTCGCTGAGACGCAGAGCGACCGGAACGAGATGGAGACTTCGCGCAAGGACCCGCGCGTATTGAAAGTCGTCAGTCTGGACCTCGGCGGCACACCGGTCCTGTCGCGAGAAAGCCTCGCCTCCGTCGACACGTCAGTGCTCGTACTCGGCTCAGAGCGCGCTGACATGTTGAACCAGGACGTTGAATCCCGGGCCCTCGCCGCGGCGCTTCCCAGCGACAAGGTTCGCCATCTGGAACTGACCGATGCCGGGCATTTTGACTTCATGGGGGTTTGCAAACCGGAAGGATACGAGATCCTGAAGGTTCATGAACCGGGAGATGAAATCGTCTGCATCAAGGGAACCACCGAGAGAGAGCGTCAGCACCGGATCATCCTGGAAGAACTCCTGAATTTTCTCGCTCCCTGATTGTCCCGGCTGTGGCAAAGGGCGTGCAGCTTTGCCACAGCTTCACGATCGAACGTTGCTTGGCTCCGCTTTCCGCTTGCATCCTGAGTTCGGGTTCGCCAAACATCCGGCCATGTTACAGATTTCAGATCTCACCTATCGGATCGGGGACCGCCTCCTGATCAACAAAGCAAACGTGACCCTTCCCGGAAAAGCCAAGACCGGGCTCGTGGGGCGCAACGGTGCTGGCAAATCGACGCTGTTCAAGATCATAACCGGTGATCTGGCCACAGAGACAGGCTCGGTGCAGATCCCCAAGCGTGCACGTATTGGCCAGGTTGCCCAGGAAGCGCCAGGCACGGAAGACACCTTGATGGAAGTGGTTCTTGCAGCGGACAAGGAACGCAGCCGTCTTCTGGCGGAGGCAGAAATCCAAACAGACCCGGACCGGATTGCCGAAATACACACACGGCTGGCTGACATCGGAGCTCATACGGCGGAGGCGCGAGCCGGTGCCATCCTGTCCGGCCTCGGCTTCGACGCGGCGGCGCAACAGCGGCCGTGTTCGTCGTTCTCCGGGGGCTGGCGCATGCGTGTCGCGCTTGCAGCGGTGCTTTTTTCCGAGCCGGATCTTCTTTTGCTTGACGAGCCGACGAACTACCTCGACCTGGAAGGCACGCTGTGGCTGGAAAACTATGTTGCGCGCTACCCGCATCAGGTGCTGTTGATCTCGCATGACCGCGATCTGCTCAACAACGCGGTCGACAGTATCGTGCATCTGGATCGTGGCAAGCTGACCTACTATTCCGGAGGCTATGACAGTTTCGACAGGCAACGGCGCGAAGCCATGATCCTGGCTGAAAAAGCCCGTGAAAAGCAGGACGCCCAACGCAAACACATGCAGGCTTTTGTAGACCGGTTTCGTTACAAGGCCAGCAAGGCCCGGCAGGCACAGTCGCGGCTGAAGATGCTGGAGAAGATGCAGCCGATTGCAGCGCTCACCGAGGAAAGCAGCCGGCCAATACATTTTCCTGATCCTGAAAACCAGCTGGCACCGCCGATCATCAAGCTGGAAGGTGTTTCCACCGGATATGGCGACACCAAAATCCTTTCCCGGATCAACCTGAACATCGACACCGATGACCGGATCGCCCTTCTTGGTGCCAACGGAAACGGCAAATCGACCTTCGCCAAGCTGATTTCGGATCGTCTGGGAGCCATGGATGGCACCATCACCAAGGCGACAAAACTGAAGATTGCCTTTTTCGCGCAACATCAGCTGGACGAACTGAAGCCTTCCGAGAGTGCGGTTGCACATGTGCGCGCGCTCATGCCGGAGGCCCCGGAAGCAAAGGTGCGTGCCAGAGTTGCCCGTTTCGGCTTGCCGACCGACCGCATGGAAACCCCGGCCAAGGACCTTTCCGGTGGTGAGAAAGCGCGATTGCTGTTGGGTCTGGCCACTTTTGACGGTCCGCATCTTCTGATCCTCGATGAGCCGACAAACCACCTGGATATCGACAGCCGGGAAGCTCTGGTTATGGCACTCAACGACTTTCAGGGTGCAGTTGTGCTTATCAGCCATGACCGGCATCTGGTCGAAGCCTGCGCCGACAGGCTCTGGCTGGTCGCCGACGGCAGGGTTGAACCCTATGATGGAGATATGGAGGATTACCGCCGTCTGATCCTGCAGGGGCCGGACGCCGCGCAAAAGGCAAGGGAACGGGCTGCTGCGGCTGAAAGCGAGAAAGCCTCAGCGCAGAACAAGCGCCGCGAAGCTGCCCAGAAACGCAGCCAGCTGAAACCGCTGAAGCAGAAAATCGATGCGGCCGAAAAGGAAATGGCGCGCTTGCAGGACAAGATCGGCAAACTGGATGAAGCGCTGGCGGATCCCGAGTTTTTCGTCAAGGAACCGGAGCGGGCAACCAAGTTCGCCAAGGAGCGTGCCTATTGCGAAAAGAAACTTGTGAAGACGGAAGAGGAATGGCTGGAACTTTCAGCCGAATTTGAGGAAGCCAGTTGATGGCCACCATCACGACGCTCGGTTTCGACGCGGATGACACGCTCTGGCATAGTGAGCGGGTCTTCCGCCTGACAGAAGAACGCTTTGCCGGCCTTCTGAGCAACTACACCGACAAGGACCGGTTGAACGAACGGCTTCTGGCCGCCGAACGGCGCAATGTGCTTCACTACGGATATGGCGTGAAGGGGTTTACGCTGTCCATGATCGAGACCGCCATTGAAGTCACCGGCGGAGAGGTTCATGCCGATGTCATCGCCGAAATTCTGGAAACCGGACGGGACATGCTCAACCATCCCGTCGAGCCCCTTCCCTGTGTCGAAGAGACGCTCCAGGCCGTAAAAGGTGATTACCGGCTTGTTCTGATCACCAAGGGAGACCTGTTCGACCAGGAAAGAAAAATCACCGCCTCAGGTCTGGACATTCACTTCGACGGCATTGAAATCGTCTCGGAAAAGTCTGTAGCCACTTACGAAACCCTGTTTGCTCGCCATGGCAGTGGCCCCCGGGAAGCAATGATGATCGGCAATTCGCTGAAGTCCGACATTCTTCCGGCTCTGGAAGCTGGTGCGTTCGGTGCGCACGTCCCCTACGACTTCACCTGGGCCCTGGAACAGGCAGAAGATCCACTCGGCGCTGACCGGTTTCACCGTCTCGACCACATCGGCAAGGTTCCGCATCTGCTTGCCCGGTTGAGGTAACGCGGGAAAAGTCCATTTTCATCGGAATTGAATAAATACTGACGGGTTGTGCCAAGGAAACATTCGGTTTCCTGGATCACACTAATATCTCCTTCGCGGTCGGCCGCGTTAAGGATGAGACGTGGTTCAAACCAAATACTTGCTCGCGACCCAAGGTAAAAACATGCACCTCGCCAAGTCCGTTGCTCTATTTCTCGGCACAGCCGCATTCGTTCTCGCTCCACCGCTCACAACAGACACGAACGACCATCCATTTGCCATCGACCAGGCTTTTGCGAAAAACGGAAATGGGAATGGGAATGGTGGAGGCAATGGCAACGGTGGAGGAAACGGAGGCGGTAACGGGGCAGATAAATCCGGCGGTAAAGGAAATGGCTCCAACGCAAGCAGGTCTTCCTCGAAAGCCAATTCGAACAAGGGTGGAAACCTCTTCAAGAATTGGGGCGGAAACAAGCAGGCAAAACACGGAAACGGAAACGGAATAAACAAATTTCTGAATTCGGTGTTCGGCAACGACAAGTCGGCGGCGTCCACGCGACCGAAGCATCGCAACAATGCTTCCATCACTTCGAAAGCCAGCTCTCACAGGCTTCCAAAGGCCGAAAGAGCAACATTGGCATCTGTGTCTGCGGTTCCCGAAGTCAGCCCGGTTTCAAAACAAAAGAACTTCAACGCGAAACTTGCTCGCTTGAACTCCTTGAAACGCAACTACCGTGCTTACCTGAATTCCAATGACCCGAAACTGGCAAGCGTGAAGGAATATATCGAGGCATCGCTGGCCTACGAACAGTTCTCGGAGGAATTTGCCAAGACTGAGGAAAATCTGGCGATTGCAAAGGAAACGTTCAACGAAATCCTGAAAGACATCGTTGCGTATGATGATTTTTCCTACGGTGATCTTGCTTCGGAAGATCTCGAAGCGCGTCTTGCAGATCTGGAGGAAACAGACACTTCGGAGTTCACGGAAGATCAGCTGGCGGCAATCGAAGCTGAAAAGCTCGCTCTAAGCGAAGCATTGGGAAGTGAGGAATTCAACTCATTCAAAGATGCCGAAGTCGCCCTTCAAGAGCAGCAAGATGAATTCGACACGCTTGCCGAGTCCGTTTCTGATGAGAGCCTCACTCAGGCGCTTATTGACATGGCCAATGACAACCGAGTTCGGCAATATGGCGACGAATATGTAGATGAGGAAATGCTGGATTGGGCGAAGCAGGTTCTCGGGGTCGGCGACCACTATGGCAAAATCGACGAAATTCGCGAAGCGAGTGAGATTGCGGAAGAACCCTCTGACGACAGCGACACAGACGAAGACATCGCGGATGACACCTCAGATCCGGACGCCGACGAACTCCGTCTGACTCAAGCAGCTGAGTAAAAAGCTCAGGGAATTCGCTTCTCAGGTTTCGCTCTCCACTGGCCCTCCTTGCTTTGCCCAATCATTGAAGCCGTCTTTCAAATGGGCGGTTTCAAATCCCATTTCGTTGAGGGTCGCCACCGTCAATGCTGACCGCCAGCCTGAGGCACAGTGAAAAATGAAACGTCTGTCTTCGGCAAAAATGTCCTTGAAGTAAGGGCTTTCCGGATCAACCCAGAACTCGGTCATGCCGCGTGGGCAGTGAAAGCTTCCGGGGATGAAACCCGACCGCTGACGCTCACGGATGTCTCTGAGGTCGACAAACTGAACGCGGGGATCCTCGATCATTGCGATTGCGTCCACGGTCTCGATTTCCTCGATCCGGGACCGCGCCCTGGCTACCATTTCCGCCGAAGACATTTTCAGTTTCTGCATAAGCTCTTCCCCCTTTTGACCAGGCAATATCAGGCTTTCCGCTCCCAACCTCCGGCCTGGGTCTGCTGCCAGTAGGCGATTTCGAAGCCTTCAGACTTGGCTTCTTTCCAGCGCTGGCGCGCTTCCAGAACAGCTTCCTGGTCATTGCCATCAAACATGTAGATGGCTCTTTTGTATTCCCCAAGCGGAGGAGGAGATGCCCTGTCGACCAGGAAGCGGACATCGGCTTCGTTCGGGTTGTCCTGCTCGGGCGTCAGGTAGATCGGTTGATGTTCTGCATACCCGTCGGCTTTTGTGCCGTGGGGCAGAAAACTGTCGTCGGCAAATGTCCAAAGATGCGCATCCAGTGCATTGCACCGCTCCGCTGTTCCGGTCTGCACCACCACTTTCCAGTCACGTTCAAGGCACTTGTGCAGCAATTGAGGCAGCGCAGTTTCAAGCGGCTTGTGCAAAAGGTGATAGAAAACAACTTCAACGCTCATTGTCGCTCCCTGCGCGCCATCTTGATCCCGTTGCACCCTCGCCTTGCCAAAGGGTTTTCCAGAGGTGCTGCCGAAAAGTGATGCCCATGTGCAACAGCGTTGCGGACAAATTCAAATTGCCGCAAAGCCAACATAGACAGGCCACAAGACTCGTATCATTAACCCTTCGCAAATGTCGATTGACTAGGCTTCGTTCCAGGGGACGATCCAAGGATCATTTATTCGTGGCTGGTGACCGGTATCCCGACCCAGCCCAAACGGGGAAACTTGTATGCTTGCACGTGTAGTTGTGTTTTGTGCACTTGTGGGGGTTGTTGCTGGTGCAACGCTTGGTATGGGACTTTTGGTCGAACCGGCAACCGCCTGCCAGGCTTACAAAACCTGCTGAGATATCCAAACAGAATTCAAAAAAACCCGCCAGATTGGCGGGTTTTTCGTTTTTTGCAAAGCCGGTCTGCGTAACCGGTCAGCCTTCGTAGTGATCAGCCACAAGCTGGTTGAGCAAACGTACGCCATAACCCGAAGCCCAGCTCTGGCAGATATCGTCTTTCGGAGCACCGAAGGCCGTACCAGCAATATCCAGGTGGGCCCATGGTTTGTCATTGGCAAACCGTTGCAGGAACTGAGCGGCGGTGATGGATCCTGCCCAGCGGCCACCAGTGTTTTTCACGTCTGCATTCGGCGTGTCGATGATCTTGTCGTATTCCTTGGACAGAGGCAGGCGCCAGAGCGGCTCGCCACTCGCCTTTGCCGAAGCCAGCAGATTGTCAGCAAGCTCGTCATTGTTCGAGAAAAGCCCCGCGTTGAGATTGCCGAGAGCAACCAGGACCGCGCCGGTCAGGGTTGCAAGATCGATCATGATGGCGGGATTGTATTTTTCCTGCGTGTACCAAAGCGCATCGGCCAGAACCAGACGGCCCTCGGCATCCGTGTTGAGGATTTCGATGGTCGTGCCCGACATGGCAGTGACGATATCGCCGGGCCGCTGCGCGTTGCCATCCGGCATGTTTTCGACAAGACCGATGACACCGACAACATTTGCCTTGGCTTTTCGCCCTGCAATCGCGTGCATGGCACCGACGACCGCAGCAGCGCCGCCCATGTCGCCTTTCATTTCTTCCATGCCACCAGCCGGCTTGATGGAAATGCCGCCCGTGTCGAACACAACACCCTTGCCGACGAGAGCAACCGGTGCAACGCCCTTCTTGCCGCCATTCCAGCGCATGACGGCCAAACGCGGCGGGCGAACCGATCCCTGCGCCACGCCGAGCAATGCAGCCATCTTCAGCTTCTTCATTTCCTTTTCGCCGAGGACTTCAACTTCGACGCCGAGTTTTTCCAGCTCTTGCGCCTTCTTGGCGAACTCCACGGGGCCGAGAACATTGGCAGGTTCGTTGACGAGATTTCGCGCCACGATCACACCATCCGCCACGGCTTCCGACACGCTCCAGGCCTTCCTGGCAGCCTTCGCATCCACGACTTTCAACGTCAGTTTCAAGTCCTTTGAGTTTGCATCGTCCTTAGCCTTGGTCTTGTAGTTGTCAAAGGCATAGGCCCGCAGCTTTACCCCCATGGCAAACTCGGCTGTCGCCAGGTCAGTCAGGTCCACCCCTTCCGGAACTTCCAGCAGAACCGAGGCCGCATCCGTCTTTGCCTTCTGCAATTCGGCAAACACCGCACCGCCAAAGGCGCGCCAGTCGTCCTGGGTCAGCTCTTCGGACTTGCCCAGCCCGAAAACGATAAGACGATCCACCGCCAATCCGGCAGGTGCCACGAGATCAAGACTGGTCTTCTTCTTTCCCGAAAATCCTGCAATATCGGCCGCACGTTTCAGCCCGCCTTCAAGACCCGATACAAACTCGTTGGCAATCGTCCCCAGGTTCAGGTCCTCACCGGCCAAAATTACGGCCACGCCCCCTTTCGGAGCTTCGGCTTTTGAAAAGGAAATTTTCGCAAGTTTAGTCATTCTTCGGTCCTTGTCGGTTTCCAAATTTTTTAAGCAGACGGTTGAGCGGAGGGGCCCTACATCTCTAGGCATGCCTATTTGCCGCCAAATCATGGGGTTTCAACAGCTTTTCGGCAAGAGAGGCGAAAATTAATGTATATTAACCATTCTTATTCATGGGCCATTCACCACATTACGTGTTATTCGGTCCTGGGCTGAAATTTCGTCTAATTGCAAGGGTCTCTTTCCGGCACAGCCATGAAAACGCTCGAACGTTACATAATTCGCCGGACTGCCTATGCATTCACCCTTACGATTGCAGCCATGACGGGTGTTGTCTGGGCAACCCAGGCACTTCGTCAGCTCGATCTCGTGACGTCCAAAGGGCAAACGATTGTCCAGTTCATCGGCATCACGATGCTGGCCCTTCCCTTTCTTATCGTGATTGTTGCGCCGTTCGCTCTCATGATCGCCCTCATCCTTGTACTGAACGCCCTTTCGGGTGACAGCGAACTGATCGTGATCGACGCCAGCGGCGGCTCGCGGTTTCTGGTGCTGAAACCGGTCATGTTGTTTTCAGCGGTTGTCATGGTGATCACCGGCAGCATGTCGCTCTATTTCGCACCGATGGGACTGGCCCAACTGAGGACGGAGATTACTCGTGTCCGGGCCGACCTTGTGGCCAACATCGTCAAGCCCGGTCGCTTCATCACGGTCGAAAGCGGTTTGACGTTTCACATCCGCAACAGATCCGGCAAGGGCACGCTGGACGGCCTTCTTATGCATGATACGCGTGATGAAGAGACGGCCTTTACCTATCAAGCCGATACCGGGCAGATCGTCGAGGCAGCGGACCGTACGCTCCTTGTCATGCAGAACGGCACGATCCAACGGCGTCCGAAACAGGAAGGTGACATCTCGATTGTCCGCTTCCAGTCATACGCGTTCGATCTGTCCAACCTTATTCCCGAGGCAGGCGAACCGGTGTTCAAGGCGAGCGAGCGGACAACCGCCAACCTGATGTCGCCCGGCCGCAATGATGCCTATGCGCTCAAAAATCCGGACAAGTTGACAGCAGAATTGCATGAGCGTTTCAGCCAACCGCTCTACTGCATTGCCTTCGGACTTATTGTCTTTGCGTTTCTTGGCAAGGCACGAACAACACGTCAGGGCCGCGGCCTTGCTGTTGTCGGAGCAATCGGGTCCTGTGTCCTCTTGAGAACCAGCGGGTTTGGCGTTACTGCGATTTCAGGCGGTTCTACCGCTATTCTGGTTCTGCTCTACGCAGTCCCGATCCTTGGTTCAGTACTTGCGCTCGTGTCGATTTTCCGCGATCAGGGCGCCCAATCCAAGTGGGTGAGCGAACTTCAGCTGTCTCTTCACGACCGGATGGAAGCGTTCGCCAACTGGCTGAACAACAGGCGCGCCGGAGGGGCTTCATGATCCTCGGACGCACGCTTACACTTTATTTTTCCGGCAGGTTTTTGAAGGCTATTCTCGGCCTGTTTCTGTTTGCCGCGGTGCTGATCTACCTGTTTGATGTTCTGGAACTGGTGCGGCGCGGCGGTGATCGCGAAGGATTTTCGGTGCTGCGGGTAGCGCTGATCTCCGCACTGCGAGTTCCCCTGCTTCTTGAACAGGTCATCCCATTCACGGTTCTGTTCGGCTCCATCGCGGCGTTCGTCACATTGAGCCGGGCACTGGAACTGGTTGTCACCCGAGCTTCCGGCATTTCGGTCTGGCAATTTTCCATGCCTGCAATTGTTGTCGGCATTGTCCTCGGCATCCTGTCCGTGACGGTCTACAATCCCGCTGCGGTTTGGTTTCAACACAAGTCAGACGAAGTTGCCTCCGGGCTTTTCGGAACAGAGCAGAGTTTTCTCCTGCAATCTTCGAATGATGTCTGGGTCCGGCAGGACGGTCTTGATGGTGAATCTGTGTTGCTGGCCAAACAATTGCTCGATGGCGGCACCCGTCTTCTCGGCGTGACGGTCTTCACTTTCGACAAGGATGGCACCTTCCGCGAACGTATCGAGGCTGCAGAGGCGACCCTTGGAGATGAAATCTGGTATTTGGACGATGCGATCGTCTATACGACAGAACAAGATCCACAACCTTATGGCCGCTATCAGGTGAGCACCTTTTTGACCGCGACCGAAGTGCGCGAGAGCATTGGCTCACCCGAATCAATTTCGTTCTGGAACCTGCCACGGTTCATTGAATTGGCGAGAAACGCAGGGTTACCCGCGTATCGGTACAATTTGCAGTATCAAACACTGCTCGCGCGACCGCTTCTTTTGGTCGCGATGATTTTGATTGCGGCGGCAGTTTCCCTTAAAGTTTCGAGGTTTGGCGGATTGGGAAGTATGATTCTGGGTGGAATCCTGTCCGGGTTCGTGCTTTACGTTCTAACCGAGCTTGCCAAGGACTTCGGGGGCGCGGGTATCGTCCCTCCCTTGGTGGCTGCGTGGGCCCCTGGAATTTTTGGAGTACTCATGGGTTTGACAATTCTCTTGCATCAGGAAGACGGGTAAGATTTATGTCTTTTCCAGTTTCCCTGAACACAGAGATTTGGGCCAATAAGGGCAAGCTAATGGCGGCGGCAAGCGTATTTGCCATCGCGGTTTCCCTTTGCCATGACGCCTCTACTCCGGCCGCTGCGCAGGACCTTGCCGGCGATCTTGCTTCCGGCATCGATCCTGACGCGAACCTGCTGCTTGAATCCAACGAGATCACCTACGATTTCGACAAGGACCTGATTGTTGCCACCGGCAACGTGCAGGTTTACTACGACGGCAATACGGTTCAGGCTCATGAAATTGTTTTCGATCGCAAAAGTGGCCAGCTGACTGCGCGCGGCAATGTCATCCTGATCGAGGCCGACGGCAACGTCGCCCGAACCTCGGAAATGACGCTGTCGGAAGACTTCTCAGAGGGTTTTGCCAGAGCGCTGCAGATCGATACGACGCGACGCACACGTTTCCTGGCTGAAACGGCCCGGCGCGAAGGCAACAACGTCACGAGCATCGAAAACGGCATCTACACGGTTTACACAAAGCCGACCATTCCACCGAACAGGCCTCCGCTCTGGCGCGTTCGGGCCGAGAAGATCATTCACAATCAGCAGGAAAAGATCATCCGGTTTGAAAACGCTGCTTTCGAGGTGTATGGCAAGCCGATCGCCTACCTGCCCTATCTGAGCATGCCGGACCCGACCATCAAGCGGAAATCAGGTTTCCTGATTCCCACCGGCATCATCAATGACAAGCTTGGGTATGGTGTGACCGTACCCTATTACTGGGCGCTAAATCCGCACTACGACCTGACAACCGCGCTGACACCCTTAACCAAACAGGGACTGTTCGGTGACGTCCAATATCGTCACCGGTTTGCGCCTGGCCAGGTCTCATTTTCCGCTGCGGGTCTCTTCCAAGCCCAGCCAAGCCAGTTTTCGACATCTCGTGCTGACGAGCGCTGGCGCGGAGCAGTCAACTCGACGGGCTCCTTGAGCATTGCAAGAGATTGGACGCTTGGCTGGAATCTGACCTACAAGAGCGACCGGCAGTTCTTCAGCGATTATTCGTTCACCAGCTTTGGTGACAATGGTGAGACCTCGGAAATCTATCTGGAAGGCAAAACCGAACGTAACGCCTTGTCCGTAAAGGCCTACGCCTACCAGATTTCTCAGGAAGACTATACGGACAGTCAGTTCAACGCCAACGGGTTCTCTCCGGTCGGCAGCTCCTTGCAGGACAAACAGCCCCTGGTTCTGCCGGTCATCGACTATGACTATGTTTTTGCCGATCCTGTACTGGCTGGTGAGCTTGCACTGACGGCAAACTTCACGTCCCTGACTAGGGACGAGACCGACGCGTTTTCGATCGACGGTGGCTCGACAGCAAGGTTCCGCGGTGTGGACGGCACTTTCTCGCGCCTCTCGCTCAAAGGAAACTGGCGCCGGACCTTCATCGATCCGCTTGGTCAGTCGTTCACGCCCTTTGCCTACATGCGCGGCGACCTCTTCTTCCTGGCCTCTCCTGATGCAGATGTGACTGCGCTCTCCGGCGAAAGCTTTGTCGGTCGTGCAATGCCTGCTGTGGGTATGGAATACCGGTACCCGTTCATCGCCACGTTCGATGGCGGTAACCAGATCCTGGAGCCCGTTGCACAGATCGTTGCCCGACCAAACGAGCAGCGGATCGGTGAGCTGCCCAATGATGACGCGCAGAGTATCGTCTTCGATACGACGACGCTTTTCGATTATGACAAATTCTCCGGGTTTGACCGCGTTGAAGGTGGCACACGACTGAACCTTGGCTTGAACTACAAGCTTCAACTCGACAGTGGTTACTACCTGAGCGGACTGTTCGGCCGGTCTTACCACTTGGCCGGTGAAAACTCGTACGCGGTTCCGGACATTCTCGGAGCCACTCAGGATTCCGGTCTGGCTTCGGATCTCTCCGACTATGTCGGCAGCCTTTACTTGGACACACAATACGGCGTGAAGGTCGGGGCACAGGCTCGGTTCGACAAGGACGATTTTTCTTTCAACCGCGTCCAGGCACAGGCAAGTGCGATCTATGGACCAGTTGTTTCGTCCCTCGCCTACGCCTTCCTGAATGCTCAGCCTGACGTTGGTATCGATTCACCTAGGGAAGAACTTCTGGGGTCAGCAAGCTTGAGGCTTGAGGAAAACTGGCGCGTGTTCGGCTCCATGCGTTACGATCTGGAAAACAGCAACATCGTTCAGGACGGTTTCGGTATCGGCTATGACGACGAGGGTTTTTCTCTGTCAGTATCTTATGCTGAAGACCGCAGCCGGAATGACGGCGATAGCGTCAATCGCACTCTCTATTTCAGAATCGGCCTGAGAACCATCGGCAATACCCAGGTCTCAAGCGGCGTTCTGAACTAAATCAAGTTTTTGTGCTCATGAGGCTTGCTTCAAGTCATCATACCGCCATGAATTCGGGCAACATGCCTTTGAAACTTTGAATTTGCTGCCGTGATATGCGAAACAACATGGCACAACAAAACTAAACTTCGGTTCGGCCCCGGGCCAGCACGGATGGTTATTCAATGCGACTTCGTTTCGTTTCGATATTCCTTGGCCTCGCCCTCATCGTGGCCGTGCCGCTTTCAACTCCGGCCAATGCTGCGATCAAGGTCATCGTCAACGACACCCCAATCACCGACTACGACATCAGTCAGCGCTCGCGCCTGATCACGATGACACAGCGTAAGTCCGGCGCCGCCGCCAAGCGGCAGGCCGAGCAAGAGCTGATTGATGATCAGATCAAACTTGCAGAAGCTGAACGCGTCGGTGTCGAGATCAGCCAGTCGGAAGTCGACAGCGCCTACAACAACATTGCACGTAATGTGAAGATGTCGCCGTCGCAGCTGTCAAAGGCGCTGCGGAACGGTGGTGTAAAACCGGAAACCCTGAAATCGCGCCTAAAGGCACAACTGGCCTGGAACCAAGTGCTTCGCCGCCGGTTCAGTGGCCGGATCGAAGTCAATGAATCCGACATTATCGCCGCCCTGCAGAAGACCGATGAAGCGGACCGTCAAAAGTCCGTCGAATATGATCTGAAGCGTGTGATCGTTGTCGTTCCAAAGAGCTCTTCGGGCGGCTTCAAGTCCAAGCGCAAGCAGGAAAGCAACAAGATCCGTTCCGCCTTCAACGGATGCGAAAACATGGGCAGCGTCCTCGGGCAGTACAGCGAAGTTGTGGTGCGTCCGATCGGTCGCCGCCTCGAAACCGAGTTGCCGGTCGACATGCGCGAAGAGATCCAGGCACTCGGATCAGGCAAGCTGACAAAACCGTCAGCAACCGAAGTCGGCTATGAAATGATCGCCATTTGCGGCAAACGGGAAATCGCTTCCGATATAGCCGTGCGCACCGAGCTGGAAAACGAGTTGAGGGCAAAGGAAGGCGAGAGCCAGTCCCGTCGTTACCTGATGGATATCCGCCGGCGCGCAACCATCATTTACCGATAAGCTGTCATGGGGGCCGCTCAGACACCGATCGCTGTCAGCATGGGAGAACCCGCTGGCATTGGTCCCGACCTTGCCTTGCTGGCGTGGTCCAATCGAAAGGCTCTCGGCCTCCCTCCCTTCTATCTTCGCGGGGACCAACATCTTCTTTCGGAGCGTGCTGCAAAGCTCGGGTTAAACGTTCGCATCGATGCCTCTACTCCCGAAGACGCATGCGGACTGTTTTCAAAAGCATTGCCAGTTGTACAGACCGGTCCGGCCCTGGAAGATCGACCGGGTGAAGAGCATCCCGACACGGCGCCGTCCGTTGTCGCTTCCATCGAAACCTGCGTCGAGGATGTTGCCAACGGTGTCGCGGGCGGGCTGGTAACCAACCCGATCAACAAGGCCGCTCTTTACAAGACCGGGTTCAACTTTCCAGGACATACAGAGTTTCTCGGAAGTCTTGCAGCTGTGCATTGGCCGCAGGAAAGGGCAAGACCGGTGATGATGATTGCCGGACCTGAGCTGATGGTCGTGCCCGCGACCATTCACATTCCGCTCAAGGATGTGCCGACTGCGTTGACTGAAAATCTCATTGTGGAAACGGCAGAAATCACTGCCGCGGATCTCAAGAACCGCTTCGGCTACAGCAATCCGAGACTTGCTTTGTGCGGCCTCAATCCACATGCCGGCGAAAATGGCACGATGGGAACCGAAGACAGAGACGTCATTGCCCCTGCGATCAAACGGCTGAATGAGATGGGCATTGCCGCAACCGGACCTCATCCGGCCGACACGCTGTTTCATCCTCCTGCCAGGACCCAATATGACTGTGTGATCGGCATGTATCACGACCAGGTTCTGGTTCCAGCCAAGACGATCGGATTTGATGACAGCGTGAATGTGACCTTGGGACTGCCATTTGTCCGAACCTCGCCGGATCATGGTACCGCCTACAGTCTTGCCGGAACCGGGGAAGCCCGTATCGACAGCTTCGCGGCGGCACTACGCATGGCATATGCGCTGGCCAATCCAGACCAGTATTAGGCGCGGTTACTTTAAATGGCACAAATCGACACTCTGCCCCCCTTGCGAGAAGTGATCGCAACGCATGGTCTGAATGCCAAGAAGTCATTGGGACAAAACTTTCTACTGGACCTGAACCTGACCTCGCGGATCGCCCGATCCGCCGGCAATCTTGAAGACTGCACCGTGCTCGAAATCGGCCCCGGACCGGGAGGTCTGACCAGAGCTCTTCTTGCTGCCGGTGCCAAGAAAGTCGTGGCGGTTGAAAAAGACAGTCGCTGCCTGCCGGCACTCGCAGAAATCTCGGCGCACTATCCAGGCCGTCTGGAAGTCATCGAAGGCGATGCGCTTGAGCTCGATCCTGTCGAATTGACAGGAGGAGACAAGGTCAGAATTGCGGCAAATCTTCCCTATAACGTTGGCACCCAGCTTCTGCTGAACTGGATCACAACGCCCGAATGGCCACCCTTCTGGTCGTCATTGACGTTGATGTTCCAGAAGGAAGTTGGTGAACGCATCACTGCTGAGCAGGGCTCCAAGGCTTACGGCCGGCTTGGTGTGCTGGCTGGCTGGAGATGCAAGGGAGGCATATTGTTCGATATAAGCCCCAAGGCCTTTACTCCGCCGCCAAAGGTAACCTCGGCGGTCGTTCACCTGACACCGAACACCACCCCCCTTCCCTGCGACCTGAAGGCATTGGAAAGGGTAACCGCGGCCGCGTTCGGCCAACGCCGCAAAATGCTGCGTGCCAGCCTCAAGACACTCTCTCCAAACGCTGAAGATCTGATCGTTCAGGCCAGACTTAAGCCGACAGCGCGCGCCGAAGAAATCGACGTTGCCGGTTTCGTCGAATTGGCAACAACATTCAAATCCACCGGGGCCATTTGAGGAAGCTGCCTTTCCGCTGACTTTTCTTCTGTTGTGCCGCTTCTTCCAGCCGCGACATGGCATGTTCGGGATCATTCAGTCCAAGGTCCCGATGGATCCAGCCAGGCCACGTCTCATACTCTGAAGAGAGATAAAGCTTTGCAGGGGCTTCGTTTTTCCTGTTGCGATTACTGAGCCAAGATAAGTGTACTTTCATGAGGGCACCTCCGTTTCGTATCGGAAATGTGCCCAACCTCTTCTCATGTGTAACTGAATAATAAAGCATGCTATTATTCAATTATGAATGATATGGATTTTGACTGGGATGCAATCCGGATATTTCTTGCGGTCGCGGAGCACCAGAGCCTAAGCAGCGCCGCTGGCGAGCTTTCCCTTTCGCAACCAACTCTGGGCAGGCAAATCACCAGGCTGGAGGAACAGCTGAATCTGAGACTGTTCGAGAGACGGCAGACAGGCTTTTTTCTCACAGATGCAGGTGTCCGGCTGACGGAAGTTGCCAAAGAAATGGCCCGGAAGGCGGCAGACTTCAAACGCAGCGTCGATCTTCAGAAAATCCATTCACCAGACCAGGTTTGCCGGGTAACGACGGGCGAATGGGGTCAGTACTTTCTATCCCAGCATGCCGATGAAATTGTTGAAGGGCTGGGTGGTATCCGGTTGGAGTTTTACGCCGACGACACTTTTTGGGACCTGGGCCGAAACTCCGCCGATATCGCCATCGGCAACAGATCCCCGAAACAGACATATCTGATCGCGCAGAAACTCGGTGAACGTGGTTTTCACGTCTATGCCTCACGTGAATATTGTGATCGACACGCCAATGCGGACGACCCAGAATCCTGGCAAGACCAGATCTGGGCCGGATATTGCGGAAACCGCGCTCGGCTGAAATCTTCGCAGTTACTGGCCAGTATTCTGCAAGACCATCCTTGCAAATATGCAGTCAGCAGCTCGGTTTCTCTTCTTCAGCTCGTCAAAAACGGACAAGCGATGGGCATTCTGCCGGATTGGATCGGTGACAATGAAGACCTGATACGTCTTTCAAAGGAGCCACTTGCCAAGAACCAATCCTGGCTGAGTTTCCACGAACGGCTTCGGCATCATCCCGGATTGTCGCGGGTCAAGGACCGGATCGTTGGCATTTACCGCCGGCGCTACGCCGAGGACTAAGCCCAACGGACCAGACCTATGACCGCAGATGCGGCATAGAAAAACTGAAGCGACAGAAACGCCCAGCGTTTGTCCAGAACACCCCAGGCTGCAAAAAGACCGGCAGAGGCCAGCAACAGCGCGAAGCCCAGGATTTCGTTTCCTGTGTTGGACGCGATCAACAGCGCGTAAGCAATCGCCAATGCAGACCCGGTCACCTCGAACAAAGTTATCAACTTACTGTGGCTCATCAACTCACCGATCTTAAAGGTCATGAAGCGCAAGTCGCATGCGTTTCTTTCCCAATCCAATGCCATGCGCTACAACATGACACAAATGGCATTTTTTCCGAAAATGATCGAAATATGTCATGCTTGACTACTGAGGATACCCGAGTGAAACGGTTGGACGTTGAAGCATTGCGTGCCCTGTGCACAATCGCCGATCAGGGCGGTATAACCCGCGCAGCGGAGGTCTTGTCCCTTTCGCAATCTGCGGTGAGCCACAAGATCAAGCGCCTTGAAGCAAGTATTGGCTGCCAATTGCTGACCCGACGTGCAGGCGCTCCACTGCTCTCCGATGATGGCGAACAGCTACTCACATATGCGCGTCGCATTTGCATGCTTCATGACGAGGCGGTGCAAAGCCTGAGCAAGATGCCTCTATCGGGTCGAATACGCCTCGGCATGACCGAAGACATCACCAGCAGCGACTTGTCGCGTATGTTGGGGCGATTTACACGTCGGCATCCGGAAGTGGCGGTGCGCACCAATGTCCGTCAAAGTCTGGTGCTTCAACGCGAACTTGAGACGGGAAAAATCGACATCGCGTTGATGCAGCTTTTTGCCGAAGACGTACAGCAGACAGACACGGTTCTGTTCCGTGACAGCCTGCACTGGGTAAAGAGCGTCGACACGGAAGTGAACTTCAACTCTTGCGTACCGTTTCTCGCATATGATGACGATTGTTTTTACAAGAACTGGGCACTGGAACTGGCAGAAGTGCCAGCTCCAGGTCTTGAAACGGTTCTGCAATGCGCGAGTTCCGCCGGAATTGCATCCGCAGTCCGCGCTGGCCTGGGGGTAGCATTGCTTCCTGGTCGATACTTAACCGATGAAATGCAGATCATTGACGAGCAATTTCCGGAGACAGCCGAACTTGCCTACGTTTTGCGGGTCGGAGAAAAGTCTCGATCAACGCCGGTTCTGTCCCTCGCTCGCGAAATATCCAACGGAGTAAACCTCCATGCGGTTTTGCAGGTGGCCTGATCGGAACTCTGGGAACTGAAGCGGGTTGCGGGTGCGTTGCCGATAGCAGCCATCACTTACGTTGCTGCACCTCGCAAGGTTTCTGCAGGCCCTACAGAGAAAACCACATAACACGGCAAATTCGTCCACGCGACGCGAACCTGCCTTGAAAGCAGCCCCGCTCCCGCCGGGAGGCGATCTCCCGACTGTGCTTGGATGTCAGTCGGTTTCCCCAAGATCGGACTTCAGGTCATCGACCATTCCTTGAATAAGCGGACCGATTTTCGGAGACCGAAACTGTTTCAGTCGCTCGGCCTTCAGGATCGCTCGCACGTTCTGGTAAGCGCGTTCCAGGTCGTCATTGACCACCACATAATCATATTCGGACCAGTGCCGCATTTCTCCAACAGCGGTTTTCATCCGCTTGGCAATGACTTGGTCGGCGTCTTCGGCACGTCTGTTGAGCCGCGATTTCATCTCAGCGATCGACGGAGGCAATATGAAGATGGAAACCACGTCGGAACGCATTTTTTCATAGAGCTGAAATGTGCCCTGAATATCGATGTCGAACAGAATGTCCCGTCCGTTTTCGATAGAGTCTTCCACAGGACCGCGCGGCGTTGCGTAGTAGTTGCCGTGCACTTCTGCCCATTCGAGCAGCTCGTCATGCTCTCGCATTTGTTCGAAGCGCTTGGCATCGATGAAATGATAGTGAACTCCGTCCACCTCACTGGAGCGTCGGGGGCGCGTGGTCACGGAAATCGAGAGTGCCAGATTTTCTTCCTGGTCAAGGAGCAGGCGCGCGATGGTTGACTTGCCTGCACCCGATGGTGACGACAATACAAGCATCAGTCCACGCCGTTGCTGTTCGGCCTGATCTGCACTGACGGTGGTGCCGGTGTGAGCTCCCGAAGGCGCGTCGGTCATTGTGGCTTACTCCAGATTCTGTATCTGCTCACGCATTTGATCGATAACTGCTTTCAAGTCCAGCCCGATTGCCGTCAGATCCACGTCATTGGATTTCGAACACAAGGTGTTTGCTTCCCGGTTGAATTCCTGCGCAAGGAAATCCAGCCGCCGGCCAATAGCCCCACCTGAGTCCATCAGTTCGCGGACAGCGGCAACATGCGCGTGGAGCCTGTCCAGTTCTTCCCGGATATCGGCCTTGGTCGCCAGGAACACCGCTTCCTGATGCAATCTCTGCGGGTCAAGCTGTCCATCCGAAGCGTCCAGAAGATCTGCGACCTGCTTCTGCAGCCGGGCCTTGATTGCTTCGGGCTTGCGGGCAGGAAGATCTTCAGCGGCCTGGGTCAGTTCCGCGATCCTGTCAATCTGACCGCGCACCACATTCCCAATCGCCTGTCCTTCCTTATGACGCATATCGACCAGGTCGATCAGAGCAACATCAAGGGACGTCAGCAGAGCCTTGTGCAGGGCTTCCTGAGCCTCTTCATCTTCTTCTGGCTCTTTCAGCTCGAACACGCCTTTTTGTGCCAGAATGCCATCGAGCGATGGTGGCGCCAAATCCGGCACACGCCTTTTCAGGAGATCAATCGTTGAAAGAACGGCTTCAAGCGCGGATTCATTGACCTGTAACTGCTGCTCCGATTGATCCCGTTGCATTGCCAGACCGATGGAGACGTTCCCTCTGCGCAAAACCTTGCTGCAACGCTCCCGGATCCTGGGTTCTAGGGTCTCCAGGCCAGTCGGAATTCGGATCCTCAAGTCCAGGGACTTGCCATTGACAGACCTCAGTTCCCAGGTCCAGCGGACCGGTCCCGCTTCCCCCAAAGCACGCGCAAATCCTGTCATGCTGGCAAGTGCCATTTGCCCCTCCGGAAATATGCTGATCTGCCTGCGCCGCGCGCCAGAAACAAATCAGTTTGATGTGGTCGGCTTCGCTTCCTGGTTTTTCTCCGCTTCGCGACGCTCCCGCTCAATGCGGCGCCACTTGCGAACGTTTTCCTGATGCTGCTCGTATGTTTCAGCAAAGATATGACCGCCGGTCCCGTCAGCGACGAAGAACAGGTCCTGTGTTCGCGAGGGATTGGCGACGGCCTCCATGGCAGCGCGTCCCGGATTGCCAATCGGACCGGGCGGCAAACCATCAATCTGGTAGGTGTTGTATTTGTTCTCAGCCTTCAGCTCTGACTGTTTGATCGCAGAACGGTCCTTCAACCAGGCTTCTCCGCCGTAAAGGCCATAAAGAATGGTCGGGTCGGACTGGAGGCGCATGTTCTTGTTCAACCGGTTGACGAAAACTCCTGCGACCCGCGGACGCTCGTCTGCAAGTGCGGTTTCCTTTTCAACGATCGATGCCAGGACCACGAGCTCTTCCGGCGAGCCAACCGGCAGGCCTTCCGTGCGGCGCTCCCAGATTTCCGACAGCAGTTTCTCCTGCGCGCTCTTCATCTGGTCGAGAACTTCCTGGCGGCTCGTACCACGGGCAAATGTGTAGGTCTCAGGCAACAGGGCACCTTCCACCGGCACTTCCGTGATTTCACCGACCAAAATCGGGTGCTCCCGCACTCTTTCGATGATTTGTGCTGTCGTCCAGCCTTCAGGGATCGTGACCGAATGGGTAACTGCTTTGCCTTCGACAAGGTCTGTCATGATCTCTTGCATGGAGACGCCGGGAGCAAAGGCATATTCTCCGGCCTTCAGCCTGGTCGCATTCTTGTAGAAACGAATGCCCAGATTGAAGACCCATTCGTCAAACATGCTGTCGTTGATGACGCCCTTGCCCGCGAGCCGGTCGGTGATGCCGGACAAGCCAGCCCCTGAGGAAATGACCACGGTTGCCTCTTGCTGAAGCGGACCGGCTTCCTCAAACTTCTGTTTGCCGAAGTAAAGCGCTGCGCCAAGTGCGGCCAGTCCGAAGACGGCCAGCGTAATGACCATGTTGATCAGAATGACCAGCGGATTGCGGACATGGCGGGATCTTTGTGGCGGTGCAGGCGCCGGCTCAGGCTGCAAGGCTTCACGCGGGCTTTTGGGCTTAATGCGCATATTGGGTCGCACCTCCAAGAATGAGCCCCGGCATCAGTCGCCTGGCTCAAGCGGGCAAGTTGTCACAATCAAAGTCTCAAGCCGGGAGAGAATCGTGCCCGGCTTGAGAGAACTTGAATGGGTTATGCGGCAACTTTGCGGAAGACGAGCGACGCGTTGGTGCCCCCGAAACCAAAGGAGTTGGACAGTGCAACATTGATGTCCATGCTCTTCGGTTTGTGCGGAACCAGGTCGATCTCGGTCTCGACGGAAGGATTGTCGAGATTGATTGTCGGCGGCGCCATGCTGTCCCGAATTGCCAATACGGAGAAGATCGCTTCAACAGCTCCTGCTGCACCCAGCAGATGGCCGATAGAAGACTTGGTGGAAGACATGGTCAGCTTGGACGCATGTTCACCTGCCAGTCTCGTCACCGCTCCCAGCTCAATCTCATCACCGAGAGGTGTCGAGGTGCCGTGAGCGTTGACATAGTCAATATCTGCCGGAGTGATGTTTGCCCGCTTCAGGGCAGCTTCCATGCAACGGTAAGCGCCGTCACCGTCCGAAGAAGGAGCAGTGATATGGAAAGCGTCGCCAGACAGGCCGTAGCCGATCACTTCAGCGTAAATTTTTGCGCCGCGGCGAACCGCATGCTCATATTCTTCAAGAACGACGACACCGGCGCCCTCACCCATCACAAAGCCATCGCGGGCTTCGTCATAGGGACGCGATCCTTTTTCCGGTGCATCGTTGAATCCTGTGGACAATGCGCGGCAGGCAGCAAATCCGGCCAGAGCCAGGCGGCACACCGGCGATTCAGCGCCACCAGCAACCATGACATCGGCATCACCGAATGCAATCAGCCGGGAAGCGTCACCAATGGCGTGGGCGCCAGTCGAACACGCCGTCACGACAGCGTGGTTCGGCCCCTTCAACCCGTGACGGATGGAAACGTAGCCACCAGCCAGGTTGATCAGGCGGCCTGGAATGAAGAACGGGCTGATGCGCCGCGGTCCCTTTTCGGCCAGCAGATGCGCCCCCTGTTCGATGCCCTGCAGGCCACCGATACCGGAGCCGATCAGCACGCCGGAGCGGGTCTGCTGTTCGTATGTTTCCGCCTTGTAGCCAGAGTCGGCCATAGCCTGATCGGCTGCGGCCATCGCATAGACGATGAAATCATCGACCTTGCGCTGCTCTTTCACGTCCATCCAGTCGTCCGGATTGAACGCTCCTTCTTCAGCGGAATCGCGCGGGATCTGACAGGCGATCTGGCAGGCCAGATCGTCAACTTTGAAATTCGTGACCTTGTTGGCCCCGCTCTTTCCTTCGAGGATCTTCTTCCAAGAGACATCAGCGCTACCACCAAGTGGTGACACCATGCCTAGCCCAGTTACGACAACTCGCCTCATACACCCGCACTTACGTTTGAAGGGCCAGGCGGAGAAACTACCCCGCCGGCCCGAACATCAAAAAATTCCGATAAGGACGTTACCGACCTTACTTGTTGGCTTCCAGGAATTTAACAGCATCGCCAACAGTCAGGATGGTTTCAGCTGCGGTATCCGGGATTTCTACGCCGAATTCTTCTTCAAATGCCATGACCAGCTCAACGGTGTCGAGGCTGTCTGCACCCAGATCGTCGATGAAGCTTGCGCCTTCCACAACCTTCTCTGCATCGACACCGAGGTGTTCAACGACGATTTTCTTTACCCGATCCGCGATATCGCTCATCTTTCACTTCCTTAGTTTTCGTCTATTCATCTCTCGCGAAACTGCCCCAGACCGGATTGCTAACAAGCGGCGGTGCGAAATCGCTGTCTTCAAGATGTCGCAGTGCACCCAGCCTTACATTCGGACCCAGCTGCACAATTCGTAACAATCGGCGGGTTGGTAACACACTTTGTTGACCATTACCAGCCGGTCCAGACCGCTTCCGAACAGCCCGGATTCTTTTCGCCTACTCGGCGAAACTCTCTTTTAAATCATAGCCATGCCGCCGTTGACGTGCAGTGTCTGCCCGGTCACGTAGGCCGCTTCGTCGCTTGCAAGATAAAGCGCGGCGGAAGCGATCTCGGCAGAAGTGCCCAAACGCCCTGCCGGAACGCTCGTCAAAATTGATTCTTTTTGCTTGTCATTCAGTGCATCGGTCATGGCTGTTTCAATGAAGCCTGGAGCGATGGTGTTGACAGTAATGTTGCGGCTGGCAACTTCTCTGGCAAGCGACTTGTACATGCCGATCATGCCCGCTTTGGCCGCGGCATAGTTGACCTGGCCCGGGTTCCCCGTAACGCCGACCACGGACGTGATGCCGATGATACGGCCGGAACGCCTCTTCATCATGCCCTTGATCGCAGCGCGGCAGAGATGGAAGCCCGACGTCAGATTGACTTCAAGCACCTGATCCCACTCTTCATCCTTCATGCGCATGAAGATGTTGTCGCGGGTGATCCCGGCGTTGTTCACCAGGATATCGACCGATCCCATTTTCTCTTCAGCGGCAGGAAGCAGCGCGTTGACCGCTTCACGGTCGGACAGATTGGCAGGAGTGACAAATGCCCGCTCGCCGAGATCCGCCGCAAGCGCCTCCAGTTTTTCAGCCCGCGTGCCAGACAGAGATACCGTCGCGCCCTGCGCATGCAGCGCGCGGGCGATCGCCTCGCCGATACCGCCGGTCGCGCCGGTGACGAGTGCGTTTTTCCCTTCCAAGCTGAACATCTGGGGTCCTTCCCTCGTTATATTCCGCCCTTTGCCAGGGCTGTGAACAATTGCTGGCTATAAGGTGCGTTATCCGGAAATCTTTTCAAGAAGAGCGTCAATGTCTTCCGGGGTATTCACCGCGAGACCCACAGACTCCTTGCTGATGCGCTTCACCATCCCGGTGAGAACCTTGCCGGTTCCGACTTCAACAAAGGTGTCGACGCCATTGCCGGCAAGCCAGGAGATGCTTTCGCGCCAACGCACGGTTCCCGTCACCTGCTCAACCAGACGGTCGCGAATTTCAGCCGGGTCCGAGATTGGAGCTGCCAGAACGTTGGCAACAAGCGGGACGACAGGTTCCGTGATCTCCGCATTTGCAAGAGCCTCTGCCATTGCGTCTGCAGCAGGTGCCATGAGCGAACAGTGGAATGGTGCGCTGACCGGCAGCATCACGGCGCGGCGCGCGCCTTTAGCCTTGGCAATTTCAACGGCGCGCTCAACGGCAGCGAGGTGCCCGGATACGACAACCTGTCCCGGTGCGTTGTCGTTTGCAGCCTGACAGACTTCGCCCTGAGCCGCTTCCTGCGCAATTTCGGCGACAACGTCAAAATCAAGCCCCAGAAGAGCAGCCATAGCGCCCTGACCGACAGGAACCGCATTCTGCATGGCATCACCGCGTACCCGCAGAAGGCGTGCGGCGGTCGCAATTTTAAGGCTGCCCGCTGCTGCAAGCGCAGAATACTCACCGAGCGAATGACCGGCGACAAAAGAAGCGCTTGATTTGAGATCCAGACCTTTTGCTTCCAGGACGCGCATGGTCGCGAGGCTGACGGCCATCAGCGCCGGTTGCGCATTTGCAGTCAGCGTGAGGGTGTCTTCCGGACCGTTCCACATGACGTCGGAGAGCTTTTGACCCAGAGCCTCATCCACTTCATCGAAGACGGCCTTTGCTTCAGGGAATGCATCGGCAAGAACCTTGCCCATCCCAACGCTCTGGCTGCCCTGGCCTGGAAATGTGAATGCTATAGTCATCTGGAAAACGCCTCCGTGACACGTGCGCAGGCCGCGCGCATCTGGCGGCAGGCCCTCGACTTTTTGAGAAAGCGGTGTTTCAACCCCGACAGGGATTGAAGATCGAACTTGGCGCGAGGCTATGATACGCCTTTGACCGTACTGTCAAGGCCCAGCAGTCAAACATTTCCCAAAATCGAGATCTTTTTTGACGTATCCAATTCTTCTTGAATATTGATTACAGGCTGGAAGCATCGCTCGACTGGCCCGTTAAGCCAGATGTCTTCCCCTTTCCAAACACGACATCACGGAGAACATCTCTTCGACTCTAGCCGGCATCTGTAGTGTCATACTCCGGGAAGAGAAGCCATCAGTTTCACCTCCAAGGCTTCCTTGTACCGCAATGTTGAGGCAATCAAGAAAAGTGTGGAAACGGTAACGCCGACACTGCTCAACCAATAGTTTTCACATTGACGCAATGCGCGCACAAAAATATTTCTCGTCAATTCTTACATTGTCATTTGCGGTCAGGCCCATGAAAACTTCGAAACGAAAGATACTACAAACAGCTACGCTGGCGGCCTCGCTTATCGTCGCAATCAATTCGGCGACGGCAGCAACCATGGACTTTAGATTCTCTTTCACAAACAGCGACTTATATGGCGGCAACTTGGTCTCTGGGATAGTCCGAGGACTGCAGGAGGGCACTTCAAGCGCGACAAGCGTGGAAATCATCAGCAATGAGAACGGTTTCGGTATTGGCGAATTTGTAGGAAACCCCAACATAAACGTATGGAGGGTTGAAAACGGCGAAGTTACGTTTGCTGACTTTGTTTCACTAGGAACCGTTTCCCAAAGTCCTGCCGTTACTTGCTGCACGTTGGCTTTGTTCTACTATTCTGCATTTGGCGAAGCTGAGGGTGTGTTGGGCAATACTCCCCACGGTGTTTCAACCACGTCGGGAGACTTCGGCCTCAAATTCACCCCTATTCCTCTTCCGTCAGGAGGTTTGCTTCTGATTTCGGCATTCGCCGGCCTAGCGGGAGTTCAACGCTGGAAGAGAGCCAGCAACTAGTCTTGAAAATTGCCCCTACCGACGCCTGTTTTCAACAAGAAAACTGCAGCGTACAGGGAGAGTTTATGCCGTGGTAATCTGCAATCTCATCACGTGCTCGAAGAGTTACTTTCCAATTTGAGCATGCACACGGCAGGTTGAGGCTTGCTTTTCCTGCAAAAGAGAGTATAGAGCGCGCTTCATCCGGGATTTGGCCGGGGGCTGAACGGAAGGGCATTTGCCAGGATCAACTAAAAAGGATCCGACTTCCCGTGTTCCCGCTCTCGTTAGAATTCTCGTGCCTTTCCGGGGCTACGAGGAGGCTTTGCGCCGGCGCCCGTGTTGTTAACCCGAAGAAAGGCTTGTTTCCATGCCTCTTTACGAGCACGTATTCCTGGCTCGCCAGGACGTTTCGACCCAGCAGGTCGAACAACTCGTCGAACAGTTCAAGGGCCTCATCGAAGGCGCTGGTGGTTCTGTCGGCAAAGTGGAAAGCTGGGGACTGCGTACCCTTGCATACCGCATCAAGAAGAACCGCAAGGCTCACTACACTCTGATGAACATCGACGCACCGCATGCAGCTGTTGCCGAGATGGAACGTCAGATGGGCCTGAACGAAGACGTTCTGCGCTTCATGACCTTCCGCGTTGACGAGCTGGACGAAGAACAGTCCGCAATGATGCAGAAGCGTGACCGTGACGACCGCCGTGGCGGTGGACGTGGCGAACGCCCGGGTGGCGGTCGTCCTCCGCGTCGGGCTGAAGGGGAGTAAGAATAATGGTTGATATTGCACAGCTTCCGAGCCGTCGTCCGTTCTTCCGTCGCCGGAAGACCTGCCCGTTCTCCGGTTCCAACGCACCGAAGATCGACTACAAGGACATCCGTCTGCTGCAGCGCTACATCTCCGAGCGCGGCAAGATCGTACCGAGCCGCATCACCGCGGTTTCCGCGAAGAAGCAGCGTGAGCTGGCCCGCGCCATCAAGCGTGCCCGTCTGCTCGGCCTGCTGCCGTTCGTGATCAGCTAAGCAACTCTCTTCAAGAGAGCCCTTCTCCCGGGTCCGCCCGGGAGATCCGTATTGGGACCGCGGACATACGGTCTCTAACCACCGATTGGTGGGACAGTAGGAGAAATATAATGCAAGTTATCCTTCTTGAGCGTATCGCCAGACTCGGCCAGATGGGCGACACCGTCAAAGTACGTGACGGCTATGCCCGTAACTTCCTGCTGCCGCAAGGCAAGGCATTGCGCGCCAACAAGGCAAATCTGGAGCGTTTCGAGCGTGAACGCGCTCAGCTCGAGGCACGCAACCTGGAGCGCAAGAGCGAAGCTGAAGCTGTCGCATCCAAGCTCGACGGCGAAGCTCTGGTCATGATCCGCTCCGCTGGTGAAACCGGTCAGCTCTACGGTTCCGTCTCCACCCGTGACATCGCGGAAGGTCTGACGGCAGCAGGCTTCACCGTTTCCCGTGGCCAGGTTGAACTGCGCACTCCGATCAAGACGATCGGCCTGCACAGCGTTCTGATCCAGCTGCACCCGGAAGTCGAAGTTTCCATCTCCGTCAACGTCGCTCGTTCTGAAGACGAAGCCGTTCGTCAGGCAGCCGGTGAAGACCTCACCGCTCCGGAACAGGATGTCTTCGAATTCGAAGAAGACGACGAAGCTGAAGGTGAAGACGAAGAAGGCACCGAAGAAGGTGCTGAGGCTTCCGAAGAAGCTCCGGCCGAAGAAGAAGCCTAAGGGCTTTCAATCCTTCACAGGTTCGAATCGAACGGCGCTGCTTGCAGCGCCGTTTTTCTTTTGCCGGCTTCTTGCTTCCCGGTCACCCGCATGGGCTTCAAGCTGAGTGTTCAGAGCTTACAGCAAGGCCTTGATTCAGCTTGCCATTTCGTTAACTGCCCATTAATCTTTACAAAAAAATATTTGTTTTCAATAACTAAGAGCTATCCCCCTGAGTCTCCAAACGGCTTTTGAGTCAAGCGAGATTCGATTCTTTCCCCGCTGATCTGTGATTGACGGTGGGAATCGAATTCTGCCGGTTTTGATCCTTGAGCCCTCCCTCAACTGGGAGTATTCCGAATGAACTTGGGTCATCGGGGGAAGATATGAAGGGCACTTTGCAGAAGGTCGAAACGGAAGAGGACGTCCAGCGCCTGGCTCCGCACAATGCGGAGGCTGAACGGCAGCTGTTGGGCGCAATTCTGGTGAACAACGAGACCTTCTATCGGGTTTCCGACTTTCTCGAGCCGCATCATTTCTTTGTGCCGCCGCATCAGGACATCTACGAGAAGATCAGCCACCTGATCCGGGCCGGCAAAACCGCCTCCCCGATCACGCTCAAGACCTTCTATCCGGCAGATGCGAAAATTGCGGATCTTTCAGCAACCCAGTTCCTGCTGCGTCTTGCGGGGGATGCGGCTTCGATCATCAACGCCGAAGACTATGGCCGCACAATCTACGACCTGGCCATTCGCCGCAACCTGATCCGCATCGGCGAAGACATGGTCAACATCGCCTTTGACGCTCCGATTGACGTTCCGCCGACCCAGCAGATCGATGATGCGGAACGCCGCCTGTTCGAACTTGCGGAAACCGGCCGCAGCGAAGGCGGTTTTGTGTCGTTCGGCGATGCCCTGAGCGAAACAATCGAAATGGCGCATGCGGCATGGAACCGCGAAGGCGCTCTGTCCGGAATATCCACGGGCCTTCGTGATCTCGACCGGCTCATGGGTGGCCTGCAGCACTCCGACTTGATCGTGCTCGCGGGACGACCGGCAATGGGCAAGACATCGCTTGCCACCAACATTGCCTATAATATTGCGCAAGCCTACAAATCCGAAGAACAGCCGGACGGGTCAATCAAGACCATGAACGGCGGGGTCGTCGGATTTTTCTCGCTTGAAATGTCAGCAGAACAGCTCGCTACCCGTATTATTTCCGAGCAGGCAGAGATTTCCTCTTCCAAGATCAGGCGCGGTGACATCTCCGAAGCCGAATTTGAAAAGCTTGCGGCGTGTGCGCAGCTCATGCAATCGACACCGCTCCATGTGGATCAGACAGGTGGTATTTCCATTGCGTCCCTGGTTGCCAAGGCCCGCCGCTTGAAGCGTCAGCGTGGTCTTGACCTGCTGGTAGTCGACTATATTCAGCTGCTGTCCGGCTCGGCCAAGAATTCCGGCAACCGCGTGCAGGAAATCACCGAGATTACGACCGGTTTGAAGGCGCTCGCGAAAGAACTCATGGTTCCGATCATCGCCTTGTCACAGCTTTCGCGTCAGGTGGAATCGCGTGACGACAAACGCCCGATGATGTCGGACCTGCGTGAATCCGGCTCGATCGAGCAGGACGCCGACGTGATCCTGTTCGTTTATCGCGAAGAGTACTACCTATCCAAAACCGAGCCTGAAATCGGATCGCCAGAGTATGCAGCCTGGGAAGCAAAGCACGAAGCTGCAAAGGGCAAGGCTGAAGTGATTATCGCCAAACAGCGCCACGGTCCGACAGGTACCGCCAACCTTCACTTCGAAGGCCAGTACACCCGCTTCTCCGATCTTGCCGAAGACGATCACCTGCCTGAACGGTACGAGTAGACTTTCGCCTACCCAAACAATGCTGACCGCAATATACAGTCAAAAACCGGTTGCGCGCCCAATGGTCGCGGCCGCGTTCGTACTTGGGATTGGCAGAGGCCTGGCGCGATGCGATAAGCTCCGCGTCGAATCCTGAAATACACGTTTCAGACCGGAGCATCACACAGATCGTGTCATCCTCGTTTAGAAATCCGCACCCATCAGATCTTTATGGTGGCCGTCTGACCATTGACCTTGGCGCAATTGCGGACAACTGGGCGTTTCTGAACAACAAGCTGGGACGTGAGACGGAGTGTGCAGCAGCGCTCAAGGCCGATGCCTATGGCACTGGCCAGGAGAAGGCCGGACAGGCCCTCTTCGATGCGGGTTGCAAAACGTTTTTCGTCGCTGTTCCAACTGAAGCGCTCGAGCTGCGCAAAACTCTTCCGCAGGCCGTCATTTACGCGCTTGATGGATTGTTTCCCGGAACGGCCGACCATTTCATAAACAGCGATATCCGCCCCGTCCTTGGTTCTCTGGAAGAACTTCTTGAATGGGCAGAGATCTGCAAGTCAACCGGCAAGTCTCTTGATGCAGCCGTTCATGTCGATACCGGCATCCACCGGCTTGGGCTGTCACCTGCGGAGTTTGCCGCCACGATAAGCAACCCGGATCTCATGGGTCCGTTCAAGCCGTCTCTGGTCATGAGCCACCTTGCGTGCGGGTCGACACCAGAGCATCCGATGAACCGGAAACAGCTGGATCTCTTCCAAGAACTCACCGCTCCCTGTTCCGAATTTCCAAGGTCATTTGCCAACTCGGCAGGTGTTTTGATGGGACCGGAATACCATTTCGATCTGGTGCGGCCCGGCATCGCGCTTTATGGCGGGCAGGCGATCGAGACCAAACCCAATCCGATGAAGCCCGTTGCAAAGGTTGAAGCCCGCATCATGATCGTGCGCGATGTTCCTCAGGGCGACACCATCGGCTACGGAGCAAGACAAACCGCGAATAGACCGCTCAGGAACGCGGTCGTCGCCGCCGGATATGCGGACGGGCTTTTGCGCCGGGCCAGCTCAACGGACGAACGCGCAGGCGGATTCGGTATCATCGGAGGCCACAAGGCTCCGATACTCGGGCGCATATCGATGGACATGATCACGCTCGACGTCACGGATGTTCCTGAAGAACTGCTTCAACGCGGCGCGTTTGTGGAAATGTTGGGACCGAATGTTGCGGCTGCCGATATAGCAGCTTATGCCGAAACCATCGATTACGAGTACCTGACAAGTCTCGGTCAGCGCTTTGAGCGCGTCTACGGCCCTCTTATCTGATCGGAGCAGTATTCCATGGCGCGGCGGTCCACTTCCTTTGTCTGCCAGTCTTGTGGCGCAATCACAGCCAAATGGGTTGGACGGTGCGAGTCCTGTGGCGAGTGGAATACGATCGTTGAAGAACAGACCGGAGGCGGGATCGGTGGCGGTCCGGGCCGCGCGAGCCGCAGCAAGGGCCGCGTCGTTCCTCTCGTCGGGCTGTCCGGCGACACCAAGGAAGCGCCCCGCATCCAGACCAATGTTGCGGAACTCGACCGCGTTACAGGTGGCGGTTTCGTGCGCGGCTCCGCGCTTCTTGTCGGCGGTGACCCCGGCATCGGCAAATCCACGCTGCTCATTCAGGCCGCTGCGCAACTAGCCCATCTCGGCCACAAGACTGTCTACATTTCCGGCGAGGAAGCCATAGGTCAGGTTCGCTTGCGTGCCGAAAGGCTCGGACTGGCGGACGCCCCAGTTGCTCTTGCTGCCGAGACCAGTGTGGAAGACATTCTGGCGACACTGGAATCGGACAAGGCTCCGGCGATGCTGATCCTGGATTCGGTTCAGACGCTCTGGACCGACCAGGTGGACTCACCTCCTGGCACGGTCACGCAGGTACGCGCCTCCGCCCAGGCGATGGTGCGCTATGCCAAGAAGAACGGCACCACGCTCGTGCTCGTCGGCCATGTGACCAAGGATGGCCAGATTGCCGGTCCGCGGGTGGTCGAACATATGGTGGACGCCGTGCTCTATTTCGAAGGGGACGGCGCGCACCAGTACCGGATCCTGCGTTCGGTCAAAAACCGTTTCGGCGCGACCGACGAGATCGGCGTCTTCGAGATGACCGGCAAAGGGCTTGTGGAGGTCGCCAACCCCTCTGCTCTCTTTCTCGGTGACAGGACGACATCGGCACCAGGGGCTGCTGTTTTTGCGGGGCTTGAGGGCTCCCGTCCGCTGCTCATCGAAATCCAGGCTCTTGTCGCCCAGTCTTCGCTTGGAACACCGCGCAGAGCCGTGATCGGCTGGGACAGCGCGCGCCTGTCGATGATACTTGCAGTGCTTGAAGCGCGTTGTGGAGTGCGCTTCTCTCAGCACGATGTCTACCTGAATGTGGCAGGCGGACTGAAAATCAATGAACCGGGAGCGGATCTGGCGGTTGCCGCCGCCCTGATCTCATCGCTCAGCGGGCTTGCCCTTCCGGCAAATTGCGTCTATTTCGGCGAGGTCAGCCTGTCCGGGGCCATCCGGCCAGTTGCTCAGGCCCAGTCCAGGCTGAAAGAAGCGGAGAAACTCGGATTCGATCAGGCATATTGTCCGGAAGGAAATCTCAAGGACGGCGCCGCATCGACATTCAAGGCTACCGGACTGCCGGAACTTGGGGACTTTGTTGCCAAACTCTCGGCGCAGGCTGGTGCTTCAGGGGGTGCTTGAAGCAAGATGCGCCTGGGTTCGAACTAAAGATTTCAGCGCTTTTGAGCGCCAGACAGAGGATTTTTCAAGAACATGCCGATTACGCTGCTGGACGGACTGCTCTTGGCCATTATGTTCATTTCGGCAATCCTTGCAATGATCCGAGGGTTTGTCCGGGAAGTCCTTTCCATCGTTTCCTGGGTTGCAGCTGCCGCCGCAGCCTTTTTGCTCTATGAGCGCGTTCTTCCCTACGCCAAGCAATATATCTCACACGACCTTGTCGCCATGGGCGCTTCGGCCGCGGCCGTTTTTCTGGTCACCCTGGTCATCGTCAGCTACATTACCATGAGAATTTCCGATTTCGTGCTGGACAGCCGGATCGGAGCGCTGGACCGGACGCTTGGTTTCGTCTTCGGCGCGGTGCGCGGCTTGCTTCTGGTTGTTGTGGCGATGATGTTCTTCAATTGGTTTGTGCAGCCGGAACAGCAGCCTCAATGGGTTTTGAATGCCAAATCCAGGCCAATCCTGCTATCTATAGGTGAGCGATTGGTTGCAGTGCTGCCGGAAGATCCGGAAAAGGCCATTCTCGACAGGATCCGCGACAACAACCTTACAGGTGGCAGCAGCGCAAGCGCACCGGCAGAAGAGCCGACATACAGCGATTCCGAGCGTCAGGGCCTGGAGCAGCTGACGTCCGATAACAACTGACGCCAGTCATTGGCGCAGCCCCTTGAATCCTGAGCATCCGTCGGCCAGATGTCGGCGATGACGATGTTCTTACATCTTAGATCGATCAACACTTCTGTTTGCACGCGCTTCCGCAGGTAGGCAGGTTGATCTCAAGACCAGGGCCGGCCTCAACCGGCCAGAAAAAGGAGTGTTCGCCATGGCTGGCGGAACCGAGGTGCATGAGCCGTTTGATTGGGACGCGGACACGCTGCGCGAAGAATGCGGTGTGTTTGGTATTCTGGGGCATGAGGACGCCAGCGCGCTGACCGCGCTCGGACTGCATGCCTTGCAGCACCGCGGCCAGGAAGCAGCAGGCATCGTCACGTTCGACAATGACCAGTTCCGCGCAGAGCGGCATCTGGGGCTGGTTGGTGACCACTTCTCGGACGCAGATACGATTGGCCGCCTGACCGGCAGGGCTGCTGTCGGCCACGTTCGCTATTCGACGACCGGCGAGACCATCCTGCGGAACGTCCAGCCGCTTTTTGCCGAACTGGACGGCGGTGGCATTGCCGTATGCCACAATGGCAACTTCACCAACGCCCTCACCTTGCGCCACCAGTTGATCCGCGACGGTGCGATCTGTCAGTCGACTTCCGACTCCGAAGTTGTCCTGCAGCTGGTCGCCAGGTCCCGCAAGGGCAAGATCGTGGACCGTTTCATCGATGCCATCACCCAAATGGAAGGCGCCTACTCGCTGGTTGCGCTGACATCCAAGAAACTGATCGGTGCACGCGATCCGCGCGGTATTCGTCCGCTGGTTCTCGGAGATCTGAATGGTGCCCCGATCCTCGCCTCCGAGACTTGCGCACTCGACATCATTGGCGCGAAATTCATCCGTGAAGTAGAGAACGGCGAAGTCATCGTCTGCACCTCGACGGGCATCCAGTCCTACTTCCCGTTCGGCAAGCAGCCAGCTCGCCCCTGTATCTTCGAATACATATATTTCTCCCGTCCCGACTCCATCGTGGGTGGCCGCAGCGTCTATGACGTGCGCCGCGAAATGGGCAAGCAGCTGGCCCGTGAAACCCATGTCGATGCGGACGTTATCGTTCCGGTTCCCGACAGCGGTGTACCTGCCGCGATCGGATACAGCCAGGAATGCGACATTCCGTTCGAGCTGGGCATCATCAGGAACCACTATGTGGGACGGACCTTCATCGAACCGACGCAGCAGATCCGCGCGCTCGGCGTCAAGATGAAACACTCGGCCAACCGGTCGCAGATCGAGGGTAAGCGGGTCGTCCTGGTGGACGACAGCCTTGTGCGTGGCACCACGTCCGTGAAGATCGTGCAGATGATCCGCGAAGCCGGTGCAAAGGAAGTGCACTTCCGCCTTGCGAGCCCACCAATCAAGTATTCCGACTATTACGGCATCGACACGCCTGTGCGTGAGAAGCTCCTTGCGGCGAAATACAGCCTGGAGGAAATGCGCTCCTACATCGGCGCCGACAGTCTGGCGTTCCTGTCCGTGGATGGCATGTACAAATCCATGGGGTATGAAGGCCGCGACAACGAAAACCCGCAATTTACCGATCATGGATTTACCGGCGACTATCCGACGCCACTGACGGACCTGTCTGAAGACCAGGATTTCGTCAGCGCGCCGCGTCTGGTGGAGGTCGGCTAAAGCGCTCTTAGAGACCCAAGATGCAAAAAGACTTTGAAGGCCGGGTCGCGCTCGTGACCGGCGCCTCCCGTGGTATTGGCTACCAGATCGCAAAACAGCTCGGTGAGCGTGGTGCACATGTCATCGCCCTCGCCCGCACTGTTGGCGGTCTGGAGGAGCTGGATGACGAGATCACGGCGGCAGGTGGCCAGACCACTCTTGTTCCGCTCGACCTGACAGATTTCGATGCTCTGGATCGATTGGGCGCAGCCATATTCGAACGCTGGAAGAAACTCGACATTCTGGTGGGCAACGCCGGCATGCTGGGTGTTCTGTCGCCGCTTGGGCACATCAGCCCGAAGGATTTCGAGAAAGTCATGGCTGTCAACGTAACGGCGAATTGGCGTCTGATCCGGTCGCTGGATCCCCTGTTGCGCCAATCCGAAGCCGGGCGCGCGCTCTTCCTTACTTCCGTTCAGGCGCAAACCTGCACGGCCTTCTGGGGCCTTCAATCGGTCAGCAAAGCGGCCGTCGAAGCCATGGCAAGAACCTGGGCGCAGGAAAGCCTTCAAACTTCGATGAAGATCAACCTTGCGGATCCTGGTCCGACTCGCACAGGATTGCGGGCAAAGGCGATGCCCGGAGAAGTTGCTGAGAACCTCCCTTCGCCTGGAACTGTTGCAGCCGATCTCATTGAGCTGACCAAGCCGGAGGTACTGGAAACCGGCAAGCTCTATGACCGCTGCAGCCGGGAGTGGATGACTTTTTAGGGCCCGCATTCGTTCGGATCGCCAATTCCGGATTGCGGAGCAAGCAATTCGGAACGAGGCGAAGGAAATGCGCAGCGATATCAAGGCAATCGCCTGGGACTTTGACGGGGTGCTCAATCGAAACGTCGTAGATGGCCGCTTTGTCTGGTCAGATACGATTGAAGAAGATCTTGGTATTCCCGCCCGAGCCTTTCAGGAAGGCGTGTTCGACAGCCGTTTTATCGACGTGATTGCCGGAAAACGTGATCTTCTGGAGCATGTCCAGTCATGGCTGGATCTGAACCACAGCCACATCGATGCAAATGCGCTCCTTGATTATTGGTTCGTCAAGGACGATCTGTCCGATCCGCTCACTGGCAGTCTCCTCGACAGATTGAACCAACTGGGTATTGTCCAGGTCATAGCCACCAACAACGAACACCGCCGCGCCAGTTATATCGAACACAAGGCAGGATACGGCGAACGGGTCAGCGCGGTCTTCGCGGCCGGAAGAATGGGATTGGCCAAGCCTGCCCCGGGGTTCTTCGTTCACGTGAGTGACGCGCTGTGCCTGCCGCCTCAAAACATTCTCCTGATCGACGACAGCGAAACAAACACCAGAGCTGCCAAGGCCCTGGGCTGGGATACGTTTCACTTCACCGATGAAAGCCGCGATCAGCTTGCACCTTACCTTGGTCTTTGACACCCTCTTGTCGGCCCGCATTCGACGGCCAGGAGGACATTTCATGAAACTCGGCGCATTTTCCGTCAGCCTGACGGTCAAAGACATTGAAAAATCGATAGAATTTTACAAGGGACTCGGCTTTTCCGATATGGGAGGCAGCGGGTCCGATGGCTGGGCGATCCTGAAAAACGGCGACACCGTCATCGGTCTTTTTCAAGGTATGTTCGACAAGAACATGCTGACCTTCAATCCCGGCTGGGATCAAAGCGCGCAAAAGATTGACGATTTTGAAGATATTCGAACCTTGCAGAAAGAGCTGAAATCGAAGGGATACACCTTCGTTTCAGAAGCAGATGAGACAACCACCGGTCCTGCGAGCTTCATGCTGATCGATCCGGATGGAAACCCGATTTTGGTCGATCAGCATGTTTGATCGTTCGCCAAAATTCTGCTGAAAACAAGCGCCCTGCCATGATTACCATTGCGAATTCCAACCAGGGTTTTATGCTTGGCCAGTCGGGGGTTTCAGGCGCAGGGTGGCGCCAGAAAACTCAAAGGCATTACGCCCATGGTCGGCACGGCCGATAAAGATTTTAGAATTGTCTTCAGGGACGCAGACCTGCCCCAGACGGGCGTGGTTGACGCTGTCCTGCCCTTCTCTTCATCCATCGTTACGGCGCGAGAGCTGATCGCAGAACGCGTGCGCGCCGAATGCGACAATCGTCTGCCAGCCAAGATGGCGTCTCGCCTGCTCGGGCTCGACGCTTTGAGCGAGGCTGAGCAAGCGAATTTCCAGGCATTGCTGGACATCTCCGACGAAACCGTCACCCTTCAGATCCAGCGCGCATTTGAGTCCTTTGAGACCAACGGCTTCCTATTGCTTGTTGATGAAACCCAGGTCGAGGACCTGGAGGAAGAAGTGCATCTGAATTCCGGTAGCGTTGTGACATTCGTTCAACTCACTCCGCTGGTTGGCGGCTGAATGCAGCCCTCCCATCGCTCAACCGTGCTGTTTTCCAGTGCCGGACCTTCAACTACTCCGAGACAACCATAATCAAGAGAACAAATATGCCTCATGCTGAATTCGACAACCAATTCACTGATGTCGACTACGATGCGCTCATGCAGACGGTCGTGTCTGAAATGGAGGCGGCGCGCAAAGACCCAAACCAGACCCTCTCGCCCCAGCAAAGCGCAACATGGGAGAACTTCACCAAAGCATCGTCCGACACGCGCATCGCCTTTGCCAGGTTCCTGTACGGACGGCTGATAAGCGACATCTATCCGGCACAAAAACTCGCGCACCTACCAGAGGATTATGATTTTCGCGAGGAACTGTTCTTTTCCGAGGTGCTGAAGTGCAATGAACCCATCCCCATCGACGAGCTGATCGGCTGGGCCTACCACATCTTCAAACTGCACAGAGACAATGAAGCGGCAGAAACCGACGACAATTTCATGCTCTGCGACGTGCCCTTCGTGCGCATTTTCAGGATCGTCAACAGGCATTCGAAGAACCACGCACCATCAGACCGGTCTCTGTCATGGCTCCTGGACATTCTCTATTTCGCTCAGGACAGCGATGAAGACTATTTCAAGCGACATCAGCTCGACCGCGGGCCTGAGTTCGAGCCGGTGGCAGAACGCATAACCACGCTGCTTGTCACCAACACAGGTCTCAGAGAAGAAGAGCTGCCCTTCCGAGGAAACCTTCTTGGTGACTGGTACTTGAACCGGATAGACGATTTCGGTCCTCACCTGCTCAACGACTTGCGCAGCGCGGACCGCAGCAAGGCCCCAACCAGCAATCAGCTCATACGCCATGCCACGAGCGCGAAGGGAAGCAAACCAACCAAAAAATTCAACACCGCGACCCGTAAGCTGCTCGAAGAGAAAGGCACTGATCAATTTGGTGAACTGCTGCGCCGCTGGCTGCATCTGGCATTGAAGGCCAAGGCAAAGGACGCTGACGAGCCGGTCTTCACCGAAGACAATAGCAACCTTATCAAGGGATTGGTGTGGATGTGTTCGGATCTGCAAGATCCGACCACGGTGAACCTGATTGCAGATCTTTCGGTCAGAGCTATGAAAACCCAACCCGGCGCGGGCGCAGCCTCGCAGGCAATTGCAAATGCCTGCCTTTCTTATCTGGCCGAGGCAAAAGGAGCTGTTGCGACGACACGACTGGCCCAGCTCACCACGGCCATTAAACAAAAAAGCATGCGCAAGAAGATCGAGGATATCGTCGCCGCCAAGGCAGTCGAAGCCGGCCTCACGCCTCTGCAATTGCGAGAACGCTCACTTGGCGATTTCGGACTGGTTGAGGGCAGCAAAACCGTTCCGTTCGCGGATTACAGCCTGCGCATATCAGTGCCCGGTCCTGGCGAGGTGACGCAAACCTGGCTGAAGCCGGATGGCACACCGCAGAAATCCAAGCCGAGTGCCGTGACAAGCGATGCCGACCTGAAAGCGCTCTACAAGACTGTGAAGGGCGATCTGGATGCGATGAGAAAGTCGCATTCTGCCCAAAGAGATTTGATGGACCGGCTCTTTGCGGAAGATCTCTGTTGGCCACTCGCAGACATTGAGCAGTTTTACCTTCACCACGGACTTGTCGGTGTGCTGGCAGGCAAACTCATCTGGGACTTGACGACCGGCTCGACGACGACTCCTGCCGTTTATCATGAAGGCGCGTGGCAGGACGTGACCGGACGAGAGGTTTCGACGGAATCTGGAACGATGGTACGGCTATGGCATCCTGTCGACTACGGTATCGTGGACAGGGAAGCCTGGCAGAAGCGCCTGGAGGTCCTTGGCATCACCCAGCCGTTCAAGCAGGCCCATCGGGAGGTCTATTCCCTAACAGATGCAGAGCGCGAAACCAGCGTCTATTCGAACCGCATGGCGGCCCATATTGTCAAACAGCATCAGCTATCCAGCCTGATGGCGAAGCGTCATTGGGCCTACAAGCTCCTGGGCAGTTTCACTTATTCCGATCGCTCCCAATTCGCCACACGGGATTTTTCCACTTCGCCGTTGAAAGCAGAATTTCTGATGCACGCGGACGAGTCCGCGGAAGATTTTTTGAACGATGCCGGCATATTCAATTATGTGGCGACAGACCAGTTGCGCTTTTTCGGTACGGAAGGCGAACCGGTTCCGCTGGAAGGGGTACCTGCCAGGCTGTTTTCAGAAACCATGCGCGATGCGGATTTGTTTGTCGGCGTTGCAAGCGTTGGCAACGATCCTGCGTGGTACGATCAGGGTCCGACGCCGGAGGCACGCGAATACTGGGATTCATTTGCGTTTGGGGATCTGGATTCGTTTGCGGAAACCCGCAAACGCATTCTCGAAAGCCTGCTGCCCCGCTTGAAAATTGGCAAGGTCGCCAAGGTTGAGGGCAACTTCCTCCACGTTCAGGGCAAACTCAACACCTACAGGATCCACCTGAAGTCTTCGAATATCCAGATGGACCCCGGCAACCGTTTCCTCTGCATCATAAAGGCGCCAGAGACCAAAGGGAGCAAAGGGAGCAAAGTGCCGCTGCCCTTTGAAGGTGATACGAGACTGTCGGTGATCCTGTCGAAGGCGATCATGCTTGCAGCCGATGACAAGATTACGGCACCTGATATCGTCAGTCAGCTGAGCCAGTAATGCTCAAACGGACAGGACGCGTCTGTGTCCTGTCCGGTGACGTTCGCAGTCAGGCCGTTTCAAATGGCGCGAATGAGCTTTCGGCAATATCCTTGATATCGTCAAACACGCCCGGAGCGCCGACGACTACTCGGGCTCCATGGTAGAGTGCGTGATTGATGTCCTGCTCGAGGATCTCACCGCCGGCTTCCTTGGTGATCAACATGCCGGCGAGGCAGTCCCAGGCATTCATGTGGGACTCCACATAGCCGATTAGGCGGCCCGCTGCGGCATAGGCCAGCATCAGGCCGCCAGAGGCATTGCGGAAGAAAACACCGCCCTTGGAGACGAGCGCGCCGACCGCATTGACCGCATCGGTCACAGCGGTGCGACCGTTGAACCCTACGCCGACGGAGCCGTTTGTCAGGCTCTGGCTGTCAGAGGCCTTGATCGGCTTGCCATTCAGGAACGCACCGTGCCCGGCAGCTGCCGTGAACGTTTCCTTGGAAACCGGATCATGAATGACACCGACAATGACCTGCCCCTGATGCACGCATGCAATGATCACGCACCACTGCGGAATGCCGGCAACGAAATTTGCGGTTCCATCGATCGGGTCGGTAACCCAGGTATATCCTGAGGACCCTTCCTCCATGCCATGTTCTTCGCCAAGAATGCCGTCTTCCGGATAATGTTCGGCAAGTTCCTTGCGAATGAGCGTTTCCACGTTCTGGTCGGCTTCGGAGACAAGGTCCTGATGGCCCTTTTGCGTAATCGTCAGAGTGTCCAGCTTCTGAAAATACTCCAGACCAAGTTCACCGGCCTTTTGAGCCAGTTCTTCCGCGAAAGCGAGCCGTTCGGAAACCATAAATTATCTCCTCTAGGGACAGAAACAACGCAGTCGAAACGGGCTGGGAGCAGTTACACTTCCAGTCGCAGCCCATATCGACCGGAAATCGGCTATTGAATTTTGCGCTTTTTCTTAACCGCATAGGGGTTTTCACCCTTTCGGTAAGTCAAGCGAATTGGTGTACCCTGGATTTTGAAGGTCTCGCGCAACGAATTGACGAGATAGCGGGTATAGCTTTCTGGCAGCTGCTCCGGACGGGAGCAAAAGGCCACAAAATGCGGTGGTCTGGTCTTTGGCTGGGTCATGTAGCGCAAACGGACCCGGCGACCGGCAACAGCGGGAGGCGGATGGTTTACCGTCACCCGATCAAGCCAGCGGTTCAGTTTCGAAGTGGAAACGCGCGAATTCCAGGCCTCATAGGCCGTGAAAACGCTCTCTACCAGCCGATCAAGTCCCTGCCCCTGAATGCCGGACAAGGTCGCAATCTGCACCCCACGGATCTGATTGAAATAGCGCTCGTTGGCGTCGCGGATCTTTTTCCAGGCCGCTTCCCGGTCCTCGATCAAGTCCCACTTGTTGATCGCGATGACAAGCGCCCGGCCCTCGCGTGCAACCAGGTCGATGATCTGCAGGTCCTGCTTCTCAAAGGACATGGTGGCGTCCAGCGTCACGACGACCACTTCGGCAAACTTGATTGCGCGCAGTGCATCGGCGACAGACAACTTCTCCAGCTTCTCCTGAACGCGAGCCTTCTTGCGAATACCCGCCGTGTCGAAAAGCTTGATATGGCGATCACGCCAGGTCCAGTCGACTGAAATGGAATCGCGCGTGATACCGGCCTCAGGTCCGGTCAGCATCCGGTCCTCACCCAGCATCTTGTTGATCAGGGTTGATTTTCCGGCATTGGGGCGACCCACGATGGCAACCCGCAGCGGGCGTTCTTTCGTACCCGCCGGATCTTCCTCGTCAATGATTTCGCCATCTTCGTCGACATCGACATTGGTGATGGCTTCTTCGCGCTTGGCCTCTTCCTCTTCGTCAACACGGTCAACGTGAGGCTTGAGGGCGTCATAGAGGTCTGCAAGGCCTTCACCATGCTCAGCGGAAATCGCAATCGGATCACCAAGCCCGAGTGAATAGGATTCGTAAAGCCCGCTTTCTCCCGCCCGACCCTCAGCCTTGTTGGCAAGAAGGATGACCGGACGGGTGGTCTTGCGTGCCACTTCAGCAAAATGAGCATCAAGTGGCGTTACGCCGGCGCGAGCATCGATGATGAACAACACGGCATCGGCGGTTTCAATGGCTTCCTCGGTCTGCCGCCGCATGCGGCCTTCCAGGGTGCTCTTGTCCGCTTCCTCCAGTCCGGCGGTATCGACGATCGTAAAACGCAGATCGCCAAGACGTGCCTCACCAGGGCGTCTGTCGCGCGTTACACCGGGAGTGTCGTCAACCAGCGCCAGTCGCTTTCCGACCAGGCGATTGAACAGGGTGGACTTGCCGACATTCGGCCGTCCGATAATGGCGACAGTTGCGCCCACGGCAGTTACTCCTGACAGGCAGGCCAGCCTGTGGCCTGTCCTTGATAGCTATGACAAAGTCTCGTCACGCAGAGCCATGAGCCCTTGCCTGACGAGACGGTTTTGTCCGCATTAATAATGTGATTGAGCAACATTATCCAACCGGATCGAGCGCACATGCGTCTCAATCCGATGGATGCTGCTCCAGGTCCCCGACCTAGTTGAACGCTGCAACACCGTCGTTGCCAGCAAGCACAACAACGCGCCCACCCGCAACAATTGGCGTCACGAAGACATCCGTGTTGGTCCGCTCCGTCATCATGATCTTGCCGGAAGCGGCATCAACCATTGCGATCTGGCCATCGCTGGAGAAAGCAACAAGCGTTCCATTGGCCAAAATCGGTCCGGCCCAATTCCGGCGGCGCTTCTTTTTCTCCGGACGAGGCAGTGAAGTTGCCCACAGGGTTTCGCCGTTCTTCTGATCCAGCGCCACCATGCGGTCATCCAGATCGACCATGAAGACCGCGCTGCCCGAGACAACAGGCGTGTGAACACTGCCCAGATCCTGTTCCCAGCGGCGCTGGCCCGTACGCGTGTCTACAGCCACAGTCCGTCCGGCCACGCCGGTGGCATACACCGTGTTGCCCGCAACAACTGGGCTGGCTGATACATCAGCAAGGCCTGACAGCGCAAGCGTTCTGAAGCCTCTCGACACACCATCAATCCATTCCGGTTCACCGGTTTTGATGTTGATGGCCATGATTTCACCGGAAGAGAACGGAACGATCACGCGGTTTCCGGAAATCGCCGGATTGGCGGCCGACAAAAGACCCGCGGTCTCTTCGATACCTGCATAGGTCCAGGCAATCGAGCCGTCAGACTGTGACAGGGCGTAAACTTCGTTCGACTGGGACACCACGAAAACATGCCCCCCACCTGCAACCGGAGCACCACGTGCCGGCGTGTCGATATCCGCTTTCCAGATCACACGTCCGGATCCGGCCTCAAGGGCTGCAACTTCCCGATAGCTGGTCGCTGCATAGACCACGCCATCGGAGACCGTCACCCCGCCGCCAGGGCCGATGTCACGCTCACCTTCAGGGCGCAGGTTCTGTGTCCATTGCCGGGCACCACCGGTCGACAGCGCAACGACTTCACCATTGGGCTTATAGACGTAAATCCGGCTGCCATCGCTGACAGGACGAGCCGACACGCGTAGTGCGGATGATGTCAGTCCCCGTCCAGCTGCGCCTACCTGCGACCGCCAGGCCCTGTTGCCGGACACGGATACCGCGACATTCCCCGGATCGTTCGTCAACCCGCCACCGGCCGTCGGCCAGGTCTGCCCGCCAGTCGCCGGACCAACCTTGGCAGTGTAACCAAGCGCTTCGGTCGCTGGATCCGCCCCATCGAACACCGGCTGGCGTTCACCCGGCAACGTCTTTTCGTTGCCAAACGGATTCACGTTGCTGGCGAACTCACTTACCGATCCACACCCGGTCAGAACCAAAGACAACGCAAGGACCCCAAACATGCCTCGCGCGCCGGGAGAAACTGTCGCAAAAATCACTGATTGCTTCCTTCGCCATCTGTCGTCGCGCTGCCGTCGCCAGCACGAATTACATCAGCCAGCAGCGAGACTCTCCGGTTCACGTCGACCGGGGTCTGCTGGTCTTCTTCCAGTGCGGCGATCCACTTTTGGGCGGTTGCGGCGTCACCGTTTTTCCAAGCACTTAAAGCAAGAAGCTCACGTGCTGCTGCACGAAACGGACCGGTGTCTCCGGTCAATCTCTCAACGCGGTCAGCCACAGCGGTGTAATCTTCAAGGTCAACAGCAAGGTATCCCGCACGCAACGCCGCGACATCGCGCAATGCGTCCATCAGGCTGCTGTCATTGGAAAGGCCATCAAATTCTGCAAGCGCTTCAGCGCTCTTTCCGGCATTGGCAAGATCCGTTGCCTGCCGCAGCCTTGCAAGGGCCGGATAGCCACCGATCGAGCTTTCCAGCTCGCCGTAAATCGCCGCAGCTTCCTGATAGTTCTGGTCTTCAGACAGGCGAACCGCTTCAAAGAACCTGTCACCAGCGCTTTGGGATTGCTGTTCCTGCCAATAGAGCCAACCGCGATAACCACCTGTGCCAATCACGATCAAAACCGCAACGCCGATTACCCATGGACCGAAACGATCCCAAAGCCGACGGTATTTCTCCTGGCGGATGTCTTCATCGACTTCACGAAAAATGTCAGACATGCGTGTCTTGTTCCTGCATTCACTCTATCGTTCCGGCACGAGGGCCGGATCGTCACCCCTGTTTGAGTGGCGCACATTATCCATTTGATACGTATCGGGCAATTCCCTGATCGGGCTTAAAGCTACCCTTCGTGGCGCAAGTGGGGCAAACACACACGAAAAGACACAAATCCGGGGAATTTTTGCCTCAAAATTCCAATTACCCCACCGGAACACCGATCAGAAGCACGTGCAGCTTCCAGACGAACAATCCGTAGAGGACCAGTCCGGCTAGAATCACTCCGATATCCGAGTATTTTCCCGGCACTGCCACGGCACCTGCCGCCTGAGGCACTCCCAGTCCTCGCCGCTTGACCGAAATACGGTCTGCAATCGCCCATACAAAGAAACCGCCAAACAACAACACCGATGCAAGGTCACCATTCGCGAGCAAATGCGAAAAGGCCCAAAGCTTGATTGCAACAAGCATCGGATGTTTCAGCGCACGTCTGATCTTGCAAGGTACATAGGCTGCGACAAGGAAGATGAACACCGGCACCATCAGCAGCATGGTGACGTGCCGCAACCAGAACGGCGGATCGTAAACAAGCAGGGGACCTTCAGCGCGGGCGGCGCCATAACCGTAGATAATCAGGCCGAGACCGACCACTGAAACAAGCGTAAACAGCCCCTTGTAACCGTTTTCACCGAGTTTTTCAGTTAACGATCCGCGCACAGCCGAAAACATCGGCAAGGTGTGAACACCCAAAAACAAAATCAGTCCGGCAATCAACAAAGCCATGCATGCTCTCCCTCTTCCCGCCTGCAAGATCCGAACAGAGGGATTGCAGCCGTTGCGGTCCTCTCATCTCAACCGCTTCGGGAACATAGGAGGCGTACCGGACAGCTGCAACCGGGGTTTTCGACACACTTCAGAACTTGCGAAATGTTGGATACTGTGACCTTGGAAGAAGAGACTTTCAGTCACCTATCGCGCTGGAAAATAGATACTTTTTCTGGAACGGACGCGTTCCTTCAATTTGCCACCGAGCAGTTCTTGCAGGTTCCACGCAACTCAATCGTCGTTCTGGACAATTGAAAACCGCGCGACTCAGTCCAGTTTCTCAGCAAGCTGATCGCTTCATCCGGCGTGAACTCTCTGACATCGCCGCATTTCTCGCAAATCGCGAACGCAGCCGTTCCATGGCCGGAGCAGCCCTTGTGACTGCAAGCGACAAAGGCATTCAGGCTCTCAAGGCGATGCACCATCCCATATTCGACCAGCTTGTCGAGCGCCCGATAGACCTGCAATGGAGCCCGGAACCCATTTTCACGCAGCAGGTCGAGAATCGCGTAGGCTGTCAACGGCCCTCCTGCATCTGACAGGGAGCCGAACACCAGAGCCTGGTTTTTCGTCAATTCAGGATGCGATGCATGGGCTGTCACGAACGATCTCCTTGTATCTTCGTTCTATTCCTTCTCACAAGAATCCCCCCGGGGACAAGACTGACTATGAACAGCACCATCGCGGCAACCACAATGGAAGGTCCGGAAGGGGTGTCGTAATTGAGAGACGAATAGAGGCCTGCGACAACAGACACCGCCCCGGCGATAGCCGCAAGAACAGCCATCTGCTCGGGTGTGGCCGACAGTCTGCGCGCCGCCGCGGCCGGAATGATCAACAAGGCCGTGATCAGCAAAGCGCCGATAATCTTCAGTGAAATTGCGATGACCACCGCGGTGAGGAGCATGAAAATCAGTTCCGCACGTTCCGGCTTAAGTCCTTCTCCAGCAGCAAGATCAGGGCTGACGGTCGCGGCAAAAAGCCGGCGCCACACCAACACCAACACCAGCAGAACCAACCCGCCACCAGCGTAGATCATCGCGATATCCAGTCTGGTAACAGCCAGAATGTCCCCGAACAGCAGCCCGAGAAGATCGACACGTACCCAGGTCATGAATGCGAGGCTGACCAGACCAAGCGCAAGGGCTGAGTGGGAGAGCAATCCCAGGATCGCATCGGATGACAAGGTGTCACTGCGGCGCAGGGATAACAGCATCACGGCAATCACGACGGATACCGCACCGACAGCCAGCGTCGTGTTCACCTCAAGCAGCAAAGAGAGTGCGACACCCAACAGCGCCGCATGGGACAGAGTGTCGCCGAAATAGGCCATGCGCCGCCAGATTATGAAACAGCCCAGCGGGCCCGCCACAAGAGCGACACCGACGCCTGCAACGAGTGCACGGGTAAAAAAATCATCGAGCATCGGTCATTCCAGTTTTTGCCGGCTGGCCGTCATGGGCGTGATCATGGTGCTCCCCCGGGCAATCCGAACACATCGTCCCATCAGCGTGACGAACCTGACCATCCGGCAAATGCACATGGTCGTGATGGTGCTGATAGACTGCAAGTCCTGCTCCGGCTCGTGCACCAAACAGAGCATGATATTGATCGCTCTTGCTTACATCCGAAGGTGTTCCGCGACAACACACATGGCCGTTCAGACAGATGACCTGGTCAGCGGCCGCCATGACGACGTGCAGATCGTGCGAGATCATCAAAATGCCGCACCCGAGCGAGTTTCGGATCTCGGAAATCAGATCATAGATCGCGATTTCACCGGCATAATCCACTCCCTGGACGGGTTCGTCCAATACAAGAAGGTCGGGAGAACGGGCAATAGCTCGCGCAAGCATCACGCGTTGCGTCTCGCCGCCGGACAATGTTCGCATTTCCGCATTGAGCAACCGTTCAGCACCTGTTTGCGCCAGGGCTCTTCGACAGTCTGCGTCCGACAAGGGGTTCGTCAGTCGCATGAACCGCCCGACACTCAGCGGCAATGTCCAGTCAATCGTCAGTTTTTGAGGGACATATCCAACCTTCAGTCCCTTGTTGCGAAATGATTTACCCTCGGAAGGATTCAAAATCCCGAGTGCCATTTTGGCAGTTGTCGACTTGCCGGAGCCGTTGGGCCCGATCAGAGTGACGATTTCACGTTTGGAAACAGACAGATCAACACCGCGAACGAGCCAATCGCCCCCCTTGCGGACCCCTGCCCGTTCCAATCGAACCAGCTGGTTTTTTGAACCTGTCATAGTTGAAGTAATCCGTCCTGCTGAGCTGCGGCACCAAACTTTGGCGTTATATTATTACACAAGTAACAGTCAAGCCCACAGCTTGCACCATGATTCAGCGATGTTTAACAGTCCCAAAGCATTAGTGGTTGCAGTATTCTTTCAATCTCACATCTGATTCAGGATCGGCCGATGATATTTCCGTGCATACTCTCTGGTGGCGTAGGTTCCAGACTGTGGCCACTTTCCCGGACCGACCGGCCGAAACAGTTTCTGCCTCTGTTTGACGGCATGAGTCTTTTTCAGAAAACATGCAGAAGGGTCAATCATCCGGGGTTCAGCGCGCCAATCGTAATCGGCAGCAACAACCACCGGTTCCTTATTGGAGAACAGCTCTCGGAACTTGACATCGCCGCCAATGCGATTGTTCTGGAGCCGGTCGGAAGAAACACGGCACCACCGGCACTCATGGCCGCCCTGATTGCTGCCGAAACCGATCCGGAGGCCCTAATTCTCCTGCTGCCGTCAGACCACCTTATCGGCAAGGAAGATGTCTTTCTGGAGGCTGTAACGGCCGCTGAAGTTGCAGCGCGGGCTGGAGAAATCGTCACCTTCGGCATAACTCCGACAGAACCGAACACCGGCTACGGATACATCAAGGTCGCCGCCGGTGATGCGCCCGTGCGCAAGGTTGATGCCTTCGTTGAAAAGCCAAATCTCGCCCGGGCTGAATCATTTGTAAAAGATGGTGGCTATGTCTGGAATGCAGGCATTTTCCTCTATAGCGCGAAGACGATGATTGATGCTTTCAAGAAATATCAGCCAAAGCTCTATCAGGATATCGTCGCAGTCATGAAATCCCGCCACAGTGACCTGGATTTCACCAGGCTCGATGCGGCTGGATTTGAGCAGCTTGAGAACATATCCATAGACTATGCGATCATGGAAAACGCGCAGAATGTCGTTTGTGCTCCAGTTGCTCCGGATTGGGATGACCTTGGATCCTGGTCGGCCATCTGGACCGTGCTTGAGAAAGACGAAAACGGCAATTCAGGCTTGGGAGACGCCCGTTTTCTGGATAGCAAGGATTGCCTGGCCTATGCAGAACAGGGCTTGGTGTCCGTTATCGGCCTTGACGACGTGATGGTTATTGCCACCGGGGACAGCGTTCTCGTTGCGCACAAGGACAAGGCCCAGGACGTCAAGACGATTGTCGAGCAACTGAAAGCGGAAGGCCGTGACGAAGTTAACCGGCATCCGCGAGCATACAAGCCTTGGGGCTACACCGAGCGCATCAATGCGGGAGATCGTTTCGCGGTCCAATCAATGATGATCAAACCGGGCAAGCGCCTCAGCCTGCAGAGCCACCTGCACCGTGCGGAACACTGGGTGGTCGTTTCCGGTACGGTCGAAATCACCATCAATGGCGAGAAAAGACTGCTGACCGAAAATCAATCGGCCTACGTACCTCTCGGAGCGCAGCATACCCTGCACAATCCCGGCAAAATTCCGGTTCAGATGATTGAAGTGCAGTCCGGCACCTATCTTGACGAAGACGACATCCTTCGCCACTCGGACACATCACAATAAGAACAACCAACCCGTCGCAGGTGTGACACGTTCTTGCCTTCCAGACGGATTTCCGGCAAGACTTGGCGCACATTACCGCTTTTGGTCCATTGAACTATCGCGATGCGCGCAACGATCAGGAACAAATTTATGCACCACGTCTTTATCTGCGACTATGTCCGGACTCCGATTGGCAGGTTCGGCGGCTTGCTTTCTTCGGTGCGTGCAGACGATTTGGGTGCCATTCCGATCGAAGCCCTGATGGAACGCAACCCCGACACTGATTGGGCCGATGTCGATGATGTCTTTTTCGGGTGCGCCAACCAAGCAGGCGAAGACAACCGGAACGTTGCACGAATGTCGTCTCTGCTTGCCGGTTTGCCGGATACCGTTCCGGGGCTGACGCTCAACCGGCTGTGCGGATCGGGCATGGACGCCGTGATGACTGCCGCAAGAGCAATCAAAAGCGGAGAAATGGATCTGGCGATTGCGGGCGGCGTGGAAAGCATGTCGCGCGCGCCCTTCGTCATGCCCAAGGCAGAAACGGCCTTTTCCCGAAGCACAGAAATCTTCGATACAACGATCGGGTGGCGCTTTGTAAACCCATTGATGAAAAGCCAATACGGTATCGATTCCATGCCGGAAACGGCAGAAAATGTGGCCGAGGAATTCTCCATCTCCCGTCAGGATCAGGACGCCTTCGCGCTTAGAAGCCAGCAACGGGCTGCCATTGCGCAGGAGTCCGGACGTTTTGCTGAAGAAATTGTTCCGGTCATGATCCCCAAGCGCAAAGGGGATCCGATGCTGGTCGACAAGGACGAACACCCACGAGCCGGTACAACTCTTGAGTCCCTTGCAGGCCTCAAGACGCCATTTCGTGAAAACGGCACGGTGACCGCAGGTAACGCATCCGGTGTCAATGACGGCGCAGCAGCCCTGCTGATTGCGTCGGAAGCAGCGGTGCAAAAACACAATCTGAAGCCGATTGCCCGACTTGTCGGTGGTGCAACCGCCGGCGTGCCTCCCAGGATTATGGGCATCGGTCCGGCTCCTGCCACGCGCAAACTTTGTGCTCGCCTGGGAATCGCCGTTTCCGAATTCGACGTGATTGAACTCAACGAAGCCTTTGCAGCTCAGGCGGTTGCCGTGATGCGCGATCTTGGACTTGCCGAAGATAGCGAAAACATCAATCCGAACGGCGGTGCGATTGCACTCGGTCATCCTTTGGGAATGTCGGGAGCACGGATCACCGGGTCAGCGGCACTCGAGCTGAAAAAACGCGGGGGAAAATTGGCCCTTGCAACCATGTGCATTGGCGTCGGCCAGGGGATCTCCGTCGCCCTGGCTTCAGTTTAAGCTTTCAAAGATGAGGGCCAGCGGAAGCGCGCGCAACACCCGGAAACTGGTTTCGGCCACCTGACGGCCCCACAGGTTCAAAGCTCACCTTGCGCAGTTGCAGACTTTCTGCTGCAAGTGCGAGCGTGTCGCCTTTTGCCTGGTGAGACATCTTTTTTTCAACTTCCTGCAATCTCTCAGCAAGCCGTTCGAACAACATCGTCGGCATGCGCATCGTTGCAACGTAAAGAGAGACCGCTTCGTCAGCCGCCTTGCGCCAGCTGACCTGCCTGACCTCTGTGTAGGCACCGTGCGCCAGATTCTTCAATTCGACGGCGTCTTCAACCAAAGGACGCACAACCTTTACTGCTTGCTGCGGGTCACCGGACACCACAATTGCTGCAAGCAGGGAAAAGAAAGCAAATACAAATACATGCAAATTTCTGACTAGAAAACGCATCACAACCCCAAGCACAGGTTAACAAACCGTTAAGCTATCTATGGTCGTATTTGATGTGTTTGATATAGGCAACTGCCATTCTTCAGTTTTAAGTTGTATTTTAAGTAGTATAGTTAACGTCTGCAGGGGCGTCATAGCCGCAGATGGTGCCCTTCCATACAGCGCACAATTCCGAGAATTCACGCTCTCCAGCGCAAGGAAATCTAAATTTTTAATTGCTGAGTTACCGCGTTTTTAGCGCCTTTTGGGGTACCTTCCGTGCAATTGGAACGGAGATTGGCGTGACCGACAATTCAGGAGATTTGAAGCTTTCCGCGACCGGATTATTGCTTCTCTTGCTGGCTGCCACGATGCTCCTTTTCGCGGATGCGGGGCCACCTCACCCAAGCAGCGCCCAATCCAATGCGATCTATCGCGGATTCGTTGAATGAGTAATTGCGAAAGCTTCCCGACCTCTTCAAGACAGTTGCCGGCTAGCGCGGGCTTCTCCGTCTGCTGGCAGCTGCGACCGGGACAGCCCGAAGCTCGTTTTCAAACTTGAAACGCGGAGCTATTCGGCGAGTACCGCCTCCCCCGCTGTTGTCACCGAGCAACATGATTGCAGATCCGATAACCACGGACCCGAGCGTTATCACCAGACCGAAACCAAGCATGAGAACAGGAAGAACGGGATCCTCCGCAGCTGCCACCAAAGTGCGCAGATTTCCGATATTCGCCCAGAAAATTCCGACGAGCACGAGAATTGCTATCGCGACACCAGCTATTCCATTGACAAACAAGAGCCTGAACAGAGGGTCCTTCGGCAGTCTCATGAAAGGGAACTCCTTCTTTCCGTTTGGCTTTTTCCGCGACACACCTCACGGCCGGGGCAAACCCAACGAAAAGCGTAGTCGGTCCTCCACCAAGTCTACAACCTGTAAAATAGGACAGTGTACTGCAGTCTGACAGTCCTTACGCTCCATTTACCCTTCTCAGTTTTTGTGCATCGCACCCTTGATTGCTTGCGAAATGATATATATTAGACCGATATATCGAGCCAACATATGCAGCTTCCTGCAATTCGAATTGGTGTTCTGATTCGAATTGCAACCACAGAGAAGCCCGCCACGCCGGGAGGACGCTCCCGTGCACGGAGAAGCAAATGAGCGTACGCAGCTTGTGCCTTGCAATTCTGTCCTTCGGGGATGCGACCGGATATGAAATCCGGAAGGAATCCACCGACGGCCGGTTCAGCTATTTCGAAGATGCGAGCTTTGGTTCCATCTATCCGGCGCTTGCGAGGCTGGAATCGGAAGGTCTAGTGACGGTTCGTGAAGAACCCCAAGCGGGCAAACCTGCCAGAAAGGTCTACTCGATCACCGAGGCAGGCCGGACCGAATTCATCAGTTCCCTGTGCGAGCCACAGGCGAAGGATACCTTCAAGTCTCCCTTTCTCCTGATTGCGCTGAACGCAGCGCAACTGCCGCCCGATGTCATCCGGCGCGCCCTGGAGCGGCGCAAGGCACAAGTTCAGGAAGAATTGCGGCTTTTGACCGAATGCAGCCAGCAAAAGGAAGGGTGCAGTCACCCGGGGTCCAGCTGGACGCAGAATTACGGCATTGCCTGCATGAATTTTACCCTCGCCTATCTGGAAGAGCACGGCGAGGCCTTGATCAAGATTGCTGAAGACGCCGCCAAGCCTGTTGCAACGGCGGCCGAGTAAGCCAGAGTTTCGGAGTAACGAGAGAATGCACGTGAAGTTTTCATATATTTTGGCGGCGGGTCTTGCCGTTGGTATCGGCATCTGGATGTCAAGCGGGTCAGTCGTTGTCGGTGGTGTTGGCGACGGTGAAAATGCGACGCCGGCTCCGGCAGACCGAATTGCCGAAGGGACTGACAGCATTTTCCGGGTGAAGGTTCTGGAACTGACGGCTCAAGACCGGCAGGCTGTTCTGGAGGTTCGCGGGCGGACCGAAGCTGAAGCCAAGGTGGCTGTGCGGTCCGAAACGACCGACGATGTCGTCAGACGTCCAGTACGCGAAGGTGCGCGGGTTTCTGCCGGCGACATATTGTGTGAGTTGGATGCAGGTACCCGTGAGGCCCGAATTCTCGAAGCTAAGGCGGCACTTGCTCAGGCTGAACTTGATCACACCGCGGCAACACAGCTTGCGAACAAGGGCTTCACCGCGCAGACACGCGCGGCGGCCACACAGGCTTTGCTCGATGCGGCAACAGCTCGGGTGAAAGAGGCCGAACTTGAGCTCGAGCGCACAATTATCCGGTCACCGATTGACGGTGTCATCGAAAGCCCGATGGCGGAAATCGGGGCTCAGCTTTCCAATGGCGGTATTTGCGCAACCGTTGTGAATTCGGACCCGATGATTGCAATCGGACAGGTTTCCGAACTCAACATTGGCCAGATCTCGCTCGACATGCCCGCCGATGTGCAGCTGGTCACGGGTGAAACGCTTCACGGCAAGGTTCGCTACGTCTCCCCGTCCGCCAACCCTGATACCCGGACCTTCCGTGTAGAGGTGGAGTTGCCGAACCCGGATGGGCGTGCGCGTGACGGTGTCACCGCTGTTACACGTTTGCCGCTGCCGGTAGAGAAAGCACACAAGATTTCTCCCGCAATCCTGACGCTGAACGACGACGGTCAGGTCGGCATTCGTGCCGTTGGCAAAGACAACAAGACCGCCTTCTACCCGGTGAAAGTTCTGGGTGGAGAGAACGACGGTCTGTGGGTCGGCGGACTTCCTGAAAAGGTTTCCGTCATTGTTGTTGGCCAGGAATATGTCGGCGACGGCGAAACTGTGGAACCTGTTCTTGAAACCGCTGAGGTCAGCCAATGATAAACATGCTCGAAGGCGTCCTGCGGCGTCCCAAGACGGTATTCGTGCTTATGCTGGCGCTCCTGATCGCAGGGGTTTTCAGCTATATCAACATTCCGAAGGAAGACAGCCCGGACATTGACGTTCCGGTGTTCTATGTCTCCATCCAGCAACAGGGCATTTCCCCAGAAGACGCCGAGCGCCTGCTCATCCGTCCGATGGAAACGGAATTGCGCGGTCTTGACGGGTTGAAGGAAATCACCGCGATCGCCTCCGAAGGTCACGCGGGTATTGTCCTTGAATTCGACATTTCGTTCGACAAGGACGAAGCGCTTGCAGATGTTCGCGACAAGGTGGATGCCGCCAAGGGTGAGCTTCCTGCCGACGCTGAAGAACCGACAATCTCGGAAACCAACTTTGCGCTGGTTCCGACGATCACGATTGCGCTTTCAGGCAACGTACCCGAACGCACGCTTTACCAGCATGCCCGGCGGCTGAAGGATCAGGTCGAGGCCATCGACACGGTACGCTCCGCGGACCTCAAGGGACACCGCGAGGAGCTGCTTGAAGTCCTGATCGATTCCGAAAAGCTCGAATCCTACGCGATCACCCAGCAGGAATTGTTGACCTCGCTTGCCAATAACAACCAGCTGGTTCCTGCAGGTTACATCGACGGCGGACAGGGCCGCTTCAACGTCAAGGTTCCCGGCCTCGTAGAGACCGCGCTTGATGTCTACTCTCTGCCGATCAAGCAGTCTGGCGAAGGTGTTGTAACCCTTAGCGACGTGGCTGAAATCCGCCGCACCTTCAAGGATGCTGACAGCTACACGCGCGTGAACGGCAAGCCGGCAATCGCTCTTGATGTCACCAAGCGTATCGGCACCAACATCATCGAGAACAACCTTGCCATTCGCGCGGTTGTTGACGAAGCGTCCAAGGACTGGCCGGAAACGATCCAGGTCGACTACATGATCGACATGTCGTCGAACATCTTCGAGGTTCTGGGGTCGCTCCAGTCTTCGATCATGACGGCGATCTTCCTCGTGATGATCCTGGTTCTGGCGGCGCTTGGGCTGCGTTCTGCTCTGCTTGTCGGCCTTGCTATCCCGACCTCGTTCATGGTCGGCTTCCTGATCCTGTCAGGCATGGGCTACACGGTGAACATCATGGTGATGTTCGGTCTCGTGCTGACCGTCGGTATGCTCGTTGATGGCGCCATCGTCATGGTCGAATATGCCGACCGCAAGGTGCATGAAGGCATGGAGGACCGCGAGGCTTACATCCGCGCCGCCAAGCTGATGTTCTGGCCGATTGTCTCCTCGACCGCGACCACCCTCGTGGCGTTCCTGCCCATGTTGTTGTGGCCAGGCGTTGCCGGCGAGTTCATGAGCTACCTGCCGATCATGGTCATTATCGTCCTGACGGCCGCTCTGCTGACCGCCATGGTGTTCCTGCCGGTAACCGGTGGCATCTTTGCGGTAACCACACACTTTATTGCAAGAAACGCCGCAGGTGTGCTGGCATTCGTGTTTGGAGTCGTCGCGGCAGTAATGACCGTGCTGTACTTTATCTCTGGCATTGACCCTTCAAGTACATTTGGCGAAAGTTTCGTTACCTATCTGCTCGCTGGATTGACTGCGTTAGCGGTTTTTGCCGCAGTGACGGTCGCGTCGTATTTTACGGTTCGGCCTTTCGTTCGGTGGTACAGACGACTGATCACGTCCAGAGTCGCCAAAGAAAAGCAGAAGCCCGTTAAGCGGCATCGTTCTGTGACGTTCGTGTCGCTAGTTTTCGAAGCAGTCGCGATCGGATTTGCAGCTTACTTTGCCTATTTCCTGGCAACGAGTCGTCCGGCGATCATTACAGACTCAATTGGGTCTTTGTTTGCTTCCTTGGCAGGCTTGGCGAAGCCACTTGCGGTGCTCACGCACCCGATTGCGCTGAATGTCGGTTTCTATCTTGTTCTGTGTGCATTGACTCTGATTGCGATCTGGGCAGCTTACAAGACTATCTCCCCGCTGGTTCACCTGCTCGAATGGGTCTTTGACGGTATCCGCCAAAAACTCAGCTTTGGAAGCCGCAATGGCGGATCTGTCAGCGACAAACCTGAAGAGCTTCAGTTTGATGCAAGCACAGTTCAAGGCTTTACAGGCTTGTATGTGCGTCACCTAAAGCTTCTGGCAGGTAACCCATTTGGAAACATCCTGACAATTGTCGTCGTTCTCGGCGCCTGCGTCGGGATTCTCTTCACATTTGCGTCGAACCCGACGGGTGTCGAGTTCTTCGTTGATGAGGAGCCGGACCAGGCAGTGGTTATGGTTTCCGCCCGTGGCAACATGTCCGCCGCGGAATCGCTCAAGATTGTCGAACAGGTTGAAGCTCAGGTGCTTCAGGTTGCCGGTATTCAGAATGTCATCACCTCTGCCTTCCCTCCGGGAGGTGGCAGTGGTCCGCAGTTCATCGGCGGCGTACAGGACAAGCCGGCTGACGTGATCGGCGAAATGTCACTGGAGCTGGCGAAATATTGCTGCCGCCGAAAAGCTGTAGACATTTTCGCTGAAATCCGTGACAGGACCGCAGACATTCCGGGCATCAAGGTTGAGACCCGGAAGATCGAAGGCGGCCCCCCGACCGGCAAGGACATCCAGCTGGAAGTCAAGTCGACCGACTACGACACCATGGTGGAGCAGGTTGCCCGCATCCGCTCTCACCTGGACCAGATGGAGAACCTGCTCGATCAGGAAGACGGACGTCCCCTGCCCGGCATCGAATGGCAGATCACCATCGACCGCGAACAGGCTGGCCGCTACCAGGCGGGCATCGGTTCCGTCGGCAACATGGTTCAGCTTGTGACCAATGGCGTCCTGATCGGCAAGTATCGTCCGACGGACTCGGAAGACGAAGTCGACATTCGCGTCCGCTTGCCAGCCGACGAGCGCACGCTCGACCGGTTCGACCAGCTGCGTTTGCAGACGCCGCTCGGCCTGGTGCCGATTGCCAACTTCATCGACCGGTCACCGGAACAGAAGGTGTCTTCGATCACCCGGCGTGACGGTCTCTACTCGATGATGGTGAAAGCGACTGTCGACCAGAGCGCAACGGACGAGGACGGCAAGCCGGTTACGGTCGATGCCAAGGTGCAGGAACTGAACGAATGGCTGGAGGCTCAGGTCTTCCCTGACAATGTCTTCCTGCAGTTCCGTGGCGCCGATGAGGACCAGAAGGAATCGGGCGAGTTCCTGATGAAGGCGATGGTCGCCTCCCTGTTCCTGATGTTCCTGATCCTGCTGACCCAGTTCAACTCGTTCTACCAGACGTTCCTGACGCTCTCGACTGTCGTCATGTCTGTGATGGGTGTGCTTCTGGGCATGATGCTGACGGGACAGAAGTTCTCGATCATCATGACAGGCACCGGGGTCGTGGCGCTTGCCGGTATCGTGGTGAACAACGCCATCGTTCTGATCGATACCTATAACCGCTTCCGCCACGATGGCTTTGAACCGCTGGATGCAATCCTGAAGACGTCCGGTCAGCGTATCCGTCCGATTCTGCTGACAACAGTAACGACGATCATCGGCCTGATCCCGATGGCAACCGCCGTCAACCTGGACTTCTTCACCCAAACCGTTGCAGTGGGTGGTATCACCGCAATCTGGTGGATCCAGCTGTCCACGGCGGTGATTTCGGGGCTCGCTTTCTCAACGATCCTGACGCTGATCATGATCCCGGTCATGATTGCCGTTCCGAGCACCTGGGTCAGGGCGTTCTGGGCAATCTGGAATTGGTTCAAGAAGAAAGACGCCGAAACGGCCGAAACCGTTCCGTCAAGCGAAGGCGGCGAGCCAAATGTGGATCAGGACGTGGAATGGACAGATCCGGAGCAGGAAAAAGAACGCCCTGCTGCCAAAGTCGTCTCCATGCCCAAACCTGCGCCGCCCAAGGTTCCGCAACAGGAGGAACTGCCGCACGCGGCGGAGTAGAGCGTCTACATTCCGATTAAGATCCGAAGGGGCTGCGCATTGCGCAGCCCCTTCCTGTTTGAGCTCCTGACATCGTTTCCTTTCAATCAGCCTTGCAAGACTGTTTTCAAAAGGACACCCTTGCCAGGGATCGAGAAGAAAGTACGACATGGACCATCGCCAGTTCATAGCTGGACTATCGGCAAAAGAGCGTGCTGACCTGACAGAAAAATCAGACAGCAAGGGGCTTCTTGCCCTCGGCTTGCATTTGGGCGGCATTCTAATCTTCGGCGGCATGATCGCTTACGGCGTTCCGGGCTGGCCCTTGTTCATGGTGCTTCAAGGCATCCTGATCATGTTTTTGTTCACGTTGCTTCACGAAACCATCCATCGCACGGCCTTCAAGACAGTCTGGATCAATGACTGGGTGGCCAAGCTTTGTGGCTTCCTGATCCTTCTTCCATCGAACTGGTTCAGATACTTTCACTTTGCCCATCACAGACATACTCAGGATCCGGATAACGATCCGGAACTTGCCGGAGGCAAACCTGAAAGCTGGCGGCAATACATCGTTCATGTGAGCGGTCTTCCGACCTGGGCAAGTGAGATACGCACCCTGGCAAGCAACGCCATGGGAGGGTGCCGCGACGGCTTTGTTCCCTCTTCGGGACGCAAGAAAGTTCAGCGTGAGGCAATTGTCTCTCTGGCTCTTTACTGTGCGCTCGCGCTCTTCTCGGTCGCCGTCCGGTCCGATCTTCTTCTTTACGTCTGGATTATTCCCTGTCTCCTTGGCCAGCCGTTCCTGCGTCTCTACCTGCTTGCCGAACACGGCCGCTGCCCATTCGTCGCCAACATGCTGGAAAACAGCCGGACAACGGCCACAAATGTTCTTGTGCGCAGGTTGGCCTGGAACATGCCTTATCACGCGGAGCACCACAGCTATCCGGCTGTTCCATTCTTCAAATTGCCGATATTGCACAAACTCATCGAAAGTCATCTGGCTTCCACGTCGGACGGTTACCGGCAGTTTCACCGGGACTACGTTTCCGGCTTCAGAGGTAAAGAAACCTCCCATCCCAACTCCTGAACGCAGGTTCGAACGCCACTTGGCGCCCCTCCCCACATCGAAAGAGCGTCGATGAGGACCCGAAACATCTTGCCAATCGGTACCGACAAGGAATATAGTTGCTTAATACAACTATATGGAATTTACACGATGTCTGCCTCCCCCATTCTCGTCAACGATATCCGCGCCGCCTCGCGACAGCTGGTGCGTGAACTTGGGTTTCTCGACAAGACGATCGCTGGAACGGATCTGTCCGCCTCCGGTGTGCACGCCGTTCTTGAAATCGGCCTCAATCCGGGCCTGACCGCAAAGGACCTTGCAGCGAAACTCAAACTCGAGAAATCGACCATCAGCCGCCTTCTGAAGTCACTGGAAAATCGAGGGGAAATCCAACAGACCAGATCAGATACCGATGGCAGGGCTTTTGGTCTGAGCCTGACAGACGTCGGGAAAGAGACACTTGAAGCCATCGACCGGTTCGGCGATGACCAGGTACATGGGGCGCTCTCACGCATTCGGGGAAGCAATGCGCAGGCTGTGGCTGAAACCCTTGCAGCCTATGCGGACGCCCTTTCACCGGACCAGGAAAGCAATGCCGACACGGCGCACACATACGAGATTGTCGAAGGCTACCAGACCGGTATGATCGGAGATGTCGCCGCGCTTCACGCCCGAACCCACGGTCCCATCATTGGCATGGGGCCGACCTTTGAAAGCGTTGTTTCAAACGCGATGGCCGAATTCATGCCCCGGATCGGCAATCCTGTAAACAACAGCTGGTGCGTGGTGGAAAACGGCGAGATCATCGGATCCATCAGCATTGATGGCGAAGACCTTGGAAACAACATTGCGCATTTGCGCTGGTTCATTCTTTCAGAGCGGCTTCGAGGCCTGGGACTGGGCAAAGATCTCCTGCTCAAGGCCCTTGTGCACTGCGATGAACACGGCTTTGAAGAAATCCATCTTTGGACCCTGAAGGGCCTGGATGCGGCCCGCAGCCTTTATGAAAGAAACGGCTTTGAACTGGCTGACGAATATGTCGGAGATCAGTGGGGCAAATCCGTAACCGAACAGATGTTTATTCGGCGCAAACCCTGACGTTCCACATTCACGGTCCCCATAGCGCAGGTTCCTGCCAGGGGACCGGAACCACCAGTTTTCCTTTCAACCCGGCGCCGTATTCATTCAACTCCACTGACTGCCAAGCCTCCTGCCATTCTTCGGGCAACGGAAATGGTGCTGACACGCCCGTTTCCGGCCTGAAGCCAAACCGGCTGTAGTAGAGCGGATCGCCCAAGACCAGACTGCTGACCGCCCCCAGTTCCCTGCACTTTTCCAACCCGCTGCGGACAAGCCTGCTTCCAACTCCCTGTTTCTGGTATTCAGGGAGCACACAAAGCGGACCAAGCAGCGCAACAGGTAGTGAGCTCGTTTCGACGGTGCACATCGTGAATGCAATATGCCCCACGATGTCACCATTGATGACAGCGACCTCGGAACAGACGCGGTCTTCACATTCCAAAAGACTGCGAACCAGCGGCATCAAGTCCTCATCCGGAAAAGCTGCTCGATAGAGAACCTCCAAGACCGGCAAATCGGAAATGGAGCATGCTCGCAACATATGTTCTCCGCTCACGTCTCACCTCGCATTCAATCCATGTAAAGCTCTGGAAAGACTATGTCCGGAACATCGTTCTTCGGTCAATTTGGTCTGCAATTCGATCTCGTCAGGTCGCTGCTTGCAATCAGGCCTTGGTGATCGAGTTGCCACCATCACACAGCATTGCGGACCCGGTCACAAATGAACCGGCGTCAGACAGCAAAAACAGTGCAGCTCGGGCAATTTCTTCCGGCTGAGCCATTCGCTTGAGCGCATGCAGCCCGGCAATATATTCGTGGAAGGCAGCATCATCTCCGGCCATCTCTGTCTTTGTACCACCAGGCAAAAGCGCATTCACCCTGATGTTCTCTGTGCCATGTTCCACGGCGAGCACCTGCGTCAACCCGATCAACCCGGCCTTTGCGGCTGCATAGGCGGCCATTCCAGGCAAACCGATCGTGTGACCGACAAAAGTCGATGTGAAAACAATCGCCCCTCCGCCGACGGTTTTCATTGCCGGTATCTGGTGTTTTGCCGCCAGAAAGGCGCTGGTGAGATTGGTGGTGACCACATGGTTCCAAGTGTCGAGATCCATGTCCGAAACAGGCCCCAAGTCTCCGAGGGTTCCCGCATTGTTGAATGCACCGTCCAGCCCGCCGAAGGTCTCAATCGCAACGTCGACCGAAGCTTTTGAGAATTCCGGATCGGTCACATCACCTGCAAAGATCGCAATCCGGCCCGCGGCATCTGGCAAGGAGGCCCTGACCTCTTCCAACCGGGCCTTTCGCCGAGCTGCGAGTACCAGGTTCGCCCCGGCCTCGGCAAAAAGCTTCGCAGCTGCAGCGCCAATTCCGCTGCTGGCTCCGGTAATCAGAATGGTTTTTCCGTGTAACATTTCTGGCTCCTCATTTGATTGAGGATGCCTATTTGAAGCAGATATTCGCGTTCAGAAACCCGATTTGCGAGTATCGGCCCGAAATCTCAACCGCCGTGATCCTTGTCCCGGTCGGCAATGTTGTCGAGATCAGTGTCGCATTCATCGCCATCACCGCCCAGCGCAAGGTTCTCATCGGCAAGAACGAGCTTGCGATGCGCCTGCCATGAGAATGGAATGGTCAGCAGATAAAGAACGGCGCCACCAGCCAGCATTCGGAACGGATAACTGACGGTCAGAGCAACGACCAGAACCGCGAACACGAACAGTGGCAAGACAAAGTCGCGGCGAACACGAGTTCCGAGCGTCTTGCCGGAGTAGGTTGGCAATCGGCTGATCAACAGATAGGCAATGCCAATTGTATAGGCGGCAACGAAAGCCGCTTCGGCAAACCAGTGTGGAAACAGTCCGAGAAAATCCAGGTAAAGCGGCAAAAGAACAGTCAGAGCCCCAGCCGGCGCCGGCACCCCGGTGAAAAAACGGGAAGCCCAGGCCGGTTTGTCAGGATCATCCAGAGCAACGTTGAACCGGGCCAATCTCAAGGCAGACGAAATTGCAAATATCAGCGCCGCGATCCAACCGAGATTGCCTGCATCCTTCAGGATCCACAGATAGAGCATCAAGGCCGGCGTTACGCCGAAATTGACGAAGTCGGAGAGTGAGTCCAGCTCGGCACCGAACCTTGAAGTGCCCTTCAACATCCGGGCGACGCGACCGTCCAGTCCATCCAGAACAGCTGCAAGCAGCACGGCACCGACCGCAAACTCCCAACGCCCTTCGAAAGCCATTCGAACGGCAGTCAGTCCCGAGCAAAGCGCCAGTAGGGTCACCATGTTCGGCAGGATCAAGCGCAGTGGAACGCGCCTGAACCGAGGCGTTTGCTGCATATTGCTGTTGTCGGTATCCGGCATCTGGTTCACGCGTAACCTCAGCTCACACGCGTCAGGACTTGACCGGCCGCTTCGGCCTGCTTGAGATCGGCCAGTACCGTCTCACCCGCGATCATTGTTTGACCAAGCGCGACCTTCGGCTGCGTTCCGACCGGGAAATACACATCCAGACGTGAGCCGAACCGGATCAGCCCAAACCTGTCGCCTGCGGAAATGGACTCCCCTTCCCGCACGAAACAGACGATACGGCGCGCTACCAGTCCGGCGATCTGAACTACGCCGATCTGCGTGTCGCCCGTGTCGATCACCAGACCGTTCCGCTCGTTGTCGTCACTTGCCTTGTCGAGTTCAGCATTCAGGAACTTGCCGGCCCTGTAGGCCACACGCAGGATCCTGCCGCTGACCGGTGCACGGTTCACGTGGCAGTTGAACACGTTCATGAAGATCGAGACCCGCATCAACGGTTCGCTACCCAGCTCCAGCTCTTCCGGCGGACGTGCCAGTCCGACATGGCTGACGACACCATCAGCCGGAGAGATGACCAGTCCTTCTGCAACCGGAGTCACTCGTTTCGGATCCCGGAAGAAGTAACAGACCCAACCGGTCAAAATGAGACCGATCCAGAACAGCGGATCAATGAACCAGCCGACGACAAGCGTTGCCACCAACGCTATGGCAATGAACGGCCAGCCCTCCCTGTGGATCGGGACCATGGCTTTGGTGACTGAATCTACAATCGACATCAAAATCTTCCGATTTCAGACCAGGTGCGGTCTGCTTTTAATTCCGGCGGTCTGCGACCCTGAAATTGCCGAGTGCCGAATATGCACCTGATGCGCTTATCTTTCCCACCGCTTCTAGAGGCTTTTTCAGTCAATGAGAACCGGCTTTTAAGGAAAATCATGTTGTTTGCCGCTGCCTTTCCCCTAACTTCGATGCGCTAGGCAAGCGATAGTCTGTTTCCCAGTAGGCAGGCCTGCCGTATTTGGAAAGAAGAAAGTCCACAAATGTTGTGATTTTGGGTGGAATAAACTTCGCTGGCGGATAGACCGCATAGATGTTTCCTGTCCGAGCAATCGGAAAATCCGGCATGACTTCAACAAGCCGGCCATCTCGAAGATCTTCCCAGACATGCGCCAATGACTTGACGGTCAGACCCAGTCCGAAAATGGCTGCGTCATAAGCAAAGTCGCCGCTGTCTCCCGAGATCACCGGGTTTGTAATGTGATAGGCGATCTCTCCCTCCGGCCCCTGAAAGTACCAGACCGGCATCGGCTCGAACCCGATACAGTCGTGAGATCGCAAGTCGTCGGGCGATTTCGGCATTCCCTTGCGCGAGATGTACTCGGGACTGGCGCACAAGACCCTTTGATTGCCCCCCAGTTTGCGCGCGATCAGGCTTGAATCGGGCAGCGGAGCTCCGCGGATTGCCATATCGTAGCCCTCATCAACGAGATCCACGATGCGATCCGTCATGTCCACGTCCAATCTTAGATCGGGATAAAGCTGCCGATATTCCAGAAGGTAAGGCAGAATGTGCTTGCGCCCGAAAAAAACGTTCAACGAGATCCTCAAAGTGCCGCGCGGCGTATCCTCCGAGGCGTCGATCAAGGCCTTGGCCCGGTCCATTTCTCCCAGAGCATTGCACGCGTGGCGCAAGAAGACCTGACCGGCCTCAGTCAAACCTGTACGCCGAGTGGTTCTGGCGACAAGTTGAGATCCGAGCTCCTTCTCCAGATTGCTCAACCTGCTGCTTGCCGCCGACGGCGACAAACCGAATTCCCGACCCGCGGCCGAAAGGCTTCCCAGCTCGGCCACTCTTTTGAAAAACTTGAGATCGTCCAGACGCATTATTCGAAACTTTCGAAAGATATGTTCGAGATTAGCCCAATTCTTCGAAAGAACTCAATATGGGATAACCGGCTCAAAGATTGAAAGGAGCCGAGCATGATGCATACCGGAGATATTTTTGAGCAGCGCGCCCGAGCCGCCCGTCATCGTGAGCTGCGTGCGCTGGCACGAGCCTTATCGGGTTTTCTTTTCCGCCCGATGACGGGTCGAGCCGTGGGACAAATCCCTGCAAGCCGGGCCCTCTATCCCGTCAATGACCAGAGGGTGCACGATAAAGACCATGCTGCGTGAGATCGGCCCGGCAAAGGCGTGGTTAACGATACCGACGACATCTCGCCTCCGTGGAGTTCGATAAACAATTTGTAAGCTCATTTTGCAAATTCTCATCTTGCCTTGAGAAGAGACGCCTGCCAGAAACACGCTGTTCTCAGGGCGGGGTGAAATTCCCCACCGGCGGTAAGCGGCAAGTGCCGCAAGCCCGCGAGCGCCTTCCTTTTTGGAAGGGTCATGCAGACCAGGTGCGATTCCTGGGCCGACGGTCATAGTCCGGATGAAAGAGAAACTGCGGCCAGGCCATCAAAGGTGGCTCGGTGTGCATGTGATCGCCTTGGGTGACGTGTCACTAACTACGGAGATCAAAATGACACACACCCGCTACGCCTTTATCAAAGCCGGCTGGCACTCAGATATTGTTGACCAGGCCCTTGTCGGTTTTCAGCATGTAATCCCGTCCGACAACATTGACGTCTTCGACGTTCCCGGCGCATTCGAGATGCCTCTCGCCGCACGTGACCTGGCCCAGACTGGAAAATATGCTGCGATCGCGGCCGCTGCGCTCGTCGTTGACGGTGGCATCTACCGCCATGATTTCGTTGCCCAGGCTGTCGTCAGCGGCCTGATGCAGGCCGGACTTGATACAGGCGTACCGGTACTGTCCGTTTCCCTGACACCGCATCACTTCCAGGAAACCGATCACCACAAGAAGATTTATCGGGAACACTTCGTTCTCAAGGGCCGTGAAGCTGCGGAAGCTGCGCTTCGCATAGGCGATTTCCGCGCCCAGATCAAAGCCTGATCGGGGACCGCGAAGGAGGGTCTCCCCTCCTTCGCCCTCACATCACTTTGCCGGAACGTAATCTGCAGTCTGACCGCGCGTGACAATCCCAAGATCGTCGTTTTCCCGGGCTGCACGCAGACGCTCTTCGGCCTCATCAGCTTCGCGCTGGCGGGCCCACATGGAGGCATACAGCCCACCTTTTTCCAAGAGCTCCATGTGCTTGCCACGTTCTGCAATCTGCCCCGCTTCCAGAACAATAATCTGATCCGCATTGACGACGGTCGACAGGCGGTGCGCGATGACAAGCGTGGTCCGGTTCTGGGAGACTTCGTCGAGAGCCGACTGGATCTCCCGCTCCGTATGTGTGTCGAGCGCGGATGTCGCTTCGTCCAGAATGAGGATCGGTGGTGATTTCAAGATGGTTCGTGCAATCGCCACGCGTTGCTTCTCGCCACCGGAAAGCTTTAACCCGCGTTCACCGACTTCGGACGCGTAGCCTTGAGGCAGCCTTTCGATGAAATCATGGATCTGTGCCATACGAGCAGCTTCGACAACCTCCTCATCGGTCGCCTCCGGCCGGCCGTAGCGGATATTGTAGGCAATCGTGTCGTTGAAGAGCACCGTATCCTGCGGAACCATGCCTATGGCGTGACGCACGCTATCCTGGGTAACGTCGCGGACGTCTTGTCCGTCGATTTCGACAGATCCACCTGTGACATCGTAAAACCGAAAAAGCAGTCTGGAAATGGTGGACTTGCCCGCTCCTGAAGGCCCGACGATTGCGATGGTCTTGCCTGCAGGAACCTCGAAATCGATGCCTTTCAGGATCGGCCTGTCCGGATCGTAGTGAAAGCGGACATCCTTGAAGGCAATCTTGCCTTCCACGGCCCTCAGTGGCTCGGCATCCGGCTTGTCCTGGATTTCTGCTGGTACGAGCAGCAGATCAAACATCGCTTCGATATCGGCGAGGCCCTGACGGATTTCCCGGTAAAGGTAGCCAATGAAGTTCAGAGGGATAGAAAGCTGCATCAAAAGCGCATTGATGAGCACGAAATCGCCGATATTCTGTTCACCAGCCATGACCGCTTTGGCAGACAGCCCCATGCAGGCAGCCATGCCAACGCCCAGGATCACTGCCTGACCGAGGTTCAACCAGGCCAGCGACGTCCAGGTTCTTGTTGCCGCCTTCTCGTATTTGGCCATGGAGACATCGAACCTTTCAGCCTCCATCTTCTCATTGCCGAAATACTTGACGGTTTCGAAGTTCAGCAGACTGTCGATGGCTTTTGAATTCGCATCCGTATCGCTGTCATTCATTTCCCGGCGGATATTGATGCGCCAATTCGAGGTCTTGATGGTGAACCAGACATAGATCACGATCATCACCGCGACGATGACCACATAGAAGAATCCGAATTGGTACCAGATCACCGCTGCCATAATGGCGAATTCCAGGATGGTCGGGAAGCCATTCAGAACCGTGAAGCGGACAATGGACTCAATGCCCTTCACGCCACGTTCGATCACACGGCTGAGCCCACCCGTCCGTCGCGCCAGATGAAATCTCAGGGAAAGACGGTGCAGATGCTGGAACGTCAAATATCCCAACTGGCGGACGGCATGCTGACCGACACGAGCAAAGAGTGCATCGCGAAGCTGGTTGAAGGCGACAGCCAGAACGCGCGCTGCGTTGTAGGCCAGAACCAGCATGACTGGAGCGACAATAAAGGCGGGAAGATCGGCTACTTCTCCGGTCAGCGCGTCGGTTGCCCAGGCAAAGAAATACGGAGACAGGACAGTCACGATTTTCGCAATCACAAGCGCGAATATCGCCAGAAGGACCCTGTTCTTCAGATCCGGGCGGTCAGACGGCCAGATGTAGGGCCAAAGGTTTGCCAGTGTCGTGAGCGTATTGCCTTCGTCGGCACTGACTGCCTTTCGGCCCTGTGCCTGGCTGGATTGGCTGCCTGAAGCCGCGGCCGAAGGCTTTCGCGGCGAGGTGGCTGAATGATCGGACAATACTATTCTCCAGACTGCTGTTTGCAGCCGTCTATCTGCTGATTGGTCTCGGCAACCGGGCTATGTGCGGTGGATGTGTCAACGCCGAGTGAGTTCAGGTGGGTCCAGAATTCTTGAGAGCAATGAGCCGCTTTGCCGAGAATCTCACGATTCAAGAGGTAGTGGCAGTTTCGCCCACGTGTGTCACAAGTCAGGAGGCCTGCTTCCTTCAGCACCTGCAAATGCTGAGAAACAGTCGACTGAGCCAGTGGAAGGTGGTTCACGATTTCACCGCAACAGGCTTCTTCCTGTGCGGCCAACTGCTTGATAATGGCCAATCGCGCCGGATGTCCCAGCGCCCGAAAAATCGCAGCGAGCTCTTCACAACTCGCCAGACCTTCCTTCGAATCCGCGCAAGCTCCTGCATGCGGAGCCTTCGTCCCGCTCATTCGGCCACTCCCTCGCTCACATCAATTTGTCTCATCGGTGATATGCGATGAATTGACCAAAAAACAAGAGGCGGAAACAAAAAGGCTGAAGACCGTCTCCGATCTTCAGCCTTCTGATGCATTTCCCAAGGACTGGCTTCAGCCGTTCTGCTCTGTATCCTCGGCAGGTTTTGGCCAGTTCAGGTCACCTTCGGGTGTCAGGAACACCTGCCCCGGATAAATGAGATCCGGATCGCGGATCTGGTCCTGGTTGGCCTGATAGATCGTGGTGTAACGCACCCCGTCACCGTAAAGACGACGGGAGATGCGCCAGAGGTTGTCACCCTTGCGAATGATCACGACCGGAAGAGCCTTTTGAACCGCAGCTTCCTGGCTGTTTCCACTGCCACTTGCCCCGGACGCCACAACTTTTGTCAACACGACCTGTTGATCCTGTTCCTTTTCGAAAGTCACTGCCGCGCGTGCATCAACCTTGCCACCATCCTTGGAAATCAGATCGGCCCGGACTTCCACGTTACCCTCAGCAACGTTCTTGGTCCCCTCGACAAGCCACTTGCCGCTGGCATTGACCTGCGCCTCGCCCTGGAACTCTTCACCGACATAAACCCGGACGGACGAGCCCGGCTCACCGGTGCCGGCGACGTAGACCTTGTCTTTTTCCGACTCCACGGCCTCAACGGTGACGGTTCTCCCGGACGTTTGAAGCGAATCCTGCGCATCCGATCCCACCTGCGTAGAACCTGTCGAAGTTGCAGCAACCTGGGTGTTGGTGCTGGCTTCGGAGCCCCCTGCCTGTGAAGCTTCAGACGATGCAGGCTGGGTATCAGTCGAAGATGCGGTCTGCGCTGATTGGGCCTGAGAAGCGGTTGTTGTAGCTGTGTCGGCAACGGATGTGGAAGTTGCAGTTTCGTCAGCTGAACTGCTGTTGGCTGCTGCTGTGCTGCCAGATGAAGGTTCATCCTGAGCGGTCGAAGAAGCGTCTTTCGGCAAAGAGGCTACCTCGGTTTCGGTTCCACCCTGTTCCTCATCGGCCGGGGTACCACTTGCCTGGTCGGTCCCGGTTGATACAGCAGGCTTGCCTTCCGATGGTGCATCCGTTTTCGCGGTGACAACCGCTTCGCTTTGCCGTGCGCCTTGGGCGCCGGACTGCGCAACCACTACCTCGGTTTCAGGTTTCTGCAAGATGTCAGAAGGACCTTCTGGCGAGTTCAGGACGACAAGGGGCTGTTCCTTGCCGTCTTCAGGAACTGAGACAGCCAAGCGCTGCCCGGACTGCTCAATCGACTTGCCTTCTCCATCGTGCACTTCAAGGCCAACGTCGTAGTCACCGGGCTTCAGCGGCTCATCAAGGATGATGGTCCACTCACCTGCTTCGTTGGCAATGCTCTTTCCAACCACTTCACCATTTGCCGTCAAGGCAACGATCGCTCCAGCATCCGAACGGCCGGCCACAACGGTCTCACCTGTGGGCTCGACGCCAACAACATCGAAGCTGGGCCCTTTCACCGCTGAATCAGGGACAGGCGCTTCTGCGGTTTGCTCTGCAGTAGACTGGGATGTGACGTTCTCTGCCGGACTATCTGCAGGCTTCGCAGCTTCGGCGGTCTTTTCCTGCGTTTCCTCAACCGCTTTGGCCGGGGCGGACTGTGTGTCTTCAGCGGTCTGGAATGGAAGACGTCCTGTATCCCGGTAGACATAGCCCGTTGCCAGCGCGGCCAGTCCCACAGGCACCGCCACGATCAAAGTCCAGATCAATGTCTGTTTATTCATTGCTCATCCCAACCAGAAAAGCCGGCAAACCCTGGCTGGCATTTCTGTATCTCTTCGGTCTGTAAGTTGCGGCATTCAGGGGCGTTCCCCCTTGCCGTCACAAATTCTTTATTCGGCCCCATGCATAGCTCTTCTTTGAAGGCTCGGCAAGAAAACCTGCTTGTGAACCAAGGTCTTTCAAACAGAATGCTTGACCTGCGGACAGTCACAATGCACATCTTGCGTTATGAATACGGTTTCACAAAATCAGCTCAAAAGCGTCTGTGTTTACTGTGGCTCTAGCTTCGGCTCAGATCCATCTCACGAAGCAGCGGCGACGCGTCTCGGCCAGCTCATAGCGGAAGCCGGCCTGCGTCTCGTTTACGGCGGCGGCTCTGTAGGCCTCATGGGTACTGTCGCCAATTCGGCGCTTGAATCTGGCGGTGACGTTACAGGCATTATCCCACACTTCCTGGAAAAACGGGAAGTCATGCTCGACACCCTGGAAGACCTCATCGTCACCAAGGACATGCATGAGCGCAAACACCTGATGTTTCAAAAGTCCGACGCGTTCATCGCCCTGCCGGGTGGTATCGGGACATTGGAAGAAGCGGTCGAAATGATGACCTGGGCACAGCTCGGTCAGCACAAAAAGCCGGTACTTCTGGCAAACATCCACGGTTTCTGGTCACCATTGCTCGAATTGTTCGATCACATGCGGGCACAAGGCTATATCCGGCCGGAGACCGAAGTGCCGTATCTGGTGGCAAATCAAATCGAGGACATCCTGCCGATGCTCTCGCAGGCAGTCTCGGGCGCATCACCCAAACCGCCGGGTGACTTTGCTTCCATGTCCGACCTGTAGCGCAAAATCCGGTTGGGAAATTGCTGGATCACGGCACATTCTGAAAAGACAAAGCCGTGATCACTGCGACTTCAGTGCAGTTTCGGCAAAGTGATACAGTTTTCTGGAAAACGTATTTTACCTTACGTTATGCAAATAACGATAGGCTCGCGCAATGTCGTCAGATGTATATAGTCCCGTGCATCAATTTGAAGTCTCTTGAATTGGATAGTAACGTCGCCAAAAGAAACAGCAGTTACAGGCAGTTCCATGCAAACAACTCTCCTGGTTGAAGACGCTTCGTTCTTTGAAAAGGCGATCGTCAAGAAATTGCATGAAGTCGGCAGACACCAGATCATGGTTGCACGCAGCTATGATGAAGCGGAAAACTGCCTGAATTTGCCCATCGGCGAGCCGGACCTGGCGCTCGTTGACCTGACCTTGCCGGACGCTTCAAACGGCGAGATCGTGGATCTGTGTGCAAAGTGGAACATTCCGACGATTGTCTTCACCAGCCGTTTCGATCCAAGAACGCGCAGCAAGATGCTCAGCAAAGGCGTCATCGATTATGTTCTGAAGGATTCCCCCGGTAGCCTGGACTATGTCGCTGAACTGATCAGAAAACTTGCGCAGAACCCCGATATCGGCATCCTCGTGGTCGATGATGCCACGGTGGAACGTGAAGCGATTTCGCAAATCGTCTCCAAACATCTTTATAAAGTGTATCAGGCTTCCTCTACCGATGAAGCGTTGAAATGCCTCAAGGAAAACAAGGACATCAAGCTCGTCCTTGCTGACTACTTCATGCCGGGAAAGGATGGCTTCGCTTTTCTGAAGACCATTCGGCGCCATCACAGCTCGGAAGAAGTCGGCGTGATCGGAATGTCTTCCTACGCCAATTCCGACAACCGGGTCAGGTTCCTGAAATACGGCGCTGCTGATTTCGTCGACAAGAACTGCTCGCCGGAAGAACTGCTGCTTCGGATTTCCCAGAACCTGGACTACATCTACCGCATCGAGGAACTGAACAACCTGGCAATGCGGGACTCGTTGACAGGGCTCTACAATCGCCGCTTCCTTCTGGACGAAGTTTCCAACGAAGTGAAATCCTGGCCCTCATCCACCGAAAGCAAGCATTGGCTTGCTCTGCTGGATCTCGATTCCTTCAAGGATATCAATGACAGTCTCGGCCACGATTTCGGCGACGCCGTACTGAAGAGTTTTGCCAAGCACCTGACGGAGCTTGCCGGTGACAAGGATATCGTTTCCCGCCTTGGAGGCGACGAGTTCTGCCTGGTGTTGCGAAACCGCAGCGAAGACGACGTCGTGCGCAGCCTTGAAGAATTGCTGCAAACCATTCAATCCTCTCCGGTCTCTCACAGTGGAGAGAACCAGAAGATCAAGGCCAGTATCGGCCTTGCGCCTCTGCTCGACGGCAATCTTGCCCAAGCGTTGAAAGAAGCAGACCTGCGCCTCTATTCCGCAAAGCGTACAGGTCGCGGGCAGCTGGTCTCTGGCGATTGATACTGCCTACTGCGGACCGGCGACACGGTTCACCGGCCGATAACGTCGCCAGCTGTCATAGGTGAAAATCACCAACGCGCCCCAGATCATCAAGAACGTCATCAATCTCGTCTGATCCAGGGGCTCGCCCCAGATGTACACCGCCATCACAAAGTGCATCGAAGGGGCGATGTACTGCATCAATCCGACCATGAAGAGCGGCAAACGGCGCGCGGCGGACGAGAAGCAGATCAGCGGCAAGGCCGTAACGATGCCTGTTCCGATCAAAGCCATCAGCACAGGTGGGTCATTGAGAACAAGCGCGTCATTTCCCCAACTCAGGCTCAATAGAACATAGCCCGCAGCCAGCGGAAACAGCAGCACCGTCTCTACAAACAGGCCCGGAGTGGCCTTTACCGGCGTTACCTTTCTCACGTAGCCATACCCGGCGAAGGAGAAGGCAAGAACAAGGGAGATCCAGGGCAAACCACCGGCGAGTATGGCCTGAAGGAGAACCGCAATGCTCGCGATCGCCACGGCAATGCCCTGCCCGAGAGATAACCTTTCATGCAAAACCACGAGCCCGACAAGAATGCTGACGAGCGGGTTGATGAAATAGCCAAGCGAAATATCAAGAACGTGGTTGTTGGCGATTGCCCAGACAAATACGAGCCAATTGACCGCGATGAACGCAGCCGATGTCATCAGCCCCTTCAAGACCTTCGGCTGGTGGAAGACATCAACGACTTCCTGCCAGCGGCCGCGCAGATAGAGAAACAGGCCAACGAACAGCACGGACCACAAGATCCGATGGGAGACAACCAGATCGGCTGGAACCGTGTCTGTCAGCTTGTAGTACGCCGGGAAAAAGCCCCACATGCCGTAGGCGGCCAAGCCAAATAAAAGCCCCTGACGGAACTCGGCATTCGCTTCGGCATTGGAAACCGACTGCGACATGGAACAAGCCTTTCTGGCGCTATCCGGCCGAAGCCGTCTCGGCTTTCAGCAGCGCAAATGTGATGGAGTCGACCAAAGCCTGGAAGGAGGCATCGACAATGTTGGAGGACACTCCGATCGTAAACCAGCGACGATGAGATTTGGTATCGTGGCTTTCGATCAGAACACGCGTTACTGCGCCCGTACCACCGTTGAGAATTCTCACCTTATAGTCGATCAGCTCCAGCCCTTCAATCGCCGACTGATACTTACCAAGGTCCTTGCGAAGTGCCATGTCGAGGGCGTTGACCGGACCATTTCCTTCCGCGACAGACATTCGGGTTTCGCCATCGATGTCCACTTTGACAACCGCCTCGGACACCGTGATCAGATCACCTATCGCATTAAAGCGACGCTCAACCATGACCCGGAACGAATTGACATCGAAATAGCGTGGAACTTCTCCCAGCTCGCGGCGGGCCATCAGTTCAAACGAAGCGTCTGCCGCCTCGTAGGCATAGCCTTCGGATTCCCGTTCCTTCACCAGTGCCAGCAACCGGTCGAGCCGTGGATCAGCCTTGTCGAGCTCAATGCCGAGGCGTGACAACTCGCCCAGAAGATTGCTCTTCCCGGCCTGATCGGACACGAGGACCCGGCGCTGATTGCCGACACTATCAGGGGTGATATGTTCATATGTCTTCGGATCTTTCAGGATCGCGGAGGCATGGATGCCGGCCTTTGTGGCAAAGGCGGTCTCACCAACATAAGGCGCCTGCCTGTCAGGGGAGCGGTTCAGTATTTCATCGAACGCGTGAGAAATCGCGGTGATGTCCTTCAGCTGCTCGTCGGAAACTCCGATCTCAAACCGGTCCGAATAGGCGGATTTCAGCTTCAGGGTCGGGATCAATGTGATCAGGTTGGCGTTGCCGCAGCGCTCTCCCAATCCGTTCAGTGTTCCCTGGATCTGGCGCACACCTGCGTCAATCGCAGCCAAAGAATTGGCAACGGCCTGACCTGTGTCGTCATGGGTGTGAATTCCCAGGTGAGACCCGGGCACCACTTCCTGCACCTTGGTGACGATATCGTAGATTTCGTCTGGCAGTGTGCCACCATTGGTGTCGCAAAGAACAATCCACCGGGCGCCCGCCTGATAGGCGGTACGGGCGCAGTCGAGCGCATATTCTGGATTTGCCTTGAAGCCGTCGAAGAAATGCTCGCAGTCGATCATCGCTTCCTTGCCGGCCGCCACGGTCGTTTCAACCGTATCGCGGATCGAATCCAAGTTCTCATCGTTGGTGCAGCCAAGCGCAATCTCGACATGATAGTCCCAGGTCTTGGCAACAAAGCAACATGCGGAAGACTTGCAGGAAATGATCTGCTGCAGCCCCGGATCATTGGCGGCAGATCTCCCTGCCCGCTTGGTCATGCCAAAGGCCGTGAAGGTCGCGGTTTCCGTGCGCGTTTCGGTGAAGAATTCAGTGTCAGTCGGGTTCGCCCCGGGATATCCCCCTTCAACATAGTCGACGCCCAGACGCTCCAGCAACTCAGCAATGACAATCTTTTCGTTCAGCGAAAAGTCGATTCCACTGGTCTGCGCGCCGTCTCGGAGCGTTGTGTCGTAAAGATAGAGGCGTTCCTTGCTCATGCGTCTTTCCTACCTAGCGCCTTAGCTGGGCTTAGTCGTTGTCTGGATTGCCGGACCGAACAGGCGGCCAGGTTTCGGTATCGTGATCTGGATGCTGGTTGGAAACGATCGACGCCAGAAATACGGCGGTCTCACTGTCCTCTTCCGTTCGTCTTGCCGGAATTTCAGACATCTTGTCCGTGAAAGGCAGTTTGCCTTCGACACCGTATTGAATAACCGGATCAATCGAAGCCGGATTATCAAAGGCTCCGATAGCGATCGCCGTGTCGTCATCAGGAGCTTCGTAGGTCAGGGGCGTCCCGCAATCTGCGCAAAAACCCCGGGCAACGTGGTTCGAGCTTTGAAACCGTTTCGGTTCACCCCTGGTCCAGACAAGTCTGGTGTCACCACGAATGCCTACGAGCGGCGCGTAAAGTGCGCCGAATGCCTTCTGGCACATTCTGCAATGACAGATCGAAGCGGTGCCGAGTTCACCTTCGACGCGAAAACGCACGGCTCCGCATTGGCATCCGCCTGTGTGAGATTCCAGTTTCGACATTTCGCGTCCTCCCCTCGCTTTCAGGTCTACAGGCTGCCGCACGTCAGATGCTTCCAGCATCCGGCAGAGAGACTTCCCTCTCCGCCTGACAATGAAAGGTCATTTGGCTGTGCCGCAGCCTGTTTCATCAGCGTTTGAGCTCCCACGTGGTGATGCGCTCACCTGTTTCTGAGTCTTTTGAATCCTTTAGAAGGATTCCTTGAGACGTCAGTTCAGCCCGGATTTCATCGGCTTGTGTCCAATCCTTGGCTTTCAGTGCTTCAAGGCGGCGGATGATGGCTGCCTCGATATCTCCTTCGTCCACATCTGAGAGATCCGCGACGACCGGATGCAGCCCCAGAAGCGCCGCCGACGCGGAATAGAGCGGCAGCTGTGCCGGATCCTTGGCGGCTTCCCCTGCAAGTGCATGAAGCGCCTGAATGGCCCCAGCGGTGTTGAGATCATCCTTCAACGCTTCAACAACTTCGCCTGACGGCTCCGAATCCGTCTTGACCGGCTCCGGCCACTTGGCCAGCAGGTTCTCCGCCTCTTCCAGTTTGCGTTTGGAAAAGTCGATCGGCTCTCGGTAATTGGTCATCAACATGGCCATCCGGAGTACTTCACCCGGCCATTTGCGACCACCGAAACTCTCTTTTTCCAGAAGCTCCTGAATGGTGAAGAAGTTGCCCTCGGACTTGGACATCTTCTTGCCTTCAACCTGCAGAAATCCGTTGTGAAGCCAGTAGTTGGCCATGGTGGATGTGCCGTGTGCGCAACGTGACTGGGCAATTTCGTTTTCATGATGCGGAAAGATCAGATCCAAACCGCCGCCATGAATGTCGAAGATCTTGCCCAGATGATGCTCGCTCATGACGGAGCATTCGATATGCCAGCCGGGACGGCCGCGTCCCCAAGGGCTTTCCCACCCTGGCTCCTCCTCCGAAGACAGCTTCCAGAGAACGAAATCTCCGGGATTTTTCTTGTGGTCTTCGACCGCGATGCGCGCTCCGGCCTTCTGCTCGTCGAGCTTGCGCTTCGACAGACCGCCATAATCGGGCATGGAGACGGTGTCGAAAAGAACTTCCCCTCCGGCAACATAGGCATGACCCTTTTCGATCAGGACCTTGATCATCTCGATCATGCCTTCGATATGCTGGGTCGCCCTCGGCTCGTGGCTCGGCTCAAGAACACCAAGAGACCTGATGTCCTTGTGGAACTGATCCGCGGTCTTTTGTGTCACCTTCGCGATGGCCTCATTGAGAGGCAGGTCCGGATAGTCTCTGAGCGCGCGCGCGTTGATCTTGTCATCCACATCCGTGATGTTGCGCACATAGGTCACGTGCTCCTTGCCATACAGGTGGCTCAGAAGGCGATAGAGAACGTCAAAGACGATAACCGGGCGCGCGTTGCCGATATGCGCGAAGTCATAAACTGTCGGTCCGCAGACATAGAGGCGCACATTCTCGTCATCGATCGCGCGGAAGTCTTCCTTCTCACGGGTCAATGTGTTGGTGAACTTCAAGCCCTTGTTCGTGCCGGATTTCTCAGTCTCAGCGGCGCTCATGTCAAACGGTCTCCTGGCCGGCTGGCCGGGCGATCCGTCTCAGAGGAAATTTTGCCAAGAGGGAACGGCCACAGCCAGCGGTGTCGCTAGCTGCAAATAATGGTGATCGAAATGATGTTCCGTGTGGCCGTCATCATGGCCGCTTTATGGACCGGAAAATGGAATGCGGTCAAGGCTGCAATTGCTGCGAGCGCGTGAAAGCCCGAAAGCGCTGCGTTTGCGCGACGCATTGCATGCACTACACTTGCAGTGCTGGGAATCATTTGGGGGGATTTTCGAGTGAGGAAAATTCGGTCGATCAGTTATACATCCGCTGTTGCTGTCCTGCTCTCCTTGGCTGGACCAATGGCAGTTGCAGACCTTCAGTCTGCAGTTGCTCAAACAGCGACAGCTGAAAGCAGCGAAACGCAAACTGGCCCCGACGGTGGCTACCCTGCACCTCAAACGCTCATCGGACAAGCTATCCAGGCTTCGATGTCTCCCGATGTTCCATCAGGACTGGAGCGCTACTACGGCGAGCGTGCCTACGCCCCGATCTGGTTCGATGAGAGCGGACTGAGAGAAAATGCGCATCTGGCGATTGCCGCCATGGCTGAAGCCAACGATCATGCCCTCAATCCAAGCAACTACGGGCCGATACGGCTGGTTCAACTCTCGGAGACTGCTCAGACGCCGGAAGAATGGGCGCAATTCGATCTGGAGCTTTCACTTCAGTTTCTGCGATATGCAACACATCTTTCTTCCGGCCGCGTGCAGCCGAACAAGATCAACAAGGCCCTGAACCTTTTCCCCAATCGACCTGCCCCTGAAATGCTGTTTGAGAACGCTGAACTGTCGACTGATTTCAGCGCGTTCCTGGAAGCACTTGCACCTCGCTCGGACAACTATGCTCGTCTGAAGAGGCGATTGGCTCAATACAGGACCAAGGCAGGTGAAGGCGGGTTCACAACGGTCCCGGATGGTGAAGTTCTCAAACCGGACATGACCGATCCGAGAATCGCTGTTTTGCGCGAACGCCTGATCGAGGAAGATATCCCGGGAGCTGCGGATCATACCGGCGAAATCTACGACGGAACTCTTGTCGAAGCGGTCAAGCTCTTTCAGGAATATCACGGCCTGGAAACGGATGGCGTGATCGGCAAGAACACGCTTGCCCGGCTGAACATGCCGATTGAAGAAAAACTCATCCAGATGGAACTCAACATGGAGCGCCGTCGCTGGATGCGCGACAATCTTGGCGACTTCTACGTGTTCGTGAACCTTGCCGATCAGAACCTGAAGGTCGTGCGGGACGGCAAGACGATTCACACCACTCGCGTCGTTGTCGGAAAACCTTATCACGCAACGCCGGTTTTTTCCGACCAGATGGAATACGTGGAAATCAATCCTTACTGGAACGTGCCCTACTCCATCGCCACGAAGGAATATCTGCCGAAACTCAAGAACAATCCGTCGGCGCTCAGCAGCCAGAACATCAGAGTTTTTCAGGATGGCAACGAGATTGCCGCCACTCGGATTGCCTGGAACAGCTATTCAGGAAAGAACTTTCCGTTCCGCTTGCGCCAAGACCCGGGAAAAAGCAATGCCTTGGGCCGGATCAAGTTCATGTTCCCGAACGAGTTCAACATTTACATTCATGACACTCCTTCCAAATCGCTGTTTGCACGCTCAGAGCGCGCGTTCAGTCATGGCTGTATTCGGGCATCCGATCCGTTTGCGCTGGCTGACGTTCTGCTGGAGCATCTGAGCCCAGCCCCCGGACAATGGGAACAGATGCGGGACAGCGGCGATCGGAAGGTCATCAAGCCGAAGGTTCCGATCGAGGTGCACCTCACCTATCTGACCGCGTGGATGAACAAGGACGGTTCAACGCATTTCAGAAAGGACATCTACGAGCGTGATAAAGTGCTTCTGAAAGCCCTCAGAACGGCGATGACTGAAAATCTTTAAACCAGCAACTATCTGAAAAAAAATATCTTTTCAGCTTGTTTAGATAACTGAACGTTAGCTGAACGTGGTGCTCAGCATGGGTTCAAGGCGCCAGCCGTAATCTCCAGGCAATCGATACGGATTGCCATCAGGAGAGCCCCATGTTGAACCGCATTTTTGTTCTTATCTTTCTCGCCATCGTTCTTGGCGGCCCGTTTGCAGCACTCATCGCCATCACTGATGGAACCAAGGCCTTCGGCCAGGAAATGCAGCAAAAAAGCGTGTGCCTGTTGACCGGAACCGGATGTGGCAACGGAAATATCATTGTCACAGTGGCCAGCCGGATATAAATGGAACTTGAAAGCTGAGGTCAAGGCTCAAGCTTGCAGTTTCCGGGTTAGTTTGGCAAGGTTTCCAAATGGACTATAAAGCACTTGAAGACAAAGCAGAATCCGCAGCGGAATTCTTGAAGATGATGGCATCCGCGCCGCGCCTTCTGCTGATGTGCCTGGTGCTCGAAGAGGAACGCTGCGTCAGCGAACTTGCCGAAGCAACCGGAATGCGCATGCCAACGGTTTCTCAGCAACTCGCATTGTTGCGCGCTCAGGGGCTCGTATCGACCAGGCGCGAAGGAACGACAATCTATTATCGTCTCGCCAGTGAGCCGGTTAAGGACATCATGGCCATGCTCTACAAGCACTTTTGTGCAGGAGAGGACCTTCCGGTCGCAAAGCATCTGGAAACTCTGGACGCGGAATAAATCTCCGCGCCCCTCAATGTGGACCAATCAGCGACGCCGACTTCCTGAAATCCTAAAGGCTATTCCTCAACAAAATCACCGCACCTGGGTGGCAGCTGATCGCCCCAAGGCATAAGCGGCACCGTGGATGTTGAGTTCTTGGGGCTGCCTTCAATCAGCTTGTCCGAATAAACGAGATAAACCAGAACGTTGCGCTTGGCATCACAGCCACGCACGATCTGCATCTTCTTGAACATGAACGACCGGCGCTGCCGGAACATTTCTTCGCCTTGCTCGAATTTTTCCTTGATGATGACAGGTCCCACCTGACGGCAGGCCAGGGAAACATCGGAAACTTCTTCCGCGACACCAAGCCAACCGGACACACCACCTTTTTCCGGCACCGTGAAATGGCAGGAAACGCCTTCTACCAGTGGGTCATCGATCGCGTAGGTCGCCAGCTTGTGATCCGGCGTCAAAAACTTCCAAACGGTCGATTTCTTGAAGATCAGGTCGGGTTCGTCTGCCGACAATGCTGCCCCCGCCCCTTGAAGGCTCAATAGCAGGGTAAGTGTGGCGGCGGTCAAAAAACGCATAAGGTCAGGGCCTTTCGGAGTGTTTGAAACGATTGACATGTGGGGCATTCCGGTTTCGTGATCAAGCAATCGACAAAACAAAACGCGCGCCGGAATGGCGCGCGCTACGACATTTCTGTCAATGTTTGCTTGCAGTCCCAGGGTTACCTGACGTCTTCAAGCACCTTTTCATCATCCGTCTGTTTGTCGCCGTCTTCATCCACGGGCTCTTCTTCACTCTCGTCGTCTTCGGATTCAACGATATCGTCAGTCGAGAGGTCGAGCGCATCGTCTTCTGCCTCTTCGCCTTCCATCGGCATTCCCAGAGATGCTGCAAAATCGCTGTCAGAGACGAGGTCGCTTGTTTCAATCGAAACCTCCTGCCCCTCACCTTCCGCCTCTCCAGCTTCCGGCTCTACATCGTCCTGCAACGCCTCTTCGACTGGCTCCATTTCCTCAATTGCTTCATCGGCAATCTCTTCAACCGGGACACTCGCTGCACCGATGCCGGCCAGTGCGTCCAGCAGGTCTGCACACCGCTCCCGGGTCCAGACCTGAGGCTGATCCAGCCCCAGCGCCTCGTCATAAGCGCGCGCCACATTGAACGGGAGATGGAATTCGAAGTCCACTTTCGATCCGAATTGAGACGCCAGAGCGTCTCCAACCGCATTGAACGTGTCCTTCAAACCGAGGCTCTGCTCGACACAGGCGGCTGCGGCATCCCGCAATGTCGTTACGAAGTCTCTGGTATTCTCGATTGCCGTCGTAACAGCAGGAACGCCGACGACGGAATGCCCCTTGCCCGGCATCAAGGCATTCGGACGAAACGCGGAAATGCGGTCCAGCGCGCGAGGCCAGTCGGCAAGATGCGCGTCTCCGCAATAGGGAGCCGTTGTGCTCTGGACCAGATCACCGGCAAAAATAACCGAACTGTCTGGCACCCACACAACCAGGTCACCCATAGTGTGCCCCCGTCCAAGATGCATCAGCCGGACTTCCCGACCACCCAGATCAATGGTCATGGAAGACGCAATTGTCATGGTCGGTGCGCACACAGCCGGGATCGCGGACAAGTCGGCAAAGAGCGCCTTGAAACGTTCCCTCGAGACATGAATATCTTCAATGCCCCGTGTTTCGATCATCCGACGGGTCAGGTCCGAGGAGATCACCTCGCCGGGTTCAAACGCCCAGGAACCCAGGGTGTTTTCCGCATGGAAGTGCGTCAGGACCACCTGCTTAACCGGTTTGTCGGTGATATCCCGGATTTTCTTGAGCACTTTCTCCGCATGGGAAGGCGTTGCCTGACCGTCTACAATCAGGATGCCTCGCTCACCAATGATCACGCCCGTGTTCGAACACCCGTCGGCGCTGTAGGCATAACAGCCGCGACCCAGCTCCTCGAACCGTTCGTTTTCTCCCGGCACGGCCTCGGAGGTGTTTAAGATCTCAACCATAGCGGCCTCGCTTTCGCGCAAGCTCCCAGCTTGCTTTTGGCGGTCTTTCCTGACCGGTTTCACGCCAACATTCTGTTGGCGCCAGCGTCTCAGCTTCCATCGGTGATTCGCAAACGCACTGTCTGCAATTCCTTAACTATTGCTTCCTTATCAACAGATAGGTCGTCAATTTTCGCGAGTAGACGTCTTTTCGACAACAAGCTCTCTGATAATCTTGATTGTTCACACGTCAATCTTCTCAAGCAGCACATGCCATCTTTCAAGAGAATTTCAATAAGCTATACTTGTTAGACTTAGAAAATGGCCGGATCACGGCAGCTTTCATCTGCGTCCCCTTTCGGACCCAAGAATCTATCGAGGCAACACATCAAACATGTCGAATGACCCAGTTTCCCAACCCCTTCAAACGCTTACGCCGGAAGATGACAGAACGGTCCTGAAGCTGAACCAGTTTCTGCCATACAGGCTTGTTCACCTGGCGGAAACAGTCAGTCGCTCTTTTTCACAAATCTATGCAGATCAATATGGAATCGGAATTCCTGAATGGAGATTGATCGCGACGCTGGGCGAGCATGAAGCCATGACGGCGCGGGACATTGGGACAGCCACTTCAATGCACAAGACGAAGGTCAGCCGCGCAGTCGCAGCGCTGGAAAACAGAGGCTTCGTGGTGCGGGAGAAAAACCCCGAAGACCTGAGGGAACAGGTGCTGAAGCTGAGCCCTAAGGGCAATGAGGTCTACTTGGAGCTGGTTCCAAAGGCTCTCGCCTACAGCAAAGAACTGGAAAACGCTCTCACTGATGGCCAGAGCAAGGCGCTTTCAGAGATTTTTGAGCGGCTGGACAAGGCTGCAAGCAACTTCCGGCCTGATTGAACGTCCCGAGGATCACGCGCAGTATTAACCTAACGTCAGAGCTTTCATTGCTAAGGATGGAGCCAACAGCAATAGTACGAATACCGGCTGATTGCCGGAGCGGCGTGGGGTATGCGCTGTGGGGGTTGAGTGATGAGGCTTGGCAAGTCCAGCAAGTCTGTCAGTTTTTTGCGTACCGTTGGCGTGTGTGCAGCGATCCTGCTGCCGGCGGCAACGGCTCAGGCTGCAAGTTGTTCTGCGCTCAAGGCCGAGCTGCGCAAGCTTGAAGCCGGTTCAGGCTCGCAATCCCCCGCTGCGAAGAAGTGGTCTACTGCCAAGAAACAGCAGCAGAAGGCCATTTCCGCAGCCGCTCGCGATGCAAAATATTTCAATTGCTCAGCCACCAGTTCGCCAAAATGCCAGGGCCTTAACAGCAAAATCAAACGCATGAAGTCCAATCTGGCTAAGATTGACCGTCAATTGGCCAAGGCAGGCGGGGGATCTGCGAAGAATACCAAACGGATCCGTCAGGTCAGGCGCGCGATTGAAAAGAAGAAATGCAATGCCCCGGCCCAATCGCGCCAGGCCAAGGCAAACAGCAGTGATACCGGTGAAAAGCCTCGTTCCTTCTTTCAGCGCCTTTTCACACCTCAACAGAATGTCGAGCAGGTTTCAGCAAGGACAGGCGATCGGGAAATCGCAACCGTTCGCTCAAGGTCGACCACCGCCACCCGGCGGCTGAGGATTCCCTCAGGAGGCACCTTCAGAACCGTGTGTGTGCGCACATGCGACGGTTACTTCTTTCCAGTCAGTTTCAAGGCGGGCAAAAATCAGTTCGTCAACGACGAAGCCCGATGTTCCGAAATCTGCCCGGCAGCACCCACGGAGCTTTTTGTCTACAGAAATCCGGGCGGCGACCAGTCGCAGATGATGTCGCTTGCCGGCAACGTTTATTCCGAGCAGCCCTACGCCTACCGCTACAAATCGGAATATGTTGAAGGATGTAGTTGCCGCCTGACACAGCAGTCCAGAACCCGTTCTGCCTGGTCTGAACTGGGCACGGCTTCAGGAGATCGCGTTTTCTTTTCGGATATCAGCGCCGGCCTTCCCCGTAGCTCGCTGCAGCCCAGCCGTGGAGGCACCTTCCAGGAGGAGACCAACACGCCTTCACCGCTGTCCAGATCGCCACTCCACAAAGCACAACTGCCGTTCTTCGCGGACCCGGACACTCTGCTGAACCTTGAAAAGGGATTTGATGTAACGGCAGAATTGAGCGCTGTGTCCAAACGGCTTGGTCAGTATCCTGACGGCCTCAAGCAAGAACGGTTGTCCGAAGATGGCTTCCCGCTGCTGACAACGCGTGAACTCACAAAATCGGGCGAAGTGGAATCTGCCTCCACGTCGCCCCTGTTCAAACGGGATGGTCAGGGATTTCGTCCCGCTCCTTCCCGCGAAACTCCGGTCAGGGTAGTCGGTCCAGAATTTTTTGTCGCCCAATAAGGGGCAGCATTGCCTTCATGTCCGGGCCGTGATCCATGCCGGTCAGAACACGGCGCAGGGGCATGAAAAGTCCACGTCCCTTGCGACCGGTCTCCGACTTGAGCGCGGATGTCCAGGCACCCCAGGTTTCCGTTGTAACGTCGCCATCCGGCAGGAAGTTACGCGCTTTTAAGACGAACTCCCGGTCTTCATCTTCAATGCGCCCTTCAACGGGGCCAGCGATCACTTGCCAATAGCCATTGGCATCGGTAACCGTCTCGCAGTTGCCACGAACCGTTTCCCAGAACTCAGCTCCTGCAGTAATCCCCTGCTCCTCGAGGCGCTCCTGGACCGCGTCAAAGGACAGGTCATGAACCAGACGCGCGTTCAGCGTCTTCAGTTCCTCCGGATCGAATTTTGCGGAAGACTTAGAAACGCTCGTCAGATCGAACTTTTCAATCAGCGCAGCCATCGTTGGCATCGGCTCAACAGCCTGACTTGTACCCGTCAGGACCGCCAATGATGCAACGGACATCGGCTCAAGCCCCGCTTCCCGCAGCGAGCCGATGGACAGTGCCCCCTTGCGCTTGGACAACCCTTCCCCATCACGCGTGGTCAGGAGATTGTGGTGACCAAAGATCGGGGCCGTCGCACCAAGCGCCTCAAAGATCGCGATTTGCACACCGGTATTGGCTACATGATCCTCACCCCGGATCACGTGCGAAACGCCCATGTCGATGTCATCGACGATTGACGGCAGCGTGTAGAGGTAAGTGCCGTCTGCACGAATGAGCACCGGATCGGACAGCGAAGCCAGATCAACAGCCTGATCCCCCCTGCACAGATCCGTCCATGTCACGTCCGTTCTTTTGGTTTCGAAGGGATCGCCATCGTGATTTGGCAGCACAAAGCGCCAATGGGCTTTGCGGCCCTCAGCTTCGAATGCGGCACGCTCTTCCGCCGTTTGCTTGAGACCAGCGCGGTCATAGACCGGGGGACGTCCCAATGCCCGCTGACGGGAGCGGCGACGCTCCAGTTCTTCGGGTGTTTCGTAACAAGGATAGAGAAGACCGGCGTCCTTCAGCTTCTGCGCAGCCGCATCGTAACTTGCAACGCGCGCCGACTGACGCTCGATAACATCCGGTTCAATACCGAGCCAGCGCAGGTCGCGTTCAATCGACTCGGCAAATTCTTGTTTCGAGCGCTCCAGATCGGTGTCATCGAAACGCAAGATGAACCGCCCGCCCGACTTCTGTGCGAAAAGCCAGTTGTAAAGTGCAGGACGGCTGTTGCCGATGTGAATATGGCCGGTCGGCGACGGCGCGAAGCGAACAGTAACAGTCATGGGGTTGAGTTAGCCGGGGATCGGCTGCACGGCAACCCCAAACTGCGCACAAGCCAAAGTTTGTTGTCAGGCGCGATACGCACGCGCTGTCAGCATCAACACACCGCTGAACAACAGGCAATACCCGCCCATCACCAGCACCTGGATATCAAAGGACACGCCGAGATCGATCAGCCAGCCGATCAGGCCCGGTCCGGCGGCCGAGGCAAAGACCATGAAGGCAAACGCGACCGCGCGGATCGCGCCCATGTACCTGGTGCCGTAAACCTCAGGCCACAGGGCCCCCACCAGCGTTCCGTTGAACCCGTTGGAAATGCCGACCAGTGCCATGAATACGAACGCAGCAAATTGCGCATGATACGTCGCCAGAACCAGACACCCGAGGGACAGCGGCAGGATCGCAAATGGAAGCAGGTGGCGAGCCGAGAAACGGTCTATCAGAGGACCGATTACCAACGAAGCGCACACGACCCCTGCAGCCATGACCACAAACCCGCTGGCGAAAACCTCCAGTGACCAACCACGCAGTTCCACCAGATAAACCTGGTGAAAGAAGATTGCGGTTCCGATGAAGGCCGGGGCATTGACGCCAAGCGAAACCAGCCAGAAACGAGGATCCCGCAGGACTTCCCCGCGGGTCCATTGGCGACCTTCGGTCTTTTCCGCTGCCACTTCCGTTGCACTTGGCACCCGATCCTTTGCCAACAAAGTCAACAGAACGGGCATGGCAACAACAATCAACACCAGTGCCGAAATGTTCCAGGCGCCGCGCCAGCCATATGCCGCGCTGAGTGTTACAAACGCCAGGGGAAACAAGGCTTCCGCGGTCGGGAAACCCAAAATCGCAATCGAGACCGCCCTTCCCCGCTGCGCGGAGAACCAGCGGCCGGCGGCGGTCAAGGAGGTGTGCCCCATCATGCCCTGACCGCACAGCCGAAGCCCATAAAAGGCTATGGCAATCATCCAGACCGAAAACGTGTTGGCCATGGCAAGGCAGAAGAGTGCCAGTCCGAACATGACCACAGCGGCAATCCGCTGGACCGGGAAATGGTCCAGGCTCCTGCCGACATAGGGCAAGGTCAGGGCACTGCCGAGCGTTGCCAGCATATACAGCATCCCCAGTTCACCATGACTGAGGCCGAACTCCGCCCGAAGATCACCGGCGGAAAGCGAGATGAAAAAGGTCTGGCCGAAACCGGAAAAAACCGACAGCAGATAGCTGGCGGCAAGCCAGCGCGCGTTTTCGCGCAAGAATACAAAATAGCTCATGCGGACGAAGCCGTTTACCCGGAACGGGAATGGAGAGGAAACGGCTCCGCGAGGGCGTCAGGAACGATCCCGGAACCGGTTTGTAATGGGATATCGGCGGTCCTTGCCGAAATTTCGTTCTGTAATTTTCACGCCTGGAGGTGCCTGCCGGCGTTTGTATTCGGCAATATATAGAAGATGTTCGATCCTGTGAATCAATGTTCTGTCATGACCGCGTTTTTCGATCTCGCTGACAGACATCTCCTCTTCGACGAGGCATCTGAGAATATCGTCGAGCACGTCATAGGGCGGTAAGGAATCCTGGTCGGTCTGGTTCTCGCGCAACTCCGCCGTCGGGACCTTGGTGATGATGTTTGAGGGGATCACTTCTCCGACTGGTCCGAGCAGGCCTTCGGGTCTGTTGGCATTTCGCCATTCGGCCAAATGGTAGACCTGCGTCTTGTAGAGATCCTTGATCGGATTGAAGCCACCGTTCATATCCCCGTAAAGCGTGGCATAGCCGACCGACATTTCGGACTTGTTTCCGGTTGTCATGACCATGCGGCCGAACTTGTTTGATACCGCCATCAGGATCACGCCGCGCGCACGCGATTGCAGGTTCTCCTCGGTGGTGTCCTCCTTTGTTCCCTCGAAGAGCTTGCCAAGGGCGCTGGTAAAGCCTTCAACCGGCTCAGAGATGGGAACCGTGTCATAGCGAATGCCGAGCGCTTCGGCGCATTCTGCTGCATCCTTGATGCTTTCCTTGGACGTATAACGGAAGGGCAGCATTATGGCATGCACCTTGTCCGAACCAAGCGCGTCAACAGCCATGGCAGCACAAATCGCAGAATCAATGCCCCCGGACAGGCCCAGCACCACACCGGGGAAACCGTTCTTCGTGACGTAGTCACCTAGTCCCATGACACAGGCACGCCAGTTGGCTTCGTCCAGATCCGGCAGTTTGGCGACCTCTCCGTTTTCGCAGACCCAGGTATCACCGTCCCGCTTCCAGTCACTGATGCCGAGAGCCGTTTCAAACTGTGGCAGCTGGAATGCCAGTTTCCGGTCCGACTGCAAGGCGAATGAGCCGCCGTCGAAGACCAGTTCGTCCTGGCCACCCAGCTGGTTGCAGTAGACAAGCGGCAGACCTGTCTGGACGACTCGGGAGACAACCACCTGCAGCCGTTCCTCGGCGCGGTTCTCCCAGTAGGGCGATCCGTTCGGAACGAGAAGCAGTTCGGCGCCCGTTTCCTCAAGGCACTCGCAGACTTCATCGTTCCAGATATCTTCGCAGATGGGCAGTCCAATGCGCACACCCCGGAAATCGACCGGGCCCGGCAAAGGACCGGCGGCAAATACACGCTTTTCGTCGAAAACGCTGTAGTTGGGCAGATCGTACTTGTAGCGGATGGAACGGATTTCACCCTGATCGAGCAACAAAGCCGCGTTATAGACCTCGCCGGTGTCTCCCTTCCAGGGCGTTCCGATCACGAGACCCGGTCCACCATCGGCGGTTTCAGCGGCGAGTGCCTGAGCTGCTTCCATGCAACGACGAACGAAGGCAGGCTTCAGAACCAGGTCCTCAGGAAGATACCCTGCAAGAACCAGTTCGGAGGTCAGAACCAGATCTGCCCCCTTCGCTGCGGCCTCCTGCCGAGCCTTGCGGACGAGCTCCGCGTTTCCGGCAACGTCGCCAACGGTCGGATTGAGCTGTGCAACAGCCAGTCTAAAACGATCAGTTATCATGGAAGCAGAACCTGGAAATGTCATTGTCACATGATGTAGCGGCATGACATGGATGTTGCAATCGCACAAATCGATGACAACAGGCCCGAGAGACGGTACCCCGGTGACAATCCTCAAGTTTGATGATCTGGCCTAAAGCAGTGCGAGCGCGCTGTCGTCGGCTTCCGGTTCTCCAGGTCCCTGATCCGGCATCATGCCGGAGACGTCTGTGATGTTGAGCTTGCGAACCGTTGTTGGCTGCCCGGGCCCCATGATGCCCTTTGACCTGCCCTGCAGTTCCTGACGTTCGAGGACTTCACCGATATGCCGGTAAAGAATGGCCGGGGCAATGGGTTTCGCAACAAAACCATGGATGCCGATTTCCATCGCCTCAAGGATCGTCGCCCGCTTGGCATGTGCCGTTACGACCAGAACCGGTGTCGTGCTGATCACGAGATCCCGGTCACCGCGCAGGATCCTGAGAAACTCGTTGCCACCGAAGGGATTCATGACCCAGTCGCACAACACGATGTCCGGCTTTCGGTCGACCACGAGTTCAAGCGCTTCCGCACCGTCGCTCGCTTCATAGATCGAGCGAATGCCGAACCCGGACAGGACGGACCGCAAGATCGCACGCATATGTGGATTGTCTTCCGCAATCAGGCAGGAAACCTTCGAAAGATCCCACTTCTGGCGCAACGCTCCAACTCCTCCGTCAAATTGCCTATGGTTTTGACATAGGCAAGGAGCGTTAAACGAGGCTTACCAGACGCCACGTTTTTCAAGAATTACGAACCGAAGAAGCAAAAAGGGCGGCAAAAGCCGCCCTTTAAGTTAACGCAAGGTAAGTGCGCTCAATTTTACGCGCTGGCAGCAACCGGTTCCGACCGACGACCGTCACGCTCTTTCTTCAGATTTTCAGCGATCAGGAAAGCCAGTTCCAGCGCCTGGTCAGCGTTGAGACGCGGATCGCAATGGGTGTGGTAACGGTCCCCGAGCTGCTCGGCTGTCAGGGCCCGTGCACCGCCGGTGCACTCCGTGACGTTCCGGCCGGTCATTTCGACATGGATGCCGCCTGCGTGGGTGCCTTCTGCGCGGTGTACCGCGAAGAACGCTTCGACTTCCTTCAGGATCCGATCGAACGGGCGGGTCTTGTAGCCCCCGGCCGTGATCGTATTGCCATGCATCGGGTCGCAGGACCAGACAACGCTCTTTCCTTCGCGCTCAACAGCACGAACCAGCTGCGGCAGGTGGTCGAAAACCTTGTCTGCACCAAAACGGGCAATCAGGGTCAGGCGTCCCGGCTCATTGTCCGGGTTGAGAGCATCGATCAGTTCAAGCAAACCATCCGGTGAAAGCGACGGACCGCACTTCAATCCGATCGGGTTTTTGATGCCGCGGAAGAACTCAACATGCGCATGGTCCGGCTGGCGCGTACGGTCGCCGATCCAGATCATGTGACCGGATGTTGCGTACCAGTCACCAGACGTGGAATCCACACGTGTCAGCGCCTCTTCATAACCCAGAAGCAGCGCTTCATGGCTGGTGAAGAAATCGGTGGACCGCAACTGCGGCACGCTGTCGGCTTCAACACCGCAGGCACGCATGAAGTTCAGCGCTTCGGTGATACGGTCGGCCAGTTCCTTGTAACGGTGACCCTGAGGACTGTCGGTGATGAAACCGAGCATCCACTGGTGAACCTGGTCAAGATTTGCGAAACCGCCCTGAGCGAACGCGCGCAGCAGGTTCAGCGTGGCAGCAGACTGCCGATAGGCCATCGCCATGCGGTTCGGGTCCGGAATCCGGCTGTCCGAGGTGAAATTGATGTCGTTGATGATGTCACCGCGGTAGCTCGGCAGAGCGACATCATCCTTCTTCTCGATGTTGGACGAGCGAGGCTTGGCGAACTGACCGGCAATACGGCCAACCTTCACCACAGGCTGGCTTGCAGCGTATGTCAGAACAACAGCCATCTGCAGAAATACCCGGAAAAAGTCACGAATGTGATCCGGATGATGTTCTGCGAAACTCTCTGCGCAGTCGCCTCCCTGAAGGAGGAAACCGTTTCCGGCCGCGACGTCGGCAAGCTGAGCTTTCAGCGCGCGTGCTTCACCTGCAAAAACCAGCGGCGGATAAGTTGCAAGGCGCTGCTCAACACTCGCCAAAGCCTCTTGATCCGGGTATTCCGGCACCTGCAAGATCGGTTTCGATCTCCAGCTGTCCGGGCTCCACTTCTCCGCCATTCTTCCTACTCCTACTGGACCCGCAAGTTCATTTTACATCGCCAACTGCGCGGTCCGCGACATTTTCGTTCGTTTACGCCTGCGCGATTAGAGCAAACGTGCGGCCTTATACACGCCAATTGCTGGCAATGCCACAGGTCATTCTGCCAAATATTCCCTGAAAGAAGGATCGCATTTGCCGGCAGTCGCGTCTGCAGGGAATATGGTGCTTGACCCCGGTCATGGCAGCACCTGCCAAAGCATAAGATGCTGTCGAACAGATGACAGGAATTTTCTATGCCCATGCACGGATTGGAACACAGCCACAAGCCGCAGGACATCGCCTCAAGGCTGGCGTCCGGCCCCGATGCCAGTTACCTGAGGGATTGGATTTACGGCGGAATTGACGGCGCAGTGACAACTTTCGCCATCGTCGCGGGATCTGTCGGCGCCGCCCTTTCTCCCAAGATTATCCTGATCCTGGGTGTCGCCAACCTTCTGGCGGACGGCTTTTCTATGGCTGCCGCCAACTATAGCGGCTCGAAATCGGAAAACGAGGACTTCGCCCGCCTCAGGGCAGTCGAAGAGAAACACATCAGACTGGAACCGACTGGTGAAGCGGAAGAAATCCGCCAGATCTTCAAATCCAAAGGGTTTGAAGGCGACGACCTTGAAACACTCGTTCGCCTGATCACGTCCAACAAGGCAGCCTGGATCGATACGATGATGCAAGGGGAATACGGCATGTCCGATGCAGGCAGAGCACCGTTGAAAGCGGCGTTCTATACTTTCGCGGCATTCTTGCTGTTCGGTGCTGTACCCCTCTTCCCCTTCGTTTTTTCCTTTCCCTCCAGCGCGGTACTGGCAACAGCGTTCACGGCTGTCGCTTTTTTCGCGATCGGGTCCTTCCGGTCGATCTGGTCACAAAGGAACTGGTTCGCATGCGGGATGGAAACAACGGCGATCGGCATGGCAGCTGCCGGGATTGCCTATCTGGCCGGCCACGGGCTGCAGACCCTGCTTGCCTGAAGTGAAATCCGGACGAACCGGATCAACGTTATTTCTGCTCTATGTAGGTAATACCAAAGGCAGACAACTTCCCGTCGATCAGATCGGCAAGATCTGACGTCAATTCAATCCTGCGTGGATAGTGGGGCCTGCTCCTGTCCTTCAGAACCGGAACGTGCCAGCCATCCGTTGTTTCAAGAAAATGGTCGACCCCCTGCTCTCCCCAGACCTGGAAGAATCCCGCCAGCACGCAGTCGAGATAGCTCTGCAGGATCGGATGTGTCTCTGACCCCCAACGGTGATGTTCAGGTGACGCCTTGAAGAGAAACAATCCATCCGGTCCCTGACCGCCTCTGGCTTCACAGCGAAACGCGGCCCCGATCCTTTCCACCTTGCGATACCGTTTTTCTCGCTGCTCCAGCTCGCCCAGCCGCGCACGGGGTTCCGTTGCCAGCACACCCCAGATCTCGGAGCCCTTGTTCTCACGCACGGTGAGCGCACACCGCCCCTGGCCATCGCTTCCGGTTCCACAGACGCGCCATTCCCTCATCCACCCATGGAGCTTTCCGGGCGTCACCTGCGTGTTCGCCGGAACAGTGTCAACGTTGACGAGGGAGCCGTAACCAAAATAAGTGATCGTCATTGGGAGCAGATCTTGATTCTGTAGATTTGACGTATTGAAAACCGGGAGTTGCCATGATTGTCCCTTCCCTCTCACAACAAGACGTCTCACTCTTGCGGGAGGATACTCCCGGTGTAAGCCAGGTGGTGCACTTTAACAATGCCGGAACGGGTCTGGCACCAACGCCCGTCCTGGACGCGGTGAAAAACCATCTCGACCTGGAGGCACAACTGGGCGGCTACGAAGCTGCGGCGGCGGCCAAGCCAGAAATGGACGCCTTCTACAGCGGACTTGGAGCGCTCATCGGCTGCAAGCCTCACGAGATTGCCTATATCGAGAATGCCACGCGTGCCTGGGACATGGCCTTTTACGGAATTGATTTCCGCGAGGGCGACCGCATCGTGACCGGTCGGGCGGAATATGTTTCCAACTATGTCGCCTTCCTGCAGATGAAACGCCGCAAAGGCATTGAGATCGATATTGTTGAGGATGACGAGAGCGGACAGATCGACCTCAAGGCGCTCAAGGCGGCAATCACGCCCAGGACGCGCCTGGTCGCACTGACACATGTTCCAACGTTCTCCGGACTGATCAATCCGGCGGAAGATGTCGGAGAAATCGCGCGCGCGGCCGGTGTTCTTTATCTTCTGGACGCCTGCCAGTCAGCGGGGCAAATCCCAGTCAATGTAAATGACATCGGATGTCACATGCTGTCCGGTACGGGCCGCAAGTATCTGCGCGGTCCCCGCGGAACCGGGTTTCTTTATGTGGGCGATGAAGTTCTGGACCAGCTCGATCCGCCGTTTATCGACCTCCAGTCGGCAAACTGGATAGACGAGAACTCATATGAGCTTGTGCCGCATGCACAAAGGTTTGAAACCTGGGAGCGATATGTGGCGGGCCAGATCGGCCTTGGAGTTGCGGTGACCTACGCGATCGGTTTCGGGATGGAGCGGATCGGCAACCGGGTCTGCGCGCTGGGTGCCCAGATGAGATCCGAACTTTCAGGTCTTTCAGGGGTCATCTTGCATGACAAAGGTGCTCGCAAGGGCGGGATCGTCACCTTTACCGTTGAAGGTGAACGTCCGGAGCAAACCAAAGAACGTTTGGCGGCAGCCCGGATAAACGTGTCGATCAGCAACGCCGGGTCTGCACGCATCGATCTGCCACATCGCGGACTGGACGCCATCGTGCGTGCATCTCTTCATGCGTTCAATACTGAAGAAGAAATAGAACTGTTTGTTAAGGCTCTCGGCAAATTGAACTAGCGTTCGGCTTACATCCAACCCGACAAGAACACGGTGTTAAGCCTCCCGGGCTTACCACCGTTTTGTTTTTGCAGAAGCGGGTTGCATGTTGCGCGGAGAAAAGAACAGCGAAGCGAATGGGAACGGTCCGGACGTGCCGGGATCAGGTACCGGCCGCCGCATTACCTTGTGGGTCTATGGACTTGCTGCGCTTCTAATCGTTCTATCCACTGCCTCACTGACGTTCATTGCCTATATGGCCTGGCGCGAAGGCGACCGGCGCGCATTGGAGAGCGAGCAACTGCGTCTTGCAAGGACACTCAATGATGCGCATCGCGAGATTGCTCGCGACCAGATTTCGATGTCTCAATGGGACCAGACATTCGAGGCCGTCCAGAGGCCGATTGACGAAACTTTCATCGATACCGAACTTATGGAAGTCATCTGGGAAGAATTCGGACTGGACAGAACCTTCATAATTGACCCCAGCGGAAACCTGATTGCTCAGGCAATCGAAGACGAAACTCATTTCGGTTCCCGACAACTGGCTCCAATGCACCCGATCAGGCGCATTGCGAAAAAATCGCGCAACGCGTTCAACAAACGGCAGGAAAATTCAACCTCGGCCTTTGCACGCTGGTACATGCCGCAGTCCTCCCTGCTTGATATCGCCGTTTTCGACTTCGCAATCATCGACGGCACACATGCATTCCTGAGTGCCGTACCCATCCTGCCCGATGAAGGACAGGTTTCGCTGGATCAGGAGTATCCGGCGATCATGGTCAGCGCGATCTATTTCAACGATGACTGGACTGCCGAACTCAACGATCAACTGTCCTTCGGGGACTTTCGTTTCTATCAAGGCGCGCCGGAACGGGAGCATCCGACAAATCATCTAGTCAGGTCTGAAGATGGTGAGGTTTTTGGCTATTTCCGTTGGGACCATGCAAAACCCGGCCGGGAGATCTGGATCACCGCCCTCCCCCTTGTCATCCTGATGGCGACAATCATTGCCGTGGTCGCCTTCGCAGCTGCCAACAGGATCAGCCGATTGTCTGCTTCGCTGGAGGAAAGTGAACGAAAGAACCGCCATTTCGCTCGCCATGACCCATTGACCGGTCTTCCAAACCGACATCACTTCCACGACAGTCTTTCGTATTGTCTCGACAATCTGCCCCACAAAAGGTTTGCGATTTTCGCTTGCGACCTGGACAGGTTCAAACCGGTGAACGACACCTATGGCCACGAAGTCGGTGACAGGGTGCTGTGCTGTGTGGGTGACCGGCTTCGAACGATTGTTGGCAAATCCGGAACAGTCAGCCGGATTGGTGGTGATGAGTTCCTCATACTGGTAACTAATTTTGACGAACTCTTCGAATTGGAACGGCTTGCGGAGCAGATTCAGATCGGCGCTTCCCGCCCCATCGACACCGGCGACGAAGCGGAAGTGACAATCGGTGTCAGCATCGGGATTGCGGCAGCTCCGGATTGTGGTTCAACCGAACGGGAGCTGATCCGAAAGGCAGACTTAGCTCTTTACCGCGCCAAGGAAAATGGACGCAATGCCTTCGAGTTTGCTGAAAGCTCGAGTTCTCAACCCGAGCTGGCAGGCACTGCCACCTATTGAACAACGAACATGGCATTGCGCCGTGCCATTCAATCAACCATCGCAAGAAATACAGTTTCCAACTTGTTAATTCGATAACACCCAAACAATCACTTCACATTTTGTAATAAAAATACAATCCATTAAGTTTTACCCCCCTAATATTCTCGAAACACTATTTACTTATCTTTATTTTCGATTCGACGAACCGCAAGAGAACTCAACTTGAACGATAAGAAGCAGGGATATATTGACGAAAACGCGAAAAGACCGCGGCAACATATCTCTCGCCTTGCGTTTCTACTTGCTGGACTTCTGATAGCCGTTACCTCCGTTTCACTGGTGTTTGTTGGTTTCATCGCCTCCCGAGCCTCAACGCAGCAGGCCGTCGCCAACGAAGAGCGTCTGTTTCGCAGCACGCTTTCCGACCGCCTGCGCGCGATTGTTCGAGATCAGATCAGCCTGACGTCTTCAGACCGGTCGGTTCAAAATCTGGTCCGCCAATTCAATCCGGAATTCGTCCGCAAGAGTTTTGAAGACCTTTGGTCTGAACACCGCCTCAGCAAAGTCATGCTGATATCGGGAGGCGATCGGGTACTTGCCGAAACTTTCGAGGACTACACCCACATCATTGAGAGGCCGGTGGCAGAAACCCCCGGGCTGGAAGTTATTGTCGAAAAACTGAAGGTCATGTACCGGCGAAACCGCGTCCGCGTCCCAGGCGGATTTGGTCACCGATCCTTGCGTGGCATTGACCAGAGTGAATATGCAATCATGGGCTTTCTTCAAATTGACGGAAGGCCTGCTCTCTTCGGCGCCATGCCGATAGTACCCGACGATCACGCGGTCACCCAGCCGGACGGGCCTCCCACAATTCTGCTTTCAGCAAGATACATCGAAGGCAAGCTGCTCAAGCGCCTCAACAGACAGCTCAATTTTTCTTCACTCGCCTTTGTAAGTGGACCAAGGGACCGGGAAAACGGGCCTTTCCATCCGGTCCTCGATCAATTTGGAGACCCGATCGGCATTTTCCAGTGGGACAGCAAGACTATCAGCACGTCGATCTGGCCAACCATTATCCCTGTCATTGCCGTATTGAGCATAGCGTTGGCGGCCCTTGCATTCGGCATTGCCTGGAGGATTGGCCAGCTGACGACCTCGCTTCAATCAAGTGAGCGGCAGAACCGCTATCTTGCACTGCATGACAGTCTCTCCGGCCTTTCAAACAGACTGCATTTCAACAGGATGCTGGAAAATGCTGTCAGTTCGCTTCCGGCAAGTCCCTTTGCGGTTCTGCATTGCGACCTGGACAACTTCAAACCGGTGAACGACACATTTGGTCACGCAACAGGCGATCTGGTGATCAGGAATGTGGCCACGCGACTGAAGGATGCAGTTGGAGAGAAAGGTCTGGTCAGCCGCGTCGGTGGCGATGAGTTCATGATCATCTATCATGGACCAATCAACAAGGCGCACCTGACAAGATTGGGCACAACCCTGATCGCCAGCGTCTGCGGCCCGATCGCTGTGTCCGAGAAGGACACGGTCAACGTTGGACTTAGTGTTGGCATTGCACGAGCACCAGGCGACGGGGCAACAGCCGAGATCCTAGTGGGGCGTTCCGATCAGGCGCTATATCAGTCCAAGATCATGGGACGTGGACAGGTGTCCTTCTATTCGGACCTTCAAGAGTCCTCATCCGAACCAAAGTTGCTCGCACAAATGCCCGGGCATTTTCAGCGCCAGGCACGCGGAGGTTAAAGCAAAGCCGCCGAACGCGGTTCTGGCGTCCGGCGGCTCGATCTACTGACTTTTCAAACTCGCAGTTATCCGCGCAGCTGTTCGGTCGGTTCGCGCATTGTTACCAATTCCTCGGCGGCAGTCGGGTGAACCGCAATTGTCCGGTCGAAGTCGGCCTTGGTCGCCCCCATCTGCAACGTGACGCCGAGGATCTGAGCAAGCTCACCAGCGTCCGGTCCCACGACGTGCACCCCAAGTACCTTTTGGGTATCGGCATCCACGATCATTTTCATGAGCATCTTCTCGTCCCTTCCGGACAAGGTGTGCTTCATGGGCCTGAAAGCGGATTTGTAAATGTCGAGATTTGGGGTCCTTTCAAGCGCCTGCTCCTGCGTCAGGCCAACGGTGCCCATCTCCGGCTGTGAAAACACCGCAGTCGCGATCAGGCTGTGGTCTACAGTCCATGGCTTGTTTCCGAACACGGTATCGGCAAACGCATGACCTTCCCGGATCGCAACCGGCGTCAGATTTGCCCGGTTGGTCACGTCGCCGACGGCATAGATGGAATCCACACTGGTCCGGGAATCGGCACTGACCTTGATAGCGCCTGATCTGTCCATTTCGACACCGGCATTTTCCAACCCGAGATCCTTGGTGTGGGGATTTCTGCCGATTGCGAACATGATCTGGTCTGCAGCGAGTGCCTTGCCGCCCTTGGTATGACCAACCACCGCACCGTCGGACTTCTTCTCGATCTCCGTGAAGGTATCGCCAAGAATAACCTTGATGCCCTTTTTCTCCATTTCCTGGCGCACCGTCGTCCGCAGATCCATGTCGAACCCGCGCAGGATTTCTTCGCCGCGATAAATCAGCGTGGTGTCGACACCAAGTCCGTTGAAGATCCCCGCAAATTCTACCGCGATGTATCCACCGCCGGCCACCACTACACTGTTCGGCAGCTCCTCCATATGGAACGCCTCGTTGGAGGTGACGACGTGCTCAATGCCCGGAATGGAAGTGTCCACATTCGGCGATGCGCCCACAGCCACCAGAATGTATTTGGCGGAAATTGTCTGTCCGGTGGAGAGCAGTCGTACTGTGTGAGCATCTTCAATCACGGCGCGGCTGTCGAATGCCTCGACATCGGTCCGCTCAAGGTTCCGCCGGTAAAGGCCTTCAAGGCGGGTGATCTCCTGATCCTTTGCCGCCACAAGCTTCTGCCAGTTGAAGTTACGCTCACCTACTGACCAACCGAAGCCTTCCGCATCCTCAAATTCTTCCGAAAATTTGGAGGCATAGACAAAGAGTTTCTTCGGTACGCAACCCCGAATGACACAGGTACCGCCGTATCTGTATTCCTCGGCAATACCGACGCGTGCGCCGTGTGTTGCCGCAATCCGCGCTGCACGGACACCACCGGAGCCACCGCCAATCACAAAAAGATCGTAGTCAAAATCCGCCATTGTCGCCTCTATCTCTGCCTCGTATTTGCCCGATGGTGATGTGAACCAGCCCCGACATAAGCTGTCTCGGGTTTCATGCAAGCCCATCAGCAACAAGAATGTGGCCGGCGGTTCCCGCGGGAATCCGCCTCCGCAAATGAATTGGGCCGCTGATGCGGCCCCGAAGCCGGTGGTTTACCGGCCTCAAATGTTTGTGTTCAGTTCGTGTTCCCAAGCAATTGCGCGCCCGCGGAACCGATCTAACTCACTGAGCGTCGTTTTTCTTGGCAAGTTCTTCCTGAACCATCGTCACCATCTCGGTGGAGATCTTGTCCTGCCATTCGCGCGCCGCACCAACGGAGAACTGGGTGATTGCCGGAATGGTGCTGGTCAGTTTCTGGCCGAGCTCTGTGTTGTAGAAATCAGCAAGCTGGTTGAGTTCAGCTTCCGAGAAGCCCTGCGCCCAGGCATTGTAAACCAGATTGTTCAACTCCGAGCGGCGTGGTGCCAGCTTCAGTGCAACATTCTGAGTGATTTCGATGACTTCTTCGGCACGGGTCGGATCGGACTGAATGAAAGCGGTCCGGGTCTGCTCGGCAAGGATCGGAAGAATATCGTCGAAAGGCTCAAGCACTTTCGTTGCCACCGCAACCTTCTTTGCTGCTGCAAGGTGGCTTTCAGAAATGTCCTGTGCCATTGCGGCCGTCGTCAGGAAACCTGCGGTAATCATGGCTGCGCCCAATACAGCTGCCCGCTGGAACGTTTTGATAAGTTTCATTTTTCTACTCCTAGGCGGCTTCCATTGATGCCTGGAAAGCCAAATTCACACCACTTAGATGGGCAAAACGGTCTTTACCCCATCCGCGCCGGCCACGTAAGCTTTTGTTGCGATTTCGATGAAAAGACCATGCTCGACAACACCTGGAATTGCGACCAGGCGCGAGCCAAGGGTTTTGACGTCGGCAATCGCCTCCAGATGTGCGTCCAATATGTAATGGCCGCCATCGGTGACGAACGGCGCCTCAGCACCGCCTCTCAAGACCAGTTTCTGAGGGAGGCTCAGCTCACTCAGGAGATCCAGGATCGCAAGCCTGGTTGCCTCCAGTCCGAATGGATTAACTTCGATTGGCAGTGGAAACCGTCCGAGCGTTGCCACTTCCTTGCTGCCATCGGCAATCACGATCATGCGTTCGGAGGCGCAAGCGACGATCTTTTCGCGCAGAAGCGCTCCGCCGCCACCCTTGATGAGCGCCAGGCTGGGATCCAGCTCGTCCGCTCCATCGACGGTCAGGTCGAGTTTCGGCAATTCATCGAGTGTCGTGAGGCGAATGCCGAGTTCAGATGCAAGTTCCCTTGTGCGCTCGGAGGTCGGAACCCCGATCACATCGAGGCCGTCCTTGACGCGATTGGCGAGCGCATGCACGAAAAATTCGGCCGTTGAACCCGTACCGATCCCAAGACGCATACCAGATGAGACATCGTCAGCGGCGCGTTCTGCGGCTTCTTTTTTGAATTGATCGCTCATCGCTCATTCCTCCAGTCACCACCCGATCGGACAGACAGGACCGGTCATCTCGTTTCAGCAGCCGGGTGCTTAACATGGGCAGTGACCGCCGGTCCAGTGACATTCCTCATTCGCAGTTGGAAACCAGAGCTTCCCTCAGGTTTCAGGAATTCGTTAACCATCATTTTAGATTGCAGCTCGATAATTCTAGAAGTTGCCCAAGGTTTGGAAAGCGCAAAATCCGATGAACCTTTTTCGACTTAATACCTGGCAAGAAAAAACAACGCCCACCATCGACGACAACTCTCCTCCCCTTGAGGAAGACAGTATCCCGGGACGGGCACTGGCGGACGAACCTCCGTCGCAAGATCGTATGAGCTTTGTACTGGACAGCCTTGAAGACGATCTTCAGGTTGCAGCCAAGTCCATCAACCTCGATGCGGAAAAGGTTCAGGACCGTCTCGAAACCCAACTGCAAAGGTTGGAAAAGATCCGGGACGACAGTCGCTCCATAGCAGATCAGGCTGCACTGGCGGATGAAAATGCCACCGACCTAGCAACGTCCATACGGGAACTGTCCTCTTCCAGCAGCGAAATCGGCAAACAGGTTGGCATATCCAATGAACTGGCGCTGGAAGCCCGTGACGTCGCGGACCAGGTCAATAATGGCGTTCTGGAACTCAAAGGCGCAATCGATGACATTGCCAATGTGGTCAGTCTCATATCGGATATCGCCAAGCAGACGAACCTTCTGGCCTTGAATGCCACGATTGAGGCGGCAAGAGCAGGCGAAGCAGGAAAGGGTTTTTCGGTTGTCGCCAGTGAAGTGAAAGCGCTTTCGGTGGAAACTCAGTCGGCAACCGAACAGATCGTTGCCAATATTGACCGGCTCAATCGGTCCGCCGAACAGAACCTTGGTTCCGTTGCCAAAATCATTGATGTTATTGGCAAGGTCAGACCTAGCTTTGCCGCTGTTGAGGATGCCGTTCAGGCCCAGGTCGAAACGACAAGCCGTATCGGCGACCAGGCCAATCAGACCGCCAGCTTCGTTCAACAAGTGGTTCAATGTGCACAGACCATTTCACAGTCTGCTGTTGCTGCTGAAGAAGGTGGAACGCTGGCACGCGAGACCGGAGCTGAGATGAGCGCTGCAACCAGGTCGCTGCAGGCGCGCTTCACGATGATGATACGGCAAACGGAACTGGGTGACCGGCGCAGACATGACCGTCTGCCCGCTAAACTGACGGGATCCGTTTCCGCCGGATCTGTCACCACCCGGTTTGAAACCCATGACATTTCCGAAGGCGGTCTGCTGCTCAAGCCTGAGAATGAAAGCTCTCTTGGACCAGGACGCAACGCGGTGCTCGATCTGCAAGGGATCGGCTCTTGCGAAATCAAGGTCGTGGCAGTCTCCGACTTCGGCTTTCACTGCTGTTTCGTCAACCAAAGCGACGCCTTCCGTGACGCTCTCTTGAGGAAAATCGCTTCGATCCATTCCTCCCACGCGCAGGAGGTTGATCGCGCGCAAAACGCCGCGGAACGAGTTTCAGCAGCTATGGAGCGTTTGATTGCCGAAGGACGGCTTTCACCCGATGACCTGTTCGACACCGACTATCAATCGCTCCCGGGCACAAACCCTCAACAGGTTTCGACCCGGGCTTTGCAGGAGCTGGAGAAGATCCTGCCGGAGATACAGGAAGAAGTACTTTCGAACTGCCAGTCCGAGGGCATGGCATTTTGCGCGACTGTCGACCGGAACGGCTACCTGCCTGTTCACAACCTGATTTATTCCCAAACCCAGCGGCCGGATGATCCAGCATGGAACACGGCCAATTGCCGGAACAAGAGGATCTTCGACGACCGGGCCGGACTTAGCGCCGCGCGAAACACGCGTCCCTTCCTGATCCAGTCTTACGCTCGCGACATGGGCGGTGGGAACATTGTCTGGATGAAGGAAGTTGATGCCCCGATCATTGTTCAGGGGCGTCACTGGGGAGGACTGCGAACGGCTTACAAACTCTGACGTGTGTTTGCCGTAAAATTAGGATTCATTTGCTTTCGCAAAGCTTGCAGCTTCCTTTTTAAATGTTTAGGCAGGGGAGCTCTGGGGTTTGCGGAAAACCGGAATTCACGAATGAAGGCCGGGTTCACCTTTCCTGAATATGCCAATGGCTGAGGGTTCAATGTCGGTTCTCGTTTTTGATCTGGACGGCACGCTTGTGTCTTCGATGGAAGATCTGGTTGCCACACTCAACGTGGTGATGACCGAAGCAGGATATGCAGCAATACCTGAGAAGGATATTGCACACATGGTTGGCATGGGCGCCAAGGTGCTCATTCAGCGCGCACTGGACTTCAACGGAATCGACTGGACGGAAGAAACCATCGCCCCCCTCTTTGAGCGCTTTCTGGAACATTATGCGGCCAATATAGCAGTTCACACCAAACCCTTTGATGGTGTTGTGTCTGCTCTGGAAATGTTCCGGAAGGAAGGCTGGAAGCTAGCGGTCTGCACAAACAAGGCGGAACGTCTTACCTTGCCGCTGCTGGCAGAACTGGATCTGACCAGACACTTCGATTCAATTGTTGGTGGGGATACTTTTGCGGTTTCCAAACCGCATGCAGATCCGATCCATGGCGCCATTCAGCGCGCTGGAGGAACGGTCGCCGGCTCCATCATGATCGGAGACAGTGGCACCGATATCGACGCGGCCCGCAATGCAGGCATTCCGGTAATCGCCGTGGATTTCGGCTACACGCCCGTTCCGGTAACAGAGCTTGGCCCGGACAAGATTATCTCGCATTTTGACGAACTGGCGGCTGCCATCAACGAGGTCAACAAAGCCATTGCGTGACCGGTACCAGACAAGGGGATAAATCTCAATTCCCCTTGTCAACAGAAGTCCAATCTTCTAGACAGCCGCAATCCGAATTATCGGGCGATTAGCTCAGCGGGAGAGCACTCCCTTCACACGGGAGGGGTCACTGGTTCAATCCCAGTATCGCCCACCATTTTCCTTTGAACTCAGTATCTTGCACCTCACAGGCCAAGCCTTTCCGTGGCCGGATGTCTGAATGCATCCAGCGAACCAGCATGGTCACTGCATCGGGCGTCAAAGCGACAGGAGTTCCGCCTTGACGCCCTCATTGATGATACTCAGGGGGCCTTGAAGGATTTCGCGACCTCTCCCGCTTTTCTTTGCATCGCGACAAATTCTTCGGATGTGAAAGCCTGGACGGTCTTGAGATTGCATACCGCGCCACTAGCCCCTGTTGCCATCAATCCGGCAATCAGGTCCGTGGTGTTGTTTGCGGTAACGTGAACTAAAAAATCAGTATCGCCTGTTGTCAGATGAAAGCTCTCCAACTTCCCTCCGACAGCTTCAACAATGGCGCGAACGGCAGATTCCCGGTCGCTGGGATTGGCAACCATCGCCTGCATGGCAGAAGCAGTATAATTTCCGGTAACGATATATCTTGGCATAGAAACCTCCCTGAGGGTGCTAAAACATGAGCCACCCCAGGCGAGATAATGCCCGGCAAAGTGGCCAGCATTTCCCCCACGTAAACTGTACGCAAGTTTCCGCCTCAATACTACTTGTCATTGTGCGCAAAGCCCCTGACGCAGATCTGACCGGTTTTCGAAAAGCTCTCGGGCTCTCATTCAGCCCGGCCGCAACGTCAACTGAACGGTGTCACTTGAACAAAGGGTCATTCAGTCCGAGATCGGCGGCCGACTTTCCACTGCGATAACCCGTATGATAGGCCGTAAACGCCGCTTCGAATTTCGTCGTCGTATAGAGCCCGAACTTGAAATAATAACCCTGGATCGCATCGTTCTCGTAACCGGTGGATCCTTTGTACTGAATGAATTGTGTCCATTCGGCCGTACAGTCATCGGGTTTCAGCTCATCGCATTTTCGCCGCCAGGCCTGAATTGCCCCACTCTCGTCCGGAGCCCAACCGATTTTGTAGACGAACTCATGCAAAAGCCCCGGTTCCAGCTGCGGAGCCGAGTACAGGATCTCACCATCGTGCTCGTCTCCGAGCTTTTCTATAATCTGCCTGTTGAACAGTTCCACGGCAAACTTCTTCCCCCACAAGCGATGGGACAGCGGCGGCCGGTGGAACGGTTTGCCTGGCTGGTCCAACTCGTGCCATTGGGCCAGAACAAGTCGGTGCGGAGAGTCGATAGGGAAATCATTCGGGATCAGAGTTGAGATCCGATACCAAGCCTCCTCCCCGTTCTTTACAATGCGAGTATCAGCCAGTTCTGCCCGTGTTCCACCGAACAGCTTCTTGTCGCCGGGTTTGATAGTGAACTGGATCAGCCGTCCGAGGTCCGGTTTGCCGTCAAAGGTAACAATCTTGCCGGAGTCGCAGTTCACCAACCGCTCGGTACTTATGTAATCGGGAAAATCATCGGACTTTCCATCACACTTGATGGACCTTTCTTCAACCACCAGCATCTTGCCATCGATCTCGATTTCGCCCGCGGTCTGAGCGGAAGAGGAACTTCCGGCGAACACCATCAGACCAGCAATAATGCCGACGGCGGCTTTTCCATTTCTGGCGAAAACCGACACCGCGTTTTCTGTGGTCGATCCGTTGCTGTGTCGCATCCGTTTCCCTCCACACCTGAGCGTTTTTCAGGCAGAGCCTAACAATCGGTGCAGCTGGAGACAACTCACATACCGGCAACTGTTACGCTTGTTCAATGAACAGGTTTGCGACGACACTCTTTGGTAGTTGTAGATTTAACAAATCGCAACTCTTCAATAATCGGCGCAAGTTGATGACACCACAGTTAAACAACGATCACTACCCAAAAATCCGTTTACTGTGAGATAAGTGATCAAGTCCGTGTCGCTGCACTGATCGATCATCCCGGGCTTCGAATTCACTAAATCTTGTGCAATCCCCAAGGGAATTGTCGGATGCGTCTGCTGTGCCTGCGAACTGAATGCAGTCCTGCTAATCTTTCTTGTGTGATTCCTTGAACGTTGAGACAAAGATGACAACGCAAACCGCGCAAAATCCGGTCCGCGAAAAGCTCCTGAAGGGCCTCTCCTACCAGCAATCCGGTGAGATCGAGAAAGCACAGCGCTGTTACAAACAGGTTCTGAAGAAAGCTCCGAACAATCCAGATGCACTTAACCTGCTGGGCGTCACTTACAGACAAATGGGTTTTCCGAAACGAGCGATCGAATACATCCAGAAGGCCATTGCCTCGAACGCAAATCAATCACCGTTTTATGCCAATCTAGCGCGAGCAATGTTGGATGTCGGCACTGATCCAGAGAGTCTTCTGGCAGTCTGCAACAAAGCCCTGCAACTCAATCCGAAAGAAAGAGAAGCGCTGAACATCAAAGGAATTGCGCTAACCAATCAGGAAAAACTGGAAGAGGCAGAGGAGGTATTTAAAAACCTTCTGGTAAGCCATCCAAGTTTTCCGGACGCTTTTCAGAATTTTGGACTGCTTCTCAGAAAGAACAAAGACTACGAAAAGGCATTGGTTTTTCTAAATCGGGCAATCCAGGAACTGCCGGAGAATGCGGTAAACTATGTAGAGCGCGCCCGCTGCAGGCTCGAACTCGAAGACTTCAAGACCTCGTTAAAGGAACTGAGAAACGCTCTTCATAAATTTCCTGACAATGGTGAGTTGTGCCACGAATATGCAAGGCTTTGCTTCAAGGTGGGTGAAATACAAGATGGACTTGAATATGCATCGAAGGCAATTGAAGATCTTCCGTCTAATCCACATCGCAGAATTACTCTCGGAGTAATTCAATACAGTGTGGGAAACTTTGAAGAAGCAATCAATGCCCTTGAGACTGCGAAAAACTTATCTTCGGCGCCACTTCCAACCGCAGAATGGAACCTATCTTTGAGCTACATGGCGATGGGGCGACTGGAAGAAGCCTGGGCCCTTCACGGCGCGCGCTTTGAAGATACGCTTTCCACAGTGGTTTGTAGAAAATTCGAAGTTCCTGAATGGAATGGAGAACCTCTGGACGGAAAAAAAATCATGATCTGGAACGACCAGGGAATTGGCGACGCAATCAAAAATGCTTCGCTCGTTCACTGCGTTCTGGAAAATCATGAAGATGTAATTTTCGAAGCTCCTGTGAAACTTTATCCACTTTTCAAACGTAGTTTTCCTGATGCATTCGTCAGAACCAGTCAATTCGACACCGAGACCTTCGAACCTACTGTTTCTGATTACGACGTTCATTGCTGCGTTACGGATTTGGTCCGATTTTTCCGCAAAACCCCTTCCGATTTCAAGAAAGGTCGAGCGCCGTTTTTAAGCTTTGACAAGACCAAGGCTGTCCAGTTGCACAATCGCCTTGGAGATAAAGCGAAAAAACCAATCGTTGGCGTTTCATGGAGGTCAAGCAACCTCGCTCCCTGGCGCGCGCGCTGGTATCTAAGCCTTCCAGACTTCAGCCCGATCCTGGAAACTCCCGATATTACGTTTGTTAACTTGCAGTACGGGGCACTCGAGAAGGAGCTCGATTGGCTGCAACATGAAAAAAAGCTCGATTTGCATACATGGGAAGATGTGGACTTGCGGGACGACTTGGAAAGTGCGGCCGCGGCTACGGCCTGTGTGGATTTGGTGATAACAGCAAATACCAGCGTCGGCGACCTGGCTGGTGCACTGGACATCCCATGTTGGCGCTTTGGATCAGTATCCACGGTCATACTGCTCGGGCAACAGAATCCGCCTTGGTATCCGTCGACCAATTACTACAGAATTCAACCCGATCAACGTGCAACTGATGTTGTGCCGACACTTCAAAGTGACCTGTCTGACTGGGCAAAGAACGTGGATATGACACCGAGACTGGAACGACTGGGGCTCAGCATCTAATCGCTAGCCGTCAACAACAAAAATTGATCTGCTATCGACGTGGATCTGATTGAATCAGTCGACGAGAGCCAACAGTCTCTGGTTATACGAGCGTGTTACTTCGCGGAACTCAGACAATCGCTCAGCCATCAAAGCCTCTTCCTTTTCTTTTCTATCGAGCAGTTTCTGAAGTTTTTCCGCAATTTTGGCGCCTCCGCCGGCATCCGGTTCGTGTTGGGTTGAAAGCCAATTGCTTTCCAGTCCCGCTTCTTTGAGGAAAAAGCCGACCTTGTCGTGACTTCCCAAGCCCACCGTAACAGTATTCATTCCGAAAGGGATGATGTTGGCATGCCCGCGCATTCCGACGGTTATGTCCATCTGTCGATAGGTATCCGCCAGAAAGGCTGCTTGAGCAAACGACGGAGGGTAAATGTGAGATGCACTGTCCTCCAAGTTTACAATGGTCTCTCCAAGACGATCGGAGAAAAGCTGCCACACATCGCTATCAATCCGATCCACCAAATGCGGTATGAAAAACACTTTCAAACTCGGAGAGGCTGCTTTCATCTCTTCGAACGCATCGCACAATGCCTCGATGAGTGCCTGTCTGTTCTTTTCCCAAGGTTCAGAAAAACGAAAGTGAGGCCGATCTCCTGCCCAGTTCAACCCAATTTTGAGCCCGGCGTCGTCAGCTCCCGGAAGCTTGAAACGGTAAGGGGACACATACATACCAGGATCGGGAATTACATCTATCCTGCCTTCATCCAGACCACCTGCGACAAGAGCATCCTTGCTTCCCTGATTCCGTACGCTGAAAAGCGAGGCTTTATCTTGTGTCGCTTTCAAGTGTTCCATTGCTACGGGCAACAGTTTCATTTGATCGAAATGAAAGGCGTTGTAACCAATTCCGTAGGTTGCAACGGGTATCTTGAGGCGGTCCAGATTTTCACGGCTAATGTTGAATTGCCATCCTGACTGGCTGCTGTCTTCCGGTCGATGGAAGATCATTCCGCCGCCGCCCAGAACAAGCAAATCGCAGGTTTCATTGATCCTATCAATCAGATCCGTGTGAAAAACCGTTTGCTGGCAATGGATTGGAAGAAAGTCCAGAGGCTTGGAAGAATCTTCGCGCAGAACCCGCATCTGTCCTTGCTGAAGAGCAAGATCGCCGTAATTCCGGCTCCAACCGCCAACATGCGCTATACGGATCACTGCTCCATACCTCCGTTCACCAAGCTTACGTCCAAATCAAAACCCGGTGCTTTCAAAAAATGTTCGGCCATTGCAAAGTCGTCGAGTGAATTGATGTCCAAAGAGTGCAGCCTGTCCATCACAAACGGGCGCGCGTCCTCTGTGTGGAACGTCTTCTTTTCTTTAAGAACAGCCGGGGATGCTATGTATATACTGCCGTTCACACCAAAGACAGGCTTGATGTTCTGCCGTTGTGTATTCGGATTAACACCCTCCAAAACTGGCTGAAGCGTGTCGTCCTCCACCCAACGCAGGCTAATCAGTGGCGTCAGGCTTCGATAGACAGAAATCACCGGTCGCGAGGGATCTTCTGCAAATTTTGCTAGCGCCTTTTCCACGTGCCAGTTACGCCTCAAGGGAGAGGTAGGAAGAAGCATGGCTATTGCATCGGGAAGTTGACGTCCCTGTTCTTCTAGCCAGGAAATGAAATGCAGAATGACATGGATGGCATGAACATTGTCGTTTGCAAATTCTGCCGGACGCATAAAGGGAACAGCAGCTCCGTAATCGGCTGCAACATCCGCGATTCTCCGATCATCTGTGGAAACCACAACTTCGCTCACTGCGGAAACCTTCGAGGTTTCCTCAAGGGTCCAAGCAATCAGAGGTTTGCCTGCCAGTTCCTTCAAGTTTTTTCCCGGGACGGCTTTGGACCCTCCACGTGCAGGGATCACCGCAATGCAGTTCATACTGCACCAGTTGCGTGATAATGCTTTATCAAAGTCAATCCCCCTGCATTTTCAACTCCCCTCCACTCTTCAACTAAAGGTGATCAACTATCAACAAACCAACCAGGGAATACTAGATTTTCAACAAGTTATCGAAAAATACTTCCAAGCATAAATATCACTCAATTAGTCGATTCAACTCTGAAACGCCTAGCTATGTTGGGTGGCACTTGATCAACCCCAAGCTCAAAAGGTCGAACTTATGCCAGAGCTCTCCTCACTTCCCATTCACCAGCAGCAGTTAAGGGAACTTGAGCTTACTTCAAAAGAGACAACGACCATTCACTGGCCACGCACCCGCGATAGCGAAATCAAGGTGATGCGCGACGAGCAAAGCGGCGTCGTTTTTCTTGAGCATATGCCTGACCTACAAGCTCACTACGAAAGCAAGACATTCAGCAAAAAAACAGAAGCAGAGGTCCAAACCAGAGAAGGTCTACTCACCCTCAGGCGAAACGACGACCTTGATAGACGCTTCGAACAGACAAAGGACTATATCAACGGTCGAAGCGTCTGCGATTTCGGAACAGGTCGTGGATTGTATTTGGATAAAGCAGTTTCAATTGCTGACCAAGTAAGTGGTGTTGAAATACGTCAGGACCTGCGTGACTTGATCCTGAACCGGCTCGGTTCCAGCGTACCTGTTTACTCCGACATATCGTTAGCTTCCAATCCATTTGATATCGTTACTCTGTTCCATGTGCTTGAGCACATTCCAGATCAAATCGGAGTACTAAAGTCGATCCTCAGCCAGCTAGCTCCGGGAGGACGTGTGTTTGTGGAAGTACCGCACGCACGCGACTTCCTGACAGAAGAAGTGCAATCGGCTGCTTATTGCGACTTTACCTATTGGAGCGAACACTTGGTATTACATACCAAAAAAAGCCTTGAAACTTTTTTGCGGCACGCAGGTTTTGTCGATGTCTCGGTCACGGGATTTCAGCGATACGGTTTGGCAAACCACATGTACTGGTTACAGCACGGCAAACCGGGCGGCCATGAACACTATTCCCATCTGGTCGATGAAAAAACCGATGCGGCCTACAGGCAGAATCTTATCAATCGCGACAAAACCGATACGCTTGTTGCAGTTGCTGTGCGCCCTTAGGCCGAAGCCAGTTTAGTTGCAAAATCGAAGCTTCCTGTCTCAAGTGTATCATTGCGCCTCAGTTTTTGCGCAATGGGCTTTTCATCCTCATAGAAGCGAAGATTGCCATCACCCTGAACAATTTCGAAACGCCGCAACTGCTCGATGAGTTCGGCCAATTCGTCAACTTCCAAAGACGCCTTCTGATCCGACCCCCAGTCGGACCGGTCCAATGTTAGATGACGCTCAACGGAAACAGCTCCCATTGCGGCAGCACAGACACTTGGCATGATTCCCGTCTCGTGACCGGAAAAACCAATTCGTAGATGCGGAAAAGTTCGTTGTAAGGTTCTTATTCCCTGGAGATTGATCTCTTCATCTACCGTCGGATAGGTAGAAGTGCAGTGGTAAAGGCAGGCTATTTTCCCGCCCGCACTTTCAATCGCATCAACTGCACGCGTTATCATCGGCAAGTCACACATACCGGTTGAAACAAGAAGCGGCCTTTGTGTCTTCGCGCAATGAATCAAGAAGTCGCGATCCATGACCATGGCGGATGCGACTTTCAGATAAGGCGAATCGTACTGCATCAGGAAATCAGTTGAGGCTTCATCCCAGGGAGACGCGAACCAATCGATCTTCAGGTCTTTTGCGAGTGCATCGATCGCATCATATTCAACCTTGCCGAATTCTAGGCCACGCTTGAGATCGCCGTTGGTCGGGCCGAAAACGTTGTCACGTGGCTTGGCCAGCTCGACTTCGGAATAGACGACATCGATCGTTCGTTTCTGAAATTTGACCGCGTCGCAGCCTGAAGCTTTTGCGCTGCGGATCATCTCCAGGGCTTTTTCGATGTCACCGTTGTGATTGATACCGATTTCGGCGATCACGTAAATTCCGTTGTCGGAGATCATGGCCAATCCCTTAGCTTCCCTTTGAGACCGCGCATTCAACGCTTCTCGTTTGTTCTCGTTGTCTAACCACTCTCTTGCCACTGGAGACAAAGCCTGTCCACCCGACAGCAGACATCCAGTGCACTTGTTGTGTGCTTTCTTTGGAAAACCCAAAAACGTTTCGCCGAATCAAACAGGGCCCGCAACCTCGCGAGCCCTGATTGTCTGTTCGGTAAAACCGGACACCCTGTTGTTTTGGTGGATCTAACCCACAAACGCCCGTTCAACGACGAACTCGGCCGGCTTGTTGTTGGCGCCTTCATTGAGACCGGCTTCTTCGAGAAGGGCCTTGGTGTCACGGATCATGTCCATGGAACCGCAAATCATGCCACGGTCAATCGCAGGATCGAGAGGCGGTACGCCGAGATCTTCGAACAGCTTGCCCGACTTGATCAGGTCGGTGATCCGGCCCTGGCGCGGGAAGTCTTCACGGGTCACGGAAGTGTAGTGAACCAGCTTGTCTTTCGCGAATTCGCCGATCAGCGGGTCGTTGATCGTTTCCTGGACGAGATCTTCACCGTATTTCAGCTCGGCCACTTCGCGGCAGGTGTGGGTCAGGATGACCTGATCGAACTTCTCGTATGTGTCCGGATCACGGATCAGGCTGGCAAAGGGAGCAATGCCCGTGCCGGTGGAGAACATGTAGACGCGTTTGCCGGGAACGAGAGCATCGTTCACCAGCGTGCCCGTCGGCTTTTTCTTCATCAGGACCGCGTCACCTGGCTGGATCTTCTGGAGGTGGGACGTCAGCGGGCCGTCCGGCACCTTAATGGAGAAGAACTCGAGCTCTTCATCCCAGGCCGGGCTTGCAATCGAATAGGCTCTGTAGATTGGTTTGCCGTCGACCATCAGGCCGATCATGACAAATTCACCAGAGCGGAAACGGAAGCTCGTCGGACGCGTCATGCGGAAACGGAACAAGCGGTCCGTGTAATGCTGGACGGTTTTCACTTCTTCAACGAAAACATTGGCCGGCGCAGCGGCTTCCAGATCGGCAGGTTTGGCAAGTACGTTCATTTGAATCGAAGTCCGTAGGTCATCGCACAATTTGAGTTGTGCCTCATGTATCACCACTTCCGCCTTGACTTGAAGCAACTCAGAACCACGAAACCGTGAAATTGCAAAAAAATCTTTCTAAAAATGGTCAAGTTTAAAGGGTGACAGCAGCAAACTGTACCTGAAAGATGCGCCGCGTCTATTGCCGATAGGTAGAACGCCATCACCGCACAGGTCATTTACAGAGGTTCAGACCTTGGGTCGTGAGCCAAACTGCACCTGCATTCTCCTGAGCTGTCAGCCCTTGCAGCATCCGGCAGAAATACGGTTGAAGATTGATTGCCAGCGCACTGCATTTCTGCACTGCCCTCCCCTGATGCGCCACTCGCGCTCACACCTCCATTCTTTTCCACCGGCAAAACCCAAACTATTTGTGCATCGCAATAAAAGCCGCAACTTCCATTTGCCCTCTCACCTGCGACCAATATGTGGGGTTGAGCCTTCAGCGCTGTTCAATTGTGACAATTTCAAGAATTATCTTCGATCTAATTTTTTTTATTTGACAGATAAATACAGTTTGCAACAATTACTGACAAAGCGGAAAAACGCGTAATAAAACCTTCCAATGAGGCAAAGTAAATGTCCGGACGCGCGCACGAAGAAACAGGCCAATCCATAGCATTTGTATTGATGGACCGGTTTTCCATGAATGCATTTACCAGCGTGATAGAGCCGTTGCGATTAGCAAATCGGCTTCTTGGCCGTGAGTATTACGTTTGGACAACTTACTCCCTTGACGGAAATTCAGTTGTCGCCAGCAACGGCTGCGAAGTTCTGGTGAATAAGTCTATTCGTGAACTGATAGACGCGGATGTAACACTTCTTTGTACTGGTATAGACGTTGAGCGTCTGCCGCTGGATCCGGACCTTGGAAACAAGCTGCGCCGCCTGAATGCGATGGGACGCACCTTTGGAGCCATCTGCACGGGTGCTTACCTGCTTGCCCGGTACAATCTCCTTGATGGCCGCCGCTGCACCATCCATTGGGAAAACCTGCGTTCACTGCGCGAGGAGTTCCCGGACGTAGAAGTCACATCGGATATCTTTGCAATCGATCGGAACTGCATCACCTGCGCAGGTGGCATGGCATCGCTCGACATGATGCTGAGACTCATTGCGATCCAGCATGGCGCCTACCTGGCCCATGAAGTCGCTGAAGTGGCGCTGTATCAGAACATGCGTTCCGGCGAATCTGCACAGCGACATGACATCGAAGCCCGCACGGGAATTTCGAATGCCAAGATCCTCGATGCGATCCGGATCATGGATCTTCACATTGAAGACCCGCTCAGCTGCCAGCAGCTGGCCATGACGGTCAACCTGTCACCGCGCCAGCTTGAGCGGCTGTTCCGCCGCCATTTCAATTGCACGCCGGGCCAGTACTATCTGCGTTTGCGTCTTGAGACCGCGCGCGACCTACTGCGCCGCACCAGCCGGCCGGTGCTGGATGTTGCACTTGCATGCGGGTTTGCCTCCACTTCGCACTTCACCAAGTGCTATCGCGAGCGCTTCCTGTGTACGCCGACAGAGGAACGCCAGTCGTACCAATGGGCTAACACCAAGCCGACTTCGGGCGTTGGCACAGCAACCCCGATGCGGCTGGTGGCCAAATAACTCCATAACATCAGAAATGAGCCGAAAGCGCCGCGAACTTTCGCGGCGCTTTTATTGTATCAGGCGCCAGATTCCCAAGGGAATCAGATAGAGGCCGAGGGCCAGAATGGCGGCCAGGATCAAGCGGCGGAAAGCTGCTTCCGATACATTCTTGCGGATCGACTGACCAATCCAGACGCCGGACAGTGCAGGAACCAGAAGAAGCAGCGACGCGAGAGCCTCACGTCCGCCCATCAGGCCAAATCCGCCAAGAGAAGCGCCCAGCGCAATTGTCGACAACAGGAACAGCAGCCCCATGGCTTGGATCAGCTGGTCTCTCGGCAGTCCGAGTGCCTGAAGGTACATAACTCCGGGCACGCTATATGACCCTGTCAGTCCGGACATGACGCCGTTGATGAGCCCTACAATAATGCCGATTGGCGTAACCATCTGATCCGGAATGGAGAGCGACACGCCAACCAGCATAGGCGTGGCATATGCCACCATAAGGAGCCCGAGGAGCAAGTCAGCAGCCCCTTCCGGCAGTTGAGTCAGGATGAAAGTACCAAGGGCAAGCATCAGCACAGCGGCGGTCAGAAACGGCCAGAGGCGTTGAACGAGTGCTTTCAGGTAGCCGCCTGATAGCGCCTGCCAGAGATTGGTGAGAAAGGCAGGCCACAGGATCAGCACCATCGCCTTTTCCACTCCGACAAATACGGTCATCAACCCCAGTCCGATTGTCGGCAAGCCAAGGCCGACCAGGCCTTTGACAAACCCGGCAATCAGAAACACGAGAATCGAAATCAGAATCAGGCCAGGCCCAACTGCCAACATCTCCGTCAAATCGTTGCCTTGCCCCCTGGCTTGCCGCTTCCGGCGTGAAAGTGCGACCCGTTTCAGATCGCCAAGGACGAACGGCCTGAATACGCCTTTTTTGAAGAGCCGTAAAAGACTTTCCTCGCCCCCTTGCAAACACCATTGCACTTCCTGATGACAAAACCCTGCCTTGCAGGAACTGTCAGTTGCCCTTCAATTCGCATTTTACGTGCGCGGTGAAGATGGTAACGTCCGGTCATGACGAAACCCGCCCTGCCCAGGTTGTCGAACGTTCAAGCGCGACACCTGTTTCTGCAAAAACATGGCCTTTGCGCGGCTCCGAAAGGAAGCGGCAAAGGTGCAGACCTGTCGGATGTGATCGACCAGCTTGGATTCGTCCAGGTGGACAGCATCAACACGGTCGCGCGTGCACATCACATGATTCTGGCCGCAAGGCGCCCGGCCTACAAGGAAAAGAACCTCAAGCATCATCTGGAGCGGGATCGTCTCCTGTTCGAACACTGGACACATGATGCCTCGGTCATACCGACCGAGTTTTTCCCGCACTGGCAGCTTCGTTTCAAACGGGATCGGGACCGGCTCATTGGCCGTTGGCGCGATTGGCGCCGCAACGGCTTTGAGCAAAAGTTTGAAGACGTGCTGAAGCAGATCAGCGATCATGGCCCCGTTACATCGGCGACCGTCGGTGAAGACGAGAAACGCTCCAACGGTGGCTGGTGGGACTGGCATCCATCAAAAACCGCACTGGAGTTTCTTTGGCGTACGGGAAAACTCTCGGTTTGTAGACGTGAGGGCTTTCAAAAGGTCTACGACCTGACAGAGCGTGTCATTCCCGCGCTCCAACGGGACCAATCCCCTGATGATGCAGAAACCATTGATTGGGCCGCCCGCTCCGCCCTTGACCGCCTGGGCTTTGCAACTTCAGGGGAAATTGCTGCGTTCTGGGATCTGATCACACCACAGGAAGCAAAGGACTGGTGTCAAAGAGCACTTGCCTCCGGAGAAATCCTCGAGGTCGAAATCGAATGTGTTGGCGGCGCCTGTCGCAAGGTTTTTCTGTATCCCGATACGCTCGACACACTGGAAGCGCTACCGGCTCCACCTTCCAGGGTCCGAATCCTGTCCCCGTTTGATCCGGCGCTTCGTGACCGCAAACGGGCGGAGAGACTGTTCGGCTTCTTTTACAGGATCGAGATCTTTGTCCCCGAACCCAAACGGCAATACGGCTATTACGTTTTTCCGGTGATGGAGGGTAACAGGTTGATCGGCCGGATCGATATGAAGTCGCTCAGAAACGAAAGCCGCCTGCATGTCCGCGCCTTCTGGCCGGAAAATGGCGTTAAGCCATCAAAAGGGCGTCTGACCAAGTTGCAGGCGGAACTCGACCGCATGGCCCGCTTTTCGGGCTGTTCAGACGTCACGTTCGAAACCGACTGGCTGAAGACGGCCTAGCGGGTGGCCGTCCTCAATTCTCATTTCTAACGCTGGAGCGTTTCCTGCAGATGATTTGCAGCGCGCGCTCGCACATCTTCCAGGCTCCAGTCAACAAGCAGTTCGCCGTTCCGATAAACCACCTGAAGCTGGTCCTCGTCTGGATCGATTTCGTCCAGTCGTTTCGCACACAGGCGTCCGTTGTCCAGTATGACGGCCTGCCGGCCTGCCTTGGATGCTTTGGCGGGATCGGTGGCAGGCTTCTTGTAAATGTCCTGCCAGACACCTTCCGAGGTTTTCATGGCGTTTGCTTTCATGGCAAATCCCATCGTGTCCCGGTTGACCTTTTGCAACAGGCCTGCCCCCATGCCAAAGGCAATATTGTCGAGAGACCACTCGCCTTCGATCATCTGGCCGACCAGCTGTCCGATCGCTTCCAACGTCATTCCGTCACCCTGAATGATCCGGATAGCCGGGTTGAGCACCTTCGCTCCCTTGCTGTTTCGGCTGCCGCCGTAATGATCCCAAAGTGTGGCAAGGACGCGCAGGGGCGTTGCGACCGGGTCACCTGAATCAGGCCGGACGACAACGGTTGCCCCAGACTGCAAGACCTGCTCCTTCAGCTGGTTGCCCCAGAGGTTTTCTACCGCATTGTCGAGGTCGTAACTGTCGGAAACAACGGCAACCAGTTTTCCTTCACCAGCAAACTGCGTGAGCATGTTCGAGAACGCTTCGCGTTCCCGGTCAGGGCCCCAGCTGGTCATTGTAGAGTGCTCTGCCGCCGGGATCGAAAATCCGGCCACATCAGCATTATAGAAATCCATACCGGCTTCCAGGGCTTCCATTGTGTCCGTTCCGGCAAAATTGACCAGATGCGCCAATCCGCCAAGCGCCGCACTTTCCGCGGAAGAAACACCTCGCGCGCCGAAATCATGCAGCTTGAAGGGAACCTGTGCGTCTGGATCATCGGATGTTTCAAGCAATCCGCGATAGATCACCTGCTTGCACTTGAAGGACAGGGTCGCAACCGTTGACGGATACCAGACAGCACGCAGCAATGCCGTTTCCACCCAGGTCGTCAGCCAGGGCATGCGTTCATCCGTGTTGTTCACCTGAACAAGGGCAACTCCGCTCGGAGCCAGAGTTCCCTCGGGCAAGGCCTTGATTTCCAGCGGAAACAATCCGCCATGTTCGTCGAGGATCTGGAACCAGCCTAACCGGTTGAAAGGGACACCATGGGCGAGACAGATCCTTTCTGCCTGCTCGATATCTTCAGCTGTGATCGGCTTCAACAGAACGTTTTTCAGATAAGCCTGAAGACCGAAAAACAGAACATCATCCGAAAAGGAGTTTTTTCTCGCCTCGACGTAGGCGGACACCTTTCTTGCTTCAGGAGGATACTGTTTGAAGTGCGACTGCTTGTAACTGTCAGTCGCCAAAAGCGGATTTGTCATTGTGAACTCCTCACGCGACAGGACTTACTTTTCCCGCAAGGCTCCCTTGCGGGGTAATGTCACAGGTCAGCCATGACATCGATGATGGACCAGTGATCTTCGAAAAACTGCTCCGGTTGCAAATCGCCGAGCCGGTACCAGTTGGCGGTTCTCGCATCGTCTCCACCCGTTACCGAAAACAGCTCGCGCCGCTCCGGCAACCGGAACAGGAATGCATGCGTGATGACACGCCCCCGCAACGACCGATCCGGGTGATCGAACACCCGGGTCTTTGCGCTATCGATGAAGGATCCAAGCATCGCGGGCGGGATTTCTCCTCTATGGTCACTGATGGCTGTTTCTTCCTTCAATTCACGTATCGCCGCGTCTCGAATGCTTTCACGCGGGTCCAGAAATCCACCAGGCAGCGCCAGTAGTCCCTTTCCGGGAGCGCGCCCGCGCTCGACCAGGAGAATGTTGCCTGACTGAATCACGACCGCATCAACGGTCACGAATGGCCCCTGGCCCCACTCTTTCGGGTAAGCTTGAAGATATTCAGCCTCATCCAGCAGACTGCGGAAAGTTTCGCTCAGAGCAAAGACGTTCAGCCAATCGGCGACCTCCTCTGACAGGACGGTGCGTGAGATGACTGGAATGCGCTGGAACAGCTGCTTTCGCACGTCGGCCGACGAGAAAGTGCCATATTGACTGGCGAGCTGCACATTTCCCCATTCTGGGAAGAGCTTGAGGTAATAGCTGGTATGGTCCTTGCCGTAACCGGCAAGTGCGATCCTGATATCCTTCAGGCCGTGCAGAACCACTCCGCCCTTGTTGAAATGCTCAAGAACGATCTCATTTACCGCGCGTTGAACGTCGGCGCACCAGGCGGTGTCCGAATAGGGATGGTCAGCAATTGGCTTGAGAATCAGGCGACCCGTTGCAAGCTCGTGCTTGAAGACCTTGCCGAACATGTCGGCTCGCTCTGAATAGGTAAATGGGTTTCGCGGATCGCGCGCTTTCGCTGCTGATCCGATCAAGACGATCAGTGTATCGACTTCCTCCAGGGCCGCGCGAACAACAGCTTCATGTCCGATGTGCAGCGGCTGAAAACGGCCGATAAAAACGCCATAGTCGTAACGGGACATTCGAGGCTCCCCCGAATTGTTGGAATGAAAGCCGAACTCCTCGGCTGAAGAAGACACTAATACTCACTTTGAGCATTTTCAACCCATGAAGTAACCGAAGACGTTCTTTTGGTTAAGGTATTCTCTCTCCAATCAGTGCTGCAATGACTGCTCATGCAGGTATTTTCGGGGGTGGGCGCGGTATCGTGAATCCTGACAGGTCGCTTGAAAAATCGTCCAAAACATCTTGTTGCGTTTAAAAAATTCTAACCAATCCGCCGCATTCTGAGTGCTTGAGCAACGAGGTTGGCTATGCGTCCCACCGACAAGAACAAGGCTGTTTCCTGGCCCAAGCTCAGTGGACCGCATATTTGTGTCGGCGCTGGGCAGCAGGCGCTTGAGCTCGCCCGCAAAAGCCTTCTCAGTGCGGCGGACCTGCGCAATGGCAAGCTCTGCAAGGCCGACATTGCCGCCGTGTTCGACTTTCTGTCTGAATCGCCGGATCTGTTTGACATCTACCGCAGCAATTATGAGGCCTGCGGACGGATACACAAGAAGCAGCCCTTTGTCGGCGCCAACAAAGACTTCTTTGCAATGTCGGTGCTGCGTTTCTTGAGCTTCGACATTCTTCGCAAGGTGTTTGACCCTCAGATCAAACGCACCGACGCAAGCTGGGAAATAGAGTTCCTGCACGCGTTCGGCACCTATATTTGCCGCTCATCCTACGCCGGCTTTACGGAAGACTTGTCCGGCGCGTATCGGAAACTCGCCAAATCGAAGGGCAATGCGATCACCGCGATCACGATTGCCAATGACAAATCCATTCAGGAAATCGTCAAACGGGCCTGCGCTGCTTTTCCTTCAGAGCATATCGATTTCGTGAACTTCTCGAATGCGGTCAACAAAAGACTCTCCGACAAATACGAAACCTACGGCCCTTCGCCCATCAAGGTTTCAGAGCCCGTAGTGGAACAGTTTTTTGAAGCCCTCAGATGCCCGGAGAACCGCAACTACTTCCGCCAGATGATCCTCCACTAGGCGCAACCAGAACTTTCTTCCAAGGTCGGTTTTCCTGGACGGCGGAACGCCACCTGCTGCGCGAACACCACTCCCCCTTCACGATGCAAGCATTGCCTGGCGGCTGGCCTCCGGCGTTGCGCCGGTCCAGGAATGGTAGGCACGAATGAATGAATTCGGGTCATCGTAGCCGAGCAAAAACGCGATCTCCGCATTCGAGTAGTGGGTTTTCTGCAGGTAGACCTTGGCGATGTCCGTGCGCACCTGATTGAGGATGGTCTGAAAACTGGTGTCTTCCTGGGCAAGTTTTCGCTGCAATGTGCGCGGGCTCATGGCCAGCCTGTCAGCAACGTCGCCAATTCCGGTCAGGCCACTTGCCATCATCTCCGCCAGACATGTTCTGACCCGGTCGCTCAGCGTTGAGTCTCTTTCAAGCTCTGCCAACCTCTTTTTCAAGACCGGCTCAAAGACCTGAAACATTGCGTTGTTGACCGACAGGAACGGAATATCGGTGTCGGCCCTGCTGAAGATGATCCTGTTTTCGTCACCAGTGGCGACCGGAATGCCGAAGAAACTGCGATACGCCGTAATCTCGTTTGGCGGACACTTTGATATCACCTTCACAGGATTGATGTTCTGTCTCGTTGCCGTTCTGGCAAGATTTACGATGAACACCATCTCCATCAACACAAAGGTGGTCGGTAATTCCCAGTGTCTCGGCATCTTCAGGGTCAGTGCCAATCCTTCGTCCACCTGGTCCAGTTCCATGGTCATCGGGCAAATGATCGGCTTGTAGGCGCTCAAGCGTTCCAATGCGATCTTGAGATTGGGACTGCAATACGCGGCAAAAAGCGGTGGGCTGAACGCATCGGGTGTCAGGGCCTTTCCCAAAGTCAGAGGGAACAACGGATCGCCAATCAACACTTCCAGGCTGTGCCAGAGACGGAAGTATGAATCGATGTCGAGTTCCGGCGAAGTCTGGGAAAATAGGCCCAGAGGCAATTCTGCATGGCGCAACAGGTCCTCGGCACTCACTCCGATGGTTTCCATCAGGCCGGTCCACGCAATGTCGATTGTGAATTTGGCCGCAGGTTGCTTCATCTATACCCCTTTCACCATCCGCCTGACCTGGCTCATGATCAAACCGTCAAAAGCACGGTCCGATAGCCAGCGCCGGCAGAGCAACAACATACTGGCCATCTTGCCGCCGTGATAGCGCGTCCTTGGTTTTGACGATTTGAGAGCCTTGATCACCAGCTTGGTGATCACCCGCGGGTGAGATCCAACACCATCTTCATAGGCATTGCCAACTGCATCCGCACTTGCCTTAGCCATGGCTGCATACGGACCTGTCCCTGAGCGTTCAAGCATTGGACCACTCATAACATCACCAAACTCGGTCTGGATCAGACCCGGCTCGATGATGACAACATCAATGCCGAATTGCTCGACTTCGATACGCAAACAGTCGGACCAGCCTTCAAGGGCATGTTTGGTCGCGTGATACCACGCTCCCATGGGAGAATAGATCTTGCCGCCCACAGAGCTGAAATTGATGATCTTTCCGAACTTATGGGAGCGCATTGCCGGCAAGAGCAGTTGTGTCAAATGCGCAAGCCCAAAGAGATTCACTTCAAAGTGGTAGCGCGCGTCATCAATCTCCGTTTCTTCTATGGCGCCGAACATGCCAAAGCCGGCGTTGTTGATCAGGACGCCAACACCGCCGCTCTCGTTCATGATCCTTTCAACAGCTGATCTGATGTTCTCCTTGCGGGATATGTCCATCTCGATCAGCGTGGCACCCGCTTCTTCCAGATCCCGCATCTTTTCCACCCGCCGGGCAGCGGCAAAAACCGTGTATCCCTCGTTGATCAGCCTGAAGGCGGTATCCTTTCCCATTCCGGAGGAAGCACCTGTAACCAAAGCCGTCTTGCGAAAACGGGAAGCCATGTTTCTTGTCTCCAATCCACTCATTTGAGTTGGAGAATAGGTAACTTGTTGCTCAATCACGCTGGCAGATCGCGACAAACCGGCGCAAATGACGCCAATCTATCGCAATAGGCGTCATCTCCTCAGCATCAGCGCGTCTCCATCATGCGAAAATGCCGCAGGTGTACAGATCACTTTCATCGACAAGTGGTCTGGATTTTTTGATCGAACGCGTAATAGTTTCATTATTTCGAAAATAACAAACAAAGGTACGAACATGACTGTCGAACGAGCTATGCTTCTTGTCGTCGGCGCTGTGATCGTTGTTTCGGTGCTACTTGCGGTCTACGTCAATCTCAACTGGCTCTGGCTGACCGGTCTTTTGGGAGCCCAGCTCGTCCAGGCTTCGATCACCGGGCTTTGCCCAGTGGTCATGATCCTCAAGAAGATGGGACTGCCACAGAAATCCGGTTTTGCCTGACGCCGACCATTTGTCGGAAACCTCTTCCGATCTTCCCGGCGCGCGAGAGACGCGCCTGAGGTGAGTTCGAGACCCATTCATTTGGTTGAAATGGTGCGGACCAGCCCGCTCAGCTGCCACAGAGCTGCCTGGTCTTATCCGTTCCGGACACCTTATCTGCAGCGTTCTGTACGTTGGCCGCCGCGCGCAATGCTCGAAAGCCTACGCGTCTCCTTACAGCGCACTGTCTGAAAGGCAGCCGTTTCAGCCATATCGATGGGTCTCGATCATTTTGGATCGCTCAGGTCCAGTTGAGCACAACTTTTCCGGCTTCTCCCGACTTCATGGCCGCAAATCCGTCTTCAAACTCATCAACGTCGAAGCGATGGGTGATGACGTTGCGCACATCCAGGCCATTTTGAAGCATGGCAATCATCTTGTACCAGGTTTCAAAAATCTCACGGCCATAGACACCCTTGATCGTGATCGCCTTGAACACAATGCGGGACCAGTCGACGGGAGATTTGCCGGGCGGAATTCCAAGAAGAGCGATCCGCCCACCCATGACAAGGTTTTCGACCATCTGGTCGAGCGCGATCTGATTTCCGGACATTTCCAGGCCGACGTCAAATCCTTCCTGCATCCCCAGCTTCTGCTCGATGCCTTCAAGATCTTCCTTTGCAACGTTAACCGGTACAACGTCAGCAACCTTTGTTGCCAGATCCAGGCGTGCCTGATTGACGTCCGTGATGACCACATTGCGCGCACCAACATGACGAGCAACGGCAGCGGCCATGATACCGATCGGACCGGCACCGGTTATCAGAACATCTTCACCAACCAGATCGAAGCTGAGGGCTGTGTGAACCGCATTGCCCAGTGGATCGAGAATGGCACCGATTTCATCATCGATTTCATCCGGAAGGGGAACGACGTTGAAAGCCGGCAGGCGCAGATATTCGGCAAAGGCACCTTGCTCGTTGACACCGATGCCTCTCGTTTCAGGGTCCAGGTGAAACTTGCCTGCCCGAGACTGGCGGGACTGTTTGCCGATCAGATGCCCCTCGCCGGAGCATCGCTGGCCGATTTCAAACTCAGAGACATTCTTGCCGACCTCGACAATCTCGCCTGCGAACTCGTGACCGGTGATCAAGGGGACCGGCACCGTTTTTGCGGCCCAGTCATCCCAGTTCCAGATGTGAATATCCGTCCCGCAGATACCTGTCTTGTTGATCTTGACCAGAACATCGTCCGGTCCGATTTCAGGCACGGGCGCGCGGGTCATCCAGAGCCCCTCTCTCGGCTCGGACTTGCAGAGTGCTTTCATCTGATTGCTGGCCATCACAAAACTCCCGTCACCTTGCCTGCTTTCTCAAAGGCCTCCAGCGCACGATCCAGGTCGTTTCTGGTCAAAGCAGCGTTCATTTGGGTTCTGATACGTGCCTGCCCGCGCGGAACGACCGGGAAAAAGAAACCGGATACGTAAACACCTTCTTCGAACAACTGGGCTGCCATCGACTGCGCCAACTTGGCTTCACCAAGCATGACCGGAACAATCGGATGTTCTCCCGGCAAGAGGGTGAAGCCGAGGCTTTCCAGTCCGCTCCGCCAGTATTTGGTGTTCTCAAAAAGATTCCGGCGCAGTTCGTCACCTTCCTCAGCCAACCGGATCGCTTCAAGACCGCTCATGACCACTGCCGGTGGCAGCGAATTGGAGAAGAGATAAGGTCGTGCACGTTGGCGCAGCAGGTCGATGACCGGTTGCGGTCCGGCGATGTAGCCGCCGATACCGCCGCCCAGTGCCTTGCCCAGCGTACCGGTCAGAATATCGACATCTACACCGAAGTGCGCCGGAGTTCCCTCCCCCTTCGGCCCCATGAAGCCGGTTGCATGGCAATCATCCACCATGACGATCGCATCGTATTTCTTCGCCAGAGCGGTAATCTCCGGCAGTTTGGCGAGATAGCCATCCATTGAAAAAACACCGTCGGTCGCGATCATGATGTGGCGGCTTCCCGCCTCGCGCGCTTCCTTCAGCTTGGCTTCCAGATCCGTCATATCGGAATTGGCGTAGCGAAACCGTTTGGCCTTGCAAAGACGGATGCCGTCAATGATCGAGGCATGATTAAGCGCATCCGATATAATCGCATCCTCAGGCCCAAGGAGCGGCTCGAAAAGCCCGCCATTTGCATCAAAACATGCAGCAAACAGGATCGAGTCGTCCTTGCCGAGGAACTTTGCGATACGCTTCTCAAGCACTCTGTGAATGTCTTGCGTCCCGCAGATGAACCTCACGGAGGCCATACCGTAGCCTTTCGGCTCCAGTGCGTTTCTTGCCGCCTCTATCAGCGCAGGATGATCGGCCAACCCGAGATAATTGTTGGCGCACAGATTGATGACTTCCCGTCCGCCAACGGTGATCAGACCGCCTTGGGGTGAAGTGATCAGGCGCTCGCGTTTGTATAGCCCTTCGGCTTCGATCTCTTTCAGCGTATTCGAAATGTGGGACAAAAAAGCGTCGGACAAGTGGTTCTCTCCAGCAAAATGGAAACTCACTCCACTATACTGGATTTTTGTTCACGATAAAAGAACACTCATCCAACATTACGGAAAATTATAATTCGACCAGCAATACCTTACCCAAGTCGATGGCCTTACCCGGGCGATGACATTTGGCCAGTGCAGCGGCCCGTGAAGGCCGCTGCACTGGAGCCGCAGACGCGCCAAGGCAAAAAACTCGGGCTGGATTGGAGTGGGGTCCAACCTCTGCCCGAGCAAGCGCCGGATCGGGCGACCGGCAGCTTAGGTTCTTTTGCTATGGCGCTGCGACGCTGGGAAACCTTCACCTCACAGAGAGGCAAATCCTGTCCGGATAAGCGATCTATCAATCGAAACCGCAGCTGTTTATCTGTATCTGCACGTCGACATCCGGCTCGTCTCTGACATCGATCAGGACCCGTTACACATGTGTTCTGCGCAACATCAGCCCGAACCCATCCCGTCAGACACTTCACTTAGAAGCGGTGACGCTTTCTTTTCCGGATACGCTTGCAAACTCAACAATTTTCCGCGCTGCCCCACGCGGCTGGCCATAATTCAAATCAACAATTGAAAACCTAAAGGAAGCAAAGAAAAATGCCGCCTGAAACTAAACACGATTCAGAAGGCTCCTCCCTTGGAATACGTGTACACTCATGCATATTTACCTAAACGTTATATGCTGACCACGATTGATCATATGAGCACTGAACGCCAAAAAAACTTTTCCCGTAAACACGATCAACTTGATATTTTCCGCCAATCCGGCTGGGCATCCGAAATCCGCGAAGACAAGCGGGAAGCGATTCTGAATTTCGGCAAGATCAAAACCTTCAAGGCCAAGTCTGCGGTCTATAGCGCCGGAGAGATGTCTGACGGTTTGTATGGTGTCCTGCAGGGCGTGGTTGAACTCACCCATCCCAATGAACTGGGCGAGATGGTCGCCTTTCACCAGGTTGAGCCCGGATACTGGATCGGTGACCTGGCCCACCTTGCCCAGAAGGAAAGACTGATTACGATCAGCACCGTCACAGATGCCGTCCTGCTGCATCTGGACGCTTCTGCCATCTACTATCTGCTCAAACAGCATCCGACGCTGATCACCGACTTTTATCGCCTGACCTACCAGAATGTCCGATTGGCTCTTCGCCTGATCAGCTCCCTGTCGGCGAGCCAGAACACACGTGCGATCGTCATGCGATTGCTCATTCACGACGACGGCAGCGACCCAGCGCCCTGGTTTGTCCTGACGCAGAAGTCACTGGCCGAAATGACCGGAATCTCTTACCCGACCGTACGCCGCGTGATACGCCCCTTTTTGGACAACGGATGGGTCGAAGCCGCAAACGGACGGATGCGTGTCATCAACCGGGCAGCATTGCTGGCTCACTGTGAGAGTGTCTGAAAGGTCTGGTCAGAGTTTCACCACCATCAGCACCGCCTTTGCCGGCCCGTCGATCGCTTCAATGCAATGCGGGACGTCGGCCGCATATCTGGCAGTGTCTCCCTTGCTGATGACGCCTTTTGCAACGCCGGATGTAACCTGCAATCGCCCGTCTTCTGCGATCAGTTGCTCGCGCGTCCCGCGTTCATGCGGCTTGCTCTCCAGTTTGCCGCCTTCCGAGAAGATCAGCTCATAAACTTCCAGGCGCCCAGTGTCCTGAGGAGGCGACAGGATACGGATCTTGCAGCCATCTCCGGCGCGGTCGAGTGTCGGCGTCTGATGTTCATGCAGAATTTCGACCCGATCCTCCGCAGTCTCCTCTCCCAGCAATCCGGCAAAGTCGACGTTGAGCGCTCTTGTGAGATTGAGCAGCGTTGCCACGGTTGGGTTGGATTCACCTCGCTCGATCTGGCTGACCATGGACCGAGAAACGCCAGAAAGCTTTTCAACAGCCTCCAGGGAGAGGCCTTGTGCGCGACGCGCTTTCTTCAAACGCTCAGGGAGACGGGAAAGGATATCTGAATCTGTCATCACGGAACTAAAATCCGTTTGCTCGGATTTTGCAATTTTTCTTTTGTCCAGATGTGAATTCCGACAATTGTGAACCGCCCGATTTGAAAAGCAATAATTTCACAAATTCGGCAATCGGATCAGCCGGTTTCCCTTGTTGGCCCCGCCCGTCGCTTCCTAGGCGCATCCTGTCGTATTCGGAACACTTGTTGCACCGCCTTCTCAAATAGCGTTTCGCCAACGTCGAGACGGTGCAATCCCGCTGGTTTGACGCCCTATTTTTTGGAAACGCCCCGGAGAAAGCAAATGGCAAGCGATATTGAAATTGCTCGCGCAGCGAAGATGAAACCGATTCAGGAAATCGGTGCCAAACTGAACATTTCAGACGAATCTCTGCTGCCTTACGGCCGCACCAAAGCCAAAATCTCTGCCGACTTCATCGAAAGCCTCGACGGCAAGAACAACGGCAAACTGATCCTCGTAACAGCGATCAACCCGACCCCGGCAGGTGAAGGCAAGACGACCACAACCGTTGGCCTGGGTGACGGCCTAAACCGTATCGGCAAGAACGCAATGATCTGTTTGCGGGAACCGTCCCTTGGCCCTTGCTTCGGCATGAAGGGTGGTGCTGCCGGTGGCGGTTACGCCCAGGTCGTTCCGATGGAAGACATCAACCTGCACTTCACAGGCGACTTCCACGCAATCACCTCCGCTCATAACCTTCTGTCCGCCCTGATCGAGAACCACATCTACTGGGGCAACGAGCTTGGCATCGACCAGCGCCGCGTGACCTGGCGCCGCGTGCTCGACATGAACGACCGTGCCCTGCGTTCGATTGTCTGCTCGCTCGGTGGCGTTGCCAACGGCTTCCCGCGCGAAGGCGGATTTGACATCACCGTTGCCTCCGAAATCATGGCGATCCTCTGCCTGGCGACCGATCTGGAAGACCTGCAGAAGCGCCTCGGTGACATCATCGTTGCCTATCGCCGCGACCGTTCCCCGATCCGGGCACGTGATCTGGAAGCAGACGGCGCAATGACCGTTCTCCTCAAAGAAGCGCTGCAGCCGAACCTGGTCCAGACCCTGGAAAACAACCCGGCGTTCATTCATGGCGGCCCGTTCGCCAACATTGCGCACGGCTGTAACTCGGTTGTGGCCACCCAGACCGCATTGAAACTGTCGGACTATGTGGTCACCGAAGCCGGTTTCGGTGCCGACCTTGGCGCTGAGAAGTTCTTCGACATCAAGTGCCGCAAGGCCGGGCTGTCCCCTGATGCCGTTGTCATCGTCGCCACCATCAAGGCGCTGAAGATGAACGGTGGAGTGGCGAAGGAAGACCTGGGCAGCGAAAACGTCGAAGCGGTCGTGAGCGGTTGTGCCAACCTTGGCCGTCACATCGAGAACGTCAAGCAGTTCGGTGTTCCGGCTGTTGTCGCGATCAACCACTTCACTGCTGACACCGAAGCTGAAGTACAGGCAGTCAAGGACTACTGCGCAGAGCTCGGCGTCGACGCGATCCTGGCAACACACTGGGCCAACGGCTCTGCCGGAACCGAGGAACTGGCAAACCGCGTTGTTGAGCTTGCCGAAAGCGGCGCTGCACAGTTTGCTCCGCTCTACGAAGACGGCCTGTCGTTGTTCGAAAAGATCGAAACTGTTGCCAAGCGGATTTACCGCGCAGACGAAGTTCTGGCGGACAAGTCCGTCCGGGACCAGCTGAAGCGCTGGGAAGCCGATGGCTTTGGCGATCTTCCGGTCTGCATGGCCAAGACGCAGTACTCCTTCACCACCGATCCGCAACTTCGCGGCGCGCCGACTGGCCACAGCCTGCCGGTTCGTGAAGTTCGCCTGTCGGCTGGTGCCGGGTTCATCGTGGTGATCTGCGGTGAGATCATGACCATGCCGGGTCTGCCGCGTGTCCCGTCCGCAAACCACATCAAGCTGGACGAAAACGGTCAGATCGAAGGACTGTTCTAATTGCTGGATGAGTGATTTTCGTGCTCACCGTGGTGAGCACGAAACACCAATCGGTCGTTGCTGACGCAGCGATTGACACATAAAGAAGTTGCCGCGCACGGTTTCTGTCAAACGACACCTCGTGCGCGGCCCGCAGCATGTGTCCCGGCTCGTCGTCCCGACACGACACCAAAGGTTATGCCGCTCCCGCCTGCATAGTTGCCATAGTGCAGACCACCGACCATTTCGCCGACCGCATAGAGCCCCTCAATGGGAGGCCCGGCTTCCGATTTCACTCGCATGTCGGTGTCTACACTGAGCCCCCCAAAGGTGAAAGTTATCCCTGCAGTGAGCTTGAAAAGCTTGTATGGGGGCGTGTCGATTTTGCGCGCCCAGTGGCTCTTGGGCGGATCCAGATCCTTTGTTTTACAATCGTCCAGCGCAGAGGGATTAAAGGAACCATCCACGATCGCATCATTGTATCTGGATATCGTTTTGAGAAAACTTTCAACTGGGAGATCGGCTTTCCGCGCAAGCTCTTCCAGGGTTTCCGCCTCTACGAACTTGGCGGGTTCCCCGTATTCCAGCGGATTGAGGAGCTCAAAGGATTTGGCATCGAACACCTGATAAGCAATCTGATCCGGTTGCGCTGCAATGCTATGACCCATCTCGACATAGGTGTGGGTTCGAATATCCTTTCCCTCGTCAATGAACCGTTCGCCCTCATTGTTGACCACGACCCCGAAAACGTAAAAGTTACGGCTGTGACGATTGGTGAGTTCGAGATCTCCGATATCTGGAGCTTCATAGGCCCATCCGGTTGCATGACACCCTGCCAGATCCCCTTTGAACGCAGCTTTGACTGATTCACCGAAGTGAAATCCGTCTCCGGTGTTGTACGGGGTGCCGCGCACCTTCACATCCCGCCAGATTTCTCCGAGAAAGCGTGCCCGAAGTGAACTGCTGGCTTCAAATCCGCCGCATGCAAGAATGACACTGGTCGCACGAATTTCAGATGTTTCACCGTTCCGGTCAACGGTAACACCACAAATGCGCCCGGCTTGCGAAACAAGTCCGGTTGCCGGAGCGCCGAGACAAATTGTAACGCCAGCCCTTTGCGCGGATTGCCTGTGCTCGCGCATCAATCCACGGCCACGTTCTGCAGGGCCGACAAGCGCACCGCCCCAATAGACGTGACGTCCGTCAATCTTGTGAGCCATGCGTTCCCGGTTCAGACGGAAACTAAATCCGCGACGTCTCAACCAATTCATCGCGTCCAAAGATTCATCCACGAGGATTTCGAGCAACTCCGGATCAGAGCGCCCGTCGCTGGCATTCAACATATCCTGACGAAAACTTTCCTTGGGATACGGAGAAATGACAGAACTCTCATCTTCAGGTGAGAAATCTACAATGGCCTTCAGATCATCGACGGTGTCGTAGGCAAACAAAAACCCTGCAATGAAACCACTATTGCCCCCTTCCCATTGCTCGGGAGCTTTTTCCAACAGCAGCACATTCGCTCCTGCCTCGGCCGCCGCACTTGCAGCCGAGTAGCCTGCGTTGCCACCCCCCACTACGACGACATCAAACTCTTTCGACAAATCGTCCATGGATCACCTCACGTTTCCAAATAATGACAGATCGGATACGCGACATGATCGGGCAGCTCCTTTTCCGTGAACGGCTCACCGGCTTGCTCAAAACCCTCCCCCTTGAGTTTTTCCAGGCGGTAAGTTCCGCAGATCGCCAGGATAGCGTTGACATCCATGGCCTTGATTTCTCTGATACGGATCATATCGAAATCGTGCCAAAGTCCCCGGTGATGAAATTCACGTAATAGCACCAGTCTGGAAACAACGGCGACACGGCCGACAACAGGTCTTCGGAAGGTAAAATTCGAAACGTAGTCTGCCTTGTCCTTGGTTTCGAACAAGTTCATCCGTGCCGCGCCAACCAAAGATGAGGAAGCGTCTTTCAACACGTAGTGGAAGGCGTTTTCGTCCTTTTCGTCGAGCCATTTTCCTGAGGTTCTGATTTTCTCGCTCACGCCGCTCTCCTGGCTCCAGGCTCTCACGCGAAGCCTGCCCAAATCGTCAAGAAGCTGTGGAGAGTGCGGTGGCTCGTAACGTTCAATCGGAAGCAAATCATCAGTCATAAGATACCTCTAGTCGGCAAGGTTTTGGCGGTGCCTCATTCTCAACGCAGCATGAAAATGCTGGAGTACCAACTCGAAATTCATCGCAGCTTTCGACAAATTGCCCAGTCTGCTGGCGGGTGAGTTTCGAACAATCAAACACAGATCCCACTCATCATTCTTTTTCGGCCCCCTTTTTTGTTTCTCTGCGGTGCACCAGGTAAAAGACTGCGTTCATAACAACACTGAACAGAAGTAGCAGGATCATCCAGCGATAGCCTGGCCCGACAGCTGCATATCCCTTCGGTGCCGTATGCGCGGAAAAGACAAACACACCTGATAGCAGCGCGATTGAAAGGCTTCCGGCGACCTGACGTATTGTCTGGGTGAGCCCAACAACGCTGCCGCGTTCGCTGTCATCTCCAACAGCCACGGCGCTCACGTAAGAGGGCAGAACCGTCAATCCTGTCCCCACCCCCGCCATGAACAGCCCCAAAACGGAATAGAACAGACTGCCGCGATAGGACCCCGCGTCGAACACAACAAACCCGGCCAATGTGATCGAAGGCCCCAAAAGGAGGAGGTGATAAGGGCCGAACCTGTCGAACACTCGCCCCGTCACCGGTACGACAACAATCCATCCACCGACAAAGGCAAGCAAAACAAACCCGGCGACCGAAGGAGAGAGTTGAAATTCAATCTGCAGAGCTTGAGGAACGAAAACACAAACTGCGACTGCAAACATCTGCGTGCAGGCAACCGCAAAGGAAAAATGCCGGTACCTGGATGCTCCAAACAATTTCAGTGGCAGAAGCTGGTGTTGTGCCTGTCGGTTCAGCACAGCGAATACGAAAAGAAGACTGACGCCGATTGCGATGGCCGCGAGAGGCAAAACACCGATATGGGAAGCTCCGCTTGTGTCTTGAAGACCAAATACAAGCAGGGCGAGCCCGGATGCCAGTACAGCACTTAATCCGACGTAGCCGGACAATTCGGCTTTGCTTTTTCCGGATCGTTGCTCCGACCAAGAGATACTACCGACAATGACCAATGCCGCAATCCCGGCAGGAAGAGCCAGGTAAAATACACTGCGCCAGGAAACATGCTGTGCCAGAATTCCACCCAACAACGGCCCCATGACAAAAATTGCCTGGGCGCCGCTCACGACATATCCGACAATACGCCCACGCCTTTCCCTGGGTACAAGCTTCAGAACGATTGCCAGTGACGTGGGCATGATCAATGCACCGCCAACTCCCTGGATGACCCGCGCAGTCAAGATCCAACTGGCTGATTGATGCTCAAGATGAGGCGTTGCACCTGCCAGCGCGGAACCAAGCAGAAAAAAACCGACCCCCATACAGAATGTTGCACGCGTGCCGATAGCGTCTCCAAGCCGACCTGCAACCGCGACGCAGGCCGCATAAGAGACGATGTAAGCGTTAACCACCCAGGGAAGCGTTGCCGAACTCAGATCCAGGGCGCTCCGCATTTCCGGCAGCGCAATGCCGATTGCCGAAATATCATAAAAGACCATCCCTTGCGCGAGGCTCATCGCCGCCACAACAAAGATTGTCGTCCGTTCCAATTTCACCGGGTGAGCGCTTTTGTGACTTTGTGATTGCCGCACGTCTTCAAACACGTTTCACCTGAGCCGTGCGCTTTTTGAACCGCAATCCATTGAGGCCCGTCAATCAAGTCACCTCGTAGACTACAGGCACAAGATAAGCCGCACCTGAACTCACATTCGCGATTTCTGCCGTCGACGCGCGGCCAACAATGTTTCCGAATTTGCCGTTTCGATAATAAATCCCGCCAGCCAACCTGGCTTGATCTATTGAAACAGCGCCTGTGGAGCCGACTTGAGCAGAGTTGTACAGGAATGAATCGACACGCCTTTGCGCAAGGTACGGAACGTCCCCTTTGGCGAGCGACCGGACCAGGTCTGTCCAACTATCCTTCGTGTGGTCGCGGCCACTGGATGCACCAAGCCCCTGGTAATCATTGCGCGGTTTCACAATCCACTCTTCCGGGTCAGACAGGACTTCCTCAAAAATTCCCCGGTATTCGCCATCGAACGAATGTTGATCCAACAGGAAAGACTCTGGTGTGTGCGCGTCGATGAATGCATTTTCTTCATCTGAAAGTGCCGCCCGGACGGACGGCAACCGGAAGGCAGCAAATATCGCCTTGTCTTCAGTGATGGTCATGGCAGCGACGTTGTTGATCAACAGAACATTGTTGTCAGATACGGCTTCCAGAAACCCGTGATGGTGTGAAAGTGCGCCAGCTTTCCAGCTGTGCTTGCTTCCGAACAGCCGCATCTTGTTGTAAAGCGCTGTCACGGCTTCTCCTTCACCGGACATCCGATAGCCAATTCGATGTTGCAATTCATCGACCGGACCGACGTAGACGGTTAAACCAGCCCCTTCCAGTGCGCCCCTTATTAGATTGATTTCATTATATTTTTGATTTTCATCTGTAACGATTGCAATCGCGCCTGAAGCGGTTGAGAACTTGCGCATCATACGCTTGATGCTGCCTCCCAGCTCTGCCCCAGGATCGCTGTACTCGCCTCGACAGTGGGGAACTTCGAACTCTCCCGAAATACGGTTGGCAAATCGATCATTTGTGATCCCGACAGGAATAAAACCACCAGGCATCGCTGAATTGGTTTCAAGAAAAACAATGTTCCCCTGGGTATTCACCAGAAAATCATACCGTCCATAGACCTGGAAATGCTCGAGTTGCCGGATCATGAAGGGTTTGTAGATCGCGTATTGAGAAAACAACTCAAGAAGTTCGGCATTTCCGTTCACGTACATCTGCGTAACGGTTTCGATGATTCCGTGAAGAGTCTCAGCAAGTTTTTTCAGCTGCACCACTTGGTCGACACGAAAACAGATCGGACAAGGTTGTGTTCCTGCTTTGCCAAAAAACGGATCAATTTGCTCCAGATCCCGGGCAAACGACGTTTTCAGGTGAGAGTATTTATCAGGCGTTGCAACGGCAAGCTCGGACATATTTGCCGCGACGTCGAAAATCGAACGAAAGTCCATACGCGTCTCCCGATAGGAGGCCAGAATCAAGTTTGCTCAAAACTGAAACCAAAACAGCATCTTAGCGTGCACAACCCCAGAAATCTGCTGCCGCATGCTTGTCTTTTGGCTTCATTCTCTGCTTGTCACATTTCAGTATACCCAATTGACGATGAACGATTTCTGATCTTGCTCATCCTGCGCATCTGACTGCCTACATGTGTTCAGGGCTGTTCCCAGGATCCATAGCCCATTTCCATTCAACGCCATCTACTGGGTTCTGACCCACCTGCGCTGCAGCCGGGGCTCGCCTGCGACGCAGGAAATTCCGGCGGCAGGCGCTTGCCGTTTCTCATTGAGGTAGGCGCTTGTTTCCTGTTCGGTCGTGCAAACCGGACGCGTTATCAGGCTGTAACCCTTGTTGCGCAAACAGAGCTGAAACTGCCTTGCCCTCAAGGGATCATTCGGATCAAAGCTGACTGTTGTCGGAGGTCCGGCGTAACCGCGATAACCGTAACACGCCCAGCCGGCACAATAGCGCGGGCCAAAACCGCCGCCATAACCTCCAACAATGCGCGTCTCGTATGCCGGCGGCACATCCTTGAGAGCTGCAACCTGGCATGCGTCTATCACCCCCTGCCGCTGTGCGAGGGTCGATCCGGTCTTGTGAACCACCTCGACGCTGCCGCCCAGCGACTGGCAGGCGCTCAGGGCAAAGGCCGAGACCAAACATGCGGCGATTGAAACCCGACCCGTCATTGCTGTTTTCCATCTATGGTACAAGTCGATCTAATTACACCTGATTTCTGCATGCAATAAACGATTCCTGATCCATCTCCCGCAAGCGTTACCTCCCTGTCGCGTAAACGACTGGCGGTGTCGCTTTGAAGATATCGGCAAATCCCGCTTGAGGCATAAGGTTTTTCACTAAGTTGAACTCTCTTTGCGCCTGTTGGAGCTGCCAATGTCCGATGAAGAAGATATCGATCTCGCCTCCCTCTCCGACGACGAACTTGTCGAGCAGATGCATGATGACCTCTATGACGGTCTTCAGGAAGAAATCGAAGATGCCGTTAATATCCTGCTGGAGCGCGGCTGGGTCCCTTACGATGTCCTGACCAAGGCATTGGTTGAAGGCATGCGGATCGTCGGTGTCGACTTCCGTGATGGCATCCTGTTCGTGCCGGAAGTGCTGCTCTCTGCAAACGCCATGAAGGCCGGCATGGGCATCCTGCGTCCGCTGCTTGCCGAAACCGGCGCACCAAAGGTCGGCAAGATGGTGATCGGCACCGTGAAAGGTGACATTCACGACATCGGCAAGAACCTCGTTTCCATGATGATGGAAGGTGCTGGCTTCGAAGTGATCGACATCGGTATCAACAATCCGGTCGAAAACTATCTGGCGGCCCTCGAAGAGCACCAGCCAGAGATCCTCGGCATGTCTGCCCTTCTGACCACGACCATGCCTTACATGAAGGTCGTCATCGACGAGATGAAGGCAAAGGGTATCCGTGACGACTACATCGTTCTTGTCGGCGGCGCACCGCTGAACGAAGAATTTGGTGAAGCGGTCGGTGCTGATGGATACTGCCGGGATGCGGCTGTTGCGGTTGAGATGGCGAAGGATCTGATTGCCCGCCGTCACAACCAGCTGGCCGGCAAAGGCTGATACAAGTGTGGGAGGGGGCTGCCGACATGCAGGCGGGCGAACCTCTTTTTCCGATTGAAACGGATGAGAACGCGAACGACAAAATCGGTCGCGTTCTTGTCATTGCCTGCGGTGCACTGGCACGGGAAATCGTCGCACTTCGCGACCAGAACGGCCTCGATCACATCGACCTCACCTGCCTGCCGGCCAAACTCCACAACACTCCCGACAAGATTCCCGAAGAAGTTCGCCGCACGATCATGCTGCACCGGGATGTCTATTCCGATATCCTGGTTGCCTATGGCGACTGCGGAACCGGTGGCCTCCTGGACAAGGTTCTGGAAGAAACCGGAGCAAGGCGGATCGAAGGCGCTCATTGCTATGCCTTTTTCACAGGCCTTGAGGAATTTGATAAGCTGGAAGATGATCAGCTGGGGACTTTCTACCTGACCGATTTCCTTGCCCGTCATTTTCAAACGATGGTCATAGAACCGCTTGGCCTCGATTGGCACCCGCATTTGCGGGACATGTATTTTGAACATTATACGCGGCTGCTTTACCTGGCGCAGACGGACGATCCAAAGCTTGAAGAAGCCGCACGCGAGGCTGCGAAACGGCTCGATCTGCCATTTGAAATGCGGCGTACGGGGTACGGAATGCTCGACCCGTTCCTGGAAAGCAAAACCTGAATCAGCTTTCGGGATCACGTGCCTCGAAATCGCCTTCGGACAGGTCGGAATTTCACTTGCCGATGCCGCTATCAGGCGACTTGAATTCGGGCTTATCCGGCAATCATGGTTTTCAAGAGGAGCGAGAAACCATGGCTCAAAAGATCATCGTGTACTGGCGGGATATTCCGGCACAGATCCTGGTGAAGAAAGGACGCAAGTCCGCACGCAGGGAAATGCCGCCCGTGTTCATGGAAGCAATTGACGCATGTGCCATGCGGGTCGGGGCAAAGGACAGCGACGCCTATATGGCGGAGTGGCGCCGTGCCGACCCTATAGAGGTTTCGGACGACCTGGAAACGGAAGCGGAAGCGGCACTTGAAGAACTCGTTGCCGCATATCCGAAGGAAAGACTGAAAACGCTGCTTGCAAGTGGAGGCACGGAGAATGACTGAACAACGCCTGTTGGCGAATGGGCGGCTGGCCGCCTCTACCGAAATGTCGCCAAAGCAGGTGGTCGAAAAGACCGAACTGCTGGCCAATATTCCGGCTGGCACGCAGGTTTACGTGACCGATCTCGGAAATGCCTCCGAAGACACGATTGTCTCGGCGGCGCGAGTTTTGAGAGACGCAAAACTCACGGCAGTGCCCCATATGGCCGCGCGTCGTTATCCTTCCATGGAAGCGTTTGAGCGCCGCATTACCCGCCTTGTTCAGGAAGCTGGTGTGACCGAAGTGCTTACCATTGCCGGTGAAGCGGAGAAGGCAGGCCCACTCACCTCTTCCGTTGCACTCTTGGAAACCGGTCTTTTCGACAAGCTCGGCATCAACAAGATAGCCGTTGCCGGCCACCCGGAAGGTGCCCCGGATATCAAACCGGATGTGATCAAGGCCTTTCTTCAGCGCAAGCACGAAATCGCAGCCAACAGCGACGCCGAATTCCGGCTTGTCACACAGTTCGGCTTTGATCCGCACCGGGTCAGCCTGTGGCTCGATGAGCTGCGCGAATGGGGCAATCAGTTCCCCGTTCACATCGGTGTTGCCGGTCCCGCGAAAATGACAACGCTGTTGAAATATGCAGCCTTTGCTGGTGTCGAGAATTCGCTGAACTTCCTGAAGAAGCGCGGCGGTGCGGTGGTCTCCATGTTGTCCGGCTATGACCCGAACACGATGGTGGAGCCTCTGGAAACCCGTGTGACCAGCCAGCCGACATCGCAGCTCGAGCAAATCCATGTCTACCCGTTCGGTGGCATCCAAAAGACTGCGGACTGGCTGCATAGCCGTGGGAGCTGGTCCTTTCAAACCCAATCAACAATGACCGCCAACGAGAGCGCATAAATGACCCGTACTGTCGTCGCATCCGCAACCAAGGAAATCGTAATCGGTTTTGACCAGCCGTTCTGCGTCATCGGTGAGCGGATCAACCCGACCGGCCGCAAGAAACTTGCAGCCGAAATGGTTGAAGGCAACTTCGAAACCGTCAAGGCCGATGCAATCGCTCAGGTTGCCGCAGGCGCGACCATGCTCGACATCAACGCCGGTGTCACCGCTGTTAATCCGAACGAAACCGAACCGCCGCTCATGGTCAAAACTCTTGAGATTGTTCAAGAGCTTACGGACGTTCCATTAGCAATCGATTCATCTGTCTCCGAAGCGATCAAGGCAGGTCTTGAGGTTGCCAAGGGCCGCCCTCTGGTCAACTCGGTAACGGGCGAAGAAGAAAAACTCGAAGCCATTCTGCCATTGGTCAAGAAATACGACGTGCCTGTGGTCGCGATCTCAAATGACGAAACCGGTATTTCGGAAGATCCCGATGTCCGGTTTGCGGTTGCCAAGAAAATTGTTGAGCGTGCCGCCGACTACGGCATCCCCGCGCACGATATTGTCGTGGATCCGCTTGTCATGCCGATCGGCGCAATGGGCACGGCCGGCCAGCAGGTGTTTCAGCTGCTGCGTCGGTTGCGTGAAGAACTGAAGGTCAACACAACCTGCGGTCTTTCCAACATTTCCTTCGGTCTGCCACACCGTCACGGCATCAATGCCGGCTTCATTCCGATGGTGATCGGCGCTGGCATGACCTCGGCGATCATGAACCCGTGCCGGCCGCAGGAAATGGAAGCTGTGCGGGCGGCCAATGTCCTCAACGGAACCGACCCGAACTGCCAGGAATGGATCATGACTTACCGTGATCATCAGCCTGCGGCGGCCGGTTCGACCGCTGCCCCGGCAGATGGTGCGGCCGCGGCTGGCGGGCGCCGACGTGGTGGACGTGCCGCAAGAAGATCTGCAGGATAAAAACTGAGAGAAAGTGACGGGCATCCTCCCTGCCCGGGCATGAACTCTCAAACGCGATCCCCTCCCCGTTGGGGAGGGGTTTTGCGCTTCAGGAAGCGACATTTAAACCGAGCTACCGGACCAGATGACCGAAGAGACCAAACTCGCCAAAGTCGTTTTTCAGCCCAGCGGACGAAGGGGCACTTTCGCGGTCGGAACGCCGCTGCTTGATGCGGCCCGGTCGCTTGGCGTCTATGTGGAATCGGTCTGTGGCGGACGCGGTATCTGCGGGCGTTGTCAAATCTCCGTTTCTGAAGGCAATTTTGCCAAGGAGAACCTGACCAGCGCCGCCGAAAATCTGGAAGAGGCGACCGAGGCCGAAACGCGCTATGCGACATTGCGCAAGCTGTCTGCTGACCGGCGACTTTCCTGTCAGGCCAGGATCCTGGGCGATTTGGTCGTGGACGTGCCAACGGACGCGCAAACCAACCGCCAGGTCGTGCGCAAGCGAGCAGAAGCCAAGCATATCGACGCGGACAGCGCTGTCTCTCTGATCACACTCACCTTGACCGAACCCGACATGGAAACTCCGCGCGGCGATGTTGATCGTCTGCGTGAGGCCTTGAGCCAGGAGACCGGGCTGCCGGACCTCGCGGTCGACCCGGTCCTGCTGCCTCGGGTTCAGGCGATCTTGCGCAAAGGTCAGTGGACAGTCACCGCAGCAATTTACAATGATGCCCTCCAGACGCCTGCTCTCGTCGCCCTATGGCCGGGCGAAAAGAAAGTGGCCTATGGTCTGGCCGTTGACATCGGCTCAACAACGATCGCTGCACATCTGTGCAACCTCAGAAACGGGCGAACCGTCTCTTCTGCCGGCACATCCAACCCACAGATCCGCTTCGGCGAAGATCTGATGTCGCGGGTGTCCTATGTACAGATGAACCCTTCGAAACTGCCCGACCTGACCAAGGCCGTACGCGATGCGATCAACGCATTGATCGGAAAACTCGTTGCGGATGTCGGAGCTGAGCGCAGCGATGTTCTGGACGCCACTTTCGTCGGCAACCCGGTGATGCATCACCTGTTCCTCGGGATTGACCCGATCGAGCTTGGCGGCGCTCCCTTTGCGTTGGCGGTTTCCGATGCGATGGAATTGCATGCGCGAGATCTGGACCTGGAGCTCAATCCGGGGGCTAGGGTCTACATGCTGCCATGCATTGCGGGACATGTCGGCGCAGACGCTGCAGCCGCAACACTTTCCGAAAGCCCCTACTCTCATGATGAGATCACGCTGCTGGTGGATGTCGGCACCAATGCAGAAATCGTGCTCGGCAACAAGAACCGTCTTCTGGCAGCCTCATCCCCGACCGGTCCCGCATTTGAGGGCGCGGAAATTTCCTCCGGTCAGCGAGCAGCACCTGGTGCAATCGAGCGCATCCGTGTCGACAAGGAAACGCTTGAACCGCGCTTCAAGGTCATTGGCGTCGATGAATGGTCAGACGAAGACGGCTTTGCGGAAAAGGTCGAGAGTGTCGGGGTTACCGGCATTTGCGGCTCCGGCATCATTGAAGCAGTCGCCGAGATGTATCTTGCGGGACTGATCACCGAAGACGGTGTCATCGACGGCTCGATGGCGAACCGCACGTCGCGCATACAGTCTCAGGGGCGGACATTTTCCTATCTGATTGCAGACGACGGGGTGGAAATTTCCATTCTGCAAACGGACATCCGCGCAATCCAGCTCGCCAAGGGCGCGCTATATGCCGGTGTCAAACTGCTTCAGGACAAGCTGGGCACCTATGAACTGGACCGGATCCGGCTTGCCGGAGCCTTCGGCAGTTACATCGATCCCAAATACGCAATGATTCTCGGCCTTATTCCCGATTGTCCGCTCGATGGCGTTTCAGGCGTCGGCAATGCGGCGGGAACCGGTGCGCGCATGGCCCTTCTCAACAGGGGCTACCGGCGCGAGATCGAACAGACGGTCCGGGACATTGAGAAAATAGAAACTGCTCTGGAGCCGAAGTTTCAGGAGCATTTCGTCAATGCGATGGCTCTGCCCAACAAGGTCGACCCGTTCCCGAACCTGCGCTCGAAGGTGGAACTACCCGAACCGAAGCAGCTTGCCGATCAGGACAGCTCCGGAGGCGAGCGACGACGCAGACGCCGCCGCGGTTGATGCACGAAGCAGCTGCCTGAAATCTTGCAGCTGCCTTTTATCAGCCTGAACACACTTCAGGGCTGAGTTCATTCATGCGTCGGCTGATGTCACGCCCGATGGCTTCGCCGTTTTTGCCGACAATAACGCTCAGATGGTTGCCACGGACGTCGACCCATTCCGCGTTGGGCAAATGGCGCGTCCAGACTTTCCGCGGATCGCAATCATTGGGAGATCCTCCCATCGCGCGGTAGAAGACCAGGTCGCCATCATACATGCTCGGCCTATACAGACCTTTCATACGCAGAAGCTGTCGTCCCGCACGTTCGTAATCCGGTGTGTTGCCGTCCACCCATTCAGGTGCAAGTTCCGGATACCCCTCCATTGAAGGGTGGCAAAATCGAAACAGGAGCGGGCGTAAGCTATAGAGCAGCGGGCGCTGCCTTGTTTTGCAAGGCGATTTGTCAGCATCTGATGACATGGACCTTGCAGCGCGCAATCCGGACACGATCCTTCGTGATTTACGGCGGATGCGGTGCAGCAGAAAGCCGACCCATGTCGGCAATGGCCAGGCATGTTCGCTTTGCGGAGTGTCTATCAGACCGAGAAACTCGACCTCTTTCCCATTCGATCGAAGTGCTCTTGCCAGTTCCAACGCAAATATACCGCCGAACGAGTATCCAAGCAGGCTGACCGGGCCTGAAATTCCCTGACTCTCGAGCTCTTCCATGCAGGACCTGACTTCATCCGCCACAACAGCCGGGTCCGTCCGAGGTCTGTCGAACTTGGTCAAGTTCATGCCAAAGACCGCACAGTTTTCGCTCAGGCCATTCAGAATATGCTTGATCTCAAGAAAGCAGCTCACTCCTCCAGCGAAAATGATCAACGGTCGGCGGCTATCGCCTTCCTTGATCTGCAGCAACTTTGGCACGTTGTTGTGGCGTTGCTGCTCGATCGCCTTGGCGAGCGTTCCAACTGTCTGGCAAATATAAAGACTGTTGACGTTAAGTTCGGCACCCAGCTTCTGATGAATTTTCTGTATAAATGTCAGAAGCTTATTGATGTTGAAATATTCATGCAGCTCTTCGTCACTGGAAATTTCGCGACCTGCAATAGCCGAAGCTTCGTCCAATAACAGCGTTTCAATGTGGACTGACATCTAGCCACCTTAATCAGTGCGTCCGGCAAAGAAATTACTGCTTCCGCAAAACCTGATCCAATTGATAGCTGCAATGGGTAAAGAAAACATCTAGTCCATGTGAACCAGACTTCATGGTTTCTGAATATTTCGGAAGGTCGATGCGTGCGGATTGAACGGATGAAGGTGACATGTCCCTGGTCATGTCGCGTGGCTCGCGGGATCGCCGACGAATCCGCAGAGACCTCAGATGTTTCTGCCGCAAGCATCACACAGAAACTTCGGCCGCGATTGAGAAGATCCCACCTCTTTCCATGGCAACCGCACACGGTTGGGCGGGAAATCGGCAAAACTACCGCACCACGATGCGCACCGCCGTATCCAGCAACACCTGAGCGCCAGCAACAAGAGATGCGTCGTCCGTGTGCTCCAGCGGATTATGGCTTATGCCCTTGCGGCTTGGAACGAAGATCATCGCGGTCGGGCAGATCCGTGCCATCATTTGAGCATCGTGACCTGCCCCGGATGTCATTTTCCTGCAGGACAGCTGCCGGGCTGCAGCACAATCTTCAATTAAGCCGACAATCTCCGGGTCAAAGACCACGGGTTCAAAACGCGCCAACGGCTCCGTCTCTATCCTGACACCGTCTTGCGTCTCCAACTCAGCCAGATAGTCAGCCAGCGCTGCCTCTCGTGCCTTCAATGTCGCTTCATCCGGGTCACGCAGGTCAATCGTGAACTCCGCAAAATCGGGAATGACATTGATCGCATTTGGCTCGAACCTGATTGTTCCGACCGTGGCAACGCTGTCAGAGCCCTCGACCAACTGGCGGAGATAGGTGATGACCCTGGCGGCTGCCAGACCCGCATCCTTGCGTAAATAGGTGGGCGTTGTTCCGGCGTGGTTGGCCTCTCCTCTGATTGTCACCTTCTGCCAGGAGATGCCCTGCAGGTTGGCGACAGCGCCCATCAGCTTGTTTTCCGCCTCCAGCACCGGTCCCTGCTCAATATGCGCCTCAATAAAGGCTGAGGGCACGATGCTGCCGGGCTCCATGTCACCGGCATATCCGATACGCGCCAGTTCTTCACCTAGAACGGTGTCGTCATGGCCGGTCACTGCCAATGCGGCATCAGTGTCCATGCCGCCTGCATAAACCAGGGAGCCCATCATATCAGGGGCATAGCGCACCCCTTCTTCATTCGTGAATGCACCGACAATCACTGATCGATCCGGCTCAACGTCGGCTGAGCGCATGGCCTCAATGACCGAAAGGGCCGACAAAACGCCATAACAGCCATCAAGTATTCCGGCGTTGATCACGGTGTCGATGTGACTGCCCATCATCAACGGAGAGGTGTCTCCGGGAACATTCCAGATACCAAAGACATTGCCAATCCTGTCAATGCGGACTTCAAGCCCTGCCTCTTCAAACCAGTCGACCAACTGATCGCGCCCCGCCTTATCCGCGTCAGAGGCGGCAAGACGCGTCAGACGCCCCTCTTCCCGCCCAATGTTGCCAAGCACGTTCAGGCGTGAGAGCAACCGTTCAGCGTCGATCGTCACAGTCATCTTGTTCTCTTTCATCACTCAGGCAGGACCTTCGGAAACGATCACCAACGGCCGGAACCCGGCTCCTGAAACACCTTCCTGAATTTGCCTACAAAGTGCGGCATATCCGGCGGCTCCAGACGGGGTCGTGGCAATGCCCAGCTCCGTCACAGCTCGTGCTGCGGCCTCTCCTTCGTTCTCTGTCAGGGTCACGAAGCGGACGTCGCACTTTTCCAGCGTATTCCAGGCAACAATCGAAGGTTCCTTGCAATCAAGACGGCCCATGTTGCTGTCAGGACCGTCTGCCCGAACCGGCTTGCCTGCCTTGTGACTTTCAATCAGACAAGGTGCGGCTTCGGGTTCAACGACGATGATTTCCGGCTGCTCCGCCCAGTTCTTACGGATCATGTGAGCCATTGCGGCAGCAAGTCCGCCAACACCGGCCTGCAGGTAGACATGGCTGGGCCAGATACCGGTCTCTTCAAACCTCGAACGCAACTCTTCGGCAATGACCGTGTAGCCTTCCATCACCAGTTTCGGGATGTCCGTGTATCCGGGCCACGTCCCGTCAGCCAGAAGGGTTGCCCCTGTGCGGTCGGCATCGGCAATAGCTTCAGCGACGCTGTCATCATAGGTTTCGCCAGCCCGGACGACTTCGGCCCCGCGTTCAGCCAGACGGTCATCAAAACTGTGCGGAACCGTTTTTGCCAGAAAGATCCGCGCGCTGGCGCCAAGAGCCTGTGCCCCGGCGGCCACTCCCAGGCCATGATTGCCGGCACTGGCACACACGAATGTCTGCCTGGAAGCAAAGGCGCGCAGATCCGCATCCTTCAAACGGGCAGCGTCAATGTCCTCGCCGGTCTCCGCCTTCCAACTCCGCATAAGCAGCCGGGCAACAGCGTATGGTCCACCGAGCGCCTTGAAGGCACCAAGTCCCATCCGGGAGGTTTCATCCTTTGCCCAGACTGTCACGCCACCAGGACCAGGCACCTCTCGCAATGGTGAGGGACGGTAGACCTCTTGCTCTCGAAAATATTCGATGGCGCGCAGGAAGTCCGGCTCGAAGGTCAGTTCATCTGTCGTTTTCATGCCTTGAGCATAACAGAAATGGATAAGGCTAATTTTCGTGATACACTCCAACCGCGATTACTTTTCTCAAAAAAGTTCGAAAACTCGATAAATGGCAGCGCAAATTGATAATGCGGATCGACTGATCCTCGACCTGGTCCAGGACAACAGCCGTATCGGGCTGGATATTCTTGCGGATAAATGCGGCCTCTCGGTTCCATCCGTTCAAAGACGTTTGAAACGGTTGCGAGATACGGGCGTGATCAGCAAGGAAATTGCGCTTGTCGATCCCACAAGCCTGGGCTTTGGCATGACTTTCATCGTTATGGTCGAGCTTGAGCGCGAAACACTGCATCAGCTTGATGCCTTTCGCAAACGTGCGCAGGCAGAACTCCAAGTCCAGCAATGTTACTATGTGACCGGCGAAGCAGATTTCACTCTTATCTGCACAGCCCGTGACATGCAGGATTTTGAACAACTGACGCATCGGCTGTTCTTCAACGACGGCAATGTACGAAGGTTCCGGACTTCAGTGGTGATGGATCGCTCCAAGGTTGGTCTGTCGATCCCATGCAAAGAGTGAAAAGAATGTCTCGCTACCGCAGAGCAATTGCAGGCTGGTAGCAAGTTAATCGGACCAAGGATTGTCGTCCCAAGCGAATTCGGTCTTCTGATTTCAACACCTTGCTCGACTTTCGGAGAAAGCGGTGCGAACCTCCACTCAAAGGTGGATTCGACGGGACGCAAGTGATGCAAGAATTCTGGAAAATGACTGCAAGCGAAATATCCGATGCAGTTCGTTCTAAGAAGTTATCCGCAACCGAAGTTACCAAAGCCCATCTGGCACGCATGGATGAGGTCAATCCGAAGATAAACGCGGTCGTACAGGAATTTCCTGAAGAAGCACTGCTGGCGGCGCAACAGGTTGATGATGCGATTGCGCGAGGAGAAGATCCCGGGGTTCTTTGCGGTGTGCCGGTAACCGTCAAGGTGAATGTCGACCAAAAGGGACACGCCTCCACCAATGGTGTTCGTTTGCTGAAAGACCTTGTGGCGCAGGACGACAGCCCGGTCGTTACCAACATTCGCAAGGCCGGTGGCGTCATTGTCGGGCGTACGAACACGCCCGCATTCTCGCTCCGCTGGTTCACCAAAAACAGCCTGCACGGGCAAACTCTGAACCCACGAAACAAAAATATCACCCCGGGAGGGTCGTCGGGGGGCGCCTCGGCAGCCGTTGCAGCGGGCATTTGTGCAATGGGTCATGGCACGGACATCGCAGGGTCCATTCGTTACCCCGCTTATGCCTGCGGTCTGCATGGCCTGCGTACGACATTCGGGAGGATTCCGGCCTATAATGCCAGTGCGCCCGATCGATATATCGGCGCACAATTGATGGCAGTTTCCGGACCGATTGCCAGAAGCATTTCCGACCTGGAAATCTCTCTTGCAGCCATGTCAGCAACGGAAATGAGAGACCCGTGGTATCGGGCTTCTCCCATGAACGGAGATGACTTTCCAAAACGGGCGGCACTGACACTCGCGCCGGACGGAATGTCAATCGATCCGGACGTGCGCACAGCCTTGGTCGAAGCGGCGGACAAACTGAAATCCGCCGGCTGGACGATTGAAGAAGTAGACTGCCCGCCCATGCGCCGTGCCGCCAATGTCAATGCGAGGCTTTGGATGGCAGACACCCAGTTCGGCCAGAAAGACCTGATCGAACGCGAAGCAGAACCCGACTCCCAATTTGTCTTCGAGCAAATGTCGCTAGATGCTGGAACCGTTGGACTTGAGAGCCTCATGGGCGCGCTGCAGGAACGTGTGGGGCTGATCAGGCAATGGGAACTGTTTTTGCAGAACTATCCGCTGTTTATCTGCCCTGTGTCGGGCGAGCTGCCGTTTTCCCAACAACTGGATGTCAGTTCGAAAGAAGCATTCGCTAACGTGTTCGAAGCACAACTGACGCAAAGAGCGCTGCCAGTGATTGGTGTACCTTCGCTGTCGGTTGCCACAGGTGAAGTACGCGATCGCCCTGTCGGAGTTCAGCTTGTCGCTTCGAGATTTCGCGAAGACATCCTGTTGGCCGCAGGCAAAGACCTTGAAAAGGCAAGCGAGCCGATTTCAGTTGCCGATCCTGATTGGAACTGAAGTACCAGAACGATATCCTGTCATGACACCGTTTCAGCGAGGAACTCCAATCCTTGCAGCGTTTCCGGTGTATGCGGGTGTTGCCCCTTCTCTTTCCGCCACCAACGAGAGGATAGTCGGCCGTGCAGCAGACTGTTAGCGTGGAGCTGTTGCAAGATCACTGCGCGGGGGATCCCACGGTTGGGCACACTCCTCAAAGACGTTGAACGTCGGGGCGAACATGCCGGGATCGTCTAGTGTCGCAGCATGCACATAGATCCGCTCTGGAAACCTTGCGGTGCGACTGGTCAAAGGCGAGCCGCAAACGGGACAGAAGCCTGAGTAGGTTTCTGCACCAGCATCGCTTCCACCTTTGTACTCCCTTATTTCTCCTTGAATTTGCAGCCTCGTTTTCGGCAGGGCGAAAGCGCTGGAATGCCCGGTCCCGGTGGATCGCTGGCACTTGCGGCAGTGGCAATTGAACGAAAACTCAATTTCTGCTGCCGCTTCGTATCGCACTGCTCCACACGCGCATCCACCGGAAATCTGATCTGTCATGCCTCCAGCCCCCCTAGCCAGTCATTGAAACGTTTAATCCCTCTTCCCCATCCTTGGGACAGGGCATCGACTGCACCTTGCGTGGGCAGTCGCTCGTGCAGAATACCGACCCGGACACCATCGGCTTCTTCTGTGAATGTCACGGTGACCAGAGTTTCGCGTCCGTTTGTCAGATGCTTGTCTTCTTCACTTTCCCAGGTGAAGACCAGTCTCTCCGGCCGGCAGATTTCCACATACAGCCCGCCATGATGTGACGGCTGCCCCACTTCAGGAACCATCCGAAAACGCCAACGACCTCCCGGCACAAGATCGAGTTCCAGAACTTCGGCCCTGTAGCCAGGTGGTCCAAACCAGCTGGCAATGGCCTCTGAGTTTGTCCAACCGGCAAATGCCGTCTCAAGGTCCGTGGCAAACCACATGCTTTCGCGGACAACGTAGCCGGTGCCAGTAACCTCAATCATTTCGATCACCATCATTGCGACCTTCAACAAACGCACCGAATGACGCCAATTTCTGTCGCCAGAACGCCCGATGTCGCTCAACCCATTCAAGAGCCGGATCCAAACCTGCCGGTGACAATTCGCAATGATGTTCCCGACCTTTGACCGTCCGCTTGATCAGTTGGGCATCCTCCAGAACTTTGAGGTGCTGAGAAATCGCGCCCGGTGTCATGTCATGATGAGCCCCCAGTTCCTTGACTGTCCTGCTGCCACGAAGCAGCTCGTCCAGCATCTGTCGACGAACCGGGTTGGCGAGAGCCGTGAAGGTCGAGTTGAGATCAGTCATTGTTTAGAATATCCTATACTATTTAGATTTTTCTAAATAAAATGACCTTACCTTGTCAAGATCGGCGTTGGTACAGGGTTGCGAACTGGAGAACTCAACTTTCGCAAGAAACCACCGCTACCGCCGCATACACGATCAAACTTCAAGCACCTCGCAGGGCAAGACACAAAAATGCTTGAAGATCAGAAGATATCTCGATTTTCGGAAACGAATTAAAGTTGTCAATTAACCGCCTCGCAACCGCTGCGTCTTTAGGTTCTTCCCGATTTGAGGCCTGCTCGTTCTTCCGGGGTTAGTATGTGTAAAATTTGGTTGAGCTTTTTTCTCTTGGTGTTGTTTTCTGCCTGTCAACACCAACAGACAGGCAGCTCCGCGTACCGAATTAATCGGGTCGTTGTTGACCCGGGCAACAACAGTTACGGATCTGTTGCCGCCATGCAGCTCAGATCCAGGCTTCAGGTTATTGCCGCCGACATAAACCAGCAGGTCGATCCAGCGGCTCCTGCCTATGATCTGGTCGTACGGCTCGACACGGTAAAATACGTAGCACCAAACGGCCCCTTCTTGTTGGGGCGCAGTAGTCTCAAAGGAAAAATGCAGGCAGGACCGTGGAAATTCAGATTCTCTGGATCTGATGATGGTTCGCCTGGTCTCGGTGAAGCCTTTGATCTGGCAAGTTATTATAGTCCCGAGCGCAGTTTCGGACGCATTTCTCAACGTATCGCTCACAAGTTTTCTCGGAAACTTGCACGAGAATTTGGCACCCGCACCGTCTCGTGGAGCAATCTATCGAGAACCACACCCTCCTCGATCCAACAACCGCAGGCGACAGTAGTTGGAAATTCAGGTCAAGTTGCTCCCCCTCCCCTGACTCTGGTCGGCGGGTCCAGATAACGCGCTGACCTGTCAACACAACGAACAAAGGCCTCTTGTCTGAACGGTTTCACCAGTTCATCAGCCAGTGTCGCCAGAAAACGTTTGATCGTTCAATAAAGGCGCGAACGTGCGGTAACTGAAATTCACGCTCGACATAGACCAGACTGAACTGATCGTCTCTTTGAACGATGTTTGGAAACAGGCTGACCAAATCGGAGTTCTTCAGAAGCTCTCGCTCAGGCAGGAGGCCGATTCCAAGACCCGCATGAACGGCCTGAACCATCAGGCGAAATCCCGAAGTAAGCAGCCGAGGTTGCACTTCAACGTGGCCACCGTCGGATCTTGGCCACCGGGTTTCAGGTACTCCATCGGAGTTCCTGAGCACAATGCACTCATGCTGTCCAAGCTGCTCGAGTGTCTCTGGCATCCCGTGTTGGTCGAGATAGGCTTGAGTTGCCATAGCAATGTTTCGACTTGTGTAAATGCGCTTGGCAATCAGCGATGGATCCCGGATTTCTCCAAACACCAACGCAACATCCACACCTGCTGCACGCAAATCTGATTTGTTGTTTGTCACCACGACGTCAAGATCGACCTTTGGAAACTCTGCAGCGTAGTCGGTGAACAAAGGCACCGCCGCCAATTCGCTTTCCGGCACCGAGATTCTCAACGGGCCACTCGGCTCGTCGTCAAGCTGTTGCAACGCACACCATGTCGCCTCCACATCTGCAGCGATACGAACAGCCCGAAGATAGAGCTCGTTTCCTGCCGGTGTCGGAAACAGTTCCCGGGTGGTTCTTTGCAGCAAACGAACGCTCAGCTGAGTTTCAAGTTCAGCCAGCCGGCGGCTGAGCGTGGGTCTTGTCAACTGAAGGTGTTCCGCAGCTGCGTTGATGCTTCCGCATTCGACGATTGCCTTGAACTCGAGCAATCGGTCTGCGCTAGGGAAACGCGACATGATACGTCCATTTTTTTGACATCCAGTGTTCAACATTATCAGTTCGTGCAGAAAATAAGCAATGATAGACCACTCTCGAAACAGGGTCTCCACCGTCGGACTCCAAAGCGGTGGATCCCTCACCTATCGAGAGGCACTCATGGATCTCTATCTGACAGCACGATTTTTACACATCCTCCTTGCAGCAACTTGGTTCGGCCTGACTGTAAGCGGTCGTCAGAAAGCAATCTGGTTTGCACGTGAGGATCTTCAGAAGGCTGCTCGGCCAGAGATCTATCTCAGGAGGGCTTCAGTGGTCGGGTCCTTCGTGGGTCTCTCGACCATCGCCTCCGGGCTTTGGTTGATTTCGCTGACCGGCGGGTTCGAAGCCGTGCCTTGGACCATCTCCGCTGGCTTCGGCCTTGCCATTGCGATTGTTCTGATCGGAGCCCTCTTGGTTGGACGCGGTTGGGACCGACTCGCAAAAAGGAGAGCAGCCGGGGGAAAACAATGTGAGCTGGAAGCAATTGCCACTCAAATTGGACGCTGGGATCGGGTGATTCAGATCCTGTGGGTTCTTGCACTGGCAACCATGGTTTTCCGCTTCGCATTCTAGGAAGGAAGCGCTCGCCTACCGGGCACGAAACCACTTATGTGTTGTTCGAACTCACGCCCTCGCTTGAACAACAAGTCATTTGAAGCGGGCAACAAACTCCACTAATCGCCCCAATCCCTTGCGAGGAGACATAATCCAACTGGTTGAGAGAATTACTTCAATATCAGAAGGTTCTAAGGATCCCAGAAGTACTGGTCTCGCATGCGTCGCCAGATTTTCTCGCCGACCAGGCAATCATAGGGCTCTTCGAAGGTGATCTGTGCCGGGATGATCCTGGGTTGGGCGGGTGGTGTTCTGCCACCAATTTCCAGTATCAGTTTTCGCCGGACAGCATCTGGAAACTGCTCCCAATCGGTGACCGGAATGACGAAACTTGTAGGACCACCGGTAACACAGCGCCGGTAGTAGACGTCCAGATCCGGTATATTGAACTGAAAACCGACGCCTCCTCTCGTCATCAGAGGGAGACCGTTGATGACGATGCCATTTGCAACAGCCTCATCCCTGGCGAATGTCACTGGGGAACCGTGGTTGTTGGGTCCATCGCCTGAAATATCAATCACCCGGCGGCCGGCATCGTAAGGAACTTCCGCCAGCAAGGATGCTGCCCGACGGATTGCGCCGGAAATAGATGTCCTGCGCTGACCAAAGGAACTGTCCTCCAGGACCTGTTCCGCAAACCTTTCAGCATCTGACTGATCTTCGATAAGAGACCAGTCAACGATGAGGCGGGCGTGCGTGTCGTTCGCCCACTCGAACATCATCAAGGCGATGCGTCCGTGGGCACCGAGTTCGATGGCCTGCACAACTTCCGGACTGGAAATAGCCGCTGCATATCCCTTGCGCTGGATCTGAAGTTCTTCAGGTGACATTGATCGCGAAACGTCAACCGCGAGAACAAGTGCAACATCCACCTTCGTTTCTGCGGCCGAGATTGACGCAGGCACCAGCGCCGCGAGCACTGTGAAAATCAGACACCGAAGATGAATGAGCCTCCACATAGCGAAAAAGGATAGCTGAAATCTTCAATTGCGCCAGCAAAGCGCGCAAATGGATAGATAAACGATCTGTGAGCGATGCACTCAGGAGCACTTCTTGCGGTCTATCGCATCCCCCACTTCATCAGCTATAACAGCGCCAAAGCTGACAATTCAGGAAATGGTTCATGTCCGACACCGCTGCCAACGATGATGCTCAAAAACCACTGCTCGCCACTCTCCTGCATGAAGGTGTCTACCGGATCGTGATGCAGCGCCCGGACCGCATGAATGCCCTCTCGACAGAGATGATGACGGCGCTCTCTAAGCAACTTGAAAGAGCTGCAGAAGACCCGAACATCCGGGTTGTCCTTCTGGGGGCCGAAGGCAAGGTTTTCTGTGCCGGCCACGATCTGAAGGAACTGACTTCAGCCCGTGCCGAAGCCGATGGAGGCAAGGCGACCTATGAACGGGTCATGCGGCATTGTTCCGATCTGATGCAGCAGATCGTTCGACTTCCGAAACCCGTTATCGCCGTGGTCACAGGTGTTGCGACGGCTGCCGGGTGCCAGCTGGTGGCCTCATGTGACCTCGCGATTGCCACCGACACGGCAACCTTCTGTACGCCTGGCGTCAATATTGGTCTTTTCTGCTCCACTCCCATGGTTGCCCTTTCCCGAAACGTTGCGCCGAAACAGGCGATGGAGATGCTTTTGACGGGTGAAAGCATCGATGCATCGACCGCAAAGGAATTCGGTCTCATAAACCGCATCGTTCCGCGCGATTACCTGGAACAGGTCGTCCAGAAATATGCAGAGAGCATTGCCTCCAAGTCTGCAAAAACCCTCAAGATCGGCAAAGAGGCATTCTATCGCCAGCTTGAGATGCCTCTGTCCGAGGCCTACGACTTCGCGGCCCAGACAATGGTCGAGAACATGATGGCAAAAGACGCGGAAGAAGGCATTTCGGCCTTCCTGCAAAAACGCAAGCCGGAATGGACCGACAGCTGACCTTGCCTCTCGCTTGAGCAATCAAGTCCAACAACAAAGACCTGGAGGGAGAATTGGCGCAAGCAGGCTACTCCGGCCGTCCATTGTCGGCAAAACTCGGGCTGAAACCGGGCATGACTTGCTGGCGTCATGAAATGCCTGAGGACATTGCTGCTTTGCTCGACCTGCAAGAGCCGGGTCAGTTGCTTCAGCCCACCCCGGCCGCCGGATTGGGTTTTGCGCACATATTCATCAAAGAACGCGAAGACCTTTCCATTCTGTTGGAGCGGCTCCGCGGCCTTCTGGCTTCGGATGGAATGATCTGGGTTTCATGGCCGAAGAAATCCAGCAAAGTGCCGACGACGGTCACGGAAGACGTTGTGCGGGAAATCTGCCTGCCAATGGGTCTGGTGGATGTGAAGGTATGTGCCGTTGATTCAGTGTGGTCAGGGTTAAAACTGGTGATCCGCAAGGAATTGAGGAAAGAGCATGAGAGCCGTCTCAAAGTCCTCGACCTTGCGGACCTAAGAGACCAGTAACGCGATATTGTCAGGCGCGGTCCAGGCCAGGACGGCAGGTTCTACCGCAATGGCAGGAAAATCTCAGCTTCGGCCTCATGCTCCGGAACATCCGGATAAAACGTCAATCTCTTGACGAACAGAGGAAAGTCGCGCAGCTCGCGGCCACTCTCCGGCTGCCAGTCCCTGTAAAGCGAACGGATTTTTCCTTCGGCAAAATCCAGGGAACCCTGGTGACGCAAAACGGCGCAGGGGCCACCCGGAATGGTTTTCGTCACCACACCTGCAGCGTTCTGCGATACCGGGGCAGTAACTTCACAGCAAAAATCGAAGCGGAACTCTTCCGGGGCCGTCGTTTTGGGATCATCATAAAGAATGTTGAAGGTGGCGCTTTTCGCGGGTGAGAGCCCCAACTCCTTACGCCAGGCGATGAATTTCCGGGCACTTGCCGTCAGCCCGGCCTGAGGACCCTTGTGCTCCAGGACAGCAATGAGGGTTTTGGGAAACTCGACAATCTGAACACTGTCGGGGGCAATTCTGTGTTCAGGCATGAAACTTCCTTTCAGCTCGATGAGCGGATCATAGGTTTGATGCCAGAGGGACCAGTCCGCAGCTTTGCGAAATTCCGAAGGGCTTTGACCAAATGTGCGCTTGAAGGCCCGGGAAAAACTCTCCAGATTTTCGTAGCCCGCATCGAAAGCAATTCCCGTGATGGGAAGGTTCTGGCGGAATGCGAGCTGCTGCCCGGCGCGCTTCAACCGGAGCAAACGGCTGTAGTCCGAAACACTCAAGCCCGCGAATGCGGAGAACTGGCGTTGAAAATGAAACATTGAACAGGAGGCCGACGAAGCAAGCGCCGCCATGTCCAACGGCTCCTCCAAAGTGATTTCGATCCTTTCGAGAACCCTTGCGAAGCGCTGGCGTAACCTGTTCATGCACTGTTTCCTTTCATGAAGAAATCCGTCTGGCAGCTCCTGTCTAGGAAAGTCTCGCATCGATTGCCTGACCGTATGTGCTCTTTTTCGTTTGTGACCGAATTGGGCAAAGGAAGCACTTGCAGCCGAAACCCGTTTCGCCTTGGATAGCGCGGCAAGGGCAAGGATTTTCAAAGCATGAATCACGACACCTATTCCGATACTTACATCAAGGGCATTCTGGACGAGGTAAAAACCGTCGCCATGGTCGGTGCCAGTGCCAACAATGTGCGCCCGTCCTATTTCGTACTGAAATATCTTCTTTCCAAAGGTTATGAAGTCTGGCCGATCAACCCCGGACAGGCCGGCAAGGAAATTCTTGGACAGACGGTCTATGCCTCGCTGGACGATCTGCCGGGAACACCTGACATGATCGACATTTTCCGGAATTCGGATGCTGCCGGGAAAATTGTCGATGAAGTCATCGCGAGCGGCAATTTGCCCAAAGTAATCTGGATGCAATTGACCGTCCGGCACGACGCGGCGGCAAAACGCGCTGAAGATGCCGGTATCAAGATGGTCATGGATCGCTGTCCCAAGATCGAGTACGGCCGGTTATCGGGTGAAATCGGTTGGGCGGGGGTCAATTCCAGGACACTTTCTTCCAAACGCCCTGCCCTCAAGAGTGGTTTTCAACACCGCGGCCTGACAAAAGACCCCGCAAACAGCGACTGAAATGTGTTGAGAGATTTTTTTACTTCACACCAGCTTCACACAATGCTCTCCTGCTAGTTCGTTAACCGAGTGTTAAATGACGTTGTACCCGTCCGGTTGAGAGTAGTGCAGAGAGTAAGATGACCCAGGACCCGACCCTGTTTACCGCGTTTGAGTGGGTGTTGTTGGCCATGGCTGTGTTGATTTGCCTTGTTTTGTTCGCGGTGGTTCATCGCGCGGAGCCAGGTTCGCCTTTTTCGGAACGGGACGAAAACTGGTATCCGGACGATGTCACCGCCAAGCAGCGGTCACCCGAAAAACACTAGGATTTCATTCCGAAGCCTTTCTCGAAGAACGACCAATCCTTCGGTGCTTTTAGCAAGGCGCAGAATGCCCGCTTGACCGGTTCATGACGGGATCGGGCCAGCGGCACTTGCAAAAACGTGCTGCTGCATGTGGCTTGTTGCCGGTATCTTCACCGATCTGAAATCGACGACTTCGACCTAAGCCCCTGACATCAAAAATTTTTCCTCCCATTGCCAAATCAGGAAAATCCTGCTTTGACCTCCTCAGTCCCATCGGCCAAACTGGCCGCCATTCCAAACGGGAGGTTCTTTTATGAGCGAAAATATTCCGGGTTTTTCCACCCTTGCCATTCATGCGGGTGCGTCACCTGACCCTTCAACCGGTGCGAGGGCAACGCCGATTTACCAAACCACATCGTTCGTCTTTGACGATGTCGATCACGCCGCCTCCCTTTTTGGCCTTCAGGCCTTTGGCAACATCTACACTCGTATCACCAACCCGACGACCGCCGTGCTTGAAGAGCGCGTTGCCGCACTTGAAGGCGGTACGGCTGCGCTGGCAACTGCTTCCGGGCACTCGGCCCAGCTCCTGTGCTTCCATACTCTGATGCAGCCCGGCGATAACATCGTTGCGGCAAACAAGCTTTATGGCGGCTCGATCAACCAGCTCAATCATTCCTTCAAGAGCTTTGGCTGGGGCGTGAAGTGGGCTGACCCTTCCGACATCAATTCCTTTGAAGCTGCAATAGACGACAAGACCCGCGCGATCTTCATCGAAAGCCTCGCCAATCCAGGTGGCATCGTGATGGACATCGAAGCCATCGCCGCGCTGGCAAAAGCAAAGGGCATTCCGCTCGTCGTCGACAACACGATGGCAACGCCGTATCTGTGCCGTCCGATCGAACATGGCGCCGATATCGTCCTGCATTCACTGACCAAGTTCATGGGCGGTCACGGCAATTCCATGGGTGGCATCATCGTGGATGGTGGCAGCTTCGACTGGTCCGCAAGCGGCAACTACCCGCTCCTCTCCGAGCCTCGTCCCGAATACCAGGGCATCGTGCTGCATGAGACTTTCGGCAACTTTGCCTTTGCGATTGCCTGCCGTGTTCTGGGGCTGCGCGACCTCGGCCCGGCCATCTCGCCGTTCAACGCATTCATGATCCTGACCGGGACGGAAACCCTGCCCCTACGCATGCAACGGCACTCCGACAATGCCAAGAAGGTTGCCTTGCACCTTTCTGGGCACGACAAGGTCAAATGGGTGTCCTACGCGGCTCTGCCGGAAGACAAGCATCACGCGCTTCAGCAGAAATATATGCCCAAGGGTGCAGGCGCAGTCTTCACCTTCGGTGTCGAAGGCGGTTATGACGCCGGCGTCGATCTTGTTTCCAAGGTGCAGTTGTTCTCGCACCTGGCGAATATCGGCGACACGAGAAGTCTGATCATTCACCCGGCATCCACCACGCACCGCCAGCTCTCAGACGAGCAAAAAACTGCAGCTGGAGCCGGCCCTGATGTCGTGCGGATTTCTGTCGGCATTGAAGATGTCGAAGACATCATTGCAGATCTCGACCAGGCGCTCGCCGGTTAAGATCAGCTTCCAGAGATAGTAAGAAGCCCGCCGAATGGCGGGCTTTTTTTGTGGCCTATCCTCGTATCGGATAAGCCCCTTTCAGCACTGCGAGGTGATCCACAGACGCTGCCAGAACAACCACGGCAAATCCCTGATGCACGAGCGCGACGGACAACGGCACATGCCAGATCAGCGTCAATACGCCAAAGACTGCCTGAAGCAGCACAAATGCCCCGACATGGCCCCCTGCCCGACGAAGCTCCTTGCGCTGACTGACCTTGAACGTGGTCATCATGAGAATGAGCGCAACAACAACCAGAAGGTAGGCCGTCATGCGATGCTGAAACTGCACGGTCAGAACGTTCTCAAAGAAGTTCAGCCAGGCTGGTTCCATGACAAGCAGACCACCAGGGATGAGCTGACCATCCATCAGTGGCCAGGTATTGAATGTGAGACCGGCGTTCAGACCAGCAACAAGGCCACCCAGGAAAATCTGAACAAAAACAAGAACCAGCAACAGAACGCTCAATCCTGTCAACTTGGCCTGCTCAGCTGGCAATGGCTCCGTCAGGGGCGTCAATCGGCGGGCTATCCAGAACAGATACGCAAAAATTATCAGCGCAAGTGTCAGGTGTGTTGCAAGCCGGTACTGACTGACATCGACCCTGTCGACCAGTCCTGATGCAACCATCCACCAGCCGACAAAGCCCTGCAGACCACCGAGCGCCAGACCGATCAGCAATTTGGGTTTGAGCCAGGGTTCGATCCGTCCTGCTGCCCAGAAGGCAACCATGGGAACGAAAAACGCGACCCCGATGAACCGGCCAAGCAGCCTGTGTCCCCACTCCCACCAGAAGATGAACTTGAACTCATCAAGGCTCATGCCTTTGTTGATGAGCTGGTATTCGGGAATCTGCCGGTACTTTTCCAGCTCCTCCTCCCATTCCGCTTCGTTCAGCGGGGGAATCACGCCGTGGATGGGTTTCCATTCGGTGATCGAAAGGCCGGACTCCGTCAGTCGAGTCGCCCCGCCAACAACAACCATTGCCAGGATCAAGGCACACACAAAATAGAGCCACCAGCGGATCAGGGTTCTGCTGCGCCTGATTCTCTCCAGCCTGGCCGGCAGAATTGGGTTTTGCGTTCCTTTTGCAATGTCTGCGGATGCTGTCATGGACCGATACCGGAATTCGCACTTCTTGGATTTGACCTTTGGCTTGGGGAGATATAGGTGCAAGGACAATACGGCAAGCAGTGAAAAGAGGCTGGTTCGGAAAAAGTGAATTAGGACTTTCGAACCACGGGCTTATGTGCCCGGCCACTTCGAATTCTGCTGTCGCTCAAAAACAGTCAACGGACATCAACTGAAAATGGTTCCTTCCTTCCGCAAATTTATCGGCATGATCGCATTGGTGATCTTCGTGGTTGTCTACGCATTCACCGCCATGGTGATCGGTGACATGACGTTGCAGCAATCCTCTACGATCGTGCGGCTTATCTACTTTGCGATTGCAGGACTGATCTGGGTAATCCCGGCTGGAGCCATCATTTGGTGGATGGAAAGAGGCGGGAAAAACCGGACCTGACGCCAAATCCGGATGCAGCCCACCGGGCAACTCGATAAAGGGCAAACGGCGCTCCGGTCAGATATTGATCGACCACGGCCGGGTCCTGAAAGCGACCGTTCAGAGACACACGTGGAAGCATCATCGGATCCCGCGCGTTGGCCGACTGCAGCACGCCCGGCAATGTCGTCACCGAGGAAGCAAACCCGATATCACGCAAAATCTCAGCATCGCGCATGCTGACAGCATGGGACTTTCCATAAGGATAGGCGAAATGCTTGGGCCGGCGATCAAGCTCTTCTTCCAGACGCTTCAAGCCATGGGTAACATCTACCCGTGCTGCTGAGGCATCCAGCCGCGCCATGGCGTAGTGATCATGAGTATGTGCACCGACCGTCACCAGCGGATCGGCCGCAAGCTGCCGCAGTTCGTCCCAGCTCATTACGAGCTCATCCGCGAGCTCTTTGAGATCAATGCCATATTTTTCCGCAAGAGCTCGGACTATCTTGCGCTGATCCAACTCGCCAACTTCCAATGTCAGGTAATCGACAATCTTTTCGAAGCAGGCGATCTTTTCCGCTACAGACTTGCTGCTGATGCCATCGGAAGCACCGGATCTTGTGAAGATGACTTCATCGTTTTGCGCGATCACCCTTTCCAGAGCCAGCCACCAGAGCTCGCTCGTACGATCTACCAGGCCCGTAGAAACGAAAACGGTGAATGGCGCTCCAAGCTCTTTCAGGATCGGATAGGCAACTTCGAGGTTATCTCTATAGCCGTCGTCAAATGTGAGAACGGCATATCGATGGTGGCCATAGCCGGATTTGAGCAGATCAACGGCTTCATCCAAGGCTATGATTTCATAGCCATTGGCCCTGATCCGCTCAACCGCCAGGCGCAGAAACTCGGGGGTGATTTCAAGATGTCGGTTGGGCTGAAACGCGTCCGCTCTGGCAGGGCGAACGTGATGCATCATGAAAATGGCCCCGCAGCCCTGGGTGATCGGCGCCATCAATCGGCCCAGTCCCGTTCCTTTCAGAACGCTGAATGCACGTGTGACTGCCTTTTGCCGAATGCCCATATGGCTGAACGCCTACTCTTTAAGAAAGTACCAGTAACGCACGGTTTCTTTAATAATTGCTGCTAAATCTATCGAGACTTGTTCCGATCTGCCAGCGCCTCTCCGGGTCTTTTCGCAATGATCATCGAAAATGGTTTATCTGATGTTCACACCACGGCTCAGACCGTAACGGGACCGATGGATACCGCTGCTGCCAAAATGGGCGCCGATGCTCTGGACGTCACTGTTTTCTCCAGTCTGGAGGAAGCAGGCAACGATTGGCAGCAACTGGAGCGAGCAAGCAACAGCAATCCCTATCAGTCATTCGATTGGCTCAAGGCCTGGCAAGATACTCTGGGCGCTTCCCTTCAAGTGGAAGCGCTTGTTGCCGTCGGCCGGGTCAACTGCACCCCAATGGTCCTGCTGCCTTTAGGGCTGCAGCGCCTTTCGGGAATCCGAACACTCTCTTTTCTGGGACACCAAAACGGCAATCAGAACACAGGCCTTTGGGACCCATCATACTACGAAAAAGCGGCACAAGATCAGATCCGCGCGTTTCTGATGGAGATCTGCCGAAAATCCGGCGCAGATGTTATCAGCTTGACGAACATTCCTGAAACCTGGAATGGCCGCCGGCATCCTCTTGCCTTAACGGAATCAACATCCAGCCCCAGCCCGATTTTTACCCAAGTCCTGCCTGACGATTTCGACGAGTTGTTCAAGCGGACCCATAACAAATCCGCGCGCAAGAACTTGTTGCGCAAACAACGCCATCTGCAGTCCGCAGAAGGCTACAAGGTCGCCAAAGCGCTGACAAACGCCGAAATCGAGCGAGGCCTGTTGGCATTTCTGGATCAGCGTGCAAGGCGATCCGAAGCCGCGGGAATCCCAAACGTCTTTTCCAATGCACCTTCTCGCGAGTTTCTTTCCCGCCTTCTTGGCCTTGACCCCGACAACACGGACAGCAAAACATGCCCGATGGAGCTCTGGTATCTGGAGGCCGGAGGCGTCATCCGATCCACCTATCTTTGTGTTGAACAGAGCCGGACCCTATACGCCTACAGCAATAGTGTCGCTCATGACGAAATGCTGCCCAACAGTCCTGGCCTGGTCCTGATCAAGGAAATCATCGACTATGCGTGTTCTTCGCCAACAATCGAGACACTGGATCTCGGATTGGGAGAAGAACGGTACAAGACCGCATGGACGGAGCCTGTACCCCTGGTCGATTGTTCCCTGGCTCATTCCTGGAAGGGCAGTTTGAAGATGCGCGTTGATAATGCGCGGACACAGGTGAAAGCCGCCATCCGCAATTCCAAGACCCTTTGGCCACTGGTTCGAAAACTGCGGAAATGGAAGGCAGGACTGGGCAGTTCAACCTGACGGATCGAACCGAGTTTCAAGTCACACCATATCTCAGATTGATCTTTACGCGGCGTGTCCATCGTCGCTTTGCCGTGGGCCCGGTCCGTCGTCACCTGCGATGACCACTTCAACTTTGGCTCCGGTGTTGTGAGCAAGGAGATTTGCGGCGCTTTGCAGTTCATGACTGTGATCTGGTGCACTTGCCGCGATCAACACCCGATCGGCAAAACTTAGCATGCGAGCACTTGCCAGCGTTCCATCGATCGCACCGAGGTCCACGACGATAGTGTCATATGTAGACTTGATCGCATCCAGGGCATGTTTGAAACGTTCCCCATCCGCCATATCGTCGGTGATGGTAATGCGCCCTGCTTCAATAATGTGCGCTTTGGAACCAGCATCGCGGTAGACGACTTTCGCAAATGGAGCCTGTCCGGCAACAACGTCGGAAAACCCTTCCGCGGCCTTGCTGTCTGACTGTTCAGGAAAGACTTCCATGATCAGAGCTGATTTTCCGGCCTCGGCGGCCTTGCGTGCCAGGTCGAATGTCAAATCATGAGACAGGGCTTCATCATCGACGCTCAAAACGACAATGCGGCCTCTGGCTTCAATATCCTGCGCGTATGTCGTTGCAGTTGCAGCATACGAATTTTCTTCTGCAGCCTCTTCCACTTGCGGTTCTTCAGCAACATACTCCGGCTCACGATCACTTCCCGGGCCACGCAAGTCTCCGACCCAGTCCGGCGCAAAGTCCTGATCGTATCGGGGCTTCGTGTCACTATCCTGATCCTGGCTCTCGGAAACGCGCGCGTCAGGATTAGCAACCGCATCTTCATTTTCAACTGAGCTTGCTCTTTCGATAAAGTCCTGCGCTTCCGGCTCATCTTCCGCGAAATCGGCATCCATGCGGTAGCTGGTGACCCGAGGATTATAGCCTCTCTCCCAACCCAATGTATCTTTCTGGTCGAACGAACCGGCTGAGATCTGGTGTCCTAACCCTGCAGAAGCATATGAGCGACCACCTTCAACCGTCGCTCGGTCTGTCCCGGCTCCGGTGAGCGGGTAGTCCATCTGGTTGTCTTCGATCCGGGTCAGCGCATTGCCGCTCAGGAATTCGCGCATAATCACAAAAGCGCATCCCAAAAGAAAAGTGACCAGCGCTGCAATGATCGTGCTGGAAATGATCTTGGGTGAAAAGGGTTCCGCCGGCACAGAAGCGCGTGAAATGATCCGGGCGTCGGCCGGTAGAACCTGTGCGCGAAGTCTGGAGTCGGCTTCCTGATAACTCAGGAGCAGTTGGTCGAGCTGCGCTGCTTTGGCATTGGCTTCCCTTTCAAGCTCGCTCAGTCGTGCCTGATCGGCATTGGACTTGGCTGCGGCGGTCTTCAAATCTTCAAGGCGCTTTTCCAATGCGAGCGCCTGTTGGTTAGCAACTTTCGCATCGTTTTCCAGTCCCTGAAGGATCTTGCGGGCCTCAGTCCTGATCTGCCGGTCATAGTCACCGAGCTGCGACTGAAGCGCCTTCAGCTGAGGATGGCTCGGCAGCAACGTAATGGAGAGTTCGGCTATATTCGACTGGATCTCGACCTGACGCTCACGAAGCCTTTGTATGAGAGTGGAGTTCAAAACGTCACTGGCTGTTTCCAGCGACCCTCCGGACTGGAGCAGTTCCCTGATCAGATCAGCCTTGGCCTGCGATTCAGCCTTTGCGGCCTGCGCAGCTGAATAGTCGCTGCTGGTTTCCGCCAACTGCTGTTGGTTCAGCGGGATGTTGTCCGCGCCAATCAGCAGATCCGCACGCGCCCGAAAATCCGCGACGGCCTGGCGGGCAGCCTGCACTTCCTTACGCAGCTCCTGGATCTGTGGCTCCAGAACGGCGGAAGCCTGTTCCGTCGTCTGCCGCTTGGCGCTCGATTGCACAGCCAGATATTCATCTACGATGGTGTTTGCCACTTCAGCAGCCAGAACCGGATGCTCGGCGGTATAGTCAACCGCGATAACGCGGGACCCTTCCAGTCGATAGATGTCCAGATTCTTGTAAAAGTGCTTGAGGACACGTTCTTCGGCACTGTTGTCGGGTGTGCTCTCTCCCAATCCAATCAGGGACAGAAGGCTGCCTACCAAAGAGCCGCCACCTTCGGCGTCAAATTCGGGAATGGATGCCAGGTTGAGTTTATTTGCAACCCGCCGCGCAAGATCCGCCGACATCAGCAATTGCACCTGGCTGGCAACACCTTCGGAATCGAGAAGCGCTCTCTCCCCCTCGGCACCTCGCGTCGCCCCCGGAAACTTGTTGTCCGTGCTTTCGATAAGGACGCGCGCTTCGGCTCTGTACTTTGGCGCCACAAATTGCAGCCCAAGAAAGACGCCGACAGTCACGATCAGCGTGAGTGGTAGCAACCACCCAAGGGACCGCCCGATTGCGCGCAAGAGACCTCCAAGGTCCAGTGCCATGTCCTCATCAGTGTGCGTCTGCCGCTCAGCATTCATCGTTCGAAACTCCAGTTCCGGCAAACTATGTCGAATTAGGGTAAGCGATCGGTTAAATTACCTCCAAACGTGACGCGGCGTCCGTTAATCATTGCATACACGGATTTGACAGCCCCCCCAATTCCTACCTTGTGAGCTCTTCACCCTCAATTAACCATAACACGCGATGCTGTCTCCGAATTGTAGGAGAGTCGTTGATGCGAATGAGAGCGCTTGTTGTCCTGGGCCTATGCCTGGGCCTTGCTGCATGCAGCGGGTACAGACAGCCGCCCACAGCATTTCATGAAACGCTAACGCAGCCATATCGCTTGGATTCAAGCGACAGACTGCGTATCATCGTTTTTGGTCAGGACGATCTCTCTAACACCTATGTAGTTGATCAAGCAGGGTATATTTCGTTTCCTCTGATCGGCAGTGTTGCGGCACGCGGCAAAACCCAACAAGGTCTGGCTTCGGAGATTGCCACCAAACTGAAGCAGGGATACATCCGCGATCCAGATGTTTCGGTGGAAGTGGACACCTACCGTCCAATCTTCATCATGGGTGAAGTGCAAAATGCAGGCCAATACAACTACGTAGCAGGCATGACCGTGCAGAATGCCATCGCGACCGCGGGCGGCTTCAGCTCCAGAGCCCAACAAATCGACGTCGATATCACCCGTCAGATCAATGGTGAAATTCTAAACGGCCGTGTGCCCATTTCGGACCCGATTCGACCTGGAGACACGATTTACGTCCGGGAACGCTACTTTTAGACCGCCGCTGAGTTAACTGCGGACTCATCTCCCTTTGTTAGTGTGCTGTTTCAGTGCTTCACTGGTTCAATAAAGAAACCGGGGGGCAGTAACAGGGAAACTGCACCATGACTACGACTCCCATGCGGATCGTACATTGTGTCCGCTCGCCTATCGGCGGGATATTCCGTCATATCCGGGACTTGGCGACAACCCAGGCGGAAGCGGGACACGATGTTGGACTAATCTGCGACAGCAGCACGGGCAGCGCTTTCGACAACGAGCTCGTGGCCGAGCTCGAGCCGAAGCTCGCACTTGGCGTGGCACGCTTTCCCATGCAGCGGCAGCTGACCTTCAAGGATTTGTCCGCGACCTTTGCCCTTTATCGTCACATGCGTGATCTGAAGCCTGACATTCTTCACGGGCATGGGGCGAAGGGCGGCGCGTATGCGCGCCTGATAGGCACGGTCCTGAACGTGACCGGACAAAAGGTTTCGCGGGTCTATTGCCCTCATGGCGGGAGCCTTCACTACGACCCGAACAGGATAGAAGGCCGCATCTATCACCAGCTGGAGGCGTTTCTCGGGCGCCTGACGGACGGTCTCATTTTCGTCTCCGATTACGAATCCGCTGCGTATGAAAGCAAGATCGGACATCCGAGGGCGGTGACCCGGATCGTCTATAACGGGTTGACGCCAGAGGAATTCACTCCGGTTTCGGCGAACGAAGACGCTGCAGACTTCCTGTATATTGGAATGCTGCGCGACCTGAAGGGACCGGACCTCTTCATCGAGGCACTTTACAACATACGCCTGAAGAACGGTGTTGCACCGACGGCCCATATCGTTGGAGAGGGCCCGGACGAAGAGCGCTACCGCAACATGGTCAAGAAGCTCGACATGGAAAACGCCATAACATTCCATGGCGCCCTTCCCGCACGCGAGGCATTCAAACTGGCCAAGAACGTGGTGGTTCCATCACGGGCGGAAGCGATGCCTTACATCATTCTGGAAACGGTGGCCGCTCAGCGCCCCCTCATCGCGACCCGCGTCGGAGGCATTCCGGAAATCTTTGGCCGGTATGCTCACCGCCTTGTCGAGCCGGGACACATCGGCAAACTGACCCTTGCCATGGAAGCGGCACTCGAAGCGCCCGCCACGATGGACCGGCAGGCCGAGGAACTGCGTGGTTGTCTGGCAGAAACCTTTTCGGTGGAGCTCATGGGCGACCGTATTACCACTCTCTACCAGGAGCTGAGAGGCCTTGCACCAAGTGAGGCATCGGCTCCGGGAACAGCGAGCAAAGCTTCTGCCGCCTCGCGGGCACAATCCATTTTTGCCAGATCGAGTAACCGATAATGAGCAATCCTGCCTTCAAGCAAAACGAGCAATTTGATCCGAAACCGCTTGCTGAAGACGACTCCGGTATTCGCCAGAAACTGGAGAAACAGTTCAAGCAGACGGTTCAAAGTGCGACGGGTCAACCAGTGGTCGAAACCCTCGTTCCCGGACAGAACGGCCTTTCCGCAGGCGCTCTGGAAATAGCGCGCAATCTTGGCGGCAAGGGTGTTTCCGCGACCGTCCTGGCCGGCTTTGTTCGTTTGGCAGACGTTTTGGTGATTGCAGGTGCCGCACTTTTTGCCGCGATTGCCGGCCCGGAAACAGCCGGAATTTCGCTCACCCAGATATTTACCACCGCCGCGGCAATCCTTTTTACACTCGCGTTCCTTCAGGCCGCTGATGTCTATCAGGTCTCCGTCATGCGGCGGGGATTGTCTCAACTTGGCCGGGTTGCGGCTGGCTGGACAATGGTCTTCGCCATTTTCGTTGTTCTTTTGTCGACGACGAACATTGGAACAGGATTGTCCGATGGCTGGATTGGCCCGTGGTATGCGCTCGGATTGACCGGACTTTGCGCTGTACGCCTGGTCGTCTATGGGCTCGTTCGTCGCTGGATGAAGTCCGGAAGCCTGGAGCGACGCGCAATCATCGTCGGCGGCGGTACGGCTGCTGCGGAGCTGATCCATGACCTGGAAGCCCAACCGGACAACGACATTCGGATCTGCGGCATTTTCGATGATCGATCCAACGACCGTTCTCCCCCAGTTGTCGCCGGATATCCCAAGTTGGGCAACATCAATGCCCTGGTCGAGTTCGCCCGGCTTGCGCGTATCGACATGCTGATCGTCAGCATTCCTTTGCGGGCGGAAAAGCGGGTTCTGGAACTTCTCAAGAAACTCTGGGTCCTCCCGGTAGACATCCGCCTTTCGGCGCATACGGACAAGGTTCGGTTCCGCGACCGTGGGGCCTCCTTTATCGGTACGGTTCCCTTCGTCGATGTCATTGAAAAGCCGATTGCGGATTGGGACATGGTTGCAAAACGGATCTTCGATCTGGTGTTTGCATCACTCGCCATCATTGGATTGTTTCCGGTCATGATCGCGGCAGCGATCGCCATCAAGCTCGACAGCAAGGGCCCTGTTCTGTTCAGACAGAAACGCTACGGCTTCAACAATGAAGTCATTGAGATTTTGAAGTTCCGTTCCATGTACACGGAAATGGCTGATCCGGACGCAAAACAGGTCGTGACCAAGGGAGACCCGCGCGTCACGAAAGTCGGAAAATTTATCCGCAAGACCTCCATTGATGAACTGCCTCAGCTGTTCAACGTGCTTGCAGGAAGCCTGTCACTGGTGGGTCCGCGCCCACACGCTGTAAACGCTCATACCGACAACAAGACCTGGGACGATGTGGTTGACGGTTATTTTGCCCGCCACAAGGTGAAGCCTGGGGTTACCGGTTGGGCCCAGATCAACGGCTGGCGCGGTGAAGTCGACACTCCGGAGAAAATTCAGAACCGTGTCGAATGCGATGTCTACTACATTGAGAACTGGTCGATCCTGTTTGATCTCAAGATCCTGTTCCTGACCCCTTTCCGGCTGCTCAATACGGAGAACGCCTATTGACCGTCATGAGTGAACCATATGGCGGCGCTACCTTTACGCGCCGGCCACACGGTCTCTCAGTGAAAAGCCTGGGCGATGGCGCCCTTTGGCTTGCGGCCTTTCTCTCCGGCTTCGTCATCGAGGAGCCTGCACCTTACGAACTCTATATGGCGCTTCTCGCCCTTGTCTGGTTTGCATGCGGGCTGAAACTCCGGCCGGAATTCGGTCCCCTGATCATCTGCATGATCCTTTATGTTGCCGGAGGGCTGGCTTCCATTCCGTTGGCGCAGAAGTTCGGTGATGCCGTCATGTACATCGCCGTCACTGGCTTTCTCGCCATGACGGCTATCTTCTACGCAGCTATCCTGGCCGATAATCCAAACCGGTTCCGGATCATTCAGAACGGATACACGATCAGCGCCGTTCTGGTGTCGGCAATCGGGGTTGCAGCCTATTTCAATCTTATTCCTTCATCGGAATACTTCATGCGGTATGGACGCGCACGCGGGACGTTTCAGGATCCAAACGTCTTCGGTCCCTTTCTGGTCCTGCCTACCTTGTTGTTGATACAGGTCTTCTTCAAGAACTCGGTTCTGAAAAACCTGCATGTTCTTGTGCCGCTTGCAATTTTGTTGCTCGGGGTTTTCCTGAGCTTTTCTCGCGGGGCCTGGGGAGTGCTGTTCGCCTCGGTTCTCATTGTCTATTTTCTGGCACTGATTACGGAGCGAAACGCAAGAAGGCGCGGTCGGCTTGTCCTGCTCGGCGTCGGCGGCCTCCTTGCGGTTGTCGCGATGCTGGCCATTGCCCTTTCCATCGACACCGTTTCCGACATGTTCGCTCAGCGCGCCAAACTGGTGCAGGACTATGACGGTTCGCGGCTGGGACGCTTTGCACGCTATTCACTCGGTTTCCAGATGGTCATGGAGTACCCGCTTGGCATCGGCCCGCTGGAGTTCAACAAGTACTTCCCGGAAGACGAGCATAACGTCTATCTCAAGGGTTTCACGACCTATGGCTGGCTGGGCGGCACCGTTTATCTGGTTCTGGTGGTCTGGACAATCTGCGCGCTGGTTCCCCTGCTTTTCAAACACCGGCCATGGACAGCTTTCACACATTGTGTCTTTGCGGTCTTCATCGCGCATTTGATCCTGTCAGTTATCATCGACACCGATCACTGGCGGCACATGTATCTGCTATATGGCCTTGCCTGGGGATTGATTGCCACCGACAAGATAGAGCGCAAGCGCCGAGCTTCGCCAGTCAACGGGCAATCCGTTTTCTGACCGGAAAAGCCTGGGCAAACTATCAGCCTCAACGCAACAAGCCGCTTGCGCTTGGAAAGCGAACAAGCTAGGTAGGGTCCGTTCGGGCAGTAGCGCAGCCTGGTAGCGCACTTCACTGGGGGTGAAGGGGTCGTCGGTTCAAATCCGGCCTGCCCGACCATGACTATCATGGTCGGTCTCGAACACTTCCGACTAACTTCTCTGGAAATCACCGCGAAACCTTCCTGCGCAACTGCGTCGGATCGAGCGGCCGTAACTGCTCACAGGCAGGTATGACTTTGTCGATCGGGCTGAGACTTGGTGGGCGAACGTTCGAAGCGGGCTGCAATCTCTGCTCCCTCCAACTCCCGGAGGCGCCTCCACACAGCCTCTTGTTAGAGCTCTGCGCAAACGGCATTTTCACAAGTATTCATTGCAAATCATTAGTTGCACAGCGATATTTCTCCATCGGCACAACTTGAAAAAGTGATACCTGGAACGAATAGCTCCTTCCTTTGGTTATGCTTTTTCAATTTTCTTTTGTTTAAGTGCAACACAGATATGAAGCTATGCTTTTGAGGTCACCAAAGTCCCGATCGTGTCGCAAATCGCATTAAATACGCTCAGTCCCCTGATCCGGAAAATCTCACCGTTTCTGAAACTGGGATCCGCATCGGCAATGGCTGCCTTGCTGGCGTTTCTTGTACAAACGCTGCTCGCAAGACAGATGAGCGCGGCCGACTATGGCCGGTTTTCCGCGGGTCTCAGCTTGGTGACCATCATGGCGCCAATGGCCTGTTTCGGGATCGGCAGTTTTTGGCTCAGGGTCTTTGGCCAGGAAGGCTGGGGCGCCTACCGCTGGATCCGCAATTCTCTGGTCTATGTTCTGTTCTCAGCCCTGTTCGTAATGATCGCACTCGCGGCCTGGGCACATTGGGGACCGCACGACGCCCGAACCGAAATGGTCATTCTTGCGCTTTCGGTGTTCGTCCTGAGCCAGATCCTCATGGAGCTGGTGGGTGTCGTCTTTCAGCTGGAAGAAAACTATAACTATTTCTCGTTCTGGCAGTTTTCACCGCACCTGGCCCGGTTGAGCCTGCTTGTAATCTTTCTGTTTTTCCCGCTGTTCGATGCCTATCTCCTATCGGCGCTAACGGCCTATTTCATGGTATCAGTTGTGGTCGTGCTCGTGGGCATTGCCATTCTGAATGCGCGTTTGTCCGGAAATTTGCAGCTAAAAGGGCATGGCCCGTCGCCTGAAAGCAGCACTACAACCGAGCGCGCGGGCCTGGGCGATGTGGTGCGATCCTCGCTCCCCTTCGGCATCGCCGGGTTTTTCTATCTGGTCTATGTCCAGATGAATACGGTGCTGGTGAAGTACTGGGGAAACGACGAACAGGCCGCCTATTACAATGTTGCATTCCTCGTAATTACCGCCTTCCTTCTGCTGCCGAACATGGCATTCGAAAAGGTTCTGATACCCAAGATGCACCGCTGGTATTACCAGGACAGGCCAATGTTGCATTCAGTCCTCAAGAAGAGTGCGCTTCTGTTCGCGGCCCTTGGCTTTGTCAGCGTCGCGGTAATCTGGTTCGCTGCGGACTTCATCGCTGCATTCTTTTTTCATGAATCACCGGAAAAACTCGCCGAAACGCTACAGATAGTGAAATGGACCATACCGCTGCGGTCGCTGAGCCTGTGTTTCGGTTCTGTCCTGTTCATTGGAGGTCACATCAACCTCAGGCTCAAATTGCTGTCTGCCGTAATTTTGGTGAATGTCGGTTTTTGTTATGTGCTCATCCCTCAAAGCGGAGCATCTGGGGCAGCTCTTTCGATGATCCTTGCCGATGCATGCATGTGCCTGCTCTTCTTTGGAGCAATGCTGCGAGCCCTGAAAACGCGGGAGGGTAAGCTGTGACCGGTAATTCTATGACTGTGCCTGTCAGCGTCATCATTCCCTGCTACAACTCGGAGCGGACCATCCGCAATGCCCTGCTTTCTGTGGTTCAGCAAAGTCAGCGGCCGCTTGAAATCATTTGCGTGGACGATTGCAGTCAAGACGGAACCATTGAAGTTATAAAATCTTTCGCCGGCGAGTTCAGCCAGCAATCGGTCAGGATCGAACGCATGCCCGAAAATGACGGACCCGGCAGCGCGCGCAATCATGGCTGGGATCTTGCCAAGGGTGACTATGTCGCCTTCCTCGATTCCGACGATTTCTGGCATCCGCAGAAGCTCGAGTTCCAGGTTGCGGTGATGCGTGAGCAAGATTGTTTCGGCTCGTCGCACCGGCGCTCGCCCAACCTGCCTGGCTTGTATGACGAAGCGAATGGGACGCCGCAGGAAATATCGATCAGCACCAGCGAACTGCTGTTCAGAAACAGGATTGTCACGTCTGCGGTCATGCTGAAGAACCAACCCGGTTTCCGGTTTCGCCCGGGCATGCGTTACTGCGAGGATCTGCAACTCTGGTTCGAGATACTGTTTGCGGGCAACAGTTTCGTTTACCTGGATTTGCCGCTAAGCAGCCTGTCGGGACCGGAAGAGGCCCCGAACAGTTTGAGTTCTGCCGTGGTAAAAATGGAGAAGAGCAAGCAGGGCATTTTCCGGGAACTCCGGCAGAAACACAGAATTTCAATGTCGCAGCTGTATGCGGCCAGCAGTTTCTCGCTCATGAAATTTGTGTTCAGGCGCATGCAGGGCATGTTTGCGGGCCGGTAGCAAATGTCCCCGTGGAACCCGCGGCGCCCTTCTCTATTTACGATCCGCAATAGGATATTGACGTTCCCGTCGAATTGACATCATCTGCCGAAATGCAATCCAGTCACAACATGGCTGCTGCCGGCCTCGCCCTGGCCGCTTCCGCCATCTTAAGCTTCATCGATAACTTTGTTGCTGCTGTCGGTCAGGAAGCTGGCCTTTGGCAGTTTCACGTTTTCCGCACAGCATTTGCGGTGCCAATTTTTCTTTTGATTGCACTCGTGACACGCACCCGCTTGAGGCCGCAGAATTTCAAGACAATTGCAGTGCGCAGTCTCACGGTTTCAGCCGGATTGTTGATCTACTTCGCCGCCCTGGGAACCCTGCCCGTTGCGCAGGCTGGAGCCGGTTTGTTCTCTGCACCGCTCTGGGTCGCCATTCTATCGATCATATTGTTCGGTCTGAAACTCGGCGCAACTCGTTGGGTTGCAGTTTTCGTGGGGTTCGCGGGTGCTTTGATGTTGTTGCAACCGGATCCCAGCACCCTTTCCTTTCTTTCACTCATGCCGCTTGCCGCAGGTCTTTTTTATGGTCTGGGGATGATGTTGACTGGAATCTGGTGCGGGCGGGAAAGTCCACTTGTTCTCGCCCTCGGCGTTTTTCTGACGATCGGGGCCGTCAGCGCCGTGATGCTGACGATCACCTCGATCTGGCCAGGCGAGACTTTCCTCTCCCAACCATACGTGCCCCCGACGCCGCGCTTTCTGTGGTTGACCCTTTTCCAGGCCGTCGGAGCAATTGTGGCTGTTACACTGATTGCACAGGCTTACCGGGTCGGTGCACCAGCCGTCGTGGCCGTGTTTGAATATTCGTTCCTGATCTTTGCCTGCCTATGGTCCGTCTTGCTATGGGACATTCAGACAAACAGCCTTGCAGTCGCCGGCATTGCCGTCATCCTGACCGCGGGATGCCTCATGGCTTTCTCCGGAAGGAACGCAAAAGAGATATCGTCTTCCGCGTGAAGACTATGCTGCACTTTTTGAAGGCTACGTCAGAAACCGGATTACCGCGCCTGACATTCGGTCACTGTTTAAGCAAATTCTTAACCTGGATGTGTTTGTGAGTGCGTTTGTCACACTCCGGTTACCAGGTGCCTGCCCGCTTGAACACCATCCCTTTGACGATGCCAAGCTAAGTGGGCCGGAAAACAATTGTTAGTTTTTCCGATGGTTTTGTTTGCAGCACCTCTCACCTTGGGTAATTTGGGCGAATGGGAGAAACTGAAATGGGGACTTTTTCTCGCCCATGGAAGAGATGATCAATGAGCTGACAGAGAGCTGCCGGAGGATGGGGGCAGGTTTGCATAAATCAATCAGCGATGAAGAGTTGCTGACTGACCTTCGCAAACAGCTCGATGCAATACTGGAAGCTGCTGACGACTCTCTATCCATGGAAGTCTATACATTTGTTGTCCTGCGCGCTTTCCGAGTGTTGAGAGAAGGCAATTAGAAACATGGATGTTCAAGCCTTTTTAAACAAAGAAGCAGACACTTACGCCGATTTGTTCCAGGGAGGGTTCGTCATAAGAGGGTTCGTCAGAACCGTGATAGATAGTTATGATGGAAAATCTGACTGGCGGGACTTTACTGCGAACGAACGAAACGAAATCATATTGAACTGTCACAGAATGATTGAACTCCTGATGGAGGCGGAAAGAGACTGATGCACATCAAGCGCATTGATCCGACAAACATGAAAGGTTTGGCGGGCCAATACATCCAGGAGCTTGATGCCTTCCTGCGGCACACCGATGGTGTGTTCAGGCCGAACATTCCAGTGTTCGACCGTCTCGTTTTCACGTCTTCAACAGCAAGCGGCGACCATATCCCGCAAATTGGCTATGTCGGCAGTCGCAGTTACATCAAGGAAGTGATGGAAGGCCAGTATGGCGGTGATTTCGCGTCGGTGATCCGGAACCAAGATCCGCAATTCGACACAGTCGTTGCCGGTGGCTTTGCCCGAGCCGCGCAAGGAGACAGGGTTTTCGAACTGGTCGAGATGGAAGTCACGCCCCCGGGCGCTCTGGCCAGCGTTCCTGTCAGCTACTATCGTCTTATTGATCGTCTATGGCTCGGGACTCCGAGTCCTGTTCTAGTGAACCTGACTCTGCCGACATCTGCGCAGTTTCATGAGCATCAATTCTTGCTAGATAAAGCACATCTTTGGCCCAATTGAACAGGAACACGTCGTCCTGCTTCCGGTCGATTGGCGGATTGTGCCATTTCGTGGCGTAGGGATAGGTGTGCAGCGCCCCGTAAACTTCTCCCAGTGCTTTCCTGACCCTTGCCGCTCGCGCCAACCCGACACATGCGGTCGCCTCTTTCCAGGTTGCCAGCCCCAGGTACAGGTTCATTCTCGAGATCAAAGCCAGTCGCTCAAGTGATTGCCGGACTGACCCCTGCCCTGGAACGTTCAAGGCGTCCCCGGAATAGATGATCTGGCCCTGAATTTCCTGCATGGGCGGGCAAGTCCATTGACGGTCTATGGGGTGTTCCGGTCCGTAAATCCTCGTCAACTGCGCACGATGAAACTCCAGGTAACTTAACGCGCCCGTGTCAAAAAGCTGGCTGCAATAGAACGAGACCGGCTCCCCCTTTGCCATTGCCACGTGACAGAAACCATTATGGCCATTGAAGTCGAAAAACCTGCCTTGAAAAAAGGGCGTCACTTCCTTGCCGCAGGCTTCGAGTGCAGGTGTCACTTCATTGAAATCGCGCAGAACCCGAACAGTACATCCGAGTTCGTAAAGCTTCGAACGGCACGCTGAATAGGCATTGAACAGGATTGAAACGTCTTCAGGTCCCAAGAATTCCCCCATTGGCCCTGGTCATTCGTTCGTGAAGCTGTGCGACCGAGAAAGGCATATTTCGCTTCACCCATAACACGCCTGAATCCGAACACAGTCAGATGGGTGCTCTCTTCCGGCTTAAAGACAAATTCAAGTCATGGTGAAGTGGGTAACCCTATGAAGATCGCCTGAACGAGATGCCGATATTAACACTTCGACAGCAGCGCCCTACGGTTGGGATACTAGCCAGTTCAAGCGCCTTTTCCTAGAAATATTGATGAATTTAACAATCAATCAAATCAAAAGAGCAAACTATTCAACCATTAATTCTGTCATATTTTAATGAATTTATTGACGCATTCATAATGACGCCTAGCAAACACAGGTGACCTTACACATCAGGTTGCTCATATCTTGAACCACATCAAATAGTAGTTGCTATTTGGTGCTGATAAAATTCGATCCTAACCTACAAAAACCTTACCCCCGATTGCTCATCTAACTCCCGCAACCCAATCTCCACTCGCGAGGAAGGCCTCAATGGGTCATGCGCGCTCGCTTCGCAGCAACGTCGTGAGGAATTGTCGGAAAAATGCCGATAAAACCATCCTCGACCTGCTTTCCTCTTGCATTCAACGTGGGAAATCCCCGACCCTGCCGAACAGCACACCACTTCCATCATGAGACAACAAAAAAAGTACACTTCATGAGCCTATCCAACGATCTTCCCTTCGAACCTCTTTCGGATGCATTCGCACAGGACCCACACCCTTACTACGCTGCATTGCGCGCCAAGGAAGGGTTGACCTATTTCAAGGATTTCGACGTCTGGCTTGCGGCTCGCTTCGATGATGTGTCCCAGGTCGTTATGCACGAGAAGATGGTGCGCTCCATGGAGCACATCGCAAGTGATGCAGAAATTGCTCAACAGAAGCGCGCCGGCAACTGGCACGACATGCCACATCATTCGCGTTTCGTTCAGTTCTCGTTGCTCGACAGTGATGGCGAGGTCCATGACCGACTGCGCAAGCAGGTCTTCAAGCTGTTCACGCCTGTGATGGTCAACAAGCTGCGCGACAGCATTCAGGCCTATGTGGACACGCTCGTCGACAGTCTCGCTGAGCGCGATGAAGTAGACTTCATCGAAGATCTTGCGGCCCATGTCCCCGGTCACATCATCGGCCGTATTCTAGGGGTTCCGGACGAAGACTGTCCGCAACTGCGCGTCTGGTCGGAAAACATCGTTCAGTTCTTCGACATCGACCGGTCGGACGAACGCAAGGCATTGGCCGAGAGAAACACAACCGAGTTCTATCACTATCTCCTGGACCTCAAGGCCACGAGAGAAAAAGCGCCAACAGATGATCTGATGTCATTGATGATAGAGGCAGAGCGTCAGGGGCACATGAACCATGACGAATTCTTCTCGACAGCGATGCTGATTCTCATGGCAGGGCACGGATCGACCATCGATGTCCTGGGCAGCGGCATGCACGCGTTGCTCAAGTTTCCAGATCAGCTGGCGCGGCTGCGAACCGAACCCGGCCTGATGAAAACCGCGGTGCAGGAAATGTTCCGCTACGAGTCCCCGCTGCCGTTTTTTCACCGATATTGCACCGAAGAGGTGGAAATTTGCGGCCAGACATTCCCGAGCGGAACCAAGTTCGGCGTTCTATATGGATCGGCCAACCGGGATCCGAAGCAGTTTCCCAATGCCGACATGTTCGATGTCGGACGATCGCCAAACTGGCACATTGCTTTCGGTCGCGGCGCACACTTCTGCCTCGGCAACCATCTCGCGCGGCTGGATATGGATATCATCTTCTCAACACTGCTCGACCGTTTCGAGACGATCGAACTCGCAGAAGAATATCCCGCCTACAAGCGCGGCCTGTCAGTGAGGGGTCCTGAAGCTCTCAAGATTGCCTGGAAGCGTAATTAAGGACCTGCTGCCCTTGCTCTGAATTGCCGATCCGCTATCTAAATTCGCCTCGCCTCGTTTTTCCTTATCCGGGAACCAATCATGCGTATTGCCTCTCTTGCCCTACTGGGGCTCACAGTTTCAACAGCCAGCCTTGCCACGGAGGTCGAACTAGGGCCCCGCCCTGCCTATCTGGTTCAACAGATGTCCGAGGGCGCCCTGAAAGACCGGCTTGCTGCCTGCATAGGCCAACCGACCAAACGCACGGACTTTTCCATTTCCCACCGGGGCGCTCCACTGCAGTTTCCTGAACATACGGAAGAAGGTTATCGCGCTGGCGCCCTCATGGGTGCCGGAATTCTGGAATGCGATGTGACGTTCACCAAGGACAAGGAACTGGTTTGCCGGCATTCGCAGAATGATCTGCACACAACCACCAACATTCTGGCAACGGACCTTGCCGCAAAGTGCACAACAGCATTCACCCCTGCCAAGGGCGAAACGCCGGCATCGGCAGAATGCCGGACATCGGATCTTACTCTCGCAGAATTCAAGTCCTTGCGCGGAAAAATGGACAGCGCGAACAAGGCGGCGACAAGTGTCGAGGCCTACATGAACGGCACGGCTCCCTGGCGCACAGAGCTATATGGCGGAACCGGCACCTTGATGACCCACAAGGAGTCCATTGCACTCTTCAAGGATCTTGGAGTGAAGTTCACGCCGGAACTGAAGGCGCCCAAAGTCGATATGCCTCACGATGGACTTTCTCAGGCGGACTATGCGCAAAAACTCATCGACGACTACAAGGAAGCTGGAGTTTCTCCCGCCGACGTCTTCCCACAATCTTTTAGTTTGGAAGACGTGCTCTACTGGATCGAGAATGAACCCGAATTCGGTAAGCAGGCCGTTTACCTGGACGGACGGCGCAACATCGACCCGGCAGATCCGTCAACGTTCTCACCATCCATGACTGAGCTTAAGGAAATGGGCGTCAACTTCATCGCTCCACCGCTTTGGGTTCTCCTTGCTGTCCAAGACGGCAAGATCGTCCCTTCTGCTTATGCCAAGGCGGCCAAGGAGGCGGGCCTCGACATCATCACCTGGACCTTGGAGCGCTCAGGACCCCTCACAACTGGCGGCGGATGGTACTATCAAACCGTTGGGCCGGTCATTGATGGCGATGGCAAAATGCTGGAAGTCGTCGATGTGCTTGCGCAGGACGTCGGCGTAAAGGGAATATTCTCGGATTGGCCGGCGACCACCAGCTTCTACGCCTCCTGCATGGGACTGAACTGAAAAATTCAACTCTCAAGAAACGAAAACGCCGCCTGTTCATCGGGCGGCGTTGTTAATTTGGCAGCTTCAAAATTGATCAGCGAGCCTGATCCAATGTCCTCTTGCATTCCAACAATTCGAACAGTGTCGCCTGCAACCGTCTGATGTCTTCTTTGGAGACTGCGGCCTGCGATGAGGTTCCGGGTGCAGTGCCGGGCTTTTCACCCCGAAGTCTGCTCAGAATATTCAGACCACCCGAAGAGCTGCTTGCCGCGTTTCCAGGCGCATCGTCGGCCAGCACCCCGCTTGGTAACGGCTCCTGCTGGCCATTTTGAACGGGCTCAGCTGTCGGAACAGGCTCCGGAGCAGGTTGGGCTACTGCTACAGGTTCTGAATGCCCTGCTGGTTGCATAGGTGAAGCATCGTCACGCCAGATCTGCATGACAAAGCGTGGCCCCTGCTCTTTCAGGATCCGCTGAACACCCTTGATTGTGTAGCCTTCGCCGTAAAGAAGGTGACGAATGCCTTTCAGCAACTCAACATCATCCGGACGGTAATAGCGGCGGCCGCCGCCTCTCTTCAGTGGTTTGATCTGGGAAAAGCGTGTTTCCCAAAACCGCAACACGTGTTGAGGCAAGTCGAGATCTTCAGCGACTTCGCTGATTGTTCGAAACGCGTCCGGGCTTTTGTCCTGCGAGCTCATCCGGTCTTGTTATTTGCTGGCCTGTCCTGTGAGCGCATCGTTGATCCGCTGCTTCAACACATTGGACGGCTTGAATACCATCACACGGCGCGGTGAAATCGGTACTTCCTCGCCGGTCTTCGGATTTCGTCCGATACGCTCTCCCTTGGAGCGGACCACAAACGAACCGAAGCTCGATAATTTTACCGATTCTCCGGTCACAAGACAGTCAGAAATTTCAGAAAGTACTCGTTCGACCAATTCTGATGACTCGGTCCGCGACAAGCCTACTTTTTGATAAACGGCTTCACACAGATCCGCACGGGTAATAGTCCGATTGCCCATAACCCCTCCACAACGATGCCAGCGATCTGGCTGATTTTGCAAGAGAACTCCAATGCAAGACCCTACGGTACGGCCTCATTGCGGGTCGGTCAACAGGTACTCGCCATCTAGATAAGATTTGTGGGCTAATTGCCGTAGCGGCTCTCACCAGCGCAGCAGAACTGATCCCCAGGTAAATCCGCCACCCATGGCTTCCAGCATTATCAGATCGTTTTTCTGGACCCGGCCGTCATGCACAGCCGTATCGAGTGCCAACGGAATGGAAGCAGCAGACGTGTTGCCATGCCACTGTACGGTGGTCACGACCTTCTCTGGAGCGATCCCCAGTTTCTTTGCGCTGGCGTCGATGATGCGCTTGTTCGCTTGATGCGGAATGAACCAGTTGAGGTCGTCGGACGTAAATCCGGTCGCCTTGTAGGCATCCTCGATCACATCGGTGATCATACCAACCGCGTGCTTGAAGACCTCCCGGCCCTCCATACGCAAGTGACCGACCGTCTGGGTGGCCGAAGGCCCGCCGTCGACGAAGAGTTTTTCCTTGTGGCGCCCGTCTGAGCGCAGATGCGATGTCAGAATGCCGTTGTCGTCATTGGTGCCCTCGCCCTCCGAGGCTTCCAGAACAACAGCGCCGGCTCCATCTCCGAACAAAACGCAGGTCGTACGGTCCTCCCAGTCCAGGATCCTGGAGAATGTCTCCGCGCCAATGACAAGGCACCGTTTGGAAATGCCTGCGCGAATGTAAGCGTCTGCAGTGGTCAGAGCATAAACGAAGCCAGAACAGACCGCATGCACATCGAAGGCGCAGCCATGGGTGATTCCAAGTTTAGCCTGAACGGTGACAGCGGAAGCCGGAAAAGTATTGTCCGGGGTTGCCGTTGCCAGAATAATCGTATCGATATCGGAGGCTTCACGACCAGCGCTCTCAAGAGCCCGTTTTGCCGCTTCCAGGGCCAGATCGGACGTGACCTGCCCTTTGGCCGCTATGTGCCGCTGCTGAATGCCTGTGCGCTGAACGATCCATTCGTCAGACGTGTCGACCATCTTTGCAAGATCGTCGTTGGTCAGAATTCTTTCCGGCAGAAAGCTTCCACTACCGGTCACAGTTGAACGGATTACGCTCACAAATCACCTTCCGATGTCGGCGCGGCTTCGGCGAAGCGGCCACGATGGTAATGCACAAGATCCTGAGCGATCTTGTGTGTCAGTTCGTTTTTAACCATGTCATAGGCCAAATCAATCGCAGAGGCATAGCCTTCCGCATCGGTTCCGCCATGGCTTTTGATCACAATGCCGTTCAGTCCCAGGAACACACCACCATTGACCTTGCGCGGATCCATTTTCTCGCGCAGCAGATCAAAGGCTCCTTTGGCAAAGAGATACCCAATCTTGGACATAAAGGTGCGATTCATTGCGGAGCGCAAGTAACTGCCAATCTGCTTGGCTGTTCCTTCGGCCGTCTTCAACGCAATGTTGCCTGCGAAACCTTCTGTCACAACAACATCCACGGTGCCCTTTCCGATGTCGTCGCCTTCGACGAAACCGGCATATTCCAGTGAACGCAGCGGCGTTTCCCGCAAGAGCCGGCCCGCTGTGCGAACCTCTTCCAGCCCTTTGACCTCTTCAACACCGATATTCAACAAGCCTACGCTTGGTCGCTGTACGCCCAGCAGCGCACGTGCCATCGCACCGCCAAGAATGGCAAAGTCGATCAACTGTTGGGCATCCGCGCCAATTGTTGCACCGACATCCAGAACAACAGATTCGCCACGTGTCGTCGGCCAAATCGCCGCGATGGCCGGTCGTTCGATATTGGCCATCGTGCGCAAGCAGAATTTGGACATCGCCATAAGGGCGCCGGTATTGCCGGCAGACACCGCAACAGAGGCTTCGCCCGTCTTTACCGCCTCGATAGCGCGCCACATGCTTGAGCGCCACCGGCCCTGGCGCAGAGCCTGACTAGGCCTGGTGTCCATTGCGATCGAAACTTCGCAATGATGCAGGGTCGATGCATCCCGCACTCGCGGATACTGCTCCAGGAGCGGACGAAGGACTTCTTCGTTGCCGTAAAGAAGGAAACGTATCTCTGGATGACGGACCAGCGCAATCTCGGCTCCGGGGATGACAACTTCTGCCCCGTGATCACCGCCCATCGCATCCAAGGAAATCGGGATTGTTTTCGCCATTTAAAAGGTCTTTTGACGTTTCTCTACCTAGAACAACACCGAATGGTGCACCCACACTTTTCCCGCCATTGCAGCGGGGCCCAGAACGGGCGCGAACATAACGGTTTTGGACGGACTGACAACCGTTTTCCTATCTGTTGACGGATGGAGCGTTGAAAACTCGCCCGAAAGATACTTTTCGTCCACTCAAATTGACTTTGACGAACATTTATTTCAGTCGTCGTTCTTGTTTTTCAAGGCTTGCAATGCAGCAAAAGGAGACGGCTTTTCCTCAGGTTCTTCTTCAGCTTCGTCTTCCTGCTCGGGGCTGCCTTCAAATTCCACACCCGGTTTGCGAGGAAACGGATCCAGGGAAAGCGCAAGTTCTTCGCAAATGACAGCCCCCAGGTCTAGAACGCCATCCAGAATGACATCCGGCGGATCGAGCGATTCCAGATCAATCTCGATCTCCCCATCTTCGTTCAGATCCCTGACCTTGCGCGATTTGCTGGAATGTGGTTCGAAAGTCCTGTCCACGTCCAGCCTGACATCACTTTCGAACGGCTCAAGAGAGACGACGCAAGTCTGTTGAATGGTCGCGAATATCGGCCCTACAACCCGAACACCGGCCTTACGATAGGGTTTCAAGGTGAATTCGGCCTTGAGCGCGCTGATGCCGTCCAGATCGTAGGTGGCGGCAATTGCCTTCAAACCCGCAGCATCAGGCTCCACGACGATCTTTTCATCCTTGTCGATGACTCTGGCGGCGTTGACCGTGAACGAATAAGGGAAACTCTCAGTTGCCATAATCTTCTTTCTTCTTTTCTTGATCGGCAGGTATCAAACGGCGATTGCCTTGAAGGTGTCCGGATCCGGCCAGGTCAGTTTTCCGGTCATCAGGTCTTCGGCAGATTGCCCGGTCAGAAGCTTTGCAGCCGCAAGCATATAGTGCGCAAGACGGGTTTGAGCGACCGGTTCGGGTGACTCCGGATAGATGTTTCGACCGATCGCTTCGGCAAGCGCATCGACATCATTGTTGTCAATTGCCGGAATATAGACATCCGCGCGCCCATAAAAGGCTTCGCCCATGACTTTCACTTTCTTGGGAACGCGTGTGTCACTGACACCCATTTCTCTCAATGAAGCGTCCATGTCCTGAAAGAACAGGTCGAATACATTCTGCGTGAACTCGGAGACTTCTCTCCCCTCATTGCGCATTCGCCGAAAATAGAGAACGGCATGAGCAACGATGAGATCAAAGCGGCCATCAATCGTGTCAGGCACGAGAAAGTCCGTGTAAAAAACTGGTTGCCGCGCTTGAGCCACGATTTCACAATAAACCTTGTGCTCGGCATCACGGGACCGGCGGCGGAACAGACTGAAAATCATGACCGTCTCCTTAGGGACGAGAAGTAACTCAGGTGTTGCCTTGTGCCCTATCCCACGATACTGACTTTGCCAAGCAACGAAATTCAAAAGCTGCCAGAACAATCTGGCGAAACGGGACTTCTTAAATGAACTTCAAGGCAAGCGCCCTGATCATTCCGCTTCTGGCCACGTTACCGCTCGGCGGCTGTTTCACCACCACTTACACACACGGGCATGTTGTTACCAACGATATGCTCAGCCAGGTTCAGGTTGGGTCCAGCCGTGAACAGGTGGAGTTGGTTCTGGGTTCACCCTCAACGACGTCCAGTCTGAATGGTGATGCCTACTACTACATCTCGCAAAAAACAGCGACGACAGCCTTTCTGGCACCGGACATCGTTGAGCAGCGAGTCGTTGCCGTTTATTTCGATCAGGACGGATTCGTTCAGGATCTCGGCAACTACACCCTCGAAGATGGCAAGATTGTCGATATCGTCACTCGCAAGACCCGGACGGGCGGCGCCGACTATGGCTTCCTGACCCAGATCCTGCGCGGTGCAACAAACCCAAGCCTCGGCCTCTAGCGCCCCCTCATTCAAAAAGCTCCGGCTGACCCAGCCGGAGCTTTCTTTTTGGATCGAAGGCGAGGCTGGCATCTTTTGCTGGTCGGTTGCGCATGTTTCTCACTTCGTCAGCATATGCGGTTCTTGCGCTTGCAATTGTCCTGGCTTTGACGCTCAGGTCCAGTCCCATAGCGCTGGTGGCATTTTCCATAGCCTGCGCACTTGGTCTTTTGGCCGGGCTGCTGCATGTCTCTGCAGCCGTCTCAATCCTGCTGATCGGCGTCCTCACCTTTCTTGTGTTCGGCAAAGCGCCCAACAGGCAAGTGCGCCTGGTTTCCACGGTCCTGCTTCTTGTCACCGGGCACCTGGTGATGATCCATGCGTTGCCGGGCTTTGACAATCTCAAGGTCCTTTCGGGTGTTCAGGTTAGTCCGAATGGCATCCCCTATTCGATGTATCTGAACTTCGACAAGGCGGTGCTTGGTTTCTTTCTTGTGCTGTTTGCAGCCGAACCACTGAAGTCCCGTTCAGAGCTGAACGCTTGCGTCAGAGCTGCAGCGACCTGGTTTGCGCCAACCGCAGGCTTGCTGATCCTGCTTGCCTATCTCGCCGGATTGGTTGTTTTCGATCCAAAGATTCCATCGTTCCTGCCGGTCTGGATCTTTTCGAACCTTTTGATTACCTGCGTCGCAGAAGAAGCGTTCTTTCGCCGTTTCGTTTTGGCGGAATTAGGGAAACACGCCGGTTCTGAGCGGATCAGAAACGCTATCGCCCTGATCCTCTCCTCTCTCTTCTTTGCCTATTACCATCTGAATGGCGGGTTGCTTTTTGCCGGTTTTTCACTTGTGGCCGGGCTTTGCTACGGCGCTGCCTATTTGAGAACGAACAGGGTCGAGGTTGCGATTCTCGTCCACTTTCTGGTCAACCTGACCCACATCCTGTTTTTCACCTACCCATTCCTTGCCACATCCGTTGGCCTCCAGTAACCGAGGCAGCGGGTCGCGAAGACATTTCCTCTCCGATCAGCCAAGCTCAAGCAAGACGCCTTTGATGAGCAAAGTCTGCCATCCAATCGTTCCCGTGAACAAAAAAGCGGCCCCGAAACGGGGCCGCCAATAATCGGCCAGAGACCTTTTGGTCAGTGAGCCAGGATTGCCAACAGCAGCAAAGCCACGATGTTGGTGATCTTGATCATCGGGTTCACTGCAGGGCCTGCGGTGTCCTTGTAGGGGTCACCAACCGTATCGCCGGTCACGGAAGCCTTGTGAGCTTCTCCACCTTTCTGGTGGGTCACTCCGTCCTTGTCCGTGAAACCGTCTTCAAAGGACTTCTTCGCGTTGTCCCAGGCACCGCCACCGGCTGTCATGGAGATCGCCACGAACAGCCCGGTCACGATAACGCCGAGCAGCATGGCCCCCAGAGCCGCAAAGGCATCGGCAGGTGTTGCGACTGCGCGGACCACGAAGAACACGACGATCGGCGACAGCACCGGTAGCAGGGATGGAATAACCATTTCCTTGATGGCCGCCTTCGTCAGCATATCCACGGCTCTGCCATAGTCCGGCTTTTCCGTGCCCTGCATGATGCCAGGCTTTTCCTTGAACTGGCGACGGACTTCCTCAACCACTGATCCGGCTGCACGCCCAACTGCGGTCATGGAAATGCCACCGAAGAGATAAGGCAGCAATCCACCGAACAAAAGTCCTGCAACCACGTAGGGATTGGAAAGCGAGAACAGCGTGTTCACGTCAATCCCGGCGAAGATCGAACCTTCCTGCGCAGTGCTGGAGAAGTATTTCAGATCCTCCGTATAGGCCGCAAACAGGACAAGAGCGCCAAGTCCTGCAGAACCAATTGCATAGCCCTTGGTAACCGCCTTGGTGGTGTTGCCGACAGCATCAAGAGCATCTGTCGTTGTGCGCACTTCTGCCGGCAGGTCCGCCATTTCGGCAATCCCCCCGGCATTATCCGTAACCGGTCCGAAGGCATCCAGCGCGACAACCATCCCAGCCAGCGCGAGCATTGTGGTGACCGCGATTGCAATGCCGAACAGACCGGCAAAGCTGTATGTCACGAGAATGCCAGCGATGATGATGATTGCCGGAAGTGCCGTTGCTTCCAAAGAAACCGCAAGACCCTGGATGACGTTTGTGCCGTGTCCGGTCACAGATGCCTGGGCGATCGACCTGACCGGACGATATTCCGTACCGGTGTAGTACTCTGTCACCCAGATGATCAAACCGGTCACGACAAGACCAACAAGGCCGCAGACGAACAGATCGAAACCGCTGAACGTCGTCCCACCCGATGTGGTGTATTCCGTTCCGGCCCCGAGCCATCCGAAGACGATGACCGCAAGCGCCACAGCCGAAAGGACGGCTGTTGCGATGAAGCCCTTGTAGAGAGCTCCCATGATCGAGTTGTTCTCGCCAAGCTTGACGAAGAACGTTCCGATAATGGATGTCACGACACAGCTTGCGCCGATCAGAAGTGGCAGCATCATGAGTTCGTGTGCCTGCGCTCCCGTGAAGAAGATCGACGACAGAACCATGGTTGCCACCACGGTCACCGCGTAGGTCTCGAACAGGTCGGCAGCCATGCCGGCACAATCGCCGACATTGTCGCCGACATTGTCCGCGATCGTTGCCGGGTTGCGCGGATCGTCTTCGGGAATTCCGGCTTCGACCTTGCCGACAAGGTCACCACCAACATCGGCCCCCTTGGTGAAGATACCGCCGCCCAGACGGGCGAAGATGGAAATCAGGGACGCCCCGAAGCCGAGCGCGACCAATGCGTCGATCACGGTCCTGTCCGTCGGCTCATATCCCATCATTCCTGTCAGGATCGAGAAATAGACGGCAACACCGAGCAGCGCGAGCCCGGCAACCAAAAGGCCGGTGACGGCACCGGCCTTGAAAGCGATTTCCAACCCTGCCCCGAGGCTTTGGCTCGCGGCTTGTGCAGTGCGCACATTGGCCCGGACAGAAACCATCATTCCGATATAACCGGCCGCTCCCGAGAGGACGGCCCCGATGGCAAATCCGATTGCGGCAGGACCGGAAAGCAAAATCCACGCAAGAACAAAAACGACAGCCCCAACAATCGCAATAGTCGTATACTGACGGTTGAGATAAGCGCTGGCCCCTTCCTGGATCGCCCCGGCGATCTCCTGCATACGGGCGTTGCCCGCATCCGCCGCCATGACGGATTGAATTGCCCAGGCGCCATAGGCGATGGACAAGAGGCCACAAACAATGATGACAACAAGTTCGATCATGCTTCCTCCGAAAATTGAGGCGGGCTGATTTTCTTGTAGTTTTACCCCCCAAAAGAGCACGTCACGGCAATTCCGCAGCGTGAAGCAAGCACACGATAGCAGCAAATCAGAGCAGCTCGTCAAGCTCTCACATTGTTTAATTCAAGACTTCCGTAGCGGCATCATATGATGCGGCGCAGTAAATTTGCTGCACCGACGAATAGGATTCTCGCGTTCACTTTAAGCAGTTGTAACTGCTTTCCTTTCAGCCAGCACGAGCCAGGCGAGCAATCCAAGGCAAAGGACGACAAACGGGAAAACGAGAACGTTCACGGTTCCCCAGCCAAATACGTTCAACAGAGCGCCGGACGAAAAAGATGCGGCAGCAACGAATCCGAACACCAAAAAGTCGTTGACGGCCTGCACAAGATTCCGTTCTTCCGGCCTGTACGTATCCGTCAGCATGGCCGTAGCCCCGATAAACCCAAAGTTCCAGCCAAGTCCAAGCAGAACCAGGGCAGTCCAGAAATGGGCGAGTTCGATACCCATCAGAGCCACGATCGAACACCCGGCAAGCAGCGCCAGACCGATCGAAACGATCCGTTCCTTGCCGAAGCGGGCAATCAGACTTCCGGTGAAAAAACTCGGTCCGAACATGGCAAGGACGTGCCATTGAATTCCAAGCGCCGCATCGGTTTCGCTCAAGCCGCAGGCGATCATCGCCAGTGGCGTTGCGGTCATCACCAGGCTCATCAAGGCGTAGGAGCAGATACCGCAGGCCGCCGCGACAATGAACCGCGGCTGGGACATGATCTGGCGCAGGGGCCGACCGCCCGCTTTGGCATGGCTGAGACGAGGAGGCTTGGGAATCTTGATGAACAGCAGCAGGAAGAACGAAATCAGGGCCAGACCGGCCTGGGCCAGATAGGTACCTGCAAACAGGATCGGCTCGAACATGTCCTTGGTGGCAATCACCGTCTGGGGACCGACAATCCCCGCCAGAATTCCCCCTGCCAGGACCCACGAAATCGCTTTCGGCTTGAACGCGTCACTTGCGGTATCTGCAGCCGCAAACCGATACTGTTGCACGAATGCTCCGGCAAATCCGCCAAGGCAACATGCCAGCGCGAACAGCAGGAACTGATCCTGAAACACCGCAAAAGAAGCCAGCAGTCCTGAGCACATGCCCAAAATCGCCGCCCCTGCAAACCCGGTCCTTCGGCCGAACCGCCGCATGATCATACCTGCCGGGATCGTTCCGAAGGCCGTCCCCAGAACCATGGCCGAGACAGGGAGCGTGGCGAGCGACTTGTCCTGTTCCAGCATCATGTAGCCGACAAGAGGTCCCGTCGCGATCACGATGGATGCCGAAGCTCCGCCAAGCGATTGGGCAAATGCAAGCAGAAGGGCATTCCGTCTCGCCAGACGATCGTCAACAAAGACATCTGCGGTTACTGCAGTCATGGGCGTTTCTCATACTTGGCAGGTAAATGTCCGGTCGGGAAATCCGAGTCCGGTACATGGTCGGCCGCTTTCTTAAACCCGACAGCTGCTGGAAGCTCAAGCCCTTCTTGCAGAAGTTTCAAAAATGCCGAAAGCCGTCTTCCAGTTTCATGTCGACCGGCCTGCCGTTCTTGCAAAGACGTACTTGTCCGGTACCTTCCCTGACAATACCGATTTCAGCCACCGGACACCCGGCATTTGCAGCCAGCCTGACGAAGTCGCTTTGATTTTCCACGTCAACGGAGGCCAGGATTTCGTAGTCGTCGCCGCCATTGATGCACTGAGCAAAAACATCCGGCGCAGTTGCCTTGAGACGTCGCAGGGCGTCAGACAGGGGAATCTTTTCCGGATCAATGATGATGTCAACGCCAGAGGCGCCAGCCATATGGCGGCAATCGGCAATCAACCCATCGGAAATGTCCATTGCGGCATTGCTCGATACCGAGATGGCGTCTGCAAGCCGTGTTCGCGGTCTCGGCAGAAGATAGCGGTCGAGAACATGCCGTTCGTCGGTATGGGAAAAACCGTGTTTGGCAACAAAGCCAGTTTCCAGTCTGGCTTTGAGACCCGCAGCAGCATCCCCGATCGTTCCCGAAACAAAGATCTTGTCTCCTGTCCGGGCTCCGGACCGGCGCACCGCCTGACCTGCCTGGACCTCACCAATGGCCGTGATGGAAACTTGAAGTCCGTTGCCAGAGCGGATCGTATCGCCGCCGAGCAGCTGAACATCAAAGGCGGATTGGTCCGCCGCAAGTCCGTCACAGAAGCGGCGAAGCCACTCACTTGTCCAGTCGGAGTGCAACGCTAGGCCGAGGAGATACCCTCTCGGCCTGGCTCCTTTGGCCGCAAGATCAGAGAGATTGACCCGCAGAGCCTTGGCAGCAATCGCTTCAGGCGCATCGTCTGCGAAAAAGTGGATGTTGGCAGCCAGGACATCCTTGGTCAGGACAAGGTCATAGCCCTCTCGCGGCGACAGGACAGCAGCATCGTCCGTCAGTCCGAGACTGCCCGGGTCCTTCGCCAGCGGAGCAAAATACGTCTTGATGAGTTCAAACTCGCCGGGGCGGTCCGTTCCCATGATCAGGAAGCGCCGCCCGGTTTCTTGTCGCCAAGCTCCGAGTCGCGAAGCTCGTGCGCAAGCCGGTCGAGCACGCCGTTCACAAGCCCCGGTTCATCATCTTCAAAGAATGCCTTCGCGACATCGATGTATTCGGAAATGATGACCTTTGCCGGGACGTCCCTGCGACGCAGAAGTTCGTACGAACCGGACCGCAGAATTGCCCTGAGCAGGCTGTCGATCCGCTTGAGGGGCCAATCTTCGGTCAGTGCGGTGTGGATATACGGGTCCAGGAACTTCTGGTCCTCGACAACTCCAGCCAGGATCTGCTTGAACCACTGTTCGTCGGCATCGCGATATTGCGCGCCATCGATCTCCTTGCCGAGACGGAAGGCAGTGAATTCGCTGACAACGCTTGTCAGTGGTGCATCTCCCACATCCATCTGATAGAGAGCCTGCACAGCGGCAAGGCGCGCCACGCCACGTTTGTTTGCAGGACGCACAGTTTTAGCAGCCGGTTTATCCGGGTCGGCCTTTCCGGTCATTTTTCTTATACTCCAAGCCGTTGGCGCAGCGCGATCATGTCAAGGGCTGCCTGAGCTGCCGCTCCACCCTTGTTCTTGTCGTCGGCTTTTGCCCGGGCCCATGCCTGTTCATCGTTTTCCACGGTCAGAATACCATTTCCGACCGCCAGATCCGCATCAACAATCAGATCCATGATCACACGGTTGGATTCATTTGCCACAATGTCGTAGTGCGTGGTTTCCCCACGGATCACAACACCCAGCAGAACGAACCCGTCATAAAAAACACCTTCTCCTTCCATGGCGGTCATGGCCATGGAAAGTGCCGCAGGAATTTCCAGAACACCCGGAACGGCGATCCGGTCATAGGTAGCACCTGCGGCTTCGAGCGTTTTGGTCGCACCATCGGCAAGAGCGTCAGCCAGGTCGTCGTAGAAGCGGGCTTCGATGATCAGCAGTTTCGGTGCAGCGCTCATGGGTCTTCAATCCTATTCAAGGCCGCGACAGGAACCATGTCTGTCTCGGTTTGTCCAGTCTCATTCGTACGAGACCACAAGGACCCGGTGACAATTGCGCCACCCGGCAGATGCGATCCGTGATGATAGCTCTTTTCGAAGGTGTTGGGACCGTCCCCTACCCGGTCTTGGAGAATTCCGCAAGACGCGCCGCATAGCGGGCCATCATATCCACTTCCAGATTGATCTTGTCTCCGACATGGCGCTCCGACCAGGTGGTAACTTCCAGTGTGTGCGGAATGAGGAACACCGAGAACAGCAACCCATCCACTTCATTCACCGTCAACGACGTGCCGTCGAGCGCAATCGATCCTTTCTTGGCGATGAAAGGTGCGGTCTCTTCCGTGGCCTCGAACTGAAAATAGACTGAATCGGGATGATCTTCACGCTTGGTGACGGTTGCCAGGCCATCGACATGTCCAAGCACCAGATGACCGCCAAGTTCGGCTCCCATGGTCAGGGAACGTTCCAGGTTGATCTGCTGGCCGGCCGTCCAATCGGAAACTGTCGTCAGCGCGAGCGTTTCGGCGGCCGATTCCACTTCGAACCAGTTCCCGTTGCTGCTGTTTGCCTTGGAAGTCACCGTGTGACAGACGCCGGCGCAGGCGATTGAAGCGCCGATATCGAACGTCTCCGTGTCATATGCGGTGCGGATCCGGGTCCGCTTGCCTGCCGGTATGTCATCAATGGAAAGAATTTCGCCGAGGTCGGTCACAATACCGGTAAACATGTCAGGCTCCACGCCGTCTGAGGTAGATATAGCTGTCGGGGCCGAACTTGCCCGCGTCAACCCGTTCGAATTTGGGGTCTTGCAGCACATCTGCAAGGTCATAATCGTGCAGGGCCGGTATTCCTTCTTCGCCGATCACAATGTCACCTGTCACGACACACATGTCGTCGACAAGATCCGCCGTCAGGAAGGATGATGCCATGCGGGCACCGCCTTCCACCATGACACGTGTTATGCCCCGGGTTGCCAGTGCGCTGAGGATCACCGAGGGTTTTATGCTGCATTCGTCTGCCGGAACACGGATGACTTTGACCCCAGCAGCAGCCAGAACTTCCAGCTTTTCCGGGTCGGCGTCATTGCCACAGACGAGCCAGACGGGAACGTCGACGCATGTCCGCACAAGCTTCGTTTCCAATGGGAGACGCGCGCACCGGTCAATGATGACGCGGACCGGCGATCGCTCGCTGAGCCCCGGCAAACGGCAGGTCAGTTGAGGATCATCCGCAAGCGCCGTCCCGGTCCCTACGAGAATTGCGTCATGCTCGGCGCGGAACCCGTGAACCTTCTGCATCGAGAGTGGTCCGGAGATCTTCACCTGCCCCTCGCCTTCACGGCCAATGAAACCGTCCTTCGAAACTGCCAGCTTCAGGAACACATGCGGGCGCTGTCGCAATTGGCGAAGCATGAACCCGTGATAGAGGACCCGCATTTCCTTTTCACGGACGCCGATCGACACTTCGATACCAGCGTCTTCAAGCATTTTTACGCCTCGACCTGCTACCCGTGGATTCGGGTCCAGCATTCCGACGACGACACGTTTGACACCGGCGTCGGTCAGTGCGAGAGCGCATGGAGGCGTCCGGCCGTAATGAGAACACGGCTCAAGGGTTACGTAACAGGTTGCACCTTCCGCTTTCTTTCCCGCTTCGCGAAGGGCGTTCACCTCCGCATGAGCCATTCCCGGGCGTGAGGTAACTCCTCGCCCCACAAGAACCGGACCACTCCCCTCATCCTTGACGATCAAAGCCGCAACGGACGGGTTTGGCCACACACGCCCGAGGCCGCGCCGGGCCAAGCGCTCGGCAGCCGCCATGAAACGCTTATCGAGATCGGAATTCGCTGGCATCAGGACTCAATCACAAAATCAATTGTCTTCAATCGGCTGACCTTCAGTGTCGCTCAGCTCATCCAGAAGCGCTTCAAAATCCTTGGCTTCTCTGAAATTTTTATAGACAGAGGCAAAGCGGACATAGGCTACATCGTCAATGCCCTTCAGGCCTTCCATGACGTGATTGCCGATGGTTTCCGCGGTAATTTCACTCTCACCGGAGCTTTCAAGCTGGCGCACGATGCCGCTGACCATGCGCTCGATCCGATCCGGATCAACGGGGCGCTTGCGGACGGCAATCTGGACCGAACGCATCAGTTTTTCACGATCGAAGGGAACCCGGCGGCCCGCGCGCTTCAGAACCATCAGTTCGCGCAGCTGAACACGCTCAAAAGTCGTAAATCGGCCGCCGCAGGTGTTGCAGATCCTGCGGCGGCGAATGGCGGTGTTGTCCTCGGTTGGGCGGGAATCCTTGACCTGTGTTTCCTCGCCACCGCAAAACGGACATCTCATTTCTCAAAGCTCCTGATCGAGCCGGTGTGTTATCCCCCGTAGATCGGGAACCGGCCTGTCAGTGCTTCTACCTTGGCTTTGACCGCGGCTTCAACCGCTGCATTGCCCTCTTCACTGTTTGCGGCCTTCAAACCGTCCAACACTTCCGTGATCAACTGCCCGACTTCGCGGAATTCGGCGATACCGAAACCACGTGTCGTGGCAGCCGGAGTACCAAGGCGGATACCGGAAGTTACGAAAGGTTTTTCAGGGTCGAACGGAATACCGTTCTTGTTACACGTGATGTTCGCACGGCCGAGGGCCTTTTCGGCGGATTTTCCGGTCGCGTTTTTCGGACGAAGGTCAACCAGCATCAGGTGGTTGTCGGTACCACCGGAAACGATATCAAGACCTTGCTCCTTGAGGGTTTCGGCCAGTGCCTTGGCGTTGTCCGTAACTGCGCGTGCATAAGCCTTGAACTCCGGCTGCAGCGCTTCCTTGAAGGCAACTGCCTTGGCAGCGATCACGTGCATCAGCGGACCGCCCTGCAGCCCCGGGAAAACAGCGGAGTTGATCTTCTTGGCAATTGCCTCGTCATTGGACAGGATCAGGCCACCACGCGGACCACGCAACGACTTGTGCGTCGTGCTGGTAACAACATGCGCATGCGGAACCGGCGACGGATGCACACCACCTGCAACAAGACCTGCGATGTGGGCCATGTCGACCATCAGGTAAGCGCCGATGCTGTCGGCAATCTCGCGGAACCGCTGCCAGTCCCAGATACGGGAATACGCGGTACCACCGGCCAGGATCAGTTTCGGCTTGTGTTCGTTGGCGAGGCGCTCAACCTCGTCCATGTCGAGCAGGTGGTCTTCCTTGCGAACACCATAGGAAACGACATTGAACCACTTGCCGGACATGTTGACAGGCGAGCCGTGAGTGAGGTGACCGCCAGAGTTCAGGTCCAGTCCCATGAAAGTGTCACCCGGCTGCAGCAGTGCCAGGAACACCGCCTGGTTCATCTGGCTGCCGGAGTTCGGCTGAACGTTGGCGAACTGGCAGCCGAACAGCTCCTTAGCCCGCTCGATTGCAAGGGTTTCGGCAACATCGGCAAATTCACAGCCGCCGTAGTAACGTTTTCCAGGATAGCCTTCGGCGTACTTGTTGGTGAAGATCGATCCCTGGGCCTCAAGCACTGCGCGGGAAACGATGTTCTCTGATGCAATCAGCTCGATTTCGTGCTGCTGACGGCCCAGCTCATTCTCGATGGTGCCAAAAATATCCGCATCAACCTCTGCAAGGCTGCGGGTAAAGAAACCAGACTGCTGGGACTGACTGGAGCTTTCCATCAAAGACATCGCACTATCCTTGTATTCACATGAAAGAGTTTGAGGCATCTCGCGCAGTTTCGAGGCTGATCGCCATGCCGATTTGAGCGAGGGAGTAACACACCCATTTGGAAGAACCAAGGTCTATACCGACGCGCCGATACGTGTATGCGACAACTTTGTTCTATGCTTACTCTATGACCGGCTCCGTGTTGCAAAACAAATTTCGTCAAGCTGAGCAGCAACGAAAATATTTTCGCCACCACTCAACTGAACAAATGAAAGTCAGTCTTGGACTATCCTTGAAAGGGGATTTTTATTCCCGGAAATAATTCGAGAGAAAATTTTATTTCAACAAAATAAGAACTAATTACTTAGTTTCAAAAGTTGCCAGACTTTGCTGTGATTGTTTCATCAGGTGATCTCTAGCGCGGAGATTCGCCAATCCTGAGTGCGTTTAGTGAGTGCCTGCCAAGAATTGCTGCGCCGACAACTTGGAAAAGACAACTGGCAGCCGGTCACTGGGGTCACAATGCAACAGCCGTCAGTACAAGTTTGTGTCGGTCCTTGCAGAAGTATTGGCAACTTCCTGTTCCAGACGGCGTTGCAGTTTTCGAACCGCGATGCGTTTCAGATCTTCCTGTGCTGCCGATGTCGGTCCGAATGTAGAGACCTCTATCCCCGTCGCTGCGTCGATGGCAGTCACCTTGACCTGCTGCCCCACCGACCGGAATTCGAGATAGATTTCTCCATGCCGCGGTTCGCGACTCATTGCAGACCTCCCAATTGACTACGGTTAGGTAGAAGACACGAAACGCCGACCTTAGCAAGGCCGGCGTTTCATCGAACTCATCAGTATTGCGGAATGCGGGAACGGGTCAGAGACGCGCCTGGGTTCCCGTGCCGTAAATGTCGTCCCGATTGTAGATGTCTTCCCGGAAATGGACGACACCGTCTGCATTGGCCCAGGCCGTCACATAGGTCATGTAGAGTGGGATCGACTTTTTCAGCTTCACATCTTCACGTTCGCCAGTCCGGATGACGGAATCGACCTTGGATCGGTTCCAGTCCGGCGTGGTCGACTGCAGCAGCCAGGTCACAAGTTCACGCACGTTCTGAACGCGGACGCACCCGGAGGAATGGAACCGGTACCCTTCACCAAACAAAGTCTTTGACGGCGTGTCGTGCAGGTAGACCTGATGCTTGTTGTGGAAGTTGATCCGGACGGAGCCGAGCGAATTTTCCGTACCAGGATCCTGAGTGAAGCGATACTGCGTTGCCTCATCGGTGTTCCAGTCGATCTGCTGCCACGACATTTCATTGCCGCTCCAGTCAAAGATCCGGATTTTGTTCTTGGCAAGATATTGAGGATCTTCCTTCATCTTCGGGATCAGATCCTTGCGGATGATGGAAACAGGAACCGTCCAGTAGGGATTGAAGTTCAGTTCGTAGATCTTGCTGTTCAAAATCGGTGTCTGCCGGTCAACCTTGCCGACCACAGCCGTATGCCGGGACCGGACCCGGCCGTTTTCCACGGCCTCAATCTCGGCAGCCGGCACGTTGACCATCACATACCGGTCTCCGAGGAAACCGGACATGGACCTCATGCGCACCATATTGGTTTCAAGCTGGCGCAGCCGGACATCCGCCGGAATATTGAGGGCTGCGACCGTCCCCTCGCCCATGACACCGTCAGGAATAAGGCCGTGCCGGAGTTGGAAGCGCCGCAAGGCTGCATCCACATAAGAATCAAACGTGTCTGACAGGCCGGCGTGCTGTTCCAGGTCACCTGAAGCAATCAGGCGACGGCGCAATTCGACCACGCGTGGATCCTTCGCGCCGATTCGAAGCGCCTTGCCACCACCAGAAACCGTTCCCCAGCCGCCTGCCTGGACGATGCGCTGATACCGGTCAATCGCAACGGCAATGTAATCAGCGGTCTGAGGAGACAGAGTTGGTGCCGATGACTTCACCTCGGTGATGTTTTCCGTCGCGATATCGAAATTGTCCGCCCACTCGACGTTTTGGCGGTTTTGCTGCAGAGATTGCAGAGCTGTTTGGGCTGTTGCCGGGCCGCTTTCAAAAAGAAATGCTGAAATTCCCAACGCACACACGCTTTTCAGCGTTTTTCCAGTAGTCCAATTCAGGTTCAGTTTTTTCCCGAACGGTCCGGATAAAAGGTTCATTGCCGACCCCATGTGCTGCGTTTCACGCGTTAAAATTCTGGTTTTACTTGTGGTGTGGCCACTCAAAAATTACCGCACCAGTTGTTCCAGTTCCCATTCGTAACGGAAGGGAGTTAATAAATCGCTCGATTTCTTAACCAACATGTCGCCTGGAGTTGCGCACAAAGCCATTCCAATGTGACCACAAGATGTCAGCAGCGGGTCGCCAGAAATTACTCCCCATCTGCGTCATTCCTGTTTCGGGCAATTCGGAAGAAACCGGAAGGCAAATTTACGTGAAGACAAAAAGAAAGCACCGCCCACTGGGCGGTGCCTTGTCATCCGGATGTACCGCGAATTCTTTAAAGGCGGTAAAGAATCTGGTCAGTCCAGAAGCGCTCGAGACGGCGCAGAGACTTGTTGAGAGCAACAAAGTCCTCAGGACCGATTTCACCGACCTGTTCAACAGACAGGATGTGACGCTCATAAAGATCGTTGACGATCTTTGCCACTTCCTGGCCCTTGTCCGTCAGGCTGACGCGAACGGACCGACGGTCCATGCGGGAGCGCTGATGGTGAATGTAGCCGGTTTCAACCAGTTTCTTCAGGTTGTAGGAAACGTTCGAACCGAGGTAATAGCCACGGGTCCGCAGTTCACCTGCGGTCAGCTCGGAGTCCCCGATGTTGAACAGCAGCAAAGCCTGCACGCTGTTGACATCGGAGCGTCCCATCCGATCAAACTCATCCTTGATAACGTCAAGAAGACGACGGTGCAGCCGCTCAACGAGCGTAAGAGCTTCGAGGTAGAGTGGCTTGATGTCCACTTCTTCCCCTTCACTTGGTGCTACAGCGTCGACTGCCCTACTTGCGGTGATCATTTGATTGCGCCTCTTATAGTACCTGTCGTTCGACGGATATTTTTCCCGCCTTGATACGCAATCTACCCGAGTGTTTCTAAAAACCACTTAAGAGATACGCTGAATCATCCGTAAACTTTTTAAGGGCGTTTTATTGGCGCTGTTTAGTATTTGTTCATCATGACCCGCGCAGAAACTTGATAATTCCTGAGAAATCCTGGCCTTCACCACCAGAATTACAGAATAGCGAGTAAAGCGCCGCTGCTTCTGCGCCAAGCGGCGTCGCCGCACCGGAAGAATTTGCAGCTTCCTGCGCCAGTTTCAGATCCTTCAACATCATCGCCGCAGCAAATCCTGGTGCATAGTCTCGGTTGGCCGGCGAAGACGGCAGCGGTCCGGGAACCGGGCAATAGGAAGTAAGCGACCAGCACTGTCCGGATGCCGTTGAGGAAATATCATACAACTTCTGCGCGTCCAGACCCAGCTTCTCCGCGAGCACGAACGCCTCGGACACACCTATCATGGAAATACCGAGGATCATGTTGTTACAGATTTTGGCAGCCTGCCCATTTCCGGCGCCGCCGGCATGAACAATCGTTTTGCCCATGACATCAAGGAACGGCTTGGCCGCGGCAAAAGCTTCGTCCGGACCGCCGACCATGAAAGTGAGCGTCCCGCCAGCGGCTCCCGCAACACCACCTGAAACCGGCGCGTCGACCATCTGCATGCCCTGTTCGGCTGCAGCAGCGCTGACGACGCGCGCACTGTCGACGTCGATCGTGGAGGAATCGATGAAAAGCGTTCCGGGCTTCGCATTCTCCAGAATGCCCCCCTCACCCTGATAGATCTGGCGGACATGTTTGCCGGCCGGGAGCATTGTAACGATGACATCGGCCGCGGCGGCCAGTTCAGCGACGCTGGAGGCTTTCTCACCGCCTGCTTCGATGTGCGCGGCGACAGCTGCATCGGACAAATCGAACCCAAGGACCTTGTGACCGGCCTTGACCAGGTTGATGGCCATCGGCCCGCCCATGTTGCCAAGTCCTATGAACCCAACAGTGCTCGTCATGATTACCTCCCGAGTGGAATTTTGTGTTGATCTTGAATCTGTTGAACGTGCCAGTTGAAGCACCGCAGAAAAGGCTTCAGAAACTGATTCAGACAGGCCTTAGGGTGATTTGGCCCGGTTTTCCTTCTCCATCAGATACGCCAGCACGGCATAAATCGCGATTGTGAGAAGGTAGAACGAAATCTCGTAGGGCCTGCGGCCATACAGGTCTGAGAACGCGGTATGCATGACGATCTGGCAAAAGCAGCGGAAGAGCCACATCACAGTGCCCCAGGAAACCGTCAGCCACAGGCCGGTGGCGGCAACCAGGTCAAGGACAGCAAAGAAGACAATGGCTCCCTGAAGCGAGATTGGCATGTCCCAGAACCACAAACCGCGCCATTCAACAATGCCGACAATGCGCGCCCAATAGATCACACCGCCACCAATCAGAATGATCGCAATCCCGCGCAAGTACCAGGTCAGCACGGTACTCCAGGGAGGTCGTGCGTCGATAAGGTCCTGAAAGCTGGTGATCATGATCGGTCCGGTTTCGCGTTCGGTTAAACGAAGACCTATAGAGGCAGATCTCCGTCAGCAGGCTCTTCGAAATACGACGCCAGATCCGCGCTGTCTACTTGACCAAACTGAGAGGGGTTCCATTTCGGTGCATGATCCTTGTCGACCAGGACTGCTCGAATGCCTTCGAAGAAGTCTTCACCCTGAAGAATCCGCGAAACAATCCTGTATTCCAGCTTCATGCATTCATTGAATGTGAGTTCTCCGCCCTGTTTCATCTGCTCAAAAGCGATCAGAACACTGGTGGGCGACTTCTGGCGAATGGCCTGCGCCGCTTTTTGGGCGAACTCGTTCGTCGATGCCTCGAGGTGCTCAAGAATTTCAGAAACCGATCCTGCTGCGAAAGCATGATCGATCACGTCCTTGTTCTTTACCAGTGGACCTTCATCCGGTTCGACCAGATAGGAAGAAAGAACGGCATCGACGTCGTCAGCAGTTTCGAGCGCTCTTTCCAGGTCGACGAGATCCGAGGAAGCAACCGCGTGGGTCAGAACACCTGTAGCAAGCGCATCCCCCTGCTTCAGCCGCCCGGCACTCAGGGCGCAGTAGACACCGCTGTGCCACGGCATGAGCGGCAGAAAGAAGGTTCCACCAACATCCGGGAAGAAGCCAATTCCCGTCTCGGGCATTGAGAACAAGGTCCTTTCGGTTCCAACCCGATGACTGCCATGCACCGAAACGCCGACACCGCCCCCCATGACAATGCCGTCAATCAGAGCGACATACGGTTTGGGAAAGGCCTTTATCTGAGCATTCAGCGTATATTCTTCCCGAAAGAAAGTGCTCAGTCCGTCCAGTTTACCTTCCAGCCTCGCATCGTAGATGCTGCGGATGTCGCCGCCTGCACAAAACGCCTTGTCACCTGCCCCCGTAATCACGACGTGTGCAATCGCAGGATCGCCAGCCCAGATCGTCAGCTGATTTTCAAGCTCTTTCACCATGGCGTGGCTCAGTGCGTTCAACGCCTTGGGGCGATTCAAGGTCACAAAACCGGCTTTGCCACGTTTTTCAAAAAGGATTTCGTCGCTCACTGGAGGCGCCTCGCAAAAGAAGAGTCGTTTCAACGGATAAACAGACAGGCTTCATTCAGTCCTTCAACAACTGACGGGCAATGATCAACCGCATGATTTCATTTGTGCCCTCAAGGATCTGGTGCACGCGCACGTCTCGGAAGAACCGCTCAATCGGATAGTCGCGCAGATAGCCGTAGCCACCATGAAGCTGCAGTGCTTCATTGACGACCTTGAACCCGGTATCCGTCGCAAGCCGTTTGGCCATAGCTGCCAGCCTGGTTGCGTCGGGCGATTTCATGTCGACTGCACCGGCGGCCTTGTGCAGGAGCAGACGGGCAGCTTCCAGTTCGGTCGCCATATCGGCAATGCGGAACTGAAGAGCCTGGAAGTCGCCGATGGGCTTACCGAACTGCTTGCGTTCCTGCACATAAGAAAGGGCGTGTTCAAGGCAGGCCTGAGCAGCCCCAATGGAGCATGCACCGATATTGAGACGACCGCCGTCCAGCGCGGACATGGCGATCTTGAAACCCTGCCCTTCTTCACCGACCAGGTTGGCTTTCGGAACACGGCAATCTTGAAAGTTCACCTGCGCTGTCGGCTGGCTCTTCCAGCCAAGCTTGACTTCGTTGGCGCCGAAACTGAGGCCGGGCGTTCCTTTTTCAACGAGCAGGCAAGATACACCTGATGGCCCATCGCCACCGGTGCGAACCATGACTGCATATAAATCGCTGACACCGCCGCCTGAAATAAACGCCTTGGAACCATTCAGAATATAATGATCGCCATCGTCTTTCGCAGAGGTGCGCAAACTTGCGGCATCGGAGCCCGAACCTGGCTCGGTCAGGCAATAGCTGGTCAACAGTTCCATGGTGCAAAGCCTGCTCAGATACTTCTGACGCAATTCTTCGGATGCAAAGTTATCGATGATCCAGGCGACCATGTTGTGAATGGAGATGTAAGCTGCCGTGGACGTGCAGCCCTTGGACAGTTCTTCAAAAATCAAAGTGGCATCCAGCCGCGTCAATGCCGATCCGCCGACATCCTCTCTGACATAGATACCGCCAAAGCCAAGCTCGGCAGCCTTTCGCAGCGTCGGAATCGGAAAAATGCTCTGCTCATCCCATTCCTTGGCATTCGGAGCCAGTTCGTCACGCGAAAAGCTTGCTGCCATATCCTTGAAGGCGCGCTGATCTTCATTCAGTGAAAAGTCCACAATCGTCCTCCCGTTTGCGGCGACTCGTTGCTCCCTTGTCGCGCAAGTCTGCTCTCAGCCATTGCGGCAGCACTAAAACATATTTGACGCAAACGTCAAACAATCTCTTTTTTGTTTTTAATTTCAGTTATTTTACAGAATGTTGGAATGCGTCAATCTGCGTGATAGATTGGCGCCTCACTTCTGTGCGAATGCAAATCCCACATCATTCATATCGAACAGGCTCGTTCCATGCCGTCCAAATCAAAGCTTCCGCAAATCACCTCAGACCATATGGACACATTGCTGGCCGGCACTCGAATGCGCCGCAATCGTCAGACGGATTGGTCACGTCGCCTTGTTCGTGAAAACGCACTTACAACCAACGACCTGATCTGGCCGATCTTTCTGGTGGATGGCAATTCGGTTCGCGAGCCGGTTCCATCGATGCCGGAAGTGTTTCGCCTGTCGGTTGACGAAGCTGTGCGGGAAGCGGCTCGGGCTGCTGAACTCGGTATTCCCGCTCTTGCGCTCTTCCCCTACACGGATCCGGATCTTCGCGATGAATCGGGAACCGAGGCCCTGAATTCACAGAACCTGACCTGCCGCGCGCTGAGGGCGATCAAGGCGGAAGGTTTGAATGTCGGCCTGATGACAGATGTCGCACTCGATCCCTATACCAGTCATGGCCATGACGGTTTGATGGATGGAGATACGATTCTGAATGACGAAACAGTCGATCAGCTGTGCCGTCAGGCTCTTGTTCAGGCTGAAGCCGGATCAGATGTGATTGCTCCTTCGGACATGATGGATGGACGCATTGGAGCAATCCGTCAGTCTCTCGATAGTCAGGGTTTCCGTGGGACTCAGATCATGGCCTACTCCGCCAAATACGCTTCCGCATTCTATGGCCCGTTCCGCGATGCAGTTGGTTCCTCCGGCACACTCAAGGGGGACAAGCGCACCTATCAGATGGATCCGGCCAATACGGACGAAGCGCTGCGTGAAGCTGAACTCGACATTACCGAGGGCGCTGACATGATCATGGTGAAACCGGGCATGCCTTATCTCGACATTGTCCGCCGCCTCAAAGATGAGTTCCAGGTACCGACCTACGCCTATCAGGTGTCCGGCGAGTACGCGATGATCAAGGCAGCAAGTGCCAACGGCTGGCTGGATGGCGACAAGGCGATGCTGGAAAGCTTGCTCGCATTCAAACGCGCCGGAGCGGACGGTATCCTGACCTATTTCGCACCAAAAGTCGCGGAAATGCTGGCAGGCGGCAAGAAGTAACTCCGCTCGTCAAATACCAGAATTACAAGGTTCACGGGGGCGGTCGACTACCGCAAGGATTAAGGTGTGCACCCCGCCAGCAAATCAACTGCCCCTGCTCGCCAAATCCATGCTCCCATGACACTGATGAACGCGTTCGATGCGCAGAACCAACAGCGGGCGAACGGATTGATCCCGCAACCGGGATTTGCGAATTGGTCTCACAATCACCACATGAGATCCATCACAATTTCAGGAGCCGGACCATGTCAGCAGAAACCACCTCGGACTACGCACGCGAGGATGTCTTTGATCCCGTGCGCAATCCCGAGCTGTTCGAGGGGGTTCGCAGCCGGCGGGTTTTTGCCTTTTTCATTGACGTGATCGTCATCGCGCTGCTGACTTTCGGTGCCGGCATACTGGTGTTTTTCCTCGGTATTTTCACGCTCGGCCTCGGGTTCCTGCTTTATGCGATCCTGCCGACTGCCGTCGCTCTTCTCTATGTCGCCTTCACACTTGGTGGACCGCAGGCGTCCACGCTCGGAATGCGCGCAATGGGACTTGAGATGAGGCTTTGGTACGGGGCCAAGCCATACCCGCTACTGGCGGCCGTACATGCGATCCTGTTCTGGTTCTCAGTATCGCTGCTGACGCCGCTGATCCTGCTGGTGTCGCTGTTTTCGGACCGCAAACGTCTGCTCCATGACATCGTTCTTGGTGTTGTGGTGATCAATTCCGCCTATCACCGGCAATATATCGATGGGCACGGCCAGGGGTAATTCCCTGACCACCTGTTCAAAAAAGGAATGATTGCAGCACGTTAGTTTTGACGCGCTGCACGATATCAACGGCAAACTCGCCTTAAAGCTCTTCCATTCACGCGATCGCCTGTTTTAAAGTGCGCCTTCGTATGATTGGCCACGGTGGCTTTGGGCAGGTGAATGCACTCAATTGATATTGCAATGGCGCTCACCTTTGTTGTGATTGCGTCGACAGTCGTCCTCTACGCCCTCGAGCGATATTCGATTGAAGCAGTCGCACTCGGATCGGTATCCGCTTTTATCGTCATCTTCTCGATTTTTCCGGTTACAATCGCCGACGGGCAAGCGGTCACAACAGCCGATTTTTTGGCGGGCTTTGCCAACCCTGCGCTGATCACCGTCATTTGCCTGCTGATTATCGGCCAGGGCCTGTTTCAAACCGATGCCCTGGAAGGGCCTGCCAAATCGATTGTCAAGATGACACGCGGCCGCTCTCAACGCGCGACCATTCCCATTCTCATCGCGGTCGCCGTTCTCAGTGCGTTTTTGAACAACACTCCCGTTGTGGTGATGTTTCTGCCCATCCTGACTGCTGTTGCCGCGACAGTCGGGCAAGCTCCCGCCCGCGTTTTGATGCCGCTTTCGTTCATCGCGATCCTGGGCGGCATGACCACGCTCATCGGCTCATCCACCAACTTGCTCGTCGCCAACTACGCCGCACAGAGCTCTGATCTGAAGCTCTCGTTTTTCAGCTTCACGCCAATCGGACTGATCATTGCGAGCGTCGGTGCCGTTTACGTGTTCTTCGTCATGCCGCATTTGATGAAGAACCGCAAAACCATGGCGGAAGAGTTCCAGGCAACGTCCGGCAAGCAGTTCATCGCACAGATTGAAATCACCTATGGCCACCCGCTGGTCGGAGTGGAAGCAGTGTCCGGCATGTTCCCCAAGCTGAAGGACATGACGGTACGCCTGGTTCAGCGCGGCCAGAAGCCGATTCTCCCTCCATTTGAGAACGTCGTTCTGTCTCCCGGCGACACGGTCATTGTAGCGGCCACACGTACTGCGCTTGCAAACGCCCTCGCCCGGCGCCAGCCCCTGATGGAAGCGGAGTCCGACGCCAATACGCCGGGACGAGAAAACCAGGCTGCACAACCCGGTTCTCTCAGTCTTGCCGAGGTTGTGGTTGCTCCAGCATCACGGCTCATGGGGCGAACCTTGCCGCAATCCGGCTTTTACACCGAAACCGGTTGTCTGGTGATGGGTATCCAAAGACGTAGCCGGATGCCGCGCATGGCCATGAACGACATCCGCCTTGAAGCCGGCGATGTCTTGCTCGTCGCAGGAAGCGAAGACGAGATCGCGCGTTTGCGCGGCAACCGCGATGTTCTGCTGTTGGACTGGTCCACAACCGAGGTTCCGCGAAAACGCTATGCTCCGAGGGCTCTTGCTATTTTCGCATGTGTCGTTGCATTGGCAGCATCCGGGCTTGTGCCGATCGTGTCCGCGGCAGTGGCCGGTACTTTCGCGATGATCGCCTCGGGATGCCTCAACATCCGTCAGGCAATGCGCGCAATCGACAGCCGGATTTTCATGCTGGTAGGAGCGTCCCTTGCCGGCGCCGTAGCGCTGGAGGCGACCGGCGGCGCAACAGCGATTGCGTCAGCTCTGGTCTATATGCTCAAGGGCGCTTCGCCACCGGTTATCCTGTCGGCTCTCTTCTTCATCGTGATGATCCTGACCAATTTCCTGTCCAACAATGCAGCGGCGGTTCTGTTCACCCCGATTGCGATCAACCTGGCCACTCAGATCGGCCAAAAACCGGAAGCATTTGTCGTCTGTCTGATTATTGCGGCGAACACATCCTTTGCGACCCCGGTCGGCTACCAGACCAACCTGATCGTCATGGGACCAGGTCACTATCGATTTATCGACTTCATGCGGGCTGGCGCACCGCTCGCGCTTATTTTATGGTTGACCTTCTCGATAGTGGCCCCATGGTATTACGGATTGTAGGACAAGTTTTGAGGGATCGCGGGAAATAACAAGGTGACACGGCACCCAACAGATCATCCGCAGTTCTATCTCACGGCGCCAGCGCCCTGCCCTTATTTGGATGGAAAACAGGAACGCAAGGTTTTCACGCATCTTGTCGGGCACGGGGCGCCTGCTCTGAACGAGGTACTCACGCAGGGTGGCTTCAGAAGAAGCCAGAATATTGCATATCGCCCGGCCTGCGAGCAGTGCCAGGCCTGTGTGTCCGTACGTGTCAGAGTTGACGACTTCAAATGGAGCAAATCATTCAAGCGCGTCTGGAAAGCAGGCTCCGAGATCGTCGGCGCACGGCTTCCTGCCAGTCCTTCCGCCGAGCAATACGACCTCTTCAGGGATTATCTGGAAGCCCGACATGAAAATGGCGGCATGACGGAAATGAGTGTGCTCGACTATGCGATGATGGTTGAGGATACCCATGTGGAGACCCTTGTGGTCGAGTATCGCCGCCGCGGTCCCGACAGTTACCTGACCGGCACTGGAGAAGGACCGCTTTTGGGCGTCGCACTCAGCGACCAGCTCTCTGATGGCCTTTCGATGGTTTACTCGTTTTACGACCCGTCCTATTCGGATACCGCGCTCGGCACCTACATGATCCTTGATCACATCGAGCGCGCGCGGAAATTGAGACTGCCCTATGTCTACCTTGGCTATTGGGTCGAAGGCTCGGCCAAGATGGCCTACAAGGCACGCTTCAAGCCGCAGGAACATCTTGGGCCGAACGGCTGGGTTGTGGGGGAAGCCGACGAGGCAACCAGAGAAGACTGAACTACAGTCTCGAGATACTCACTGCTGTGGAATGTGTTTCCTGATCTTTTCGAAAACCGACCTGAACATGTCTTCGGTGAGACGCCCGGTATTGGTGTTGTAGCGCGAGCAGTGATAGCTGTCGAAAAGTGCCAGATCGTAACCCGGCAAGTCATGTTCCGCGCAATGAGCGAAAGGAAATTCGGCTCGCCGCAATTCAAGCGCACTCAAGAATGTTTCATGCGCGATCCTGCCCAAAGCGAGGACCGCACGAATGGAGGGATTTGCCGCCAGGGTCGACAGCAGATATGGACGGCAGGTCTTGATTTCCGGTCCGGTCGGCTTGTTCTGAGGTGGCAGACAACGGACCGCGTTGGTGATCATTGCATCCTTGAGTGTCAGTCCGTCATCGGGTCGCGCCAGATACGTGCCTTCGGCAAAACCGAAATCGAGCATGGTCTGGTAAAGGAGATCGCCAGCATAGTCGCCGGTAAAGGGCCGTCCCGTGCAATTGGCCCCCTTCATGCCGGGAGCAAGACCGACGATGAGCAGCCTCGGCGCATCCGATGTAAAGGAAGGCACGGGAGCATTGTGCCAGTCCGGATGGACAGTCTTAAGTTCTTCGCGCAAGGCGACAAGGCGTGGGCAGGCCGGACAATCCGATGGTGGATCGACCGGTCCCAAATCTCCCTCAAGAACGGACATGGCGCGCCTTAGTAGTCGTCGTCCTCGTCATCTTCATCCACGTTCGCCGGCATTTGCGGGCGGACCGGACGTTCCGAAGGATCACGGCCTATCTTGTTGGCCAGGCTCGCAAGGTCGATGAAGTGATCCGCCTGACGCCGCAGATCGTCTGCAATCATCGGGGGCTGGGTTTTCAGCGTGGAAACAACGGAAACCTTGCGACCTTTGCGCTGAAGCGCTTCTACCAGAGAACGGAAATCGCCGTCGCCGGAGAACAGAACCACGTGGTCAACGGACTCCACCAGCTCCATGGCATCTACAGCAAGCTCGATGTCCATGTTGCCCTTGACCTTGCGACGGCCGGCGCTATCTACGAATTCCTTGACCGGTTTGGTGATCACCTTGTAGCCGTTATAGTCGAGCCAATCGATCAACGGGCGGATCGAGGAATATTCCTGGTCTTCAATCAGCGCGGTGTAATAATAGGCGCGCAAAAGGTAGGCCTGACCCTGGAACTCTTTCAGCAGGCGCTTGTAGTCGATGTCGAAGCCGATTGCTTTGGCAGTCGAATATAAGTTCGCTCCATCAATAAACAAAGCAACCTTTTCCCGAGCGTCAAACATCTTATTTGAAACCTTTCCGAGTTAAATGCGCAGTACTTAAAGTCATACTGACGAATCCGGTTTCCCGCACCCGAATCCGGCAAATCTACCTGTCGGACGGCGCATCATTTGCTGTGAAGTCATTGTAGCATTACGCCGCTTCATTCAGCTTATTGTTTTGTTATTCCCTTAGGCTCTGTTGATTCTTATAGAGCCGTAATAGTGGCGTACACTATTATATTGGGCTGTCGCAATGCAAAAGCGAGAGCCCTTCCCAAAAAATCCGGTAAAAATCCAGCTTTTAGCGACACCTTCCTCTCAAATCTGACAAGGGGTTGCTTTTTCTAAACGTCAACACTATACGCTGTTTCTTCAAGTTCCTTAAGCCTATGGAGACGTCGAATGGCGCGCGTGACCGTCGAGGACTGCATCGACAAGGTCGAAAACCGGTTTGAGCTGGTGCTGCTTGCTGCGCATCGCGCTCGCATGATCTCAAGCGGTTCTCCGCTGACAATCGACCGCGACAACGACAAAAACCCTGTTGTTGCCCTGCGTGAGATCGCTGAGCAGACTGTCAGCCCGGAAGACATGAAAGAAGACCTGATCCACTCACTGCAGAAGTTTGTGGAAGTTGACGAACCTGAAGCAGAAGCCGTTCCGGTTGTTCCGACTTCCGGTCAGCGTCAGGTCACCCAGGTCAACGCTGTTGACGACAGCGCAGTTGAATTCGACCGTATGTCCGAAGAAGATCTTCTGCGCGGTCTTGAAGGACTGGTTCCGCCCGAGCGGACGGACGACGTCTGATAGCGCTTTTCAAGTTCGTCTGAAGCGCGGCTCCGAGGATCCAGCGCTTCAGACGATTTTTCTTTGTCCTGCTGATGTCTCAGCCGGTTGCCAGGGTCGGTTGCGGCCATGATGCGTCAATACGAGCTCGTTGAACGAGTCACACGCTACAATCCTGAAGCAGACGAGGCCTTGCTCAACAAGGCTTATGTCTATGCCATGCAAAAGCATGGCTCGCAGATGCGTGCATCCGGCGACCCATACTTCTCCCATCCCCTCGAAGTTGCGGCGATCCTGACGGATCTGCGTCTCGACGATGCGACCATTGCAGTCGCACTTCTCCACGACACGATTGAAGATACGGATGCAACCCGTGCGGAGATCGACTCGCTCTTTGGAGAAGAGATCGGCAAGCTTGTCGAAGGTCTGACCAAGATCAAGCGGCTCGACCTGGTCTCGCGCAAGGCAAAACAGGCTGAGAATTTCCGCAAGCTCTTGCTGGCGATTGCCGATGACGTCCGCGTTCTTCTGGTGAAACTGGCTGACCGCCTCCACAACATGCGCACGCTGCACCACATGCCGGAGCACAAGCGGGGTCGCATCGCGGAAGAAACCATGGAGATCTATGCCCCGCTTGCCGGCCGCATGGGGATGCATGACATGCGCGAGGAACTGGAGGACATTTCCTTCCACGTGCTCAATCCGGAAGCCTATGAAACAATCACTGACAGGCTGGTGGATCTTCGTGAAAAGAACCGGGACCTGATCGCCGATATTGAAACCACGCTGACCGAGCGCCTGAGCGAACGGGGCATGGCCGCATTGGTGAAGGGCCGCGAAAAAAGGCCCTACTCGATCTTTCGAAAGATGCAACGCAAAGCGATTGGTTTCGAGCAGCTTTCGGATATCTACGGCTTCCGTGTCACAGTCGGGACGGAAGAAGCGTGCTACAGGGTTCTGGGTGTCATTCACACGACCTGGCCAACCGTGCCCGGACGCTTCAAGGATTACATTTCCACGCCGAAGCAGAACGACTACAAGTCGATTCACACGACAATCGTCGGCCCGTCCAGGCAAAGGGTGGAGCTGCAGATCCGAACCATTTCCATGGACCGGGTCGCCGAATACGGCATTGCAGCGCATGCACTCTACAAGGACGGTGAACTCGGTGGTCGAAATATCGCCCGCCACACAGACGACTGTCGCGCATTCGAGTGGCTTCGGCGGACGACGGAACTCCTCGCCCAGGGGGACACACCGGAAGAATTCCTGGAAAATACGAAGCTGGAGCTGTTCCACGACCAGGTTTTCTGCTTCTCGCCAAAGGGGCGCTTGATCGCCCTGCCCCGCGGCGCGACCCCGATCGATTTCGCCTATGCGGTACACACCGGCATCGGCAATACATGCGTCGGCTGCAAGATCAACGGCAAGATCATGCCGCTCGTCACCGAGCTTCACAATGGTGACGAAGTGGAGATCATTCGCTCTCCTGCACAGACCCCACCGCCCGCCTGGGAAGCAATTGCGGTGACGGGCAAGGCACGGGCAGCCATTCGCAGGGCGACCCGTGAATCAGTTCGCAAGCAATACGGCGCTCTGGGCGAACACATTCTCAAACGAGCATTCGCTCGCGCTGACAAAGCATATTCGGAAGATCTGCTGGAAGCGGTTCTGGAGGAGCACCATCAGTCGACCGTTGCCGACCTTCTGGCGGCTGTCGGGCGCGGTGACCTGAGCGCGCAGATGGTGCTGAAGTCCGCACATCCAGACTATCAGGATGAACGCGTCGCAATATCGGGTCCGCCTGTGGAAGAAGGCTGGTTCGGCCTGAAGCAGGGACACGGCCTGAAGTTCCGCATTCCGCATGACGAACTCGATGGCGACAAGCAGCCCGCGGACCAGACCGAAACCGAAGAAGAAGGCCCCGCGCTCCCAATCCGGGGTCTCTCCGGAGATATTCCGGTCACATTCGCTCCAGCCGGCGGTGCGGTTCCAGGGGATCGTATTGTTGGCATCTTGACCCCGTCGGAGGGACTGACCATCTATCCGATACAATCACCGGCTTTGAAAGAGTTCGATGATCAGACGGAACGATGGGTGGACGTACGCTGGGATATTGACGTCAACAACCCGGAACGATTCCCAGCACGCCTTGACATTTCCGCCGCCAATGAACCCGGCTCACTCGCCACGATTGCACAAGTTATAGGCGAAAACAGCGGAAACATTGACAATGTGAAAATGGTTACAAGAGCCCCCGACTTCCACCAAATGACCATTGACCTGGAAGTGTGGGATCTGAAACACCTGAACCGGATAATCAACCAATTACGTTCGAAGCCGAATGTTTCCAGCGTCAGCCGAGTGAATGGCTGAGGATGCACCGCAAGTAAAAAGGGAACCAGTTCCATGAACCGTGATGAAGTATTGGCCTTGTTCCGCGAAGCCGGCGCAATCCTGGAAGGTCACTTCATTCTGACCTCAGGTCTGCGCAGCCCGGTCTTTTTGCAAAAAGCCCGCGTGTTCATGTATCCGGACAAGACGGAAAAACTCTGCAAAGCCCTGGCCGACAAGATCAGGGCTTCAGGTCTGGGACGGATCGACTACGTCGTCTCCCCTGCCCTTGGCGGTCTGATACCAGGCTACGAAACGGCACGGCATCTCGATGTGCCGGCAATGTGGGTTGAGCGGGAGGACGGCGAGTTCCGTCTGCGCCGCTTCGAACTACCGAAGGGCGCACGGGTCATTGTCGTTGAAGATATCGTCACAACCGGGCTCTCAAGCCGCGAAACGGTAACCTCGTTGAAAGCTCTTGGTGCTGAAGTGCTCGCTGTAGCCTGCCTGATCGACCGCTCGGGAGGAGAAGCCGATGCTTCCGTCCCGGTTGTTGCCCTGGCCGAATACAAGGTGCCAGCCTATGCACCGGATGAACTGCCGCCAGAACTGGCAGCTTTGCCGGCGGTCAAGCCGGGCAGCCGTGGATTGAGCTGAACGAGAACGGAGCAAGTACCCGCCCAATGCTGTTTCGCCGAAGAAATAGGCCATCGCGCATCGAACGCTTCCGCGTTGCCGTTTGGCCGCGGAACAGCTGGTCCCGGTCTACGCGCTATTTCGGCAAGCGTGTTCTTCGGCTGACAGCAACTCCGCATGCGATTGCAATCGGATTTGCCGCTGGAGCATTTGCCTCCTGCACGCCCCTGGTCGGGTTTCACTTCCTCACCGCATTTGCGGTTGCCTACATTGTACGAGGCAACCTCATCGCTTCCGCGCTCGGTACATCAATCGGAAATCCGCTGACGTTTCCCTTCATCTGGGCGATCACCTTCAAGATCGGTCAATGGATCCTGCACGGTCGCGCTCCCAAAACCGATCCGCATAAGGTCCATCAGCAATTCCAGCAAGGGTTGTTCGAGAAATCACTGGATTCGCTCTGGCCTATGCTCAAACCGATGTTCATCGGGGCGGTTCCCTTAGGTCTGGTCGTCGGAACACTGTCCTACGTGATCGTGTACAAGTGTGTGGAGGTCTATCAACGCCGCAGGCGACAGACGATCGCCACAAGAAACGAGCGTGTATTCCCACATTCCAGGTCGACCGCGGAAGAAGACAGCAGTGCTTGAAAACGGGATCGTACCGTTCCATCTGGAGCGTTGACGACACCGGCCCAAATCGTGGGCGCCAGAAATATGAAAGCAGAACCATGATCCTTGGCATAGGCAGCGATCTGATCGATATCCGCCGGATCGAAAAAACTCTCGACCGGTTCGGTGAGCGTTTTACAAATCGGGTCTTCACCGACATAGAACGAGCAAAGTCGGACAAGCGGGCTGAACGAGCTGCTTCGTATGCAAAGCGATTTGCCGCCAAGGAGGCCTGTTCCAAGGCCCTTGGCAGTGGAATTCGCATGGGTGTTGCCTGGCGTGAAATGGGTGTCGTGAACCTGCCCTCCGGCAAGCCGACAATTGCTTTGACTGGCGGCGCCGCGGAACGGCTTGACGCGATGACCCCGGTAGGTTTCAGAACGACGATCGATCTCACAATCACCGATGATTTCCCGTTGGCACAGGCTTTCGTCGTCATTTCCGCATGGCCGATGGATTGGCCTTTGCCCTCATCAACAGCTTCTGACTGATCGCAGGCGGGTGTCCAACCCGACCTGCATTGCTTCCAATGGCCTGAACGGCTAAAAGTCCCGCTGACAAGCGGCTTTGCCCTCCGATTTTCCGGACAACATGTTTTAAGGGATAAGATGAGCGTGACAGAAAACAAAAAGGAAAAGGACAGCGGTTTTTATGAAACCGTAAAGGTCGTTGTCCAGGCGCTTCTGCTTGCCCTGGTGGTGCGGACCTTTCTGTTTCAACCCTTTAACATTCCGTCCGGATCGATGAAGGACACGTTGCTGATCGGCGACTACCTTTTTGTCTCCAAATACAGTTACGGCTATTCACGCTATTCCTTTCCGCTCGGCTTGATGCCGTTTTCCGGCAGAATCTGGGGAACTGAACCGACACGTGGCGATGTTGCGGTCTTCAAGCTGCCGACGGACACCTCGATCGACTACATCAAGCGCGTGATCGGACTGCCGGGCGACACGATCCAGGTGATTGAGGGTGTCGTTCACATCAACGGCGAGCCGGTAAAGCGTGAGCGTATCGATGATTACATCGAACAGTCTCCGTCTGGCGTGGTTCGCCGTGTTCCCCGTTATCGCGAAACCCTGCCCAACGGAGTTTCCTACGATACGCTGGACCTGACACCGAATGGCCAATTGGACAACACCCGTGAGTACAAGGTGCCTGAAGGCCACTACTTCATGATGGGTGACAACAGGGACAACTCGATCGACAGCCGCGTACTCAGCCGTGTCGGCTATGTACCGTTCGAAAACTTCATGGGCCGCGCCGAGATCCTTTTCTTCTCTATCAAGGACGGAACCCCGGCTTACCAGATCTGGACCTGGCCGTGGAGCGTCCGCTGGAACAGAATTGGCCGCACTCTCTAGGGTGCGGTCCCGCTACTTGTGCGCGAGACCAAAGCTGGCTGTATGACCAACAAACAAAAACAAAACCCCATCTCAGCCCTGAAATCGGCGCTTCAATATGACTTCAAGGATTTGGAGCTGCTGCGTGTTGCGCTGACACATGCAAGCGCGCTTGCTCCTTCCGAGACCGTCGCCGGCAGCTATCAGCGCCTAGAGTTTCTCGGAGATCGCGTTCTCGGGCTGGCGATCGCCTCCATGCTCCACACGCATTTCCCGAAAGCCGATGAAGGAGAACTTGCGCGCCGGTTCAACCACATGGTCAAGCGGGAAACCTGTGCGGAAATCGCTCAGGAACTCGGTGTTGGAGACGCAATGCGTATTGGCCTGGCCGAAGCGCAGACAGGCGGCCGCAAGAAGACCGCTTTGCTTGCCGATATCTGTGAGGCCCTGATCGCTGCGATCTATCTTGATGGTGGCTTTGAAGCCGCACAAGCCTTTATCAAGCGCCTTTGGGAACCGCGTATGCTATCGTGGACCGGTCCCTTGAGAGATGCCAAGACCACACTGCAGGAGTGGGCGCAGTCGAAAAGTCTGCCGACCCCTCGCTATGAAGTGACAGGTCGCGACGGGCCGGATCATGCTCCGAATTTCACCGTATCGGTCATTGTTCAGAGCCTGACACCTGGAGAAGGCAAAGGTGGCTCCAAGAGGATCGCCGAACAAAACGCCGCCGAAGCTGTGCTGCGCCGGGAAGGCGTCTGGAAGGAATAAGAAAAATTGAGCGACGAAAACGACACAGACGGGCCGATGGACGAAGACGAAGGCTTTGTGGCGCCTGCCGGCCGGTTTGATATTCCCCTGCCCGAGCCGCTTGCCGAAATGCCCAAGGACACCAAGGCGGGCTTCATTGCGCTTATCGGAGCTCCGAACGCCGGAAAATCCACGCTGATAAATCAGCTGGTGGGCACCAAAGTCTCTATTGTCACCCATAAGGTCCAGACGACACGCTCGATCATTCGCGGAGTGGCCATGCATGGACCGGCGCAGCTGGTTTTCATTGATACGCCTGGCATCTTCAAACCAAAGCGCCGTCTGGACCGAGCCATGGTCGACACTGCGTGGGGCGGTGCCCGGGACGCGGATCTGATTGCACTCTTGATCGACGCCCGCAAAGGCATCGATGAGGAAGTCGAAAACATCCTCAAGCGTCTTTCCAGCCAGTCGGCTCCCAAAGTCCTGATCCTGAACAAGACTGACGTTGCCAAACGGGAAAAGCTTCTGGAGCTTGCTCAAAAAGCTAACGAATATCTGGAATTTGAGGAGACATTCATGGTCTCCGCGCTGACCGGTGATGGGACGCAGGCCATCCTGGATCACTTTGCATCCAAGATCCCTGAAGGTCCCTGGCTCTACCCGGACGATCAACCTTCCGACCTCCCCTTGCGTATTCTTGCGGCGGAAATTACCCGCGAAAAACTGTTTGAGCGCCTGCACCAGGAACTCCCATATATTTCCACCGTCGAGACGGAGCAGTGGGAGACCAAGAAGGACGGCTCTGCGCGTATCGAGCAAACGATCTATGTTGAACGGGACAGCCAGAAGAGCATCGTGCTGGGCAAGCGTGGACAGACCATCAAGGCAATCTCCAAGGCTGCGCGAGAAGAGCTTTCCGAAATCATCGAAGCTCCGGTCCACCTGTTCCTGTTCGTAAAGGTTCGCGAAAACTGGGCAGACGATCCCGAACGATATCGTGAGATGGGATTGGAATTCCCGAAGTAATTGGCCTTTCGAACAGAATCCGCCAATATGCCCGCCCGAACTAACGCAGGAAACAGCAGTTGGAATGGAGCGGACGCGGTGTGGTCCTGACCACACGCAAACACGGCGAAAATGATGTCATTCTGGAGGCCATGACGCTTGATCATGGCCGACATCTCGGTCTTGTGCGCGGAGGCCGTTCCAAACGCCACCGTCCGGTCCTTCAACCCGGCAATGAGCTGGACCTGAGGTGGAAGGCACGACTGTCGGATCACCTGGGGCAGTTCCAGATCGAACCACAGACACTGCGTGCCGGCGATCTGATGACCAGTGCTATTGGTCTGACAAGCCTGCAGCACCTGGCCTTTCTTTTAAGGCTCCTTCCTGAGCGCCACCCATATCCACGCCTCTTCAACGCGCTGTCGGTCTTGCTCAACCATCTGGAAGAGGCCGATGCTGCTGGTGCGCTCTTGATCCGGTTTGAACTCGAACTGCTTCAAGATCTTGGTACAGGACTTGATCTGACGTCCTGCGCGGCAACCGGAACCAGGGATGAGCTGGCCTATGTATCACCGAGGTCCGCCCGGGCAGTCAGCCGCGAAGCCGGACTTCCCTATCACGACAAGCTGCTTCCCCTTCCCTCATTCCTGCTGGAGGGCCAGCGGCAGGCAGGCAGTGAACTGACGTGGCTCGATATCACACAAGGCTTTGAACTGACGAGCTTTTTCATCAATCGACATCTGCAGGAGCGTGGCAGCAAAGACAATGGAACACGTGAGCAACTGCTCAATGCGCTGGAAAAACGCTACCGCGACGAGTTTCCCTGGAACTTCTGAACACGGATTTTCATCCTCTATACTTCGGGCTTCAACGTTCGCCACGTAAGTCTTCCGGTTTCTCCCGAATAGAAAATACCAGTAGCGATTCCTGTAATGTTTGCCACCGGAACAAATCCGATGCGCGACAGGACCCGGCTATCGATGGAATTATCGCGATTGTCTCCCAGAACAAAGTAGTGCCCCTCAGGCACTTGGTATTCACGGGTGTTGTCCAATTGACCACTCGGCGTCAGTTCCAGTGTTTCGTAAGAAACACCATTGGGCAATGTCTCACGATAGCGTGGAATGCGACGTATACCGGTTGATCGGCCTTGCTCAACATAGTCATCGACACGCCGTCGATCGGTCGGTTCCCCATTGATGTTCAAGACACCGTCAAGCATCTGGATCGTGTCCCCAGGCAATCCGACAACTCGTTTTACATAGTCGACCGAATTGTCACTCGGAAGTTTGAAAACAACGACATCGCCACGCTCAATTCGAAGATGTCGCTTTTGTTCCGGATAGAAGTGCCCCATCAAGCCGGCCAATGGATCCGCAACGGCTCCATACGCATAAAAGCGGTCAGCGATCATCAGAGTGGGCTTCATGCTTCCCGAAGGAACACTGTAGGCTTTCAGCCTGCTGGCATAGGTGTCCAGATAGTCGTGGCTGGTATCAAGGGTTGACGCTGCCAAAAGCAACAAGAACGGTACCCCGATGGAAAACAACTTCATTTTGAAACTCTTTTTCCCGCTTCTGATCCGAGCGATCTTCGATTTGGCACGTTACCGCCACCCTGACAATAGGAGCCATGTTGTTTGGCCGCCAAACGCGTGATTGCGATTGTGTTTTCCGCTTTTTCTGACCTTACTTTGTTTTCATCGCGCGCGACGTCGCAGAACAAGTCTCTTCATATTCTCCACAATGGTGGCAATGCAGTATCGAAATCCGTTGAAAATCCGCCATTTTCGTCCCAATTCTGCAGAAGCGAATTGCACTGATTTCAGGAACCGGCTAGCAAGCATTCATGGGAAAAGAAGTGACACCGCCGCCAAGCGGCATTGAGGGCATCAACCTCAAGGACGCTCTCGAAGAGCGCTATCTGGCCTATGCCTTGTCAACCATCATGCACCGGGCTCTGCCTGATGTTCGCGATGGCTTGAAACCCGTTCACAGGCGGCTTCTTTATGCGATGCGCCTGCTGAAACTTGATCCGGGAGCAGGCTTCAAGAAATGCGCCCGTGTGGTCGGTGACGTGATCGGTAAGTATCACCCACATGGCGATCAGGCGGTTTACGACGCTCTTGTCCGCCTTGCTCAGGACTTTGCACAGCGTTACCCGCTGATCGATGGTCAGGGCAACTTCGGCAACGTCGATGGCGATAACGCGGCGGCCATGCGTTACACCGAAGCACGCATGACCGACACCGCAAAACGTCTGCTGGACGGTCTTGACGAGAACGCTGTCGACTTTCGCGAAACATATGATGGCGAAGACAAGGAACCGATCGTTCTTCCTGGCGGGTTCCCCAACCTCCTTGGCAACGGCTCATCCGGCATTGCCGTCGGCATGGCAACATCCATTCCGCCGCACAATGCCCACGAACTTTGCCTCGCCTGCCAGCACCTGATCAAGAACCCCAACGCCGAAGTTGACGAACTTCTGGAATTCATCAAGGGACCGGACTTCCCAACCGGTGGCTTGCTGGTTTCCGACCAGGGATCCATTCGCGAAGCCTATGCGACCGGACGTGGAAGTTTCCGCGTTCGTGCGCGCTGGGAGGTTGAGGACCTGGGGCGGGGGCAATGGGCCATTGTCGTCACCGAGATCCCCTACCAGGTGCAAAAGTCGCGCCTGATCGAGAAAATTGCCGAGCTGCTGACAGCCCGCAAGCTGCCGCTACTCGATGATGTTCGCGATGAATCCGCGGAAGACATCCGCATCGTTCTCGTGCCTCGTTCGCGCAATGTCGACGCCAGCCTGTTGATGGAGTCCCTGTTCAAGCTGACGGATCTGGAAAACCGGTTCTCCTTGAACATGAACGTGCTTTCCATGGGCAAGGTCCCCATGGTCATGGGCGTGAAGCAGGTCCTGCGCGAATGGCTGGATCACCGCAAGGAAGTCCTGATCCGGCGTTCCGAATACCGGCTTGGCCAGATCAATCACAGGCTGGAAGTTCTGGAAGGCTACCTGGTTGCCTACCTTAACCTCGACGAAGTGATCCGTATCATTCGCGAGGAAGATGATGCCAAGGCCGAACTGATCCGGACATTCGAGCTGACCGATGTTCAGGCGGAAGCCATCCTCAACATGCGCTTGCGATCTTTGCGCAAGCTGGAAGAGTTTGAAATCCGCAAGGAACACACAAAGCTCACAGAAGAAAAAGACGATCTGACGAAACTGCTTGGCTCCGACGCTCGTCAGTGGACCAAGATTTCCAAGGAAATCGGCGAGATCGCTAAGGTGTACGGCCCTGAGACAGAAATCGGCAAGCGGCGCACTGACAAGTCCGAAGCTCCAGAAGCTGATCTGATTGATATCCAGCAGGCGATGATCGAGAAAGAACCGATTACCGTCATTATCTCCGAAAAGGGTTGGATCAGGGCGCTCAAGGGACATCAGTCGGATCTCTCGAACCTGTCCTTCAAGCAAGGGGATAAGCTCAAGCTATCCTTCCATGCCGAGACGACGGACAAGATCCTCATATTCTCCACGGGCGGCAAGTTCTTCACTCTGGGTGCGGACCGCCTCCCCGGCGGGCGCGGCCACGGGGAGCCCATTCGTCTCATGGTGGAGATGGACGAAGCACAGGACGTGGTCAACGCCTTCGTTTACAAGCCCGGCCGCTCGCTGCTGCTATCCAGCAACGAGGCGCGAGGATTTGTCGTCAATGAAGACGATGTGATCGCCAACACCCGTAAGGGCAAACAGGTTCTCAACCTGACCACACCAGCAGAGGCGACGATTTGCGTTGAAGCCACCGGCGACCATGTCGCCATTATCGGTGAAAACCGGAAACTGCTTGTCTTCCCACTTGTTCAAATTCCGCAAATGGGACGCGGTCGCGGCGTTCGCTTGCAGCGCTACCGAGATGGCAACATTTCCGACATTCGTGTCTTCAAAGGCGACGAAGGCCTGACCTGGACCAACAGTTCCGGTCGCAGTTTCACTCGCTCCCTGGAAGAACTCGCTGATTGGCGCGGCGAACGGGGACAGGCCGGGCGCCTGCCACCGACCGGCTTCCCACGCTCGAACAAGTTCGGCACGAACAAGCTCTAGTTCGGGTTCAGTTTGACGCTGGCAGCGCTCAAGCGCTGCCAGTGACCAGGCGTCATACCGAACGCCCGCTTGAAATGCCTGTTCATGTGGCTTTGATCCGCAAATCCGCTTGCCGCAGCCGCATCAGCAAGCGACGCTCCGGTCACAAGCAAGCGCTTCGCGCCTTCCAGACGACGCATGATCAGATAGCGGTGCGGGCTGGTTCCATAGGCTTTCTTGAACTGCCGTGAAAGTGTGAAACGGTCCATGTCGGCCAAACCTTCCAGCTCACCTATCCGGATGGATTGACCACTGCATTCCCTGAGATAATCGCTGCAGAGCTTCAGCACCGGCCAGTTGAGTTCGGTCCCCCTTGCCTTCCGACTTGATGAATGTCTGCTCAGACTGGCTGCAAGCTCAGCCAGGAGACTGCTACGCTTCAATTCTCCGATGGGTTGATCGATATCCTCAAGCGCTTCTGACAGACTTTCCCGGAAGCGCAGATCAGACAACACGGGCGTATCAACGAAAGGCAGACTTTTGCCACTCGATTGCAGGAGCGCTTGTGCGACAAGCTCTGGCGGAATGTAGATCATTCGATATCTCAGACTGGCCTCGGTTCCCGCCCCACCGTCATGAAGTTCGTCTGGGTGAATAACGATCACCTGCCCCGGAAACGAAGCGCGCGCCTCCCCGCGATAGCTGAAAGCTTGTACGCCGCTGATGGTCAAGCCAATTGCGTAAGTGTCGTGCCTGTGGAGATCAAAACCGTTTCCGTGGAACTTTGCCTCAATCCGCTCAATTCCGCCTTCTGTGGGCGCCAGATGGATGGCGTCGTGATTTGACCTGCACAAACGTTCAAGACCGGTGTCACCTGAGAGTTCTAAGGTTTCACCGACTTTCGTTTCTTGAATTCCCCTAATGGAGTTTCCGGTCATGTTCGAAACCAAGTTCGTCATCGTTGTACGCGAGGATCTTGCAGTCTGGCAGAAGTTAAACGTCACTGCATTTCTGGCAACCGGCGTTGCGGCAGCAAAGCCTGAAATCATCGGCGAAAACTATCGCGACGCAGATGAAAATGTCTACTATTCAATGAGCGTGCAACCGATCATAGTGTTGAGCTGCGACGCACAAACGCTCCGGAAAATCCATGCCAGGTCTCTCCAGAGAGGTGTGCAAACCAGCCTCTACGTGGAGGAAATGTTTGCAACCGGCCATGACCATGCCAACCGCGAAGTTTTCGGCAAATTTACACCTGAGCAGGCTAACGTCGTTGGCCTCGCCCTGCATGCCGACAAGAAGGTTGCCGACAAAATCACCAAGGGCGCACGAATGCACGCTTGAGGAAGATCTCTTCCCAAAATCATCGGGTTCTCCCCTCGACGGACTGCTCGCAAGTGTGCACTGTGGGACCTTGATACAGAATGGGGAGATACATGGTCGGGGCATTTTCTTTCAATACAAGCCAACGCATTGTTTTTGAGGCAGGTTCTGCGTCAAAGATAGATCACCATGCTGCATTCTGCCTTGGTCCCCGCCCGTTCCTTGTAACTGATCCCGGTATTGTTTCCCTCGGACTTCAACAATCGTGTGAGACGGCACTCAGTGATGCGGGACATTCGGTCGGCCGTTTCTCCGAGGTTGTCGCAGATCCACCACGGGAACTGGTGGATCGCGCCATCGGACAGGCTGTCGCCCACAAGGCTTCTTCAATCATTGGAATTGGCGGCGGATCATCGCTGGATGTCGCCAAGTTGGTGGCACTCGTCGCACGAAGTGGTGAAAACCTGGACGACGCCTGGGGGATCAACAATGCCCTAGGCCCAAGGCTTCCTCTCGTTCTCATCCCGACAACAGCAGGAACCGGCTCGGAAGTCACTCCGATTTCCATCATCACGGTCGATGAGGAAGAAAAACGAGGCGTTGTTTCGCCTCTCCTTTTGCCGGATCTTGCCATTCTCGACCCGCTGCTGACGCTTGGCCTTCCAGCTCATGTCACCGCGGCCACAGGCATTGACGCGATGGTCCACGCTATCGAGGCGTATGCATCAAAATCAGCCAACAACAATCCGGTCTCAAGAACGCTCGCAGTTGAAGCACTTCGTCTGCTTGGAGCAAACATCGAAACAGCCGTCTTTTCACCGCAAGACGAAGATGCCAGAGGGGCAATGCTGCTCGGTTCCATGCTGGCCGGAATGGCATTCGCGAACTCACCTGTGGCAGCTGTTCACGCGCTTGCCTATCCCATCGGCGGTACGTTTCATGTCCCGCACGGACTGTCCAACGCGCTGGTCCTGCCTCACGTCCTCAGGTTCAATAATGCTTTTGCAGCAGATACTTACGCTGAAATTGCCCCGGCTGCATTCCCGGATCTGGCCAATATTTCCAACCTACAGCTTCGAGCCGAAACGTTCACCCAACGGTTGGCAGAATTGTCTGAAAAGCTCGGTCTACAAACGCGTCTCAGAGATGTAGGAATAGCGGAAGCAGACATATCCAAAATGGCAAGTGACTCCATGAAGCAAACGCGACTTCTTGTGAACAATCCTCGAGAGATGAGCGAAGAAGACGCCTACGAAATCTATAGAGCTGCTTTATGAGTTCACCTGATTTTCCACAAACTGTACGGCCTGCCCCGCTACAGCGAACCGATTTCAGAGCATTTCAGGAAATCCCCACCCGGTGGATGGATGTGGATATCTACGGACATGTGAATAACGTTCAATACCTGAGTTTCTTCGATACAGCTGTGAACGGTTGGTATGTAGCTCAAGGAATTCTTGATCCGGTGAAGAGTTCTGAAGTCTTTCTTGTTGTAGAGACCGGGTGCCATTACTTCGCCGAGCTGAAGTTTCCCTCCATCATTTCCGCAGGTCTCAGAATAGATAAACTTGGCACAAGCTCTGTTGTTTTCCGTGTCGGTTTGTTTGCCGACGAAAGCAATGAAACTGCTGCGCATGGCCGCTTCGCACACGTTTACGTTGATCGCACAACCCGCCGTCCGGCCCCAATTCCGGATGCCAAACGGCGCGTCCTGAACAGTTTGACGGCTTAGGAAGATTTCTTTACCCGGCCAACTGTTTTCGGCAGCAAACCACAAGCGGTCCACCGGTTTCCCTGTTGATTTTCTGAACCGTTGCGCACAGGAAGTGCACAGTTTGTGCGCAACCTTTCAACAGGCAACGCACAAACTGCTGCCTGTGCCGGCAAGAAGGAAAATTGGAATTAGCTGAAATTCTTCATGAGGCGTGACTTTTCACGTTGCCAGTCACGCTTTTTCTCGGTTTCGCGCTTGTCGTGCAACTTCTTGCCGCGCGCCAACGCAATCTCGAGCTTTGCCCTTCCCTGCTCGTTGAAATAGAGCTTGAGAGGGACAATCGTCTTACCCTCTTTCTGAACAGCACCGGCCAGTTTGCCGATTTCCCGCTTGTGCAGAAGAAGCTTTCGTGGGCGCCGGGGCTCATGATTGAAACGGTTGGCCTGAAGATATTCCGGGATATATACGTTGTAGATCCAGATCTCGCCGCCATACTCAGCAGCATAGGATTCGCCAATGTTCGCCTTGCCGTTGCGCAGGGATTTTACTTCCGTGCCCTTCAGCTCGATCCCCGCCTCCAGGGTATCTTCAATCTCAAAGTTGAAGCGGGCTTTCCGGTTGTCGGAAATGATCGTCCGTCCCGGAACGCCCCCTTTTTTCGGTGCCATATTCTTCTCTCAGATTAGTTGAGCAACCCGGCATGGGTCATGGCATCTCGGATCTCCACCTTTGTGTCCTCTGAAATCGGGACGAGCGGCAATCGGAGTTCTTCCTCGATTTTACCAAGCAGGGAAAGTGCATATTTGGCACCGGTCGGGCTTGGCTCCAGGAACAAAGCCCGATGGAGCGGTGCAAGACGATCCTGATACTCGAGTGCTTTGGTAAAATCTCCGGCAAGCGTTGCGGCCTGGAATTCCGCACACAGGCGCGGCGCAACGTTTGCGGTTACAGAAATGCAGCCAACACCGCCATGCGCGTTGAATGCCAGGGCGGAAATGTCTTCACCAGACAGCTGGATGAAATCCGGGCCGCACAGATGACGTTGGCGGCTAGCCTTTGCCATATCGGCCGTTGCATCCTTCACTCCCTTGATGTTGTCGCAGGATTGGAACAGATCTGCCATGGTTTCCGGCGTCATGTCGATAATTGACCGGCCAGGAATGTTGTAGATGAAGATCGGTAGTCCGACGGCGTCGTTGACCGCCTTGAAGTGAGCCTTCAGTCCAGGCTGGTTCGGCTTGTTGTAATAAGGAGTTACAACAAGCAGCGCATCAGCGCCTGCCTTTTCCGCATGCTGGGCAAAGTCAATTGCTTCTACCGTATTGTTCGAGCCGGCTCCGGCAATGACCGGGACACGACCGGCGGCAGCTTCCACGCACAGCTCAATAACGCGCTTGTGCTCATCATGGCTCAGCGTCGGGCTTTCACCTGTCGTACCAACCGGCACCAACCCGCTTGAACCTTCAGCAATTTGCCATTCCACGAAGTCCTGAAACCGTTTCTCATCGAGCGCCCCGTCCTTAAACGGTGTAATCAGCGCTGGAATGGAGCCTCTAAACATCTCGGTTTCCTCTTGGATCAATCTTGTGGGTTTGAGTGTTGGAACGTTAGTGGTTTTGCTGGTGGCGCAACATACTCATCTGCCGGAAAAGGAGCAATGGTTCCAACATCATTCAGCCCGTTCTTTGTTACTTTTCTTGTACCGATTGCGCTCTTTTGGCGACACTCGCCCAAACGAGCCTCGTAGATTGACCTCTCAAATGACTGGCAGAGATCAAACGGCGTTACTATTCTCAGGTAAGACGCCATTTGGATTGAAACACTTAGGAGGTAGCGATGCCACCTGCGCCGCAAGAAGCGCTGACCGGTTCTGACACCATAGATCTGCCGAAGGCTTTCGTATTCAATTGGAAGAGTCCTGACGGACTTACACTCGCAGGCAAAATGTGGCCCGCGAAGGCTGAAGTTTCGAAAATGCGCTCCATGCCCATCTCGGTACTTTGCCTTCCTGGCCTTTCCAGAAATATCCGTGATTTCAATGATATAGCCAGATTTCTTCAAACCCGTGGGCATAAAGTCATCGCCCTGGATTATCGCGGACGAGGGGAAAGTGCATGGGATTCGGACTGGCGAAACTACGCCCTTCCGATAGAAGAAAAAGACATAGATGCGGCCATTGAGTTTCTCGATCTAGAGCGTTTCGCCCTCCTCGGCACATCGCGAGGAGGTCTTCATGCGTTGATCATGGCAGGCAAATACCCGCCAGAACGAATGGCAGCAGTTATTCTAAATGACGTCGGACCGCACATAGAGATGCGGGCAATTCATCGAATTGCCGCGACTCTCGGGCGATCCATGTCAAGTGGATCCCTGGAGGAAGTCTCGGCAAATCTTGAACGAACCCTCGGCCATCAGTTTCCCGCTTTCGAGCAACATCACTGGATGAAACTAGCCGGCCAACTCGCGTCGGAACACGACGGAAAGTTTGTCATGGACTATGACCCTGCCCTGGCACACCAGTTGGCAAGTCTTGATGATGCAGCCCCGATACCGGACCTTTGGCATTTATATGAAAACCTGGAAAATCGGCCAGTTTTCGTTCTTCACGGTGAACATTCAGACCTGTTAAGCTTGGAAACATGCCAACGCATGGTGACTGACCACCCGAATGCGAGCCTGAAAACCATTGCAGGACAAGGTCACGCCCCTGTCCTTTGGGAACCGGAAACTCACGAAGCCATTGCGAAATTCCTGGAACGAGTTTGAACCCGCATACCGTCAAAGAAGTCTGCGATTTGAGACTGTGAGCTGACAAGAAATCGCGTCCGGATGCATTCTTTCCCGGCCCAGCACTCTTCATACAAAAAGAAAACCCGGCGTTTCCGCCGGGTTTTCCATCATACCTCTGTTGAGGAATGATTAGAAAGTGCGCTGCAGACGAACACCGAAGAGGAGCTCATCAACATCGGAGCCGCTGTCCGGGGAAACGTTTGCGTAACCCATGTCAGCACCCATGACGAAACCGGAGACCGGCTCCCACTGTACGGAACCGTCGATTGCCCAACGGTTGAAGTCTACGTTGGTGCCCTTCTGATCGACGTCCATGTAGGAACCGTCGAGTGCGAGACCAATCGTGGAAGTTGCCTGGATGTAAGCACCAGCAGACAGGGAGTAACCGGAAGAAGTATCGTCGGTACCCGGGCCGTAATCGGAAACAGCGATGCCACCTTCGGTGCTGCCTGCACCGATGTAGGACAGTGCGCCGTCAGCGTAGAAGCCCTGGAAGAAGATGTTGGAACCGGAGTTAGCCAGCGGCAGGTTGAATACGACGCCACCGCCGATTGCCCAACCGAGGTTGTCTTCGCCAGAAGTCGCGTTGTTGTTAGCAACATCCGGGTAAACCTGATGCAGAGCACCGGACAGCTGTGCGGAACCCCAACCCTGGGAGATGCCGAGAGCTGCAACGAGATCCGGAGCACGGGTGCCGCCGTATGCACCAACTTCACGGGAAGAACGATCTTCCAGAGCGATGGTTGCGGACAGGCCGTTGCCGAAAGCTGCGGTGTAAGCAATCTGGTTCAGAGTGGTATCGGACCAGTCACGGGAAACAACACCCATGAAAGTCTGACCGGTGAAGATGTCGAAGTTCGAACCAAGACGACCAGCGGTCAAACCGCCCCACTGGATGTAGGCGTTGTCGAGGTTGAAGGAAGAGTTGTCGCCATTCGTGGAAGAACCATACATGGCAACGTAAGCGCGCAGAGTACCGAATTCGGTTGCGGTGCGAGCGTCGAGGTACAGGTAACCACGAGCAAGCCAGTCGTAACCGTCGCTGTCGCGATTGCGCCAAGGGCTGGTGCTGTTGTCCAGAACGTTGTTGACAACAACCTGGGTACGAACACGGCCACCTACGCGCAGGCAGGTTTCGGTGCCCGGGATGTAGTAGAAGCGTGCGCCGTATGCGTCACATACACGAACGTAGTCGACCGGCTCCGGAGCAACCGGAAGATCGGCTGCCTGGGCGGTGGTGGCTGTAGCAACTGCTGCAGCGCCGAGCATCAAGCTCTTGAGTTTCATATCTGACCTCCAATCAGTCATATCAATTGGTACTAAAACAGAAGCACCATTGTCCCCGCGAAGTATTTCTGTGTTTGCTTCCGATCGAAGGTTGGACGTCCGAGGCATGCAAACCAGTGCGGCTCGAAGCCGCTCGCAAGATGACCATACGCATCCGATTTCTCGGTTCAACACAGAATGCACCCATCCACTGCCGTAAGGGCTGTTTTCAAAATCCGGTGTTGCGCGAATGTCACAAAATCAGTGCTGAAATTTAGATTTCGTTAGGATTTTCAAGCCGAATTCGACTGATTGGGTGCGTTTTTCACAGTTGGGAATGAGCACCCCTCCCGCATTTCGAAGTCAATTTTCAGAATCAGAAATGGGGACGGCCCGGCAGATTGGAGCCTGCCGGGCCGTTAAGACTGACTGAAGTTCAGATTTTGACAGTCAGGTTCTAATCAGATGATTAGAAAGTGCGCTGCAGACGAACACCGAAGAGGAGTTCATCAACATCGGAACCGCTGTCCGGGGAAACGTTTGCGTAACCCATGTCAGCACCGATGGCGAAACCGGAGACCGGCTCCCACTGTACGGAACCGTCGATTGCCCAACGGTTGAAGTCTACGTTGGTGCCAGCCTGGTCGACGTCCATGTAGGAACCGTCGAGTGCGAGACCAATCGTGGAAGTTGCCTGGATGTAAGCACCAGCAGACAGGGAGTAACCGGATGCGGTGTCGTCGGTACCCGGGCCGTAATCGGAAACAGCGATGCCACCTTCGGTGCTGCCTGCACCGATGTAGGACAGTGCGCCGTCAGCGTAGAAGCCCTGGAAGAAGATGTTGGAACCGGAGTTAGCCAGCGGCAGGTTGAATACGACGCCACCGCCGATTGCCCAACCGAGGTTGTCTTCGCCAGAAGTCGCGTTGTTGTTAGCAACATCCGGGTAAACCTGGTGCAGAGCACCGGACAGCTGTGCGGAACCCCAACCCTGGGAGATGCCGAGAGCTGCAACGAGATCCGGAGCACGGGTGCCGCCGTATGCACCAACTTCACGGGAAGAACGATCTTCCAGAGCGATGGTTGCGGACAGGCCGTTGCCGAATGCAGCGGTGTAAGCAATCTGGTTCAGAGTGCTATCGGACCAGTCACGGGAGACAACACCCATGAAGGTCTGACCGGTGAAGATGTCGAAGTTCGAACCAAGACGACCAGCGGTCAAACCGCCCCACTGAATGTAGGCGTTGTCGAGGTTGAAGGAAGAGTTGTCGCCGTTCGTGGAAGAACCGTACATGGAGACGTAAGCGCGCAGAGTACCGAATTCGGTTGCGGTGCGAGCGTCGAGGTACAGGTAACCACGAGCAAGCCAGGAGTAACCGTCAGCGTCGCGGTCGCGCCATGCGCTGGTGTCATTGTCCAGAACGTTGTTGATGACGACCTGGGTACGAACACGGCCACCTACGCGCAGGCAAGTTTCGGTGCCCGGGATGTAGTAGAAGCGTGCGCCGTATGCGTCACATACACGAACGTAGTCGACCGGCTCCGGAGCAACCGGAAGATCGGCTGCCTGGGCGGTGGTGGCTGTAGCAACTGCTGCAGCGCCGAGCATCAAGCTCTTGAGTTTCATATCTGACCTCCAAAAGTCAATTTCTGTTGGAACCTGAAACACGTGCCAAATGCCCGTGCGGCTCCGTCCCCGCGATTGTAAAGAAAAACGATTCAGAAGTTGCACTGCCGATATCTTTTCTACTGGCGATTACTCGCCGTCGCGCCACTTAAAAACCAAACGCCTGAGCAAGCAGCAAGCATAATTCATTCAAAACGATCACCACTGAAGTCTTGTGTGTTTTTTCTACAACACACTGCACTGCAGGGATTTTATTTTACCTTAGGTAATCTCATAAGAACTTAGTCAAAATGAGATTAGCATCTATCAAAATATATATAGTCGCTCGTAAGCATTGAAAATACATGATGCAGACAAGAACAAGTCAGTGCACCGCAATAAAATTAATCAGTAGCCAGAGTATAACTTATCAAGGTGCATTCAGAACTAAGTTATGCTCGTAAAAAATACATATTTTTGCAGATTATCCTCTCAGTAAAATGAATAATATCGAGTCTTACAACGCAAGCGATTAACTTCCGCTAGCGTACAATTGAGAAATCATGGAATGTGTAAAATTAGGGAGAAATGCACGTTACAGCTTCTTTATTTCTGCTCACAACTCATCTCAGCTCGAGATTTTTCTCACTGAGATTCGGCCGAAGCACCTGTCGAACAAGACATCCAGGGTCTATTCCACTGAGCAGAACAACGTTTTCATGCCAAAACGCGTTAATCAAAAGAAGCTTCCAATGTTCAGCAGACAGAATGGATCCGCCGAAACTCGATAGCCTTGCCCCTCTTCTGAAAGGGGCGACCCGGCAGATTGGAGCCCGCCGGGTCGTATGACTGACTGGATTTCAGAGTTTCACAGTCAGGTTCTAATCAGATGATTAGAAAGTACGCTGCAGACGTACACCGAACTTGAGTTCGTCCTGATCATCAATGCCGCTTACATCAATGTCAGAGTTGGAGTAACCCATGTCAGCACCGATGGCGAAGCCAGAGACCGGCTCCCACTGTACGGAACCGTCGATCGCGTAGCGCGTGATGGTAGCATCGGTGGTTGTGCCATAAGCATTGTTCTGCTCAACCTGAGCGTAGGAACCGTCGAGTGCAAGCCCAACTGTGGAGGTTGCCTGAATGTACACACCAGCAGACAGGGAGTAACCGGAGTTGGTGTCGTCGCCGCTGTAGTCGGAAACGCTGTACTCGGTTCCGCCAATAGTTGTGGTCAGACCGTTGATGCCAGTGCCCATATAGGACAGTGCGCCGTCAGCGTAGAAGCCCTGGAAGAAGATGTTGGAACCGGAGTTAGCCATCGGCAGGTTGAATACGACGCCACCGCCGATTGCCCAACCGAGGTTGTCTTCGCCGGAAGTCGGGTTGTTGTTAGCAACATCCGGGTAAACCTGGTGCAAAGCACCGGAGATCTGTGCGGAACCCCAACCCTGGGAGATGCCGAGAGCTGCAACGAGATCCGGAGCACGGGTGCCGCCATAGTCACCAACTTCACGGGAAGAACGATCTTCCAGAGCGATGGTTGCGGACAGGCCGTTACCGAAAGCAGCAGTGTAAGCAATCTGGTTCAGAGTTTTATCGGACCAATCACGATCAACAACACCCATGAAGGTCTGACCGGTGAAGATGTCGAAGTTCGAACCAAGACGACCAGCGGTCAAACCGCCCCACTGAATGTAGGCGTTGTCGAGGTTGAAGGAATCGTTAGATCCGTTTGAAGAAGATCCGTACATGGCAACATATGCACGCAGAGTACCGAATTCGGTTGCTGTGCGAGCGTCGAGGTACAGGTAACCACGAGCAAGCCAGTCGTAACCGTCGGAATCACGGCTACCCCAAGCACCGTCATCCAGAACGTTGTTCACAACGAACTGGGTACGAACACGGCCACCTACGCGCAGGCAAGTTTCGGTGCCCGGGATGTAGTAGAAGCGTGCGCCGTATGCGTCACATACACGAACGTAGTCGACCGGCTCCGGAGCAACCGGAAGATCGGCTGCCTGGGCGGTGGTGGCTGTAGCAACTGCTGCAGCGCCGAGCATCAAGCTCTTGAGTTTCATATCTGACCTCCAAAAGTCAATTTCTGTTGGAACCTGAAACACGCGCCAAATGCCCGTGTGGCTCCGTCCCCGCGATTGTTAATGAGATGTTCCAAGAGCCCTCTCGAAGAACATTTCGTCAGCGATCACTCGCTAGTCGCAGGTTGTAAAAATCAGACTCGCTTCGTCGTCACAACCCCGCATCACCACCCAAAAGTGCAGAACATCGGCAGTGTGATTTTCTTGCAACATATTGATTTTACACATTTTTACGTATTACGCAGAGTGAGGTTCATGTTGAATTTCAACTAAACGCTACGTCAGATCACAACCAGAGATGAATAAATTTCACGCACTCTTAGGTTGATTTCACAAGTTACTAAATTGATGGAGTCTTCGTGAAATTTCACTTTTGACCAAAGGGTTAAATTTCAATACTTACGCAACTTAAAATGCAACTTCCCCGAATATTATTGACGTACTCGCCATTAATATTGCGACGCAACAAAATATTGTCTTGAGCAGGCTAATCTAGTGCCAGAGAGCAGACCGACCTCCAATAGTGATCTCGGTGCGCAGATCTGCTTTTGGAGGTCGATGATTCACGAATCAGGAACCATCAGACCGATTGCCCAATGCGACTCGTACCTATTCCCGCTCGTGCTCATCAAAAGCTCAATGAAGTTGAACTGTCAGACGTACAGCCTGTCCCCGTGCGTCCAATACGGTGATGTTCGCAAATCCGACACTTTCCGGCTTCCAGGAAAATTGTGCTTCAAAACCGGATGTATCTAACGGAACCCCGTTTACGAGGAAGGAATAAGGGCGCTTGCCACCACTAACTTTCACAATCAATGGCAATTCGGAGACTTCCGATCCCAGATCCTTGCTCAGGCCAAGATCCAGTTCGGCACCATCTGGCGGAAAAGTTACGCGGAGTTTGTTACCCACAACCTGTCTGGCCGGTCTGCCTTGGACCCGTGCGAACCGCAAAGCTGCAGGCACTGTCGTAATCACTTGACCGGCTACGCTATCTGGAGCCTTGGGAAGGGGAACTCGTGCCGGTCCGAGTTTCTGGAAAACATCAAGCAGCACAGGAACTGCCGCACTGGAACCGGTTTCTCCGGGAACAGGCGAACCATCGGGTCTGCCCAACCAGACAGCAGCAACGTATCGACCATCATAGCCAACTGCCCAGGCATCCCGATAGCCATAGGCTGTACCGGTTTTATAGGCGAGTTTCGATACCATCTCAGCCTGGTTTTGTGGCAGTTCCGACAAGATGTCGCCCACGAGCCAGGCAGCCTTTTCAGATAGGACGGGACGAGACATGGGCGATGAAGCCAATGCCTCGCAGGAATTTCGACACACACTGAGGAAGACAGGTTTTCCCTCTCGGGCCAAGGCGGCATAGGCTTGTGTCAGATCCCTGAGTGACAGGCCGAGCCCTCCAAGACCGATGGCCAGGCCCGGAGCTGTTCCCCGCTCCATCTTGGGTCGAACCCCCGCCCTCTTGAGCCGGGCGATTAGCCTTGCAGGACCTATTGCCTCAAGCAACTGAACAGCAGGCGTATTCAAGGACAGTTTCAATGCCTCACGCAAGGTCACTGTGCCCTGGTATGCCTGATCAAAGTTTGTCGGTTGGTACCCGCCGATGTTTGTCGGGCTGTCGACGATCAGGCTCTCAGGAACTCCAACCCCTTCTTCAAACGCAAGCCCATAGATAAAGGGCTTCAACGTCGACCCTGGAGAACGAATCGCTCGGGTCATGTCGACATGCCCGATCCTGGAAGTATCCAGAAGGTCTGGCGCGCCGATACTAACCAGGACCTTTCCGTTCCGATGATCGGCAACGATGATCGCCATGGAAACCGGCGCAGGGTATTTCCCTATCTTTTGTCGAGCCATCTTCTCAAGCGCTATCTGGAGGTCCCGGTCAAGCGTCAGGCGATGCACGTTGCTGTCTGGAGATGCGAAACGGGCGTGCCGACTCTCATGCGCTGCGTGAAGCGGCATTGCATGGCGTCTTGACCGTATTGGTTCCGCAGCCGCAGAATCCGCCTCTTCTCTTGAGATCACGCCGACTGCAACGGCACGGTCAAGAACCCTGTTGCGTGCACGTGTGGCATTGTCGGTATGTCTGTCGGGACGACGTGTTTCGGGACTTTGAGGCAGAGCGACCAGCAAGGCAGCTTCGGCCGGCGTCAATCTGGTCGGCTCCTTACCGAACCAAGTCAGGCTCGCAGCACGAACCCCTTCGATATTGCCACCGAACGGTGCCCTCAAGGTATAGAATTGAAGAATTTCCTGCTTTGAGTAAGCTTTCTCCAACTGAACGGCTTTCAGGAATTGCCCGTATTTCCGTTTAAAGGTCTTGGTCGGTGCTTCATCAAGCAACCTGGCAACTTGCATGGTCAAGGTTGAACCGCCAGAGACAAGCCGGCCATGCCTGATACTTTGCACAACAGACCGGGCAAGTGCACGGAAGTCGATTCCTCCGTGCTCATAAAAACGCTTATCCTCGAAGGCGAGCAGCATTTCCAGATAGAGCGGATCAATTGAACCCGGCGTGACCGGGAGACGCCATTTGTCGTCTTCACTTGCAAAGGCACGCAGCAACCTGTCATCCCGATCCAGCACAACAGCGGACAAAGACAGATCCGCAAGTCCAGGAAGAGGCGGCAAGGCTTTGAAGTCGCTATGAACTTTGGCGACTACCGAGAGAGACATGACCACGAGTACGCCAGCGACGGCTGAGACACGCCATCGCAAGCTACGCCAACCTTTCTTCGGTCTCTCCTTCATGCCCGTTGAGCCTTATCGAGCCGGGCCCAGCACAACAAACCGGCTCGTGTCGGTAATTGCCCGTCTGTCTGGTCGATACATGTCTTCGACCGATGCCGGAGGATGGGCGAATTCACCCGGAGTTGCTGCTCTCGCCAGATAGGCAAAAACCAACGACTGACCACTTTGACGTGTCTGGTCGACCGCAACCTCAAACCTGTCCGAATAAAACGCGGAATGCTCAGGCTGATCGATCATCGACAGGAACGAAAGCCCGCCGAGATCTCCGGACCGCACGAGACGCGGATTGTCGATCACAAGCCCCGCCGGTAATCGATCGACAACCATCAGACGGCCGGGCTGGTCTGTCAGTGGCCGAACGGTCACAACCACTGCGAGGCGGGTGTTTACGGGAACAGCCGTCGGATCGACTGGATTTCCATTCAGATCATAAACCGTGCGTTCGATGGAATAGTCCTTGCCGCCGGCAGGTTCGGGCCGGATTGGCTGGCCGGTGACAGACACAAGCAGATCAGTTGCCTTGGAACCATTGTTTTTAACCGTGGTGGCAGTACTCGCTATTTCATGCCCTTTCAATGACCAAGCCAGTCTGCCAGGTGTCTCAACGCCTTGGACGGAAATCTGTGCGTCTTCAGCTGAGGTATTCAATGCCTGCGCCGCCAGCAACAGCCAGGCCATATCCTGGGTTGACCGATTGGGGGTTCCACTTTGAGCTGATTTCAGCTGACCAATTGCCTCATTCTTCAGGTTATCGCCCATAGATGTGGAAACGACGTAGTCGGTTACCCCGGCGCTGTCACGCAACGCCGAGCCGAAGTCTTGGCGATAAGGAATGTTTTTTTCTCCAGGAAGCGCCGACAGCGCTGCCTCAAACCCTTTTGCCGCGCGCTCCTGCTCTCCGTAGAGGGCCAACCCGGCAGCGATCTGAGCCTTTGCCAATGGCGTTGCAAAACTCTGAAGCTTGGCGTCGAAGTAATAACGCAGGTCTCCCATCGACGCCCGACCATTGCGCGCGAGCACATAGAGTGCGTAGGCCACCCCTTCTCCACCGTCCTGGAAGTCCGAAACATAGGCAAGCCGGTTTTCCAGATTGTCCAGCGCGGTGGTGAAGGCCACGTCGGGTACTCTGTATCCTTTCTCGCGGGCACGGGTCAGGAAGTCCGTCACATAGGCGTCCAACCAGGTATCGCCGTCTCCGTAGCTGTTCCAGAGGCCGAAGTCGCCGGATGAAGACTGATTGGCAAGAACACCACCGATTGCCTTGACAACCCTGTCGCGTATGGCGTCATCGGTTCCCAATCCCGCGGCTTCAGCAACTTCACTCAGGTAAAGAAGCGGCAAGGCCCGGCTCGTGGTCTGCTCCGTGCAGCCATAAGGGTACCGGTCCAGCGCGTACAACAGCCCGGCAACGTCAATATTCGCCGCTCCACCCGCTGCAAGTGTTACATCCACCGTGTCTGCGCGCAGTCCGTCGAACGCGTCGGCCGAAAGGGTGAGACTGTCTCCGGAGGCCAACTGAAAAGCAGACCGGCGAACCACTTCTGGCTGCGTGTCTTTGATATCCAGGCCAAACCGCTTCACATAAACTTTGCCCTCCGGGCCAGTGAGGGAAGCAATAACTTCACCTGAGACCGGACTGCTTCCTGCTTTCACCGGGATCAAAGAGAGAGCCTTGCCGCCCGATTCAATGTCCAACTCCCGGGTCTGACGGGCATTTCCCTCACCTAGAGAAAGGCCCTCAGACACGGAAACATCGAGTTCGTAACGACCGGAAGCGCCATCGACATTGTCTATTTCAATGGCAACACGTGAGCTGTCCCCTGGAGCGAGGAACGCCGGTGCACTGGACGTCATCACCACGGGTGACCGAACCTCGACCTCCCGATCCGCGTGGCCGACACCTTCGCTTGTCCAGGCCACTGCCATGAGTTTGAGCGCTCCGTTAAACGCTGGGACATCAAAGGAAACAGTCGTTTCTCCATTCGCGCCAACTTCCACAATTCCGGAAAACAGCGCGACAGGTTCTTCGTCAGGCGGAGGAGCATTCAGGCGCATTCCCATGGCATCACCACCAGAACGTACCCGGCCCAACGTGCCCGCCATCCGGTCAATCAATTGACCGTAAAGATCCCGGACATCCGTCCCGAGCCGGCGCTGGCCAAAATACCATTTGTCCGGGTTCGGGGTTTCAAATCCGGTTAGGTTGAGAATCCCGACATCAACCGCGGCCAGCGTGAAGTAAGCCTTTGCACCTTCATCAAGATTTCCAATCCGAACCGGAACATCCAGTGTGGTTTCCGGCAAGATGCGGTCCGGTGCGTCCATTTCGACATCGAGCACCCGATCTCCTGGCTCAACCTGCAGCCAGGACAACCCGATCGAGCGGGAAGGCATGCGCTTCTGGTTAAGGTCCATCGGGCGGTACAGACTTGCCGTGATGTAGGCACCTGCTCCCCAATCATCGCTGACAGGGATGTCCACTTCCGTCTCCTTGCCTGAAACCTCCACGGTTCGGGTTGCCAGAAGACCGCCGGAAATCACATTAACAACCGCAATTCCCGACATCTGCGGCTTCAAGCGCAACTTGGCGATCTCGCCCGCCCGATAGCTCGCCTTATCCAGTCCGACGTCAAGATAATCAGGAGTTTCCGATGTCGCATCGGCTGTGTACCAACCGGCGTTGAAGGTTAGGTTCGTGGCTGTCTGCAGGTTTCCACTGCCCTGAACCTCCAGACGATATTCGCCCCACTCGACCGGAAGGGACAATCGGGCGGGCTCAGCCGACTTGACGTCGATTTCTCCGCTGGCAATTCTCCGTGACGAGGTAATGGGTTCAAACGACCAGCGCCCATCGAGCCGATACCACTGATACCGGCGATCGATTTTGGAGAGCGTCCAGGTCAAGCCGGCGGCATTTTGCGGGTTTCCGTCCGCCCCAACCACGATTACGGAAAATCCCGCGGGACCGCCCTCATCCACTCCACCGTCAAATTCCGGTTTGATCCCTATGCGAGGACCGTCCAGCGCAACAGGCAGATCCAGGTCGCGCTCAACATACCGGCCACCTGCTTCAACAAGACGCGCGATCAGCTCCCCGTCATATAATCCGGTTGTTTCCGGAAGTTCAGGCAGAGAGGCCTGGAATGAAAGCCTGCCTTCGCTATCGGTTTTCAGGCCGGATGGAAGAGCCTCCCGTTGCGCATAGGCCTGCTGATCATCGAGACCGAACTGGTAGCCCGGATAGGTCGCAAGCGTGCGAACCGGCCGCACGATGAGGTCCCCCTCCAATGTCTGTCCGCTGGCCGGCGATCCATAAAGAAATTTAGCGTCCAGGGAGACCGGTGTTGGCGCGGACTTGCTGAAAGCAGTCGCATTGGTCTGGAGTTCAAAATCGACCCGTTCCGGCTGATAGTCTTCAACCAGGAAGGTGTTTTGCGCCAAGGCACGGCCTTTCGGGTCCGCATACACGCTCCATGACCAGATACCCTGTTGGGCCGAACCGCTGAGCGTCATGTCGCGCAAATGGCCACCAAGCCCGGCATCATCCACTGTGTACCGGGCATGTTCGACCCCATCGGGGCGAACGAACACGAAGGTCAACGGAAGCCCTTCTTGCGCATTTGCCTTTGAATTTCGAAGGAGAGCCTGCGCATGTACGGTTTCACCGGCCTTGTAGATGCCCCGATCTGTCCAGGCAAAAACATCAAGTGGCCCGGGAGACGGTCTGCCCTCCACGCCCCGATCGGAGAGATCGAACGCGGGCTTGCGCAAGTCCAGGAACGAATAGTCCCCTTCTTCGGTTTCGGCGACCAACACCCCGGGAGCCAAACCACCGCGGCCTCGCGTCAGGCCCACCGGAAATTCGGCAAAACCTTCCGCGTTGCTGATTGCTTCCCCAAGGATCTCGTTGTTGACCGCCAGCAAACGCACGGAAACGCCTTCAAGCGCCTGAGCCGTTGAAAGCGAACGAATATTGGCGGCAATGCCGTTATCCCCGCTCAACGCGGTCAGGCCAAGGTCCGAAACCAGAAACCACTGCGTTGCCAGGCTGCCACCCCATCTGGTGTCGCTGTCGAGCTTCGACCGTGCCGTCATGGAATAGATGCCCGGCTGCAGATCGATGCCAATGTCGGAGAGCGGAATTGCGGTCGTAATGTCCAGGTTCAGCCGGTTTTCAGTCTCGACAATTCCGGTCCAGACCTTCTCGCCGAGTTCATCTTCGATCTGATCGGCGTTATAGGTATCGAGCTGACGCAAAAACCTGTTGTCCCTCAGAACATCCGCGACCGACCGTTTGCCGACGCGATAGATTGAGGCTTCGACTTCCGAGGTGTTGACCGAAACAATCGGAATTGTCGGATTTCCACCAGAGGGCAGAACATACGATCTGCTCAGGAAGTGAACGGACGGAGACCGGTCTTTGACGTAGATTGAAAGGTCGGCTGACTTCTCAAGTTTTTCACCGTCCGCGGCAGGCAGTCCGCTTCTAGCGGTTACGTCGTATCGCGCGCCATGCTCAAGACCGTCTGCACAAATCTGATTGCCTTCGGTCTCGATGGCGACCTTGCCTGCTCCCTTCACGGACACATAAGGGCTCAGGTCTTCGCCAAGTGGCAGTTTCTGGGAAAAGACAAGACAAATTCTCGGTGACAAACTGTCGGAGTCGACTTGATGATCGATAATCCGGAACCCGTGTTGCGCCACCAGCTCTTCATACCGGCGCTGCACATTTGCATCGCTTTCCAGCACCAATGACGCCCGCAACGCCTTGATCGCCGTCTTGTATTCGCTGCGCCGCTCCAACGCTCGCCCCAGAAGATCCAGGGAGAATGCCTGCTCCTGCGGACTGACGGCACGCAAATAGGCGTTGATCGCAGCAGACAAAGCACTCTTCTGCTTGTTGATCTTTTCCTGCCAATCATCCGGGTTTTGCAGAAGCAAGGCTGTGGTCAGCTGGATCCAGGCTTCGAAATCCCCCGGTTCCAGTGCGACCAACTGAAGAAAATCGGCTTCCGCCAGAGCACCGTTCCTGCCGTTAAGCGCGGACAAACCGTTGCGCCGCAACTGTTCGGTAGTCTGGCCGTTTGTGCGAACGGAATTGGCAATGCCCTGGGAGTAGGTCTCGGCACTTTCCAGAAGCGGCTTCGACAGGAAGATCAGTTCAGCTCGTCGATCAGTGCTGAGGTCTGCTCGCGGTTGCTTCACTTCGACAACGCGGCCCGCAATCGCTCCGGCAAAACTCTGGAGTTCGCCGAAGTCCGTTTTCAGGAAGCACCATCCCGCCGATGTATTGAATGTGAAGGCCCGGCACTGGTTGTCCTGCAAGCAGGCCCACTTGCAGCCTTCCAGGTCAACGTCCTTGACGGTCCTGTAGTCGCTGCCGAAGAAATCGGCGTCATCAATCGTGACGATACGCTTTTCCTGGGCATGTCCGTCAGTGGCCTGGGTGGCCACACCACCTGCGATCACAAAGCCCAGCAGAACGGATTTGAAGATGGTGCCCACCTTCTGATTTGTCTTATTGTCAACTCGATTAAAAAAACGCGTAAAAGGAATCATGGCCTGTCCTCCGGGGCCGAGAATTTTCTCTATCAAGGCACCTGAAGGTGACAAGGACAAGGCAAAATTGAAGTCAGGGAGAACTCTACTGACGTTCCATCATCCGACCCGACTGACGAGTTCGCTGATCATAACGTCAATTTCCTGAGCAGCTTTGCTGCTTGGCGCTTCCTCTGTCACGGCAATTCCCTTGCCCATGGCGGCCGCATAGACGGTTCTGTTGCCAAGGCGTGCGTCCAGCGTGTCATAACCTGAGGCAGCGATTGCGTCGGCCATCTCTCCTGTCAACGAGGCGCGTGGCGGCACACGGTTCAACACCAGAATGGCCGGTGTGCTTTCACGCGCTGCCAGGTCAATCGTTTGAGACGTCGCCCAAAGATCCACCGGCGTCGGTTGCACTGGTACAATGACATAATCGGCGGCATCGATGGCAGGTCTGGCATCCGTATCGGTCTTGGGAGGTGTATCGACGACAACATAACCGTGAGACCTGGCCAAAGACCTTGCCTCGCGGCGCGCGCCCCAACCGGAGGCGGTGCGAAACTCCAGTCCGGTGCCGTCTTCGCCAAGCTTGTCTTCACGGGCTTCATACCACGTTCCAAGCGACCCCTGAGGATCGACATCCAACACGGCGACCGGCTCGCCGGACTGTTTTGCGAGTGCCACCGCCAGATGCGCCGCCAGGGTTGTTTTGCCAGAACCACCTTTTTGCTGCGCAACAGTCAAGATCCGACCGGACATGTCATAACCTCCAGAAAGTCCGCGACAGAATGCGTCGCCACGTGCTGCAATGCAACAAAACTTTCCTGCGCAGCCAAATTAACGATGTGTAATGTCAAGAAAACCGAAAGCAAAGGGTGCGTCCACCCCTTGCAACTTTCGACATAACCAGTTGTCTTTACGACGTTATCTACCGCCCAACGCGTAGTAGACGTTCCATGAGGGTCTGCCTGTCACGGGCATGCCGTGTTTGGCTTCTGCCTTGCGGATTCCCGCTCGCGTCGCAGGTCCGACCTTCCCGTCCGGCGCACCGACATTGAACCCGTTCTTGTTGAGAAGCTTTTGAAGCTCCAGACGCTGCGCGCGTGACAGACCGGGATTGTCCGTTGGCCAGGGGGTCTGGATTGGATCTCCGCCCGATACCAGCTCGGAAAGCAGAGCAATCGCCAGGCCGTAGGAGGTGGAGGCGTTGTAGGAGCGCAGGGCCCGGAAATTGCGGGTGACCAGAAACGCTGGACCGCTCGCTCCCGCTGGCCGGATCAATGCCGCCTCCAGTTTTCCCGACAGTTTGCCACCGCCGACCTGGGTCAAGCCGCGTTTACCCCAGGTGCTCAAGGAGGCGTATTTCTTTCGCCCGGAGGGCCCGGAATAGCTTTTGGGCACCTTGACTTCAAAGCCCCATGGGCGACTGTCTCGCCATCCGGCGTTTTTGAGAAAGTTCGCAGTTGACGCCAACGCATCGGGCACAGAATTGACAAGGTCCTTCCGGCCATCCCCATCAAAGTCGACCGCAAGGCTGTTGTAGGTGCTTGGCATGAATTGGGTCTGACCGAATGCCCCGGCCCAGGAACCTCGAAAGTCATCGGCAGGCACATCCCCCCGCGAGGCGATCTGCAACGTCTTTATCAACTCGCCACGGAAGTATTTTTGCCTTTTCTTTCCGGCACATACGAGATTGGCGAGCGCATGGGGGGTGTAGAAGTCGCCGCGGAACTGACCATAGTCGCTCTCGATCCCCCAGACAGCCAGAACGACGTGGCGATTTACGCCATAGCGCTTCTCGATCGCGGTCAAGGTGCGCTTGTGTTTCTTGAGATTCTTTTCGCCATCCTTGATGCGTTCGGCATCTACGAGAAAGGCCATGTAATCCCAGATTTCCGTCTTGTACTCAGGCTGTGTCGTTGAAAACCGGATCACCTTCTCATCGAAAGCAGCTCCCGAAAGCATACGTTCGGCGACTTCTGGCTTCACACCGGCGGAAATAGCCTGTTTTTTCAACGACGCAACGCAGCTTTCAATTGCCAGGGCGGATCCACCTGTCGCGGCCAATCCAAGTCCGGTCCAAACGGCCAGTTTCACCAGCCCGGTCCAAACGTTTCGCTGCATCAGCCCCTCCATCAGCCTTGAATCACTTTTCAAACGCTGACACGTTCACGCGACGGAAATGCGGCAAAAATTCGGTCAATTGCTTTTTCAGAGATTCCTCAAGGAAAAACCCGGCTCACAGAGTGAACCGGGCCTTACGTCAAAACAGTTGATGGAGGTTACTTTCCTTCAATCAGCTTGCGCCGCAGCCAACTGGATGTCTGGTCCATGATGATCACAACAACGATGGTCAGGATGATGATGTAACTGGTGTTCTCCCAATCGCGTGACGTCTTCATGGTTTCAACCAGCATCAAGCCGATACCGCCTGCTCCCAAGGCGCCGATCACGGTTGCTGAACGGGTGTTGGATTCCAGGTAGTAAAGCACCTGCGAAACGAACACCGGCAGAATTTGGGGAATTACACCGAACCGGTATCTCTGCAGCTGGTTTGCTCCGGTCGCCCGAACACCTTCAACCTGCTTGTTGTCGATGTTTTCAAGCGCTTCGGAAAACAGTTTGCCCAGAGAGCCTGTGTCAGTGAATGCAATTGCCAGAGCTCCTGTCAGCGGTCCAAGTCCAAAGGCGCGAATGAAGATCAGGGACCAGATCAGCATGTCGATGCCACGCAGGAAATCAAACAGGCGGCGGGTGCCAAATCGAAGTATTTTCGAGGGTGTAAAGTTTCGGGCGGCCAGGAACGCCAATGGCAAGCCGAAGAATGCTGCGGTCAGCGTACCCAGCACCGCCATCATGATGGTCTCGAAAAGTGCGGTGAAAATTTCACCGTGCTGCCAGTCCGGGTTGCCCAGAAAATCGTGCATGATCAGAGACATGTTCGACTGGCTTGGATCGATGCGCTTGTCGGACAGCGCCAGGGCCCAGAGCTGACTGAATGACAATCCGTGAAGTTCGGAATGGAACGGGAACCAGAAGTTTTCCCAACCGGCGAAGTAGTTGTGAACTTCGATCTTGGTGCGTGTCACCTGAACGCGGCGATCCAGCGTCGGCCTTGCATTGAACTTCTTGGGATCATCTTTCAACCACTCCGGAACCGGTCCTGGAGGCAGCTCTGTTTCAACACCGCTGTTGGTGGCCGTTACCTTGATCGTGCCGTAGTCGGGAACCGTGAATTCCATCACCTTTCCGGTGATCGTGACTTCATATCCCTGGCCTAGATCGACAATAGCGTCGGTTCCATCAACTTCGACCCACTCCGGCAATTCCTCTTGCGCGTAGGTCGCCCGCCGCTCTCCTTCGATTGCCACTTCCATGATGTCGCGGCGAAGAAGTTTGGTGACGTGAACCTTATAGGCGACAGAGTCGGTCGCCAGAATCGCTGCTCTTTCCGGTTGGGCCTTGGAGAGAAGCTGAGGCACTCCAAAGGCAAACCAGGTGTAGGTCAGATAAAGCAGGACCGCTGCAGGAACACCAATCGTCATCCAGGCGCGGCGGCGAATGTTCTGAAAGACCGTGTTACGGTCGAAGGCAGGGTCATTGAGCGTGTCGACAGCCATTTCGAAATTCCTCAATGAGCCCGTCCGGCGCCGACAAGTTTGCCGCGCAGATAAGAAGACAATTGGTCAATCAGCATGATGGTGACGAACAACAGCACGAAGATCGCCGCTGTTTCATCCCCTGCCCCCTGGCCCCAGCCGATCGTGCGGCGCAGCTCCTGACCAATACCGCCAGCGCCTACAAACCCGAGAATGGCCGAGGCGCGCACGTTGATCTCAAGACGCAGCAGGAAGTAGCTGAGATAGTTCGGCGCGACTTGCGGCATGACCGCATAGCGGATGCGTTGCAGCCAGTTGGCACCGCAGGCCGACAGTCCCTCAATCGGCTTGCGGTCGATATTTTCATTCACTTCGGAAAAGAGTTTGCCCAGCGCACCGGCGGTATGGAAGGCAACCGCGATCATGGCCGGCACCGGGCTTGAGCCAAGTACAAAGATCAGAAACAGGGCAATGATCAGCTCCGGAAATGCACGCATGACGTCCATCATGCGCCGGACCACCGGAATGAGCGGGCCCCAGCTGTCAACGTTTCGGGTTGAAGCCATGGCCAGAACCACGGCCATCGCACCGCCCAGCAGTGTCGCGACTGCCGCAATGTTCAGCGTTTCCAGCATCGCCGGCACAAAATGCAGGACAAGACCGAAAAAGGCGGGTCCGGCCTCCCAGGCCTCGACGACGATTTCGCCCGGGTAGTCGAAGAACTTGGACAGGCCCTGCAAGAAGCCGCCGGAATTCATTTCGTTCGATTTGGAATATCCGGAAACGAGAACCGCAACGACCAGCAGCAATCCCATCAGGGAATAAAGCTGGCGGCGTTTTCGTAAGGAGAGGATTTCCTGCTCCAGTGCGGCAACAGCCATTACCAATGTCCTTTGACGGAGGTCATATGAAAGCGCGGGCCGAAATCCGGCCCGCGCGAAGGTTCAAAAGAACCGATTAGTTCTTGTTCTTTGCCTTGCGGGCTTCAACAATGTTGACGTAGGCGTCATGCGTGATCGGCATGAAACCTTTGGTTTCACCAGCAGCAACACCGTAAGCACACTCAGGGTCCATGGAGTTCAGGGACGCCATCAATGCAGTCATTTTGATCTTCACGTCTTCCGGAAGTTTCTTGGACAGAACGATCGGACCTTCTGGGATCACCGGGGAGCGCCAGATTTCACGCAGTTCAGTCATGTCGACGAGGCCGGCGTCGGAAGCCTTGCGCAGGGCACCGGAGTTATAACCGTCTTCCCACTCACCAAGACCGTCAGCCCAGGTCACGCCGCCGTCGATGTCGCCGTTGGATACAGCAACGATGGTCTGCTCATGACCACCGGTGAAGACAACGTCTCCGAAATACTCACCCGGTTTCATGGAATAACCTTCCTGCGGGATGGCGATGGATGGGATCAGGTAACCGGAAGTGGAGTTCGGATCACCGAAACCGAATACCTTGCCCTTCATGTCTTCCAGAGAGTTGATCTCATTGTCGACACGGGCAAAACCGATGGAGTAGTAGCCATAACCGCCATCGACGTTCACCTTGACCAGAACCGGATCAACAGCTTCCGGATCAGTCAGATAAACCTTTGCGTAGCTGGACGCACCAAGCCAGGCCATGTCGAGGTTGCCACCGAGCAGACCTTCAATAACGCCGTTGTAGTCGGCCGGAGCGAAGAGCTTGACAGGAACACCGAGCAGGTCGGCGGTTTTCTGTTCCAGGCACTCATAGGCGCGCAGGCGGTCAGACGCGTTTTCGCCGCCCAGAATACCAATGCGGAACTCGGTGATTTCTGAAGCACCGGCGATCGAGGCGTTCAGAGCGATCGTGCTTACGGCAGCAAGCGCAGCAACTTTGGAAACGAATTTCATTTGGGACACTCCCCGAGAGTCTGTATCTGATGACGTTTGAAGGGTGCGCGAGCGGCTCAAACCGCTGCTGCCGCCGGGGTCATCACACCAGCGGATTCTTGAGAGCCGGTCTGGCCGGCGTCGATGGCAGTGGAAGTCGCTGCCTCGTTGAAACTTTCGTCGGCACCGTAGATTTCACGGGCAGCGGCTGTGGTCAGCTCTTCGGGCTTTCCGTCAAAAACAAGGAACCCGTCGCGCATACCGATGACACGGTCACAATAGGCACGCGCCGTATCGAGCGTATGCAAGTTGCAGATAACCACCTTGTTGTCGCGCTCATGGATTTCACGCAGCGCATCCATGACGATCTTGGCATTCATCGGATCCAGGGACGCAATCGGCTCGTCTGCCAGGATCATGTAAGGGTCCTGCATCAACGCACGGGCAATCGCCACCCGCTGCTGCTGACCGCCGGAAAGCTCTTCGGCGCGCTTGGCCGCTTCCTGAACGATTCCCAGGCGGTCGAGTGCAACAAGCGCATCGTTGACATCGCCGGCGCTGAAGATGTTGAAGAGGCTCTTCATTGTGCCGTGACCGTTGAGACGGCCGAGCATGACATTGGTGACCACATCGAGGCGCGGCACGAGATTGAATTGCTGGAACACCATGGCGCAATCACGCTGCCAACGGCGCATCATTCCACCCTTTAGGCTGAGAATGTCCTGCCCCTTGAACAGGATCTGGCCTGAAGTCGCCGGCGTCAGCCGGTTGATCATGCGCAAGAGGGTCGATTTGCCCGCTCCGGATCGGCCGATAATCCCGACCATCTGCGGTTTGTCTATGTTGAAACCGACCTTGTTGACCGCAGTCCTTGTCCCGAAGGTCTTTGTGACGTCCTGAAACTGAATCACCCGCCAGCCCTGTCCGTGTTTGTTCGTATTGCTGGGCGACAAGAGCCACTGGACGATTACAGGCAGATGACAGGTTTTTGTATGAAAGATCAAAGATTTATGACAGTTCCATGAAGACCCCGATCCCGACTCCGGCCCCTTTGATCCGCATTTCAAGATTTGCCATTTTGATTCAATGACTTCGAAGATCAGGCACTCTCTGAAGCCTTGAGTCAGTACTGCTGCAGTATTGACCTTGAAGACTGTGTATTTTTGACTGGATTTTCCAGTCTTTCCATAAGCACTCAGCTGTTAAATCTGGATACAGTCATAATACTGTCACCAATCCGTCACCGGCTTTCACCCGACGCCGGTTAAACACGGCCCCTCTATCACTATTCTTCCCAATGGAGCCTCCATGTCCTCTCCTGCCCAGAAGCAATGCCTTACCGAAGCGCCAAATATTCATCCGGATGCAAATGTCCAGAATTGTGAACTGGGGATCTGGACAGAAGTCGGAGCGCGCACGGAAATGCGCGAAAGCCAGATGGGCGACTATTCCTATATTGTTCAGGAAGGTGATGTCGTCTGGTCAACAATCGGCAAGTTCTGTTCGATTGCCCGGCGTGTTCGGATCAATCCGGGCAACCACGCCACCTGGCGGGCATCCCAGCATCATTTCACCTACCGCGCGGCTGCCTATGACCTGGGCAACGACGATGCCGGTTTCTTTCAGTGGAGAAAGGATGACTGGGTGACCATCGGCCATGATGTCTGGATCGGTCACAACGTAACGGTTCTGGCCGGGGTTACCATCGGGACGGGGGCGATTGTTGCAGCGGGTGCCGTCGTCTCAAAGGACGTTGCTCCATACACCGTTGTTGGCGGTGTCGCCGCCAAACCGATCAAGCGGCGCTTTACTGAGACACAGGAAGAGGCGCTGATGGGCATCTCCTGGTGGGATTGGTCGCATGAACAGCTGAAGGCGCGCCTTCCGGATTTCCGGCAATTGTCGATTGATGCCTTTATCGAAAAGTACAGCTAATCAACCGGCTCCCTGGCACAACTTCGTTTGACCGTTTCCCTCTCCCTGCTACCTTTCCGCTCTGGAGAGGGACAAAGACCGATGATTACGAGACATGCATCCTGCCGATGTGGACAGCTGAGTGCGGTTTGTCGGGGCGAACCGGTACGAGTATCCGTCTGTCACTGCCTGGAGTGTCAGAAGCGCAGCGGCAGTGCCTTTGCAACACAGGCCAGATGGCCAGATGAAAACGTTGAGCTGTCCGGCGACTACAAGGAATGGTCCCGCGTTGCCGATAGTGGTCACAAGGCGACCTACAGGTTTTGCCCCAATTGCGGTTCCACACTGGCCTACGTCATTGAAGGCTGGCCCGGTGTGACCGCAATTCCAGTCGGAGCTTTTGCTGATCCCGAGTTTCCGCCTCCCCGCTTTTCCGTTTATGAACATCGCAAACATGCATGGACACAGGTGCTGGGAGAAGATGTTGAACATTCTTCGGACCCGGCCATTGCCTTCACGAAAGGCAGGCTCAATACAGATTGATCCTTTGAGAACCACTGCAACTGCCTGGGGCCGGGATGATGAGACTGGACCGAATTCTCCTGTATGTACGTGACATAGACCGGACGGCTTCGTTTTACGTTTCGCATTTCGGTTTCTCCATGCATCAGATCCCAGGCGACCGAATTACCGAACTGGTACCGCCAGACGGCGGTGCCAGATTGATGTTGCACAAGGCGGGAAAAGCGCAAAAAACCGGGCAAAGCACCGTGAAACTGGTGTTCAACGTTGAGACGGTCGAGGATTTTTGCACCTCTGCCAAAGCTGAAGGGTTGAGCTTCGGGCCTGTTCATCAGGCCGACGGATACGAGTTTGCCAACGCCAAAGACCCCGACGGAAACTCGATCCAGGTTACGAGCCGCCCTTTCAACAAAATCTGACGGCACCAGGACGACCACTTCCCTGACTCCCCCTTTTAGAAATTTGCCGCTACAATTGCGCCATGCCGACAGAAACTGCAGTTCTTGAAACCAGCCTGGGCCCTTCCCTACGCAGATGGCGTGTGCTCAATCGCATCAAGCAGGAAACCCTTGCCCGCGATCTCGATGTTTCCCAGAGCAGGATTTCCCGCTGGGAAAGCGGAGATGCGCAGCCAAATGGAGCGGACCGGCTCAAGATCACGCAGCTCTTGCGCGCACGGCCGGAAACTGCGGCAGACCGGGCGCTGCTTGATCTCGTGACCCAGGCCGCCATGCCGGTTCATCTTGTCTGCGATCTGACCCACAGACTGTTGGCAGCCTCTCCTGCAAGGACTGTCAATTGGCGCATCCCGACCTCCGAACTGCTGGACCGCCCGCTTTGGCGATTTGCTTCTGAAAGCATTCGATCCGTTGAGCATCAGCTGCCAGAACACGGATGGTTCGAGCCGCTTGGGCCCGACGTTGTTTATGAGACAGAGCGGGCGGAATTCGCCGAGTTGACCATTCCTCAAAGTCGCATCCGCATTTCGCGCCTACCGCTCTCCGACGGCCGGTTTGCAAGGCTGGTGCGTGACGAGCCTGCTGCCTAATTCCGTTTCCTGCATAAAATATTCATGCCATCGCTGCACCGATGATCGCGCGCTAAACTTGGCGGCATGACTCAAACAGATACAGCTTCCGTCGCCATGGAAGCAGACAACATGAGACTGTCCGGTCTTCTGGACTTCCTCCAGGCAGCCGAACAGTTGAAAGACACGCTCCGTTCGGGTTCAACCCGGAAAGGCCGGAAAGAAAGCACGGCCGAACACAGTTGGCGGCTGGCCTTCATGATCCTTGTATTTGAGAAGGAACTTGGGGAAGTCGATATTCCGAAGCTTCTGAAACTTTGCCTGATCCACGATCTCGGCGAAGCCATTTCGGGAGACATTCCTGCCCCAGAGCAAACCCCGGGAGATGACCGGCAGGACCGCGAACGACGCGATTTCCAGGAGCTTTGTGCCCCTCTTCCTGCGGACACAGCTCAGGATCTTCTCTCACTCTGGGATGAATATGCCGGGGCCCAAACGCTCGAAGCACGCCTCGCAAAAGCGTTCGACAAGCTTGAGACCATGCTTCAGCATCAACTTATGCCTCCACGCAGCGTCATCTTTCACGACTTCAACCTGTCCTACGGCCGGTCGCACACCGATGGCTTTCCGCTCACTCGTCAAATTCGCGCCTTCGTGGACGCGCGTACCAGAGAGATCATTGCCGGGTTGGAAAACGAACAATCCAACCAGGCATGCTGAGTGACCAAGACCCTTTCGAAACGACACAGGGCGACTTGAGAAACTCGACTTGATCAACCCTGAATTGACGAACTAACCTTCATCCGGTCAGGCAACGGCAGTGTGCCGTCGAGATTGGAGGAACCAGCATGTTCGTTATTCTGCCCCGCAGCCAAGGTCCGGTACTGGGTGTTGAAATATCCGGAAAGATTGATATCGATCAGGAAAGAAACCTGATTGACCAGGCCGAACAGCTGATCAAGGAGCACGACAAGATCAGTGTTCTTGTCGTGCTCGGCGATCATGTCGGCGTTTCCCTTGAAGCTGCGGCCGCAGACATAAAATGGATCCTGACGCACATGGTGCATCTGAACAAGATCGCCATCGTCACCGACAGCAAGATGCTTGCAGCTCTGATTGCCGTGGATGCGACCTTTGCAAAAGTGGCCGGAATTCAGGAAAAGCACTTCGACAGAGACGAGATCGAAACCGCCTGGCATTGGATCGAGAGCTGAGAACCGATCCTCTGCTCAGGCATCAACCAGCTTTTCATCGTTCAGGAAGGTGACCTGATTTACCTTTCCATCGCGAATCTCGATCATGTCGCCGCTTGGAACTTCCATCCAGCAGTTACGCGCTTCATCGAGAGGCTCGGAGACCACCATCACCCCGTCATCGAATTGCCGATAGTAGAGCGTTGGCGGAAACTTGTCTGAGGCATAGCGAGCGGCATAAAGCGTCTTGCCGTCCGACCAGGCAGACGCAAAGCGCATATGAGGCGTCGTCCCGGAGTATCTGGAAAGCCCCTCGGCTTCATGAACGGCCCGAGCCATGGCAGCGCGCGGATTTTGCTTGAGCCCGTAGGCAAGCGCGATGAGAAACAGGCACTCGCTGTCTGTGCCGCCCGACCGCTCCCGGTAGAGGTCGTCCGGGATCATGTTGTCCAGGCGGCGACGCACCTTGTCATAGCCGCCCACCTGTCCGTTGTGCATGAACGTCCATTGGTCGAAGGTGAAAGGATGGCAGTTGTCACGTGTCGTCGCTGATCCGGTCGACGCGCGCACATGCGCCAGAAAGTGCCCGGAGCGGACATGCCGTGCAATCTGCAGAAGGTTTGGATCCGACCATGCAGGCCGAACATCCTTGTAGAGACACGGCGTGTCACGATCGCCGTACCAGGCCACACCGAAGCCGTCGGCATTGACGGCCGTCTTGCAGGAAAGCGCATTGCGGCTCTGATCGATCAGCGAGTGCGCGGGATCGCAGATAACTTCTTCAAGGTATTTCGGAGCTCCGCTCCAGGCAGCCCAACGGCACATTGTCTTTCTCGATCCTTCAAGCAGCGTCCTGGATGGCTTTGAAACGCGCTGTGCTTTCATCACAGGCGTAGTGATCCGCAAGGGGATAAGGTGTGCGTGCGAGCTCATCCACGGCCCTGATGATCTTATCCGCTTTTTCTTCTGTCATCAGCACGGAAAAATTGAGCCGGGTCCACCCCGGTTTCTTGAGCTCCTCGCCTGACAAAATCCGCTGACGCATCGTCTCGGACTGCTCTTGTCCGATATCCAGCAACCGATGCGCATATGGACCGGCACAGGCGCAGCCGCCGCGGGTCTGTATTCCGTATTCATCTGAAAGCATGCGCGTGACAAGCTGCTGGTGAATGTATCCGCCGCGTTCCAAATCGCGCACGCGAAACGAGAAAACCGGCAACACATGGTGTGCGTCGGGATTGCCCATGATTTCAATTGCCGGATTTTCCCGCCAGACCGCCTGTGCTTTTACCCGCCAGGCAGCGTTGCGTTCATCCATGGTTTTCTGCCCGATCGCTTCATTGACCATGAAAGCCAACGCAGCGCGAATGTCGCCAACCACATTGGGAGTTCCAGCCTCTTCCCGGCAGGCAATATCCGAAGTGTAATCATGTCCCCAGGGCGATACAAAGCGCACAGTGCCACCGCCGGGGAACACGGGCGTTTCCATTTGAACTGCCGCCTTGCGAACGATCATCACACCTGAAGCGGCCGGACCACCGACAAACTTGTGCGGAGAGACGACCACTGCGTCTTTCTCAACGTCCGTTCCTTCGTTCATTTCAATGGGCAGATAAGGACCTGAGCCTGCGCAGTCCCACACGCTCAAGGCACCGAAACGCTTCAGGAGACGCGTGACCGCCCGGTCGTCCGTGACAATGCCGGTCACGTTGGACATCATGGAGAAAGCACCAACGATCAGGCGTTCCTGCCCGGCGCTTTCAAGTACAGTTTCCAGTTCCTGCAGATCCGGTCCACCCTCGCCTGCCTCTCCAATCTCGATCACTTCTGCGCCGCTTTCCCGCCAGGGCAGAATATCGGAGTGGTGCTCATATGGGCCGATCACGACGAGAGGATTCTCCCCCTTCTCAACCGCTGTCGAGACACCCAGGAGATGCACGAGCCTGTTCAAACCGGCTGTCGCGCCCGATCCGCAAAAGACGGTCGCATAGGTTGCCTTGTCGGCACCGCAGATTCTGGCGATCTCTGATCTTGCCGCCTCGCGCATCCGCGTCATTGCGCTTCCACAATAGGATGCCTCTGTATGGCTGTTGGCGTAGACAGGCAACACTTCTTCCAGCACGAACTCCTCGATCTGGCGCAGTGCCCTGCCTGAAGCGACATAATCGGCGTAGATCAGCTCGCGCTCTCCAAATGGTCCGGAGATGATTTTGCCCTCACCGATCAGGCCTGCCCGCAGCCGGACAATCAAATCGGGGCCCTTCAGCATTTTGTGAAACTGATCTAGTGCGGTGCCGGTTTGTTGGGTCATTTCTTGCTCCGAATCCAATTATTCAGATCATACGACCCTTTTCGATGGGATTTCCTCACATAGTTTGATTGTCAAATTCCCAAAATTGTGTCACCTGATCGTATATGGAAGAAAAATTCGATCATATTGACCGCGCCCTCCTCCGCGCATTGCAGAGGGATGCCAGATTGTCGCAGCGGGACCTGGCAGAAAAAGTCGGCCTGTCGCAGAACGCATGCTGGCGCCGGCTCAAGAACCTCTACGAGAGCGGTCTCATCGAAGGCCACACGGTGCGGCTGGACCCGGCACGACTCGGGCTCAATCTCACGGTCTTCGTCATGATCCGAACACGGCATCATTCCAAGGATTGGCTGGAGACATTCCGTGGTGAGGTATCGGCAATCCCGAACGTCATCGATTTCTACCGGATTGCCGGAGACTACGACTACATGCTGAAGGTCGTGGCCGAAGACATGAATGCCTTCGACCGGGTCTATCAACGCCTGATCGAGAAAGTCGATCTCGATACCGTCACGTCCTACATGACCATGGAGGCGATCGCGGATGCCCGCGATCTGCCAATCTAGCCAGCTCGATTAGCGGCGGCGACCTCCACCACCACCCCGGCGCTGACCGCCACCTCCACCGCGTTGCGGGCGGGCCTGTTGCGGACGATTGCGTTGGACATTCCGTTGGCGGTTCACCTGTCGATTGCCCGTAGTCCTCGCCCTGCGATCCTTGTTGAGGTGGGCCGGGGCCTGTTTCCTCTGGGCAGGACGTGTCGACGGCTGCTTGGCCGGCCGTTGAGCCGGACGTTGAACATTCGGCTGCTGTGCAGGACGCTGAACATTCGGCCGTTGTCCCGCCGGCAGGTTCGTCGGACGATCGCCGCTCGGCCGGTTCACGTTGGGTCTTTGCCCTGCAGGGAGATTTGCCGGACGCTGAACATTCGGCCGATCTCCGGCATTGGGGCGGTTCTGGATGCGATCGCCCGCCGGGCGGTTGGCAATCGCTGAACCTACACCGGCACCGATTGCGCCCGCAGCTGCCCCTGCTCCGATATCTCCCAGGCGATCCTGAATGTTCTCTCGGGACGGTGCGGCAACATCGCCCCAGCGACCGCCTTCGAACTTCTTCCAGTTGTCGCCGTCCCGGCGGTAGACAGACCCGTCCCGCCCTGCGAACACGTCGCCGCGCCGGTCAAGGCTGCCGATGCGCCCAAGGTCTCCGCTTTGTTTCCATCGATTGACCGCGCCCTGCTGGAGATCGCGCGTACGTGACCATTGAGGCCCGGAGACCACGGCTCCGCCCCATGATCCGTAAATGCCGCGTGCACCACCTGCGACGATCCGGTTTCCGGTACGCGGATTGTAGGCGGTAATGAAACCGGCACTGCCACGCGGGCCGCTGATGGCTGCCCCGCGAATGTAGCCGCCGGTGCGCGGGTTATAGATACCGCCGGCGGCAATACCGCGACGAGGTCCATAGGCATAACCATAGCGTCCGTAAACACCCCGGACGGGATTGTAGAAAGCACCGATACCGTAGGTGACCGGCCGTGGGAAATAGATCGGTCGCAAGCCCGGGCGATACCACGGCCGATAATACCAGCCGGTGCCGTAGACAAAGACCCCCCAGGCCAGGAAGCCTGTCAGGTATCCCATGGTGTAGCCATACCAGACTGCGTTCGGCTCGGTCTCGTACACACGCACGTAGGTCACGTTGTAGACCGGTGAAGACGGCGGAATGGTGTAGATTTCATCAGGGACGGCAGTTGCCACGACGAAGGGCCCGTCGGGACTGTCGCTCACGAACCAAACGCCATTTTGAAGAACGTAATACTTCGCACCAACCTGAATGACTTGCTCGTTGGTGTTGACCGCGTAAGACATCGAAGTGCCTTCGATCGGCTCGAATTCAGGGTCGCCCGCATAGGCGACATCCGCACTCACCGAGCCGACTTCGACGCGGGCCGTTGTCGGGATGCTCGCTTTCAACCTTGCCTGTGAAGCTTCAGAGGTCCCCGGAATTGAGGATCGCACCGAATAATATGGAGCATTCTCGGGAATATTGAGGAAGTCCGACGGCATGTCCGGTGTCGTGAACACCCAGGGCCCATCCAGAGAAGCCGACTTGAACCAGCGACCGGAAACCAGAATGTACCAGGTCTTGGTGGTCGTCAGGAAGAACACATCGCTTTCGGTGTTGGATGCCCATTCCAGGTTTGTGCCTTCCACCTGCTCCAGCTTGGGCTCGCCGTCAAAGACGATCATTTCCGCAGGCTTGTCCGAATAGATGACCTTCGGAGCCTTGTTGTCCGGGAATGGCTCCGGCGGAATGGCTTCCCGCGTTTCCTTCCAGTTGTCGTCATCCGGCAGAGCCTTGATGAGATCAGGCAGATCCGTTACCGGCTCCCAACCTGATGAGACATCTTTGGTCTTCAGCCAGGATTTCTCGTCGCGGAGGTAGAATTCCTCCGTTTCATCGATCTTCAGAATGTCCCAGTTCGTGTTGACGATGAAACTCAGACCCTGGTCTCCCTTGACCGGAGCCAGTACGGGGGCCCCTTCGGTCTGCACCAGGATGGCCGGTTCCATGGAAATGAAAACCGGCGGGGCTTCGGCATTGAGCCCCTTCACGTCATCCATGCGCTGATATTCTGCCAGGCCGGCCGTAATCCGGTCTTCCTTCACGGTGACCGTTCCGGTCGGCATGATTTTGCCCACCTGAAGCGTGAGATCCGTCAGCGAAGCGCGGTCCAACGCGGAGAAATCAAGCTGGGTGACCTGGATCTTGTTGACATCGACCAGACCCTTTTCCGGATCCGCGACGGTCTCCCCCGTGACGCCTATAACGCCGAAGACAGGATTGGCATCCTTGTCCTTGACGTATTCCGCTGCGACAAGCGCCTTCAGGGTCTTGAAATTATCCCACTCGGTAAACTGGGGCTGATACAGGATCAGGGTTGCGCCGCCGTCAGTCTCGTAGGACCGGGGCCAGCCGGTGCTCTCTTCTGCTTCGGCCAACTGGAGATAATTTCCGCTGACAAAGCCGTTCTGGCCATTATAGCTGACAGTGCACCACGATCCGTTGTCGTCGCAGTTTTCCAGTTCCACCGATGTTCCGCTTGGAATGGTTCCCAGGGAGCCGTATCCCGTACCCGGCCCTTGCCGGAAATTCACGTTTGCGGTTGTCACCGCAGGAGCCGCCAAAACCCCATTTACGAGAACGGTCTGGAAAATAAGTGCTGAAGATAAAAGAACTGAAATAGGCTTGCGCATCAGGCCCTCCCAAAAGTGGAACATGCCGTTTCCGGGTCACACGCGAATGAAGGCAGTTGCCGGTAACTGGTGACGCAACCCGGTCAGTATCAAATGATCCTGCACCTCACTCGGGCGAAATGTCCAGTGCGCCGTAACAGATTGATTTGACATTTTGTATCGGCTCACCACCCCAAAAGTAACGCAACGCCAGTTTGTTTGCGGTTCACAGCACTCCTGGAAGAAACCGGATGAGAATTATTTCGAAAAAACCAGACAATAAAAAACCGGCGTGACTGTCGTCACGCCGGCAGGAGCCTCGGAGGAAACACCGCTAGATTTAGCAAGCTACCGAGGAAAGCTTTGAGGTGATCATGGAAACGGCCTGACCGGTGCGCGCGGATTGTTGGGCTGCAAGGCCCATTTCCACCGCAAGTCGACCATCATCCAATGTCACGTCCGGCACCTCTTTTACACCACGAACGACGGCAACAAAGCCCTCATGCTGATAAAAAGTGGAACCGTTGTGGTCCCCGGCGTCAAGTATGGTCGGATCGACCGGAATATCGATCTGTCGTGGCCCCTTCGGATTGCGCGGGGAAACGACGAGCTGCGGCACAGGTGGCTCACCAAGATCTTGTGGCCAGAACCGTCCGGGACCCGGCACAAATGCTTCGATTTTGCCTTCCGGCCCGATGGCCACGACCTCTTCCTGGTATCGGGACCCTTCCGCGAACATGCACAGTTCCAGCATGGCGCGAGACCCGTTTTCGAAGTCGACGATGACGTAGCCGTTGTCGAGCACATCGGGCTGTTCGCCGTCATATGTCTCGTCCTTGTGATTCGCATCCTGGCCGCCAGACGCCATCACACGAACGGGTTCGCACTTCATGATCAATCGCATCAGATCGAAGAAATGACAGCATTTCTCGACAAATGTCCCACCCGAATAGCGATTGAACCTGTTCCAGGCACCAACCTTGTCCAAAAACGGAAATCGATGCTCGCGGATCGTCAGCATCCTGATGCCGCCTGTCGCCTCTTCCGCCTGCTCGATCAGGGCGGCAATAGGCGGCATGTATCGATATTCCATCGCCACCCAGACAGGCGCAGGGTATGCTGCTTTGAAAGCCTCCAGTTCAGCCAGATCTTTCGGGTCGGTGAAAAGCGGTTTTTCAATCAGCAAAGGCAGTGGCCGCTTCTGGCGAATTTCTTCCATCTGCGGCACATGGCAGTGATTGGGGCTGGCAATCAGAATGCAGTCCAGTGCTTCGACGTCCAGCAGTTCGGCGACGGATCCGACAAACATCGCTTCCGGAACAAGATCAGCCGAGGCCTTCGCCATGTCCGCGTCCGGTTCGAAAATTGCCGTCACTTTCGTATCCGGCAATAGGGCGATGTTGCGCAGGTGTTCCTGCCCCATCATTCCGCAGCCGATAACACCGTACCTTACCTTTGCAGGCATTTAGTCCTCCATATGGGGTGGGGTCTTATGCCCCGTCTATTTCAATCGCTGTACGTAATGCGCCTTGTCGGTATCAAACCAGGTTCGCGAGTACTCGACCGGCTTGGGCCGGTCGGCCCAACTGAACCGCTCTATGTAACCGGTGATCGTTCCCGGCGCTTTGGAGAAACTGTCCGGTGCCCAGTCGGGCACATCCTTGATCGTTACCCGGTCTTCCGCTCTGACAATCCAGAAACCCAGCTGTTTTTGATAGAACCGGTAGAGGGAATCAGACAGCAACTCCTGCTTCACGATCCCGGAATCGCCATCGAGCCAGATTTCCTCGACCGCGATCATGACGTCATTGAGATATCTGAGACGCCGGATACGGGTGCCCTCGTCGCTTGTCCCGAAGGCCGGCAGGTCGTCCGGTTTCGACATTCTTTTGACATTCAGAATGTCGGCGCGTGGCAAGCCGCCGCCCGAAAGCAGCTCCAGACGGAACATCGCGTAGACGCTTTCATTGGTCCCGCCTTGGCGTATGTAGTTTCCCGACCCCTGGATGCGCTCAAGTAAGCCTTTTTCCGTAAGATCCGCCAGCGCCTTGCGGAGCGTTCCGATCGAGATACCCAGCTCTTCCGCCATCTCTCTTTCAGGCGGCAAACGCTCCCCGTCGATCAGCCGCCCGGCGGCAATATCCCTAATCAAAAGCTCGCTTATCTGCACATAAAGCGGCAATGCGCTGGAGGTCTGAGAAGCGGATTGCATGGCGTACCGGTTGTCTTTCGTCAAAAATTGATACACTATTGATTTACATCAAATCGGGTGATAAGCAAGAAGAAATCGAAGGCAAAGTGAAGCCATTCGAAAATAAATGAAACCCAGGGAGGTATTTCATGACCATTGTCCCAGTGACATCGCCGGATTTAGATGCAGCGGAAGTTTCCTGGTTCGCCGCGCTTTGCTCCGACGACTATCAGTTTCTGGGGGTTCCCGAAGGCCGCCTGCGTTCGTCATGGGAACACTGTTCTTCGATCGTGAAGACTGCGGAGGCTCAGGGCTTTCGCAATATTCTTTGCCCGTCATCCTACCAGGTCGGCCAGGACACTCTTTCATTTGTCGCCGGCTGTGCCCCGATCACCGAAAAGATCAACCTGCTGGCGGCCGTTCGCTGCGGTGAGATGCAACCGATCATGTTGGCGCGCACCATCGCGACGCTTGATCACATGCTGCAGGGCCGCTTGACGGTAAACATCATTTCCTCCGACTTTCCGGGCGAACAGGCTGACAGCGGCTACCGCTACCAGCGCTCGCGTGAAGTGGTTGAAATCCTGAAGCAGGCCTGGACACAGGACGAGATCAACTACGAAGGCGAGATCTACAACTTCAAGAACCTCACCACCGATCCCGCGCGTCCCTATCAGACCGGCGGACCCTTGCTCTATTTCGGCGGTTACTCCCCGGCAGCGCTTGAGCTTTGCGGACAGCATTGCGACGTCTATCTGATGTGGCCGGAAAAGATCGAGGAACTGGAAGGCCGCATGAAGGCCGTCCATGCCGTTGCCGAGAAGTACGACCGAACGCTGGACTATGGCCTGCGTGTCCACATGATCGTGCGCGACACTGAAAAGGAAGCGCAGGAATATGCGGACTACATCGTCTCCAAACTGGATGACGACCAGGGAACCGCAATTCGTGAACGGGCGCTTGACGCCAAGTCCCTCGGTGTCAGCCACCAGTCCAAGAACCGCGAGATTGCCGACGAATACGGCTACATCGAACCAAACCTCTGGACCGGCGTCGGCCGGGCGCGATCCGGCTGCGGTGCTGCTCTTGTCGGATCGACCGATCAGGTCATGTCCAAGATCGAGGCCTACCAGAAGATGGGCATCCGGGCCTTCATCTTCTCCGGTTATCCGCATGAGGAAGAAGCAAAGCATTTTGGTGCACGCGTGTTGCCAAACCTGAAGACCTGCTCGCTTCCGCATGCATATGGCCGCGTTCCGGCCGAAACACCCGCAACCCCGCTTGGCAATGGAGTTCGCCGCTAATGGAGCGCGTCAGACTATCCGAAACTCTGGAGTTTTCCCGCCTGATCTATGGCATGTGGCGGCTCGGCGACGACACCGACACCTCCCCTGCTTACGTGGAGCAGAAAATCCAGACCTGCCTTGAGCAGGGCATCACGACGTTCGACCAGGCCGATATCTATGGCGGATATGCAGCCGAAGCCGTTCTTGGCGGCGCGTTGAAAGCCAATCCGTCACTTCGCGACCGGATGGAAATCGTTACCAAATGCGACATCGTTGCGCCCATGGGACGGTATGCCGATGCCAAGGTGAAACACTACGACACGTCCAGAACCCATATTGAAAGAGCGGTCGACCAGTCCCTCGCCGATATGGGGATCGAAAACATCGACCTTTTGCTGATCCATCGCCCCGATCCTTTCATGGACCACCATGAAACCGGAGCGGTGCTTGATGACCTTGTCAAAGCCGGCAAGGTGAAGAATATCGGCGTGTCAAATTTCCGCCCCTGGGATTGGGAACTGCTCCAGTCGGCGATGAGCAACCAACTGGTGACGAACCAGATCGAGATCAGCCTGAAGGAAATCTCACTCTTCACCAACGGCGATCTGGCTTTCCACCAGCGGATCGGAACCAAACTGATGGCCTGGTCTCCGCTTGGGGGCGGCTCGCTGATTTCCGAAGGGGGCAAGCTGGGCGGCGTCATGGACGAGATCGCCGGATCGTTCGGTGTTGACCGGTCTGCGGTTGCCGTTGCCTTCCTTCTTGCCCACCCGGCAAAACTGCTGCCGGTGCTCGGCACGAACAACCTGGAGCGGATCGCGAAGATCTCGGACGCTCTGAAAGTCTCTCTGGATCGCGAAACCTGGTACCGGCTCTATGAAGCCGCCCTTGGGAACGAGGTGCCTTGATGACCATGCAAAATGCCAATCATCCACTGACCTTTTCTCCGGACTCGGACAACACCCGGCTTCTGCGGGATGCCTTCGGCCGCTTCGCAACCGGAGTGACCGTGGTCACCACCGATTCAGCGGATGGTCCCGTGGGAATAACCGCGAACAGCTTTTCGTCCGTGTCGCTGGATCCGCCATTGGTCTTGTGGATGCCGGACAAGGGCTCACGCCGGTTCCGGTATTTCGAAGATGCCGAGCATTACGCCATTCACGTCCTCAGCCACCATCAGGCAGAGGTGTGCAACGGATTTGTGCGAAACGCCCATGCCTTCGATCAGCTGCCACACACGGTTGACCACAATGGAGTTCCGCTGATCGAGAATTGCCTGGCCCGTTTCGAGTGCAAACGGTTCGCCGCCTATGAAGGCGGCGACCACCTGATCGTGCTCGGACAGGTCACGCAAGCTGAGATGCGTACGGGAGACGCGCTCACATTTTTCGCAGGAAAGCTCGGGCAAATCGCCCCGAAGTAGAGACGGAAAACGGGGCGAAGAGGTGCTCCGTTTCGAAGGAAACTTGGGAGGGGCCCGTATGGGCATTTTGCTGGCGGTCTTGTCACCGCTCGCCTTCGTCAATTCGCATCTTTTGCGCATTGGCCGTGCGATTGGAATCGTAGCCGTCGCCTTGATGGTTGTCGCAATCCTGATTCAGGTCGTGTTTCGCTACGTCCTGAACAATGCCCTTCCGTGGCCGGATGAAGCCGCGCGCTTCTGCATGCTCTGGATGACCGGCCTGATGGCGCCGACAGCCTTTCGCCGTGGTGGCTTCGTCGCCATCGACATGCTTGGCCAGGCGCTTCCTCGCGTTCTGGGCAGCCTGCTCTCCCTCTTCCTCCTCGTGGTTTCTCTGGCCGTGCTCGTCATCGCGGTTCAGATCGGATACGCGGAAGTGACCGGTTTCGGCGGCAAATTTGCAACCGCATCTCTTTATGTCCCCGGCAACGTCTCCCTGACCGAATGGATCCGTGTTCCGCGAAGCTGGATGATGATGTCGATCTTTGTCGGCGTGATCCTGCTCACGCTGGTGAATATCGAACTGATCCTGCGAAACCTCGTTTCCACGTTTGGCGGTACCGAGCGCCTGCCGGCACTTCCGGATGTAGACATGGCGGGAGCTGACTGATGCTGATCTGGTTTCTTCCCGTCTTTCTCGTTTTCCTGATGATCGGACTGCCGGTGTTTTTCGGCCTACTGGCCGCACCCGGTCTTCTTTTGTGGCTGAACGGTCAGGAACGTGACATCACTTTGCTTTACCGCAACGTTTACAACGGCATGGACAGCTTTCCTCTGATGGCGATTCCGTTCTTCATGCTTGCGGGCGAGCTGATGAACAAGGGCGGCATTACCATGCGTCTTGTCGAATTCAGCCAGGCGCTGATGGGACATCTGCGCGGCGGTCTCGCCCATGTGAACATCCTGTCGTCGATGCTCTTTGCCGGGCTGTCGGGATCTGCTGTCGCCGACACTTCCGCGCTCGGTTCCATGCTGATTCCGGCGATGGAAAAGCAAGGCTATACCCGTCGCTTTGCGGCCGCTGTCACGGCCGCCAGTTCTGTCATCGGACCAATCATCCCGCCCTCCGGCATCATGATCATCTACGCCTATGTCATGGGTGAGAGCGTTGCAGCGCTGTTTCTGGCTGGCATCGTTCCCGGTGTCATGGTCGGTGTCGGCCTGATGCTCATGGTTCGTTTCATGGCGGACAAATACGACCTGCCCAAAGCGCAAAGGATCGTCAATCCGGGCCAGTCAATGGCACCGGTCGAGTTCTGGTTCTCGTTTGTCGTTCTGCGGATCAACCTTGCCGGACTGGGAACAGTTCTTGCTGTGCTTGCCGCGAATGCCCTGGGGTTTGCCGCTTTCTCGACCACGGTCACGCTGCTTCTGCTCCTCGTCATGATGGTGCTGTCACACTTCCTGCTTCTGAGCCTGCGGGGCGCAGTTTCCAGTGATTTCCGCATCGTGTGTAAGAAGGCCGTCGCGCCCCTGCAGACACCGATCATCATTCTGGGCGGAATCCTGCTGGGCGTCTTCACACCGACAGAGGCTGCGGCTGTTGCAGTTGCCTATGCACTGATCATCGGGTTCTTTGTGCTTCATTCACTCAAGCCCAACGAGATTCCGGGTGTTCTGAACCGCGCAGGCATCACATCAGCCGTGGTCCTGCTGCTGGTCGGCGCGGCGATGGCGTTCAAGACGGTCGTCAGCCTGAGCCACGCTCCCGAAATCATGGCCGATTTCGTTCTGACCCTGTCTGACAACCCGTTGATCCTTCTGTTCCTGATCAACCTGCTGCTTTTCGTGGTCGGCATGTTTCTGGATGCGGGTCCGGCAATCATCATTCTGGGCCCGATCCTTGGGCCGATCTTCACGTCCATGGGTGTCGACCCGATTCACTTTGCCATCATCATGAGCGTGAACCTGACCATCGGATTGGCAACGCCGCCAATGGGACTGGTTCTGTTCGTCGCCGCTTCGGTTTCCAAGGAACGGGTGGAAACCATTGCCAAGGCAATTCTGCCGTTCCTGGCGGTGGAGATCGCGGTGATCTTCCTGATCACCTACATCCCGGCACTTTCAATGACGATCCCGCGTTGGACCGGATTTGCCAACTGATTCTGAGCTTTTAAAGGGAGGTACCTAATGCTCAAGACTGCACTGAAATCGCTCACCGTCGCGGCGATGCTCGCCGGATCCGCGGTGAGCGCTGTTGCCGCAGACTATACGTTGCGCGCAACGGCCAACTCCAACGAAAACGACGAGGACTATGACGGTCTTGTCGTGTTCAAGAACTTCGTCGAAGCCGCATCCAACGGCGCCATCGAAGTCGAGCTCTTCATCGGAACCCAGCTTTGCTCCAACGGTGCGGAATGTCTCCAGGGCGTTGCTGGCGGTGCAATCGATATCTACATCTCCACATCCGGCGGGGCATCGGGCATCTTCCCGTATGTTCAGGTTCTCGACCTGCCTTACATGATGTCCGACGACCGGATCGCGGAACATGTCCTGTCCGGCGACTTCGTCCGCACGATGCGCACAATGGCGCTCGAAGATTCCGACAATTCCATCCGCTTGATGACCATCGGCAATACCGGCGGCTGGCGGAACTTTGCCAACACCAAGCGCCGGATCGCGACCCCGTCCGATATGGAAGGCCTGAAGATCCGCACCGTGGTTGCCGACCTTCCGCAGGAACTGGTCAAGTCCCTTGGCGCGTCCCCGACCCCGATCCCGTGGCCGGAGCTGTTCACCTCCTTCCAGACCGGCGTTGTCGAAGGTTCCAAGAACGGCATCACCGACATCATGGGCATGAAATTCCCGGATGCAGGTCTGCAATACGTCACCCTTGACGGCCATGCCTACATGGGAGCGCTTTGGTGGATGAACAACGAGAAGTTCCTGTCCATGCCGGAAGACCTGCGCCGGGTTGTCGTTGATGGCTTCTATGCCCTGCAGCAAGCCACCTTTGCTTCTCCGAAGCGCAAATCCATCCAGGCCTACGAAGACTTCGTTGCCGGTGGTGGTGACCTTTATGTTCCAACCCCGGAACAGAAAGCTGCCTTCAAGGAAGCAGCGGCACCGGTCTATGACTGGTTCAAGGAAAACGTAAACCGCGGCGGCGAGATTTTCGGTGCACTTGAAGAAGCTGTTGCCGAAGCAGAAACCTCCGTTAATGGCAGCCGCAGTGCTGACCTGAACTGATATGGTTTGAAAACAGGAGAGCCCGGCCAAGGCCGGGCTCTCAATTATTCTCACTTGTTTTCTGTTCTCATTCGTTCAACGCTCCAGATCGAGAGCCTTGAACCGATCAGAACCCGTCGTCCGCCAGATCACCTGAACGGATACATCCAGACCTTGTAGTCATCGACCAGAATATGCGCCTTCTCAATCTCTTCCTTGGTCATTTTCTTGACGACCTCCTCCAGAGAGATCGCAGCATCCGGGTCGCCGCCAATCGCCGACAGCGTGTACCACATGTAAGCGCGCACGAGATCGGGTGCCGGCATGCCACGGCCGACTTCATAGTACCAGCCGACACCGGACTGGGCGCCCGGGTGCCCTTTCATGGCGCTGCGCAAATACCATTCGAATGCGCGCAGGTCGTCGCGTTCCACGCCGAGGCCCATGGCGTACATGACACCGATCAGCTCTTCGGCGTCGGCATTGCCGGAACGCGCCGCTGGCCAAAGCTCCTTCATCGCTTCATCGAACTTGCCGGCCTCCATCATGTCGCGCGCCTCTTCGATCTCGGAAAAAGCGGGCGTGCTCAAAAGTGTGAGGCCAAGGACAGCAGCGGTCAGCATCTTCTTCATAGGCTTTGGTCGTTCCCTCTCATTTTCGCCTTTTCCGCATCTGCTTATTCTGCAGATTTGCCTGCGCCCTTGACGCAGGACGACTTTATCGCGTTCGACCGGAAACAGGCGGCGCTCGGTCAGCTTCTTTTTTACGACAAGATCCTGTCCGGTAACAGAAATATTGCGTGTGCAACCTGCCATCATCCAACGCTTGGCACCGGAGATCGCCTGTCGTTGGGGATCGGTGAAGGTGGAGAAGGCCTGGGCCTGAAACGAACCGCTCTTGTTGACAGCAACCGGATTAAGAAAAGGATTCCGAGAAACGCTCCAGGCCTTTGGAATTTAGGCGCAAAAGAACTTCACACCCTGTTTCACGATGGTCGCCTTTCCATCGCGGACACTTATGAAAACGGCTTCAACTCGCCAGCAGAGGAATGGTTGCCGGATGGCCTCAACTCACTTCTGGCCGCACAAGCCATCTTCCCTCTGGTGGCCCAGTTCGAGATGGCGGGCAATCCCAAGGAAAACGAGATTGCCGGAGCTGTCCATGACCGGATCGACGCCTCCTGGCCGATCCTGGCAAAGCGGGTTCGCGTTGTCCCGGAATACGGCGAGATGTTCGTCGAGGCATTCGATCACATCGACACGCCCGAGCAGGTGACGATTGCGGAAGTCGCTAATGCCCTTGCTGCCTTTCAGGCGATGGAATGGACGAGCTTCGACAGTCCGTTCGACCGTTTCCTTATGGGTGACAACTCCGCACTTTCAGCTGATCAGAGGCGCGGCCTTGATCTCTTTTATGGAAAGGCAGGGTGCTCCGGTTGCCATTCCGGAAACCTGCTCAGCGACCAGAAGTTCCATGCTCTCGGCCTGCCGCCATTCGGCCCTGGGCGCACCCGGCGCTTCGATCCGATGGTACGCGATGTCGGGCGGATGGGCGAAAGCGACCGCCTGGAAGATGCCTATCGGTTTCGAACGCCCATGCTGCGCAATGTCGAACTGACGGCTCCATACGGCCACAACGGCGCTTACCCGACGCTGGAAGGTATCGTGCGCCATCACCTGGACCCGGAAACCATGCTTCAAAGCTGGCGCCCGCAACTGGCCGCCCTGCCCCCAGCTCCCTGGCTGGAAGCCATTGACTTTGTAGTCTGGAAAGACAAACGTGAGATGGCACGGCAAGTCCTTTCCCGGGACATTACCCCTATCGATCTATCTGACGAGGAAATCTCGGATCTGGTGGCCTTTCTGAAGGCACTCACCGGCACTTCTTCGGTTGCCGACCCACCTTTCGGCATTCCGGACAAGGTTCCAAGCGGGCTGCCGGTCGACCGATGACCAGAACTTAAGGAAACAAAATGGTTGAACCATTGAAAGACCGGGCAAATCAGCTGTTTCCCGGAATGGCGATTGCCGGACTTGTCGCCATCTCTGCACAATTCCTGAACGAGCACTACGGCGCACCGGCCATGCTTATGGCGATCCTGCTTGGCATGCCGCTCAACTTCCTGTCGGAGGAACAACGCACCGCCGAGGGCATCGCCTTTTCCGCCCGGACATTGCTGCGCGTCGGGGTTGCTCTGCTCGGAGTGCGTATCAGTGTGGAAATGGTTCAGGCACTCGGCCTGCCGTTTCTGCTTCTTGTCATCGTCGGTGTCCTGGCGACAATCGGGTTCTCGCTTCTGGTCGGTGGCCTTTTCGGCCGGGACAGGTTGTTTTCATTTCTCTCTGGCGGCGCGGTCGCGATTTGCGGAGCATCCGCCGCCATGGCGATCGGTTCGATCCTGCCCAAGCGGGATCACGCGGAGCGTGATCTCGCATTCACGGTCATCACGGTGACGGTTCTCTCCACGCTGGCGATGATCGTCTACCCGATCCTGACCAGCAATCTGGGTCTGTCGATCGACGAGACGGGCGTTTTTCTGGGCGGCACGATCCACGATGTCGCTCAGGTGGTCGGTGCCGGATTTTCGATTTCGGAGGAAACCGGCGATCTTTCCACGCTGGTGAAGCTTATCCGTGTCACCATGCTGGCACCCATCGTCCTGATCGCTGCCCTGATCCTGCGCAAGGGAACGGAACCCGGATCTGCCCGTCCACCAATCATGCCAGCCTTTGTGGTGGCCTTCCTGGTCCTTGCGGCCTTCAACTCCTTCGGCCTGATCCCGGAAATGATCAAGGACATGGCCGGTCAGGTATCACGATGGGCACTTTTGGCGGCCATTGCGGCGGTCGGCATGAAAACTTCCATCCCCAAAATTCTGGAAGTCGGAGGTCCGGCAATCTGGATGGTGGTGACGCAGACCGTCTTTCTGGCACTGTTTGTGTTGGGTGGGATCTGGTTGGTTGGGTAAATGAAACTGAACCTGGCCAGACTCATGCCTGGGAAACTAGGGCGCAGGGCGGCCCTGGGTCTTATTGAGCATGAACTGGAATCCCAGCGCCATTATATTCGCCGGTCTGTTGTTGCGATCATTGATCCTTTTGATCACGCAGGAATGATCAGGTCGCGCCTGTTCGGGAGCAAACGGCTTTTTCCGGCCTATGTTGGCTTTCTGGACAAGCGGATCGAGAAATTCTTGACTGCGGACGAGGTCTTAAACGTGATCGGCATCCCGGACAGACATCAGGACCTGCTGGAGCCGCTGTTGGAGAAATTCAAAAAAACGCAAGGCGCTCTCACAACCTGTGCAAACTTCTGGTTCAAGAACGCAACCATCGATGTTTCTCCGCCGGGTTCTGACGGGGATCCAGTGGACTACGAACTCGATGAGATCGATGATGTTGCTTTCATCAACTGGCTCAACCGCGAGGAGACCGTGCGTGCCAAACAGGATCTGGAAAACGCCCACGCAGATTTTGACAAGGCGGCAGCGGAATTCGCCGCTACAGTTCGAAAACTGATCTGAAGCGGACCTTCCTGGCTGGCCTTTTCGCAACGCTGGGGCTTTTCTTGGCGAAGCGAGTGTGAAATATAGCTTGAACTTCATTGTCGGCGGATCAGCAGAGCTGAATTGGTAAGTCATTACAGACTTATTTCCGCTCCAAAATTTCGAAAGCGTTTGGATGAAAAGCTACATCACGACCCCGATCTACTACGTCAACGGTTCTCCGCATATCGGTCACGCTTTTACGTCCGTCATGGCCGACATCCTGAAGCGTAACCGTGAGGCTCTCGGATATGAGCTGATGCTGTCCACCGGCGTGGACGAGCATGGCCAGAAGAACCAGGAAGCCGCAGCAGATCTTGATATGTCGGTCGAGGAATTCCTCGACATGCGTGGCAAGGAGTTCCGGGATGTGTTTGACCGTCTCGGGATCGCCTACGACTATTTCGTGCGCACCAGCCGCGAGGGTCACAAGACGGCGGTTGCCGGAATGGAGCAGTCGATCTTCGACAAGGGTCTGATCGTCAAGAAGCAGTATACCGGCACGTACTGCAAGGGCTGCGAAGAGTTCAAGAAAGAGTCCGACCTCACCGAGGAAGGACAGTGCCCGTTGCATCCCACCATGAAGGTGGAGCAGACGGACGAGACGAACTACTTCCTGAAGATGGAACCCTACCGGGAAAAGCTGCTGCAGCATATTGCCGACAATCCGGACTTTGTTCAGCCGGAAGCGTTCCGCAACGAACTGAAGCAGATGCTGGCAGAGCCTCTGGAAGATCTTTGCATCTCGCGGCCCAAGACCCGTGTGACCCTTGGTGTCGATCTGCCTTTCGACCCGGAATTCGTCACCTATGTCTGGTTTGATGCGCTGGCCAACTACCTGACCAACATCGATTGGCCTGAGGAAGGCTATGAGGCTTGGTGGGCCGAGTGTGAGCACTTGATCGGCAAGGACATCCTGAAGCCGCATGGCGTCTATTGGCCAATCATGCTTATGGCCGCTGGCCTGCCGTTGCCAAAGAAGCTTTCAGTGCACAGCCACTGGGTCGGCGCCGGTGGTGTGAAAATGTCGAAATCCATCGGCAATGTTGTCGATCCGATTGAAGTCATCGAGAAGCTCGGTGTCGACGCCCTGCGCTGGTACCTAGCCCGCAACATGCGCGCCGACAGTGACAGCCAGATCTCCGTTGACCTGATCACGCAGAGCTATAACAGCGAGCTGGGCAACAAGATCGGCAACCTGCTGTCACGCGCGGCCAAGTTCTCAAAGGCCCGGTTCGACGGCACTGTACCTGCTCCAGGCGCGCTTTCGGCTGAAGACGAGGCGATCCGCAAGTCCGTGCTTGAGGCAACGTCCGGCATGGGTGAATGGATCAATCTTGCCGACATTCCGGCTCGCATGCAGTCGATCATCACCGTTGCCGACGAGATGAACAACTATTTCGCCGAGCAGGCTCCCTGGGATCTCATCAAGAACGAAGAAACCAGGGAACGCTGCCAGACGGTGATTTATGTGACGCTTGACTGCCTTCGCGTCGTCATGGAAGCACTGACCCAGGTCATTCCGACGTCTGCAGAAAAAGCACTCAAGATGCTGAACGCGCCGGAAATCACACGCCCCTGGAAACCGGAACTGGACAAACTCCAGGGCAATAGCGAGCTGGGTGAGATCGAAACACTGTTCCCGCGTGTTCAGTAAGTTTCGAACATATTTTGCAATCAAAAGCGCCCCGGTTCGGGGCGCTTTTTTTTGTGTTAAACGCTTGTCGTCCCATCGAACGAAACGCCTTGCTTGACAAAGAGACGTGTTGATCGGAGAGGCATCACAGAAATTGCCCCCGGACGCTTCTCCCCTGCTCCAGCTCAAGCCGCCAGGAACTCAAGCCTGTCATCGAGCCTTGCAGGAGTGATCTCCAGGATCTCGGCGGTTACCACATTTTCAGCCACAAACGGATCTTTCGCGACGAAGTCTTCAAGCTCCTCGCGAGAGGTGTTGTGAGCAAAGATGCCACCACCCATGTTTGGCTGCAGGCTGCCCACCATCAGAAACAGACCGCTTTCAAAGCCTTTTTGGATCCAGCTCTTATGCCCATCCATCAACTCACCTGCACGGGCCTTGTTTTCAGAAAACTTCAATGTGACAACAAACATCTATTCCTCCAGTCGAGTTGGAAAACTGCGTTTTATTGATTTCAGTGATTTGCGGTTCCGGCGTGCGAAACATCGGCCAGCCACTGAACAATCTGGTCCACTTCCCGTTTGACGAATTCTTCGTCCTTGAAGGCCTGTGCCAGGGTCGCAACGCCCTGGCTCCAGCTCAAAACGTGCAGAGCATGTCTGGGCGCTTCAGCCAGAAAGCCGAGTTCTTCGAACTGGCGGGTCAGCCAATCCCGGAACAAAGCCATGATCTCGTTGGCCTTGTCCTTTGATGTGTGGTCAAGCTTGGTGAGTTCGGCTGTGAGCGTACCGACAGGACAGCCATAAGCCATGATCTTCGCCTGATTGACGATCACAATCCTGATGAAGCACACGATGCGCTGCATCGGGTCATCTGAGGTCTCATCCCACTTTCCAAGGAGGTTTTCCCGATCCGTCAGACGCTTTTCGATGACCGCGTCGAGGATCTCGTCCTTGGTTTTGAAGTGATAGTAGAAATTGCCTCGTGAAATCTTCACTGCGGCGGCAATGTCCGCAAAGGACGTCTGAGCAAATCCCCGATTGTAAAACAACTCGTCGGCCGCATCGACGATCTGCTGGCGTTTGCTTGCTGCCCGCATGCCTCATTGCTCCTCATTTTCGAACCAAAATGCACATTAGGACAGTTGCCCTAATTTCTTATTTAGGACAAACGACCTAATTGGTCAACGGCTGAATTCTGGCGACGCGCTTCCGCGACTTCCTTGCCTCAATTCGGCATCCGGCAGAATCCGAAGACTTGCGCACAAACGATCCGCCAATGTCCTCACGTCAATGTGAACCAACACCACCTACAATCCTGACAGGCAGTTGTCAGGAAGGATCTTCTAGGTTCACAGCTGGCTGAACGGGTGCCTCAGCCCCCGAAAGGCTGCCCTTTGCGCGTTGCAAAACAAGGGATTGACGACTTTCCATCACCTGAGGACTTAGAATGCTGATTTACGAAACTTTGTTTTGCTTAATCAACAAACCAGAACGACAGACCAGGGTGGCGCATTTCTGCACCACCGCGGTGCAATTCCCTTCATTGGAATCCCCTCATCCCCGCTTACGTTCTAGCCGCCTGGCGGCAATCACAGGACCGGTTGGAGGCACTGCATCCGGTATCTTGGTGGAGGGAAATCTATGATCTATCCAGATGGGCAAACGGAGCCTGCTCCGGCTTCTTCGACAGCCAGCCTGTTCAACTCGGTAAGGGCACAGACAGAGCACCTGGTTGCGCCCCTGAACGACGAGGACATGGGCCTTCAATCCATGGAAGACGCGAGTCCTCCCAAATGGCACCTGGCACATACAACCTGGTTTTTTGAGGAATTCATTCTAAAACCCTCCCTGCCTGGGTATCGACCGAAGGACGAGCGCTTCGCCATCCTGTTCAATTCTTATTACGTCCAGGCCGGGCCGCGACACACACGATCCAAGAGAGGACTGCTTTCACGCCCGACCGTTCCGGAGGTCCGCGACTATCGCTCCCACGTGGAAGAGGCTATGCGCGACGGCCTGTCGCGCGGCGCATTTGCCCTGGAGCGCGACCAGCTGGAGGCCTTGATCACACTCGGATGCCATCATGAGATGCAGCATCAGGAATTGCTGGTAACCGACCTTCTTCATGCCTTTTCGCATAACCCACTTCTACCCGCCTTCTTTGAATCAAGACCCGTCGACATTCCTTTGAAGCCCGAGAGAAGCTGGACCAGCTACGACGGCGGACTTCTGGAAATCGGGCATGATGGCGACGGCTTTGCCTATGACTGTGAAGGCCCGCGGCACAAGGTTTGGCTGGATCCTTACCGGCTTTGTGATCAGCTCGTCACCAATGGCGAATGGATCGCATTCATGGAAGACGGCGGCTACGAGAACCAGACGTTATGGCTGATGGAAGGATGGGCGGTTCGGGAACAGAACGGCTGGGATTCGCCGCTCTACTGGTGGAAACAGGAAGGATCCTGGTGGACCTATACCTTGCAGGGACCTCGCCCTGTCGACCTGTCCGCACCGGTTGTTCATGTCAGCTATTATGAAGCGGATGCCTTTGCCCGCTGGAGCGGACACCGCCTGCCAACTGAAGCGGAATGGGAAGCTGCGGCAGAACCGACCACAATTGAAGGCAATTTCCTGGAAAGCGGTCACTACATGCCCTTCGGCCGCAGATCCGGCCTGTGGGGTGACGTCTGGCAATGGACCAGCAGCGCCTTTTCACCCTACCCGGGCTTCACGCCGCCTGAAGGGGCGATTGGCGAATACAACGGCAAGTTCATGGTGAACCAGATGGTCCTTCGTGGAGGTTCCTGTGCAACGCCTGGGCTTCAAATGCGTTCTTCCTATCGCACGTTCTTCTATCCGCACCAGCGCTGGCAGATGCTGGGCCTAAGATTGGCAGCTGATCTATGACCAAACACATGCCTCCTGTCGCTCAAGACGACACCTTCCGCTCCGATATTCTCAACGGACTGAAAAAGCCGCAGAAGACCATCAGCAGCAAATGGCTTTATGACGACGTCGGCTCGCATCTTTTTGAAGCGATCACCGAGCTCGATGCCTATTATCCGACCCGTACCGAGCTCTCCATTCTGGAAAAGCAGGTAAAGCAGTACGCCAGATTGCCCGGTGCACGTGGAGCCATGGTCGAGCTGGGAAGCGGATCCAGCCGCAAGACAAATCTGTTGCTCGATGCATTTTCCGACCTGTCGGTCTATATGCCCATAGACATTTCGGCCAATCACCTGAAGGACGCCGCTGAGCGGGTGCGTCGCGCCTATCCCTCCCTCGCCGTCATTCCGGTGGCTGCCGACTTCACCCAACCACTCGGCAAGCTCCCGCTGCTGCCGGAGTTGCCGGTTCTGGTTTTCTTTCCCGGCTCCACGATCGGCAACTTCGAAAGACATGAAGCTGCAAACCTATTGAAGAACATCCGTTCGGCCATGCCGCAAGCTACCATGATCGTTGGCGTCGACAGGCCGAAACAGAAGGAAGTTCTTGTAGAGGCCTATGACGATCCAGCGGGAGTAACGGCGGCCTTCAACCAGAATCTGCTTCAGCGGATCAACAGACAGCTTGGTGCAAACATCGACCTTGCACGGTTTACCCATCAGGCAGTCTGGAACACAGAGGACAGCCGCATCGAAATGCACCTGGAAAGCTCGATTGACCAGACTGTGGTTGTCGACGGTGTCGAATTTCCGTTTCGCGAAGGCGAGACGATCCATACGGAGAATTCGCACAAATACAGCGAGGAAGCCTTTACAGAGATCGCCAATCACGGTGGCTGGCGGGTACTGGACCAGGACAGCGACGTTAACGGCTGGTTCTCGGTCTACACACTTCAGGCGATTTAAGCAGACCGCATTTTCTGCGCTTGCCCGTTCGGCACGAAACCGTCCACTGGGGAGGCGCAGGAAAATGTCTCGTTCAACGCTCGGCGATTGCCAACCGGACAGCCAGACCGACAAACACCGTTCCTGCGAGCCGGTTGAGCCAGATCTGGGCACGACCGGAACGACGCAAAACCCCACCCAACACGCCTCCTCCCAGAGCGATCGCGGCAAAGACAAGAATGGTCGCGATGATGAAGACCACACCGAATAACAGGATCTGAAGTGGAACGGAGCCTCTGGCCGGATCGGCAAATTGCGGCAGGAAGGCGAGAAAGAAAATGGCAACCTTCGGATTGGTCACGTTCATCACAATGCCGCGCCGGTAGAGCGCAAATGTCGACAGGGAGGGACCGTTTCCTGTCGGAAGATCCGATTTGCCTGCCCGAAAGGCCTGAAATGCAAGATAAAGAAGATAGCCCGCTCCGACGATCTTCAGAAGTGTGAAGGCGAGCTCCGACGTTTCGAATATCGCAGCGACACCAAGCGCGACGGCTGCGGTGTGGACGATCAGGCCGGTGCAGAGCCCCAACGTCACGACCAACCCCGCAACACGCCCATAAAGCGCTGATTGCGTAAGGACGAAGATATTGTCCGGCCCAGGCGCAAGCCCCAGAGCAATCGCGGCGAGAAAAAACACAGACAGGACTTCAAACGGAATCACGGCACGCTCCCAAACTACAGGAATGTCGTTTGAACAACGCGCCGCAAAAGGTCAAGACCGTCATTCTTGCGGAGCGCTCACTCACGGCAAGCGCTCCGCTCTCAAGTCACAAATCAGGACGGCCGCATCCGGCGTCCTTCAGGGTCGAACAGCGGTCCGTTGGTGACGACCGCATTGAAGATCTCCCCTGCGATATCGATCTGCACTGTCGTGCCTGTTTCAACCGGGCGCTCCACATGCGCGAGCGCAATCGGTTTGCCGACCCGGTATCCAAAGGCGCATGTCGAGGTCTGGCCCAGGATTTCGCCCTCGAGCAGAACCGGCTCGTGGCCAAGCGGGACTGCGGTTTCATCCTCAAGAGTGAGAGAAAGGACCTTGGAAACCTTTCCGGCTGCCTTGCGTTCAGCGATCGCCTCCGCACCGATGAAACCACCGGCCTTGCGCGTCATCGCATCCAGACCGGTCTCCACAGGCGTCAGATCACTGTCCAGTTCATGCCCCATGGCGCAGAACGCTTTTTCGACACGCATGGACGTCTGGGCATAAAGGCCGGCCGGTTTTGCCCCTGCAGCCGTCAATGCGGCATAGATGGCCGGTGCGTTTTCGGAACGGCAGGTTATCTCCCAACCTGCTTCGCCGACGTAGGAAAGCCGTGCAGCACGCACGTGATGTCCGGCAATGTGAGCTTCACCATGCTTGAAGTATCCGATGTCGTTTAGCTCCGGAGCCCCGACTTCTGCAGCGATCCTTGCACTATCTGGGCCCATGAGCCCAAGCACCGCATATGTCTCGGTGCTGTCTGTCAGGGAAACGTCAAACCCGTCAGAATGGCGGCGGAACCAGGTCAGGTCACGTTTGATCGCATTCGTTCCGACAAACAGGCGATAGTGAGTTTCGGAAATTCGCTGAACGGTGATGTCGCTTTCGAAGGTTCCACGCTCGTTGAGCACAGCTGTGTAAATGACCGAGCCAGGCTTGCGAGCCACATAGCCAGCGCAGGTCTTGAGGAGGAACGCCTCTGCATCCGGACCCTCCACTTCTATCTTGCCGAAGGGAGACGCATCAAAAATCGCTGCACTCTCGTGAGCAGCCTGGACTTCCGACCTGACATTCTCGAACCAGTCTGGACGGCCGAATTTCAGAACCGGTTCCTGCTCCTTGCCGAAGTAAAGCGGCCGCTCCCAGCCGAAGACCTGACCAAAATGAGCCTTTGCCGATCGATATTCGGCGTCGAGCGGAAGTTTGCGAAGATCACGCGCGGTTTTGAACTGTTTGCCTGGATAGGCGATATCGTAGTGTGTTCCAAGCACTTCCGGTGCGCGGGCCATCAGGTGTTCGACCGAGTTGTAAATCGGCGCGAAACGTTTGGCATCGGCTTCGGAAAGGTCGTAGGCGGGAGCTCCGTGAATGATGGTGTGCGCGAGGTTCATGCCCGCGCCACCACCAGCAGCCACGCCGACGGAGTTCATGCCACATCCGAGGAATAGACCCCTGGTTTCGGCCGTTTCGCCAAGCATGAACGTTCCATCCGGCGTAAAACTTTCCGGTCCGTTCAGCAGCATTTTCACTTCTGCCGTTTCAAGTGCCGGAAGTCGGTGCAGAGCGTTCATCATCATGGGTTCAAAATGATCCCAGTCTTCCGGCAACAAGCCGAATTCGAAACTTTCAGTCAGGACACCCGGCGCGATCGGCTTGCCCATTGGCTCGAAACAGCCAACCAGCAGGCCGCCACTGTCGTCACGGATGTAAAGATGGTTGTCGTGATCGCTGAGCGTCGGGGTATTGCCAACAATGCCGTCGACTGGTTTGGTGAGCAGATAGAAATGCTCGCAGGCCAGAAGCGGAACTTCCGCACCAGCCATCGCACCTGCCTCCCGGGACCATAGCCCGGTACAAAGGGCGATCGCGTCACACATGACGGTGCCCTGTGTGGTCTCCACGCCCTTGACCTTGCCGTTTTCCGTCAGGATCGCAGTTACGCCCGTCTTTTCAAAAAGCTTTGCACCGAGCGACCTCGCCCCTTTCACAAGCGCCGCGCAGACATCCGACGGACTGACACGGCCGTCGTCCGGCGACCAGACGGCACCCAGAACATCATCCGCGTTCATCAACGGCCAGCGTTCCTTTGCCTCTTCTGCACTGATGGAGTGGGCCGGAATGCCATACGCTTTTGCGAGCGCTTCCTGACGCTTTATGTGGGTTAGCCGGTCATCATTCGTGGCAATGGACAGCGACCCCTTCTGGATCCATCCGGCCGCCTGCCCGGTTTCCTTCTCCAGCTGGCTGTAAAGTTCAACAGAATATTGGATCATCCGGGTTAGATTGCGGGAATGACGCAGTGCGCGCACCTGCGCCGCAGAGTGCCATGTGGTTCCGGAAGTGAGCTGGTTGCGTTCCAGGAGAATGGCGTCGGATACCCCCATCTTGGCGAGATGATACAGGGTTGAACAGCCCATGATTCCGCCGCCTATGACGACGACAGGAGCATGGGCGGGAAGAGCATTTGATGACATCAGGTTGTTTCCACGTCAGCGACAAGATTTTTCGGAAAGAAACATTTGTTTCAGAAATTGACAAGATAAAAAACAAATGAAACAGTAAACGAATGGAAACCAATTCGCCGCCCCAAATCCGGACAGCGATCTCGGCCAACTACGCCGAGCTGAGCGAGACATTGCGTGTCGCCGCCGATTACATTGCTGAAAACAAGATAGAAATCGCCACCAGGAGCCTGAGGTCCGTTGCCTCCGCGAGCGGTGTCTCTCCGGCAAGTTATACCCGTCTCGCCCGCGCTATCGGGTATGCTGATTACGAAGCCCTGAGAGAACAGGCGCGGCTGGAACTCAGCCAACGCGGACAAGACAGCTTTCAGGACAAGGCCCGGCGCCTGCAATCGGACGCCGACCAGCCTCTTCTTCCAAGGCAGGTCTCGGCCTGCATCAGCAACATCAACGCCCTGGTCGCGGATATAGATCCGGCGACCCTTGATGCCGTGGTCGAGCGGTTGGCGAATTCTCGCAAGATTGTTCTGATCGGAGCTCTCGCCTCTGCCGGATTTACCGACTATTTCGCCTATCTGGCAAAGTGGTTCGATGACCGCTGGGTCGTTGCCGGTCGCAATGGCGCGACGCTCGGCAGCACCCTTGCCGGCCTGAACGCTGAAGACACCGTTCTCATCATCTCCAAGCACCCTTATGCGCACCGCTCGGTCCGCGCTGCCAAGGTCGCTGCAGGAAGTGGTGCAAAAGTCATCGTCCTGACGGACAGCCACGCTTTCCCGGGATTGCAATACGCCGACTTTCTCTTCATACAACGCACTGAAAGTCCACACTTTTTCTCGTCTTACGCAGCCACGCTGGTGCTCATTGAAACCATAACAGGCATGCTGGTTGCGCGAGCCGGATCCGAAGCGGAAGCCAGGATCCAAGAAGTCGACAAGCACAATCGCTTGCTCGACGAGTTTGAAAATGTCTAGGGTGGGAGGCACCACGCTAGATTTATAAATTTAACAAGAGGGAAGCCTAGTCTCATGATGATGAAACTGAACCTTGCCGGCGCCGTTTTGGCGACCAGCATCGCATTCACTGGAGCAGCATCTGCAGAGCAATTCATTACCATCGGCACCGGTGGTGTGACTGGCGTTTATTATCCGACCGGCGGCGCAATCTGTCGTCTGGTCAACAAGGGCCGCAAGGACCACGGCATTCGCTGCTCGGTCGAATCCACCGGCGGTTCTGTCTACAACACCCGCACCATCCGTCAGGGTGAGCTCGATTTCGGTGTTGTTCAGTCCGACGTGCAGGCAGCTGGCCTGAACGGCACCGGCGCATTCACCGATGACGGTGCATATCCGGAACTGCGTGCACTTTTCTCCGTGCACCCGGAGCCGATGCACGTCATGGCTCGCGCTGATGCCGGCGTCAACAGCCCGGCAGACCTGAAAGGCAAGAAGGTCAACATCGGCAACCCGGGTTCCGGTACCCGCGTTCTTGCAGAAACCCTGATGAAGTACACCGGTCTTTCGCCGGACGACTTCGCTCTCGCAGCCGAGCTGAAATCCTCCGAGCAGGCTGCTGCTCTGTGTGACGGCAAGCTGGACGCGGCTATCTGGGCAGCCGGTCTTCCGAACGGTTCTTCTCAGGAAGCAACGTCTACCTGTGAAATCAAGATGGTGCCGCTTTCCGGTGAAGCCATCGACAACCTGCTGGCTGAAAACACCGCCTACGCAGCAGCAACCATTCCCGGCGGCATGTACCCGGGCAACCCGGACGACGTTCCGTCCTGGGGTCCGAAAGCAACCTTCGTGACGTCTGCTGACGTTTCCGACGAAGTCGCTTATGCCGTTGTTTCTGCTGTTTTCGAAAACTTCGATGACTTCAAGAAACTGCACCCTGCCTTCTCCCGCCTGAAGCAGGAAGAAATGATCAAGGACGGCCTGACTGCCGACCTGCATCCGGGTGCTGTGAAGTACTACAAGGAAAAAGGCTGGATGTAATCCGGACCATTAAATGCTGCAGCCCGGCCCTCCGGGCTGCAGTTCTATTGATTGTTTAAACGTTTGGGCGGGGGCAGCATGACCGACAAGTCGGTGGATACAGAGAATAATGACCTCGAGGATATAGTCGCCGAGGCAGATACCGGAGCCCGCGCACCCAAGGATGCCTTTTCACGCAACGTCCTTTGGTATGTGCCGCTTTTCTGGTCCGTCTATCAGCTCTGGATAGCTTCGCCTCTTCCATACATTCTGGGTGTCGGCGTTCTCAACGACACGCAGACACGCGCGATCCACCTTGGATTTGCCGTGCTTCTGGCCTTCCTGGCCTTCCCCGCATTCAAGAACAGCCCGCGTCACTACATTCCCAAGCTGACATGGCTCGTCGCAATCGCCGCCGCGGCGAGCTGTTCCTATCTATGGTGGGACTATCGGGGCGTTGCCGACCGCACGGGCGTTCCCAACACGATGGACCTCATCATGGCCGGTGTCGGCCTGGTGCTTTTGCTTGAAGCTGCCAGACGGTCCCTCGGCGTTCCGCTGATGGCGGTTTCCATCTTCTTCATGTCCTATGTGTTCTTCGGATCCTGGGACGGATTGCCGGACGTCGTCCGCTGGAAAGGCGCATCGTTCGAAAAGGCCATGAGCCACCTGATGCTGACCACCGAGGGTGTTTACGGTGTGGCGCTCGGCGTGTCCTCGGGCTTTGTGTTCCTGTTCGTTCTGTTTGGCGCTCTGCTCAACCAGGCAGGTGCAGGCAACTACTTCCTTCAGCTCGCCTTTGCAGCTTTGGGTCACCTGCGCGGTGGTCCGGCAAAGGCTGCTGTTATCGCCTCTGCCGCGACGGGCCTGATCTCGGGCTCCTCGATCGCCAACGTGGTGACGACCGGTACCTTTACCATTCCGCTGATGAAGAAGGTCGGTTTCTCGCCAACCAAGGCGGGCGCGATTGAAGTGTCGTCTTCCATCAACGGCGTGCTGACCCCACCGGTGATGGGGGCCGTGGCCTTCCTGATGACCGAGTATGTCGGCATCTCATATGTGGAAGTGGTCAAGACAGCCATTATTCCGGCCGCGATTTCCTATATCGCCCTCGTCTACATCGTGCACCTGGAAGCCCTGAAAAGCGGCATGAAGGGCACGTCAACCATGAACAACGTCACCTTCCTGCTGGGCGCGATCTTCATCATCGCCATCTGCATCATCATCGGTGGCGGCACATTGTTCCTGCTCGGCGTCATCGTGGACACGTTCGAGAGCGCCTTTGGAGCCGCATCGACGCCCATACTCATAGTCCTGCTTGGCATCGCCTACATTGCAGCGGTCTGGTACGCGTCGAAGGGACCGGATCTGAAGACCGATCTTGAGACCATGCAGCACCTGCCCCCCGTCGGCGTCATCTTCAAGACCGGCGTGCACTACCTGCTGCCGATCCTGCTCCTGATGTACCTCCTGATGATCGAACGGAAGTCTCCGGGTCTGTCGGCCTTCTGGTCCGCGATCTTCATGCTGATCATCCTGATGACGCAGAATTCGCTGAAGGCCTTCTTCCGCGGAGAAGGCGAAGTCGCACGGCACATCAAGGAAGGCTGGGACGATCTGTCCGAAGGGCTGGTCGTAGGTGCCCGCAACATGATCGGCCTGGCGGCAGCAATGGGTGTCGCAGGTATCATCGTCGGTTCGGTGACGCTGACCGGTATCGGTCAGGTGATGGCCGAATTCGTCGAATTCCTGTCCGGCGGCAACCTGCTGGCGATGCTGTTCTTCGTCGCCCTGATTTCGATCATTCTCGGAATGGGTCTGCCAACCACCGCGAACTACATCGTCGTATCGTCGTTGATGGCCGGCGTTGTCGTGGAACTCGGCGCCCAAGCCGGTCTGATTGTACCGCTGGTGGCAGTCCACATGTTCGTCTTCTACTTCGGCATCATGGCGGACGTGACCCCACCTGTCGGGCTTGCCAGTTTCGCAGCCGCGGCAATCTCCAAAGGCGATCCGTTGAAGACAGGCTTCCAGGCCTTCTTCTATTCGATCCGCACGGCACTCCTGCCCTTCCTGTTCATCTTCAACACGGATCTGTTGCTGATTGATGTCGGTCCGGTTCAGGCGATCTTCGTCTTCATTGTCGCCCTGATCGCCATGCTGTTATTCGCGGCGGGCACGATGAACTACTTCCTTGTGAAGTCGAGGCTGTGGGAAAGCGCCGTTCTGCTCCTGGTCGCCTTTACGCTGTTCCGACCAGGGTTCTTCCTGAACATGGTTTATCCGGAATTCGAGACCCGTCCGGCCGAACAAGTCTACCAGATGGCTCAGGAGGCTCCTGACAATGCCAACCTGCAGGTTCGTCTCACTGGCGAAAACCTGGAAGGCAATGCAGTGGATGCCAAGTATCTGCTGCCTCTCGGGCCGAAGGGGCCTGATGGCGAAGCCCGCCTGATGGACAGCGCCGGACTGGCTTTCCGCAACGAGGACGGCAATCTGTTCGTCGACGACCTTGCCTTCGGTGGCTCAGCTGAAAACCTTGGCATTGATTTCGATTGGGAACTGAAGGAACTCGAAGTGCCAGCCGAACGGCCGCGCAAGGAGCTGTTCTATATCCCGGCCCTTCTGCTGCTCGGCATTATTGTTTTGCTGCAGCGGCGGCGTCTCTACGCCAATCCATCGGAAACCTCTGATCCGGCATCGGCAACGGCGTAACGGGAGACAACAAGATGAAAAAGAACGTTCTTGCGGCTGTCGATCTGACACATCTGGAAGACCAGAAGCATATTCTGGAGGAAGCCAAGCGCTTCGTTGACCTGGATGGCGGCACGCTCAATGTCATGACGGTGATGCCACCGCTCGGCGGCGGCTGGGTGTCCACCTGGTTCAAGGATGATGCTGAGGAAAACATGCTGAAGGAGGCCGACAAGGCTCTTCATGCATTTGTCACCAGCACCCTGGGACCAGAGACGAAGGCACGCCACATTGTCGGTCACGGCACCGTCTATGAGGAAATTCTGGAGATGGCGGACCGCCTGTCGATCGACCTCATCGTGATGGGGGCACACCGGCCGGAACTGCGGGACTATCTTTTGGGTCCAAATGCGGCCCGGGTCGCCCGCCATTCCAAATGCTCGGTCTATATCGTGCGCGAATAATACTTCCGCCAGGATCCATTCAGGCAGGCTCGCTGCCGGTCAACGCAAGTGTCAACCGCTCGGCCTCCCGGCTGAGCGGTTTTTCTTTTGGCCAAGCAAGATAGTATCCAAGGCCGGTCGCCAGGGTTCCCGTTTCCAGTGGAACCAGTTGACCGGATGCAATCTCTTCCTTGAGGAGCGGCAGCGCCCCGAGCGCAAGCCCCTGCCCTTTCATGGCTCTTCCAATCGTCTGATTGTAACTTGCACAGCGAATTCTCGGGCACTCCAGAAAACCGGTCTCGCCGGTACGCTCTACCCAGCCTGTCCAGTCGATCCAGTTCGGCGCAAGTCGGGAATAGTCGAGCAAAGGCGGCCCCTGTTCCAGCGCCATGTTTCGTGCTGAGGCAATCACGTCAGGATGACCCACAGGGACCGTTATTTCCTGAAACAGCAATTCGGTTCTGAAACCCGGAAACTTGCCATCGCCATGCACCAGGACAAGATCGTGTTCGGGGCGAAGCAAGTCACCCAATTCATCGCTTGTTATCAGGTTGAATGGGCACGCGTCTTCCGAGAGCGCAAACTCCCTCAGTTTCGGCTGTAACCAGAAGGCTGCGAGAGCCGAAACAGAGGCTATTCGAACGACAGGATGGTCCGGCACCTTGAGCGCACCCAGCGCCTGATCAAGATAGTCGAGTGTCATTCCTGTCTTCTCATAGAGGCTACGCCCGGCATCCGTCGGCACCAGCCTGCGTCCGGATCGCTCGAACAGGCCGATGCCCAGCCAGTCTTCCAGCTGCCGGATCCGTTTGCTGACCGCGGCCTGCGTGACCATCAGTTCATCCGCGGCTTCCGTGAAGTTCAGGTGCCGCATTGCTGCTTCGAAGAAGACAAGCGTGTCCAGCGGCGGCAATGTCTTGCGATAGCCTTGCATAACGACAAGTTATCAATTGCAGGGAAAATTTGTACACTTTTCTGCCCTGCCTTCCCGATTGATATTACTAACTGGAAGATCAGGGAGAGATGTATCATGGCCGAACTGGACTGGCACGCAGAGCGCAGCGACCTTGAGGGCCTTGCGCAACTGGACAGAGTGCCGGAGAGCGAATCCATCGACCTGATGGCGGTTCGTGCCTATCGCCAATCCCGGGTCCGCGAGAAAATGGCCGAATTCGGCGTCGATGCAATCATCCTTTCCGACCCGGTCAACATCCGCTACGCCACCGGCACACGAAACATGCAGGTCTTTTCCATGCGCAACGCCCCGTCGCGCTACCTGCTGATGACGCAGAACCGCTCCATTCTCTTCGAATTCACAGGTTGCCTCCATCTTGGCGAAGGGTTTGAGACGGTCGATGAGGTCCGGCCAGCAACAACAGCCAGCTTTGTCGCTGCGGGGCCTCACATCGCGGAGCGCGAGCGCAAATGGGCGGCAGAGATGACGGCAACCATCCTCGAGTTGACCGGCGATAAAAACGCCACTGTCGGCCTGGAACGGCTCAATGCCGGAACGGCGATCGCCCTTAAGGACGCAGGTCTTCGCATCGTTGATGCCCAACAGCCGATTGAAATGGCCCGTGCCATCAAGTCGGAGGAAGAGATGAAATGCGTGCTCGCTTCCTTACGCGCCACAGAGATCGGCGTGGCAAAGCTGCGCAAGGCAATCCGGCCCGGTATGAGCGAAGCAGAACTTTGGTCTGTGCTGCACAAATCCATCATTGAACAGAACGGAGATTACGTCGAAACACGGTTACTGAGTGCCGGGGAGCGAACCAATCCCTGGTTTCAGGAAACCTCTGGCAGTCTCATCGGCGAAAACGAACTGATCGCGCTCGATACGGATGTCGTCGGCTGCCATGGATACTATGCGGATTTTTCGCGAACCTTTCATTCGGGGCCCGGTGCGCCCTCGGAGGAGCAACGCGACCTCTACAAGATTGCTTATGAGCAGGTTCACCACAACATGAGCATCCTTCACCCCGGCCTCACCTTTCGCGACTACGCCGACAGGGCCTGGGACATTCCGGAGAAATACTATGCCAATCGGTACTATCTGTCTGCGCATGGCTGCGGGATGACAGGTGAATATCCCTATCTTTACCACCATGGGGATTTCCCGGATGCAGGTTACGACGGTGTCATTGAGCCGGGCATGACGCTTTGTGTGGAGAGTTACATCGGTGAAGAAGGCGGCAAGGAAGGTGTCAAGCTGGAACAACAGGTTCTGATTACGGAAACCGGGATCGAGATCCTGTCGCAATTCCCTTTCGAAGCCGAGCTGCTGCGCTAACAAGTGCACGCTCCCGACATCTCAGCAGTCACATGCGCGACAAAGAAAGAAATGGCCTTCGAATGCTCAACCGGCGTGAGACAACCAGAGTGCAAAGACCCCTACGAGGATGAGACTGACAGCCCAGACCTTATCCAGATTGAACCAGGCCTTCTGAAGGAAGCGCAGTCCCAGCCAGTAGTAGACTCCAAATGCGAGGGCGCTTCCCGCCACTGCCATGGCCAGAGTGTGGACCGCCGCCACCAGCAAGGCCATTCGAACGTCCGCGGCCATGAGCGAACCTGCCGCCTTGTGCCCCGGACTGCTGAGCGTTGCGCAAATTCCGAGGAAAATCGGAACCAGCATCAATCCCGCGCCGTGTGCAAATGCCACCAGGAACGACCAGGCGCCGAGTTTGGCGGGCGAAATTCTTGCCAGGAATCTGGGATGCCGATTGGACACCAGCAGATAAACGCCCATACCGATCACCAATATGGCCGCAATAATCCTGATTTCCCGCTCCAGACTGACAAGGGCGATCATCGCGGAAAACGGAAGCAGAATGACAAGCATGGCTATCAGGTGGCCTGCCGCCAAAGATATCAAGGCACGGGGCAGCGCCATTGTACGCTGCTCCATCAGAGCAGCTGATACAGCGAGCGGCCACCCCATGCCGGGATTGAGACCGTGATACAGACCGGATCCAATGACGGCCCACCAAAGGGCCGCCAGGCTGAAGTTTTCCAATGGTCAGACCGACGGATAGCAGAAACTGTCGGTGGAACAATCGCCGCCTTCCAGCCGGATCTGGTGTGAGCGATACCCTTTGGGAAATTCCACCCAGAAGTCCTTGTCGAGGGTTAGGCCGCCTTTTGGGTCGGCTCTCGCCATGACCATCGCAGCGCCTCTGTCACCCGGATAGAACTGGTCGTCCCAGGTCGAATACAGGGAATTGGTCCAGTACACCCGCTTTCCGTCACGGCTGATCTCGACCATCTGCGGACCGTAGCCGAACTCCTTGCCGTTCGGATGCCTGGTTTTCTTGACGATGCCGCCGATCTCGACCTTGCCGGTCAGCGTCGGCTTCAACGGGTCGGACACGTCATATTGATGCATTTCACCCGTCCCCCAGCAGGAGACATAAAGAAACTTGTCATCCAGGCTGAGATCGATATCCGTCACCAAGGGCGGCACGGCGGAAAATCCTTTCAGCATTTCAGGCAAGTCGTCCGGATCTGCCGGTTGCGGGTCGATCGTGATGGTCTTCCTGGCTTCGAACGTGCCGTCATCCTTGCGCCACCAGGTGAAAATCGAACCCTGCAGGTTGGTCGTATCGACCACAACACCGCAAAACCCGTGTTGCTTGGCAGGGTCGTGCGCCGGCCGTATCTCCAGTGCCATCTGGTGGTTTTCGCCCAGATCTATGGTCTGGACATTCTTGCGTGCCCGCAAATCCCAGAAATGCAGTTTGTGTCCGTATTTGTTGGACAGGAGATCTTCAGGAACAAGCCCGTTTTCGAACTGTGGTGGCACGGCCCATTCGGACGAGATCATGTAGTCCCGAGGCAGGTTCCACCAGAAATCGTAGTGCTTGTCCTGAATGCCCCGATCCATCTCGTAGCGACCCAGGACTTCGAAGGTTTGACAGTCCATCACAAAGATACCCGGAGGACCGTCGGTTCCATCTTTTCCGCCGCCTCCCAGCGTGGAGACGTAGATGCCCTCAGGACCGCAATGGATTGTGTGAGGTCGGGAATAACCCGTTTTTTCAAACACTTCTTCAGGTTCGATGATCTTGTGAATCACCGCGTTCAATGGATCTTTCACATCCACTACGTAAATGCGGGAAGATCGAATGCCCGGGATGATGAGATAGCGGCGCTCAAGAAAGGCATGACCTGCCAGGGGCGACAATGCCGAAGAACAGGCATTCCAGCCAAAGTGGTGAAACTCATCCCCTTTGTTCGGCATCATGACCGTGTGAACAATTTTGCCGTAGTCTGCACTTTCTGCGTCAACATTCACCACGGCCAACCCGTCGGGCTGGCTGAAGTCCGGACTTAGCAAGAGAGTGAAGGCCAGTTTCTCAACCGGTGCGGCCATCGCCAGTCGCGCGGTGGGGTAAAAACTCGGGTCAGGTCTCAGATTCATGACGTCCTCCATAACTATCGACAATTATCAGGACGGGGGCAGGCTGATTTTCTGGTTGTTGTGTCGCTCCCTCGAAAAGCCTCCGGAAACGAACTTCAATGTCGCGTGGATAAGGTCAGGCCATTTGGATATGGTCGCCGAGCGTGTCGTCAGAGGCCTTCAGACCTTTAGGATGCCTGATTGATTGCGCAGGGTCGAGGGTAAATAGGCTGAGAAGCCGGCGCGCATTGTACGATTTACCGAGACTTTTCATGGCCTGCGGGCGATTTTGCCACCGCGTTTCCCTCCGCGACCCGACAAAAGTGCAAAACGAAATGGCTTGGGCTCTAGGCAAACCCGAACCAGCTCCCTATTTAATCGTAACATTGCGATGATTTCCCGTGCCGTGTTCGGCAAATCCCGCGACCTGTTATCTATCTGTCCTGTTCTGGAGAAGCTTCCGCATGAGCGACACCTCATCCTACACCCCGCCGAAAGTCTGGACCTGGGAACAACCGAGTGGTGGCCAGTTCGCCAACATCAACCGCCCGGTTTCCGGCTCCACGCACGAGAAAGACCTGCCGGTCGGCGAGCACCCGCTGCAACTCTATTCGCTGGCCACGCCGAACGGGGTCAAGGTCACAGTGATGCTGGAAGAGCTCCTGGCGCTCGGATACAAGGATGCTGAGTACAACGCCTGGCTCATTCGCATCAACGAAGGTGATCAGTTCTCCAGCGGCTTTGTCGGAGCCAACCCGAACTCGAAGATCCCTGCTCTGGTCGACCGCAGCACGGAAACGCCTACACGCGTGTTCGAGTCCGGTTCGATCCTTCTTTATCTGGCCGAGAAGTTCGGTGAATTTCTGCCGAAAGATCCGGCAGCACGGACAGAAGCGCTGAACTGGCTTTTCTGGCAGATGGGTTCAGCACCGTATCTCGGCGGTGGATTTGGTCACTTCTATGCCTACGCGCCCGAGAAGTTCCAGTACCCGATCGACCGCTTCGCCATGGAAACCAAGCGCCAGCTGCACGTCCTTGAAGAAACGCTGGCCGATCGCTCCTTCATTGCCGGCGACGACTATACAATTGCCGATATGGCCATCTTCCCGTGGTATGGCGGTCTTGTTCTTGGACGTCTTTATGATGCCGCCGAGTTCCTTTCGGTAGACGAATACAAGAATGTCAAAGCCTGGGCTGAGAAGATCGATGCCCGCCCTGCCGTCGAACGTGGCCGCAAGGTCAACAAGGTCTGGGGTGAGGAAGAAGACCAGGTGGCAGAGCGCCACGACGCTGCCGATCTGGAACCCAGGCAGGCTGTCGGAACCGCCGCCGAGTAATGCTTTCTATCTGACGGCGCCTGCTTGACCGGGCGCCGTCATGTCCTGTGGTTTACAGATTGTTCGCCAGCCATGTGGGTGCCCTTGCAATCCCGCGTCCACGAAAACTGAATTCTGGTAGTGAGGCCTGTGGTCATCTGCTGCAATCAGACATGGTCTCGCACGGCTGATCCGTTCAATCGGACACGGCAAAACCCTCCCTTGCACAAATTCACAATCCCTATGTAAAGTTGCTTTTTGGCAACAGGGAGCTGTGCAAAATGGCTGACAGGTTTCGCTGGACTGTCGTGTTCTTGTTGTTTGCGGTCACGATCATCAACTACATCGACCGCTCGTCGATCGCCTTCGCAGCTCACCTGATCCAATCGGAATTCGATCTCAGCTCAACCAGATTGGGTCTGGTCATGGGCGCATTCGGGATCGGCTACATTATCAGCACCCTGTTCGGCGGCATTGGCGTCGACCGCTTCGGATCCAAATTCGTCCTCGCCTCAACACTGGCACTCTGGTCATTTGCAATCGGCTGGACCGGCGCGGCGACGGGTTTTGTCATGCTTTATGTCGCCCGCACGGTTTTGGGGCTGGCAGAGGGACCGAGTTTTCCAATCATGGAAGCCACAATCACAAAGTGGCTCCCACCTGAGGAACGCGCAACGGCATTGAGCGGCGCACTTGTGGCGGTTCCCGTTGCGCTGGCGATCGGGTCCCCGCTCGTGTCAATCTTGATCGACGCGTTCGGCTGGCGCGCGATGTTCTTCACACTCTGCGTTCTTGGCCTGCTCTGGCTACCGTTCTGGCTGATTTTCTTTGCCAACACTCCATCCAGGTCAAACAGGATCAGCGAGCAGGAACAGGCCTTTATCGAAGCGAAGCAAAAACAGGCTGGAGAGCATTTCGAACGTCATGTCCCGTCGAGCGACGAATGGCGGCAACTGCTGACAAACCCGACATTGCTGGCGAACTACTGGGCCTATTTTGTTTTTGGCTATTTCATCTTCTTCTTCATGAGCTGGATGCCGGAATTTCTGCGCAAGTCGTATAACCTCGAACTGTCGCAGGTCGGTTACTTCGCATTTCTTCCTTGGGCGCTGGCCGCGGTTCTGCTGCTTCTCTTCGGTCCCTGGTCTGACAGGATCCTGCGCCGGACGAACAGCCTGCGAAAAGCGCGCAGCTTTCAGATTGCCGGCACGCAGCTGTTTGCTGCAATCGCCATTTTTCCCGCGTCCATGATCGACAACCTTTACGTGGCAATGGCGTCGATAACACTTGCCGTTGGCTCGTCGCTCGCAGCCAACGCGGCCTATTATGCGGTCATCACGGATCTCACTCCTCGCAATGCAGGCACCGCCATGGGAATCATGACCATCTGGTTTGCCGCAGCAGGTTTCCTGGCGCCCGTGATTACCGGGTATGCGCTTGACCTTACCGGCTCGTTTCAACCGGCCTTCTGGTTGCTGTCGCTTCTTGCGGCTTCTTCCGTCATCGGTGTTTTCTTTTTTCATCACCCGGACAGACACAAGCAACGGTAGGTGCCGCGTAAGGCGACGCCGACATAATTCACGTAAGAATTCAAAGATTTTTGTTCGAAACGCCGTACCAAATCTCAGAGTGACACTTGACTATAATCAAGGAAAAAATACCAATCTTCTGAGCAGAGAGCGGAACAAGATACTAAAACTATCGCGTTTTTGAGTATTCATGCGTCACATTTCGCATCTGGAAAGACTCCACCTGTGACCACACGCGTTCTTTTAAATTTTTAAATCATGGGACTTTTTGTCCTTGGCCAGAAAATACGCCCAAATGCGGCACAAATACACCTTGCCATCAGTAATTTTTTCGTCTCTATAGTCGCAGCACGTTTGCAAGGTCCGGGCGGAGGGGGTTATTGCAGCCATCCGATCGTGCGGGCTCTCCTATCTTTAGGCCAATTCCTGGTCACCATCTTGGAGCGACATATGCCACAAGCCCTTAAGATCGGCACACCTAAGGAGACCTTCCCAGGGGAAGCCCGCGTGGCCATGACCCCTGAGTCGGCAAAACAGCTGCAGAAGCTCGGCTACAGCTGCATGATTCAGAGCGGCGCCGGTAAAGCTGCGGGTTTCTCGGACGAAGCATATCAGGAAGCCGGTGTTGAGATCGTCAAGACCGCACCGACGCTTTGGAAGAATGCCGATATCATCACCAAGGTCCGTCAGCCCAACGACAAGGAAATGGGCTACCTGACCAAGGGCAAAACGCTGATTTCCTTCTTCAATCCCGGCGGCAACGAAAAAGGCCTGGAAGAAGCGAAGGAAAAAGGCGCCAACGTTATCGCCATGGAAATGGTGCCGCGTATTTCGCGCGCGCAAAAAATGGATGCGCTCAGCTCCATGGCCAACATTGCCGGTTATCGCGCCGTCATTGAGGCGGGCAACAATTTCGGCCGCTTCTTTACCGGTCAGATCACCGCGGCCGGCAAGGTTCCGCCAGCGAAGGTTCTAGTGGTTGGTGCCGGTGTTGCCGGTCTTGCCGCCATTGGCACCTCGACCTCTCTCGGCGCGGTTACCTACGCCTTCGACGTTCGTCCAGAAGTGGCCGAACAGGTCGAATCCATGGGTGCCGAGTTCGTCTACCTGGACTTCAAGGAAGAGCAACAGGACGGAGCCGCAACCGGTGGCTATGCCAGCGTCTCTTCACCGGAGTTCCGCGAAGCGCAACTGGCGAAGTTCCGCGAGCTCGCGCCGGACATCGATATTGTCATCACGACGGCACTGATCCCGAACCGCCCTGCCCCGAAACTGTGGCTCGAGGACATGGTCAAGTCCATGAAGCCCGGTTCGGTGATCGTTGATCTGGCGGCAGAACGCGGCGGCAACGTTGAAGGAACGGTCGCGGACGAAAAGGTCGTCACCGACAACGGCGTGACAATTATCGGCTACACCGACTTCCCGTCCCGGATGGCAGCCCAGTCTTCCAGCCTCTACGCGACGAACATCCGCCACATGATGACTGACCTGACGCCTGAAAAGGACGGTCAGATCAACCACAACATGGAAGACGACGTCATCCGTGGCTCGACGGTCACCTATGAGGGTGAGATCACCTTCCCGCCACCACCGCCGAAGGTGCAGGCAATCGCCGCCCAGAAGAAGCCTGAAGTCAAGGAACTGACGGCGGAGGAAAAACGCGCCAAGGAAGCGGAAGATTTCAAGAAGGCGACCAAGAACCAGGTCTCCCTTCTGGCCATCGGCACCATCTTGATGATGATTGTCGGCGCTGTTGCACCCGCCAGCTTCATGCAGCATTTCATCGTGTTCGTGCTGGCGGTTTTCGTCGGCTTCCAGGTGATCTGGAACGTCAGCCACTCGCTGCACACACCTTTGATGGCTGTGACCAACGCCATCTCGTCGATCATCATTCTCGGCGCACTGATGCAGGTCGGCTCCGGATCCTTCCTGGTGATCCTGCTTGCAGGCCTTTCAATTTTCATGGCCGGAATCAACATCTTCGGCGGTTTCCTAGTCACCCGGCGCATGCTCGCCATGTTCCAGAAATCCTAAAGGAGGCCGAGCGATGGAATTCGGTTTCACGACTGCCGTCTATGTTGTTGCGGCTGTTTTGTTCATCCTCTCCCTTGGCGGTCTTTCAGGTCAGGAGAGCGCCAAGCGTGCGGTCTGGTATGGCATCGTTGGCATGGGCCTTGCGGTTGCGGCCACATTGATCGGTCCGGGCTCGGGCCTGTGGCTTCTGTCCGTCGTCCTGATCGCAGCCGGCGGCATCATCGGCTACTATGTCGCACAGCGCGTACAGATGACCGAAATGCCACAACTTGTTGCGGCAATGCACTCTCTGGTCGGTCTGGCCGCCGTGTTCGTCGGCTTCAACGCCTATATTGAACTCGTGCGCGTCAACGGCATGAGTGAAGAAGCGCGCCACGCCCTTGAAGGATTTGCGGCCATTCTGGCGCATAAGACTCCGCTGGAGCAGTCAATCCTGCGCGTCGAAGTCTTCCTTGGCGTATTCATCGGTGCAGTAACCTTCACGGGTTCGGTCATTGCCTTCCTGAAACTCGCCGGCAAGGTGACCTCCAAGGCCGAAAAACTGCCTGGTGGCCACATGCTGAACGCAGGTGCTGCTATCCTCAGCTTCATCCTGCTGATCATGTTCCTGAACGGTGCCGGCATCTGGACGCTCATCCTGATGACACTGCTGGCGTTCTTCATCGGTTATCACCTGATCATGGGCATCGGCGGCGCCGATATGCCTGTCGTGGTGTCGATGCTGAACTCCTACTCGGGCTGGGCCGCGGCCGCCATCGGCTTCTCGCTAGGCAACGATCTGTTGATCGTCGTCGGTGCGCTTGTCGGTTCTTCCGGTGCGATCCTGTCCTACATCATGTGTAAGGCCATGAACCGTTCCTTCATCTCCGTTATCCTGGGTGGCTTCGGCAACACGACGGGCCCGGCGATGGAAGTGGACGGCGAACAGGTTGCCATCGATGCAGACGGTGTTGTGGCAGCTCTTGAAGATGCCGACAGCGTCATCATCGTTCCGGGTTACGGCATGGCCGTGGCACAGGCACAGCAGTCGGTCAGCGAACTGACCAAGCGCCTGCGCTCCCAGGGCAAAAACGTGCGCTTTGCGATCCACCCGGTTGCAGGCCGTCTTCCCGGTCACATGAACGTTCTTCTGGCGGAAGCGAAAGTCCCCTATGACATCGTTCTGGAGATGGACGAGATCAACGAGGACTTCCCTGAGACCGACGTTGCAATCGTCATCGGGTCAAACGACATCGTGAACCCCGCAGCGCAGGAAGATCCAAACTCGCCGATCGCCGGCATGCCGGTTCTGGAAGTCTGGAAGTCCAAGCAGGTCTTCGTTTCCAAGCGTGGCCAAGGCACCGGCTATTCCGGCATCGAGAACCCGCTGTTCTACAAGGAAAACACGCGCATGTTCTACGGCGACGCCAAGGCCAGCCTGGACAAGCTGCTGACCCAGATCAACTGATCGGGCCTCATACCGAAGTGACAATGCCATCCCGGGAAACCGGGGTGGCTTTTTTGTTGCCTATGCCTCTTGAGCGCCTTGAAGAGTTGCGGAATGCTTGCAACGCCAATCATGTATAAGCAGCCTGACCTACCCACCAGAATATGGAAGGCCAAGAAATGCGGTTTCTGATCTTTGTCGGCTCGGAAAGAGACAGCACTCCTCCGCGTCCGGCGCGCCTGGGACTGCGTGTTGCGAAGGCCTGTGAAAAACGCCTGACCAAAAGTGAGGTGGAATTCACAACGATAGATCCGCTGCAGATTGAGCTGCCTAGCCCCTTCAAACCGCACTTTTCCTATGCGCGCGGACGAGCTCCGGAGCAGCTTGAAGAACTCGCCGACAAGATCTCCAATGCAGATGGCTATGTGATGGTCAGCCCGGAATACAATCACTCCATGTCGCCGGCGCTCGCCCATCTACTCAATCATTTCGGCAGCTCGCTGTTTTCCTACAAGCCCAGCGCCATCGTCACATACTCGGCCGGTCAATGGGGAGGCGCCAGGGCAGCGGTCAACATGCGGACGTACCTGTCTGAACTCGGATGCCTGCCGGTTTCCGCCATGATCCATGTTCCCAAGGCGCAAGAGGTGTTTACCGAGGACGGTGCGTATGCGAGCGGGGTCGACCAGACCCATTGGGACACTTATCTGGACCGTACAATCAAGCAGCTCATCTGGTGGGGATCAGCCGCCAAGGAGCAGCGACAGACAGGGTCGGCTGAAGCTCCCGAGGCCTTTACGAAAACTCCATCGCAGCGAAATGCTCCAGGCTAGAGTTTTCCAAACCGGTTCAACCGGTTCGGGTCAAAAGAAAGGCGCGGAGAAAGATCTCATTTAGATCCTTCTTCCGCGCCTCAGATGGCCTCAGAGTGTGAGGCTCCCACCGTTAGAAAATCAGCTGCGCCTCATCCAGGATGATGCCGTTGCTGGACGTGATGACCACTTCATCCACCTGATCGAAGATGTTGTCGTTCGCTGAATAGTCGTTTTCCCGACGCCCCCAGGAGGTGAAGCTTTCCGAGCCAACAAGCTGGCCGTCATTGTAGCCTTCCACCGTGATCGTCGACCACCAGCCGGCCCCTGGCGTCAGGACAGCTCCTTCAAAGTCGAAGTCACCACCATCAGCAAGGCTGAACGATATGCTCTGGCCAACGCTTCTGCCGGCAAGGCCACCATCGGAAACACCGGTCGACTGGTTGGTGGCAATCGTGTTTTCAAACACCACACCACTTTCCGTGATGAACGGCTGGCCGTTGGTGCCACCTTCAAAGCCGATGACGTGCAGAGCCGGCTCCACTGGGTCGGTCGGATCCGTCGGGTCAGTCGGTGCAGTACCTGCCCCGTTGATCGTGACAGTGGCCACAGCCGTATCGGTTCCACCTTTGCCATCGGAAACCTGATACTCAAATGTATCCGTTGCCGATTCCCCGTCCAGCAGATCGTCGAAAGCGCCATTCGGGTCATAGACGAAGTTACCGTCTGCGTCGAAGCTTACCCGCGCTCCGGAGCTCAGCTGAACTTCAGAGCCGTTATTGCCTTCCACGGAAACCAATGTCAGCGCATCGCCATCAGTGTCGGTGTCGTTTTGCAGCAGGTTACCTGAGACCTGGTCACCTTCGTTGGTCTCAAAAGCGTCGTCCAGCGCGTTGGGCGTCGTGTTCACATCAGGCTGAACTTCGGTGTTGGTGACGAGTTCGATGTTGTCGATGTAGAAGTCGCGGTTCGCAGTGACAACAATCTCGTCGACACCATCGAATCCTTCGCCGAGCTCGATCTCATAGACCCCGTTACGACGTCGGATGGTCGCATTCACGACATCGACAAGCTCACCGTCATCATAAGCGGCAATTTCCATCTGCACGCGGCCACGTGGCGAGCGGAGCAGCAGGCTGTCAAGGTTGAAGTCACCATCAGTCGCGGTGATTGTGAAGCCGTTGGAGAGCCCCGCCTTGGAACCGTCAACCTGGCTTGTGCTGACAACTTCAATGCCTGAGAAATCCAGCCCCGCCTCACCTGCATAAGCTCCGTTTGGCAGTCCTTCGAAGTCGATGGTGACATTGGTATCTGGCTGGGGATCAGGGTCCGGAGCCGGAGGCGTTACGCCGTCGATGTCGATGGTGACCGTCGCCTCATCGAACCCGCCCTCACCATCGGAGATCCGGTATGTGAAGCTGTCTTCATCCGACTGTCCGTCGTTCAACCCGTCAAAGGCACCATTCGGGTCGTAGTCGAATGTTCCGTCGGCGTTGACCGTCAACAGCGCGCCCGACGGCAGAGTGATCTGCTGACCAACCGCGACATTGGATCCGTTCACTTCCACGATCGTCAATGGATCGTTGTCGGCGTCATTGTCATTGGTGAGCAGGTTGCCGGACACCGTGCCGTCTTCATCGACATTGTAGCTGTCATTGGTCGCAACCGGAGCGGCATTGCCCGAGACGCCGTCAATGTCGATCGTGACCGTTGCCTCGTCGAAACCGCCTTCTCCATCAGAGATCCGATAGGTAAAGCTGTCTTCGTCAGACTGACCGTCATTCAGGCCGTTAAACGCGCCATTCGGGTCGTAATCGAACGTGCCATTTGCATTGACCGTCAGCAGAGCACCGGAAGAAAGTGTGATCTGCTGGCCGACGGCAACGCTGGAACCGTTCACCTGAACGACCGTCAAGGGATCATTGTTGGCATCGCTGTCATTGGTCAGCAGGTTGCCACCGACGGTGCCGTCTTCCGACACGCTGTAACTGTCATTGTTCGCAACCGGCGCCGAGTTATCCGTCGCTCCATTGATATCGATGGTGACGGTCGCCTCATCGAAACCACCCTCTCCGTCGGAAATCCGGTAGGTGAATGTATCCTGATCGGTCTGCCCGTTGTTCAAACCGTCGAAGGCGCCATTCGGGTCATAGTCGAACGTGCCATTGGCGTTGACTGTCAGTAGGGCACCAGAGCCAAGTGAAATCTGCTGGCCGACCGCCACACCGGAACCGTTTACTTGAACGACCGTCAAAGGATCGTTATTGGCATCGCTGTCATTGGTCAGCAAGTTGCCGGAAACCGTGCCGTCTTCCGACACGCTGTAGCTGTCATTTGCCGCGTTGGGCGCTACGTTGTCGGTCACGCCATCGATGTCGATCGTAACGGTCGCGTCGTCGAAACCGCCTTCGCCGTCGGAAATTCGGTAAGTGAAGCTGTCTTCGTCAGACTGACCGTTGTTAAGGCCTTCGAAGGCACCGTTCGGGTCATAGTCGAACGTTCCGTTGGCATTGACTGTCAGCAACGCACCGGAGTTCAGCTGGATTTGCTGACCGACCGCTACGCTGGAACCGTTCACCTGAACAACAGTCAGCGGATCGTTGTTGGCATCACTGTCATTGTTCAACAGATTTCCGGAGACCGTACCGTCTTCCGATACGCTGTAGCTGTCATTGCTTGCCACCGGAGCTGTGTTGCCCGACAGGCTGTCGACAACATCCTGATAGCTGACGGTCTGGTCGCCAAAGCCAAGCCACTCAACCGTGCTCGAGACAAGGTCAACCGCCGCGTTGATGACCTGCAGGAAACTGCCGCTGACCGCGAAGCTGTAATCTGCGAAATCGCCTGCAAAGATCACTGTGTCGGTGCCGGAGCCGCCGTTATAGGTGTCGTCGCCCGCGCTGTCGTGGAAGGTGTCATTGCCACCGTTCCCGGTCAAAACGTTGTCGGCGATGTTGCCATAGAAGATTTCTGAGCCCGACCCACCAATGGCGTTCTCGATGATTGTTCCTTCGGCAATCGTCAGGTTACCGACGCGGCCGCCAATGCTGGAAATCGAGGGAGCCGTGGCAGACCGGTCTGACGGTGCCAGATTGATCACAGTGTTGTTGCTGTACCCGGACAGATCCAGCGTGTCATTGCCGCTGCCATCAACGATCGTATAGGCGGTCTGATCAGCATAAGTCGCAAACTTGGCCCAGATATCACTCACGCTGGAAGAAATGTTGGTATTGAAGCCATAGACCGTGTCGCCGGAAAAGGCGTTGGAGACGCCATATCCCTGGCTGCCGTAAAGGTCATCCAAGGCCATCCAGTCGACAGACATTGGCGTCTGCAGGAATTCGTAGTCCGCATTGATTGTCGAGTTTTCCGACTGGCTGAAATAGGACATCATCGATGCCTGCCAGCTGTCGTTCTCGAACGTCGCGCTGCCCGGGTAAGAGGCTGAACCGTTGTAGTTGCCCTGGTGACCGAGGCCGAGCGCATGGCCGATTTCATGAAGGATAGTCTGCAGCGTGTAATCGTCATAGGACGACGTGCCGCCAGACCAGGAGCTTGCGACGTTGATGTAAGTCGCGCCCAGAGTACCATTGGAATAGTAGTTGAAGTTCGCGTAGGCGCCGGAAGAATTGTCGCTGAAGAAAAAGTCAACGACATCGGCGTTGGTCGACGTGGTTTCAATGAACTGGATACCAAGCGTCGCCGAATAGAGTTTGAAAGCTTCGCGGACAAGATCGGCACGAGCCGAAGACAATCCGTTCCCGTCCGATGAGAAACCGGACACGTTGAAGTAAAGCACACCGTTGTTCGCCCGCGTTCCTGAAGAACCCAGGTTATGCGCAAGTGTCCCGCTGGAGGTGTTGACGCCCCTGTCGCCCCAGTAACCGCTGGTCAGGTAATCCGCCATGTCCCCAAGTTGGGCCGGAGCTGAAACCGTCACACTGCCTGCAGGGGCACTTCCGAATTCGTTTCCTTCGGCACCTTCGTGCTGGCCACCACATCCCGGGCATGAGCAGGTAAAGTGGTGGAGAATGTCGTCTGCATCACCGGCCTTGTCGGGCCAGTCAAATCTTCCCGGAATCCATCCTTCACCGTCATCGGCAACAAACCGGTCAGAACCTTCGGTGTCCCCGTTCGGCCAGAAGATAGGGAATGCAGATGGATCGAAGCCACCAAAACCGCTGTCGGCATCTCCGCCCCAATCAGGGGTTACTCGCTCCAACGCCTCTTCAAACATGGCATCGATTTCGTCCGCAGCATCGAACAACATATCCAGTATGGACTTGGGTCCACTTGCCGGACCATCGCTGTCGTTCACTTGAAGAGGACTGGTTTCGTACTCGTCCCGCGAAACGGAAACTTCAGCATCCAGCGCTTCTTCTGCACCATCATCGCTTCCGTCTGCCGGCAACAGAAAATCGAGCCACGGACTGTCACCCAGACTGTCCAGGAAATTTGCGGATACTGATCTTTCCGAATTCCAGCTGCGTGCAAATTCACCAAGCCGCGTTTGAATATCGGTCAAAATCTCTGAAATTCGACCCTTTTCAAAAACGTCGTCACCCACCGGAATTACATCCGGTGAACGAAGTATAGCCTGGCCAGATACAGTGCTAATGAAATCTGTCGGACGCATTGAGACCCTCACATATTGATGCGCAAGGCCCCTCACAAGCCTGCGCATCCCCCTATTCGCGGACGCCACCCAAAACCGCCGGGACTATGTGATGCGATTTTCCCTACAGTCAATTCCAGTATTAAATTGCATTAAACTTTATTCACAAAATAAAAATCTCCGTTGGATTGCCTCAAAATGATCACATTAGATCACAGATTCGACAATTTACTTGTATAAAATCCAATATTACAATTTTCAACTTAAACACGAAAATACAACACTCGGATGCTTCCACCCAAGGCGTCAAAATTATTTCTACATGACGAGCAACTACCCTGCTGTAAGCACAACACCACAGCGCAACTTTTGATCCTCAAGATCGAAGACTTAATTCACGAAAGACACGTATCGGCTTGTATTATAAGGTAATTATCAGGCAATATCAGCTCAGTCTCTTAACGTTCATTCCAGTAATCGTGACTCAAAATCGAGATTTTGTCATTGTAATATTTTACAGCTTCTTCAGAACGATCGCACACCCGGGCGACCAAGGCAGCCACCACAACCTGATCCTGACTCTCCTCCCTCTGAAACCGCTATGGACCCGCTGGCTGGACTTCCAATCGTTCGTTGCAAGTGGAGTTGCGCAATCGCCAGCCCTGCGTCGAAGGTTTTCCCGGTGTGCAAGATATAAAAGTAATAGGCCGCTCAATTCACTTTCATTACCGAAAGAGGAGAGCTTGCTAATCTTGGCTCTATTTGAAGGACGGTTCTGTCAGTTTGGCTTCAACCACATTAAATGCCGAGCAGGAAACGATCCCTGCCCGGCTGTCCGAAGTCAGACCGCCTCTCCGACATCAATGCGATTTCCGTCGAGGTCTGCAAAAACGAATGCCTTGAGACCGTAGTCATGCACCTTCAAGCGTTTGATGATACGCAATCCGTGCCGTTCGCAGGCCCGGTAAACTTCTTCGGCGTCTGACACCATCATATGAGCAACGTTGAACGCAGGAGCCTTGTAGCCCCTTTGCAGGCTCAGGTGCAGTTCGGCATCATCCTTCTTGAGGATCATGAAGCCGACCGGGTCGCCATTCTCGAAGGTCTTTTCAAAGCCGAAGATCGAGCTGTAAAGCTCGTATGATCTGTGAATATCGGAAACGCCCAATATGGCGGCGACGCGCCCGAGATGTGTTGTGGGTTGGTTTTGTGCAGACATGGCTGTGCCCTCTTGGTCTGGAATGCGAACTGCTGGAGGGTTGGTCGGTGCCTAGCCAACAAGACAAATTTTCGCTGTTCAGGGCGGTGCCTGTCGTCATCGGTACACTCTAAGACGTCTACCTGCAACGACTTCCTTCAAGAACCTAGGGCCTCCAGCACCATTGTCTTTAAGTTGAAGCCCTCCAGATGGTTCCCGATGGACTGCTGTGGTTGCGAACTCACCATGAAAGCACTACATGCCGGTCCACGGGAGAGAAATTCAATATCCGCTTCAAGCTGGTGGAAGGTTCTCCATGACACTCCCGTCCCCTCTTATCATCTCGCGCTTTATGCTGATCCGGTTGCTGCTTTTGATCGGCATATTGCCCGGCGGATTTGCCTTGGCAGATGAGGAAATGACCTTGCGGGGACCGAAAGGTCTGTTGCACGGCGCTTACATTCACGCTGAGGAAAACCTTGCAACGGTCCTGATCATCCCGGGATCGGGACCGATCGATCGAGATGGAAACGGTGGTTTCGGCATTCGTTCAAACGTTTACAAACTTCTGGCGCAAGGTCTTGCGGAATCGGGAATATCAAGCCTGCGTATAGACAAGCGAGGCATGTACTCCAGTTCGAGTGCTATAGAAGATGGCAACAAGGTAACCATTGAAGATTATGCAGGCGATGTATCGCGCTGGTCGACAATCTTGTCGTCAAAAAGCGGGCATGATTGCGTCTGGTTGCTTGGCCACAGTGAAGGCGGACTGGTAGCGCTCAAAACGGTTGAGAGCGGAAACACACCTGTCTGCGGCCTGTTGCTGGCAGCAGTTCCTGGCCGGCCACTTGGCGAACTGATGCGAGAGCAGCTGAAAGCCAATCCAGCCAATGCCCCGTTGTTGAAGGATGCTTTTCGGATCCTGGACAATCTGGAAGCAGGCAGGAAAGTGCCGGATCAAGAAATTCCTGACGCGTTGAAGCCGTTGTTCAGCTCAGGCCTGCAGGACTACATGATCAATCTCTTCTCACATGACCCGCTGCCATTGATGGCGTCCTTTGGAGGGCCAAGCCTGATACTTCAGGGGACAGAGGATATGCAGGTAACGACTTCGGACGCAGAGAAACTCCACAGTGCAGGAGCTCAAACGAAGCTTCAAATTCAGGTTGGCATGTCACACATGCTGAAGCAGGTTGAAGGCACTGGTATGGAAGCAAACTTTGCGACCTACACCAACCCCCACCTGCCCCTGGCAACGGGAGTTGTCCCTGCATTGAGAGAATTCATTCTGATCAATCAGCAGAATTGATATTCGACCGAAATTGAACAGGGCAAGCAATCTCTGAGACCAGGCCCCGATTGTTTCACCTCGATCACAAACTGAACTGCTCAAGCGGGCGGTGCACATCAGCGCATTGCATACGCAGCGTAAAAAATAATATGAACTTTTAACTCATATTTTATGCTTACCCGATTGACAGCGTTAACACTTCAAAATAATTGGTCGCCTACCCAGCAAGTTCGCCAGGCAGCATTTCAACTTGTTTGGGAGCCTATCAATAGCACGTCTGACTTCGCGCGTTACCAACGGCATTCTCGTTGGAGACCAACGCAAAGACCAATTATTGCTACTTCAGGATATTGATGGTGACGGCACTGCTTCGGGTGCGGGTGAAACCACCGTTTTCTTTGATGAAACAAACGCATCCGGGATTGTCGACCCGACCGAGAACATCTTCAACGTTCATCAGGCGTCCGACAAGTCGGTCTATTTCGGAGACGGTACCACGGACGCGGTGTACCGCCTGAAAGACAACAACAACGATGGAGACGCACAGGATGCAGGCGAAGCCAATGTCTGGTTTTCCGCCGACAATGCTGCAGGCTTCTCCACCATTACGCCAAACGGTATTTATGAGGGTGGCGACGGAGCCATCTATGTCACGAATGCCGGCACAAGGTCGACGCCACAGGATGCAATCTACAAGACTGTCGATCTGAATGGCGATGGAGACGCCAACGATGAAGGCGAGGCAACGCTTTGGCTTGACGTGCAAACGGTCATTGATACCGCCGTTCCCTTCGACATCAGTTTTGACGGAAACGTCGCCTACCTGAATGACCTCACCGGCGCCGCCACAGATGCCATCTATCGCATTGAGGACAAGAACGGCGATGGCACCATTCAGGAAGACGAAGTTCAGACCTTCATTTCCGATGACATGAATTTCGGTGCCCCGGTGGACATCGCCAATGCGACCGCCGTCGACGGTTCGCTTTACACGCTCACATGGTTCCCAGTCAGTGGTGAAGAACTGAAGCTCTACCGCCTCACGGACAAGGACGGCTCCGGACAGATCGATGATCAATCCGAAGCCGTCGAGGTATGGAATGCTTCTGCGATGCCTGAAGGCTTTGGGGCCGATATCGGTTTTTCTGTCGCTGCTGACGAAGATGGGAACCTCACGCTTACCGCGAACACGTTCCGCTCTGCCAACAACGTTGTTCGACTAACAGATCTAAATGGTGACGGGGACTATCTCGACGAGGGCGAGACCAGTGTCTTTGGGTCCAGCAGCTACGATGACCAACTGACACGACCGCGCGCAGTTGAATTCTACGAAGGCAAGGCCGAAGTCACGACCGCGACGGCAGGTGCCGGAAATCACTTCTCCGTCTTCCTCGATACAGAAACCAACACTCTTTATACGAGCGGCGAGAATGTTGTCGGCCAGCTCGGCATAGGTACGACGGGCTTCGATGTCAAAACACCGGTCGAAGTGTCCATGCCAGAAGGTTTCGATTCCAAGATCGTTTCGGTATCCGCAGGTCTTTTGCACACCACCTTCCTGACCGAGGACGGAGATGTTTACGCGTTCGGCTACAACAACAACGGACCACTCGGCACCGGTGATGAAGAAGCGCGGACAAGTGCGACACTGGTTGAAGCACTCGATGATGTGAACATTGTCACGATCGAAAACGGCAATGGTGTTTCCTACGCGATTTCCGACACAGGTGCCCTTTACTCCTGGGGAACAAATTCCAACGGACAACTCGGCCTCGGAGACCAGGTCGAGCGTCACGAGCCAACTGCCGTGGAAGCTCTGGCAAACGAAACCGTCGTGCTGGTGTCTTCGGGAACGTCTCATACCCTGGCCCTGACGGCCGATGGCCAGGTCTATGCGTTCGGCAGCAACACGGACGGGCAGCTCGGTTCTCCGGATGCTTTGGAAGATGATGGTTCACCGGCGCGCCGTTCAACCGAACCCGTGCTTGTTGAAGGGCTTCCGGACAATATTGTCTCGGTGACTGCCGACACCAAGACGTCCTATGCGGTTACCGCTGACGGCCGCGTCTTCGGATGGGGCGAAAGCCGCTATGGTCAGTTGCTTCAGGGGTCGGACAATGGCGACGGGACATTCACGGCCGATAGATCGGATGTTCTTGCTCCTGTTGAACTTACCGGATTACCGGGCAACGTCGTTGAGGTTAAAGGCGGTGCTCGTTGGGCGGCAGCCTTGACCGAAGACGGCGATGTGTATGTCTGGGGTCCGAACGACGAAGGACCGAGCGGAGGCCTTGATGGAGATCCTGCGGCGGAAACGGATGTCACGTTCTATCCGACACTGCTTCCCGAACTTGACGATGTGAACATCGTCGAGCTGCACACCGGACCCAATTCCCTGATTGCCGTTTCTGACAGCGGTGCAATTTACACCTGGGGTTCCAACTCTGATGGCCGATTGGGCTTCTCATCGGAAGGGTCTGTCTACTATCCGACAGAGATATCCCTCGCTGGTGACGCCGATCCGTACCTGGTATCCGCAACACCTGGCGATAACGACCGAGAGGTCTCAAATGACAGCTCGATCACCCTCACCTTCACCGAAGAAGTCGAAGCAGGAAATGGTTTCCTGACGCTCGTCAATCGCAGCACCGGTGAACGTACCGAAATCGATGTGAACGATGAACGCCTTGTCCAATTCGATGGCCCCACGGTTATAGTTACACCTCCGGAGCACCTTCAGGCCGACGCCCGCTACGCTGTCGAGATTTCCGATGGCGCATTCCTTGATCTGGATGGCAACGCCTATGAAGGGATCGATGAGGGCGACACCTCAACGTTCAACTTCACCACTTCCGATGAAGAAGCCCGTTCGCAAGCGCAGCGCGGCACTCATGATGATGACCTTCTGAGAGGCGGTTCCGACAACGATCGCATCAATGGTCGTGACGGCGATGACATCATTTCCGGCGGTAGCGGCAATGACCGACTGAACGGCGGTTGGGGAGACGACGATCTTCTTGGCGGAAACGGCCGTGACAAGCTGAGCGGTGGTTGGGGCGACGATTTCCTTGGCGGCGGTGCCGGAAATGACCGTTTGAACGGTGGTTGGGGTGACGACCAACTGTCAGGCGGTCAGGGCAACGACCGGCTATCAGGTGGCTGGGGCAACGACTTCCTTGATGGCGGTGCCGACCATGACCGTCTTGACGGTGGCAATGGCAACGACGTTCTGGAGGGCGGCGATGGTCAGGACCGACTGAACGGAGGGTCTGGAAACGATTCTCTGTCCGGCGGAGAAGGCAATGACCGTCTGGATGGTGGCCGTGGCAACGACATTATTGCCGGTGGCGCCGGAGATGATCTGCTGACCGGCGGCTGGGGCCAGGACACCTTTGTCTTCGACGGCGGCAACGATGTCGTCAAGGACTTCGACCCTGGCTTCGACTGGTGGTTCTGGTCACAGCCAGGCGACAAGATCTCCATCTCCATTGACGGCATCGACAGTTTTGAGGACCTGCTTGCCAGCGCAACGCAGCAAGGCTGGGACACTGTCTTTGAGTTCAACGAAAACGACAGCCTGACCTTGAAAAATACCTTCGTATACTTCCAGGACGGTGACGATTTCCAGTTCGTCTGATACTCGAAATCAAGTCTCGGGGCGCGATGTCGCGCCCCGAACTGTTTACTTCGCAAGATTTTGATTTAACTGACTTTTATGCCGAATACCGGCCATTCAAGACGCACGTCTCTGCCTTGAACGGCAACAACCTACGTTTCCGATCATCAGAAAATTCACCTGTTCGAGAGGACGTGGCGTGTGCCGATCTGCATTCCTTTTGGCCCCAGAAGGCAATTCGTACAGCATCGAGCATGAATCGCGACTTTGGTGCTCCCCGGGCAGTTCGTGTCAGCTTTGTTGGCGGAACCGCACTTCCGATCGAAGGTGCGGCCTCCTTGTTGCCGCCAAAGAATTGCCGATCTGAAAGTGTCTCATTTTCGACTGCAAATTCCTGTCCGCTTGATGAAAGTCAATTCGGGGAATCTCAGAGCCGATATAAACTTGAGTTATTGACTCCAGTTAAGGTCGTCAACGCAGAGATGCCAACAATTCAAGCGCTCAGTCCTTAATCCATCAAGTGTTTGAACAGTCAGCCAATCCATTCAAGTGCGTTGGCGACTTTAGCTACCCTCGACCGGAGCAATAGCCGAGATCAACAGCCAGCCTAGCGCGAGCCAGAAATCACCCGCATTCGAAGCGGAACATCCCGAAAGGAGACCGGCATGAAATCGGTTCTGGCTGCAATTTTCGCACTTGCGCTACCAATCCAGGCACTTGCCGACACAACTTTGATCGACATTGGCAAACTGCCGTCCAAGCAAGTCTACGGAACAGCTTTTGTGACGCCTTTGGCAGTATCACCATCCGGGCAACCTGCCATCGTCGTCCTGGACGTCGAGAGCGGCAAGGTCGTCCCACCCCATGCGACGAAAAGCGGACTTCGTCTACTGACAGTCCTTTCGGGTGACATGTCATGGGGCGATGGCAGCGACGTGGATGAAAAGAAGGAAACCGTCTATCCGCCCGGAAGCTTCCTGACGGTGCCGGCCGGCAAGGATCACTGGCTGGCTGCACGTTCCGACCCAGTTCGCATTCAACTAGTTGTGCTTGAGGAAGAAAAACCCGTCCCGGGAATAGTGGAGCAGATGAAATGACCAAATTGACCGACATGAACCGGCGCAGCGCGCTTTCTCTGCTGGCTGCAGGAGCTGCGACCTCTCTACTGCCCTCGACAGCACTTGCCAGCAAACTGGAGAACCTTGCCTTCTTCGGTCCACCCGCCGGGCCATCCGTGACCCTTGCTTATGCGGTTGCGAGTGGTGCATTTGACCCAATCACCGACGATGCCACATTCAAGGCCTGGCGAAACCCAGATGAATTGCGCGCCGGCTTGACCTCCGGCAACATCGGAATTTCGGTCGTTCCGGTTCAGGCTGCGGCAAACCTCTACAACCGAGGTTTTCCAATCCGTCTCGCGAATGTCATGACAAACGGCCTGCTCTACATCATCAGTGAAGATGCCGGGATAAAGACAATCAAGGATCTCCAGGGCCACAGTATTGCCGTGCCGTTCCGCGGTGATACTCCGGAAATCATTTTTGGGCAGCTGCTTGCCTTTAATGGCCTCAACGCGGAACAGGATCTGCAGATTACCTATGCTGGTTCTCCGATTGAGGCGATGCAGCTGCTGCTTGCCGGCAAGGTCGACGCGGCATTGACTGCCGAGCCGTCTACGACTGCCGGCGTTCTGCGCGGTCGCAAGGCCGGCAAGAAAGTATCCCGGGTCATCGACATACAAAAGGCATGGGGCGAGATGACAGGTGCCGCACCAGTCATTCCTCAAGCCGGTCTGGCGGTGACGCAAGCTTTCCTGGACACGAATGCGGACACTCTTTCGACCATTCAAGCCACGCTTGAAACCGTGACATCCGAAGTCATTGAAGATCCGGGCAAGGCCGCAAGAGCAGCGACCAAGGCCTTGGGTCTTCCTGCTCCCTTGCTGGCCGCCTCCGTCCCGCACTGCAACCTCGTCGCCCGGCCCGCCTCTGATGCGCGCGCAGATATCGAGCGCATGCTAACGGCAATGGCAGGGCCGGACATGGCACGCATTGGCGGAAAGCTCCCGGATGATCAGTTCTATCTGTGACGACTTGGAGAAAAGACCTGGAAGCGGACAACCGATCCGGTTCCGGGCTTCCTAAAGTGAGTGTTTGAAAACATGCCTCAGCCATCGCCAGACGGTATCAAGGATCACGTGTTCAGCAGGACTGGCCGGGTACTGGAATTTGTCTGGTCAGGTTGGGCGGGGCTCGCCGGTCTTTGCCTTCTGGCCGCGGTCTGGCAAGCAGGGCATGAAGCATACGGACAGTTCATATTGTCCTCCCCCCTTCAGACACTTCAGGAAATCGGGTCGCTGGCGCAAGATCCCGAGGCCTGGAAGATCACCTTGCTGACTCTGCAACGCGCTGTCACAGGTTTTGCGCTTGTCGCGATCAGCGGCGCCGCGCTGGGACTTCTTGCAGGATACTCACCGGCCGTGATGCGCCTTGCATCACCTCTCATAACAGTCATTCTTGGTGTACCTCCGATCGCATGGATCGTCCTTGCGATGATCTGGTTTGGTGGAACGGATGCAACGGTTCGAACCGTCATTGTCATTGCCGCATTGCCGGTGGTATTTCTTGGCGCCGCGCGTGGAATTTCCACGCGCGACAGAGGCCTGGACAAGATGGCACAGGCGTTCGGCGCCGGTCCGGTCAGGCGATTTTTGACGGTTGGCCTGCGCCAGACGACGACAACGCTTTTTCCGGCGTTTGCCCTCGCCCTTGGCACATCCTTCAAGGTTGCCGTCATGGCGGAACTGCTCGCCAGTGCAGGTGGCATCGGCGGTGCGCTTGCCGATGCCCGCACAAATCTGGACATCACCAAGGCTCTTGCCTGGGTGGTGGTTTCGGTCGGGCTTCTGATTGTCGTCGAATATGCGCTCATTCATCCGGTAAAGGGTGAAGTTGATCGCTGGCGCAGAGCCGCTCAGCCATGGGGCGTTAAAAGATGACCTCATTGAAGCTGAACAACATCGGACACGCCTATCTGGGACGGACAGTTCTGGACAAGATCGACCTGGAAATCGGACAGGGAGAAATCGTTGCTCTCGTAGGCCCCTCCGGATGCGGAAAATCCACGCTCGCGCACATTGCAGCCGGGCTGATCGATGCGCGGGCTGGAAGGATTCAACGCGGTTATCACAGGCAGGGAATGATTTTTCAGGAACCTTCCCTGCTTCCATGGGCAACGGCTTCGGACAACATTGCCTATTCCCTGAAGCTGGCGGGTGTCCCTCGCTCACAGCGGTCCAAACGCGTTGTCGAAACCGCAACGCGCGTTGCTCTTCTGCCTGAAGACCTGAAGAAGTTTCCGGTCGAACTGTCCGGAGGCATGAAGCAAAGGGTCGCAATCGCCAGAGCCTTGGCGATCGAACCGGATTTCCTCTATTTTGACGAACCATTCACCGCACTCGATGTGGCGCTGCGCCGCCGTATGCAGGATCTGATCATCGAGGTCTGCGCCGGGGGCCAGGTCTCCGGCTTATTCATCACCCATGATCTGCAAGAGGCCGTCAGAATTGCTGACCGGATCGCGGTGCTGGACAGCAGAGGAAACGGTATACTGGGCATACGCCACGTTTCGGGCCGCCCGGCAGATCGTGATGACATTTCTGTTTTCGAGTGGGTTCAAAAAGCACTTCAGCAGGACATGCTGTTCAGGCACATCCATGACGTCGACGAAAGGCAAATCGCATGAGCTGCGGTCCCGCCAGTCATGGACACGCCCCTACCTCGAACCCGAGTTGGTGGAATGTGCTTGCAAGCGAAGGCTTTCGCCTGTTCTTTCCTCTGTCCGCAATCTACGTGGTGCTTTGGCCCCTCCTCTGGGTTCTGGCGTTCGACTTCGACCTGCCCCTGGCGCAAGACGTGCCGCCTCAGCTCTGGCATGCGCATGAGATGCTTGTCGGGGCTTTCGGAGCTGCGCTTATCGGGTTTCTGACAACCGCAGCACCCGAGTGGACAGATACGGAGCCACTACGGGGGCGAAAACTCTGGGGAATAGCGGCCCTTTGGGCGACAGGCCGCTTCGTTGGGCTGCTGGGTTGGGACACCCTGGCACTTCTAGGCGCTCTTGCGGATTTCAGTTGGCAGGCCCTGCTGATTTGCTACCTGCTGCAGCTTTCATGGCGTCAACGGACGGACCGGCTGATCGCGTTCGCCGGTTGGCTGGCAATCCTGCTTGGCTGCGTCTCAGCAACTCAAATGGGTTTCTTCACCGGCGACACAGACCTCGCGACCAAATCAACCCATCTCGCAGGTTTCGCGTATCTGGGGCTGCTTGGACTTGCGCTCGGACGCATAACGGTACCGGTCACAAATCTCATCCTGGACCCAAGTGAGGAAACATCACCATTTCGACCGCATCCTGGCCGGCTCAATCTGGCGCCTGGGCTGGTTCTTGTCGCCATTGCCGGGGACATAGTCGGCCTTAGTCCTGCGGTGTCCGGTTTTCTGCTGGTCGCTGCTGGAGCCGCCTTCATGGATCGCGTCGCGGAGGCTTTTATCGGGCGCGCTGTTTTTCAGTCGGAAATTCTCATGCTGGCCGGAGCCTCCGCATTTGCAGGTATCGGCCTCATACTCACCGGCTGTTATCGTCTTGGTGCGCCCTGGGCAGAGTCTACCGGACTACATGCCGCATTTGTGGGAGGCCTTGGTCTCGGGGTCTATGCAGTTTTCTGCATTGCCGGAAAACTGCACACGGGCAACACCCTTGGACAATCCCTGACCGTCCGACTTGGGGCTCTGGCACTCGTACTATCCGCGCTCGCTCGAATTGCTCCGGACTTTGGTTTTGAATTGCCAGGCCCTTTTCACGGAGTTGCCGTTTCACTTTGGTCACTGGCATTCCTCTTATGGTTTTTCGACTTCTGGCCGTCCCTGAGCCGCCTCGAAAACCCGGTTGCGCTACCTGCCATCTCCCCGCCTAAAGAAGGTCGCGAGCTGGCTTCCGAGGCTTCACATGAACCCAATAACCACTCGCTTCGCTCTGCCGGCGGTGAATAGCAGTCAGCGAATTTACGCTGGATCGGCCGCCTGTCAGGTAAGTGCGAAAAGTAGCCGGAAGCCTGAAAGACTACGAAAACCAATGCGTTTGAAGGATACCTTTGCAGCTGCGAGGCTTCTGATGCACTGCGGCAATTTTCACCAGGTTCAATGCCAATTTAAACTTGAAAATTTTACTCAGGTTTAATAGTCAGTACACACTTCAATCAGCCAGCTTTGCATTCTGCATAAAAGCCAGCGTTCTCATTCCCGATAAATCAACATTCCAATTGCTGTCGGCGCACGTGTTCGCTCCGGCAAGGCTGTTTGCGCAAAAATACATGCGATCGGGAGACGGGCAGAAAACCACGAACCAGCAGGGCGTGTCAGGCGAAACAAGGAGGCGCATATAGGTGGATTATAGGCAATTCGGACTTTACGATCCGGCTGCAGGAAAAAGCAGCTGTGGAGTTGGCTTCATTACCCGGAAAGACGGGTGCCAGGCTCATGACGTCCTGTGCATGGGGCACGAGGCCCTCTGCGCCGTTCCGCATCGCGGCGGAATGTCATCGGAAGGTGTTGGCGATGGTGCCGGGGTGTCGATCGATCTGTCCGTTTCCTTTTTCCGTCATCTGACCGGGCGCGAGGACCTGAGACCTGGTGAATTCGGCGTCGGCAATTTTTTCATGCCGACAAATGCCGCAGAGCATGAAGCTGCTGCCGTTCTCATCGAAAGTCTCCTGCAAGAACACGGATTTGAAACGATCCTGAAACGCGATGTTCCGGTCGATAGTTCAGCTCTTCGCCCCAAAGCCGTCAGACACCAGCTCGCAATCCGCCAATGGGTGTTTGTGTCTTCAAAGGAGAAAGACCCGGCGATTTCCGACAGAAAAGTTCACGAAGCTCTGCTTGCAATCGAAGCCAGGGCCTATACGTGCTTGGAACTTGAGGGGCTCTATCCCCTCTCCCTGAGTGCACGCACTCAGGTGCTTAAGGGGCGTCTGAATTCCTACGAACTGATCCCCTATTTCAAGGATCTGCAGGAGCCGCAACACAAGGTTCACACGCTGTATTTCCATACGCGCTTTTCCACCAATACGGATCCGCACCCTAGCATGGCGCAGCCGTTCCGCTTCATGGCGCATAATGGCGAATTGAATACCGACAAGAAGAACAGGCTTTCCGAAGCGGCAGTCGCCAGAGCCAAGAACGCCAATATCGTTCGCCCCAAAGGTCAGTCGGACAGCTGCCGCCTGGATCAGACCTTGCAAAGCAGGGTTCTGGAAGACGATCTGGACCTGGTGACGGCCGTGGTGTCCATGATGCCGCCGGCCTGGGAAAACGATACTTCGATGTCCCAAGATGTTCGGGCCATGCTGGAGTACTTCTCGCTCTACGAGGAGAAAAACGACGGTCCGGCCGCACTCATCTTTGGAGATGGCACCATTGTCGGCGCGCGTTTGGACCGTCTTGGACTGCGGCCGCTCAGAACCACGGAAACGAACGAGTATCTGACGGTAATGTCCGAAGCCGGGCAGATTTCCTTTCCGGCCGAGGAGATCATCCATCGCGGCCGTATCGAGGCTGGCGGCATGCTCTATTACGACCATGCGCAAAAGCGAAGCTGGAGTACGAAAGCCGCACTGGACAAGCTTGCAGCACAAAAAGACTACCGGAAACTGCTCCAGGAGGCCCGGCTTCGTCTTTCGGACCATCGTGGACCGGCAATAAAAACACCGGGCAGGCTCGTTCCTTACGAAGGTGACCTGGAGCTTGCTCAGCGGTTTGTTGCCTATTCGCATAATCAGGAAAGTTTCAAGTTCCTGATGGATCCGATGCTGGCGACAGGCGCGGAGAAGATCTCCGCGATGGGCTATGGTGCGGCCATCAATGCCCTTTCCGATCAGGAAGGTGGTGTTGCCAAGTATTTCTCCCAGCGCTTTGCCCAGGTGACCAATCCTCCGCTTGACTCCATTCGCGAAGCGGATGGCATGACCTTGCGTGTTGCGTTGGGAAGCAAACCGAGATTTTCCAAGTCAGGTAAGCAGCAGATCGTTGTCGACAGCCCGATCCTGTCCCGGACAGACATGAAGTGGCTGCGAGAACAGACGAGCACACCGGTGCTGATCGTCGACACGCTCTACGCTCCTGTCGCAGGCGATGAAGTCGCAAACGCCAATGCCTTGGAAGCGGAAATCGACCGCATTTGCAGCCACACAGCCGAGCAAGCTGCAGAACATGGCGGCATCATTATTTTGAGTGACCGGCAAGTCTCTTCAAAGAGAGCAGCTTTGCCGATGGCGCTTGTGGTCTCTGCCGTCAATCAGCGCCTGATAGAGGAAGGTCTGCGTCTCAGGGCCTCTGTCATTGTCGAAAGCGGACAGATTTCCTCAGCCCACCATGTCGCCGTTGCCCTCGGTTTCGGCGCATCGGCGGTCTATCCCCTGGCTGTTCAGCTCAGGGCCGAAGAAACTTTTCCAGACAACGCGGAAGCCGCGTTCAAACGTTTCGCAAAAGCTGCGGAAAAGTCGCTCCTTAAAACCATGGGCAAGGTTGGGCTTTGCACGGCTGAGAGCTACATCGGCGGCGAATTCTTCGAACCCAATTTTCTCGATACCGATGATCCTGTCCTGAAGCGCTATTTTCCGAACGTTAAAACGCCGGTTGGTGGTGTCGGCTTTGAGACGATTGCGACTGCCGTCTTCGACTGGCACCAGCGTGCGCTTACCGTTGCCAGCGAAAAGGACATTCCTCTTCTGGGCCTGTTCAAGGAACGCGCCGAAGGTGCAGGCCATTCCTTCGGCACAACTGCAGTGCGCGGCTTTGTCGACATGACAGAAGAAAGCATTCAACTCAGCGCCAATCCGGATGCCGGAGAACACGACGATCATCTCCGGTTGCTGCCGGTGGATCGACTTGAAGATGCTTTTGGGCTGGATGAGAAGGCTTACACCTACACCAACTTTGACAAGCTGACGCCGGCAATGATCGATATGTTCTCGATCACACCGGGCTACCGTGCCTTCGCACGCATGATGTCGGAGGAGCGTAGCCGGCGCCCCGCTGCTTTGAGGGATGTTCTGGAGTTTCCGGCAGACGTTTCCTATGCCGCCTCGGCAGCCGATTTCGAACGCGAATTCAGGCGGTTTTCAATCCATGGCAACTCGTCCTTCCATTTCCGCGGGCTCAAGTGCGAGCAGGAAGACGAAACAACGTTCAGGCTGACCTTGTCAGGGCCAGGCGGCAATCAGCTGGCCCGGCGCTCCGAGCTTGCCGATGCTTTGGTCCGGCGTTTCAAGACCTCGATCGAAGGGCATTGGCTGGAAGACAGTTTCGTAAAGGTCCGTGCAAAGGGATTAGCAGCGGAGTTTCTCGCCCGCGTTCGGCCGGCTCCTCAAGCAATCGACCTCAACAAGGTTCAGCCGGCAAGCGAAATCACGCCACTGCTCGCGAGCGGTGCGATGAGTCACGGCGCCCTTGTTGCTTCGGCTCATGAGGCGGTCGCGCACGGCACGAACATGGCAGGAGGCATGTCGAACTCCGGTGAAGGCGGTGAGCATATCTCCCGATACGGCACGATCCGGTCTTCCAAGATCAAACAGTTCGCGTCCGGTCGCTTCGGTGTGTGGGCAGGATATCTTGCTGACCCGTCGCTCGAGGAAATCGAAATCAAGATCGGTCAGGGCGCTAAGCCCGGCGAAGGTGGCCAGCTCCCCTCACCCAAAGTGACCGTGGAAATCGCCGCCGCCCGCGGGGGAACTCCCGGTGTCGAGCTTGTTTCGCCACCGCCACACCACGACACCTACTCGATCGAAGATCTCGCTCAACTGATCCACGACGCGAAGGCTGCCCGCGTGCGGGTCATCGTGAAGCTCGTGTCTTCGGAAGGCATCGGTACAATCGCCGTCGGCGTGGCAAAGGCCGGGGCCGATGTGATCAACGTTGCCGGCAACACCGGCGGAACCGGTGCAGCTGCGGTTACTAGCCTCAAGTATACGGGACGTTCGGCCGAGATCGGCATTGCGGAAGTGCATCAGGCCCTTTGCGCAAACGGTATTCGCCAGAAAGTGGTTCTGCGTTGCTCGGGCGCGCATCAGACCGCAACTGATGTCGTCAAATCCGCCCTGCTTGGAGCCGATTCCTTCGAGTTCGGCACCACGGCCCTGATGATGCTGAAATGCGTCATGGCGAAGAACTGCAACGTCAAATGTCCGGCTGGTCTCACCACCAATCCGGAGGTCTTTGACGGGGACCCGCGGGCGCTTGCGCAATACCTTCTGAACATCGCGCATGAGACCCGGGAGGTTCTGGCGGGACTGGGGATGAAATCTCTGAAGGAGGCACGCGGCCGGTCCGACCTGCTGCATCTCATCAACCACTCGTCCCAGGTGGGGCAACTGGACCTGCGGGCAATGTTGAGTTTCGCTGAAGAGATCAAGGTCGATGATCCCGTATACCTGGAAAAGGACTTCGAGCACGACGACCGCTTTATCGAAACCGCTTGCCGGGAGCTGTTCGAGAACGGCGAAAGCAAGGTCACCCTTCGCCCCAATTCCCGGCTGAACAATTGCAACAAGACTGTCGCAGGTCAGCTTGCGATCGATATCGAACGCCTGCTGAACCATCAGCTTGATGACAAGGTTGCTCGAAAGACCCCCGCGGTCCTTCAAGATCACCGCGGCCGTCGGTACTTCGATGCAGAAACGGTCAATGTCGAAACGGCTGGGTCTGCCGGACAGTCCTTCGGAGCGTTCTGCAACGATGGCATGCGTCTTGTGCATGACGGAACTTGCAACGACGGTGTCGGCAAAGGAGCTTGTGGCGGCACCATCACTGTCCGCTCTCCGGGCGGCGGATCGGAGGAAACCGGCGGAAACGTTCTCATCGGAAACTTTGCTCTGTTTGGCGCCACGGGTGGCAGAACCTTCGTCGAAGGTCAGGCGGGCGACCGTTTTGCGGTCCGCAATTCCGGCGCGACTGCGGTCGTTGAAGGGGTCGGCGATTTCTGCTGCGAATACATGACCAACGGAGCGGTGCTGAACATAGGCAGCTTCGGCAAGGGTTTCGCCAATGGCATGAGTGGCGGCTTTGCCTATCAGTATGACCCTTGCGCAGAATTAAACGACAAAGCCAGTCATGACTCGGTTCTTCTGAACTCGATTGTGGACGGGTCAACGCTTGGTGAAATGCATGGAGATGTCATTCGCCACCTTCTGACGCTGCATCTGGAGGCGACGGGGTCTCGCAAGGCTGCCTGGCTTCTACAAAACTGGGACAACGAAAAGCAGCACTTCGTTTATGCAATGCCAACGTCGCTTCTGGCCTATCAGGACAGCGATGCAATTCTGGCGGCACGCTCACGGAAGGAATTGATTGAAGAGCTCAGTTCGGCTCTCGTTGCCCACCAGTTGCGCAAGTTCAAGACCGCACTGAAGGCCGGCAAGCCAATCCTTGACGGTACCGTCCCCGGGTATGGACAGACGGACACTGAGGACATGTACGTTCTCCTCAACAATTATCTCGTCATGTCAACGGCCCAGACGGTCGCGCTCGGACGGGTCAATGGCAGCCCGAAGATCTCGGATACAGAGGTTGAAAAGGCAGCCCGGAACCTGCTTCTGACCGAGGACTTCTCGCTTCTAAAGAAGCTCCAGGGATATGCCCGCACCGCCGTGTCGGAATACAGCGATGACGAGCTGGCCGTCCTGATCGCCGACAAGAGGCTCGGTGATTACAAACAGGCCCTCGCCAGCCGAAACGTGCTGTCGATGGACAGTCCAGGAACCTTTGGCTGGATCATCTATCAGAACGCAAAGAACCGCGAAAAAGTCGGCCGGTTGCCGAGTTTCGAGGAGTTGTTTGCCAAGCACAGCATCTCCGACCTGATGTCGTTCACGGCAGCTCACACAGCCTGACCCCGCAAAATTCGTTCGCAAAGTTTCCAAGAGCTCTCAGTCCATGCAAATCCCATTCATACCCAAGGATGCTCCCTTCAGCGAAGAGCAGAAATCCTGGCTTTCCGGGTTTTTCGCCGGTCTGCATTCAAGGTTGTCAATCCAGGGTGCACCAGCCGGCGCAGCCGTTTCTGCGGAAACATCCGCAACGGCCCCAGTGGTGAACATCCTGTTTGGAACACAAACCGGAAATGCGGAAGGTGTTGCCCTCGACGCGGCAGCCACCGCGAAATCCAACGGCATGGCCCCCGAAGTCCAGGCGCTTGACGACATCACGCTTGAAGCGTTCGCGGCAATGACCTGCGTTGTGATCGTGATCTCGACCTATGGCGAAGGAGAGATGCCGGACAACGCACAGCTGTTCTGGGAAGCGCTGTCTGCGGATACGGCACCAAGGCTTGAAAACATGACTTTCGGCGTTCTGGCCCTTGGAGACACCGGGTATGACGACTTTTGCCAAGCCGGCAAGCTGATCGACATGAGACTTGAACAACTCGGCGCGCAGCGCCTTGTGACGCGGATCGATTGCGATATCGACTTTGAGGATCCGGCTGCTTCCTGGATGGAAGAAACCTTGCCGAAGATTGCAAGGGAACTGAATGCCGGTCAGCCGTCTACACCGGCAATCGAAACCGGAGCACAAATCGAGCCCCCCGCCAAATCCAAATGGTCACGAAAATCCCCCTACCCGTCTTCGCTTGCTGTCAATCGCCTTCTATCGGGTGACACCTCGGCCAAGGAAATACGGCACTACGAATTTGCGCTTGGTGACATTGGCCTGACCTATGCTGCCGGTGATGCCCTTGGCGTCATGCCGGTGAACGACCCTGCGCTGGTGCAGGCGGTGCTGGAGCGGCTGAACTCGTCCTTCGAAACGGCTGTTGACGGTGTCAGCGGCGCGTTCGGTGAAGCGCTCCAGCACCGGTTTGAAATCTCCACGCCCTCCAGGGATCTGATTGCGGCAGTGGAAAAGCGGGCCGAACACCAGGAACTCAGCCACGTTCTTCAACACGGAGACAAGGAAGCCCTGGAAGCATGGCTCTGGGGCAAGGACGTGCTGGATCTTCTTCAACTGCTCCCGCAAGGCGCTCTTTCAGCGACGGATTTCGCCGCGCTGCTGAAGCCATTGCAGCATCGCGCCTATTCCATATCCTCCAGTCCCTTGGAAGCACCGGATCACATTCACCTGACCGTTGCCAGCGTCAGATACCGGACCCATGGCCGGAACCACGGCGGTGTCTGTTCCACATTCCTTGCGGACCGGATTGAGACCAATGGCACAGCGGGGATTTTTGTGTCCCCGAACAAATCGTTCCGCCTGCCAGATGACGAGACCCGGCCTGTCATCATGGTCGGTCCCGGCACCGGCATCGCTCCGTTCAGGGCATTCCTGCAGGAACGCCGGGCCGGTGGAGCAAGCGGAGCCAACTGGTTGTTTTTCGGTGACCAGCACAAGGCCAGTGACTTCATTTACGAAGACGAACTGAGCGAGCTGAGCGCCCAGGGCGTGCTCAATCGCCTGGATCTCGCCTTTTCCAGAGATCAGGACCAGAAGATCTACGTCCAGCATCGCATGAAGGAAAACGGCAAGGACCTGTTCGCCTGGCTCGAAGACGGCGCTTATTTCTATGTGTGCGGCGATGCCACCCGGATGGCCAAGGATGTGGACCGTGCCCTGCATGACGTGATTGCCGAGTTCGGCAACCTGTCGGCGGATGACGCCAATGCCTACGTCAACAATCTCAAGCGTGAAAAACGTTACCTCAGAGACGTTTACTAGATCCAGTTTGCTTCAGAGCGACGATCGGGGAGCCCTGTTTCGTGACCAAGACCGTGCAAGACAGCCAAAAAGGCCCAAGACTTGCCTTTGTCAATTCCAGTGCTGGCACCACGCGGGTGAACAGCAAAAAAGGCAACGACCTGGCGGACCTCGTCATTTCGGCCTCCCACGGGGCACGCGCCCTGGATGAACCTGTCGATCTGCTGTTTGACTGGTTGCCGGGTTTTGAAAAGGTGATCGCGTCAACAGCGAACGGCTGTGCCGTGATGAGCGAAGTCGGAGTTTATCAAAGGCCAATGCTGGTCGGTGATGATCTGACATTTGACAATGAGGGCGTTGCCATACGTCTTCAGCCGGCTGCCGTTGATACCATGGTTGCCCTGGATGCAGACAAACTCAACCGGGTGCCGCCGTCGCTTCAATTGTTCGATGCAAGTGGAGCCGCCACACATACTTGCTACATCGCCTCAATTTCCGACCAGCTTGCCTTTGATGTCTTGATGTACGGAACCCGGGAACGAGAGCTGACCCAGTGCCTGCCAAGTCCGGTCCTGTCGTTCCTGACGGAGGCTCTGTGTCCGGTCGGATCGCTTCCAACCCAGCGGTTCAGTGACCTCGACACCAGCGCAAATCTCGACGCCTGTCTGCTTAACGGCGGCGTTTCCAGACATGACCGACTGAAGAGCCTGGCAGAAGACAATGCCTGGAAGATTGACAGGCAGGTCATTCTGCACTTGCTGCGATACCTGTCGGACATCCGCCATCCCTTCGCGCTCGGGGTCTCGAACTCCTCCTGTCTTCAACTGAAGCGAGGCCGCCTCGACGGCCTCACACGGCGCGGCGACCTGATCGAATTGACCATGGGCGCCTGCCGGACATTTTTCGACCCGGCAGCAATCGGTGAGTTCTGGGTTGTAGGCTCCAGGCATAGCCTTTCGCTCGAGTGCTACACGAAAATGGGAACCTGTGCGCTCAGCTTCATCCAGGACAGAGCTGCCGACAGCCAATTCAATCAATCCTGGATGGAGATCCTTTCTTCTTTGCCACGCGCTGGCGACCGTCAAACAGCGCAGGTTGGTGACACCTGCACAGACAACATTTTCGATTGATCAATTTGCCTGGAATTCTCTCGAGGAGCCGAGACGACATGACATCTCAAGCATTCGAAAAAGCATTTCAAACCCGAATGCAAAACCCTTATGCCGCCGAACGCATGTTTGTTTTCGGACTTCGTTGCGTGCTCAATGGTTGCCACAACGAACATCTCGACCAATGGCGCGAGGTTTGGGACGGGTACCGAAGATATTTTGGCGTCAACAACAGTCGCGCCGTTCTGGACGCGCTTTGGAAATTTGCCGCTACATACCGGCGCTATGCTGTCAGCCCGACCGGATTTCACAGTCTCGACTGCAGCTGCATGGCAAAGGACGAGTATCTGTCGATGGCGCTTATCTCGTCACTTCAACACCATGACGAGGGTTGTTCCGCCAGATGTATTGAAGAAATCGCCAGACCATCCGGCAGAACCGAGCTCAAACAGAATGCGTGGCAACTCGCTGCGGAATACCTGAGCCTTGGCCAACGATTTTTCCCTGTGTCAGTCGCAGATGTTGAAGCAACGCTTCAAACCTCCGCGGCCATGCGGGATGCCAAAGTTTCAACCCTTCACTGACCCCTGTTTCGTAGTGCCTGCAATGAGACCGAACACCAAAACTCTACAGAAAATCAGACGCAAACCCGCCATGAACGCAAACGTATCTGACCACCGCCCTCATGCTATTCCGGTATTGTTTTCAACCGACTTGCGGAGTTCATCGGTGTTTTACAGCGATGGACTTGGCTTTGCAGTCTACAAGGAGGCCGACGGTCTCAGGATCCGCCGTTCCGAACTGGATCTGAAAGTCACGCATACACGCGAAACCGCCCCTTTGACCAACCTCAGCGTGGTGTTTCGGGTCAACAAGATCCGGAAACTTCACAGCGAATATGTCGACCGCGCGCTGCCAAATCTTGGTCAACTTAAGCTTGGTGCTTGTGGCAAACTGCAATTTTCCCTTTCCGACCCGGACGGGAACAGTCTTTACTTCGTGGAAGAGGTTGCCTGACGCGCTCCTGCATCCTTCAATTTGGACCATCCTTCTGGAGAGGAAACCATGTCTCAGTCAGTTCGTTCGGAATCCGACAGTTTCGGATCACTCGACATCCCCGCCGACAAATATTACGGAGCCCAGACGGCTCGTTCGCTCATGAACTTTCCGATTGGCGGAGAGACAATGCCACGGCCGTTGGTGCATGCACTCGGAGTGATCAAACAGGCAGCGGCGCGGGTCAATGAAGAAGAGGGAAAACTTTCACCGGATATTTCCGAAGCTATCCAGCAGGCCGCCTCGGAAGTTGCTGCCGGCAAGTTTGACGACAACTTCCCGCTTGTTGTCTGGCAGACCGGGTCCGGCACGCAGTCGAACATGAACTCAAATGAGGTCATTTCGAACCGGGCGATCGAGATCCTCGGTGGTGTACTTGGGTCCAAGACGCCGGTTCACCCGAACGACCACTGCAACATGAGCCAGTCGTCGAACGACACGTTTCCAACCGCCATGCACATTTCGGCCGCCCGTGAAATTGAACAAGCCCTCGTGCCGGCGCTGACGCATCTGAAGGATGCGCTGACATCGAAGTCGGAGGAATGGGCGGACATCGTCAAGATCGGCCGGACACATACGCAGGACGCGACACCGCTGACCCTTGGACAGGAATTCGGTGGTTATGCCGCACAAGTTCAAATGGGCATTCACCGCGTCACCGAAACGCTCGATGGTCTTCTGGAACTGGCACAGGGCGGCACTGCCGTCGGAACCGGTCTCAACACCAAAAAAGGCTTCGCGGAGAAATTTGCTGCCGAAGTTGCCGAAATCACCGGGATGCCCTTCCGGACCGCTCCGAACAAGTTCGAAGCGCTCGCCGCGCACGATGCCTATGTCTATGCGCATGGGGCTCTGAACACGGTGGCAGCTTCGCTGTTCAAGATTGCCAATGACATCCGCCTGCTTGGTTCGGGGCCACGTTCCGGACTGGGAGAGCTGTCATTGCCTGAAAACGAACCCGGTTCCTCGATCATGCCGGGCAAGGTCAACCCGACCCAGTGCGAAGCACTGACGATGGTCTGTACCCAGGTTTTCGGCAATCACACGACAATCACCGTTGCCGGCAGCCAGGGGCACTTCGAGCTGAACGTCTACAAGCCGGTGATGGCCTACGCGATGCTGCAGTCAATCAAGCTTCTGGCCGACGCTTCCGTAAGTTTCGCGGACAGGTGCGTATCCGGCATTATCGCGAACAGGGACAACATTACGGATCTGATGGAGCGTTCGCTGATGCTCGTTACCGCGCTCGCTCCTGCGATCGGGTACGACAAAGCGACTGAAATCGCGAAAACCGCGCACAAGAACGGCACCTCCCTGCGCCAGGAAGCTCTCAATCTTGGCTATGTCACCGAAGAGGAATTCGACCGTCTCGTCCGCCCTGAGAAGATGATCGGCCCGAGCGACTGATTGTGACAGCAAAGCCCGCGCACCGCCAGACAGGTACGCGGGCTTCCAAGGTTAGTTCGCTATCCCCTTGCCGAGCTCACCATCCAGCACAAGCATATGCCAACGGTTGCCTTCGGCAGCTTTCACCTTTTCAAGAATGCTGCGGAACAGGTCTTCTTCTTCGATCTGTTCTTCAAGGAACCAGTGAAGCATGTTCTGGGTGGAGTATTCCTTTTCCTCATGCGCCAGCTCAAAGAGCGCATTTATCTGAGCGGTAACCTCTTTTTCCTTCGCCAGTGCGGTTTCAAGTGCGGCTGTTGGTGAATCGAAGTTCAGTTGCGGCTTGTCGATACCTTCCAGTTCAACCCTGGAATCCCGCTTCACGATGAAATCGTAGATCCGCATGCCATGCTCGATCTCTTCCTTCGAATGGCCCCGGAACCAGGCAGCAAAACCCGGCAGTTCAATGGAATCGAAGTAAGCTGCCATGGAGAGGTAGGTATAGGACGCGTTCAGCTCCGAATTGATCTGCCGATTAAGTGCTACTGCGACAGTTTCGTTCATTTTCATGGCAATCCCTTTCATGTTTGGGTTGCTTTAATTTTACAGCACAACTGCGTTTTTCGACTTGAGGAAAATCAACCAGATTTAATTTTTCACATTAAAAACAAATAGATAGAAACGCTTCTTATTCGCAATCTCAATTGTCCCTCGCAAAGATCCAAGACAACCTTCCGTTTTCCTTCATCGACCATCCATCAACTCAATTGTGGTGTCAGTTGATTTGAGACTTCGTCATCCTATGGCTTTGAAAATGCGCAGCCCGAAGGTTGGCTTGGTTACGGTTGACAACGATCGTTCCACCAGTACGCAACAGCACTGCCGGTCTTTTGGAACCTGATGTGAAAATCAAGGAAATTTGCGATCAACCAGCTGCATGCCAACCGTTTGGCATTCGCGGGACCAAATAACTTTGCTCGCCGCCAAACAGCATGTGGGACCGGATATGGGGGCCAAAACAATACGCATTCCAGGCCATTCAACGTGTCCTAGGAAGCGCTTGCGAGTTTTTAGGGTAATGGCGGAGAGGAAGGGATTCGAACCCTCGAGACCCTTCCGGGCCTACTCCCTTAGCAGGGGAGCGCCTTCGACCACTCGGCCACCTCTCCGGCTCGATCCGTGTACGAATAAACGCCTCGGAGTTCAAGGCGTTTTTTCATTCCCGGTTCATTTTTCCACTGCCCCGCATTTCACAGCTTGCGGCGCGAAGCAGCAGAGAAAGAACAGGAACTTGCAACGGCGTTCCCGGAAATCCTGTCGAACCAAAAGGCTGTTTTCCGCTCTGGCTTGGTCTGATACCAGTTGGAACGCGCACGTCAAAAAGAGAAACTCAGTGGCTATTTTAGCAAGGAACCGGGAGACTAGAATTGTCTCTGGTATTGGGAAGCGTGACGTCTGCCACCGGCAGATCGGCAGACGAGATAAGTGATCAGGTGTCGAAGCGAAACCCGGATGCAAAATCGCATCAGAGTTGGCCTCAAGTCCTGATCTTCGTAACCATGAACTTTAACGTTAAAATTAGGAATTCGTTTACCTACCCGTAAACGTGTGCTTCAAATTGGATATTGCGAAGCAGAAATTTTCAAGAACCCGCGAGCCACCCGGGTTTAGGTTCGCGGGAAAACTTTTTCAGGTGCCAGTTGCCTGTTTTTCATGCTGCCCTGGTTTCGCATACAGACACGGAGGATTTTCTGATGAGATCCTTCATCTCGTAGCTCAGACTGTACCCCTCACCTGCAACCCAACTGATGACCACATTGTGGCGCTTCAGCTTCTTTCTGAGCAAGCAGATGTGAACCCGTACATTGCCGACATCCGGCCCACCGTCTTCACGGTCCGCGTACAAAAAGGCATGAATTTGCTCAGGTGTTGCTACATTCCGCTTCAACAGCAATCGCAAAATCTGGACCTGGATGCGCGTTAATTCCCAGTCGTGCGGAAACTGAATTTTCCGATCCGAAACCAGAGTTTGAAGAGCCGCAATTTGCGCCTCCTTCATTTCGAGCTGTTCGCGAAGCCGATTGAGTTCGCGATTGTGGGCAGAATTCATGTACCGCCTCCGTTCATTTTTTCGCTTAACAGCCTCCGCGCAAGAGTGCTGTCTGTTTTGAGCGGGTATTTGAACAGATCCACGGCAAGCAGCACCATCTGCCTCCAAAAAGACAAAACGGTAACGAGGTCAGACGAACTCAATCTCGCCTGAGCCACCTGTTTCAAACAGGTCTTTCACAAAAAACAGGGTGCCTGCCAAAACTGCTGACAAGCATTTGCTTCTATCGCTGCCCTACACACCATCAGGCCCAACATCCCCGGCCAGAGGTGCGTCACCAATGCCGCCACCTTATCAATAAAGCGGCAGCTTTTTCCCGCTTACACGGATTGCCCAAAGCCAACTCGGTTAACTTTCGAGCGGAAATTAGTCGGACTTTATGTTGAATTCGTGATCGGTTCGGCGACTGGATTTAGTGAAATATCAGGTCGACTTCGTCGGATTGTTTCCGGTCTTCTTTTTTTCTTGGTCTTTTGAAAACTCCCTGCGCGACTGGAGCTCGTACACCCCTTTGCCACTCCAAAGCGCCTCAACCAAAAAAGTACTTTGCAGATAAGCTCTTGTAAGTTGAGCACACTCAATCGATGCGCCGCACGTATCTTTTCAGACCAGAAGCAAACAGCTCTCAAGTGGTCAAAACTCGTCTCAAATTCAGTCAAATCAGGCCTGAAACGTCGCTGATTCAACATTCTTGAATTCTTTCAAATTGGCAGTTTGCCTGTGAATAACTCTTCGTCTGACAAATGCACTCCACAGCGCTCGGCCACAAAACGGTCACAGTGTCGCGCTCCCTCTCGAACTCAAGGTTGTGGATGGCACAATGCAACTTTCGGGGAACGTCAGGTGGAATTTTCGGGCACTTCAGCCTTAAGCCGTCTCGTTGCAGCCAGGTTTCCCTGGATATGCGCGCTTTGGCTGCACATCGCGGTATTCTCACTCGTCCTCAACATTGTAGTGCCTGAGTTCAGGGCAATTCGATCCCCTACCGCGATATCCGTCGAGTTCTTCGCCGATCCAATTGGCCGCTCTTCAGCCAAGCCGCCGCCGAGGGCTTCAGAGTTGGCTGGCCGGCTCTCTACCCCCAATCGTTCACCTGCCGCATCTGCGGCCTCTCATTCATCGGACGGCAGTCTTGGTGAACTCCAACAAACAGCCGTGCGCGTCGATGAGGGAAATGCGGATGAGCAGGAGCCAAAGATGTGGGTTTCGGCAACAGCATTTCATGCAAGCGAAATCCTGTCCGATCCTCGATCGTTACAGGCCCGCCTTGCGCTCAGGACGCTGGTATCTGACGACAGGAAGGAGCAACTGTGTGCACTGGAGGCGATGGAACAACTGCGACGTACGCAAAAGGGATTCCGCCCTACAAGGCTGGCTCCTCATGCCTTTCGCAATTCCTATCAGAAGAACAACGCGATTTTTGCCCCTGCGGGTGCTGTCCGCAGCAATCGGGTCTGGTACGAGATCGCGTACAAGTGTCAGCTGGATAACATAGGTGCGAACATCGAACGCTTTGAATTCGCCCTCGGTTCTGAAATTGATCGTTCGCTATGGGACGAGCACGGTCTGGCGCCCATTCATTGAGCAACCGCCGGAATGAAAAAAAGATTTTGAGTGTGTCGGGACGCGGCAGAAGTTTGTTGCTGCCGCGTCAAAAACAGATTGCAGGTTCAGGTGCCGTTTGGCCGGCAGCCTTCGTCGCAATCAATGCATCGACAACCATTCACGAGCGGAACGCTGTGCTTCAGCGATCTGGGACGGGCTCATCTCACCGGAGATTTCCTTACGGTAACGAACTGCTTCAGCATTGCCTTTCAGCGCGGCAATATTGAACCATTTGTGCGCAGTTACCAGATCGGCATCGCCGTGGCGGCCACAGGCACTGTCCAGTCCCATCTGAAACAGAATGTCTGCCGTTACCGGCTTTTCACCGATGATGGCCATGTCGGCCGAGTGCATTTCAAAACGAGCCATGATGCTCCCCTTTCTTCCTCTGTAAGACTTCCCTAGAAACGCAAGCTTTCGCGTGGCTTTCCCTGTCGTTTCTTGAGGTCTACTTCATCAGGAGCAGTTAAATGGCCAGTTAAGATACAAGTTTAACGCAATGCGAATAAAAATTTAAATAAGTCTGAAATTTACTTAAAGGTAATCATAGCGCTTCGATTTCCCCTTTAATTTCAATGACATTCTCCGAAAAATTGACATGTCCAATAAAGACTCTGTTCACCAAGAGCACAGTTTGGGGCACTATTTCCTTCGCTCGAGGTATCGCGACCGTTTCACAAAGCTTGTGCTTAAGGAGAGTGAATGATGTCAAAACCGCCAATTGTTTTTCTTCATGGAACCAACGCCGGCCCGTGGACCATGGAGACATTCAGTGACTTCTTTCAAAGTCGCGGTTTTGAATGCCATTCTCTCACCTATCGCCATCACGAGCTTCCGGATTCAGAAGAACGGTCTCGAGCGCTAATCGGAACCAGCATCAAGGATTATGTCGACGATGTTGCGGCTTTCATCGACCGCCTCAATCAGCGCCCCATTGTAATTGGACACTCTCTTGGCGGACTGGTTGCACAGTTACTGTCCAGCCGTGGCCTGATCCACGCTGGTGTACTCATCAACAGCAGCATCATCAACGGGACAACTCCCACAACTGATATGGAAAGAGCACTTGGCAAACTCTTCATGTCGGCCGGCCGGTTCTGGGAAATGGCGCCGGGACAGGATTTCGAGCTTCTGGCGGCCTATGGCCTCAATACGATGCCCGAGAAGCAGCAACATGAGATTTGCGACCGGCTGAGCACCGAGTCCGGAGCCGTGCTGTTCGAGCTGTTCTTCTGGATGTATGACGTCAATCAAACCACAAAGGTCGATTTTTCCAAGGCCAAGGCGCCTCTCCTGTTCCTGTCAGGCTCAGAAGACAAGGTGGTCCCACCTTCCACGTCCAGAACGATGGCAGATCGATATGGAGACCTTGCGGAGTTCGCCGAGATCCCCGGGCGGTGTCATTACATGCAACTGGAAAGTGGATGGGAGCACATTGCGCAGCAAAGCCTGGACTGGATTGAAAGACAATAGGAACTCGGGTGCCCAACACCTGTCTGCGTTAGCACAACAAGAAATCCACGAGCGACTTCTTACAAGTCAGTTGTAGTCATACACGTCAGTTGTCGTCATGGACGAAATGCGACCACTCATCTGCAATCCGGACGACTGACGGAGCAGGTCTGCCCCTCGCCCAGTCATTCACATTGTCTGAAGACATCCCCGATTCAGAAAAAGTCCGGGAGGTTCCGTTGGGTGACGGGTTTTCAGTCTCGATTCCGAACTATAGATTACGTTTCCGTAAACGGAAACTATGCCGTTCGGGAGGAAAAATGCTGAAATCGATCGCCGCGCCAGCACTGGTTGCCGCAGGCCTGCTGACCATCTCACTCACATCTACACTCGCATCCGATGCCACTGGAGACTGGGTTCGTCCCAACGGGGCATCCAAGATAAGGATCAGTTCCTGCGGCGCTGCTCTGTGCGGCAAGCTTATCTGGCTCAAATCTCCACGCAATGACACTCAGAACCCGGATGCCTCAAAACGCAGCCGGCCTTTGGTCGGTGTGCAAATTGTCCAGTCCATGAAGCCGACCGGAAAGACCGGCCAATGGAAAGGCAGGGTCTACAACGCCGAGGATGGCAAGACCTACACAGGCTATATAGAGCTGACCTCCGCAAACAAGTTGAAACTGGAGGGGTGCGTCATGGGCGGATTGATCTGCAAAGGCGAAACCTGGTCGCGCGTGAAATAGGCAGCCGAACATAGTCTCGTAAAGCCAGGTCGGCTCGATCTGGTCACAGCCCCGTCGCATTTGCTGGTCATGACTTGTGGCGCAATCGTTTCCAGCCAATCGACGGGGCTTATTCTTGTTTTTCTCTTGTTCTTTCTTTTCAAAACAATTGGCAACCGCGGGACTTCTATTACCATTCCTGATGCTAACAGTTGTTGCCAGCGCTCAAGCAGCACCCGACATTACCGGCAAGTGGCGCACTCCTGATGGCGCGATCGTTCAAATCTCGCAATGTGGCTCTGCGCCTTGTGGCAAGATCGTCAAGTTTACCCCGCCGGCCGGAAAGTCCATGGCAACCACGGTGGATGCGAACAACAAGGATGCCACCAAGCGCAATCGCAAGATCCTGGGTCTGACAGTCCTGTGGCGGATGAAGCCCAATGGCGAAGCCTGGTTGGGGCGTGTCTATGACCCGCGGCGCGGTTTCAGTGCCAATGCAACCGTTCGCAAGAAGGGGGGCACAATGCTTGAAATTCAGGGCTGCGTGCGCGTGGTCTTCAATGTGTGCGAAAACGAAATCTGGCAGAAGGCCAACTAGAGGCATCCGCGTCATTCTCTCCGACGCATGCCACTCGCTATAAGCGCCGATTGACGCCCCCTCCCGCTATGCGTCTAATGATCTTCATCGACCGAACAACGGGAGGAGATCATGGCCAAGAAGTTCGTCGCGCTGGCGGAAGGAGACAGCTGGTTCAATCTACCGGATTTTCCGATCAGCCTGCCAATTGTTGGAGGTGCTGATACCGACCTGGTCAGGGAGTTGCAGAAACGTGGCCACCGGATCGACAGCATCGCTCATTTCGGCGACACATTGACGGTCATTGCTGAAGCGCAGGATTTCGTAACAGCGCTGCAGCAAACCCACTATGACGCATTCCTTCTTTGCGGAAGCGGCAACGATTTGCTGGGTGGCGGCGACTTGTGGAAGCACCTGCACATTTACCACTTTGACTGGAGCGCCGAGGAACACATCAAGAATAGCTTCTACATCAAGGTCGCGCAGATGGAGTTGCTCTTTCAGGAAATCATCGAACTTGCCCTGGAAAATTCCAGGAACAAGAAGCTTCGGATCATTAGCCATGGTTATGACTACGCGATCCCTCAAAAGGGCGGCTACTGGCTGGGTGAACCGATGAAGCGCCAGGGAATTGTGAAAAGGAAACTTCAGAAAAAGATCGTCAGGATCATGATCAACGAGCTCCATGTGATGCTCGACCGCTTAAGCAATCAGTACAAGAAACACTTTACCTACGCCAATTTTCGCGAAACTGTCGGGAAGCGCTGGCACGATGAATTGCACCCACGCAAATCCGCTTTCAAAGACCTGGCGAAAAAGCTGGAATCTCAAGTCGAAAAGGTCGTCTAGTGACGACCAATCCCGTGCTTACACTTCAGAAGGCCCCGATGTGAGGCGTTCAGCACGCTCTTATCGGGCTTTTTGCCCGAACAGAACAGACTGCGCGTCCTTGTCATTTTCTATGACGAGGGTCTCTTGCTGTTCTTCTCCCACTGCCAGCCCCCGCTGAACAGCACTGCGTGCTTCCAACCGTTCCCGCCAGGCCTTGACGTTCGGAAATTCGGCAAGATCGATGCCTTGCCGCTGCCATCGCTGCGCCCAGCCGAATATGGCGATATCGGCGATTGTATATTCGTCAGCCGCCACATATTTCCGGCCTTCAAGCCGGCGATTGAGGACGCCATAGAGCCTGTGGGTCTCGTTGAAATAGCGTTCCTTGGCATAAGGCACTTCTTCGGGTGCGTAGTGCCGAAAGTGATGGTTCTGGCCAAGCATTGGCCCAAAACCCCCCATCTGCCACATCAGCCACTCCTCCATTTCAACGCGCATTCGTTCGTCCTGCGGATAGAACTTGCCGAACTTGCGGCCGAGATATTGAAGGATTGCGCCCGACTCAAACACCGAAATCGGTTCACCATCCGGTCCCTCCGGATCAACGATTGCCGGCATGCGGTTGTTCGGAGCAATTGCCAGGAATTCCGGTTCGAACTGTTCCCCCTTACCGATGTTCACCAGTTTCACCTCGAACGGAACCCCAAGCTCTTCAAGCATGATGGAAGCCTTCCAGCCGTTTGGCGTCGGCCAGAAATAGAGTTCAATCGGCTTGTTCTGGGAAACTGGCATGAAGTTCCTGCTCCTGATCCGTTTCATTCGCAATTGGTGGTCAGTTGAGGCTGGTCCACACTCAGACCAGCATCTTCTTGTAACCGAGATGGCTTTGGTCGTAGCCAAGTCGCAGGTAAAAATTATGCGAGCCCTCCCGTTCCTTGTTTGAAGTCAGTTGCACCATGCAGGCATCGATCTTCCGGGCAATCTCTTCGGCATGGTCCATCATCAGCCGACCAACACCGTTGCCGCGCTGATCGGCGCGTACATGCACACTCTCAACTTCAACCCGTGGCCTTCCCTTGTAGGCAATGCCTTTCAGGAAATGGATCTGGTAAGTTCCGACAACTTCGTCCTGCTCGTTCAAGGCAACGTATATGTCTGCCTCAGGAGCGGACGAGAGCGCCTCCAATGCCGGGGCGTATTCCTGCCAGCTGGAAAATTCCTTGCCTCTGCGAACGCTGGCCGCGCCCGCGTTGATGATTTCAACAATTTCACGAAGGTGGCTGGTCTGCGCCTTTTCAATACGGATCCTGGGCGTTTCCTGATTGGCCAAAGTCAGCTTCCTTCATTTCGGTTATTCGTCGAACGGCATTGCAAGTCATAACGACTTGTACGTTTCGATTACAGTTTTAATCGGTTTGGAACCACTTCCTGTACTGACATTTAAGCAGCGGCCTCTAGTGTTTTCTTATGGTGTCCAGCTGAAAGGCAGGCCGAAAGCATGGTTGATTTTGGTGGTTGGGCGATGGCGATCGCCAGTGGTTTGGCAGGTGGAGCGGTCGTGTTCGGTCTCTCCGTCGCAGCAAAATCGAGGGCTCCCCGGCGAGGGCGAATTTGCCTGTTGACCTACAGCACGCCCGTCAGGCTTCTGGCGCTTGCCATGATCCCGCTTACGCTCTTTGTCGTCTACGCGATGATGAACGCGTCACCCGGCCAAATGGTGATGGCGCTTCTTGTTGCCTGCGGCTTCGTGGCGGGTACGGTCTTCCTGGTTTATCAGGTCTTTTTTGTCCGCTTCGGCTATGATCGGAATTTCGTCTACTTTGACAGCCCGTTCTGCAGAAACAAATGTGTTGCCTGGGAAAACCTGGAAAACGTCGGCTATTCCCTGCTCGTTCAGGCGCATTACATCGAGGTTGCAGGCATCGGCCGTATCTGGTGCTCCAGCTTTCTCAACGGTCATGATGAGTTCGGCCAGTTTCTGGAGTCGAAAACAAGAACCTTGATCGGGTCAGGTACCTGACCTTTCAGACAGCCAGGAATGTCAGCGACACAACGGATCGGCCGGATCGAGTTCCGCGACTCCCCACCAGGTCGTCCGCCATCCAGTTTCTTTCCAGAGATGTGGCCAGGTTCCGGCGAGATAAGTGGCAATCATCGGGTCCGTTGCGTCACCAAAAGTGACTTCGGAATAGCGTTCATCCGCAGGGATGTTCGGCTTCCGGTCTCCCTCCTCCCAGATGAAAAAGCACTTGTCCCTGGGGTCTGATCTGGCCGGAATGGCCTTGGTCACCACTCGAGCCTTTGGGAAGAGAACACGCAGATTTCCTCCGGTATAACCGGTGTCGGCAATCAAGGTTGCTTCGGAGGCTCCAAGGTCCTGGAGAGGTTGCGCCAGGTCGGCATAGGGTTTCATGTGCCTGCACTTGCCACCGCACCAGAATTTGTCCGGGGCAAACATGCCAGGAACACGGGCAACAAAGGCAACGGCAATCACTGCGAAGATAACCGCTGCGAGCCAACGCCACTGTTTTTGAAACTCGAACCGCTCCAGATCCGCAAAGAGAAAGATCGGCAACAGGAGCATCAGCGGATGCATGTGGCGCTCCTTGACATAGGTTGCCCCCGTTGCAGCAATCATCAGCGCGGTCAAAGCAATCATTGCCAAAACAGTGCGTCCGCATAGGCGCGCAACATCGTTGACCGCCGGATTTGTAGGCGACACACGGCCCAGATAACGAGGCCAGAACAGCAACAACAGAACAGGCAGAAGGGGAACGGAAAAGCCAAGCAACCCAAAGGCAAGTTTGCCCAATCCTTCGCCTGCACGCACGATATGAGAAGTTTGTGCCGTGACACCCATCGTCTGCGAAACAGACGACAGGAGCTTGAGGCCCTCACTCAAGATCCAATAGGCATAGGGGCTATAGACCGCAACAGCCGCAAGCGGTACCAGCAAGACACCGACCAAGCGGATTTTCTTTCGCCAGACAGGATCGCTTGCGGCCGCAATCAGGAGAGCCAGCGCAAAGATCGGATAGGAGTGCTTGCCCAACAATCCGGCACCTGCAAGGGCACCGAATGCGACGTAATAGCCGAGGCGGCCGCTCTCAAGCGCTTTTATGAAGAAGAAGGCACTCGCGGCGCAGGCTGTCGTCAGGACAACCGTGTGCGTGACCCCTTCATGAAGGTTCCAGCCGAATTGGTAATACAGCGAATAGGAAAAGGCACAGAGCGCTGCAAGACGCGGGTCGGTGATTGCCTTTCGGGCAATCAGGAACAGGAACAGCGCCGCAATCGATATCAGCCCGTATTTGACGGAAAGGGCGGCCCAGATTGTCGGTCCGAAGACCTGTTGTGCAGACCAGAGCAACCACTCATAAAGCGGAGGCTGTCGAAGCATATAACCGGGCTGCAGGCTTTGCACGAGCACATTTTCAAACATGTCGTCCGTGCCCAGAACCGGGGTATTGAGGGCTCGAAGCAAAAGGTGGGCTAGCCCCCATAGTGCGACGAGCGCCCAGACGCCAAACGGCGTGGCATAGAGTGGTGTTTCTGAGGGACGGGATGTTTGTGCGGCTGTCATTCGGCTTAAGCGTGCTGTCTTTCTGCTCTGCCTTTAGCGTATCCAGGTCGAAAAGCCCAGCGCGCTATCATCTGGACATTGTTTCCTCGACCGGCCCAAGTCGGCAAAGGCTCACAGCTCGTGCATGTTTCTTCCTGGCAGCTTATCGGGATATGGCCGCCGAAACTCTGAGATTGCGAGCGTCATCTTCCCATCCACGCGGCACCCCACTTTTGGGTGGTCATCGTCGTGGGAGGCCAATCAATTGCGATAGGTGACCAGCTTGTAGGCCGCGAAGGAGAAAAAAACACCAAGGCCGGCCTCAATCCAGCGTCGGCTTCGACGGTAAAACTCCACGACCGGTCGCGTTGAAAAGGTCACGGCATAAGCGAGATGCCCCAGAACCGACATAAGCGTGCAGCTGACAATGAGCGAGACGCCTACCCACATGGGGGCCTCCGGCCCCAGGCCGACACCGACAATCGCAATCCAGTGAAGGGCAGCCTTCGGATTGGTCATCTGAATGGTCAGCCCTTGCAGAAGCAACCTGTTGCCCTTCGCGGAGCGCGCCGCAACCTTTCCAGTTGGTGTTGCGGCGGAGCGGAAGGCCTTGTAGGCGAGCCATGCGAGGTACAGAGCCCCCAGCACCTTCAGAAGCGTGATTGCATGCGCGTAAGCAGCTATGAGTGCAGTGAGACCGGCAACGGTGAGGGTCGCCCAGACACCGGAACCTATGCCAACTCCGAGCGCGAGCTCGATGCCGGATTTACGTCCCCGTTCCATGGAAGTGCCGATGATTGCGAGAATATTCGGCCCGATACTTATGAACCCGACGGCGAAAATACCAAGAGCCAGAAGGAGGCTTGCAAGATCCGCGTTCATGTCAACTCCCGTTGCCAAGTACCATTTGGCTGCTCTCGTTAAGCAGGCCAAACCCTGTTGGCGCTGAGGGTATCAGGCGAATCTTCCCAAGCTCAATCCAAAAAGGTCCAGGTTTCAGCGCCGTCGAAATGACGATGACCGATGGCCTCGATGGTTCCCGGTTCAGCAAGCCGAAGATTGATTGCCATCCTGCCCTTGGCCTCGCCTGCAATGGCTTCCCAATGGGTGGTCGATCCGCAGGTCTTGCAGGTATGAAAAGCGAGTTCCTTGTCTCCGCGTGAATAGGCGAGCGTCGCCTCCGGCGCGGAAGTGATGGCGATGTCACCCGCTTCGCCATGCCCCCAGACAGTGCCAAGACTGCGGCAGATCGAGCAGTTACACTCGACTGCAAAGCGAGGCTGTACCTTCATTTCGTAAGATACAGCACCGCAGTGACAGGAACCTGTGATCGGCAAAGTAACCGCTTGAGATGTCGCCTCCCCAGCCATCTCTTACTCCAGACCGATCTTCTGCTTCAGAAGGTCGTTCACGGCTTGCGGATTGGCCTTGCCCTTGGAAGCTTTCATAACCTGCCCTACGAACCAGCCGACAAGATTCGGCTTTTCCTTGGCTTGCTCAACCTTGTCCGGGTTGGCAGCCAGGATTTCATCGACAACCGCTTCAATGGCGCCGAGATCGGTCACCTGTTTCATGCCGCGCTCTTCGACGATCTGAGCCGGGTCACCACCTTCGGTCCAGACGATCTCAAACAGATCCTTGGCGATCTTGCCGGAAATCGTGCCTGCCTTGATAAGGTCGATAATGGAACCTAGCTGGTCTGCTGAAACCGGGCTTTCGGCCAGATCCTTGCCTTCCTTGTTCAGGCGGCCGAAGAACTCGTTGATCACCCAGTTGGCGGCGACTTTGGCGTCGCGGCCTTTGGCAACCTTTTCGAAGAAATCGGCGGAAGCCTTTTCAACAACGAGGATGTCGGCATCATAGGCCGTCAAACCGTAGTCGTTGATGAACCGGCTCTTCTTGTCGTCCGGCAGTTCCGGAAGATGTCCGGCCAGCTCATCAACAAAGGACTGCGTAAATTCCAGCGGCAGCAGGTCCGGATCCGGGAAGTACCGGTAGTCGTGCGCCTCTTCCTTGGACCGCATGGACCGGGTTTCCCCTTTCACGGCATCGAAGAGGCGTGTTTCCTGATCGACCGACCCACCGTCTTCGAGGATCGCAACCTGACGGCGTGCCTCGTATTCGATCGCCTGACCGACAAACCGGATGGAGTTGACGTTCTTGATTTCACAACGTGTGCCGAACTCACCACCCGGACGACGAACGGAAACGTTGACGTCCGCGCGCATGGAACCCTGGTCCATGTTGCCATCACATGTGCCCAGGTAACGCAGGATGGTGCGCAGCTTGGTGAGATAAGCTTTGGCTTCGTCCGAAGACCGCAGGTCCGGCTTGGAGACAATTTCCATCAGCGCAACACCAGACCGGTTCAGGTCGACGAAAGACATGCTCGGATGCTGATCGTGCAAGGACTTGCCGGCGTCCTGCTCCAGGTGCAGGCGCTCCACCCCGATTTCGACCTGTTCTTCAGGCATGTCCAAAAGGATTTTGCCTTCACCGACGATCGGCTGCTTGAACTGGGAAATCTGGTAGCCCTGCGGCAAGTCCGGATAGAAATAGTTCTTGCGGTCGAACACGGACTTCAAGTTGATCTCGGCCTTGAGACCAAGGCCGGTACGGATCGCCTGGCGAACGCATTCCTCGTTGATCACCGGCAGCATGCCGGGCATTGCGGCGTCAACAAGGCTGACATTGTCGTTCGGGTCCTTGCCGAACTCGGTCGAGGCACCGGAAAAGAGCTTGGCTTCGGACGTGACCTGGGCGTGGACTTCCATGCCGATCACGATTTCCCAGTCGCCGGTCGCGCCCTTGATGAATTTCTTCGGATCGGGTGTGCGTACGTCGACAATCGTCATTTTCGTCAAAAATCCTGTTCTTTGCTATTTCGCGCTGGATCTGGCAGCCGACAAGAATTGCTGCGGCGCGACTTTGTGGTTTCATGACGTAGTCGGGAATTGCCTTGCCTGCAAGGATTTCCTTGTGCGTGGCACCAGCTTTCGCACAATGGACCTGTTTGCACACGGATTTCCTCTGCCGATGGCAATTCCACACAAATGTCAGCTGTCCGGAGTGTTTTGCGTCCTTCCCGTTCGCATGATGAATCCGATCAGAACGGCGACGGCCTGATAAAGCTCGATCGGTATCTCCTGATCCAGTTCGATCTGAGACAAGGCTTCGGCCATCATGGGGTTTTGTTCGATCGGAACACCTGCTTCGCGGGCAATCTTTTCAATTTGCTCCGCAACAGACCCTGCGCCTTTCGCTGTGACGACTGGCGCACCTTCGTTCTCATACTGCAGCGCAACGGCTACTTTCTTTTCAGTCGGGCTTTTCTCTGTCATGTGCAGTGCTCAGGAGTGGCGGTCGATCAAAGTGCCGTATCTGGCGGCGGTTCTGGCTGGAAGCCCTCGTATCAGGCGAAACTCCTGAAGATCCAACCCTGCATCGGCGAAGGCGGCCTCCATGGTCTCACGAACTGAATTCAGATTGTCGTAGGTTTCCTTGCGGTCGACCCAAAGGCTCGCATAAGTGCCACCCCCCCTTAAGCTAATGGCAGCCTCCAGCGGCCCTGTTGCGGTCAGGTCCAGCGCGAACCGAAGGCGCCATGCCGGTTCGCCTTCTTCTTCGTCATCGCGACCACCGCCGTCACGGCCAATCTGCATCTGCATGACCGCGGTTTCCTGGCCGAGGGAAAGCGGCAACTCAACCACAACATCCGCCGGACGGGAGCTTACCTGAGCACCGTCGTCTGCGGTCAATCCGGTATTGGCCAACTGCGTAATCCGCAAACGCGCCAGTGCAGCATCGGTTTCCTTCAACAGCGTTTGAAGATTTTGCTGTGCGTTGTTTGAAACAAACCCACCAGTTGGCTGCTGAGCCTGTCCCTGGGGTGCGCCATGTCGCGACGGGGGCGCAGGTTGGTTTGCCGGTCGTGATGTTTCGGCATCTGCACCAAACTGTTGCAGAAGCGACTTGAACGACAAGAGCGCAGATTTCAAATCCGGAAATCCCGTTGGCTGACCACCGCCCGGCTGAAACACCTGGGCTTCCCGGAACTGGCCACTCATGCGCACAGCCTGCTGCAGATCGCTGCCGTTCATGGCCTGAGATGCGTTCAACCTCAGGCCAAGGATCTGCTGCATTGCCTTGACCACCGGGTCGGGAACCGAAACCCTTCCACTGGATTGCGCAGCAGCAAGGTTGCCGATTTGAGTGAATAGCCCGCTCAATCCAGCTTGCTGCTCTGCCAAGGGCAGCTGAAACGATTGGGCAAGTTGCCGAACCGGGTTGGTAGTATCGAAAGACTGCGCGCCACTGGAAAGAGGCTGCCTCGCTGATTGCAATGCGGGATAAGGTTGCTGGGGCGGGGTTCGAAACCCTCCCGCTTCATTGCCGAGAAAGCGCCCCGTCACCGCGATGCCCGGCTCAGCGGAAACACGAGGTTGCACAGGTATTCCTGCCGAACCTCCAGGGGTTGAACCGGAAACGGTAGTCTTGGAAGCAGTTGCCCCTGATGGCGGGGGGCCGGCTGGGCCGTTAAAGAAATCACCGGCCGGTTTCACGCCTGGAATACTCTGCCCTTGCAAGGATGGCGTTCCGATTGGCTGTGTCACAGGAGGCTGAGCTGTTGGCACCTGCGGTGCTGGCGATTGCGATAAAGGACCAGCCTGGACTGTTCCAGACGATTGAAGCAGCTGTCCCGCCCCCTGCGGTGTAGGCGATCTTGAAACAACGGACTGCGTTGCCGCTTGCTCACGCGCCGCCGGACCTACAGACTGGCTTGCACTGTTCGAACTTGCCGGGGCTGAGAGCGACACTGAAACGGGTTGTGCCTGGCTGGAAGCCTGAACAGAGGAGCCTGCCTGAGCTTGAGCACCAGTAGGTGGGACAGAACCTGCTGAACTCGGTCCTGAACCTTGTGAAACCGACTGAGTGGAACGGCCAGGTGAAAGCCCTGCTCCATCTGAACCGGATTGACTTCCGGAACCGGCGACAGGCGCCTGCGGCGTTGCCAAGGCTTTCGGGATTGTAGAATTCTGCTGCCGCACTCCAGCCACGTTTCCTGACTGGCCGGAGGGCGTCAGCTGCTGCACAGCGCCCGTTCGCGCAGCATTGGGTGGAACGGGGCCACTTGCAGTGGAGGCAGTCTGTGCTGAGGCGGAAGGTAGTGGTCCGCGGGAAGCTTCTGCTCCCGAAGTTGGCGATTGAGAAGAATTCACCTGCGCGGTTGCTACACCGGTTGAGGTTGGAGTTGGCTGTCCAACCGTTTTGGCCACTGGTGTCCCGGATGCGGTGGGCGGTGTTTGGGGAGCTGTGGGTTGAGGCTGCGAGTTACCGGACACTGGTGCTGGTGTAGCAGAAACCCTGCCTGCCTGCCCTTCAACGCCCGATGTGCCGCCCGGAGAGGAAGCACCTTGCGGTGGCGATTGAGTGGTCCCGTCCAATGCCTGCACCAAGCTGGCAACGACTGGTGCCGGTCTGTAGGTAGCATGGGCTTGAGGTGATCCGGATTGCACAGGTTTTTGTTGTACCTGTCCCGCTGTCGTTGAACCTGTCTGCGTTTGTGGCCCCGTTCCCAATTGGGGTGTGGATTGGGCCTTGACCGTTGAGAGCTGGATCTCCGGCTGTTGCTTGGTGCCGGAAACCGTGATCGTGACCTCTGAGTCAACGGGAAGTGGTTGGGGTATGCGCAGGTCAAGTTTGGCGTCCGCCGTTGCCAGGCGCACGACACCTCCCGGCAGGTTCGCTTCCACTTTGGCGTGAAGCTCAGAACCGGGCTCAAGTTTGGGAACAACGGCAGAACCGCCGGAATTTGGGGGAAGCGGCTGTGCGCTCACGGTATCGACCATCACCCATCTCCAGGTGTCCGGACCCTACCCGGGACCAAAGATTTCAGCGGGTATGATCGAGCGCCACAAAGGAATCAGAAGCCTCAAGTATGGTCCGTTTCCCTCACCCTGCAAAGACCACCTGTTGATACTGATCAAAGCTCCCCCGTCCCATTCAGCGCATAGTGTGCCGCATTCGCCGGCTTTGATGAAAGCACCGACCGGAAAGAAACCAAAAAGAGCTGTGCCGAAACTTCCCCGGAACCGCCCGGAAGAAGGAGTGACCGAGTGAACTGGATGGATCGCCTTAACGAGCGCGCCGAGTTGATGGGCCGCATGCTTGAAACAATCGGCGCGATGGAGAATGTTCCCGCCGGAACCCAGGCAGACATTGACTTGAGAGCGGCTGCAGTCCGATGCATAAATTGCCGTGAATCTGGCACCTGCATGAAATGGCTCGAGGAACACCCAAATGGGGCACAAAGGGCATTGCCTGAATGCCCGAATGCCGAGCTGTTCAACAGCTGGCTCGACAACTGACTTCTTCAGCAGCAGAGACGGTTCAGCTTCGGGATCGGCGCCGGTTGAGCCAATAGGTCAGGCTCCCGGCCACAACGCCTCCGACAAATCTGAACGGAAACATCGCCAGGGCGCCCGCATCCTGAGAAATCGGGTGCGGCAACTGGAGCAGACCGACGGCAGCTTCCAGAATCAGGGAAAGAACAGCCGCCGCGAAACCCGCGATCCAGAGTTTCCGCGAATTGTCGGCGCGCCATCCCAGATATCCGCCGATCAACAGTGCGAACGGGTTCAGCAGACCGGACAAGCCGAACAGATCAATCCAAGTATCAGAGAAGTTCATCATGCTCCTCTCTTATCGTTGGCCCGACGAAAAATCGAGCGATTTTCCAGTCTCTTCAATGGAAACCAACGCGGCATAAAGTTGTGCCGGTCACTCCAGAACGAGCATCAGACCTCGACCACAACCCTGAACTTTGGCGACAAGTCATTACAAATAATGAAATTCGTCCAACAACCTGACTTGGCGCTCACCAAAGTAGTGCCCATTTTGTTTTCGAGCACATTGTGTTAATCTGTTCAGGACCTGTATTTTGGACAAACTGCCGAGAGAGGCAGACGTTATTTCAATTAAGTTGTTTTAATCATGGCTTTACTCAAATCTATTCCATCCGACGACCCAACCGTAGATGCTCTCAGCAAGTCCGATAGAAGGCTGGCAATTCTTTGCGGTTACTGTGGCCGCTTTCGATACATGAATTGCGCCAAGTTTTCCCAGGACCAAAAGGTTTCTTCCCTGAGCCAGTCTCTTCGATGCGGAACCTGCGGTTCTGAGGATGTGACAGCCGTTGCTGTTTCCCGCAATCCGGAAAACGGGTACTGGCCAGCAGAGCGCAGCTGATTGCAAGCTCTCCAAACTTCCAACGCATGCTTTTCGACTTTCTCACTTGAAGCAAAACTGCAACAAGGCAGGAAATCTCTTCCGCAGTCTTTCGCTACCACCTCTCCAATGATTGCCGACCTCGAGACGCCATGCTATAGGCGCCGCGTCTGATAGAGAGGTTTTATGCGCGGATCACGCGAGTCCCGGTAATCCCCGGCTGATACCAGCTGGGGTCATGCATTACAGCGCCACATGCGATTTGCTGTGGTGGCTGCGGAATTGCATCTAAATTCAGGCTTCTCAAAATCAATGGACATTTCCAAAGCCGAGCAGCGGGTTTTGCACCTGCTGGCTCAAGGCGGCTATATCCTCGTGGAAAAGGACGAGGACGGCCGTATCATAAATCAGGAAACCGTAACGCGTGACGGTTGGTATTGGGGCGGGTGCTCAGTACACCTTTTTCGAAAGCTGAAATACAAACGCCTCATTTCGTCAAAAAACAGCGGTCCCTATCGGATCACGCAATTGGGTTTGAAACGAGTACGTTCCCAACTCGATAACCGCTGATCACATGGCCCATTCCCCCAGGAAAGGGCAAAGCGCGCCGGCATGCCGGCGCGCTTCAACACTGGTGTAGGCGGACTTATGCGATCCTGGCGTTATCTGCACGCTTGACTGAAACAATCGATGACCTAGCCAGCTTGCCCTCCCCGTCCGGGAACGGAGCCTTCGGGTGCTGAATGCCGACAAAGAGCGTCCGCTTGTCCGCTGACCAGGTGATGCCAGTCACCTCTGCACCGTAAGGAACAGTCATGAACCGTTCGATCCGGCCGGTTACCGGGTCTCCAACCAGCATCTGGTTGTTGCCCATGCCGGCAAAGTCTTCTTCGTTCTTGTAATTGCCGTCGGTCTGGATCCACAACAGACCCGTTGTGTCGAACATCATGCCGTCCGGTGAATTGAACATGTTCCCGGAGTTGATGTTCTGCGATCCGGCATACGCGTCTTTGTGAACCTCCGGGTTACCGGCCATCACGAACAAGTCCCACTTGAATTTGGGATCGATGTGATCGTCGTTTTCCGGATACCAGCGGACAATCTGTCCGTAATGGTTCTTCTCGCGAGGGTTGGGACCGTTGACGGGCGTTTCGTCACCGCCGGCATTCGGCTTGACACCACGGTTCTTGTTGTTCGTCAGGGCGCAATACGCCTCGACCGCCACCGGATTTACGGCAACCCACTCCGGCCGATCCATGGTGGTGGCGCCAACGCTTGAAGCTGCAACGCGACTGAAAATACAGATCTCGGCCGGGCTCATCCCCGTTGTTTCTTCTGTCAGCGGACGCCATTCACCTGTGCCATCGTCATTGAACCTGGCAACATACAATGTCCCCTTGTCGAGCAGACTGTCAGTCGGTGAGCCTGGAACATAAGCGTCATCGGAAACATATTTGTAGAGGAACTCACCGCGTTCATCGTCGCCCATATAGACAACGACACGTCCGTCACGGGCCAACGCACAGGCGGCGTTTTCATGCTTGAACCGGCCAAGCGCAGTCCGCTTCACCGGCGTTGAAGCCGGATCGCTCGGGTCGATTTCAACGATGTACCCCGCGCGACGCGGCTCGTTGACGTTCTTGGAGATGTCGAACCGCTCATCAAACTTCTGATAGTCGTAGCGGCTTTCCAGTCCGATCCCATAGCGCTTGAAATCGTCCGGAACCTGAAAGTTCTCATCGGAGGAGCCGAAATAGCCGTTGAAGTTTTCTTCACAGGTTAGATAGGTACCCCATGGCGTTTTACCGGCACCGCAATTGTTGAACGTGCCGAGTGACCGGGTACCGGTCTGGTCCGCAGCAGTTTTAAGAAGGTCATGACCTGCAGCCGGTCCGGACAATTTCATCGGAGTTGAGTGGGTGATGCGGCGGTTGAGCGGGCTATCAACAACGACCTGCCAACCATCTGCGCCTTCGGCAACTTCCATAACCGCCACACCCTGGAGATTCTGCAGTTTCCGAACGTCCTCGGCGGATTGCGGCTTGCCTTCTTCGGCATGCGGCAGATTGATTTTCGGATTGACGTACTCGTGGTTGACAGCGATCACCTGTTTGTCGCCGATGACAAACAGTTCCATTCCGTCCGTGTTTTCACCGAAGACCCGATCGGAAGTTGCCACCTCGCCACCGGTGCCGTGGTCGAAGTCAGCTGCGTCGGAAAAAAGCTTGTCACCCCACTTCACCAGGATGTCCCAAGTATATCCTTCCGGAACATGAACGGTCGAATCCGTTGCGATTGCGACGGGTTGGAAGGCAAAACGACCGGCTTCCTGTGCCTGCGCGGATGCCGAGTTAAGCAAGTTGGTGCCGACACCCATTGCCGCGGCCCCTGAACCGAAGGCAACCAGGCCGCCCAGGAAACCGCGACGGGACAATCCCGCTTCCACGATACGATCGAAGTCGGTTGTTTCATCTGTCGGACGAACCAGTTCGTCCCATTCGTCCCAGGACAAATCTTCTTTTTTGGTGTCGGTCATGATTGCTCTCCACAGGATGGCTACAAAAGCGCGCGCGAGGCCGCAACAAGACCCATATCGATGACTGCATTGCCGAACGATGACACTCTTATGATCGTTGGATGACAAGGCCTCCAACGACCGTCATCTCCGACAGGCGATTTTGACCAACAATCTGATTTCAAAATGGAAAAAAATCCGACGAACTCGGCCAACCAACACAAGTCATTGGAACATTTGCTGTCAGGACCGTTTGGTAGGCGTCTTCACTTCCTCCACGTCCGGTCTGTCGCCAAGCAGATAACGCGGACCTCTGCCATGCCGGGAGGCAGCATCGCCCGCATTGTAGAGCTGGCAGGACTTCATGGAGAGACAACCACATCCGATACACGCATCCAGTTTGTTTCTCAGGGCCGTCATGCGTTCGATCCGCCGGTCCAAATGACCGCGGAATTCTTTACTGATGCGCGTCCAGTCTGCCTTTGTCGGCGCCATGTTTTCCGGCAACCGGGCAAGTTGCGTTGCGATCTCGCCAATCGTGAACCCGAACTCCTGTGAGACAAGGACAAACGACAGCCGGCGGATATCGGCTCTCAAAAATCGCCGTTGCCCACCCTGGTTTCGCGTTGGATGAACCAGCCCTTTTTCTTCGTAAAACCGGATGGCGGACACCGAGAGGCCCGTCCGCTCAGCGAGTTCTCCAATGGTCAGGAGATCACTGCCTTTCATAACCTTTTTCAAAATTTGATATTTTCCCTCTTGACCTCAACTTAACTTGAAGAATTATCTCCAGTGTCCGGCTTAAGTCAAACTTGAGAGGACAAGACATGAGCACGACTTTTCTGGAACACGTAAACGTCACAGTCAGTGACCCCGAAGCCACAGCGAAGCGGCTGAAGGATTGGTTCGGTTGGGAAATTCGCTGGAAAGGTGCAAGCCTTGGCGGTGGCACCACCTATCACATAGGCAACGATACCAGCTACATCGCCGCGTATACCCCCGCTCATTCAACGACACCTGTCAAAGGCGAAAGCTATAGCCAGCATGGCGGCCTCAATCACATTGCCGTTGTCGTCGACGACCTGGACGCCGCCGAGCTTCGCATCAAGAAAAGCGGGTATGTCACCCGCAACCATGGTGATTACGAGCCCGGACGCCGGTTCTATTTCGATGACGACGACGGGATCGAATTTGAGGTGGTGGCCTACGAATACTGACAAGATACGGGCGGCTTGCAGCCGCCCGTTCTCGTCCGAAAGTCCTTAGTGGCCTGACAGAACCAGTGTCTGGATCGGATACAACAACGCCTGAATTCGCAACAGCATCGCATGTACCAGACCGACAGTATCGATCGCATGAAGATAAACAAATTGCCCGGTGCTGAGTGGTTCACCCGATGTCAGACGTTCGTGGTTGCTGGTATAGGCATTGACGGTACAGACGGCCCCGGGGGGCAACCGGTCAAAGCCATCCTCATAAAGCGGCTCGAGGATCGTTGTTATCGTCGACGGCTTTACCGCCTCACTCGTGTCGTAGAGCTGGCTACCGGTGCTGACCTGCCCGGAAGCGATTTGCGTTTGCACTTCAGTGATGACCAGCGGAATGATCGTGAACGGAACCGCAGGGCAAAACGCCTCCGCCACCATACCCTGCTTCAGAACCTGTGCCTCGATCTGACCGAAACCGGCAACTATCCGCTCCTGCTGGGCATCCGCCGGAATGAGAATACCTGCCGGTCGCATGAGCGGATTGACGATATCCCCCGGCCTCAGCACGAACTGACTGATAGAACCGTCGACACCCGCGTAAACGGTCATTTTTCCCAGTTCGACCTCCGCCTCGTCCAGACGCGCCTCCGCACTGCTCAAACTGGCAGGCAGTGAAACATTGATTTTGGTTTCGATCAGCTCCTTGTTCGCCTGTGCTGCTTCAAGAGCGCTTTGACGGGCCGCCACGGTGTTTTCCAGCTTCTCGATGTCCCTTTCGCTGACGACATTCGCGTTACGATCCATCAGTTCCTGGCGCGTATCGAGTTCATCCTGCGCCTGCTTGAGCGAAGCCTCGGCTTCGTTAACCTGGGCCACGGCCACGGCCAGTTCACCCTGGGCGAGAGCAATCTCGCCTTTCACTTCAGCGATTTGCTGTTTGGCTGTGGTGACATCGGCTTCCTGTCGGCTGCTGTCCAACCGGAAAATCGGATCGCCAGCTTTGATTTCCGTTTCCAGTTCGTTGGCGACAAAGATTTCCTCCACCCGGCCAGACCCCTCGGGAAGGATTGGGATCGTCCGGAACGTGGAGACCGCACTTGTGGCGGTCGGGTGGAAATAGAAAATGAGCGTGATGAGAGAGACCGTGAGCATCAGGCACGTGACGATGCCATAGCGAAGCTCATACCACACCGAATACAGCGTAATCTCACGGCCAATGCGCTTGCCCTGTACATAGCGGCGGATCAGATAGTCGGGCAATATCGTCAGAAGAGAACAGAAGATAAGCTCGAACATCTATCCGTCTTTCTTCTCGGTGGCAGATGTAGGAGCATCCACGGAGGTCCGCGTCTCCGGGACGGTTTCAGCGACAACTGAAGCCTCTGGTGACAACACCTCTTCGGTTGCCTCGATTTCTATCTCGACTTCCTGCTCCACAGAGTCTTGATGTCCCGTTCCGTCATAACGGTTGGCAATCCGGTTGAGCGAGTCTGCGATTGTGCCGATGGGCGTTGCAAAATCCGGCAGCTGAATGAAAGCCAGGAGAAGTGCCGCCACCCAAAAGATGTTGTTGTGCGTAAACAGAGCCAGAAGTCCGAGGACCGCGACCAACTCAAACTGCATTCGCCCGTGCTTGTGCGCCAGTCGTTCCGGCAAGGAATGCAGGTGCAGATAGAACGTCCCCAACAACACGACGCCCAGGATGAGCGCGGTCAGCATGACCGTCATCAAAGGATCGCTGCCATCAATGGATGGTATGAAAATCGGCAGGTGATGGGGCGCAAGTTCATGCACTTGTTCAACCATACCTCTCCCCCTTCAATCCTTATTGCGCTCCCCCGACGACAAGATTACGCAACGTAAGACAAAAAGGAAACAGATGGGTAGATGTGAAAAAGTGCAGCTCTAAAAGACTTTAGTGGAGCTGGCAGCACCGGACGCCCGGATCGCCGCCAATATCCTTGGACCAAATCTTACCCGTTTTTAGCGCGGCGCCATCCTGATGGCTCCGTCCAGTCTGATGGTCTCGCCATTGAGCATGTCGTTCTCGCAAATGGCCTGCACCAGCCGGGCATATTCAACAGCCTTGCCAAGACGCGAGGGGAACGGCACCTGCTGACCAAGCGAATCCTGAACTTCCTGCGACAACCCCAGCAACATGGGCGTTTCGAATATTCCAGGTGCAATGGTCATGACACGGATGCCGGACTTGGAAAGGTCCCTGGCGACCGGAAGGGTCATTCCCGCAACGCCTGCCTTGGAAGCAGCGTATGCGACCTGTCCGATCTGGCCATCGAATGCTGCAACTGATGCTGTCGATACGATAACGCCACGGCCACCGTCGCTTGTGACCGGGTCCAGCGCAGCCATTCCAGTCGCAGAAATAGACAGGCAACGGAAAGAACCAATCAGGTTCACTGCGACGACCTTTTCAAACATATCGATTGGATGCGCTTCACCGCGGGAAGTCGTCTTGGCGACCGGAGCAATACCGGCACAGTTGACCAGAATGCGCTCCTGCCCATGGGCACTCCGCGCTTTCTCAAATCCCGCTTCGACGCTTGCCTGGTCAGTCACATCGACATCTGCGAAAACACCACCGATCTCGTTTGCAACGGCGTTGCCCTGGTCCGCATTGCGGTCGAACAACGTCACCTTGACGCCTTCTCCAGCCAACATGCGAGCGGTTGCTGCCCCGAGGCCGGATGCTCCTCCGGTAACAACTGCGGAAAGACTTGAATCCAGCTTCATTTAACGACTCCAAGATTTCAACTTATTGATATCAATAAGTTTTATCACCTCACTTGACGATAAGGTCAATTTGAGGAGCAAATTGGCTGAGAAATCGTGCCGGGTCAAGCATTTTCGTGGGCTGAGCTCAGCAGGAAACAGCAATGAGTATCAGGACGCTCAGCTTGCAAGAACGACCAGATCGACAGGATTGTTCATCCCGGCGACAATTGTGCTCGGTCGAGCTTCGATGTCTTCAATCTGATAACCCTGGGTACAGGCCAGATCCCAGGTAACTCTGTCGGTCAGCGAGGAGGAGTTCTGCTCCTTGTTGGCGTCTTCCAATTTCGCTGCCCGATTGACAGCGTCTCCAATGACCGTGAATTCAAGCCTGTTCTTGGAGCCGATGACGCCAACAGTCACCGGACCGGCTGCGACTGCGGTTCCAATGCGCAACCGCCCCGGCCAACCGGCTGCCCGGAACCGGTGCTGGTCAGCTTCAACGCTGCTTACAAGCCTGGATGCCGCCCTCAGAGCGTCTGCCGCATAGGTGTCGGATGGATGAACCGCACCGAAAGTTGCCAGAATTCCGTCTCCCAGAAACTTGTCGACACGACCGCCCTCCTGGTTGATCACTTCAACGGCGAGATTCTGATATTCGGCCAGCACAGCCAGAACGATTTCCGGCGGCAGTTTCGCCGAGGTTGAGGTGAAGGAGCGAATGTCGGCATAAAGTATTGCAGCTTCCCGTTGGCTCCCCTCGCCCGCCTGCAGTTCGGTATCCGCGTCCGTGATCGAAGCGGCAACTTCAGGTGCAAAAAACCGTCTCAAGTCTGATGCCGCAGCATGGTCGCGTGTGGCCTCGAACAACATGGACCTGCCTCGGTAAAGCGCTACGGAGAGAATGATGGTCACCGTGAAGATAACCATGGTCTTGTCCAACTCAGCGCCGATGAGGATTGAGTTTCCGGTCAGATATTCAACATAATTCCGGGTCACTCGCATGTGGTCCATATCGGCAAAGGCGGCATAAAAAACCAAACCGAGCCATCCCGCGACAGCGACAAGCCCCGTCGTCAGAACGAAACGCGGATCAAACCGGAGCGCTCTCAATCCAATGAAAATGAACACGTACATCAGCGTCGGGGTTTTCAAATAAAACGCGGGATGCTGGTCATACTGGATGTGAAAGGAAAAGATCAGGCCGACCAGAAGCGCCATGTCGACACCGATGGAGATCAGGAGATACCACTGCGGCAACTCAAACCGGTAGGAAAGAACCAATCGCAGCACGGTGAACAGGAAATATGCGCCAAGCGCAATTGGCACGAAATTAAAGCCGGAAGCCCCTTCGGCACGCGGAGCAATTGCGTAAAGCGTCGTGAAAAACAGCACCAACCCAAGCTGAACCCAACTGATCAACCGCTCGGAAGATGCTTCTCTCGAACGGATTTCGGTGCGCACCCGGTCCGGAATTCCGTTTTCCGGAGGGCCGCCGTGGAGGATGTAGCGCAAGGAATTCCTAAATGTGCTCATTGTGATCCGAGTTGGTCGTTCTTGTGGTTGCTGTTGCGGCCTGCGCCGGAACACTGGCTCTTCGGGTTCCTGATCCTTCATGTCACCTGATGGGTCGGCGCACCCGCTGTTCCCGCGGCTGCCAGGCAACGACTGGAAGCGCTTCCGAAACATTGCGCTTGAGCCGGAACACTGCCCCAGTCAACCATCATCCATGAACGCTGAACAGACCCTGGATCCCAAAGGTGACTGGAGTTTCACCTGTTAATCCCAATTGCGCAACAAGGTGCGCGCGAATGTGACCGCTCGTGATGCACTACGGGTTTCTTGGGTATTCAAACGCTAAAGCGCTGCTTGCTGGCGGAGCTGTTCCACTTTGCGTACAAGCTCGCTTTGTCGACGGCACCCGGACTTCGTCAACGCTGACTTGACCTGATTTCTGACTGTGTAAACGCTGACCCGGCGGCTGTCTGCTATCTCCGCTGGCGTTTGCCCTTCCGCAAGCAGGAGCGCGGAAGACGCTTCTGCCGGGCTTAATCCGAGCTCTTTCTGTAGTTTTTCCTGAAAAGTGCCTTCGCTTTCTTCCGGCTTGATCGCCAGAAGAATTGCCGAAATGGACTTTGTCAGAAACGCGCCGAAAGGCGTGTCGTCAAGGTCGCCAAGGCGGACGCCCATTGCCCGGCAAGACCAGCTCTGTCCGCTGTCATCTTTTAATCGCAAATTCTTGAAGACGTTCGGATTTTGACGCGCATGCTCACGCGCGAAGGCGGTAAACTGACTGTGAGCCTGTTCAGACCGAAATTGCAGCCGGCGATTGATAACGTTGCCAACAAGGTTCCCCTTGGCAAGCAGTTTGTGTGCCTCAGCACAGGCGAAGTGGATGATCATTGTCGGATCAACCACAAAAATTGCGGTTCCCGAGCCGAGCAAATGCCGCTCTGCTGCCCATTTCTCGAAGGACAGACCCGAAATAGTGCGATTGATTTCCAGCGACTGGCGAATGACAGGTGCCAACCGAACGCAAAGCTGCAGCCACTCCTGCTCGTACTTTTCCCGATCCGTTGCGCGCAGGTTTCCACCGATCAGGAACATCCGGTCGGCATCGAAGGCAAGCATCGATCCGCCTCCACCATAAATGTCCTCCATGGGCCGGAGTAAGTCGGCGTAGAAGTCCGTCTTCTTCAGCGCACTGGTTTCACACAACTCGTCTGTAGAGATCGCACCTCCGATCGCACATTTCGAGAAATTTGCGGCAAAGGGATTCTTGTCGGCGTAGTGGGTTTCGTAAAGTTGCAGGATCGCAGGGTCGTAGCCGGAGGAATAGGCCAGAGGTGCCGCTTTGGTCAGCTGATCGTATCCAATTAGCTGCGTACAGATGTGGGTACCCAGCACGCGACCCAGCTCGTCCAGAAATCTTTGCCATTTGGCCGGATCCATGGCAGCTGCAACCGCCAGGTTGGTCAAATGAATATACTTTTCCGCGGCAACGACCACTTTACCCCCTTCGCGGCCAGTTTAAATTGCAGCGCAAAAAGGCGTTTTCCCGCCTGCAACCGACAATTTTATGTCAGACATAGTCCAAATGGACCATGCAATTAATGTATACACCTTGTAAACAACTATTGATCGTATTTGGCGGCCGCGTGTGGTGTTTTTTCAAGTCGCAAGCAGCTGTTTTTCGGACGCGTTCATAGGAACCCCGCATTCCTGCATCCGACGGCGATCAATTTTTTAACTGTATAGATTTTTTTGGCGGCCATTTGGGCCGCCCTTTTTTTATCCTGAAGGTGTCCTGATCACTATCCTTGCCGTCTATGGCTTCAGGATCATCCCTTCACTTGCTACCAACGTGCCTGGATAGGCGTTTTGGGCAGCGAGACCGATCTCGTCGAGTTCGTCATCCGACCTGCGCGGATCGTGGTGGAAAAGCACCGGCGTTTTGACATGGCCTTCCCGGGCGAGCTGCACGGCCTTCTGCCAGGTCGAATGCCCCCACCCCTTGTAAGCCTTGTATTCGTCGTCAGTGAACATGGCATCATAGATCATGATGTCTGCCCCCTGAACGAATTCCGGCAGTTCGGAATCGATTTCCGGATCGCCATGCTCGTGATCGGTTATGATGCAAATCGATTTACCGTGATATTCAAAGCGAAACCCGCAAGCACCTCCCGGGTGATTGAGCCTGGTGGTGCGAATGACGAGATCGTCATCGCGCGGGATCTGTCCGCCAGCAGTAAATGTCTTGAATTCGACAGCTTTCAGGGTCTTCGCCGCGACCGGGAAAATCGGAGGTGACATGATCCGGCTGACGATGTCCACCAGACTGGTCTCGTCCTGGAAATGACCAGCCCAGGCAGTCACTTCAAAATTGGGATCGTAAGCGGGTTTGAAAAAAGGCAGGCCGCAAATGTGGTCCAGGTGAGTATGCGTGAACAGCAGATCGAACGAACGGGCCTTGCACTTGCAAAGCTCCATACCAAGGTTACGCGCTCCAGAGCCGCAATCCACCAAAACAAGTGCATCACCGGCCCGGATTTCAAAGCACGAAGTTTCGCCCCCATAACGAAGCGTGCTTGCCCCTGGTGTTGGAGTAGACCCTCTTACGCCCCAGCAACGAAGCGAAAATTCATCTGCCACGTGTTACTCCCTAATCGCCGGCCGCTCCTCGACGAGCGTCAGCCAGATCCCGGGTTGTGCGCTCCAGTCTTAGTGCCAAAGTCCGCATAACTTCCAATGATATATCCGGAAATTCTTTCAATAGTTTCAAAAAATCATCTTTTGAAACAGTCAGGACATCCATGTTGTTCGCTGCGACAAGGGTTGCTGTTCTCGGAACATCGCAAAGAATGGCGATTTCACCCACGATGGAATTCTCGGAGACCTGAGCAACTTTCTTCTCGCCTTCCGGCGTGTTCACGAGAACGTCTGCGGCTCCGTGCAAGATGATGAAGGCACAATCGCCCTCTTCTCCCTGAGAGCATAGGCGCTCGCCTGAAGGGTACTCGGTCCGGTCGCTGATAAACGCCAGAAGCCGCAATTTGGTTTCGTCGATTCCGTGGAACAACGGCACCTTGCGGAGGGCTTCGACTTCGGTTTCAAGTGTCATATTTTCCTCCCTGCTTCTTCTGGCACATTTTCATTGGACCTAGCAATCGGAGCCCGCAGCTCCCCTGCTTCTCCAAGCATTCCTTCATATTACTATTCCTTATCTGAAATCCTGCCCTGATCCAAAACAAAGCGCTGATCGAATTCGGCAGCAATATCGGCGTTGGATGTGCCGTATAGGAAAGTCTTTCCTGACAAGATTTGCCTTAAATCATTGCGCAAAACTTTATCGTCTTCAGTCATTCCCGTAGCAATATCATCCAATATAGTGATTTTTGCGTTTTTAAGTAAGCCGCGCACCAGCGCAATTCTACGGCGTTGCCCTGCAGACAACCTGGAGCCGGATACACCGACATGGTATCCAAAACCGGCATAAATGATCGGGCGCCTGAGACCCGTTTCTTCCACGATTGTGCGAATGACGTCATCAATTCGGCGCCTTGCATCGCGCCTGTCGACGCGCGCCCGGCCAAACAGAAGGTTATCTTCGATGGTGAGCGGAGGCAGATAGACATCCGGGTCGAAGGCAACGAAGCTGTCGCTGGTCTTGACGACACTTTCCAGGAAACGCTTTCGAGCGCCGATAATCTCGTCCTTGAGCTCATCGGTCATGACCCCAAGACGATGGCGGGCGGGAACCAGCTTGAAGGCAAGTCCTGTCAACCTTGACCGGTCGGCGTCCGTCAACCCTGGGCGCGTCTGACCCGATTTGGCGATTCGAACGATTCGCTCAAACTCGGGCAGTTCATCCTGATTGATGAAGGAATAGGACCCGAGAAGCCCGCTGTCTCCGGACACGTTGGAAAACAGCTCCAGCATCGTTTCGGCAATCTTGAGACCGATCTGCTGCAGCTTCTGGTCAAACCCGGTCTCGGAAAGGAAGGTCTTGACTTCCTCCAGGTCGGGAACCTGGTCCATCGTGATTTCCGGGTCGGAAGGAACCGCGAAGAACAGGTTGTCGGCCAGACTTGCGCTGGCGTTGAAGTTGTCCCTGTTCCAGAGCTCCACGAGGCCATTGAGTGCAGGTTCGTTGGCGATACGGCCTGCGAGGTTCTTGCGAACGCTCAGAATTCGTTCCGCGAACGTGTCGTTCATTGACGGATCAAAACGCGACTGCAATCCAAGCCGATAGATGTCGTTGTCGAGCTTTACCGCCTCGAGCAACTCCAACGCTTTTTCGTCAAGCCCCTCTTCATTGGCAACGCCGGCTGCCTGCAGGTCGTCCCAGTCCGCCGCGAGGTCGTACACGGGGTTCTTCGTCTGGTTGGCTTCATTAACGCGCCGCTTGTAAAGCTTGAGCTCATCGCCATCGCGTTCCGGTGGGATCAAAGGCCTGTGACGCAGGCCGTAGTAAAGATTGTCACGGATGGTGCCTGTCCAGACATGAACCGCTCCGCCGACATAAGCGATTTCCCGGCCAAGCGTGGAATCGGTGAGCTTGTCGAGATCATGCGTACCGATGAAGACTTTCCCGGACGACGCTGACACCAATCCAGCCGCCAGCTGCAGCACTTCCGAGCGTCCCGACCCATCAGGACCGGCGATTGCGCAGGCCGTGCCAGCAGGCACAGACAGATTGATGTCCATGACCTCCTGACCCGCAGCACCACCGGAAAAGCTGACATGCTCGAACCTGACATCACCGCTCAACTCCACTGTGTCGTCCGATGTCAGGCGGTCCGTATCGTAAATGTCCTGCGGATCGAAGTTCTCTACAACTGTCTGGTACTTCACGCTGACGTCGGCCGTCATCTGGTAGAAGGACAGAAGCAGTTTCCAGGGACCGGCCAGGTCCTTGTAGGCGGCAATAACAGCCAGAAGCGCCCCGATACTCAGGTTGCCTTCAATCACCAGGTACCCGCCGATCAGGTAGAAAAAGAACGGCGTCAGCTGGTTCATGAAATTGTTCAGGAACTTGATGAGGAACTTGCGGTTGAAGATCTCGTAGCGGATCTTGAAGTTCTCATAGAGGCGATCGGAGATATCCGCCGAGTGCCAGGCTGCCGCATCGTTTGCGTGAATTTCAGCAACACCGGTGATGCTTTCACCCACCTTGTCCGCAATCAGGCGCACGTTCTTGACCCGTTTCCGCGACAGAAGAACGACCTTCTTCTGAAGCATCGGGATGACATAGCCCTGGATAGGATAGGAACTGACCGCGGCAAGACCCAGCAACGGATCCTGCATGAAGATGAAGCCGAGCTGCACGACCAGCATGCCACCCTGGTAAGCCGGAAGCGCAAAGGCTTCACCGATGTAACCACCGACGTCTTCAACTTCCGAGGTGATCATTGGAATGATTTCACCAGAACTGACTTTACGGAAATGCGGCAAACGGAACCTTAAGACCCGCTGAAAAAGCTCGAAACGCAGGCGACGCAGCATGCGCTCGCCCAGCCGTCCCTTGTAAACGTTCAAGTAGAATTTCAGACCGTTCGAGACGACCACAAGCCCGAGAAAGGTAAAACACAGCAGCACCAGATACGGTATCTGGTCGAAATCGAATCCAATGACATTGCGGGGAAAGTTATCCCCTTGAACCGCGTCGTTGACGATCAGTTTCGGCAACTCGAGCAGGAAATAGACCACCGGATAAGTGAGCACGGTGACCATGAGGATGAAGATCTGCTGACGGGAACTGTACTTCCAGATAAAGCGAAAAAGGCTTTTTTCCATTAGTTCATCCAAACAGATAAGGATCAATTATGTTCAAGCAGATCATTTTTGGTATATTAACGATCCCAATTCGATGCGCTAGCCGGGATTAGCATTAGCCACAAGCACTTTGAAACCGTTCCTTGTCAAAAGTCATGTTCCAAGTGATTTCAAGGCGTGACAAAGACTAACAACTTGAGACATAAGCTCCGCGGAGCATCTTTACAAATTTAGGGGCAGTATGAGTTCCAAGACGCCGAAGATTCTGATTTACAGCCATGACTCGTTTGGTCTTGGCCATCTCAGACGTTGCCGTGCGATTGCCCAATCCCTCGTCGGTGATTTCGACACTCTTTCCGTCCTGATTCTGTCCGGCTCGCCGATTATCGGCAGTTTCGAGTTCCGCTCCCGTGTGGATTTTGTCCGCATCCCCGGGGTGATCAAGCTGCGCAACGGTGAGTACACCCCCCTTTCCCTCCATATCAACATCGACCAGACGCTGGCGATCCGCTCTTCCATCATTGAACACACGGCCAAGGTTTTTGAACCCGACATCTTCATCGTCGACAAGGAGCCGCTCGGCCTGCGTGGTGAAGTACTCGGAACTCTGGAAGCCTTGAAGGATACAGACACACGGCTCGTGCTCGGTTTGCGTGATGTCATGGATGATCCGGAGGTCCTGCGTGAAGAGTGGGATCGTAAAAATGTCTATCCGGCACTGAAAGATCTCTACGACGAGATCTGGGTCTATGGCCCGGAAGATATCTGCGACCCTTTGGAAGGCCTGGAACTTCCGGACGGCGTTTCGGAAAAGCTGCGTTACACGGGCTATCTGCGCCGAGACCTGCCTCAGTCCGCCAGCGAACAACCAGCCCCAACGCCCTTCGGCGAAGAGCCCTACATCCTTGTGACACCGGGTGGTGGTGGCGACGGAGTGGAAATGGTTGACTGGGTCATGCGTGCCTACGAAGCCCGCCAGCGCCCCCTCTTTCCTGCTTTGATTGTTCTCGGCCCCTTCATGCCGGCAGCGGCCGCCGCGCAGTTCAGTGAACGTGCCGAACATTTGCGGGATGTGGAAATCATCCGCTTCACCCCACAGATCGAACCCTATCTTGCCAATGCTACCGCAATCGTCGGCATGGGCGGCTACAATACATTCTGCGAGATCCTGTCCTTCGACAAACCGACGCTGATGGTCCCGAGGGTCATTCCTCGCCGCGAACAGGCGATCAGAGCGGAACGCGCTGAACAGAGCGGTCTTTTGAAGGTCCTGCCGATCGACCGATATCCGGACGCGGACCTGATGGCCGCTGCCTTGTCTGATTTGCCCGGCACGCCCTCTCCTTCGGCTGCGGGAGTTGAAAACCTTCTGGGCGGGCTTGATGTAATCTCCACGAGAGTCGGTGAGGTTTTTGAAGAGCATCAGGTTTCGGACGATCTGAAACTTGTGAACTTCTAACCAACCGCCTTCCGCTTCTCTTCTCTATTCAAGGGCTGTTTGATGTCCCGTATCGCCGTTGTGGTCAAAGGCTACCCGCGCCTGTCCGAAACCTTTATCGCCCAGGAAATGCTCGGCCTTGAACGTCGCGGCATCGACATTCTGATTGTTGCGCTGCGCAAGCCCTACGATCCCTACATTCACGAAGTGCATCGCCAGATAAGCGCCGAAGTCATGTACCTGCCGGAATATGTGAAAGACGACCCGGCTCGTGTTGCCCGTGCAAAACGGTGGGCGGAGAGCCAACCGACCTACGACGGAGCAAAGGCCTTGTTCGATGCCGATTTCGCTCACCAGTCGAACGCGGACCGTCAACGCAGGTGGGCGCAGGGCTGTGTCTTCGCCCACGAGCTTCCGGAAGACGTGACGTGGATCTACACCCATTATCTGCACACACCTTGCTCGGCTGCCCGCTACGCTGCGCATCTTGCGGGCAGGAAGTGGTCATTTTCGGCCCATGCCAAGGACATCTGGACAAGCCCGGAATGGGACCTGAAGACCAAGATCAACGATGCTGCGTGGGGTGTCACCTGCACAAGCGTCAATGCGCAATACCTGAAGGGCCTTGCGGACGATCCGGAGAAGGTCGAGCTGCTCTATCACGGCCTCGATTTTTCCGGTTTTCCTCTCCCCTCCGACACGACTTCCCAGCGTAACGGCAGCGGTGATCCGGTTCGCATCGTCTCGGTCGGGCGTGCAGTGGAGAAGAAGGGCTATGACGACCTGCTGGCGGCGCTGGCAGACCTTCCCGTCGACCTCAACTGGCACTTCACACATGTCGGCGGCGGCGAGTTGTCGGATGTTCTGAAATCCAAAGCAGACGAGCTCGGACTTTCCAAGAAGATTACCTGGCGCGGCGCCCAGCCCCGCGAAGAGGTCATTTCCACATGCCAGCAGGCAGACCTGTTCGTATTACCTTCCAAGCTCGCAAAGAGCGGCGACAGGGACGGTTTGCCGAATGTCCTGATGGAGGCCCAATCTATGGGGCTCTGCTGCCTCTCCACCCGGGTTTCGGCGATCCCGGAGCTGATCAGGGACAAGGAAACAGGCATTCTGGTTGAACCCGGCGCCGCTGAGGAACTCTCAGGCGCACTGGACACGCTCATCAGAAACCCCGAACAACGCCGCACACTCGGGCTTGCAGCTGCCGAGTTGGTTCGAAACGAGTTTTCCACCGACCCTGGACTTGACCGTCTGGCGGCAAAGTTTCGTAAGGTGCTCTGACTCAGACGTTCGGGAACTTACATGAAAATCGCCTTCACAGCTCCGATGAAGCCGCTCGACCACCCGGTTCCGTCCGGTGATCGAACCATGGGCAGGCTGATCGTCCGGGCCCTGGAGAGCGCCGGCCATGCAGTTCGGGTGGCTACCGACTTCCGCTCCTGGCGCAAGCAAGGCAGCGATGACATTCAAGGGGCAGTGAAGCAGCAAGCGCTTCTGGAGGCAGAGCGCATTGCCGAAGAATGGCAGAAGGACCAATACAGGCCCGACCTCTTCCTGACCTATCACCTTTATCACAAGGCTCCCGACTGGATCGGCCCTTCCCTCGCAAACCGGTTTGCATTGCCTTACGCGATCATTGAGGCAAGCCGTGCTCCCAAGCGCAAAACCGGCAACTGGTCATTCGGATTTGCCGCCGCCGATGAGGCACTGAACCGGGCGGATGCCGTTGCCGCCATCCATAATGCCGACGCTGAGTGCCTGCGCGCGGTCGTGCCACCCGATCGTCTCGACGTCGTCCTGCCGTTTCTGGATGCAGCACCGTATCAACAGGCAGCAGTTCCAAAACGTCGGCAGGCGCAGACACCGCTCAAGCTGCTCGCAGTCGGCATGATGCGCGAAGGCGACAAGACCGGATCATACGAAGTTCTGGCGAAGGCGCTCTTGCTGCTTCAGGATCTGCCCTGGCATCTCACGATCATCGGTGATGGTCCCAATAAGGACCACGTTCTGAGTCTCTTTCAACCAGACCGGATAAACTGGATGGGAGCACTTTCGCCGGAAGACCTTGCTGCGCAATACGCAAGCCACGATCTACTTGTCTGGCCTGCCATCAGGGAAGCATTTGGGCTGGTTTTTCTGGAAGCACAGGCTGCAGGTACTGCTGTCATTGCAGGAGACACATTTGGCGTGCCGGACATCGTCAAGGATGGTGTAACAGGCCTGTTGTCGTCGGAAGGAGATGCGGAGGCGTTCGCTGAAAACCTGAAACGTTTCATAAGCACTCCGGGTATGGCGGACCAGATGGGACGGGCCGCCTCCAGCCACATTGAAAGCAATCACACCTTGGCTGCCGGGGCAAAACGGCTTTCCGCCCTCGCGCAAAAGGCGATCACAAACCACCGCCATCGTACCGAGGCGCAAGAGGCATGAGTTTCAAGGCCTTCATTCACGTGCAGCACCTTCTCGGCACCGGACATGTTGTGCGCGCAGCTGCCATCGGCAAAGCACTGGCGGCACGCGGTGTTGAAGTTACGCTTGCCAGCGGCAACAAGATCCCCCCGACACTGGACACCGGCCCACTCAAGGTCATCGAGCTTCCAGCGTGCAAAAGCCCAGACGCGAATTTCAAGCATCTTGTCACGCTGGACAACCAAGACATTGATGATGCTTGGAAAACGGCGCGCGTTAAAGCATCGATTCAAGCGTTTGAAACAGAGGATTACGATCTCCTGCTGACGGAGACCTACCCTTTTGGCCGCCGTCAACTCGACTTTGAACTGACACCGCTTCTCGAAGCCGCAAAGTCCAGGCCAAGATCTCCGCTAATCGCGACCTCCATTCGTGACATTCTTGTGCGCAAGAAAGAGCTCTGGAAAGAGGAATGGATGGCGGATCAGGCGCTGAAATATTACGACCGCGTTCTGGTTCACTCCGATCCGGAGTTCATCCAGCTCTCCGACAGTTTTCCCTTCGCCGAACGGGTAGATCATCTGGTGCGCTACACCGGATATGTGAACGGAAAAACCCGGCCGCAAGTTGAAGGGATGGACGGGGAAGATGAAGTCATCATTTCCTGTGGCGGCGGTGCCGTGGCGGAAAACCTGCTCTCAGCTGCACTGGAAGCGCGGCCCCTGTCTCGCCGCGCGGAAGACGCAATCTGGCGCGTGCTGATCGGTCACGACATATCCGAAGATGCATTCGCCATCTATTCGAAGAGCACCGGTGAAGGCATTGTTGTAGAGAGGGCTCGGCGCGATTTTCCCGAATTGTTGAAACGCGCGCGGCTTTCAGTGAGCCAGGCTGGATACAATACGGTGCTGGATATCCTGATCGCCGGTGTGCCGGCCGTCCTTGTGCCATTTGCGCAAGCAAACGAGACCGAGCAGACCCAACGCGCAGAAGCTCTTGCCGCGCACGGACGTGCCACCGTTGCACACGAGGCCGGACTGTCACCCGAACGGCTCGCGGCAGCCGTAGACGACGCCCTTTCCCTGGCTCGCAGGCCTGCCGCTGTCAGACTGGGCGGAGCCGAAACAAGCGCCGACCTTCTGCTGCACGATTTGCAGGATCGGATCGTTTGATCCATCCTGCGTCGACAGGATTGCGACGCAGTCCGTTTCCTCCGAAAAAGGCAGAGTGTCGATGGAACTTCGCAACTTCAAAGCGCTGAACAATCTGGCTGACACTTCGGACTATGTTGCCATGCTGGAAGCATTCGATGCGATCCCCCAGCTTCGGGAGTTGAAGGAAATTGCGCGCCAACGCGGTGGCATAGCCAACGGAAAATCCGTGTTGGACATCGGTTGCGGGTTCGGCCTTGAAACCGTTCGTCTCGCTCAGCTTGTCGGGCCAGAGGGCCATGTCAACGGGCTCGACAAAAGCGATGCCTTTATCGCGGAGGCAAGACGCCGCGCGGAGGCGGTGAGCTGCCGGGTCACGTACCAAAGTGGTGACGCCACCAACCTTTCCTTTGAAGATGCTTCGTTCGACTGTGTTCGCGCGGAACGCCTTCTGATCTATCTGAAGGACTTTCAGTCGGTCCTTGCCGAAATGAGGCGCGTCTTGAGACCCGGCGGTCATTTGGCCCTGATCGAGCCCGACTTTTCGACAATCACGATCAACGTGGCCGATCGAGAGCTTTTGCGAAAGGTCATCGATTACGAAATTGCACATGCCGTGGAACAAAGCTGGCTGCCGGGACCTTTAAACTCGGCGCTTGAGCAGCTCGGATTTCAGAACATCAAGTGCGATTCCCGTGCCCTGATCTTTCAGCAGGATCTGGGGGCCACCTACTTCAAAAGCCTCGGAGTTCACGCCGAAGAAGCCGGTGCGATCACTGATACGGAAAATCAGGAATGGCAACGGTCAATTGACAGACTGCGAGAGACAGGCCAAATCTTCGCGACCGTCGCATACTTCCTTTTCACCGCCTCCCATCCATGACTTCCAGCCGGATTGCGATTTCTTGACTACGCCTTCTTCTGCTGCCGACCTGCAGCGTTTCAAAGACGAACTGACTTCTCATCTGGACTGGTTTGCCGAACGCGGCAGAAAGGTCCGGTTCTGGTGGCGGGACGACGATGCCATCGAACCGACCGCCCTGCTCGACCGGATGCTGACCATCGCCAATAAGCACGATGTCGACATCGCGCTCGCTGTCATCCCGAAAGAGGCGACCGAAGCTCTGGCGGACCGATTGGCCGATGAACCGCATGCCTGGGTTCTGCAGCACGGTTGGCAGCACAAGAATTTTCAGCTGAAGGAAAAGCGCGAAAAGGCCGCCGAGCTCGGTTCACGCCGTGATCCGGAGGAGTTGATGGCGCAGCTCGCGGACGGCAAAGCCCGGTTGGACACTCTGTTCGGCGGCAAGTTCATTCCGGCCATGGTGCCACCTTGGAACCGGATCGACCCAGAGATATCCCGTCGTCTTCCGGACATCGGCTTGCCCGGGCTTTCGACCTTTACCTGGCACAACTTCCCGCGCGATCACCAAATCCAATCGCATATCGACATCTTGAAATGGAAGAAGCAGGTCCGTTTCATTGGCTGGGAAAGTGCGCGGCTGCGCTTTGACCTGCAGCTCACCCGCCGTCGTAACATCCGCAATGAACCCATGGGCCTGCTCACACATCATCTGGCACACGACGAGGGCTGCTTCGACTTCCTGGAAGAATTCCTGTCAATTGCCGCCCATCACGAAGGTGCGGAGTGGCCCGATGTGAAGGGACTATTTGAGTGAGTGCTAGCCAAGCTAAACCAAAGAATGACAACTTGAGATGAAACCCAATGGATTGCATTCAAGACAACAAAATACTCGTGCCAGCGATTATGGTTTTGTTTCTGCTTCCAATTTTCACTTTCGAGATAGTTTGGTTTGCACGTTCACTCGCTCTTTACATTCGAAATGGTTTCGATTTTTCACAAGAGGTTCCTCCAAAGATTTGGTGGGGAGAGGGACCGGAAGACGTGAATGATCCAGGTTATGCAAAACCTATGTCCCCAAAGGCAAAATTCCTCTTTGGCCTTCCGTTTGGAATAATATTGGCGGGAATCCTTTGCTTCGCGGCGATTTTCGAACTGATAGATGTGCTCGAAAACAGATGCAGCTTGCTCAGTTAGCATTTGTTCTGAAAGTACTCTCCCAAATGAACAAGTCTCAAGCCAACGCGGAAAGAAAACTCAATTGCGTGACACGCTCTACCTGCTCGAGCCCGGTTTTGAAGACCCGTCTTATCCCGACAAAGTTTTCTACTGTTGGCACTGCGCACTCATGGAAGGCGTGCTTGCGTCGTTTCCGGAACTTGCACAAAAACTGGACGTAAAACGGATTGGCTGGTCGCGGCCGCGTCAGGAAATCGTTGACCTTCTGGGTGAAGACAACCAGAGCCTTCCGGTGCTGGTTCTTGCAGAGGGGGGCTTCATCAATGACAAGGATGGGATCCTGAAAGCGCTGTCCGTGCGGCATGGGTTTCCATTGCCGCATCCTTAGCGTAGCGCCTCTTTTCGCTCACGTCTCAACCACCTCCAGTTGCTGAAGTCCACCAGCCGCCTCTCCTTTCCGAGCGCATCCAGGTTGTCATCCCGGACGCAGCAAAGCGAAGATCCGGGATCCAGTAGCTCGCAACGGCCCAACTCACATGCGTGTCATCTCTGAACTGGGAATGTCGGATCCAGCACACGACCAAAGTCCCTTCGCAACATTGCAAGCTTCGGATCGATATAGGTCCTGCAAAAAGGGCGGTCCGGACCGGTAGCGTAGTAGTTCTGAAAACGTTCATCCGACGGTTTGAAGGCTGCAAAGGCAAGCACCCTGGTAACGAGCGGTTCTTCAAACCCGGATTGCAGGTCCCGCAAGATACCGTCGACATTTTCGCCCGTTTCGACGTCGAAGACGTAGACCGCGCTGCGATACTTTCCGCGCATCTTGTGATGCGAGGTGCTGGAGTGGGTCCTGAGATGGATCTCGATCAGAACGTCCAGCGGAATAAGGTCAGGGTCATAGGTCACAATCACGGCCTCGGACCAACTGTCTTCCGGTGGGTCGGAATGAATGAAACCCTGCTCGACTTTCTCCACGCCGACAAGCGACTGAAAGACGGCTTCAGTGCACCAATGGCATCCACCGCCAAGGCCAATTCTTGTTGCTGCTTTTGAAGCCATTCTAATTCAATCTCCGGCGGTCACGCTCATCGGACAATTGGACCTGCCCAGTTCAGCCGCCTTGTAGCGTCAACCCAGTACGGCCTGGCAAATCACTTTCTCAGGATTTGTCCGTGTAGGTGCTGCTGGAAATCATCCACTCCGCCACCTGTCGAACAGGAGAATCCGGAGCTTCCTCCTCTCGAAACGTGACGAAGTATCCTCGGCCGGATCCCGCTGAAACATCGGTCAACCTGACCAATGCACCACTGTCCAGAAACACGTCCAGCAAACCTGCCCAGCAAAGGCACACGCCCTGCCCCGCCAGCGCTGCGTTGACCATCAGCGCGTAACTGTCGAAATCCAGCGTTCGCAATTTGGAGCGCGCCGGAGATCCGACTGCATCGAACCAGGTTTCCCAGTTGTACCAGGCACCGGCGTCGCGATGCTGGCCCAAGAGACGTTCAGCTTTCAGAGTGTCCACGGTCAGCTGCTTGCCTGACTTTTCGACAAAGGCAGGGCTTGCGACCGGAAAAACGTCCTCCCCAAGCACAACGCCCACTTCCAGACCCGGCCAGTTGCCATCTCCGAACCTGATCTGAACGTCCGAAGTCGCGGTATCATCCGTATGCGCCTGACTTATGATCTGGATGGACGTGTCCGGCAGCGCCTGCTCCAGCTCAGGCAAGCGCGGTATCAGCCAATAGGCCGCGAAGCCGGACCCGCAGCTGACACTGACGCTGTCGCTTGCAGCTGCGTCGCGCAAGCGCTCGATCACAGCTTCAATCCTGGCCAGACCTGACCTCAGCACATCATAGAGCTCCTGCCCTTCTGCGGTTAATTTCAAGGGACGGGAGCTTCGGTCAATGACCTTGCAGCCAAGATCGTCTTCCAGCATGACAAGGCGCCGACTGACCGCCGGTTGGGACACGTTCAGCTCCTGGGCGGCGCGGGTCAAGGTGCCGTGCCGCGCGACCGCGTCAAAGGCGAGCAAGCTTGAGAAGGGTGGCAGACGACTCATACTATAACTCCAGCGTATAGATTCATGAGATTTTCCAATATTGCACAAAGACAGACTTTCGAGGAAATTTCCAGTCACCAAAGCAACATTCGGATGTCGAACCTCGAATGGACGGAGACGGTCTCATGCACATCAGCGACGTTCTTGAAGACACACACCAGGGTATCGTGACCAACGGCTTTTGCCGTCTTCCACGTGGATTTGCCGAACATGTGGACCATCAGGCCGTGGAAGGCGGAACCGACCCAGCCTATGGTTCGGTTGAATGGCGAACACTGATTTGTGCCAACAAGACACCGTCGAGCGGTCTCGTCTTCGGCGTCGCAAGCTTTCACCCTGGTGGCTGCCTCAACAGGCACCGGCATGCGCCCGCAGAGTTCTATTTCGGTCTGACAGGTTCCGGAACCGTCACGATTGACGGCGAGGACCTGCGGATCGAGCCGGGTGTGGCAATCTACATTCCACCGAATGCCGAACATGGCGTGGTGGCAGATGGCGATGGCCTTTCAATCGCGTACGGATTTCCGTCAGACTCGTTTGATGCAATTGACTATGAGTTTGCGTGAGAAATCAGCTCGTGCCGGTGGTTGCCGGATGTCAATCTCGGCTTCTCACTGGATACATTTCGGTTTGACAAGCTGCTCGCCATGAGAGAATGTCCCGGCATGATCAACTTTCAGATGACCACTCTTATGACCACACATACCGTCGTTCCTGCAGGGGACGCGGCATGGTCGTCATGGGCAAACATCTGACCTGATCACCATTGCACCCCTGCTTCGAGGAGCAGGGATTGCAAGCAGACCCTGCTCTTTCGAACAACCCGAAGAGAGCCGGTATGATATCCGAGAGAATTCCGCCATCCGACAGCGAAGCCGCATCGAGCGCCCGATCCTGGCCTGAAGGACTGCACATCCGCGCTGAATCGCCCGCCGACGCGGAAGCGATCACCGCGTTGCAGAACATGCCCGGCTTTCGGGCCGGAACGATGCGTATGCCTTATCCGCGCGAAAAAGACGTCAAAAGCCAAATTGAAAACAGGTCGGGAGAGGTCGTTTCTTTGGTCGCGGTTCAAGACGGGATCATTGTCGCGAGTGCGGGTTTTACGCGGTTCTCCGGACGGCGCATCCACGCTGCCATAATGGGAATTGGCGTTCACGACGACTACACAGGGCGCGGGATCGGGCGTGCGCTGATGTCGGAATTGCTGGAAGTGGCCGACAACTGGATGAATATTCGGCGCCTCGAGCTGACCGTGTTCACCGACAATGTGCCGGCAATCAGGCTTTATGAGCGCGCCGGTTTCGAGATCGAAGGCACGTTACGCTCGTTCGGGTTCCGCAATGGTGAATACGTGGATGCCTATTCGATGGCCCGCATCCGCTGCTGATCAGGGGAACAAAAAGACAAAGCTGTCTTCATACCCGCTCGTCATTGCCGGATCCGGTCCGGCAATGCTCTCACGTGTTCGTCGGCGAGACAGAACAAATGCCAACGGATAGGCGCTCAAGGAAATGGGCGGCCGAAGCCGCCCATTGCTCAGGCCGCCTTGGGCTTGGGATCAGCTGCAAGATCAATTGCGGCCTTCAAAGTCTCCATGTCTCCAATCTGGTTGGACAGGATCAGGATCAACCGCGTGTTCATTCGGTTGGCCTCGTCATCGCTCATGTGACGCTGGCTGGAAACGAGATGCTCATAGAAGCCATCGGGATCATCGAGATTGGGTTTCAGATTGAGAGGCATCGGTTCACGCAGCTCCTATCGCGGTTTTCATCGCGGCTTGCACCTTGTTGTCGTTGAAATTACGCCAACGCGCGGCGACATGCTGATCCGGGCGGATCAGGTAGACAGTGCCCGGTTTGCCGTCGTAGCGATCAGCAAGCAAACCGTCCGCATCATCGATGTCCTTGCCGACACGCAGAACACGAGCCTTGATGTTTCCGGATTCGATGTCTTCCGCTTCGTCGTCACCGAACACGAGCAATGCAAAGCCGTCCCCGATCTGATTGAGGAACCACGCATCCTCGCCCCCGACCCTGATCGGTGCGTCCGCACAGCATGTGCCCGGTGTCATCACGCCGGAAAAATCGTCTTCATCCGCCGTGTTGAGCGAACTTTCCACGTAAGGCGTCGGAGCGGACAAACGCCCGGAATTCACCAATGGCTTGGCGAAGTCACTGACTTCGGAAAGATCCAGAACCGCATCGCGGAAGCGGCGCGAAGCCTCGCTCTTGGGCGTGATGAAATCGGTAGACCGGGTCGAATTCAACAAATTGTCGTCTGCCGCGAATGCCCGCTCTTCATGATAGCTGTCGATCAGGCTTTCCGGAGCTTCGCCGTCCATCACAAGTTTCAGCTTCCAGGCCAGATTGTCGATATCCTGAACGCCGGTGTTTGCGCCACGGGCGCCGAAGGGAGACACCTGGTGGGCTGCATCTCCAGCAAAGAGCACCCGGCCATAGCGGAAGTTATCGATCCGGCGGCAGGCGAACTGATAAACGGACGCCCATTCCAGCTCGAACTCCGTGTCCTCGCCGAGCATAGCCTTGACGCGCGGAATGATTTTTTCCGGTTTCTTTTCCTCTTCAGGGTCGGAGTCCCAGCCAAGCTGGAAGTCCAACCGCCAGACATCGTCACACTGCTTGTGGAGAAGAGCCGACTGACCACGATGGAAAGGCGGATCGAACCAGAACCAGCGCTCGGTCGGGAAATCCGCCTTCATGATGATGTCGGCGATCAGGAAACGGTCCTGAAAGAATTGCCCGGAGAAACCAGCACCTACCATCTTGCGGGTATCGGAGTTGGCGCCATCGCAGGCAAGCACCCAATCAGCCTCCATAGTGAAGACACCATCGGGTGTTTCCACAGTCAGCGACACTCCATCATCAATCTGGGTCAGGTTGATCAGCTTGTGCTTCCAACGCAGGTCGATGAGGTTCGATTTCTCGCACTCCTCGACCATGTACTCCTCCAGGTAATACTGCTGGAGATTTATGAAAGCCGGAATCTTGTGGCCATCCTCGGGCAGCAGATCGAAAGTGTAGGTAAGATCGTCCTGGAAGAAGACCTTGCCGATCTTCCACTTGATCCCCTTGTCGACCATCCGCTCGCCGCATCCCAACCGGTCCCAGATTTCGAGGGGGCGCTTGGCGTAACAGACCGCCCTGGACCCAATGGAGACGGTGTTGTTGTCATCAATGACGATTGTGGGAATGCCACGCTGCGCAAAATCAAGCGCGGCGGTCAACCCAATCGGCCCGGCGCCGATCACCACCATCGGATGGCGCTTTACCGTTCCTGTCCGCTGCTCTTCCGATTGCCGGTAGTCGAATTCCGGATATTGGTAGGTTTGAAACATCAAGCTCTCCTCCCAGCCCTGATGCGAGATCTTCGATTACGCTGCACTTGCCGCAGCGCACGCACTCGTCGCGCTTACACATCTGCCAGTTCTTTGGCGTGCAGCCACTCGGCATGTTTCGGTGCTCTCTTGGTCTTCGACCATTCTTCAAGCATTTGCCATTTCACGTCGTCCAGCTTGGCAAGGAGCTCTTCTTCCTTCGGATCCGGACAGGCCAACTCGACCCGGTGACCGTTGGGGTCGAAGAAATAGATGGAATGGAAAATCGAGTGATCGGTCACACCGAGCACTTCGACGCCATTTGCCTCAAGATGGTCCTTGAAGGCGATAAGCTCGTCCCGATCCTTCACCTTGAACGCGATATGCTGCACCCAGCGCGGTGTGTTGGGATCAAACCCCATTTCGGCCTTGGTCGGCAGCTCGAAGAAGGCGAGCACATTGTCGTTCCCCGCATCCAGGAAGATGTGCATGTAAGGGTCAGGCTCGTGGGTGGAAGGCACATGGTCCTCTGCAATCGCCAGGACGAAATCCATGTTCAGCATTTTGCCGTACCACTCGACCGTTTCCTTGGCGTCCTTGCAGCGATAGGCGACGTGATGCATCTGTTCGATTTTCATATGTGCGCTCCTCCAAATTAGTTACATCTGTAACTATATTGGCAAGCTAGCACAGCGCGTCAGCAAAGGTCAATTGGTTACACATGTAACTAATTATTACTACGTAGCCGTTCGTCTGCTGCCGGGTTGGGTCCGGACCAGCAATTCCGAGACTTTGAAAGGCATCAGCTGCCAGGTGGCAGGACACGCAATTGTTTGATTTGACAGGTTTAAAGTCAGCACGTCATATGAGGCTCCGCACATTTCAGGAGCTTTCATGTCCCACGATCATGACCACGATCATTCGGAACTGTCCGACATCGAACTGCGCGTAAGGGCGCTGGAAACGCTGCTGACGGAGAAGGGCTATATCGACCCTCCTGCCCTGGACGAACTGATTGAAACCTATGAAACCAAGATCGGCCCGAAAAACGGTGCGCGGGTGGTTGCCAAGGCCTGGACAGACCCCGAGTATCATGAGCGCCTGATGAGCGATGCCACCGCGGCAATCGCCGAATTGGGGTTCACCGGCCGCCAGGGAGAACACATGGTGGCTGTCGAAAACACTGCCGACACGCACAACATGGTCGTTTGCACATTGTGCTCCTGCTACCCATGGACCGTGCTTGGCCTCCCGCCTGTCTGGTACAAATCCGCACCCTATCGCTCGCGTGCTGTGCGCGATCCGCGTGGTGTTCTGACCGAGTTTGACGTAACGCTGCCCGACGACACTGAGATCAGAGTCTGGGATTCCACGGCAGAAGTTCGCTATCTGGTCATCCCTCGTCGCCCTGAAGGAACGGATGGCTGGAGTGAAGAAAAGCTTGCAGAACTGGTCACCCGCGACAGCATGATCGGAACAGGTCTGGCGCTTGAACCCTCTCGTCGGGAGAATGCAGCATGAACGGAGCGCAGGATCTTGGCGGCCAGATGGGTTTCGGCCCCATCGAGCTGGAAGAAAACGAACCCAACTTCCATGCCGACTGGGAAGAGCGCGCCTTCGCTGTGACCCTTGCCATGGGAGCCACCGGCAGCTGGACCCTGGATGCCTCACGCTTCGCCCGTGAAACGCTGCCGCCTGCCGACTATCTTTCCTCCAGCTACTACAAGATCTGGACGATGGGCCTTGAAAAGCTGGTCGTGGAAAACGGGCTCGTGACACAGGAAGAGCTCAAGCAAGGCCACGCTTTGTCACCGGCGGCACCGGTCAAGCGTGTCATGAAAGCTGAAGACGTTGCCGGCATATTGGCAAAGGGTGGTCCGGTTGATCGCCCGGAACAGCAACCGGCCAAATTCAAGGTTGGCGACAAGGTCCGCACCAAACGGATGCATCCCGAACATCACACCCGCCTCCCCCGTTATGCTCGCGACACGGTTGGCGAGATCGAGGCCATACACGGCGTGCACGTGTTTCCTGACGCGAATGCACATGGCAAAGGCGAGCAGCCGACATGGCTTTATGGTGTTGTCTTCAAAGGCACCGACATTTGGGGCCCTGACAGCGATCCAAAACTGAAGTTACGCATCGACCTTTGGGAGCCCTACCTTGACCTTGCATGAAGACGTTCAATCGACACCCAGGCTGCCGCTCGATCAGGATGGTGGACCGGTCTTCAGCGCACCGTGGGAGGCGCGGGTGTTTGCCATGACGCTCAAGGCCCATGAAGCCGGCATGTTCAAATGGAATGAATGGGCAGAGACACTGGGGGCTGAACTTGCAAAGGACGGCGACGGCAGCGGAGAAACGCTGGACTATTACGATCACTGGCTCAACGCTTTTGAGAAGCTGCTGAGTGCGAAGAACGTTGCGGCTGCCAACCAGCTTTCCGAACTCAAGGAGGCCTGGGATGAGGCAGCCCGGGCAACACCTCACGGAGAACCGATCATTCTCGATCGGTCGTAAGGTGGCATGCGTCTGAAAGTACCACCGCCTCTCATTTTTGCAGTCAGTGTGGCCCTGATTTTCCTGGCTGATACCTTGTTGCCGCAGATCCGTGTCGACGTCCCTGCTCAAGCAGCACTCTCCGTTTTGCTTGTTCTCGCGGGCATCGTTTTTGGGGGGCAGGCAGTTCTCTCTTTTTTGCGCAACAAGACGACTGTTGATCCGCGAAAGCCGAAGGCCGCAACCGCGCTGGTGACAGCAGGCGTTTATCGTTTCACGCGCAACCCGATGTATCTTGGCGTGCTTTGCCTGCTGCTGGCCATGTCATTTTATTCAGGCACATTGGCAGCCGTGATAATTGTCCCGGCATTCGTCTGGTATATGACGGAGTTCCAGATCAAACCGGAAGAAGAAGCTCTGCAGAACATTTTTGGAGAAGCCTATGACCGTTATCGGAAACGCGTGCGCCGCTGGATTTAGCAGAGCCCCTTTCGCAACACCCCGCGCAACGCTTCGAAAGGCACGATGATATCCGAAGGATAGCGCTGCCAGATTTCGGTCATTTGCTCCTCGGTCAACAATTCCCGCCGAAAGGCTCCGTGAGAAGTCGCTTCAGTCCAATCCAGCATTGCCGTCAAGTCTGCAAACTCAAGCGCGAGCATCGACCAATCAAGCTGCTCGATCACGAAGTCGGCCGCCCCGATCTGGCTTCGCCAGGTCTCATCGGACTGGAACGTATTTTCCTGCATGATCTCTGCAAAATCCGGCATCAGCGCGATCAGGTCGACGATCTTTGCAGGAGGCTCTCCAACACACTCGAACACCATGCGGCCTTCAGGTTTCAGGACCCTGTTTGCTTCTGTCAGAAAGGCCGGCATATCGGTTATCCAGTGAATGGCGTAGCTGGAATAGATCAGGTCGAACCAATCCGACTGCAGCGCACCCAGGTCTTCGCCTCTTGCCTGACGAAAAGTGACATCCAGTCTCTGGTCCGCCGCGTTCTGGCGGGCAATTTCAATGCGTGAAAGATCAGGGTCAATGGCAACAAGCTCTCCGTTCGGCATAAGGCGCCGTGCAAGGTCGCACGTTTGCTCTCCGGTACCGCAGCCAATGTCCAGCGCAACTTCACCCGGCCTTGCTGCCGCAAGTTCAAGCAGTTTGCGGGCGCGTTCCTCCTGAAAGGTTCTCATTCTCGCATAGCATGAAGCGAGTTGGGCCGTGCCCCGCCTCGCCCCAACCGGCAAATCTGTATCCGTCATCGATGTCTCCGGTTTTCCTGAAACTTCGGTCGTTTCTCAGCGCCACCAGCACGCGAAACTTCGGTGTCAGCACACCGTCCAGTGGACTGGCCTTGTACTATTGCCCCAAATAGAGGCCACTTTTGGCCTTGAAGGCTTCTGCCGCGAAACGCATGAAGGTTCGGATCCGCGCAACGTTTTTCAGATCGGGGTGTGTCAGGATCCAGATGTCGAAATACCGGGAGGGTTCGAAACCCGAAACCCGGACCAGATCCGGATCCGGATCACCCAGGAAACACGGCAGTCGGCCGACACCCATTCCGGCCTTCACGGCCGCCTGCAAGGCAATCATGTCGTCAGCAACAAGGGCAATGTAGGCTTCAGGATAACGGGAGCTGATCTCCTTCGGCACCCCTTCTCCCCACCATTTGAACGTTACGCAGGCAAGAGGCGCCGCGCCATGGCTGACGTCCATGACTTCTCGGGTCCTGCGGGCAAACTCCCTGGACATGTAATAGGTACGGTTCTGACCGCATGCCAGGCGACCGAACAGGGTTTCATCCGGCGTATCGGTCACCCTGACCGCAACATCTGCCTCTCGCCGGTGAAGGCTCAGTTTTTCGTTCGCCGCAATCATCTCCAGTTCTATTCGCGGATGCCGTTCGGAAAACTGCTGCATGATTTCCGCCAACTGCACCTGGAACAGCAATTGCGCCGCCGTTACACGCAAGGGGCCTTCCAGTTCTGCATCCTGTGCGGTGATACGTGTGTCGAGAGCCAGAACTTCCGCCTCAACACGCTTGGCCGCAATCACCGCCTGCTCGCCCGCAGCCGTCGGGACAAAACCCTCTGGCATCCGTTCAAAGAGACGCGTGCCCAGGCGTTCCTCCAGAGCCGACAAACGTCGCGACACGGTCGAGTGCGTCACCCCCAGCCCCCTGGCCGCCTTGGCCAGACCACCCGCCTTGGCGACGGCCAATACGAATTTCAAGTCATCCCAATTGTCCATAGCATGTGCATTTTTGCACATCCCTGTTTCGAAATTGAAGAATTATTCGCAGTCGCATATTCGGTTAGCGTCATGGCATCTCATCACAAGGAGATTCAAGATGCCTGTTCAAGCTATTGCAATGATTACCGTAACCGACAAGGACGTTCTGGGGGCTTACCGGGAAAAGGCAGCGGAAGCGCTTGCCAAGCATGGAGGCCAGCTGGTTGCAGCTGATCCGGCCCCTCTCGTTCTGGAAGCTGCAAATGATGCTCCGGACATCACCGCGCTTCTGTCTTTCCCGACAGCTGACGCGGCAAAAGCCTGGCGGGAAGATCCTGAGCTGGCCGACATCCACGCCCTTCGCAACAAGGGCGGCAAATCAACGATAGTGGTGTTGCCTGGTTAAGAACGACCGAGGCGTTGAACCGCTGTTTTAAACAAGAGAGGGGCTGACTGTATTATCCAGTCAGCCCCTCTCTTGAACTTGGCTAACGGCAATGCATCCAAAGGATATTGCCCAATGTGCTGCCTTACCTGACCGGTTTCACCAGTCGCATGCGCCAGGTCACGCCCTTCTTGTCCGAAACCAGACGATAGTCGTCCAGCACTTCCCATTTGCTTTCGTCATCCGTTGCGTCCCAAAGGCTGGCAATCAGTTTGTTGGCGCCCGACTCAGGCTTTTTCGGGGAATACATGGAAAGGGCGATGACACCATCCTGTTTAAGGAAGGGAACGTAGCGGCTGACAACTGCAGCTGGGTCATCGGCAAAGTGCAGAACCTCGTTGAAAACGATGGCCGAGAATGTCTCGCCTTCCTTCGGCTCGAACGTGTGCATGTCCCCTGCCCGTAGCGCAGCGATGGCCGGGTCCACATTGGCGATCTCGAGCGATGCCGGTGACAGATCCATGCCGACATACCGCTTGACACCCATCGGCTGTAGCCGCTCGTACAGAAGCCCTTCCCCGCAGCCGATATCCAGCACTTCATCCATGGTCTCCGTCAGGGAGAGCCACATGCCGATGATGCCGTAACGGCCGCTTTCCGGCAGAGAGCGCAAGAAAGCCCAGCGACCGGCTTCATATTCCTCATCCCAGCCTGCAGCGGTGGAAGCGTTCTTCGACATGATGATTTCCTAACAGCAAAGACGGGCCGAAACGGCCCGCCGAACAATTTCCGAATTCCGGTTATCACTTATATGGATCGGCGGCGTCGCGCAAACCATCCCCCAGGAAATTAAAGGCAAGAACCACAATGATGATCGGAACCACCGGCGCCATAAGCCAGGGATAGACCGTCACCACGGAAATGTTCTGAGCCTCGTTCAAGAGAACTCCCCAAGAGACAGATGGACGGCGCAGGCCCAGATTCAGATATGACAGCGCCGTTTCGCCAAGGATCATCGAGGGGATCGACAGGGTTGCCGAGGCGATGATGTGACTGGTGAAGCCGGGCAGCAGATGCCGTCCGATCACGCGTCCGGGCTTTGCTCCCATAAGAACGGCGGCTTTTGCGTACTCCTCCTCTCGTAGCGAGAGAAGCTTTGATCGCACGGCGCGTGCCAAGCCGGGCCAATCGAGCAATCCGAGGATGATCGTGAGACCGAAATAGATCCAGACTGGACTCCAGGTCACCGGCAATGCCGCCGACAGGGCCATCCAGAGCGGCAGTTCAGGCATGGACCTCAGGATCTCGATCATGCGCTGGATCGCGCTGTCGAGAATGCCGCCGAAGTACCCCGCGATACCTCCGAAGAAGAGCCCGAGCACAATGGAGATGGTCACGCCCACAAGACCGACAGTAAGAGACAACCGGGCGCCATAGACCAGACCGGAGAACTGGTCCCGGCCCAACCGATCCGTTCCCAGCAGGAAGAGCGTCCCCCCCTTGGCCGGACAGAACAGATGAACGTTTGAGGTGAAAAGCCCCCAGAACTTGTAATCGGAACCACGACAGAAGAAGCGGATCTTCTGAACCTTGTTCGGATCGTTCTTGAACACCCATTGAAGGGTCTCCATGTCGATTTCCGAATTCATGCCATAGACAAATGGGCCGACAAACTGTCCTTCATGGAAGAAATGTACCGGTTGTGGCGGGGCATAAAGATGGAGACTGTCACGCTGGTTTGCCGTGTACGGCGCGATCTGCTCTGCGAAAGGCACACAGAGATAGAAAAGGATCAGAATAACCCCTGACCAGACCGCAACCTTGTGGCGCTTGAATTTCCACCACATGATCTTCCATTGCGACGCTTGGTAATAGCGCTCCTGCTCCGGCGTCATCTTTTCTGCAACAGTCGGGTTGAACGGCGTCGGATCGACGTAGTGCTCGACGGTGCGCGTCGGTGTGTCCTTCATATCCATGCTCATGACGAGGCCCTCCCGCCAAGACGAATACGAGGATCAAGAACCGCCAGCAGAAGATCGGATATCAACATGCCGATAAGCGTCAGGACAGCAACGAACAACAAAATGAAACCGGCAAGGAACTGGTCCTGGGATTGCAGGGCCGACAAGAGGACCGGACCGACGGTCGGCAAGCTCATCACCACCGACACAATCACCGACCCTGAAACAAGCGACGGGATCAGGTTGCCGATATCAGCAATGAAGGGGTTGATCGCCATGCGAAGCGGATATTTCACCAGAAGCTGCCCTTCCTTCAGTCCCTTGGCTCGCCCCGTCGTCACGTATTGCTTGTGCAGTTCATCGAGAAGGTTGGCACGCAATCGCCTGATCATTGCTGCGGTTCCGGAGGTTCCGATGACGATGGTGGGCACAATCAGATGCGCCAAAACGGACAACGCTTTGTCCACGCTCCAAGGCTGATCGATATATTCAGGCGCCATCAGGCCGCCAACGGACAAGCCGAACCAGCGATTGAACAGATAAAGCAGTATGAGCGCGAGCAGGAAGTTTGGTGTTGCAAGGCCGATATAGCCGAGGAAGGTAAAGCCGTAATCCCCCCAGGAATACTGGCGTGTTGCGGAATAGATCCCGATCGGGAACGCTACAACGTAAACGAACAGAATCGTTGCAAAGTTCAACACAACGGTCAAAGGCAGGGTCGGTCCAATGACCTGATCGACTGGCTTGTCGAATTCAAATGACCAACCCCAGTTGCCCTGCAGAAGCCCGTCGAGGCCATGCGGACCGGGCCACAAACCTACCCAGATCAGGTAGCGCTCGAAAAACGGCCGATCGAGCGAGAACTCCTTGCGCAGGAATTCCAGTTTGGCGATGGAGGATTGTTCACCGGTAGCCTTCAGTGCTGCAATCTGGTTGGTAATGTAGTCGCCCGTCGGAAGTTCGATAATGAAGAACGTCAAAAAGCTGATCACCAACAAGGTTGGGATCATCGTCAATATCCGACGGATAATATAATAGAGCACCTAAACTCCCCTTTGCCCCTATTCTTACCGTAATACGGACTATTTCACTCCGAACAAGAGGTCGACTGCCGTTTTAATATTATGTTGCTTTCAATACGAGAGTCAGACCGTCAGAAAACGGCAACATCGATTTAACCACCCGGTTGTCTTCAGGCAGGGCCGAAGCCATCCAGAGCGTGCTGTGACCGGTGAAAACACCAAGTTCCATGACCTTTTTCGCATTCAGGCTCTTGATCAGAAAATGAAGCAGTTGGCCCTGTTCCTGCGGCACACGCATATAAGCTTCCGGAAGAGCCTGCGTGCGCCGGCGGAGTTTTTCCAAAGAGACAGATTCCCGGGTGCCCTGGCGGCAAACATATTCGATCAGATCAGATGTCATCTCCAATCGGTCAGCCATCTTTTCTCCTGGGCATTCCGGGACCGTTTCCTGGCTTATTTTGCCATGTAAAATTCATCCATGCGATGAATGCCAAAATGCGCGCCTGGATCCCATCCGTAAATACCCTCCAGCGGAACATTATCGACATTTTTGACAACAACCGGCTGGCGGACACCGGAAACCAGTCCGATGTGGATGGTTTCATCAGCATGGATCTGCAGCATTTCTTCCCAGATCTTCGCCCGCTCTTCCGGTGTCCTGGAAACCAGCCAGGCCTGGTAGAGTTCCATCAGACGCTCTGCCGGTGCCCAGTCAGGTTTTTCTCCACCTTCGCCGTCTGTCTCGTAGTAGTCACCCCAGGCGTGCCAGGACAACGAGTCTCCGCGCACCGGTGCCAGATCTTCCGGCGGCATTTCGGAAGTCGGGATGCCGTTTTCAAATCCTGACCACACAGACATGACAAGCTGACCGGTAATCGCCCGTTCACGAAGGTTGTCGCGCTGGCTCGGTTTGGCGAAGAGCTTGATGCCGATTTCGCGCCACATCTCGGTGACCAGCTCCAGGGCATCTTCCTGCACCTGCTGTTCACCTGCGGTCTCCACGATAATTTCCAGCGGCCGGCCATCGGGCAGCAGCCTGATGCCTTCATCGTTGCGCTCGGTCAGACCGATTTCGTCCAGCAGAGCATTGGCCTTTTCCGGGTCGAACTCGGCCCACTTGGTTGTGTATTCGGCCTTGTAGAGCGGGCTCGCTGACAGAACCGTGTCATTGCCCGGTGTTCCCAGACCAAAGAACAGAACCCGGTTCAGAAGATTGCGATCGATGCCGAGTGACAGAGCGTGCCGGAAGCGGGTGTCGCGAAGCAGCTCGCGCCAGACTGGATCCTTGACCGTCATGTTCGGCAGAATTGATATTTCCGAACCCTTGGTGTTCGACCACAACGCAGTAACATAGTCGTTTTGCTTTTCCCCCTTCTTCAGCACAGTGATGTCGGAAAAGCTGAGATTGCGTGCCTGGAGGTTGCTTTCACCAGCCTGAGCCTTTGCCGGGATCAGTTTCCCATCGGCAACGGTCATCACAACCTGATCGATATAAGGCAGCTGCTGCCCGGTGCTGTCGACGCGGTGGTAATACGGATTTCTCTCCAGAATGAAACGCAGGTCGCTGTCGTCCCGCTTGCGCACCCAGGGCTGCAACGTCGGCAAGTCGACGTTGCGTGCATTGTACATGTCGTCCTTCTTGCCGTGCAAAGGTGCCCAGCTGCGTGCCTTTACCTTCTTCGCTTCCTTTTCGATCAACTTCGGATCGCCGTATTTCTCGTGGAACTGCTTCAGGTAATGTGCAGGACGATAGATGAAGGGCGGCCGTGACTTTGCCAGTTCGGGCAGGAAAAGCGGGTTGGGCTCGTCCCAAGTGAAGCGTACCGTTGTGTCATCAAGGACCTCAAACTTTGGTCCTTTGCCGTTCACTTCCAGAAACGGGGGCAAGCCTGATGGGGTCAGCTTTTCATTGCTTACCACGTCTTCGAAATAGTAACGGATGTCTTCTGCGCCGAATGGATGGCCATCCGACCATTTGTGCCCTTCGCGCGTATTCAAAGTGAAGATACGGCCGTCTTCGACTTCCACACTCTCCAGAATGTCCGGAACCAGTTCCAGTGTTTCGTTGTAGCCGACGAGGCGGGCATAACCCCAGACGTTGATCAGTCGCACATCCTTGGCACGACCGATCAAGGTATCGAGCGAGCCGCCGGGTTTGCCCACCGTACGTCCCTTGGCTTCCAGATCAACAACCAGGGGCTCGGTTGGAACACGCTCTGCCACGGGTGGCAAGGAAGCGTCCAGACCGGGGGTCTCCTTGAGTTCCAGCGCGGCCAGAGGCCCCGCCAACATGGTCGCTGCCAAAAACAGGCCGACCTTCAGTGAAGTTAGAGTTTTCATGCTGCTGTCCCCTCAAGTACCCCGGCGTTCTGCAGGCCAGGTGCACAGACAAAGTGACCCGGTTCCATTTCTACGAGCGACGGGTCCATGCCGTCGATCAGCCTAAACGGTTCCGGCCAAAGTTGCGGCTCCGATGCTCTCTTGTCATCAAGTGCGGCAAAATCGAGTGGCGCTGACAGATCCGGCTCCGGAACGGCGGATAGCAGCGCCTTGGTATAAGGATGGAGTGGATTACCGACCACTGTGCGGGTCTCTCCGATTTCCACCAGGCGCCCACGGCACATCACTGCAATCCGGTCGGCGACATAATCGACCACAGCAAGGTTGTGGCTCACGAAGAGATAGGTAAGGTTGAGGTCGCGCTTCAGATCCTGCAGCAGGTTCAAGATCTGCGCCTGGACCGAAACATCCAACGCGGACGTTGGCTCATCACACAATATGAATTCAGGATTAAGCGCCAGGGCGCGCGCAATTCCGATCCGTTGCCTTTGCCCGCCAGAAAACGAGTGCGGGTACCGACGCAGGAAGCGCGGATCCAGTCCGACGAGGCTCATCAGGTTTCGTACGCGCTCAGCCCGTTCCTGTGGTGTGCCGATGCCGTGAACTTCAAACGGCTCCATCAAGGTGTCGTTGATGGTCATGCGTGGATTGAGCGAGGAAAACGGATCCTGGAAGATCAGCTGCACCCGGCGCCTGTAATCCATCAGTGCAGGGCCTTTGAGATCGGTGATATTCTCCAAGCCCTTGCCGCGATTGTAGAGGATATCGCCCCCCTCCACATTGATTGCCCGCAAGATGGCTTTAGCAGCGGTTGTCTTGCCTGAACCGGATTCACCCACAAGGCCGAGGCATTCACCGCGTTTGATGGTCAGGTTGACCTGATCCAACGCAGTCATGGATTTGGACTTGGTGCCGAGAAAAGAGCCCTTTCGCAAAGTAAACTGCTTGGTCACATCGCGCATTTCAACGAGCGGCTCACCAGGAGCAACAACGCATTGCGGACGATTGCTGGTGAGGTCTTCGGACTTGAGTTTGATCGGACGGATCGGAACCAGCCGCTCATTCTTGTCCATGTGGAAGCTTGGCACAGCGTTCAGCAACGCCTTCAGATAGTCGTGCTTCGGATTGGAAAAGAGTTGCTGTGCAGTCCCCTTTTCCATGATGCGGCCATGATAGATCACCGCGATTTCGTCTGCCATGTTGGCAACCACTCCGAAGTCGTGAGTGATCATCAGCACCGACATGTGAAGCTCGGACTGAACTTCCTTGATGAGCTTGAGAATCTCCGCCTGGATGGTCACATCCAGTGCCGTGGTGGGTTCATCTGCAATCAGCAGCGCTGGCCGGCAAATCATCGCCATGGCAATCATCGCGCGCTGGCGCAACCCGCCTGACAATTCGAAAGGATAGGTATCCAGAGCCCGCTGAGGATCGGGAAAATGAACCAGCCGCAACATTTCCCTGGTCAACTCGCGCGCCTCAGCGCCTGAGACGTTTCGGTGAAGGAGCGCAGCTTCGCCGATCTGGTCACCGATTGTGTGCAACGGCGACAGCGAGGTCATCGGCTCCTGGAAGATGATCGCGACGCGGTTCCCGCGCAGGTGGCGCATCTGCGGCCCCTTGCGCTCAAGCGCTGCAATGTCGACAGGAGGCTCCGCACCGCTTGGATCTGCCAGGATCACGTTTCCGGACGTGATTGACGCCGCATTGGGCAAAAGGCCCATGATCGTTTGAGAAATTACGGTTTTGCCCGACCCGGATTCACCCACAAGCGCGACCGTCCGGTTTTGTGGGACAACGAAGGAAACGTCATCGACGGCCCGGACCCGGCCTTCAGCTGTATCAAAATCTACTGTCAGTCCCTCAATCGAGAGAACATTCACTGTGCGTTTCCTCCCCGAAACGGATTGCCTGCATGAGCCTTACTAAGCCCTTATTGCAACAGAAAGACAATCAAATTCGCCTGGCGATAGCAATGCAGAAATTGGCGCCAAGCATCTGTGATCTATATCACATCGACAAATATTCCTTGTTCGCTTCGATATGCAGCAGGATATCGTGGCTATTCGGCGGCAGACACCGGCACGTCGTCGGGAGTGATCCGGGGCTTGTTGTCAGGAAACGGCTCCAGCCAGAACACTTCCATAAGCTCCCGCCGTCCGCGCAAATGGTGCTTTCCGACCGGCCTGAGATGCCCTTCACCCGGCAGTCTCGCAACGGTGTTGGCACTGGCAAGAATGGTGACTTCAGGATCGCCGTCAGCTTCCTTGCCAAGCGTCTGCAGTCGTTCGGCCGCATTCACCGTGTCACCAACAACCGTGTAGTTCCACCGGTCAAGCGCGCCGACATTGCCCACAACTGCAGGCCCTGTATGAATACCGATTCGAAGCGACATTTCCGGCCGCCCCTCGGCTTTCGCTTGCTGGTTTGCCTCATGCAGCGCCGCAGCAATCCGACGAGCCGTCTTGACCGCTGCCTGCGCATGATCAGGTCTTTCGTCAGGTGCGCCCCAGAAAGCGAGCATCCCATCACCAAGGAACTTGTCGACCGTCCCTCCTTCCGCTTCGACCGCCTCAACCAGAATCGCAAAGTGGTCGTTCAGCAGACGGGCGGTTTCCTCTGCGCTCAGGTGTTCGGAAAGTGCGGTAAAACCGACGATATCGGTAAACAGGATGGTCAGCTCTGCTTCTCGGGCCTCTGCTGCATCCTTTCCACCCAAGCGCATCAACTTGATGAAAAGCGTCCGCGGTACATAGGTGTTCATCGCTTTCAAACCCTCAACCATGGAGTTGAAGGCAATCGCCACCTGATCGATTTCAGCCACCCGGCTGCGCGGCAACGGTTCGACTTCATTGAGAGACAGCGTACCGACGCGACGGGACTGGACGGCAAGATTTCTCAGCGGCCGAGCGACACGGCGCCCGAGCCAGAACGCAATCAACACGGAAACGATGAGCGCACCGAGCCCAACGAACATCGACCCGGCCAGTCTCCTGACCTCTCTGGAAACCGTTGTGCTCAGGAAATACTGCCCGATGGTCCATGGGCGATCGCTGAACCCTTCAACCTTCGCTTTCATCAGGACGTACTCTTCGCCGCTGGCCTCGACGAATGAAACATCCACACCAAGCTCGGCCGCCTTCTTGAACTCTTCAAGCGGCTCCTCCTCGTCCATGGCTGCCAGAACGGGATCACCCAGCGTTTTCCAGGAACTTGGCAGGTTGTCCTTGATGTTCCCGCCGGTCTGCAACAGTTCGGAATCGGAATGCATCACCACCTGACCATCATCGGCCAGGATGAACACCGTGTTGTCGACCCCTTCGTCCTGCGCCGACACGATGTGTGTCAGATCTTCCATCGAGCTGGCAGCAGTCAATGTGCCGATGAACTGTCCATCGTGAACGAGCGGCACCGAAACATTTGCAAACACACCGACGTCATGACGAACCAGTGCGCCCCAGGTTGGCGGGCTGTCAGGAGCCATCTGCGGTATTTCCTGCACATCCATGCCGGGAGGCGGTGCGTCGGACTCGATTCGCCACAGCTTGCCGCTGGTCGCCCGATAGATCCCCAGCCTGCGTCCCTGAGCATCAATGACCAGAAGGGTTGTAATGTCGCTGTTCGATTTCAGCGCAATCGACAGGTCCTCAAGTGTTCTCTCAGGGTCTTCAAAGCCAATGGTGCCATCATCGAAATAGGGCTTGAGCCCGACAACGGCATTTTCAACGGAGGCGAAATGGGTACGTAACTGTGTTTCCAACGCCTGCGTGCTCAAGATTGTCTTGTCGTTGAGCAGCGAAAAGGTGTTGCTGAAGTTTGCGGAAACCGACAGTCCCAACACCAGACCAATGGCAATGGCAACAAACGCGCCGAAACCCAGCCCGACGATTGTCGTGAGGGGCAGCATCATGCGCCGGCCAGTGCGTTTCCACCACTTCATCCGGTGTGATCCTCTGTTGCTCCGAATACATTACCTGCCAAAGAGTTGGCGTCAAATTAAGGCGGGTCGACTGTATTTAATGTTAATCGTCCCTGCGGCAACTCCCCCCGGCACCTGGCCGGGAGATTTGCCGTAATGTCTGCATATGCTTTTTGTCGCGGTGATAGATCGCGGATCAGTGCCCGGGCTTCAGCCCCAGTTCACTCAAGATTTCCTCGGTGTGTTCACCCAAGGACGGGGCGGCACGATCCAGAACAAGCTCACCATTGGTGAACTTGATGGGAGTACGAACGGAAGCAACTGTTCCGCCGTTCACGCCGTTCGCCGGCAATTCAACCTTAAGTCCGCGATGCTGCACCTGCGGATCGTTAAATACGTCTTCGACGGAATTGATCGGTCCTGCCGGAACACCTTCCAGTTCTAGTGCAGCGAGAAGATCGTCGCGCATACGCGTCGCTGTTTCAGCTGTCAGGATGGGGATCAACTCAGAGCGGGAAGCAACGCGGCCCGCGTTGGTCTTGAACTTCGGATTCTGCGCAAAATCGGGTAATCCCAGCACACTGCAAAGCCGCTGGTACTGGCCGTCATTGCCAACGGCAATGATCAGGTGACCGTCTTTTGCCGGGAAGACCTGATAGGGCACGATGTTCGGATGCGCGTTGCCAAGACGCCTGGGAGCGTTGCCTGAGACGAAGTAGTTGAGTGCCTGATTGGCCAGCACCCCAACCTGCGCATCGAGAAGAGCCATGTCGATCCATTCGCCCTCCCCGGTTGCATCCCGCCGTCGCAGGGCAGCCAAAACGCCGATGACGCCATAGAGCCCGGTGAAAATATCGGCAAAGGCGACGCCGATCTTTTGCGGGTCACCTTCAGGGTCCCCGGTCAGATCCATGATGCCACCCATGCCCTGGATCATAAAGTCGTAACCTGCCCGGTGCGCATAGGGACCATCCTGACCAAAGCCGGTAACGGAACAATAGATCAGTTGCGGGTTGACCTGCTTCAGGCTCTCATAATCAAGACCGTATTTTTCCAGACCGCCGACCTTGAAATTCTCGACCAGGATATCGGCTTCAGCGACAAGCCGGCGGACAACTTCCTGCCCTTCCTCTGATCGAAAATCGGCGGTAATGGAGCGCTTGCCCCGATTACACGCATGAAAGTAGGCTGCCGCCTCGTTGTCCCCATCCCCGTTTTTGACGAAGGGAGGCCCCCACCCCCGGGTATCATCGCCCTGAGGGCTTTCGACCTTGATCACGTCCGCACCGAGATCGGCCAATGTCTGCCCGACCCATGGCCCGGCAAGAATGCGGGCGAGCTCGACAACTTTGATGCCCTTCAACGGCGCGGTCATGTGAATTTCCTTCAGTTCAACAGGACGGTCTCAGGCTTCCGAGGCTTTGCGGTAAATGTGATAGCGCCCGGGATGAATGCCATCGGGTTTGTCCAGCGTCTCGAAATTCGGCAGATCGAGCTCGAGTGCCGTCAGGACGAAACCACCAACCGCCATCCGCTCGTTGATCAGGGGCGCCAGCCAGTTGACGATGGCGAGATCGTTGGTCGGGTCTGCCGAACCAATGTCGATATGAGCGAATGACGCCTTTGCCCCTACCCGAGGACCGCAAAAGGCCAGCGTGTCGCGGATATCACCCAGGATCATGTGCTCGGCGTCAGGGGCGCAGCTCGGGTGACAGTTCATCGCGAAGTCGAAAACGAAGATTTCTTTCTCCGGATAAATTTCCCGCAGATGATCGTAGGTTCGGCCATTACCCAGCCCGAGTTCGAGCACCGGACCTTCAACTGCGTTGACTTTGTCCACCAGATACTCGAGCAAAATTTTCTGGGAAGTCATGCGGCGTATAAAACTGTCCAAACGGCTCATAAAATAGGTCCCTGTAACTTTCAGCGTTCATCACATAGACAAAGCGCTGCCCAAGGTCAAAACCCCATCACAAATTCACGGGACCCTGTGCATCATTGCCGCAATTTTTTGAGAAGCGGAAACAGGACTTTGCCTCATTCCGCTATCATGATAACGCGTAATCAAATGCCAAGTACTGCTTGTCCATAACAATTTCAGGAGACTTCGATGCGTTCCGAAACGGCGCCGGCCATCCGGCTGGAAGACTATCAACCGCCCGCATACCGCATCGATAAGGTCTATCTGGACATTCTACTTGATCCTGCCGCAACCAGAGTGACCGCCACTTTGACCGTCGCCGGACAGGATGACACAAGCGTCGGCACACCGCTGGTTCTGGATGGCGATGAGCTGAAACTGACTGCTCTCAAACTGAATGGCGCAGCGCTTTCCGAAGATGCGTTTGAAGCTTCCCCCGAGCGGCTTGAAATCATGAAGCCGCCTGCAACTCCCTTTGATCTGACGATCGAGACGGAAATCAATCCGGAGGCCAACACCAAGCTGATGGGCCTTTATCGGTCATCCGGAACTTTCTGCACGCAATGCGAAGCCGAGGGCTTCAGGCGGATCACCTATTTCCTCGACCGGCCCGATGTACTTGCAGTCTATACGACCCGCCTCGAAGCTCCGAGGACAAGCTGCCCGATCCTGCTCGCCAACGGCAACCTGATCGAAGCCGGCGATGTCTCTGAAAGGGACCGGCATTTTGCGATCTGGCACGATCCGCACCCCAAACCCGCCTATCTGTTTGCCCTCGTGGCTGGCGACCTTGCGAAGGTTCCTGACGAGTTCGTCACAGTTTCGGGCAAGCAGGTGGAGCTCAACATTTTTGTCGAACATGGCAAGGAGGATCTGTGCGGTTGGGCCATGGACTCGCTCAAGCGTTCCATGCGCTGGGACGAAGAGGTTTACGGCCTGGAATATGACCTCAACGTTTTCAACATCGTTGCCGTGTCCGACTTCAACATGGGCGCGATGGAAAACAAGGGCCTCAATATCTTCAATGACAAATACGTATTGGCTGACCCGGAAACAGCAACGGATCAGGATTACGCAAACATTGAAGCCGTGATCGCGCACGAGTATTTCCACAACTGGACCGGAAATCGCATTACCTGCCGCGACTGGTTCCAGCTGTGTCTCAAGGAGGGCCTGACGGTTTTCCGCGATCAGGAATTTTCGTCCGACATGCGCTCCCGTCCGGTCAAACGCATTGCAGATGTGAGACTGCTGAAGTCACACCAGTTTCCTGAAGATGCCGGCCCGCTGGCCCACCCGGTCCGGCCGCGCGTCTATCATGAGATCAACAACTTCTATACGGCGACCGTTTACGAAAAAGGTGCAGAAGTCGTACGCATGCTCAAGACGGTTTTGGGCGACGAGAAGTTTCACGCCGGTCTCGATCTCTATTTCAAGCGGCACGACGGTGAAGCCACAACGATCGAAGCATTCCTGAAGTGCTTTGAAGACGCCGCAGCCACCGACCTCAGCCAATTCGCCCTTTGGTACGAACAGGCAGGAACGCCCGTCGTTTCCGTGAAGACCAGGCACGATCCGGAAGAGCAAACGTTCACCGTTTCGCTAAGCCAGGAAATTCCACCTGTCCCCTCGCAGAAAACGAGCAAGCCGGCCGTCATTCCGCTTCGCTTCGGTCTTATTGGTCCGAACGGTGACGACATCGCCGTCGCGTCCCATGCCGGGGCCGAGATTTCCGGTGACGTCCTGCTTCTGGACAAGGCCCGCCAGGAAGTCACATTCAACAACATCCCCACACCACCCGTCCTGTCGCTGCTTCGCGGCTTTTCCGCTCCAGTCCGGCTTGATCAGCAACTGGGTTCTGAAGATCTTCTTTTCCTTGCAAGCAAGGACAACGACCCCTTCAATCGCTGGCAAGCCGTACAAAGCCTGGCAATGCAGGACCTGGTGCGTCTGACAGCACGCATTCGTCAGGAAGAAACTTGCGTGCCAACGGAAGACGTCATTGAAGTCTTCGGCGCAGTGCTGTCTGACCCGTCGTTGGATGCTGCGCTACGGGCCCAGGCGCTCACACTTCCGAGCGAAGCAGATATCGCGCAAGAAATCGGCAAGAATGTTGATCCCGACGCCATTCTGAAGGCGAGACGAATGCTACGGGAAGCCATTGCCCGTTCACACGCTCCTGCTTTGCTGCCTTTTGTAACCGACTTTGCTTCCAAGGGTGACTATTCGCCGGACGCGGAGAACTCCGGCAAACGCGCGCTCTCAAACCGGGCTCTGCACTATCTTGCAATGTCTGGCCGCGAAGATGCCGCGCAGATCGTCTGGGACTGGTTTGCAACGGCAGACAACATGACCGACCGGCTCGCTGCATTGACGCTTCTCGTTCATGACGACATGAAGCAAAAGGAAGCCGCGCTGGCACACTATCGCAACCGACATGAAACAAGCACTCTGGCCATGGACAAGTGGTTCATGACCCAGGCGACTGCACCTGGAGACAAAACCCTGCAAAAGGTGCAAGATCTGATGAACGACCCGCTTTATGACGCAAGCAATCCGAACCGGGTCCGCTCGCTGCTGCAGTCCTTTGCCACCGGCAATCCAACTCAGTTTGCGCGTACCGACGGACAAGGATTTGAACTGATCGCAGAGGCTGTTCTGCAACTCGACAAACGCAATCCTCAAGTTGCCTCACGGTTGTTGACCAGTTTCCGGTCCTGGCGAGCTCTTGATCCACAACGATCTGCCCTCGCGGAAACTGCACTCATGAAGATTTCTTCATGCGAAGAACTATCGAGAGACAGTAGGGATATCGTCGACAGAACCCTGCAATAGTCCGAAATACTGAAAAAGGTTAACAAGTGAGCAGAAAAAGCGGATACGCGTTAACCATTTTCTTCTTCGACAGGGGTGGACAAAAACAAACGATTTGATTCAAATGGAAGTGATTCGGAGCAAGCTCCGATGAGGCGGATTTTGAGGCACACTTCCTATGGCGCGAGCACTGGCTGGCGACGCAACTGCGCGGCGCGGCGATAAGGAGTCGATTCAGAAGAAAAGCGCGAGCAACATCAGCTCGCCGCTATATACTCTTCTTGGCGCCTTTCGAGACAGCGTGCTGCGCTCCGACAGCCTTATGCGGCGGATCATTCCCGCCCTGGCCATTCTGTTCATTCTGATCCTTGCGGTGTTCAGGACGGGCGACCTGGCTTCCGAATTTTCCGAGACCCGAAACGCGGCCCAGACAACTCTCAGCCTGATGGCAACCGTTGTCGCGACAAGGCTCAACACGGAAGAAGAGATTTTACCCGAACGCGGATATCGAACGACGCTCAAGCGCCTTCTCGCAGACAGTCTTCCACCAGGTGCCACGAGCAACGCCCGCCTCTTCCTGGTCGCAGATCAGGCCGGTACTATCGTTGCATCTGCTCCGGCTCGACCCGCACTGGAAAGCCGCCCGATCACCGACCTGCTCGCCCCCTCCCAGCCCCTGACCGTTTTCGGTGCACGTGCCGGGGTTCTTTCCGTTCCTGTCGACCTTGGCGGCATTGATGGTGCAGAGCAGGTTCTGGCAACAGTTCACCATCTGGACGGCCAATTGGGCATGGTCGCAGTTCTACAGCCTGAAAGCGCGATCTACTCGAACTGGCGCGACGATCTTTCGGCCAACGTAACCCTTTTCGTCGGCACCTCCCTGGTCCTCCTGGCAGTGGTCTACGGCTTCTTCAGCCAGGCGACGCGGGCAGAGCATGCTGACGATATGTATGCTGCCACGCGTGCGCGCATCGACACCGCCCTCACCCATGGACGCTGCGGATTGTTCGATTGGGACCTTTCCCGCGGCCGGATGTTCTGGTCTTCCTCGCTCTACGAACTCCTCGGAAGGGAACCCAAGGACGACATCCTGAGTTTTGCCGATGTTTCCGACATCACGCATCCGGACGACATCGATCTTCTGGGGCTGGCAGAACACCTTCTGGAGAGTGGCGAGACGCTCGTCGACGAGACCTTTCGCATGCGCCATGCCGACGGCAGCTGGATCTGGCTGCGTGCCCGTGGTGAAATTCAGTCCGAACCAGGCCGCGCCGAACCACACCTAATCGGCATTTGCATCGACATCACCGAGCAGCATCAACTGGCTGAGCAAAGCCGGATGGCTGACCTGCGCCTGCGTGACGCCATCGAGACAATCTCGGAAGCATTCGTTCTCTGGAACGCAAAGAACGAACTGGTGATCTGTAACTCGAACTACCAATCCCTGCACAGCCTTCCCAACTCGGCAGTCAAATCCGGCACGCCGTACAAGGATGTCATGGCGGCGGCTTCCAATTCCGAAGTCGCACCGCAGCCGGTGACCGTTACGCAACGCGGCGGCGCTCCGGAAGGGTCATACGAAGCACAGCTGGAGGACGGCCGCTGGCTACAGATTTCCGAACGCCGCACGAAAGACGGCGGGTTCGTGTCCGTTGGCACTGACATTACCGCGCTGAAGAAGCACGAAGAAAAGCTGATGGATTCGGAAAAGCGGTTGAAGGCAACCGTTACCGATCTGCAAAAATCTCGCAAAACGCTTGAAGTACAGGCTCGGCAACTGGTCGATCTGGCCGACAAGTACCAGGAAGAAAAGACCAACGCTGAAGCTGCCAACAAGGCAAAATCCGAATTTCTGGCCAACATCTCGCATGAATTGAGAACTCCGCTGAACGCAATCATCGGCTTCTCCGACATCATGACGCAGGAGATGTTCGGGCCGATCGGAACCGATCGCTATTCCGACTACTGCAAGGACATCTATTCTTCCGGCACTTATCTTCTGAACGTGATCAACGACATCCTCGACATGTCCAAAATCGAAGCCGGTCGCATGTCCATCGAAACCGAAATCGTCAACGCGGCCGCGTCCGCGGCCGATGCCGGACGCATCGTTACAGGGGCCGCCACAGAGAAGAATATTACGGTCACCGCGGATGTCAGCGAAGATGCTCACGTCCATGCCGACAAGCGGGCATTGAAGCAGATCTTGCTCAACCTGCTTGCCAATGCCGTGAAGTTCACACCGGACAACGGAACGGTTGCCCTGAAGGCGCGCCCACGCGGCGACAAACTACGCTTCGAAGTAACTGATACGGGCATAGGCATCTCGGAACGCGATATCGAACGCCTCGCCCAACCCTTCGTCCAGGTCGAGAACCAGTTCACCAAAACCCATCAGGGTTCAGGTCTCGGGCTCGCCATCGCGCGCTCCCTGGTCGAACTGCACGGCGGCAAGCTGACTATTGAATCCGAGGTCAAGAAGGGCACGACCGTCAGTTTCACACTGCCCTTGGCAGACGAGCAACAAAACGGCTAGCGCGCGATCAGCCCTCTACCGCCTCCACCTCCCCCACAAGCCTGACAAACGTTGCGCGGACTTTTTCCTGCAGTTCCACAAGTTCGGATTCCAGGTGCTTGAACGTTGGGCTGCCAGATGCCTGAACAAGCAGATCGAGCACACCGCCAGGAGCTTCGGCGGGATCAAACTTCCCGGACAATGCAAGTCGCAGCACCTGTGTAAGACGTTGATAGAGGCGCAGTGCCTCCAGAAGTAATTCTGCATCTCCTGGATCGAGGAACGCCGCGTCCCGGAGGTGCTCCAGAGCCTGTTCCGTTCCCTGAGCCAGAACCGAAGGGTTCTCGCTTGCGTGCACCAGCTGCAGGAACTGTGCGAGGAATTCGATATCCACCAGACCGCCGGCGACCTGTTTCAGGTCCCAGATGTCTTTGGTGCCCTTCTCCTTTTCGATCCGCGCCCGCATGGCGCGGACTTCATCTGCCAGTTTCGACTTGTCGCGAGGTTGCGTCAAAGTTTCCTGGACGTTCTCCGAGATCTTCTCTGCGAACTCGGGTGTCGTTGAAGCAATCACCCTGGCGCGCGTGAGAGCCATGTGCTCCCAAGTCCAGGCATCTTTCTTCTGATAAGAGATGAAACCGCCGAGATTCGTTGCCAGAGGTCCCGCATTGCCGGACGGGCGCAGGCGGAAATCCACCTCATAAAGCGAACCTTCCGCAGTTGGCGCGGAGAGTGCCGTTACCAGTCTCTGGGTCAGGCGAATATAGTATTGCGAGATCGCCAGCGGACGTTTTCCATCCGACTGCTTCGCATCTTCCGGAGCTTCATAGAGCAGTATCAGGTCAAGGTCCGACGACGCGGTCATCTCCCGCCCGCCGAGTTTGCCCATTGCCACGACCGCGACATTGCCACCCGGCACGACCCCGTGAGATTCGCCGACATGTGAGATTACCTGGGTCAAAAGACGACCGACGACGACTTCGGCCAAGCGCGCCAGTGCAAAGCCAACTCGATCCGCCGTCAATGTGTCTGAAATCAACCGCAGGCCGATTAGAAATTGCTGCTCCTGCGCAAAGATGCGCGCCCTGTCCAGAGCCTCTTCGTAGAACCGAGCCTGCGCCAGCGTCCGATCCAGCCCGGCCCGAAATTCCTCCACACTCGGCATTGCTCCGAAGAAGGCCGGATCCAGTACCGCGTCCAGAACATGCACTCTCTTGGAGACGGTTTCAGCCATCCTTGGCGCTGCGCCCATGACCGTTGCCAGAAGAGTTAGCAACTGAGGATTGGATCTCAGCAACGCAAAGAGCTGTACACCCGCAGGCAGCTTCGACATGAAGCTGTCAAAGGCCAGGAGTGCAGCATCGGCATTGTCGGTCGCGGCAAGTGCGCCAATCAGAGCCGGATGCATCTCGGTGAGACGCTCACGGGCCTTGGTCGAGCGCGTGCAGGGATAACGCCCGAAATGCCATGCCTTAACAATGCTTGCGGCTTCCGCCGGTTGCTTGAACCCCAGTCCGGCAAGCGTTTCCAGCGTGCCGGGATCATGATCGTCACCTGTGAAGACAAGATTTCCGAGTTCGGAGGACAGAGCCGGTTCATCCTCGAACAATTCAGCATAGTGATGCTGGACTTTTCTCAGGTGCCCCAAAAACTCGTTCTCGAACGATGCAAGGCTTTCAAATCCCATCAATGCGGCGATCCGCATCATTCCCTCTTCATCCTTCGGCAGAAGCTGTGTCTGTTCGTCGTTGAGCATCTGGATGCGGTGTTCAACGTCTCGCAAAAACCGGTAGGCTTCTCTCATTTCGTCCACTGCCTGCTGACGTATCCAGTCAGCCTGGCAAAGCGCCTCAAGCATCTCCAGTGTACGGCGCCCTCTTAGAGCAGGGTTTCGACCTCCGGCGATAAGCTGCTGTGTCTGAACAAAGAATTCCACTTCCCGGATGCCGCCGCGCCCAAGCTTGACGTTGTGTCCGGCAACAGCAATTGCGCTGTGGCCTTTGTGCATGTGGATCTGCCGTTTGATCGACTGAACGTCCGCGATTGCCGCAAAGTCCAGATATTTGCGCCAGATGAACGGAGCAATCTCGTGCAGGAATGCGTTGCCGGCCTCCATGTCTCCGGCGCAGGGGCGCGCCTTGATCAATGCGGCCCGCTCCCAGTTCTGACCGAGAGATTCGTAGTAGACCAGTGCGGCCGGCAAGGACATTGCGAGCGGCGTTGCCCCAGGGTCCGGGCGGAGACGCAGATCCGTGCGGAAAACATAGCCCTCAGCCGTTCTGTCCTGCATGATCTTGACCAGTCGTCGGGTCAGGCGAACAAACTCAACCGGCGCCTCTGCGCCCCCTGCCATGGGTGCCTTCGCCGGGTCGTAGAGAACAATCAGGTCGATATCGGACGAATAGTTCAGCTCGTTGGCGCCATGCTTGCCCATGGCCAGCACGATCAGACCGCTGTCGACTTCCGGTCGTTCAGGATCATGAGGGGTGAACTTGTTTCTGCGCGCCAGATCACTGAGACAAAAGCGAATGGCGGCTGTGAGCGCTGCATCGGCAAACCCGGCCAGTGAACCTGTCACCATGTCCAGATCAATCGCTCCGGAAATGTCAGCCAACCCCAAGGTCAGCGCCAGGTCCTGCTTGAGAAGCCTGAGAGCTCGCATCGTCCCGGTTTCGTCTTCCGTCCAGGATACAGGCGCCTCGGCCAGAATACGGTCCACGCGTGCCTCAGGAGCTTCGCTCAGCAGGCTCAACAGCCGGGGCGGATCGGCAAGCATCAGGTCGCGCAAGTAAGGCGAATTCCCGATGATACCGCTCAGAAAGCCTTTGAGATTTTTCTTGGTCTTGATCAGGGCCTCGAGCGATGCCCCAGCTTCGGGGTGCTCGGTCAGATCTTTAAGGAAAAGCCCTGCCCTTTCGGGTTCAGGTGTTGTCGGAACAACGGCAATCCGGTCGACCAGCGCTCCCGCCGCGCCGTCATTCGCTGTTTGGCTCCCCTTTACGCCCTGTGCCGGCTTCTGCATTCCCGCTCCCGCTGCTTGCCGGTTTCACCGGCGCCAGATCAATCCAGGCACAAAGTCCCGGATCTTCATTTTTGAAGCGCAAGTCTCCACCATGCAAGCTCGCAACGGCCTTGACCAGGCTCAATCCCAAACCTGTTCCCGGTTCCGACCGACTTTCCTCAAGGCGAACGAAGCGGTCTTTCACCCGTGCCTGATCCTCTTCCGGAATTCCCGGACCATTGTCTGATACAAACAGGATCACGCGTCCGTCTTCTTCCTTGCCGCCAAGCCGGATTCGCAAGGCACCCGTTTCCGGCCGACCATATTTCAGGGCATTTTCGATGAGATTGACCATCACCTGGCTGATCAGGTCCCTGTTGCAGTCGGCATGAAGGTCTGGCGGCATGTCAATCTCAAGCGTTCCCCCTTCATCCTCAACCAGAGGCTCGTACAGTTCCGCGACCTGGGCGATCAAATTATTCATGTCGGCGGGTTCCACCACGGAACCCGGCGCCATGGATTCGATACGCGCAATCCGGAGCAAGGCATTGAAGATGCGCAGCAACTGGTCGGTTTCGTCGAGAGTGGCCTCCAGAGCGCCGCGGTAACCCTCCTCACCCTTCGCCTCGCGCAGAGCGATTTCGATGCGGGTCTGCAATCTGGTCAAAGGGGTCTTCAGGTCATGGGCGATGTTGTCGGTGACATCCTTCATCGACTGCATCAACAACTCGATCCGGTCGAGCATGGCGTTCAGGTTGACCGCCAATCTGTCGAACTCGTCGTTGTTGCCGGCAATGCTCAGCCTTTCCGAAAGGTCGCCGTTCATGATCATCCGGCTGGTTGCCGAGATATCATCTATGCGCTTCATGACCCGGCGGCTGACGAACAGCCAGGTGATCGCGGCCATGACAACGACCACAATGAGCCAGAGACGGAGAGCATTGCCCAGAAGATTGGCGAAATGCAGCTGCTCGCCAAGATCCCTGCCAACGAGCAGCCGGAAGCCTCCGCGCAGTTCGAACGTGCGCACCATGGCCTGACGTTCTACGTCTTCGGTATCTTGACCAAGCCGGGTGTAGCGGACCCGGCGCAGCCCACCATCAGCTTCTTCAAGCACGACGGTCGGTAGCCGGGCGATATTGCCAACCAATGCATTTCCGGAGAAATCGGTAAGCAGGTAAAGGCTGGCGTCCGGGTGTCGTGAACGGCTGTCGATGGTTTGGACAAGGTCGCGGACACCTCCGCGAACATACACATCCGACAAGCCCTTCAGCTCGGCATCAACCGCCTGAACGACCTGCTCGGACATCAGATGATCGGTGTTTTCCGAAACATACACCAGCAAAACGCCGGACATCACCGTGAATACGGCGATGTAAAGGAGAGACAGCTTGAAAGCTGTCGTTTTTGTAAACCTAGTGAGCCGCGTCACGGATCGTGTATCCGGCACCTCGGATGGTGTGCAGCAGCGGTGTATCGAAGCCTTTGTCGATCTTGCCGCGCAGGCGCGAGATGTGAACATCGATCACGTTTGTCTGCGGATCGAAGTGGTACTCCCAGACATTCTCCAGCAGCATCGTGCGGGTCACGACCTGACCGGCATGCTGCATGAGATATTCAAGCAGGCGAAACTCGCGTGGTTGTAGTGGAATATCGGTTTCACCGCGGCGGCAGGAATGCGCCATGCGATCAAGCGTCAGATCACCAACCTGATATGTGGTCTCAACCTGGCTGGCAGATTGCGGCCGCCTTGCAAGGGCTTCCACACGTGCCTGCAATTCCGTGAAGGCAAAGGGCTTTGGCAGATAGTCATCGCCACCGGCCTTCAGGCCCTTTACGCGATCATCCACCTGGCCGAGCGCGGAGAGGATGAGAACAGGTGTGTGATTACCTTCTCTTCGCAGCTCCTGAATAATGGACAGTCCATCCATTTTCGGCAGCATGCGATCCACGATCAGGATGTCGTAGTTGCTGTCGAGCGCCATCTGCAGACCGGTCTGACCGTCTGCAGCATGGTCGGCCGTGTGACCGAATTCACTTAGACCCTTGACGAGATAGCTCGCCGCCTCCGGGTCATCTTCGATAACTAGAATCCGCAACATGACATCCTTTTTACCTTGAGTTGCACAAAAAGAAAATGGCTGACGGCGGCGATGGATGTGAGGCGCCGCCGCCAGACCATCAGGGTTCATCTCCAAAACCCTGGGACAAGACCGGCCCGTCGGGGTTGGGGGCAGAGGGCAAGCCGGTCTTGTCGCTCAGGCTCCAGCTCTTGCTGAACCGGTTCCTGATCACGCAAGGTTCATGGGAAGTGCCACGAACCGTGTGTTGTTGTTGCTCTCGATCCGCATCAGAACCGCCTTGCGGCCATCCTTTTCAGCCTTGTCGAGTGCCTTCATGACGTCCGCCGGGTCATTGACCTTCATTCCGGCGATCTCCAGGATCACGTCACCCGTGCTCAGGCGCTTTTCGGCAGCCGGGCCATCGGGATCGATTTCGGTGATGACAACGCCCTCACCTTCCAGTCCGGCTTTCGCCTTCGTGGTTACAACGAGTCCAAGGTCATCCAGACTGGTCTTGCCGTCCTCGACCTGAGGTTGGGCCTCGGCGACCTTTTCCTGCTCCTGCAGGCGACCAAGCGTCACGCTGATGTCCTGCTCTTCACCATCACGCCAGATGGTGACGTCCACCGACGTATCCGGGTCATATGCCGCGACAATCTTGGACAGCTCGCGCGGACCTTCCACGCTGGTGCCGTCGACAGCCAGAATCGTGTCGCCCGAGCGCAGGCCAGCCTTCTGTGCCGGGCTGTTTTCCTGCGCTTCCGCGACAAGTGCGCCGCGGGCCTCACCAAGGCCAAGGCTTTCCGCGATGTCATCGGTGACGTTCTGGATCTGAACGCCTAGCCAGCCGCGGACAACTGTGCCGTCATCCTTCAGCTCCATGATGACATCTTGCGCGGTCGAAGCCGGGATTGCGAAGGCAATTCCGACATTGCCACCGGACGGCGAGAAGATCGCCGCATTCACTCCAATCACTTCACCTTTCATGTTGAAGGCAGGTCCGCCGGAGTTGCCACGATTGACCGGAGCGTCGATCTGAATGAAGTCGTCATAAGGACCGGCTCCGATATCGCGGCCGCGAGCAGATACGATGCCTGCTGTCACGGATCCACCGAGACCGAACGGGTTACCGATCGCAACCGTCCATTCGCCGACCTGCGGTGCTTCCCTAGCGAAATCCACGTATGTGAAGTCCTCGTCGGCATCCACTTTCAGCAATGCCAGATCGGTCCGCTTGTCCGCTCCAATCAGCGTCGCGTCATATTCATCGCCATTCTGGTCGATAATTGTGAACTCGGTTCCGCGGTCGATCACATGGTGATTGGTTACGACATATCCGTCCTTGGAAATGAAGAAACCGGATCCCTGCGACAGACCGTACTGACGCGGCATACGGCGCTGGTTCTGTCCCTGTTCACCACCGCGGCCTTCAAAGTCACGGAAGAAACGCTCCAGCGGGTTGCCTTCCGGAAGTCCCTTGAAGAACTCCTGGAAATTATCGCCGCCCTGGAAGTTCATCATGCGCGGCTCAGCGGCCTGCTTCACCTGAACACTCACCACGGCGGGGCTTACTGTGCGCACGACATCAGAAAAGTCCGACGGCGCTGCTGCATCGACACGGACGGGTTCAGCCTGGGCCAACTGGCCCGGAACGACTGTTTGCGCGGTCAAAAGACCAGCTGTGCCGAGCGCGACAACTCCTGCCAGCAATTTGGCACGGCGGGACCGCAAAGGAGAGACTGTCCGACGGTTTTCCATATTTTCTTCCTCTATCAAAATTCGTTGCGGCCGTTTCAAGAACACGCACGGGGATTCGCGTTCCAGGCTCAGGAAGAAAAATAGGTACGCCTGCCTTACGAGCGCCTGTCGGTGGCATTACGATTTTGTAAGGTTGGCTTTTTTACCCGCTTCTCTTTTGAGAAAAGATCTTTCGCCACTGCATGAAGCGCTCGGACGCTCGGGTTTCTCGTTCCGAAACCCTGGAAAGCGCACAGTTTCACAGGCGCGGGTTATCAAGATTGTCCGGATCAACCAGCAGGAAAAAACTCCGGCTCGCGGCCGTCCTGCCACTTTTCCCATTTCGGCATGACGGACTGAAAACGGGAAGAGCTCTCAAAAGCTGTCAGCCAGCTTTTCAGGTTGTTCCAACTTTCGCCGTCGAACCAATCACGATCTGCATTTGCAAATTGCCGGACGAAGGGAAGGATCGCAAAGTCAGCGAGAGAAGACCGCTGACCGAAGAGCCATGGCTGATCTTGCAGCATGCTGTCGAGCTGCCGAAGAAACGCAGATGCGGCCGAACGCTCATCCGCCCGGTCCGCTCCCTCATATCGCGTATGGTACTTGTAGCGATCGAGGTGTTTCTTGAATGGGCCGTCGCATTCTTCGATGAGGCTGAGCATCGCTTCCAGATTGCCTTTGTCCGGCTTCAGCCAGTCTTCCGGATCGGAAACCCTTAATGCCCAGAGCATGACATCAAGGCTTTCATCCAGAACGCTGTCCAGCAACTTCAGGCACGGAACTGTTGCGCTCGGTGAAGTTTCCAGAAACTCAGGCGCCTTGTCCCTGAGAACGACTTCACGCAATTCGACTGTTTGCCCGCTGGAGGCTATCGCCAGGCGAGCCCGGATGGCATAGGGGCACCGGCGAAAGGAATAAAGGATAGGTACAGCGCTCATAGCCGACCCATGGCGTAAAGATGCCCTTGGGTCAACTAGTTATCTTGTCGTTCACAACATTTCCATTGCAAATTTTCATTGGTTGTAAAGAAAATTCAGGGAAACTTGTGGTGACAAGGTATCACCATGACTGACGCATTACTTCAACTTGCCAAGGACACAACTTCAGAAAAGAAACATGAGCTGGCTGAACACGTCACCGGCTTGCTTGTTGCTAGAAGTGAAGACTCTGGTTCTGAGGAAACTCATCTTCTGAACAACATGCTGGAGGGTGTGTATGATTCCCTTGAGCAAGGGGCGCGCCAGCAGATGTCGACGCGTCTTGCGGAAGTCCAGGCAACCTCCTCCAAACTTGCGGCAGCGATGGCGAGTGACGACTTGCCGATTGCTCAGCCAATTCTGGAACGATCCCACTCCCTGACCGACGAAAGTCTCGCCAAGATTGCCCAGACCGAGAGCCAGGGGCACCTTTTGGCGATGGCCAAGCGTGACCATGTCAGCAGGAATATTTCCGAACTCCTGATCAAGAGAGGCAGCAAGGAAGTCAAACACACCCTTGCTGCCAACCTCGGCGCCGAGATGGAAATGCAGGAGTTTGAAACTCTTGTGAAAGACATGCCCAAACAACTCGGCGACCGTATCCGGCATTTGCGCAAATCAAACGAAGAGTTGCTTGAAGACCTGTTCCGGGACGATGGGGAAATCGCTTCCGGGTCGGAGCTTGCAAAACGACCCTCAAAGATCAGTCCCAAAGCCTGGTTGATGGGTATTCGCCTTGGCAAGACGACGCTAAACAAGGCTATCTATCATCTGGCACTGGAACACAATCTCCTGGACGCTGTCGCCCTGCTCGCCTTTTTCTCGGGCCTTGAAAGCAAGTACGTGCACAATCTGATGGTTCGTTTTGATGCCACCGGCATTGCAACGGTGTGCCGTGCGACCGGCATCGAGGCCAAGGAGTTCCAGGCGATCTGCAAGGAACGCTGCAAGCATTTGAAGTTTCCAGAAAGCACCGGCAGCAAGTGGTTGACCAACTATCACATGCTTGATGCAACCGATGCCCGCCGTCTTCTCGCGCTCATGAAGGCGAAGCTGAACTCTGCAAAGCGGGAACAGGCTGCCTGATTGCACATAGATGGCAATGGCAAATTGACAGAAAAACTCTGTGATTGTCTGGGTTAATTGCACTTACTTATTGCGTTGCAACAAATACCTCCAATTGATCGGTGCTCAAGGGCAAGAGAACAAAATAAATTTCGACTAAGATTGTCAGTATTACGGATAAAAATCATATTGTACTGAATTTTTGACTGGGTTTTATCCACTTGTAAACTGTCTATGGGGTAGTCATGACGTTAGAAAAACGGATGGCCCTAGATGATCGACGACCTTCTTAGTCTTGCCAAAGATAGCACCCCGGAAAAACGCCACCAGCTGGTTGAGCATGTAACCGAGCTTTTCGTAACCGGGGCAGACAGTTATCAGACAGAAGAAATCACTCTGTTCAATACCGTTCTGGAGAGCATGCTCCCCACGATGGAACCGGAGCAGAAAAAGGAAGTTTCTGAACAACTCGCACCGATTGACAGTACTTCACACAAGGTTGCCTCTGCCCTCGCTCGCGAGGAAATCGACATCGCGCGCCCCATGCTGACCTCATCCAACGCGCTGAAGAGTGAAGACATACTGCAGTTGGCAAAGACCATGGGTCAGGGTCACCTGCTTGCGATCTCCAAGCGCGAAAACCTGGAAGCGAAGGTCACCGATGTTCTGCTGGAGCGCGGGGAAAGCCCGGTCAAGCGGTCGGTTGCAGCTAACTCGGGTGCTGAGTTTTCTGACTGGGGCTCCAGACTGCTTATCAAGCTCGCAGAGCGCGACGACAAGATCCGCGATGCCCTGATGGAACGCTCGGATATCACCGAGGACGAATATGAAAAACTGATCAACCAGATGCCTGAACAGCAACAGGCCAAGGTTCGTCAGATGCGTGCGGACAACGAAGAGCTTGTTCGCGACCTCTTCCACGAAGCCAGTAAGGTGGTGGCAAGCTCCAAACTTGAACGGAAAGCAACGCGCATCAACGCAAAAGCCACCTTGAAGGAAATCCGAGCCGGACAACGTTCGCTCAGCAAGGCCATCACGAAGCTGTCGCTGTCGAACAATCTGTTCGACATCTGCTTCCTGCTCGCCGAGATGGCCGGTCTGGAGCAAAAGTATGTAACCAACGTTATGGTCCGCTACGACGCGACCGGAATTTCTGTGCTCTGCCGTGCGATGGGCGTTGAGAACAACGACTACGCGTCGCTTTGCCGGGCGCGTGCAATGCATAACAAGCAGCCGCAGTCGACGGTCGAAAACTGGATCGAGAACTACAAGTCCCTGTCGGACAAGGACGCACGGCGTCTGCTGTCATTCATGAAGATCCGGCTCAGCACGCTTCAGTCGCAGGCGGCGTAACCGCCTGCGTAACTTCAGCTGGAACTAGTCCTCAATCGGCACTTCGCGTGTCACCACCGCAGCACCTGCTTCCAGGGTTTTGTGTACCGGGCACTTGTCGGCGATTTCCAGCATCCGCGAACGCGTTGAAGCGTCCAGGTCACCGTCTATCGTTATCAGGCGTTCGAACCTGTCGATCCTGCCACCTTTGGCTTTTTGATCTTCCGAGCAATCCTCGCAGTCCGAGGCATGCACCTTGCCGTGAAGGACCTGAGTGCCAATGCGCTCGACCGGCAATCCCTTGCGGTCAGCATACATGCGCAGCGTCATGACCGTGCAGGTGCCAAGGGCCGCAGAGAGAAAGCCGTAAGGTGACGGCCCGCTGTCCAGTCCGCCATAATCTGTCGGTTCGTCCGCGATGAGCCTGTGCTGACCGCTGACGACGATTGACTGGAACTTACCCTGCCCTGTTTCCACCACTTCGACACCGTCCTTGGGCTCGGCCGCTTCCGCAGCAACGGGCTTGTCGAGATATCCGCTCACCCACCCTGTGATCACGCGTGCTGCATAGGCTGCATCTTCGCTTCGGCTTAGAAGGTGGTCGGCCTTATCGAGAGAAACGTAGCTCTTGGGATGTTTCGCAGCGATGAAGATGTTGCTGGCATTTTCAATTCCCACCGTTTCATCGAGCGGGGCATGCATGACCAAAAGCGCCTTGCCTAGTCTCGATACCTTGTCACGAACCGATTGCGCTTCCAGGTCGTCCAGGAATTCCTTGCGAATAGTGAAGGTGCGACCAGCCAGGTCAACCTCGCCGGCTCCCTGAGCTCGAATGTCCTCAACGGCTCCCTTGAAGTTATGGATGACGTGATCGGCATCCGAAGGGGCTCCTATGGTTACCACTGCACGGGCTTCGGGAATATCAGCTGCAACGGAAAGAATCGCCGCTCCGCCCAGCGAATGGCCGATCAGGATCTGCGGAGCTTCATAGTTCTTCCGCAGGAAATCGGCTGCCAGTTTCAGATCCTCGACATTCGAGGAAAACCCGGTTGAGGAAAAATCACCGCCGCTGCCGCCGAGTCCAGTGAAATCAAACCTTAGAACCGCGATACCATCAGCCGCCAATGTTCCGGCGATGTGCCGGGCAGCCGGGATGTCCTTGGAGCAGGTGAAGCAATGCGCAAACAGGGCAAATGCACGTACTTCGCCAGCAGGCAGGTCGAGACGCGCAGCCAGTTTGGCGCCATGGGCACCATCGAATTCCAGTTTCAGCGGACGGTTCACCATCTTCCAGCCCTCCAGTCATGCCACAGGCAATTACAAGTGGCTCGGGGTCAAATGCCCGAACCAGTTTGATAGTCTTGCCGTCTTTAGATCACTTGGCCAGAGGTAAGCATGAAGGCATGGCGTGCAAATCACGGCTTGGTGTGAAGGCCGTGATGCAGATTTGCGCTTACCGATTGGATTGCGTCAGCGCAAAGCGCTGACAGGGTTATTCCCGGTCCTCAAGCAGCGACTGGAGGCGGCGCTCTTCTTCCTCGGACAGTTTGGACTGACCCGGCATTGCAACCTGCTGGAGACGCTTTGTCCGGCTGCGAAGTGCAAGGATGATTGCCAGAAAACCCGCCAGAAGCGCGACCGGACCTGCAGCCCACAAGACGATGGTATGCCAGGCAAGCCGTGGCTTCAGCAGGACGAACTCTCCATACCGGTCGACCAGGTAATCAATCACCTGCCCGTCACTGTCACCGGCCACCAGGCGCTCTCGCACAAGCACCCGAAGGTCCTTTGCGAGGGGCGCATCACTGTCGTCAATCGACTGGTTCTGACACACCATGCAGCGAAGTTCTGCCGAAAGCGCCCTCGCCCGGGCTTCGAGCGCTGGATCGTCCAGAACCTCATCAGGTGTGACGGCGTTCGCAGGTGCAACAAGTACTGCAAAACATAGAACCAATGTGGTCAGTAGTGAGCGTATCATCTGTCACTCCGCAGGAGCTGCGGCCGGAACCGCCTTGCGTTTGGCTGCCGGTTTCGGAGCTCCGATCCGGAGCCTCCGATCCGCCATCGAGACTGCCGCGCCGAACGCCATTATGACGCTGCCGATCCAAATCAACGTGATCAGGGGCTTAAAGTAGACGCGGACATCGACCGCACCATCACCTCTGCTTTCGCCGAGAGACAGATAGAGCTGCGAGAACACGAAGGTGTGGATTCCAGCCTCGGTGGTCGGCATCTGACGCGCCGTATAGACACGTTTTGAAGGATCGAGTTCCGTGACATAGGCACCGTCCTTGCGGATGGTGAAATGACCAACTTCCTCGGTGTAGTTCGGTCCCCGACGGGGTGCAGCGCCATCGAATGTGACTTCGTATCCGGAAAGATCCACGGTGTCGCCCGGCCGCATTGTGACGATGCGCTCTTCCTGGAAGGCGGACGCCGTTACAATGCCTAGAACAGTCACGCCGATGCCGAAGTGAGCGATTGCCGTTCCCCAGGCTGAGCCCGGCAGACCATAGAGACGGGCAAATCCGCGTTTCGCACCGATTTCAAAGAACTTCACGCGCGTAACGATCTCTGCAACGGCACCTGCCATTACCCAGACGGAAAGTCCAACTCCCAAAGGCGCGAGTACCTTTTCCATGCCCCAGAGCCAGAATGTGAACAGGGTCATGAGCAGCGCCAGACCGAGCGCAGCGTAAAGCCGTTGCGTGGCCGCAAGCAGATCGCCTCTTTTCCAGGAGAGAATCGGCCCAAATGGAACAGCCATCAGCAGAGGGATCATCAACGGGCCAAAGGTCAGGTTGAAGAAGGGAGCACCCACAGAGATCTTCTCACCTGTCACGGCATCCAGAACCAGTGGATACAGCGTTCCCACGAAGACAGCAGCCGTGGCAGCCGTCAGGAACAGGTTGTTCAGAACCAGTCCGCCTTCACGGCTGATTGGTGCGAACAGACCACCTTGCTTCAGCATCGGTGCGCGCCAGGCATAGAGCGACAGAGAGCCACCAATGAAGATGCAAAGAAGAGCAAGAATGAACACACCACGTGCCGGGTCGGTCGCAAAGGCATGGACCGAAGTGAGCACTCCGGAGCGGACCAGGAACGTGCCGAGAAGCGACAGAGAGAATGTGAAGATCGCCAGCAGTACGGTCCAGACTTTCAGGGCCTCGCGCTTTTCCATGACAATCGCGGAATGGAGCAGCGCCGTACCTGCCAGCCAGGGCATGAAGCTGGCGTTTTCGACCGGGTCCCAGAACCACCAGCCACCCCAGCCGAGTTCGTAGTAGGCCCAGTAGGACCCCATGGCGATGCCAAGGGTCAGGAAACACCACGCGAGAAGTGTCCACGGACGCACCCACCGCGCCCAGGCAGCGTCCAGCCGGCCCAGAATGAGTGCGGCAACGGCAAAGGAAAACGTGATCGAGAACCCGACATAGCCGATGTAAAGCAGCGGTGGATGGATCGCCAGGCCGATATCCTGAAGGATCGGGTTGAGGTCAGCTCCTTCCAGCGGCGGGTTGACCACTCGCATGAACGGATTCGACGTTACCAGCAGGAACAGGAGAAAACCTGCCGACACCCAGGCCTGAACAGACAGGGTTGCCGCGCGCAGATCTGCAGGCAGATTTCCTCCGAACATGCCCACCAGCGCACCGAAGAACACCAGTATCAGGATCCACAGCATCATGGAGCCTTCATGGTTACCCCAGACACCGGTGAACTTGTAAAGAAGCGGTTTCGCGGAATGTGAGTTTTCCAGAACGTTCAGGACGGAAAAATCCGAGTTGAGATACGCAGCTGTCAAAACCACGAACGAGACCAGAACGAGCAGAAAGAGCATGATCGAAACTGGTGGAGCCACCGCCATAAGACGGTTGTCACCCGAAAGAGCACCCCAGAGAGGCAGCACTGATTGCACAAGCGTCAGGGCTAATGCCAGAACCAGCGCGTAATGTCCGAATTCGACTATCATTGGAGGTTCGCGTCCTGTTTCAATTGATCGACGCCGCTACTGGGCGTCACCCTCTCCGCCTTGCCAGTGGCCCTGTTCCTTCAGAGCTTCGGCAACTTCCTTGGGCACATAGTTCTCGTCGTGCTTGGCCAGCACGCTGTCGGCAACAAAGACGCCGTCCGAGCTAATGATCCCTTCAGTGACCACACCCTGACCTTCTCTGAAGAGGTCCGGCAGGATACCTTTATAGGTCACGGACACCGCATTCGCCATGTCGGTCACCCGGAAGCTCACCTCGGCATTGTCGGATCTGACGACGGAACCTTCTTCAACGAGCCCGCCAAGCCGTATGCGTTGGCCTGAGGGTATCGTGCTTTGCGTTATGTCCGTCGGGCTTTGGAAAAAGACGATTTGATCGTTCAGGGCAAACAGGATCAATCCAAGCGCCACTGCGAGTACCGCTCCTGCTGATCCAATGAGGGTCAACCTTCTTTGTTTGCGTGTCATTTTGTTCCGTCCGAAGTCTTCTTGTGGCTTCGTACGCAGTCAGTCCGCGTACGGTTTGCTATCTAAGACCCTGTTAACCCAAGCTGGTCAGCTGTGTCCTTGATCAGAGACAATTGCTCGGGTTTATCCGCATACGCTGCCTGCGCACTTTCCAGCGCGCTTTCAGCTTTCTGCTTCTCCCCCAGGACCATGTATGCGCGAATCAAGCGATTCCATTCCTCAGGTGTCCCTCCTTCGCTCCCGAGCCGCTCTGCCAGACCACTGACCATTCCTTTGATCATTGCCTGCCGGTCATCGGCATTCATTTCCTCGGCAGCCGCAATGTCCTGACTGGACGGCCCGCCAAGCGCAGCGATCAACGGGTTCGCACCCTGCAACTTCGCAAGGTGTTGCCGGGCCACTCCTACCCAGGCAGCAGTTTCATCTGCTCCCTCAAGCAGGTCTTCCCACGCCTTGATCGCAGCATCCTTGTCCCCCTCCTGGCCAAGGGCGATCGCGAGGAAAAATCTTGGTTTGACAGCTGAAGGTTCCATGGTGACAGCCCGCTCGAACGCTACGCGCGCGTCGGCCGATACCAGCCCCTGATTGGCCATCGTCATCGCCTCACCCATATCGGTCAGCCAGTCTGCCTGGGCACCGAGAAGGCGAATCGCGTTGGCGTAGGCCCGTGCGGAAGCTTCCGGTTGGCCGATTGTCAGATAGACCGGTGCAATCACCGCCCATCCCTGGCCATCTTCCGGATTTTCCGACAGATGACGCTCAACACGTGCAACAAGAACGTCGACGGACTGTTCTTCCGCCGGGGCATTAAGTCGGGCTGAAAGCGGCAGGTCAGGCTGATCTGGCGACCCTAGCGCGATGTAGATCCCCAGAGCCATGACCGGAAGCGCCAGCAAGGCCAACACCTGAGCCATTCTCAACCGCGCTCCTTGAGCACCGACTTCAGTTTTGCCGGTATTCTTTTCATGCGCGGCCAGAAGCCGGCGGGCGACCTCGGTCCTTGCAGCTTCGGCAGCTTCGGGTTCGATCAGTCCGCGATCCAGCTCGCTGTCGATTGCTTCCAGCTGTTCACGATAAACGCCTTCATCAGCATTTGCTGCAGAAGACTCAGGTGAACGTTTCGTTCGTGACAACGGAACGAGCACCGACAGGGCCGCTACCCCTGTCATTACGGCGATTAAGATCCAGAAAACCATGGCGGCACTATAGACAGTTCAATCGGGGCAATTGCAAGACTGTTACAGTGTGACCGGCAGTCGCGGAGTTCACATTGAGTTTGGTCAATAGCAATGTAAGTGACCATGCAACCTGGAAAAATCGGAACTTATCGACGCGCCAACGCGCTTGCGACAAGCTTTCGTTCGGCACTTGGTGCCGCGTCTTTTCCGTTATTCTTGGCCTTGGACACCGCTGATTGCCGGCTTCGGCGCAGTTGAGCGGCATATTCCGAGCCGAAGTAGATCTCTGAAAGCATGATGGCCGCATCCGCAGCCGCCAACTGAGCTTCCAGCTGTTGCCCACGCGCCTTGCCGAGGTCCGTGATCAGAGACCGTGTGACGATTTCAAGCGTTTGTTCCACTGCCTGCCGCGTTCGCTTGCCGACGTCATTAACTGCCAGCGTCTCCGATGCATTGCGCGACATGGTGACCACCCGGAGTATTCGAACCGCTTCGTCGATAGCCTCCTGGTCCGTCCGCAACACACCGTTCTTGTCGAACTTCGGCACCTGAAGCGCGCGCCGGATAGCGCCGTGCGCATTGTTCAGCTCCCGCGTCACTTCGCTGGAAATATGGCGTTTGGTTTCAGACAAACGCTTGTGCCATTTGCCGCTCAGCGACAGATCCATGTCCCGCTCAACGCCGCGCACCAGTGAATGATATTCGCCCAGCGCCTGGGAGAACGCGACCGGGTCCGGATTGTTGTTCCGGTGTTCCAGTGCGAGAATCTGAAGTCGTTCAGCTTCGCTCATCACAACATCGACAAAGGGAGCGAACGGTGAATTGGCTATGACCTTCGGGTCTTCGTCACCGGCCAACCGGCCTGCAAAGGTACACAGAGCAGACGGTGTGTCTGCGCGCTCGACGAGAGCGGCCGCGATCACTGGAATATGGTCGGGAAAGCGAGCTGAACACTTGTCGACCAAACGCAAAACATCCAGATCCTGTTTCAGCCGGTGTTCGTTGACACGATCCGGAATGTTCTGGAGAAAGGGCATCAGCCAGCGTTCGGCTGCAAAAATTTTCTGAATGTCGAGAAGTTCTGCAATGCCGCGCTCGCCACCTAGCTCGATGCCTATGCGGCGACGCTCCTTTTCCGAAATTTCGCTCTTGCGCAACGCTTCGCTGACCGCTTCAACGGACCGGGTTCTAAGGGCCTGAACAAGGGCATCCACTCGCTCACCGCTAACGGTGCTGTTGCCTGCCTGATCGAGAACCATCCGAACATCGCCGGGTATCACATCCCGGCCCAGCCAGGTCCACACCCGGTCAAGAACGGCCCTGTTGACACGCCCTTCCTGGCGGTTCGGCAAGGTTTCGTTGATAAGAAAGTCTTCCAGCGGTGAAAAGAACAACCTCTGGACCTGACCCCGCCTGTGCTCCCCTCCCGGTATGTCGAGAGTTCCGGACTGGGGCTTGCGCAGCAAGGTAACAGCGGCAGTCAGTATGAGGTTGAGGTGAGGATCCTTGTCTTTCTGCGCCTTTGCTTTTTCCAAATTGCGGACCAGAGCCTCAACCGCCTTTGGGCTGAGGCTGCTCAAATAGGTCTTCAATTTGGTTTCAAGCTGATCGGAATAGCTCATTCAGGGCGTCAACATCGCAATCCACATCCGTGCGATGATACCGCTACAAGGCTTAAGCAAGTGTTGAGAATAAACCTAGGGATTAAAACGCACGAATACCTCGAAATCCGGGCGTGACCTAGCCGATCACCTGCCAGCCGCCTCGATCGGTCTCACAAGCCGTCCCGCGCGCCTGCAAGGTTCGCCCCTGCAACACCATTTCGTGCGTAAATTCGCGGCAGCTCGTGTCGTTGACCGAGTAGACCGGGCCGGGCCGAACCTGACCGCTTCGGCCGGTGCGTTCGTTCTGCCAAGCGACGGAAACTCCAACGCCACGCGCTTTGAGCGCCCTGTTTTGAGCATCCTCGGCAGCCTTCCGGTCGGAAGGATCCAGCGCATTGCCAAATTCGTTGTTCACCAGAACGGAAATGGCTGTCGTTGCCTCAGAATCTGTCACGTTTGTGCCCGGATCACCGAAAAAAGTTCCCAAGGAGCCAGCTTCATTGGGACCGGACGTGAGAGAACAGCCGGACAAAACCGCGGCAAGAGCAAGACAGGTGGCGGTGCGCAAACGCATGCGTGAGGGCTCCCAAGGGCGTGAAAACCGGCCTGAGCCGGTAACAGAATCAGTGATATTTTCCATTTGTGGCCGAACTTGGCCACAGTCCAGACTTTTCACCTGTGATCTTCGTCACACTCATTCACAGTAGGTTCAATTACACGCACCTGTGTTTCAGATAAAGCTATTCACGCGTCAATGCAGGCAATGTCAGCTTTGCCTTCAGGCCTCCAAACTCGGACCCGTCGAGCTCGAACGAGCCGCCGTAAAGAGCTGCCAGATCGGCCACAATCGACAGGCCAAGGCCCGTTCCGGGGACCGTTTCATCCAGCCGCCGGCCTCGCTTGATCGCCTCTGCGCGCTGTTCAGGTGTGAGGCCTGGACCATCATCCTCAACGGTGATCACGAACATATCCCGGTTCGTTGCCGGATCATTCAATGGAGCGACATTCACCTCGACCCTGGTAGCCGCCCACTTACAGGCGTTGTCGATCAGGTTGCCGCTCATCTCCTCGAGATCCTGTCCCTCTCCTCTGAAGCGAATCGGCGCGCTCTGTTCAAAGTCCACCAGAACGCCCTTGTCCTGATAAATCTTGCCCATGGCCCGGATGAGCCGTGAAAGCACCGGTTCGGTTTCGCAGGAAACACCGATCACCCGGCGCTGCGCGGCCATTCGCGCCCTTTCCAGGTGGTGCTGGATCTGTGTCGACATCACCTCGGCCTGCTCCGACACTTTCTCGGCCAGCGGTCCACCGGATGATCTGGCTTCATTGGCGATGACCGAAAGGGGTGTCTTGAGCCCGTGTGCAAGATTGCCGACATGGGTACGGGCGCGCTCCACAATCTCTCTGTTGGACACGATCAAGGCGTTCAGTTCCACAGCAAGAGGGGCGATTTCCCTGGGCAAGGCTTCATCGATGCGCTCAGCCTCGCCTTGCCGAACAGCGGAGAGCGACGCACGCAATCTGGTCAGCGGCTTAAGGCCGATGCGAACCTGCAAAAAGATCGCCAGAATCAGACCGGCACCGACAATGCACAATGTAAGGGTCACAAGCCTTCCGAACTCGGAAACTTCCGCCCAGAACCCGGCTGTCGCTGCGCCAACAGCGATGACATAGGGCTCGTCACCCAGAAAAATTCGCTGTTGCAGAACTCTGATTTCATCGCCGGTCGGGCCCGTGCTGTATCCGGCTGAAACTTCCTCATCACCGATAGGCGGGGCGTTCAGCGGATCGCCGAGCAGCGATTCGGAGGAGTAAAGAATTTGCGGACTGTCTGCGCGGCGAACCGTCCAGTACCAACCCGAAAGCGGCAGCGAAAAGCGCGGATCACCACGATAGGTTGGCGCAGTGACGGTCTGTGTCGCCCTGCCCTCATTGGCACTCGTCTCCAGCATGCCGGAGATCAACGCCTTGATGTGCACCTCAAGCTGCGCGTCGAATGCACGTTCACTTGCTCTTTCGTATAGGCCCACCAGAAAGACACCAGCAAGGGCGAGCGCAATGGTCGACCAGACCGCCGCAACGATGACAAGGCGCGAAGCAAGCGATCTCTGAGGCTTGGCGGCGGGGTGCCCCGCTGCAGCTGGCTTGGCCTCACTCGTCACCAGCAGCTCCAAGCCGATAACCGAGACCCCGGATCGTTTCGATCATGTCCGAGCCGATCTTCTTGCGCAATCGGCCTACAAAAACCTCAACAGTGTTGGAATCCCTGTCGAAGTCCTGATCGTAGAGATGCTCCGTCAGTTCGGTTCTGGAAATCACCTTGCCCTGATGGTGGAGGAGATAGGACAAAAGCCGGTATTCGTGCGAGGTCAACTTGACCGGGCTGCCGTCAACAGTCACCCGGCCTGCACGCAGATCCAGGCGCACCGGACCGCAGGTCAGTTCATTTGATGCATGACCGGCAGCCCGCCTCACCAGTGCGCGCACGCGGGCCAGCACTTCTTCCATATGAAAAGGCTTGGCAACGTAATCGTCCGCACCGGCATCGATGCCCGCAACCTTGTCCGACCATCGATCACGTGCCGTCAGGATGAGAACAGGCATCGTGCGCCCGTCCCTGCGCCAGTTCTCCAGAACCGACAAACCATCAAGCGTGGGAAGACCAAGATCAAGAACGACGGCGTCATAGGGTTCCGTATCGCCGAGAAAGTGCCCGTCTTCTCCATCCGTCGCGCTGTCGACAACATAGCCAGCCTCTTCAAGGGCCGTTACCAGCTGTCGATTCAGGTCTGTATCGTCTTCAACAACAAGGATGCGCATGAATTTTGACTTCTTGTTTCATTGACTGAGAGTACCAGCGTCCAAAAGAAAGCCGGTTCGATAGGAGCCGGTTCTAGCAGTTACCGGTTGGCGGGAACTGTGACCGTCGTCACCTTGCCGCCTTTCAGAACCGACAGAACGTAGACATAGCCGCCGCCTTGCTGGCAAAGCTGAGCCTTGACGATCTCTCCTCCGGCACGTCCCGCGACCGACCCGAGGGACGCTGCTTTGCCGCTGGCCACGGCATCACGGGCCTGGGCTTGCGACAGGCAAGCGGCCTCGGCCGGCAATACGGCCAGGAACGTCAGGATCAAAAAGGCAAAAATCTGTTTCACGTGTCCGATTCCGGTTCTGCTCACGAATTAGTGCGCAAGGTGTAGTCAATTTCACCTGAACGCAAGCTGAACCAGTCGTTTAGGTTTACTTGCCGTGAGTTGATGCGAAGCCGTTTTTCCAGGCAGCTTGCGAAAAGACTTGATAAACTGCCGAAGGACTGGTGAGGCCATGGCTATGAAAGATCGTCCAGAGGAACGAGGAAACCAGACATCTGCTGCCTTTCGCTTCGCCGTGGCTGGTCTGGCGTCAATCTCCACGATCTGCCTCGGCGCAAGCCAGGCCTTTTCCTGCTCTCTTGCTCTTGTTCTGGCAATGGACGGATCTGCGAGTGTGGATGCGCGTGAACACCGGCTGCAATTGAATGGTTTGGCCGATGCTTTGAGCGATACCGATGTGGTTCAGGCGATCGAGGCAGTCGGTGGGATCTGGATCAACAGTTTCGAGTGGAGCGGGCGCTACCAGCAGCTTCAGCAGTTGAACTGGCAATTTCTGAACGACGGAGCAAGCGCCGCAACTGCCTCCGAAACGCTGAGAAAAACACCCAGAGGCTTCACTGAGTTTCCAACGGCCATCGGCTATGCGCTGGGATATGCTTCTGTGCAGATGAGGCAAGCACCGAGGCCGTGCGCGCGCAAAGTCATCGATGTGGCCGGAGATGGCATCAACAACGACGGTTTCGGACCCGAAAGTGCTTATAACGCCTTTGACTTCCAGGGCATTACCGTAAACGGTCTGGTCATAGCCGGACCGAACACCATCCCCGCGCGCTACTACGAGAGCTTTGTGATCAGGGGCCCGGGTGCCTTTGTCGAAATTGCCACTGACTACGACGACTACGCCCGGGCCATCAAACGCAAACTTCTTCGGGAAATCTACGGCAACGGTTATGCCGCGCTGAGATGACCTCCCAAGCTGCTCACGGTTTGCGTCTGCCCGCCTGCGCGGCCAGAGCTTGCGAGAATTCCTCGGCTGACATGTTTTCGCCCAGCGCCCTGAGGAGAAGCTGCTTCTGGGTCTCTGGTGCAAGACCTCTTTCCGGCGGGTCGTTGTCCAGATTGGTCGGGAAAGAGTAGCCTTCAGCGCAGGCCGAGACAGCCGCCTCTATTTCCGCAGCTCCCAGTTGGTTTGACGCTATCTTTTGCTGCAGCACCGGATAGAGCGCAAGGCTCATTGCCTGCCGATCTATCGCCTCCATTGCCCGGCCAAAGGCAGACGACACCTGCAGAAGATTTGCCATGCGCTGAATGTCCGCACTCGTGTTGGCACCAGCTGCATGAAACAGAGCAGGGTTGAAAAAAACCGCATCGCCCTTCTCCAGAGGCAGCTGCACGTAGGTTGTTTCGAAGAACTCCTTGAACTCATCAAGGCGGTAGGCCATGTAACCGGGCCGATACAGCTGTGAAAACGGAAGCAACTTCGTCGGGCCACTGATCAACGGCATATCGGTATGAGCGACCGCGCCCTGCAATGTCATCACGGCCGACAGATCGTGAACGTGGGCCGGATATCTGGCGCTGGTTTCTGCTGTTTGAAAACCGAGATGGTAATCCCTGTGGGCCTGCTGCGCCGCACCGCCAGGGCGAACCAGATTGATCTGCGCCGTCATCTGGTAATTCGGACCCAGCCATGCCTCGCAAACCGTGTTGATGGCCGTATTGGCAAAACAGTCTGCAAAGACATCCGGTGCTCTCAGGCAAAGTTTCTGGAGGGAGTTCCAGATCCTGTCATTGGCTCCTGCTGCAGCGAAGTGGTCAGCCCCCCCGCCTGAAGACGCTTTTTCTTCCTCGATGATCTGGTTGTAAATCTGCGTTGCAGCATCGAGCGGAGCTTTGTCCGAATAGGCGTTTTTCAGGACGAGCACACCGGACAAGTCCTTCAGCACCCTGGCCCACTCGGCCATCAAACGCCGGCGGCTCGCCTGCCCTTCCAGGACCGAAGCCATTCGGTCGATGCGATAGACTGGAATGTTGGCCTCGATCCCATGCGCCTGTGGAACGTCACCTTCCACGAGTTTGCGATCGACCAGCTTCTTGAAGTCTTCAATGTCGCAATGTGCCGTCTCAAAATAGCCGTCCAATTCAACCTGACGATCCATTTGTTCCTCCCAACGTCAAATTCGACTTCAAGAATACCAAAACCGGGCTTGCAGCTGATCTGAAAATCCATCAAGAATCCATCAAATGACTCACCGGTTCCCAGTCAAGGAAATAGCCCTGCAAGCAGGTTTGAGCACTGCAACGGTTGATCGTGTGCTGAACAATCGTGCGCATGTCAGCCCCCAAACCAGACGCCGCGTAGAGGATGCAATCGAAGAACTGACACGGCAGGAAAGCCAGCTTGCCGCGAAGGGAAGACGCATCTTCATCGACATCGTCGTGGAAGCGCCGACCCGTTTCACCAGAGAAATCCGGCACGCCGTCGATGATATCCTCGCCGACTTCCGACCTGCTGCAATCCGTCCGCGCTTTACCGTGGCTGAAACCATGAGCGAGGAAGACTGTGTTGCCATTCTTGAAAGGCTTCGAAAGCGCGGTTCGCAGGGTGTCTGCCTGAAAGCTCGCGACACACCTGAAACACGACGCGCGATTGCCGCGCTGACCGCGAAGAATATACCTGTCCTGACGGTCTTTACGGATATTCCCGGTTCTGACCGTCTTGCCTATGCCGGGTTGAACAACACTCATGCAGGTCAGACCGCTGCATACCTGATGGCAACATTCCTGCGGTCAGGTGACGAGGCTGTGCTCACAACGCTAAGTCAGCACGCTTTTCAGGGGGAAGAGGATCGTTTCCAGGCCTTCAAGTCCGAACTCTTACGTCACAAGCCAAACTTGAAACTCATCGACGCCAGCGGTGGCGGCGGGTTGAACCCGGCCACAGGCCATGAGGTCGGCGAAAACACTCGAACCGGCATGAAAATTGCCGGCGTTTACTCAATGGGTGGCGGAAACATGGCTGTCTTGAAAGCGCTGGAAGATGCCGGTCACAGTCCTTCCGTGTTCATCGCCCACGATCTTGACGAAGACAATCTGGACCTGCTGCGTGGCGACCGGCTGACCTTCGTCCTGCATCACGACCTGCGTGCCGACATGCGTTCCGCCTTTCGGCACATACTTGCATTTCACGGACTGGGGGATCCCCCTCTCACTTCGGAAAGTGACATCCAGATCGTCACTCCGATGAACATTCCAAAGCTGATCTGAAGAAGCAACAGACCGCAAAGGACGAAGACCGGGCGGCTATGCGCCCGACTTTCCGTCTTCGGTATGTTCCATCTGCCGATAAAAATCCTTGAGCGTTTTGCCAGGTTCGGCATGAAATCTTTCACCGGTTTCGCGGACCTCTGAGATCCTGTCGAGCCGGAACATCCTGAAATCCTGACGCAGCTCACACCAGGCAACCAGCGTCCAGACCTTGCCCCAGAACCAGAGCCCCAGCGGCCGGATCACACGCTGCGAAGCATCGCCCTTGCTATCACAATAGGCGATCGACAACCGTTTGCGAGCATCAGCGGCAGCTTCGAGAAAGTCGATATGCCCTCTGACTTGCGGTGTCATCTCGGGCGCAAAGGCATGGATCTCGACTTCGTTCTGCCGAACCCGCATTTTCTCGGGCATGACGGCATCGATCTTGATCATCGCCTCTTCAGCCGCGCGAGCCATTGCAGCACCACCCCAGGCGCGGATCAGCCGCGCACCGGCAAGGAGGGCTACGATTTCGTCGCGCGTAAACATGAGAGGTGGCAACTCATATCCATCTCGCATGATGTAGCCGACACCCGCAGCCCCCTCGATCGGGACGCCAGAGGCCTGCAGATCGGCCACATCGCGGTAGATGGTTCGTTCGGATACTTCCAGCCATTCAGACAGCTGACGAGCCCGGACAAGCCGGCCGCCGCGCAAATACTGCACGATTTGAAAAAGGCGGTCGGCGCGTCTCATGAAGCAATCTCCTTACGGAGAAAGCATCCTAGCTGCTCCCTAGGTGGGAGAAAACATACCGATCGAGTTGCCATCCGGGTCAACGCCATAGGCGAACCGGCCAGCGGGAATCGGAACCGGGTCGGAAACGACCTCTCCTCCTGCCCGGGCGAACCGCTCCATGGTTTCTTCCAGGCTGTCAGGACAGGCAATATGGACAGTCGGGCCTGTTCCTTTTTCAGCCGGTTTTCCCGGATACAGGTGTCCGGCAATTCCGTTCGGATCCTTTGTCGGAAACATCGCAAAGTGATTTGGTCCCATATCGGTGACAAGCTTGAGCTCCGTTTTGAAAACGTCATTATAAAAACTGATCGCCTTATCCAGATCCGAAACGGGGATCTCCATCCAGACTGTGAAGTGATCGGGAGCGAATGTCATTGAAAGTCTCCAGGGTTGCTGTGATGAACATCACCTTATCAACCGGCTCCTGACAGCTTTCTGTCAGGAGACTTTCCAATCAGTGAATAATAAACGATCGAATTCACTCACAAAATTCGGTCCGGATTGCCTCCACCTTTGGCTGTACTGACACAATCACGTGCCTTCCGAACCATTGTGTTGACGAGTTGCCCTCGTTCTTTCAATGAAGTCAGGATTGAGCCTTTGACGCTATTGTCTCATGGAAAAGGACAGATGCTCTCCAAAGGCAAACATTGGCGCGGCTTCGCCACCGAATGTCACCCTTATGCAACTCTGGCGCTAAGAAGAAACTTTTTCCCGAAAAGCAACAAATCGCTAAAAAAGCAATAAATGACTGAGCAAACAGAGATTAAGATACTTCCGTTGACGTAACCCACGTCAAGAATCGGATTATATTGAACATCGGGTCTTTACACGAAATATAGAATCTATTTTATCTATAAGAGTAACATTTAAATACATGTGCACGTGGTTCAGAGGCCGTCTTTCGCAATTTGAGGCGGTCTCTTCCCGTATCAGGACACGAATTCATCGTCCCCCACGATTGCACAGTCAGGCCTCCAATCCTCCAAACACCTGATAAATCGTTGTCTTTCCGACACCACAAAACTCGCCGTCATAAAAGCTGTTCCAATTGATATTTCTCAAGGTGCACCAAATCGTGAGGTTGCACTTTGTGGATCTCAGAAGGAGGCACGAATGAGTCACGTTCCACACGAACTGCACGAAGAATTCCCGGAAGCAACCGAAACACTGCGCGCGCTGAAAGCCGGCGATGCGCATTTTTCCCGTCTTGCCGACGAGTATCACACGATAAACCGTGAAGTGCATCGTATCGAAACCAATGTGGAACCGGCGGCAGATGAAGTGCTGGAAGACCTGAAAAAGAAGCGACTTCACCTCAAAGATCAGATTGCCGCTCTTCTGGCGGCTGCGGCAAACACCGCGACCTGAGCCCCTCCTTTTCAGGCCGGTGTTAGAGCCCGCGTCGTCCCCGTCCGACGGCGCGGGCCGCCCTCCTTTAGATCGCAGCTGCCGAACAAGTCCGGCGACGGCTGACATATCCAGTTTTTCCGCCCTGAGCCGCTTGCAAACGGCCCGGTCGTTGATAACGCATTGCGACCAGGAAACCAATGCAAACCGGTAATCGACCGCAGGAAAACGGATTTCGACTGCGTTTCTCCCCAGTTAGCCCAAAAAGAAAGTGCCGAGCCTTCTGTGAAGCCCGGCACAAGTCAGGGGAGGAACGACCCTCATCGTTCATCATAGGATGTGGGGCGACGTCGTCATACTTACAAGCCAAGAATGCGTGAGCCTTGCGTGAGGGCGAAATGGCTTTTGACACGATGACTTGACCTCTGTCCCGGTTAACGGCCAAATTCCCTTAGGTAATTAAGCGGATCCGGTCATGCATTTTCTGCCGTTCTTTCTGATTGTTTTCATCCTTTCGACCACCACTGCAATTGCAGCCGACCATTGCGTGGACGTACAGGCAAAGAAAGGCTGGCAACGCCTGAGCGTTCCTGATGGCAAAATCCGGAAAGTCAGTTTTTCGGGAAGCTGGAGTGTCATCTCAGGTCTGTACAAGCCTGTCGGGCCTCGGGGGTATTCCGGCCAAGATGCGCAGAATCTCGGACCGCTTTACGGTTACAAATTCGATCAGTCCTATGCATTCGGTGAAATGCTCGTACGAGATCAGGTCGGGCGGATCGTCCCGTTTGCCGAATTTGCGGCCCTTGCAGTCAACAGCCGGGATCCAGCGGGCGTTTATGCTTTTCGCATCAATGACAAGGATATTGCGCTGTGGGACAATGCCGGTGCGATCAGGGTTTGCATATCCATGTGAGATATTGGCGTCCAAGTCCCTGACACAGCTCTGAAAAAGAACTCCTTTGAAAACCTCTCGCTATTCGCATTCTTTCAGGTAGCTGGTGTACCAACGGTGGTCGGCGACACATTTTCCGTATCTGGTTTTATGGGATTTGCTTTTGGCTGTACGCGGTGCGGTTTTCTTGTAGCATTTGTTGGCGGTTTCAACGTAACCGGCCGGGCAATCCAGTGGACAGACCCGGAAGCTCTTGTCCTTCAGCATTTCGAGCACTTTCGGGTCTGGCTCTAGTTCCTGAAGACCGGCTTTGGCGTAGATGGAAAATCGCCTCAAGCCGTTCCTGCTGTTCTTGCCCCAGACACCGTCGGCCGTTCCGACTTTGCAGCCAACCCGATTCAATTCAGCCTGGATCGACCGCGCGAGCGCTGACCCGGACAATTCTTTCAGCGATTCAAGATTTTCAGCTGGGTTGAGGAGAGCGACATCGAGCGACGCCAGTTTGTCTCGACGTGTGGTTTCGGCGGTTTCCCTTTCGAGTTTGAAGAGTTCGGTTGCAGCTTCGGCGCCGGAGAACTCTCCGGCATCAGGCGCTTTTTTTGATGAGGATGCCGGCTCGCCTGACTGACTTGTGTTTGGCGTTCCCTGCTCCCATTCCGAAACCTTCAATCGGGCAATGTCGGAAAAATTTCCTTCCGGATATCTGTTGAGGTAGGACTTGAAGTATTCCAGGTTTGCACTGTCGCGTATGCTCTCCCAATAGGTGAGCTCGATCGTGTCGACGGCCGGTTTCGTTGAAGGGTCGGGAACAGACAGGATCACCGGCCCGGTCAGCGACGAATTGCTCCAGGGCACCTGAACGCCCTTGGTTTCGCGCAGGACGTCACGCCTCACCCTGCGCAAGATGACTGCGATATCCTCACCGGGCGTTTCGAGATACCTGAGCAGTGCACCCGTAAATGGGCTATGAACGTCAGTTCCGTCATAGGCAACATTTCCGGGTTGGGTCGAATAGGCAATCAACGTCCCGATCCCGGTTTCTACCGGTGCAAGTCCTTTTCCAATGGCTGCTGATCGGGTTCCCATCGAACTCGCCAGATTTCTGGTCAGCGGGTTATCCCGGCACGCATCCAGAAGGATAATGCTCGTTCGCTGTTCTCTTTCCATTTGCGAGATGATCGCCTGCAGGCGGACCGTTCCAAACTCCAGATCTGCCTCGTCATTCAGCCTGGTGTCGACCGGCGCCAGATAGTTTTGTCCCCTCACCTGCAGTCCATGCCCAGCATAATAAAAGAGAGCGATCTTTGCGCCTCTCATTGCGCGGGAAAATTCCTTTATCTTCTCTATAAAACCGGCCTGGTTCAGATTGATGCCAACGATCACCTTGAAGCCAAGCCGCTCCAGCGCCAGCGCGATCTTTTCTGCGTCATTCGTCGGGTTGGCGAGATTCGAGACGTTTTCGTAACTTGCGTTGCCAACGACCAGAGCAACTCGTTCCGTCTCCGAACCATGGCTCGTGCTCACATAAAAACACGCAAAGATAAAAAGTAAAACGCCGCGCATCATCTCCCCTCGAAAAGGATAGAGTACAACACTCGACGGCCGCACTCCAGAAATGTGACGCAGCGTTGTCAGATACTTAATTATGTTTCCTTGCCTTGCTTTGTTCCCGAGGCCTTTGATTGTTTCATCGAGAACAGAGCTCGATGCACGCAGAAGACCACTTGGCGACACCTTACGTGAGGCATGAGAGAGCGGAGTTTTCTCGTCGTTGAGATTGCCACTCCGGACTGCTAGCGTGACGTCAGTCCCTTTACGCTCAATTGCGTGTTCTCAATTTAGTTGGTGGAATATGACTCAAAAAGTTGCCCTCATCACCGGCGCGGCCAGAGGCATTGGTCTTGCGACATCCAAGCTGATGCTCGAACGCGGGTGGCAGGTTGCCATGCTGGATCGCGACAGCGCCGGTCTGTCTCAGGCAGTTGAAGGTCTGGATCAAGCTGCCCCATTTGTCTGCGACGTTTCAATCGCCGAGCAGGTTGAAGAAACACTCCCCGCCATTCTTTCGAAATTCGACAGACTTGACGCGGTGGTAAACAACGCTGGGGTTGCAGAGTTCGGGCCGATCGAAGAGACGAATTTTGCCTTGTGGCGGCGCGTGATGGCCACGAATCTTGATGGCATTTTTCTGGTGTCACAGGCAGCGCTTCCAGCACTGAAGGAAACACGCGGTTCCATCGTCAATATCGGCTCCATCTCTGGGCTAAGAGCTTCAACCTTGAGGGTCGCCTACGGCACGTCCAAAGCTGCCGTCATTCAACTGACGAAGCAACAGGCTGCCGAACTCGGTGAATATGGCATACGTGCCAATTGCGTCTGCCCGGGTCCTGTCTGGACGAACATGGCAAAATCGGTCCACAGCCAGAAAATCATCGACGCCTATCATGATGCCATTCCGCTCAACAGATACGGGACGGAAATGGAAATTGCCGAAGTGATCGCGTTCCTGTGTTCTGAGCAGGCCAGCTATGTCACCGGCCAGGTCGTCGCTTCCGACGGCGGTTTCGACAGCACCGGCGTTGGATTGCCGGCGCTGAGGACGTAAGCACTTGCCTAGCGCCTGAGCACAAAAGACCAAAGACCTGGTTTGGTCATGCATGCGTGGGTCGCCCGCCTAGCGATCTCTCAGAAAATGTGCCGCCACCTGTCGGAGATGAGGCCTTGCGCGGTGTTCAACCAGATAGATCCCCTGCCAGGTGCCAAGCACCATCTGACCGTTTGAGACCGGAATGGACAGAGAGACAGGCAATAGAGCCGATTTGATATGGGCGGGCATGTCATCCGGTCCTTCATAGGTGTGTATGAGGTAGCTCATCGAGGGATGATCCGAAGACGGGACCAGCCTTTCAAAAAATGCGCGCAGGTCCACCTGAACATCCGGGTCAGCATTTTCCTGGATCAGCAACGAGCACGAAGTATGCCGAACGAACAATGTCAGCAACCCGTTGTCGGCACCTTCATCAGCAAGCCAGCCGGCAACGCTTGGCGTAAACTCGTAGAGGCCTGATCCGTTTGACCGAAGCGAAAATGTGGTTTGCATGGATTTCCCTTGAGGTCAGTGCGCTTGCGAAAAAGCCTTAGGCGATCTCCGTCAACGTTTCAAACTCGCTGTCTCTCGCGCCTGTGAGAGACGCGTCGACTCGCACAGACGCGCGCTCGGCTTTGCGATGGCGGTTGCATTTTGAATTTAAACTCGCCATCTGAAGGGTGTCTTTCCTTTCTGTTCTATCCCCAACCGTCTCCTGGCACCCGCGATGACCGATATAAGACCCAAAGTCCTGATCGCTTCCCTCGGTACCCGTGGAGATGTTCAGCCCTATGTGGCTCTTGCACGGGAATTGACTGCTCGCAATGCCGAGGTTGTTCTGACGACCGGAGAAGGTTTTGAAGACATGATCGAAACGGCTGGAGCCCGCGCCCGCCCCGTTCCGATCAATTACCAGGAACTCTTGCAAACCACGGAAGTCCGCGAAGCCTTGTTTTCCCTCAAGGGGATGATCAAGGCTGCCCGGCAGAATCTGAACCTCCAGAAGGAAGTTGCCAGAAAGCTCTGGCAGATCGGAATCGATGAAAAGCCGGTCCTGATCCTGTTCAATCTGAAGGCTACCGTGTTGACCCTCGTTGCGCGAAGACTGAACGTCCCGGCCCTTCCAACATCCCTTCAACCGGTTACGGCTCCAACCGGAGCCTTTCCGATCGCACTGTTTGGTATTCCAGATCTCGGATCGTACCTGAACAAAAAGAGCTACGGCCTGGGCAGATGGCTGATGCGGGCAGGCCTCGGTCCATTGGTCCGGTCGCTTCAGGATGAAGCGACAGCCGAAATCAACAATCCGCAAGACCAGATCGACGGCTATATGCCGGATGGAAGCAAGGCGCTCTCGCTACAGGCGTTCTCCAGTGCTCTGGTTCCAACGCCGGAGGACTGGCCAACCGAGTGCCTTCCATGCGGCTATTGGTTTACCGAGCCAGACCCCGCCTACAGGCCATCTGATGCGTTAGAAGGGTTTCTGCAGTCCGGCCCCGCTCCCACCTATCTTGGCTTCGGCTCCATGCCGAGCAAGGACCCGCAACACCTCACTGATACGGTGCTCTCGGCGCTGTCCAAAACCGGAAAGCGAGCGATTCTTGCGACCGGATGGGGCGGCCTGGTCAAGGAGAAACTCCCGGCGAACCTGGCCGATCGTGTCCATCTGCTCGACAAAGCTCCACACAGCTGGCTGTTTCCACGTTGCGCTGCAGTCGTGCATCACGGCGGTGCCGGAACCACGCATGAAGCGATCCGCTGGGGCAAACCTTCACTGGTCTGTCCCGTGTTCGGTGACCAACCGTTCTGGGGGGATCGCATTCACCGGATCGGCGCCGGTCCTGCCGCGATAAAACAGAAGAAACTGACTTCAGACAATCTTGCCAAGGCATTGAAGGACTTGGAAAATCCGGACTACAAGTCAGGAGCAGAGAAAGCTGCCGACATCATTGCCAGGGAACCGGGCGCTTCGGGAACAGCCGATCTGTTGCTGGATCAGTTCACTCGAGTTCCTGCGTAGGTCTTTACACCTGAAAGGGATGTCCGAAGACAGCTCGCTCGGACTGCCGATACCGCTAACCATTGCAAAAAATTCACCTTTTCATTGCCGACTTGCAGGTCTTGACCCTTCCCTTTTTGCTTGCGGCCTGACACAACTAGAAAAGCAAGCAATCAGGTTTTCACCTTGAGGAGTCACCTGCCCGTGTTTCCCGCCCGCTATTTTGTTTTTGTCTTATGCCAGGCGCTGACTTTCGTCAGCTTTGTTTTGATGTTCGCCTGGAGCGGCCATTTTTTCTGGCCATTTCTGGTTTTTGCCATTCTTTCCATCATCGGTTTTCTGGATCTTCACCAGGACAAGCATGCCGTACTACGCAACTATCCGGTTACCGGGCACTTCCGGTACATGTTCGAGGCGATAAGGCCTGAAATCCGGCAATACTTCTTTGAAAGCAATCAGGATGGCCGCCCGTTCTCCAGAGAACGCCGATCCATGGTCTACGACAGGGCCAAGAATATCGAAGATGTACTGCCATTCGGCACGGAATTGAACGTCTATGCCAGTTCCTATGGGTGGGTAAATCATTCCATATGTCCCAAGCCTGAAAACCACGACGAGCTGCGCGTGACCATCGGCGGTCCGGATTGCAAGCACCCCTACTCCGCATCGCTGTACAACATCTCGGCCATGAGCTTCGGCTCCCTGTCCGCGAATGCAATCCTTGCACTCAACAAGGGCGCAAAGGCCGGAAACTTTTATCACGACACAGGAGAAGGCAGCGTTTCACGCTATCACCGTGAAGGTGGTGGCGACCTCGTCTGGGAGCTGGGAAGCGGCTATTTTGGCTGCCGCGCGGCTGACGGTTCCTTCGACCCGGAGAAATTTGAGAAGCAAGCTGCAAATCCGCAAATCAAGATGATCGAAATCAAGATGAGCCAGGGAGCAAAACCCGGGCACGGTGGTGTTTTGCCCGGCTCCAAGGTGACGGAGGAAATAGCCGAGGCGCGCGGCGTTCCAGTCGGACAGGACTGTATTTCACCGGCTTCTCATTCCGCCTTTTCCACGCCCTTGGAGCTCCTCGATTTCATCAAGACCTTGCGGGAATTGTCGGGAGGCAAGCCCGTCGGCTTCAAGCTCTGCATCGGTCACCGCTGGGAGTTCATGGCCATCATCAAGGCCATGCTGCAAACGGGTATCAAACCGGACTTTATCGTCGTTGACGGTGCAGAAGGGGGCACCGGCGCCGCACCGATCGAATTCGCCAATCGGCTGGGCACTCCACTTCGCCAGGGATTGTCTTTCGTCCATAACTGCCTCGTCGGCTCCGGCCTGCGGGACGACATCAAGATCGGTGCCAGCGGCAAGCTGATCAGCGCCTTTGACATTGCAGGAATCATAGCGATGGGAGCTGACTGGGTGAACTCCGCCCGTGGGTTCATGTTCGCGGTTGGCTGCATTCAAAGCCAGAGCTGTCACACCAACCGATGCCCCACCGGCGTTGCGACACAGGACCCGAAACGTCAGATGGCGCTGGTGGTGCCGGACAAGGCTGAACGCGTCGCCAACTTCCACCGCAACACCCTGAAGTCCCTGATGGCGTTCACGGCGGCATCAGGCCTCAGCCATCCACGCGAGTTCAAGCCCGAACATTTCTTCGTTCGGGAGGGCCAGCGGGCCATCATGCCGGCCAGCTCGGCCCTCACCTGGCTGAAGAAAGGCGCCCTCCTCGATCAGGCTCACGACATTCCCGGATATTCAACCTATTGGGACATGGCAGTTGCCAACAGTTTCGAAGCTGCCAAATCCATCGAAGTCGCCAAGGCGCTGCATCATCACCGGGGACATCATTGAGCGAGTTCCAAATGCCAGGTGGTCCTTCCATCGGATTGTCCAACAGAGCCAGAGCGGCAAGAATAGAACGGCCAGTAATCCGCCGTGAGAGTTGCTGACATGAGTTTGTCGGCCCGGCTGATCGCCGGGCCCTCCAGTACCTTTGAAGCTCGCCCCCATTCAAGCGGGAAGTGAGCTTTCTCCGCTATCTGCCTTTGGCGGCTTTGCAGCGACGGCGCCGTTCTCAACAGATGTCGCGCCAGAGGATCCATTCGGCTCGTCTTCACCGACAATGTCAGTTGTCTCGTCCGTAACCGCTGCCGGGGCTGTTCCCAGGTTGGCCGTAAGGCCACTGAGACCGGAGCCGTCCAGGCCGACTTCTTTCATCATTGCATCGAGCAGCGGTGCCTGCGAGCGGTACTTCAGCGCAGAAGACACCATCTGATCGGCAAGGTTGCCGCCACCAGAGCCGTTCGCGTGCGAACCGTTCGCTGCACCACCGGCGCCACCGGTCATGCCATCCACCTGGATGATCTTGATACCGTCAATCTGCTCCATCGGCTTGACGCTTTCCGCAATGATTCCAGGCAGCTGCTCCAGAAGCTTGATGCGAACCTGCATGGCGATCTGGTCAGGCGACAACAGATTTGCAGCCTCATTGATCGCACGTTGACCCGCAGCTTCAACTTCATAAAGCGCTTTCTCAGCTTCAGCCCGCAGCTTGTCGGCTGCAGCCGAACCTTCGGCCTCGATGCGTTGTTTGGCAGCTTCAGCTTCCGCAGCAATACGAACCGCTTCCGCATGATCGACCGCGGCCTGTTTCTGGGCTTCCGCCCCGACCGTAATGGCCACGGCATCCATCTCGGCCGCTTTGCGCGCTTCAATCAACTCGATCTGCTTGTCACGCTCGGCAACCTCCGTTTCACGAGCTGTCGCCACCTGCTCAGCAGCGCGCGCGGCAATCGCTCTGGCTTCGTCAGCCTGAGCCTCAGCTTCCGATTTCTCGCGAGATTTGGCTGCAACCGCGATGTCACGATCCTGCTCAGCCAATTCGACCAGCTTCTGCTTTTCGACATTGGCTGCCTCAACGGTCCGCTCCTTGGCGATTTCCCGCTCACGCACCTGCTGGTCCATGGCGATCTGACGCTCGGTGACCACCTGGTTGGATTCAATGTCCTTTTCCTTGACCTTCTGACCGGCAAGGATCTTGGCTTCCTCGGCTTCACGCTCACGATCAGCCTGTTGCTTGGCGATCAGCGCAGCCTGTTCCGCCCGGCGGATCTCCACCTCACGCTGCTGCTCGAGCTTCGCGAATTCCTCATCCCGATTGATCTGAAGACGCTCCTGCTCGGCTTCCAGGTTTTTGCGCTGAATCTGGACTTCCGTCTCCTGCTCGATGTCGTTCCTCTTCTTGCGGCGCTCCTCGATGGCCTGTGTGAGTTTGGTCAGACCTTCGGCATCGAAGGCGTTTTCCGGATTGAAGTACTCCCTGTTGGTCTGGTCGAGCCCGGTGAGCGAAACGGATTCGAGCTCCAGACCGTTTTTCAAGATGTCTTCAGATACCGCCGCCTGCACTTTCTGAACGAAATTCACCCGTTGCTCATGCAGTTCCTCCATTGCCATCTCGGCTGCGACCGCGCGCAAGGCGTCAACGAACTTGCCCTCCACCAGCTCACGCAGGGCTTCGGGTTTCATTGTCCGCTGGCCAAGCGTTTGTGCTGCGTTGGCAATGGATTCAATTGTCGGCTGTACGCGAACGTAAAATTCGGCCAGCACATCCACACGCATTCGATCCTTGGTGATCAGAGCCTGATCGTTGGACCTGCGCACTTCGAGGCGAAGCGTGTTCATGTTTACCGGAATGATGTCGTGCAAAACGGGCAGCACCAGCGTTCCGCCGTTCATGACGACCCGTTGCCCGCCGAAGCCGGTTCTTACAAACGAAACTTCCTTTGAAGACCGGCGATAAAGTCTCGAAACGATCAATCCAACGGCAAGAAGGGCGATAAACCCGACACCCACGAGAATGATTATGCCTACGAACTGGTCCATAACCACTTTCTCCTTCCATCAATTATGTAAAACTTGAGAGGCCCGGCGCCGCGCTCATTCGCTGGCGCCGGACAGTGCTGCACTGGTGTTTTCGATCGCCGTGTAGCGAGACCCGAGCTGGCGGACGATGATGACACCTGTTCCCTGTGCGAGCACTTCGCCTTCGACATCCGGCTCGACCAGCAAGTAGTGGTTCTGGCCGTTGATGTCCTTCAGCCTTGCCTGAGCAGGCAGCCCCTTTTCCGCGTTCCCTTGCACGATCAGCGCAGGCTTGCCGACAAAGGTTGTGCGGGAGACGGCATCGCTTTCATCCTTGGGCATGATTTTCGACAGCCCGAGGGCCGTCACCCTGGTGAAAGGCAATGCACCGGCAAAAGCACCTGCTGAGGCGACAACGCCCGGCAGCAACCAACCGCTGAGGGATTGAACCACGCTCTGCAGGATGTAACCGGCCAGACCGAACCCGGTCAGAAAGATCACGAGAATGATCAATGCCGGCACTTTTCCAAAGCACAGCCATCCGAGAATCTGAGTGAAGATCCCCTGGCCGGCACCCGTTGCATCCGCACCGGCGCCAATCACTTCCAGATCGCCCGGCAATGCGCCGCCTGCGATGTCCGCATCGAAATCTGGAGCATCGATGTCCGGGACATCGACGTCAGGCAGATCGACTTCGGGCAAGAGGCTGTCGATCATGCTCGACAGACCCAGCCCCATCAGCGTGCCCACGCCTTCCGCCAGAGCTATGGCAATCATCAGCCCCAGAGCAACGGCGAAAGGTGTGTTCTGATTGGCCAAGATGAAGTCAACCATGCTTAACCGTCGCTCGCTGCCGCCTTCAGTGCTGCCAGGCGTTCAGATACCCTGTTCTTGCGGGCAAGGTCTTCCAGTTCCGCCAGTTTGGTGGCATCCGCCTTGTCGACAGACGCACCGCCAGGCAAACCGGTTGCCCCTTGCATGACACGATCAAAGGCTTCTTCGGCCTTGCGGGTTTTGCCTTCTGCACTGTTTTTCGGAGCTGCAGTTCCTGCGGCAGCACCGTCGGTAGCGCTTTGCTGTTGCGACCTGCGAAAATTCGCCAATTCGGCTTCCATCTCGCGTTTTCTTGCCTGGAGAGCGCTGATGTACCCTTCAAGTTCCTTCTCTTCGCGGTTGGCATCTGCAACAGCAGATTCCAGAACCGGTATCTGCACCTCCAGATCCAGCTGACGAGCGATCGCAGCCTCGGCCAGATCGTCCCTTCCCTGCTTTACCGCCAGAGCAATCTGACCCTGCAGCTCTTCGTGGCGTGAGGTGGTTTCACCCAAACGGGTATTTGCCAGATGCTTGTTCGCCAGAACTCCGGCAAGTTCGTCCCGAACCTGATCGACGGCACGGTCAACCTCGCGGATCGCTTCGGCCATCACGGTTTCGGGGGAAGTGTTTTCGATGGAATCCACCAGCTGGTTGACGCCACCGGAGACTAAACGCTTCACGCGTGTGACAAGACCCTCTGCCATGTTTTCCTTCCTTTCCGCTTCACTTATAAAATTCGTCTCATTACGTTGCTGCAGCGGACGTCACTCCTCGCGCAACGACGGTTTTTTCATTCAGGTGTCATCCCGGTCTCCACTACGGCGCCTTTGTTCAAGAAGCCGCGTGATTTCCAATATCGGGACCAACCTTCGATCCATCAGATCCGGATCATAGGTTCGACTTGGCGTCGTCAATCCGAGATCGAAGATCTCTTCGATCAACGAAAACAGTTCCGCCGAAAGCGCAGCCTCGAACTTCTTCAGATCCTGTGCGTCCTTTCCAGGTCCCGGAGCCGAGGCAATCAGCTCGGCGAACATTTCGGGCAGGCGTTCATACAGTTTGATGACAAAGTCAGACCTTTGCCCTGTTTCCCGCTGTAATTGCCGAACCCCTTTCTCCGCCGGACGGATCATCGTTCTCAGCAAATCCTCGCAAGCAGCCACATCCTGAATACCCTCTTCCCGTTCCCGGGCAGCTCTCAGGATTTCTCGCAACTTGTCACTCGGCGTCCGTGCGCCCTGAACTTCATAGCTGGCCAGGAACGCAACGTCGTCGTCGTTCAACCTGACGCTTATTGGAATGCTTTTTGGCATGAGCTTCCCGATGTCACCAATTGTATCGATACGTATACATATGTGGACATTTGTTAATGATTGTCAAGCAGAATCGCCACCAAAAGGACAAAAATGGCTACATCACAACCCACAGGAGTAGTGGGTCACGTTGCTAATTATCTGTTTTCATGTGATGTTTTAGTCGCCACAAGACAAGATTGTACTCAGACACAAAATCAATCAACGTCTGGCCCAGTCACCAATTTCGTCTTCAGTTCTGGAATTCCAGAATGAGCGGGCTTGGCGGAAGTGTTGCATAGGTGCCAGCAACGCAACTTGCTCTGCCACTCGTCCGAGCATGCTTCGGGAGGCTATTCGCGGCGGCTGGCTACGCTTGGGACTACTCGATCCCCTTGGCCAGGCCCGCGGCAAACTCACCTGCTTCATGGGAGCGAATGACCGCGTGGCGAACCAGGTCATCGAAGTGACCGGAGAACAGCTGGACATGGCGTGTGTTCGAAAAGGCCAGATAACGCTGCCCCATGTAAAGTGCCGCCCATTTCCGGCCGAAAACGGTAAACGGGGCCGAAAACCGATCGCTTGCACCGAAGAGGTGCAGGCGCAAGGAGGGATAAAGGTCGTCCAGGATGTGCCCCATGACTTCCAGTTGCTCGCACCGGGCATCCTTTGACAGACCCGTCCACATGCCTTCGCCGCGCGCAAAACCTTCAAGCGCTTCTCTGGAGAGGGCAATTTCCATGTCGGAATCGGCCCGACCCAAAAGAGCACGTTGGTCACGCGTTCCAGTAATGGCCTGATCTGCCGTGCGCAGCGTTTCTCCGGCGTATTCGTAGGCGAGTACGGCTTCTGTCTTGAGAACATCAGGAAGGTTAGCCGGAACGTGCCGGATCTTGGCCCCGACGGCATCGCGGTACCAGGCAAGCAGGTGTTCGTCCACGGGGTGACGATCGGTCTCTGCAACCTGGACCGCCTGGTCGAGAATTTCCGCAGCCGCCCCCCGGTGAGTGGAAAGGCCCAGAAGCCAGTCCGACGAAACACTCAATGCAGTGGCGATTGCAGCCAGAGCCTGACCATTCGGCAGTCGTGGAGCGTCTTCGGACAGGAGTTGAGACACTGTCGAGCGATCCAATCTGGCTCCGCGAGCCAGGTCGCTGCGGTTCATGTCCCGGCTGCGCAACGCGTCAGACAGGCGCTCTCTGAACAGTACGGCACGATCTCTCTTGTCCATGCGGGAGTATTGTCAGCTGGGTTTCGTAAAATCAACAGGCGACAGAGAAGCTTTTGCTTATCCAGCAATGAATACCTACCAACCCCAAATTGCGCTTGAGTTCAGAAGTCGAAAATGCCGTGACGCTTCGATGGATTCGCCTTCACTTGATCAGCCGATGTCGCTCCACCTGTATCCGCAGTCAGAAAGGATGAATTTTCAAAGCTTCAAGCGCTGAGTTTTCAGAAATCCGGACGCCTTCAATCGACGAGAAACGCCTCCGCTCAGTTTGACCTGATTGGTCTGCTCTTCCTTGTGGCGATTATTTCGGTCACCATTGCAACTGAAGAAAACACTTGCTCCATGTCTATCCGTCGCTTCAGGGAGGTCACATGACACGGGAAACAGCACCAGACCGTTCCACGGAAGGCATGGTCGACTACGATGCAAACTCTCGCGCTCAAAAGCAGAATGCCTTGCATAACTCGGATGTCATTTTCGACCTTGCCAAAAGAGTTGCCACCCAATCCCTTCCGCTGAACATCACCGACTATGGGTGTGGACCGGGACAAAGCGCGATCGAAACCGTTCGTCCGGCGCTTTCAGCCTGGAGTTCCCGCCCCCACACCGACCTGTCCGTGTGCCACGCGGATCAGCCTGGAAACGACTGGAACTCCCTGATGGGTCTGGTGTTCGGTGACAACGGTTATGCAAATGATGCCAATGCACCATTGGTACGCACGTCGGTCGGCTCCTTTTACGAGCGCATGATGCCTGACAGCTCGGTTACGATCGCAACCTGCTTTTTTGCCAGCCACTGGCTCAGCCAATCCGTCCGGCTTTATGCTCCTGAAACCATCTGGTTTGCCGATCTGACCGGTGAAGCGCGAAAGAAGATGTGGCGGCTGGCGGAAAGTGACTGGGTGAACTTCCTGCAACTGAGGGCTGAGGAACTGCAACCCGGTGGTTATCTGTTTGTATCAGCGCTCGGGGCTGTGCCGGAAGCAGGTGAAATCAACGGCATCGCGGCGGCAGGAAGAGGAAACTACCGCGCTCAGCAGGCGGTTGTCGCTTCCATGGTCGAAGACGGCGAACTGGACCGCGACGTTGCGGACAACTTTGTCTTCGGCCTTTGGTTCCTTACCGCTGACGAAGCCCGGCAAACCATCGAGCGAAGTGACTCGTTGTCGAAACTCTATGAAATCGACACGATCGAGGCCGAATATGTAGACGATGGTGGTGATCTGTTTCTGGATTGCCTGTCGGACCCGCTGGAATATGCCCGGCGATATTCCGGCTATACGCGTGCTTATGCCGGCACCACTCTCAGACGAAACCTGTTTGAGCCGTCTTCAGGCCGCGGGAGAACCGCAGATGAGATTGAAGCGGAGTTTTTCCGGCGTTTCGAAGCGCTCTACGCGGAAAAAACCAACGAATATGCCTGCGAACAGTGGCACCTGAAAGCAATCCTCAAGCGGATTTGATCTCGCAGCGCCACGTATCGGCAAGATCGCTACAATTGCAGAGGTGGGAATTGTCATGACGCAGAAATCGGTTCCGGACAGAGCGACCGAAGGAATGGTCGATTACGACGACAATTCCCTGGCTCAAAGACAGGATACGCTTCGAAACTCGGATGTCATTTTCGAACTGGCAAACAGGTTGTCCGATCTGCCGGGTGGACTGAACATCACCGACTACGGATGCGGTCCCGGACAGAGTGCAATCGATACAGTGAAACCGGCAATAGAAGCCTGGCGACAATCAGCTCCGGGCAAGCCGGTTACGGTCTGCCATGCAGATCAGCCGGGAAACGACTGGAACGCCCTGATGGGCATCGTGTTCGGCAAGTCCGGTTATGCAGGTGGAGAAGACGCACCGCAGGTAAACACATCCGTTGGCACCTTCTTCAACCAAATGGCCTCGTCCGCTTCTGTGTCTCTTGCCACATGTTTCGCAGCCAGCCACTGGCTCAGTTCCCCATTCAAGATCAACGCACCGGACACGGTCTGGTTCGCCGACCTGCCGGAACAGGCGCACAAGCAAATGCGGGAGAGAGCGCTTCAGGACTGGTCCACATTCTTGCGGCATCGCGCCAAGGAGTTGCACAGCGGAGGATATCTCTTTGTCTCGACCCTTGGTGCGGTTCCGTCACCTGGAGATCCCAACGACAAGGCCGTTTCCGGTCGCGGAGTTTATCGAGCCTTTCAAGCGGTTACGGCGAGCATGAAAAAAGACGGCCTTCTTGATGCCAAGACGGCCGATGATTTTGTCTTCAGCTTCTGGTTCCTGAGCGAAAAAGAAGCCAGACAGCCATTTGAAACGGATGAAGAGCTTGCCACGGCTTATGAAATCGAACTGATCAAGGTTGGCAACAAGGTCGAAGGGGGGGATGTCTTTGGTGCCTATATTGAGAACCCAGCAGACTACGCCCGGCGCTACTGCGGCTTCACACATGCCTTTGCCAGCTCAACCTTGAGAAATCAGCTCTTTGCGCCCTCCTCTTCTGGAAAGAAAGAAGAAATTGACCGGCTGGAAACAGAATTTTTCCGTCGAATGAAAGAGCTTTACAAAGAAAAAACGAACACTTTCGCCTTCGAACAATGGCACCTCAGGGTCATATTGAAGCGAAGATAAGTGCGTGGAAGTTCAGGATGAAATCTCAGTCTTTCCACCGGGACTCGTTCATTCAGCTGCCCCAAGCGCCAGAAATCCACCCGATTGTCGCTCCCAAAGCATGGCGTAAAGGCCACCGCGTCTGAGCAGTTCCTGGTGGCTGCCCTCTTCGATGATCCGGCCCTTGTCCATGACCACAAGACGGTCCATCGCGGCAATCGTCGATAGCCTGTGTGCAACGGCAAGTGTTGTCCGTCCTTCCATCATGCGGGCAAGATTTTGCTGGATGGCCAGCTCCGCTTCACTGTCCAGAGCCGATGTCGCCTCGTCCAGGATCAGGATGGGTGCGTCCTTCAAAAGAACGCGTGCGATGGTGATGCGCTGCCTCTGCCCACCGGAAAGCTTCACGCCGCGGTCGCCTACGTGGGCGTCGAGCCCAGTGCGGCCCTTGCTGTCTTGCTGCTCCTCGATGAAGTCGAGTGCCTCAGCCGCCTTCGCTATGGTTCTGATTTCATCATCCTCAGCTTCCGGTTTGCCGTAGCGGATATTGTCTCGTATGGAGCGGTTCAACAGTGAAATATCCTGGGTGACCACACCGATCTGACTGCGCAGCGAAGCCTGAGTGACTTCCCGGACATCCTGGCCATCGATTGTAATCCGGCCGCTGGAAACGTCACGCAAGCGCATGAGCAGAGAAATCACGGTCGATTTGCCGGCGCCCGAAAGCCCTACAAGGCCGACCCGTTCACCTGACTGGATCTGGAGATTGAACTCTTCCAAAACCGGCCGCCGATCCTTCTGATACGAGAAAGAGACGTCCTCGAAGCGAATTTCTCCCTTGGAAACCTTGAGAACCACTGCGTTCTGACGATCGGTGATCTCGGGGCGGCTGGTCATGATCGGCATGGCATCCCTGATCGTGCCGAGGGTGCTCGTAATCGATTGACCAACCCCGATGAAACTCGAGGATGCCGCTGAAAGGGAGCGGGTGACCGTAAGACCGGCAACAAATTCCCCGATAGTGACCCAACCGTCCATGAGCCCCATGAAGCCGATCACCACGACCGCCAGGATCAACAGCACATTCAGGAAGTAAACCGCGCTGTCCGTCAAAATGTAGGAACGGTTTTCACTGTGCCTTGTATCGATGGTTTCACCGATCACCTTGCGAATGGCCCCAGCTTCAGAATCTTCAGCGGCGAACAGCTTGACCATGGCGATGTTGGAATAAACATCTGTCATTGCACCTGTTGCACGGGAGTTTGCAGCCGCAACCTTGGCTGATCGTTGCAAATAGGAGGGAATGGCCAACCAGGCGACCAGGATGTTTGCCAAAATCCAGATCATCACCGGCACAGCTAATGGCCAGGCCATTGCCAGCAGGAGAAAGAATGAGCCGCCGAATTGAATGATGAGGCGAGGAATGGTCTCGATTGCCAGCATCATCTGGCGGTGGACCGACATCGTTACCTGCGCTATGCGCGAGGCTACCTGTCCGGCGAAGGTGTCTTCAAAAAAGGCCAGATCCTGCGTTTCGACCGCCTTGTGTGCCTGCCAGCGCATAGCGGCAGGCAACAGAATACGAACCGTCTGGAAGGCATAGGTTTGTCGCAACAGGAAGGCGAGCGGATCGATGACCACGAAAAGTACGAAAAATCCGAGCAGCAACCAGCCGTTTTCCTGAAGGAAAATCCGGGCCCCCTGCCCGGTCACACCGTCCACCACAAAAGCGATGGCCCAAATGCCGGCGAGCCCCAACCCTGCCGAAATCACCGCAAGGATCGAGACTATCACCAATTGCCACCTGAACATCCGCGCGAAGTGCAGCACAAGGCGCAACGGCCCTTCATCCGGCAAAGGTGCCACCGGCAGGTCCAGCGGCTTCAAATGCGCTTCGAAAGGTCGGAAGTAACGGTCGACAAGTTGCGCCAAAAGCGGTCCGGCGATTGACACCCGCAATACTCCTGAAAAGTTCTTTTTTGACCAGTTGGCCCCGCGCGGTTGTTAATGCTGAGGCCGCGGCTCGATCCGGTATACACAGCGCCGGTCACCGGACAACTGGTGCTCCGTGCGCTCAACAGTCACATCCGGTCCCAGCACATCCTTGAACAACCTGAGTTCTGACCGGCAAAAACCCTGACAGGCCGTGGCGGCGGCGCAGATTGAGCAATGGTTCTCTACAAGATAGAAGCCATCGTCCTGTGCGATAACCTCAGCCATATAGCCTTCCTGACTGCGCAGTTCAGCAAGTTTGTCCACGCGCCCGGCAAGATCAGACACGCCCTCGATCGCTTCCTGATACGACTTCCGGCTGTGAGCTTCCCTGTGAGAAATCAATTTCTCGAGCCCTTCGTCTCCAAAGAGATCATTGAGACCGGTTAACAGGCCAAGCACCAGATTGGAATGATTGTCTGGAAACTGCTGATGCCCGGCGGCTGTCAGGTCCCAAACCCTTTTTGGCCGGCCGACTGAGCCCTTGATGTCTTCGAAATCCACCAGATCATCCTGATGAAGTCCATCCAGATGCTGCCTGACCGCCACCGACGTGACATTGAGGCCTTTGGCAAGATCCGCAGCTGTTTGCGGGCCGGAAGACTTGAGTGCATTTAATAGCCGTGTGCGCGTTCGATCTGCCATGACCCCAATATAATGCTATTCACGCATAAAAAAATAGTTAGCTTTCCTTATTACCCTTCGATTAATCACCTCGCCTGTGCCGTGGCTGTTCTGCCCGATGGGCGTTTCCACTCTGTTTTCCTACCCACGCCCTGTGCCTGTTTTTGACGGAAGTCTTAACCATTCCCAAACTGGAGCCGTAGTCCTCATCAGAAAGCTTCAGTCATTGCCAGCCTTCGGTTAACTCGATTTTCAGATCCCACCAGCTATTTTCTTCCTCAAGATTTACAATTTCTACGGATCATTGAATCCATGCGCCAATTATTCTTTGCGTCTATTTTCAGCATTGGCCACTGGCAGGCGAAGTCATGAGCAAGGTCAACAGCTTCATACGCTGGATGCTGATTGACCCCCGGAATCCTCAACTGGCTCAGGCACAGTACAATGCGCTGAAAACCCAGATTCCGGCTCTCTATTTTCTCCTGATGGTCAATGCAGTGGCGGTGTCCTACACCCACTACGACATCGCTCCATTCTATTTGACCGTGGGCGTGCTCATTCCGATGCTCGCAGTCACGTCATTCAGGCTTGTGGCCTGGCTACGCGCAGGCAAAATATCGCCGGGACCGGACGAAGCCATCAAAAAGATGCGGCAAACGGTGCTGCTTGGAAGCGTCATAGCCGTCATCTACATCGCATGGTCTCTCAGTCTGGACGGATACGGAGGCCCTGAAGAACGCGGTCATATCGCTCTTTTCATTGCAATTACGGTGATCGGCTGCGTTTTCTGCCTGATGAACCTGCCTCAGGCCGCTATCCTGGTCATGCTCATCGTGACCGTTCCATACCTCGTTTATTACGTAGGCCTCGATCAGGACGTTTACTTTGCAATCGCACTCAACATCTTTCTCGTCTTTCTGGTTGTCCTGAAGGTCCTGCTGAACGGCTATTCCGGCTTTTGCAAGCTGATCCGGTCCCAGGAAGCACTCGCAGCAAAACAGCGAGAGACCCAAAGTCTCAGTGAGGAAAACCGACGCCTCGCCCATACCGATGCGCTTACCGGGCTGCCGAACCGCAGATATTTTTTCAATCGGCTGGAGAACCTGATTGAAGACGACGAAAACACCGAGCGGACGTTTGCGGTCGGTGTTCTGGATCTGGACCGCTTCAAACCGGTCAACGACACGTATGGACACAAACTCGGCGATCAGTTGCTGGCCGAGGTCGGAGACCGGTTGAAGTCCCTGAAGCATCCCGACATCGAGGTCTGCCGGTTGGGGGGCGACGAATTCGGCATTCTTTTCACCGGGGACCCGGCGAATGCCGCGACTGTCAGCCAGTCCATTTGTGAGCGCATCAGCGCTCCCTATCGATTCGGTGAACTGCAGCTGACCATCGGCGCGTCCTGCGGCATTGCGATTTATCCGGAAGCTGGCAGATCGGCCCATGTGCTTTTCGATCGGTCCGACTACGCCCTCTATAACTCAAAATCGAATTCACGCGGTCGCACCACAATTTACTCAAAGAGCCATGAGGCCAAGATCAGATCCGAGCGTGCGATCGAAAGCGCGTTGCAATGCGCTGATCTCGACAACGAATTCAAGGTCTATTTCCAACCGGTCGTCTCGCTGCCCGGGCGGGAGGTTGTCGGGTTCGAAGCACTTGTGCGCTGGCACAGCCCGGTTCTTGAGGAGGTCGAACCTGATCAGTTCATCGCCATAGCGGAGCGAACCGGACTGATCAACCGGCTGACGATATCGCTCTTTGAAAAGGCTGTCCGCCAGATCAAATCGCTGCCGGGAGACCTCTATCTTTCGTTCAATCTTTCCGCTCACGACATTACGTCTGCTGAGACGGTCGCTACACTGCTTGAAACCATTCTCCGCAACGGCATCGACCCGAAACTGATCACCTTCGAAATCACGGAGACGTCTGTCATCGGCAGCTATGAAGCCGCAGAAAGCTGCCTGCGCAAGTTGCGCAATGCGGGTGTCAAACTGGCGCTGGACGACTTCGGGACCGGATACTCCAGCCTCGGCTATCTTCACCGCCTGCCAATCGATTGCGTGAAGATCGACCGGAGTTTTGTCTCCGACATCAGTGAGCAGGTCGCGGGAGATGTCATCACTTCAATCGTGAACCTGTGCCGGTCCATGCAGATGTCCTGTATTGTCGAGGGTGTTGAAAAGAGCAGCCAGCTTGAGGTGTTGGAAGTCCTTGAATGCAAACTTGCTCAGGGTTTCTTCTTTGCGCCCGCCCTTCCCTTTGATGAGGTTCACGAGAGCGCACATGCGACAAGGACTGTCGCCGGGTTGCCGCTTGCCGGTTTCGATGCAACTGCGGAAAAGCACAGATCCAGAGCGTAAACGAGTGGCCACACCTCCCCTTTTGATCAAGGTCGTGGTAACGGGAAAACATGCGCGGTGGAACCAAACGTCAAAAGGACTTGCGCAAGGCTTTGAGAGCCTTGCTGCCGCGCGTTCCCATGCGCGATGCGGAAGCCATTCTTGATCTTGCACTGGCGGGCCACTTGCGCCATCTGCCACCTTCAATTTCGCTCTGGCAGGCGACGACCAGCCATATCCGCCATGAGATGACGGAGTACGACGCATTGCTAGAAGAGGGATACGACCGCGACGCAGCGCGTTACTTTGTTGCGGAGGAGATGAACGAAACCCTCCGCAACTGGGGCTGCAACAAGGAAGTTTCTCTGGACCAGGAACCTGAGACCTGAGTCAGGGAGAGTTGCGAAATGCAGCGTTCGAACCCTTGGTTCAGCGCCGTTCGTAAATCCACTGTTCCGGAATGTGAGCGGTGACAGTTTCACCTTGACGGATCAAGCCGGGAATTTCGACATAGCCCACCAATCCGCGCAAACGCGTAGCCGCCTTCGGGAACAGGAGATCCAGGCCTTCCCGGTCCGGATAGTTGGCTGCAATGGCCGCGCCGGAAAAGCGGCAGGGAGGATTGTCTCCATCGACGCGAATGACGGTGCCGCCCTCGAACACCAGTCTCGTGCGCGGAGGAACCTGGGTCAGATTTGGAATGCCCGACACCGCAATATTGCCGCCAATCCATTCGGACTTGATTTCGGCGATCTCCATGCGTCCGGCCACCAAGGAGAGTTCTTCGAGCGAGAGAATTGAGATTTGACGCTCGTTGCACATCTCCGTGCCGCGTGGATACCATGGTTCACGTCCGCCTGATCGACGGGTAAAACCGGCGTGCCTGTCCCCCGGGACGCCTTCAAAGGTCAGTTCAAGCGCGTCCACCGCGTCGGTTTGAAAATCATCAGGCGAAGAAGTCCGGAACACTCCTTCCACTTTGCCCGGGACCTTGAACTTGGACGTGATGCGCATTTCCTCGGGCAATAGTACAAGCTGTTCCGTCATGGAATTCTCCTGTCGTTTTTCCGTCCCGAGGTGTAGGCCGCATTTGTCCTTTCGACCAACAAATCATTTTGAAAAAAGCATCAAACAAAATGATCCGTGCTCGGGCATCCAATCAAGGAACCGCGTGCGAATTGCAGTGGGAGGTGTTCTAACGTTTCAGATCGCACCTGTACCAACTCCAGTAAAAAAAAGGCCCCGCGTTTCAAACGCGGGGCCGGGCATTGGGGGGATTGCGCAACTGCCTTACTGCAGTTGGACCGTACATACCATCTGAGTGTGCTGAGAATTGATCCAGCAGTTAGGCGGCAACGGACCGGTCGGGATCGGATAGTAGTAATAGGTCGGTTGACGGGCCGCGCTGGCAATGGCTGCACCCGTTGCTACACCCGCAGCATAGGCGCCCGGATGGTAATACGGGCCATATGGCGGATATGGCGGGTAATAAGGCGGATAGTAGGGGTGATAAGGATGGTGCCATGCACGACAGCGCGGATCTTGTGGCGCGTGGTAGCAATATGGACCGTAGGGCTCGAAACCGACAGATCCGGGTGCCGTGGAGGTTGCGCCATGATGGTGCGGCCTGGAACTGCGATCAATGAAGAGAGCGACGCCCTTGGCGCTTTCCGGCAGCTCGCCCCGCAATACCTTGACGCCATAGACCATTGAAGAGCCTTCCGTCTTGGCCGACGTCAATTCCACCAGCGCAGGAACCTTGCCGGTCTCGCTCAGGATGCTGACGACAGCATTCGGCGGGTCTCCCTTGAACCCGTCCTCAACTTCCCAGAAACCCGCGAAATCCTTGTTTGAAAGCTGACCGCCAACGCGGTAGGGCCGATCACTGAAGAACAAGACCCCCGCATCCGTGCCGGTAAGCGTCATGGTCTTGCCGTCGAATTTCATTTCACCGGCCTGCTGCACGAAGTCGTAAGTCGGCGGCGGTGTCGGATCGGCATTGACCGGCTGCGCCTGCTGCGCGTGGGCTGTCCCAATTCCTATTCCGGCCAACAGACCGGCACCTACAATCATTCCGCGAGTTATTTTCAAACTTTTCATCGTCAAATACCTCCTCCCGGGCAATGGCGGGCGCCCGGTTGCTGACAAACAAACTTCGCACGAGCATCCCGTTCAGATTGTGACACAGAACACAGTCTGCCTCCTAGATTGTATCGCGACAATGGCTTGCACATTAAATAAGTGAAAGGTTTATGGCGGTTGGCAGCTGCCCGCACCGCCGTTCACCAAACTCAGCCGACATCCTGCCGGAAGCCATCAAGGCAGCGGATAACCTTCCTGGCGTAATAAAGCATCGCAACCCAATCGGTCATGAAATGCGTGTCGGTCTCTGTCGTTTCCGGCATCGCCGCCCGCCATTCCTCGGCCAGTCCCGGTACGGTCTGTTTGCCCTTTCCATTCAGAACGGCGCTGATCTCATCCTGGATGCGCTTGTCCATTCTGCCAACCAGCGTTTCAACCGGTTCGACGGTGGCGTATTTGCCCGCATCCGCCTGCACATTGGCTCTCGCCTGACGATACAGCGCGACATAGTCCGCCAGCAGGACGACGAGCGTATCCAGCTTGCTGGAAGACTTGGTGAAGGAGGACCAGGGAGCGCGTTCGGTTCGATAGGTTCGAGCGGTCGCCAGCAGTTTGTGGGCGGTCGCTTTCAATTCTGCGTAGTCGAGAGTGTCCGCCTCCTCCTGCCCGTTCTCCGCCTTCAGGTATTCCGAGCAGGTGTTCAGATAGGACGTCTCCAGCTTCTCAACACTGTCACCGCTTCTGTTGGGAAAAAGCGCCCAGGCAGCGGTCAATCCAACGGCAGCGCCGATCAAGGTGTCGTAGAGGCGAGCCCAGAATTCAACGGCAGGCAGTCCGGTAAGCGTTTGAAGCCCAATCAGAACGAGAAAGCTGATAATTCCGGCGGCGATGCCGTAGTTGCGTTCGAACAAAACGATGATCGGGGGCAACAGGAGGATGATCAGCACAACCCTTATATCGGGATAACCCGAGAGCACCGGCTCCAGCATGATCGCGAACAGGAATCCGACCGCCGTGCCAAGGGTACGTTGTGTTGTCTTTTTCATCGTCGCGCCAAGACTGCCGCACAGGACCACGATCACCGTGATCGTGACCCAATAGGCGTGGCTCAGATTGAAGTAGATCCCGATGCCGTAGCCCACGCTCGCAGCCACACTTGCCTGCACGGCAAGCCGCCAGGATATCTGCTGCCACCAGGACGCAGACTTGACCTCAACTTCGGCATCCTCGTCCGCTCTCAGTCGGGATGTCCCCTCGGCTAGATTCCAAATCCGCTCGAAGGCCTGCGCGATTCTCAACAGCTGAAACTTGTCGCCTTTCTCAAACCCGACCTCAAGTTCCGGCCAGTCAACGTCAAACGGTGTCTGTCCGCCCGGAGCTTCTCCGGTCGTCATCCTTACGTACAGCTGGCCCACGACCTTTTGAAAGGTGGCGTTCTCGATCAGTTCAGTACGGCTTTCGGGCGATAGCATCGCCATCGCATCACGCACGACCTCCAGCGCCAACTGCATCATGGCAGCTGATTCAACAGACAGGCCCCGGAGTGCCGCTTCCGGGTCTATCAGATCAATGCTGAGGTCCAGTTCGGCACGCAGGCTTGCCACATCGGAGACATTTAGCCGGCGGCGCCTGTCGATCGACAATTGCCCGTTTGCAGCCAGCTTCAGATAGTCGGCCATCGCCTGGCGATTTGCCTTTTCAACCCTCTCGTAGGTTTTTTCCGGCGACGGCCGCCAGAACCCGATGCGGATCAAAAAGGCCAGTACCACGCCGAAAATCGTCATCGCAGGCAGCCATATTCCGGGCAAACCGGAGACACTCGACATGATCACGAACAGCCAGAAGATCGAAATCATGCGCCCTGCACGCAGCCAAAACTGACCGAAACCCTCAATCCCAAACCCGATGGCGATGATCGCAATCCATATGGATTGAAGCACGACGGCTGCGTTCTTGCCCGCGGCAAGCCCTGCCGCCATCCCGAAGAAAGCAAGGCCGGTCATGATAGCCCCAAGCCAAACAAGATCGCTGACTTCCTGCTTTCGGGTCGAGATTGGCGTGAACAAAAGGCAGTGTGCACCCGCGGCTGCGGCCAGCACTGAAAGGGTGAACCCCGACAAACCGTCGGCGAACGGTCCTAGCTGATTGGCAAGCAAACCCGCAATAACGACGGTCATCATCAAATGGGCGCCACGTACCAGCCGCATAGCTCCGGGATCGTAGCGGATGACGCGCGTGATTGATTGCAGAAACAGTTGAAGCATCGATTGAACTTGAACCTAAGAATCCAAAGCTTTGAACCTGTTCAGAAAAAGACCCGAACCAGGAAAGATTATTGTCAAAATCACTGATCGAGCGCCAGAGCAGAAGACCACTTCTTGTCCCGCTTCAAACCATCGAGGCATCCGACAATCTTGCGCGCATAGTAGAGCATCGCAACCCAGTCGGTCATGAATTGCGTTCCTCTGGTGCCGACAAGCGGTACCATGTCCGTCCATTGTTCGATCAGACCAGGAACGGACTGCTTTTCCCTCCCCTCCAGCACGGCTTCGAACTCATCAAGCATCCGCTTGTCCAATCTGGCGACAATCGGGGACAGTGGTGGGTCGAAATCATTGCTCCCAACCTCTGTCACGATTGTCATGCGAGCCTGGCGGTAGAGAACGACATAGTCGGCCAACACAAGGACCATGATGTCCAATTCGTCCATCGACGTCGCAAACGAGGCCCAGGGTGATTGCTCCGCCCGGTAGTCTTGGGCGGCGGTCACCAGACCGTTTGCCGCCGACTTCAGATGCGCATATTCCATCTTCTCTTCTTGCTCGCTCCGGCCCTCTCCCTTCAGGTAGTCAAAACAGGAAGTGATGTAATCGATCGCGAGCCGGTGAACGCTATCCGAACTCCGCCTTGGCAACAGCACCCAGGCCGCCAGCAGTCCCGCGGCGGCTCCAATCAACGTGTCGTAGATGCGTGGCCAGAACTCGGCAACCGGCATTCCCGTCAGAGCCTGCAATCCGATCAGCACGACGAAGCTGATAATCCCGGAGGCAATGCCGTAGTTCCGCTCCAGGAAAACGACAATCGGCGGCAGCAGGAGGATAACCAGGATCAGTCTGATCTCGGGCAATTCGGCCAGAACGGGCTCGACTGCCAGCGCAATGAAAACCCCGACGGCTGTCCCCACGGTTCGCAGCACCGTCTTCTTGACGGTCGCCCCAAGACTGGCGCACATGACCACGACAACCGTAACCGTAATCCAATAGATGTGGCTCAGCCCGAAATAGGCACCAAGCCCATAGCAGACTGCGGCAGCCGCACTTGCCTGCAGAGCGAGCTCCCAGGAGATCTTCTTCCACCAACGCGAAGATGCGGAACCACCGAAGCCTCTCTGACCGGACGGAACGCTTTCGGTCGCCTGGGCCAGCAGCCACAGCCGCTGAAAGGCTTGCACTATGCGGAGCAGATGGAACTGATCATCGCCTGACAGATCCGCGAGCGGGCGAGACCAAACGGTCTCCAATACCGGCTTTGCCGAAATCTGTTCACCCGTCTCGAGGCTGTCAGTCAGGTTCCGGACGGTCTCGCGATAGAATGCGCCTTCTGTCAGGTCGGCGCGGCATTGGTCCGACAAGGCAGCAACAGCGCCTCGGACCACCTCAAGCGCCAGCTGGATCATGGCGGCCGCTTCCGGTGACAAGACCTTCAGACCGCTTTTCGGATCAACAAGCTGGGCGCAGGTTTCCAGTTCAGCACGCAGAACGGTCAGTTGCGACAGATTCATCTTGCGCGAACTGAAGCCGGAGATACCGCCCGAGGCTGCCTGTAGCAGATATTCTGCCATGACCTTGCGATTGGTCCTTTCCACGCGCACGAAGGTCTTTTCGGGAGATGGCCGCCACAGAAGAATTCGGAATACAAAAGCTGTTGCTGTCCCGAGGACGCCCATGGCGGGCAACCAGAGGCCAGGTGCGACGGGTTTGCTGGCGACGACGACAAAGATCCAGAAGATTGCCAACAGACGTCCGGCACGCAGCCAGAACGGGCCGAGACCGTCCATGCCGAAACCGATGGCGATTACCGCGATCCACAGGACCTGAAGAACCGGAATGGCGGTTTCCCGAAACAAGGCGATGACGCCCGCACCGATTGCGAAACTGACCGTCAATATGGCGCCAAGCCAGAGAATATCGGATGCTTCCTGTCTCCTGGTCGAGACAGGCGTGAAAACCAGGACACCGGAACCTGCACCGGCGGCAATCACTGCCAGGTCGAAACCGGAAGCCGCAGGCTGAAAAAAACGGGCGAGTTGCAGTGTCAGAAGCACGGAGGCAACAATGGTCAGCGTCATGTCGACCCCACGCACCAGGCGCAAGGCACCCGGGTCGTAGCGTTGAAGACCGGTCAGAGATCGCATTACCAGCTGAAGCATCGGCTAACCTGAACCAGCCTTTCCAAACGATTGCAGTCAAACCTTCAATGGCCTCCGAAGCAGCGCAAGCTCACCCTGCCCGGGAAAACCGTCCCAGAATGCAATCAGAAGACAGCGTTCGTAAAGACTTGGCAGACCAAACCAAAAAAAAAGGCGACCCGGGGGCCGCCTTTTCTGAATTTCATTTTGCAAAGCTCACCGATCAACGGGTCAGCGGCTTGTACTTGATCCGGCGCGGGTCGGCGGCATGGGCACCGAGACGGCGGACCTTGTCCTTTTCGTAGTCTTCGAAGTTGCCTTCGAACCACTCAACGTGGCTATCACCTTCAAAGGCGAGCATGTGCGTTGCCAGACGGTCGAGGAACATACGATCGTGAGAGATAACCACGGCGCAGCCGGCGTAGTTTTCCAGAGCGTCTTCGAGTGCTGCCAGGGTCTCGGTGTCGAGGTCGTTGGTCGGCTCATCGAGCAGCAGCACGTTGGCGCCCTTCTTCAGGACCTTTGCCAGGTGAACACGGTTACGCTGACCACCGGAGAGATCACCAACCTTCGCCTGCTGAGCAGGGCCCTTGAAGTTGAAGGACGAGCAGTAGGCGCGTGAGTTGATTTCCTTGTCGTCAAGGTAGATCACTTCGGCACCGCCGGAAATCTCTTCCCAGACCGTGTTGTTCGGGTTCAGTGCATCACGAGACTGGTCAACATAACCAAGATGCACGCTGTCGCCGATATTGACGGCGCCGTTGTCCGGCTTTTCCTGACCGGTCAACATCTTGAAGAGGGTCGACTTGCCGGCACCGTTCGGGCCGATAACGCCAACAATGCCACCGCGCGGCAGCTTGAAGGACAGGTTGTCGATCAGGAGACGATCCTCGAATCCCTTGGAAACACCATCGACCTCAATGACGTTGGCACCAAGGCGCTCACCGACCGGGATGAGGATCTGTTCGATGGACGGCTGGCGCTCTTCCTGGGCGCTCAACAGGTCTTCAAAGGCACGGATACGGGCTTTGGACTTGGTCTGACGGCCTTTCGGCGACATTCCCATCCATTCGCGCTCGCGGGCAATTGCCTTGGAGCGGGCCATGTTTTCGCGGCCTTCCTGCTCCATTCGCTTGGTCTTCTTCTCCAGATAGACCGAGTAGTTGCCTTCGTAAGGAATGCCCTGCCCGCGGTCGAGCTCGAGGATCCAGCCGGTGACGTTGTCGAGGAAGTAGCGATCGTGGGTGATGATCAGGACGGAACCCTTGAACTCACGCAGGTGACGCTCCAGCCAGTGAACGGTTTCAGCGTCCAGGTGGTTGGTCGGTTCGTCGAGCAGAAGCAGGTCCGGCTCCGACAGAAGCAGCTGGCAGAGCGCAACGCGGCGGCGCTCACCACCGGAGAGATTTTCGACCGAAGCGTCGGACGGCGGGCACCGCAGAGCTTCCATCGCCATTTCCACCTGACTTTCCAGGTTCCACAGATCCTTGGCATCGATCTCATCCTGAAGATGAGCTGCTTCCTCGGCGGTCTCGTCCGAGTAGTTCATCATCAGTTCGTTGTAGCGGTCGATCTTCGCCTGCTTGTGGGCAACACCTTCCATGACGTTTTCCATCACGGTCTTGGTTTCGTCCAGCTTCGGCTCCTGCGGCAGATAGCCAACCTTGGCGCCTTCGGCAGCCCAGGCCTCACCGGTATACTCCTTGTCGAGGCCGGCCATGATCTTCAAAAGCGTCGACTTACCAGCACCGTTCGGGCCCAGGATACCGATCTTGGCGTCCGGGTAGAAAGACAGGTGGATGTTGTCGAGGACTTTCTTGTCGTTATAGGCCTTGGAGAGGCCGTGCATGTGATAGATGAACTGGCGCGCCATGGGGCTCCGCTTCTCCACTTGAAAACGCTATTGGGAATCTTTGGAATTCTGCGGGGTCTTTTAGGGGAAAGTGACGTCCGGGGCAATGGGGGATTTCAGCAGGCAGTACACGCCGTCGTCTCATGAATGCAACGGCAGATCGAAGGGACATGGAAGTCTGAAGACCTACTCGACAGTGACAATCTGAAATTCGAACCGTTCAGTCGCCAAATCGTCAATCGTCACATCAAGCGAACACTGACCCGTGGGATCCCCCTCAGAAACGCACCAGGAATGTTCAACCCATCCGTCTACGACCGGAATGAAGCGGGTGGTCGTTGCCGCTTTTCTATCACTTGAGACCTCAATTGTCCCGTAGACGTTGTCTTCATCCGACCAGTATTCCGGAGCTTCGGGAAGAGTCAGGACCTCTCTTACATGAACCAGAGTTTCGTCACTTGAAAGTTTAATCCGCCACCCGAAACAAGTCTGATCCGGCTTGAGAGGCACAACATTCGTGTCCAGGTAAACAGGAGCGGACGCATCGTCAGATAGTTCGACAAAGAACTCCGCCTTTTCTATTTCTGCTGCATGTCCGATATCACTCGCCGCCGCGTACATGATCACGAACGAAGCAACAGTAACGAAGAGCCCTTTGCCGTACATTCGGTTTGACCAGCCTCTCAGAAGTTCAAGATTAATCAGGGCCTGATTGTGTCCGGGACACCCAATCTGTCAACACGCATAAGTATTACTCTCAGATCCAGCCACCTATGACCTTCCCTTTGAAACACGAACTCAGAGGCGAGAACCTTCAGACCCAACCGACGGTGATCACGTACGTCACACAAGAGCGCATGTCCTGTGGAGCAACTGAGGGAACCCTTCAAAACGCCAGTCCAGGCTGCACGATACACATGCGGCACTCGACAGGAGGCAGCTCGCGGTTTGCGGCTTCATGCAGGAGGATGAACGGGTTCGCTGTTCTGTAGTACCGAACGGCGATGTCCTTGCCCGAGGCCGCCTCTTCCCACTTGGAATGAATTGTGTCGTCGGAATTGATCCACCAGGTTCCGACTTCCGGCTCTCTGCCACGAACCTTCATGTGCCCCTCACCGCCTGGATGAAAGGAAAGCACATATGGGTCGTTGTTATAGGGAGCGCCGTAGATCGTATTGCCTTTGAGTGTGGCTTCCAACTCCGGCGAGGTCAGTGTCTCGTTGTCATTGCGCAGCTTGAAGTCAGAATATCTGTTTTCGATGATACGAACGGCCTCTGGCCTGGTCATTGAGGCCAAAGCGGAAGCACTTGCAGGCACCGGAACTTCCACGACCTTGGCGATTGCTGCGAGCAATTCAAGCGTTTTGCGGTCTTCCCTCATCGCCATAGTGTCACCGCTCCCTTCCACCGAAACCTACAATCGCTGCACAAAGTCTGGTGAGCAAGCAACTTTGCCCGCCTCAACTCGAAAAGAGGAACCCTGCTTGCACAAGGTACCATCAAGTGGGGGAAGCAAGTGAAGGTATCGGCGACCCGGAATTTCAGCTTTTTGCAGCTGAAGGCTCAGCGGGCCGGACTATCAGCGGGCGGGTCTCTTCAACTTTTTGGCGAATCAAAACCGATTTACGTCCGCGGACCTCATCCAAAAAACCACCGATTAAAAACTCATTGTAAAAATATACAATACTTACTAAGCGGCAACTTTCTCCATCTACAGCACAAATACCGATCAATATAAATTTCACTAGACTTTGTGTTTATTGGATCACGCACGTAATTATTTCTTTACGAATACATAGAATTCTACCACTGGTTTCATTTTGGTAGGGGCCCGACATGACCGTCTCCAGCAACATCCGTTTTTCTGTTGCGGCTAAAGTAATTGCTATCGTTCTGGTTTTAAGCACAGTGATGGTTGCGCAATCGGTTTTTAGCGTCTCGCAACTGAACAAGATCGGCAAGGAGATCGAAACGATCGCCGAGTCCGACATTCCGCTCACCGAGGTTCTCAGCCGGATCACCACTCATCAGTTGGAACAGTCCGTGCTTTTCGAGCGTATCTTGCGCCTGAACAGTCTCGCAGATGGTGACCTGGAACAGCAGAGAACGCTGTCGGAGAAAAAATTCAAGGAATACGCGTCGATCGTCGATCAGGAAATTCTCGAAGGCGAACGCATTGCCGAAGAAGCGTTGAAGCATGCCTATGACGAGGAAACGCGCGCGGAAATCCTGCATGTGCTGGATGCACTCAAGAGAATTGAGGTGGAGCACAAGACATATGATGATCACGCTATCGAGATCATCGAATATGCCAACAACAACGAAACCGAGAAGGCGGTTGCGCTGCTGGCGACAATCGAGGAAGAAGAGAAACAGCTCAACAGCGAACTGATTGAGCTTCTTCACAAGATCGAGACCTTCACGCTGAACGCGACCAAGACAGCGGAACATCACGAACAGGAAACCGTTCAGGTTCTGATTATCGCTGCCATCGTCTCGACTCTGTTCGGAATTCTGGTTTCGACGTTGATTGCACGCATCACGGTAACGCGGCCACTTCGAAAGGTCGTTTCGGCACTTGATCAGCTTGCTCACAACGATCTGACAGCAACAGTCGATGTCAAAGGCAATGACGAAATTGGCGATCTCGCCAGCGCCTTCAACAATTTCAAGGAAAAGCTGATCCAGATGCGCAATCTGGAAAACGAACGCAAGGAAGTTGAGCGGGAGAACATCAATCAACGCCGCGAAACGCTGTCCGTGATGGCAACCGAGGTCAAGGACAAGACCGAAGAAGGTATCTCGACCATTGCCGAAAGCGCCGACGATGTTAAGGATCAGACAACGCGCATGCGCGCAGCGCTGGAACGCGCCAATGACGGCATCAACGAAATGCTGACCCAGGCGCAGGAGACACATCAACGTTCGGAAGAAGCCGGAAACCTTTCCGAAGGTCTGCTGGCCGCCATCAGCGAAGTCGCGGAAAAGACTGAAAAGACACACGTCCTGACAACAGAGGCCGTTACGCTTTCGTCTTCATCGCACGAGACAATTGGTGAGCTCGCCGCGGCAGCAGAGAGCATCGGCCAGTTCGTATCCGTCATCAGCGACATAGCCGAGAAAACCAACCTGCTTGCGCTGAATGCGACGATTGAGGCCGCGCGCGCGGGAGATGCCGGTCGCGGGTTTGCCGTGGTTGCGGCGGAAGTGAAGGAGCTAGCTGAACAGACCAACCGGTCGACAGAGCAGATTTCCGAGCAGGTCGTCACCATCCAAAGCAAAACGGGCGCCGCTGTTTCTTCAATCGACAGAATTATTGAAAGCATCAGCCGCCTCAGCGAGATGGCCGCCTCCGTGGCCTCAGCGACAGAGGAGCAAAGAGTAACGACGGAAAACTTCGGCAAAATCGTCAATGAGTCCGGTCAGGCGGTCGGCAGGATGTCTGAAGGCATGTCGGAAGTTGCGCATATTGCCCAAGAGTCCCTCACCTTCTCCAACGCAATGAGCGAGAAGACCAGCTCCATGGCCTTCGCCGCGCAGCACATGCGCGAGGAAATTCCGGCAATCATTCAGGCCTCCCTGGATGAAACCGAACGCCGCTCCAACCCGAGGACAGAGGTGAACCAGATGGTCAGCGGCCGTGACCAGAATGGAGACTTCATTGTCGAATTGCTGAACCTGTCCGACACGGGTTGCTGCATTACCAACAGCGGCCGGGATCTGGATGGGGATATCGAACTCAATGTCCCGGGAGAAGGTTGGGTTTCCTACAGGTTGATGTGGGCAGAGGACAGCAAGGTCGGCCTGGAGCGGATCTAACCGGAACAATTGAGGGCTGACGAAATTGCCTGACGTCCTGTAGGGTGACCCTCCAGCCAGTTGTCAGCTCTCAAGATTTTCCGGATAGTTCCATGAATTCCATCGACATTCTTATGCCACGCCCGATGTTGCCAAACGTCCAGGAGCAACTGGACACTCTCTTTACCGTGCACAAGCTGTACGAGACTGACGATCCGGAAGCACTGCTGGACGAAATCGGTGACAGGATCAAGGGCGTCGCGCTGACAGGCATTGCCGTCGACACTGCCTTCCTTCGAAAAATCCCGAATGCACAAATCATCTCGAGTTTCGGTGTCGGTTATGACCACATCAATACCGATGACTGCCTTGCCGCCGATGTGATCGTCACACACACGCCGGACGTCTTGACCGACGAGGTCGCCGACACGGCCGTCGGCCTCATGATCATGACAATCCGCGAATTCGGTCAGGCAGAGAACTGGCTCAGAGCGGGCAAATGGGAAAACAAGGCCCCCTACCCGCTGACACCCGCGACGCTGCGCGGGCGCAAACTCGGCATTTTCGGTCTCGGCCGCATCGGCAAGGCAATCGCAAAGCGCGCGGAAGCCTTCGGCCTGGAGATCTGTTATCACGGCCGCCACAAGCAAGACGGTGTTGCCTACCCTTATCACGCCACCTTGACAGGTCTGGCAGCCGCTTGTGACACATTGATGGTCGTCGCACCGGGTGGCGCAGAGACGGAACACGCCGTCAATGCAGAGGTGCTTGAAGCGCTTGGACCTACCGGCGTCGTGATCAATATCGGGCGGGGGTCTGTTGTCGATGAAACAGCGCTGATCGACGCTCTTGAAAACCGTACAATTTTCGGAGCCGGCCTGGACGTGTTCGAACATGAACCTCACGTGCCGGAGAAGCTGATGCAGCTCCCACGCGTTACCCTGCTTCCTCACGTCGGATCAGCTTCCCAGGCGACCCGAAATGCGATGGGACAGCTCGTCGTCGACAATCTGAAGAGCTGGTTCGAAACCGGAAAGGCCGTTACGCCTGTACCGGAAATGAAATAGTCGACGGCTGACGGTAAATGAAACAACGCAATTCGTGAAAAGACTGGATCTACTATCGCTGTATGAATTCAAAGAGCTGAACGCGATAGACAGTGTTCCTTGTTTCAAGGATTTTGCCGAAAGGTCCGTTAGTCCAGAACTTCACCGATGAGCATTTGCGGCTTCGTGTTTGTATAGTTCGGAATGTCTGCAAGCACGGGTCCGGCAGCTGCCATGGCCTGATCGAATTTCTCCTGATTTTCGAAAATCATGGTCGCAATCGCATAAAACGCAGGTGGCGCATCCGGTCCACCTGCAAGTCCTTTCGAAGCCTGAGCAGAAACCATGAAGGCCCCCAGGTGATCCCGTACAAGCTTCATATGGGTTCCTTTGTAGTATTCCTGGTCGAACGTGGTATCCGGGTTTATGGGATAAAGGACCTGAAGTGAGATCGACATGACTTTCTCCTGATGATCCGGGCTTTTCTGCTCCGATGGAAAGCATCCCATCGGAGCAGAAGAAAAGAGTCAACTTAGTCGGTTGTTCAGGGTTTGACACTTTCCGCAAGTGCTGCGCCGATTTCCGCTATCGCCCGATTGCGTGCCTTAAAGGGCGCTTCTGTTTGCGTGATATAGATGGCGATCACCACCGGCTCCCGATTTTCCGGCCAGATGACCGCAATATTGTTGCGAGATCCGTTTCCGCCTGCCCCGGTCTTGTCCGCTATTTTCCATCCCTCGGGCAAACCGGCGCGAAGCGTTGCGTTGCCGACTTTGTTTCCGATCAGCCATTCCGTCAGCTGGTCTCTCGACTGCGATGTCAGCGCGGTGCCAAGCACCAGTTTCTTCAAAGTCTCAGCCGCCGCATCCGGCGTGGTTGTGTCCCTGTCGTCGCCCGGATATCCGGTATTGGACTCCGGCTCCCAACGATCAGCACGCGTCTTTTCGTCTCCGATCCGGCGCAAAAAAGCGTTCAGAGCCTCAGGGCCGCCGATATCCTGCATGACGAGGTTGGCCGCTGCATTGTCGCTCGTGGTTACGGTGACCTCGCACAGTTCCCTGACGGTGAAACTTTTGCCCCCCACCCTTTTTTCCGTCACCGGTGAATAGGTGACCAGATCTTTCTGGCGGATCGTCACGGCTCTGTCCGGATCCGTCCGGCCCGCATCGCCTGCATCCAGAAATGCAGCACACAAGAAGGCCTTGAAGGTGCTGTTCGTCGGAAAGCGCTGATCGCCCTGGTAACTCCAGACCTTTCCCGATCCTGTGTCGATTACGCTAACTCCGACCCGAGCCGACAGCCGGATTTCGACCTCCTGAACCTTGGAGTTCAGAGGGACCGGATCGAAGTCGGCTGCATGAGGTGAACTCAGCGTGGCAAAGGGCAGAACAAAGCTGATGAGGGCGGAGCGCCAGGAAAGAGCGAACATACAAATTCTCCATGTTTGAAACCAGTTGCTTCCCCGGCTGGCCAGCAAGCCCCCGCGCTGGGGCCGATGAAGCACGGCGACTTTGCCTTTGCCATCTTCATTACACAAACGATCAATAATGAGGTTAGCCATGAGAAAAACTTGGCCTTATCTCACTAGCAGAAAGCACCTGGCGAGGATTGAATGGAAATTTCCCAATTGCCTCTCAATGCCCTCAGGGCGTTTGAAGCTTCCGCGAGGTTGTTGAGTTTCACCCGGGCGGGCCTTGAGTTGCACGTCTCGCAGACAGCCGTCAGCCATCAGGTCAAAGCCCTTGAAGAGGTTTTGGGAGTTTCCCTGTTTGAACGCCTTCCCCGCGGTGTGGCCCTGACCGATGAGGGACACGCGCTGCTGCCTATCCTGACAGATGCGTTCCGGCGGATGAGCGCAACGCTCAGCCGATTTGAAGACGGCAATTTCAGGGAGGTTCTGACTGTAGGCGCCGTTGGCACGTTCGCCACCGGTTGGCTGCTTCCCAACATCCAACAATTTTCAGACACTCACCCCCAAGTGGATTTGCGTCTCAAGACGAACAACAACAGAGCAGACATACTGGCTGACGGATTGGACTATTTCATCCGGTTCGGAGACGGCGCGTGGCATGGCACGAATGCCGTGAAGCTGACGGACGCTCCCTTGTCTCCCGTGTGCTCCCCCGCTAGGGCAGAGAAGCTGAACACCCCCGCGGATCTTGTCGAGCAGCCTCTGCTTCGGTCTTACCGCATGGATGAATGGGCAATGTGGTTTCAGGCAGTCTCTCTACCTCCGCCACGGGCTCGAGGCTGGATGTTCGATTCCTCTCTCACCATGGTCGAAGCCGTCGCTCAGGATGCAGGTGTCGCGCTCGTGCCGACGTGCATGTTTCAACGCGACCTGGCGTCCGGGCGCTTGGTGCGGCCTTTTGCGCTGGAAGTTCTTACCGGCAGTTACTGGCTGACATGGCTGAAGTCCCGGCAAGAGACTTCGGCCATGCAGAAGTTTCGCCTGTGGATGGAGGAAATGTTTGGTGCCCCAGGTTCGGCTTCCGATCTGCTCCTCTAGCGAACACGAGAACAGTCCGGCTCTGCTCTCTTCAAGCGTGCCTAGCCTTTTCTACCGATCACCATTTCACGCTTGCCCGCAAAGCCACTGACCTTTTCCACCTTGAAGCCTGCTGCCTGGAGATTGCGCCGAACCCAGCCGGCGGCTGTGTAAGTTGCCAGTGTCCCGTCGTCGGATGTGAGGTCCGCAGCTTTGCGAAGCAGTTCCTCGTCCCACAGTTCCGGGTTCTTCGCAGGACTGAAGCCGTCAAAAAACCAGGCATCCACTGCCGGAATTTGGACCGTCCCCTCGGGCTTGCCGGCTTCCGGGGATGCCAGTTCGCCGATCAACTGTCTGGCATCACCAATTCCGAGCAGCAGCTCGGCGTCCCCAACGCGCCAACGGTTCCATCCCGACTCAGGCTTCCAGACATTCGCAAGTGCAGCCGCAAAGGCATCAATTTCCGGAAAGGCGCCCAACGCCCGGGTGAGTTGATCTTTCGACATGGGAAAGAGCTCAAAGGATACAAATAGAAGCCGAGGCGCTGCCGGGACTTCCCTGAGCGCAGCCAGAGTCGTCAGGAAATTCAGTCCTGTCCCAAAACCGAGTTCGGCAATGGCGAAGGACGCACGTCCTTGAAACCGCTCCGGCAATTTGTTGCCCGCGAGAAATACGTGTCTTGTCTCCAGCAATCCACCTGCTTTTGAAAAGTAGGTGTCGTCGAAGCCCTCGGCTTTGGGAACATCGCCCGGAAGCCATTCCAGATCTGGCGCGTGTGTGGCCATTTTACTCGTTTTGCTCTTTGTACGACTGGGATATAGGGTCCGAACCCAAAACCGTTGCCAAGTTTCTGCGTCCTCATAGGCCAGACCACTCGTGCAATCAATCACAAGGACTGTTTTCCTGATGGCGTCCATATCCGCCGAACCCTATGACCTTGCAATCGCAGGAGCTGGTGTCTTTGGCCTGTCGATCGCCCGCAGAGCCATCAAACAAGGCTTGCGTGTGGTTGTGCTTGAAGCTCGGTATGTCGGGGCGGGTTCGAGCGGCGGATTGCTGGGCGCACTGATGCCGCATATGCCGGCCCGCTGGAACCCGAAGAAGGAGTTTCAGTTTCAAGCTCTGTTCAGCCTTGAAGAAAGCATTCGGCAGCTGGAACACGATACCGGTCTGAGTTGTGGCTATCGGCGCTGCGGCCGCATCCTGCCACTGACCACCAAGGACAAGCTTGAACATCACCAGGAACGGGCCGAGGAAAGCAAACTCCGCTGGCTCCCTGAGGAAACCGGCTTCTCCTATGTCGTGGAAGCTGCCGGCAGTCGCGCCGATTGGCTTGATCCTGCCGCGGCTCCTTTTGGCCTTGTCTATGAAACACTGGCTGCGCGAGCGTCTCCGCGCTCCTATCTGGCGGCTCTCGCGGCATTTGTCAGAACCCAAGGAACGCTGATCGAAGGCGCTGCTGTTACGGATTTTGACGAGACCAGCGTGTCGGTTCGCCTTGCCGGCGAACACACTCCCATAACGGCCAGCCGGCTCGTGCTGTCGGGTGGATTTTCAGCATTTGACCTCATCGAACATTTTACCGGAGAGATGATCGGTCGTGGTGAAAAAGGACAGGCGCTGATCCTTGACGGCAAGGGACTTGAAGACCGGCCGGCGATCTACTGCGACGGTCTTTATGTGGTTCCCCATGCCAACGGATCTGTAGCCGTGGGCAGTACCGCCGATCGCGAGTTTTCAGACACCACGCCCTCGCCTGCACGCACGCAAGAGCTGCTACAAAGGGCAACCGCCTTCTGTCCTCAACTGAAGGGACGTGAACTGATTGCAGACTGGGCCGGCATCAGACCGCGCTGCAACAAACGAGACCCTTTGATTGGCAAGTTGCCCGGATTTGACGCCGTCTATGCAGCAACGGGAGGTTTCAAGATTTCCTTTGGCATCGCACACCAGATTGCTGACTGCCTTGTTGCGGAAATCACTGGGGAAAAGCCGGACTTCGATCTGCCGGACACATTCCGGCCGGATCACCATTTCGGCATCAATCGGCTGGACGCTGATAATCTGGGCAAATGACGTGCTGACACTGGTCAGCATTTGGCCCGGTCCGCTCGTTCAGGGTGAAAGCAAGGGGTAAAAAGCTCAACGAGCAATTTGCTAAAGCGCGGAAACCACCAAATAAAGCCCATAAAAAGTCAGCGAAATCGACCCCCAGAACAGGAGGTTTTTCGCCAGCATGAAAGGCACGTTCATTCTCCCACTCTGATGAACAATCACGACGGCCCGTTCGTCCTCCTCCCCCTTCGGAGGGCAAACTTCTTTAACGGCAGTCATGGCCTTGGCCATATCGTCTATCCTTAAACAACTAGCGTGGCGAAAAAGAGGAACTGATTTCCACTTTATGCCGAACTTAGCGTTTAAAGGACCCCTGGTTAAAACCCATTTAAGATTACTATGAATGCTTTATTAAAATTCACTAGGAACGTTTCAATCATATGCACAGTTTGTTTTGCCGGCTGTTGATTGTTTCATCCTGAGAAAAATGCCAATACTTCCCCACCCAACCAGACAGAGAGAAATTTTCGCATGAGCCTTGAAAGTGTACGCGACCATCTGGCAAGCGCCGCCCCCGAACTGGAAGTCATCGTGACCCAGAACAGCAGCGCCACGGTCGACCTGGCAGCTGAAGCTCATGGGGTAGAGCCTGGTCAGATCGCCAAGACACTCTCATTTCAGGTGAAGGAAAGGATTTTTCTGGTGGTTGCCCGCGGCGACGCCCGATTGGACAACAAGAAGGCAAAAGCTGCCTTTGGCGGCAAGGTCAAAATGTTAGGCCGCGAAGATGTCGAGCAGCTGACGGGTCACCCTGTTGGCGGCGTCTGTCCGTTCGGCCTGGCTCAGCCGCTGCCGGTCTATTGTGATATTTCACTCAAGGACTTCGATATCGTCATTCCTGCGGCTGGGGCAACCAATGCCGCGGTCAAGGTGTCGCCTCAGCAAATGGCCGACATCACAGCTGCCGAATGGGTCGATGTCTGTCAGCCACCGCAGGTTCTAGGTTAGGGCATTCGTGAAAAAACCGAACCACCTTTCGTGACCTGAAATCAAAGAATTCAACGCGATATGTGATGTTCATTGTCTCACGTTTCTCACGAAACGCTCTGGGGCAACAGTTGGCCCGCTCTAGACCTGGTAGTACTCGCGATACCAGTTCACGAACCTGGTCACCCCTTCCTTGACCGAAGTCTTCGGCCGGTAACCGGTCAGGTTTTGCAGCAGGTCCGCGTTGGCCCAGGTCGCGGAAACATCACCGGGCTGCATTGGCATCAGGTTCCGTTCCGCCTTTTTGCCGATAGCCTCTTCGATCGCATCAATGAACTCGGTGAGCTGTACACTGGTGGAGTTTCCGATGTTGACGACACGCCATGGTGCAACCGGTGACAGGCTGTCACCGTCTGGGACGTCTTCTCCCTCCGCAGGCCGAACCGGAACCGCATCCATGAGAAGTCGGATCCCCTCCACCAGGTCTTCCACATAGGTGAAGTCGCGCTTCATGTCGCCGTAATTGTAGACATCGATCGGCCTGCCTTCGAGAATGGCCTTGGCAAATTTGAAATGCGCCATATCCGGACGTGCCCATGGACCATAGACCGTGAAAAACCGGAACATCGTGATCGGCAGGTCGTACAGGTGCGCATAGGAATGCGCCATCGACTCGGTGGCTTTCTTCGTCGCAGCATAAAACGAAACCTGATGGTCGGCCTTGTCCGTTTCGGTGTACGGCATGACCGTATTGGCACCGTACGCAGAAGACGTCGATGCCAGCAGCATATGCTCCGGCGGAAAGGCTCTGGCTGCTTCCAGCAACTCGAACGTGCCGCAAATGTTGCTTTCCAGGTAGGTTCTCGGCGCCTCGATGGAGTAGCGCACGCCAGCCTGGGCGGCCAGGTGAATGACGAAGTCCGGCTTCTCGGACTTGAACATGGACATGAGCAGATCGGCCGTCTCGATGCGGTCATTCACAGCCTTGAAATGCTCATGCTGCAGCAACATCTGCTGCCGCCTCTCTTTCAGTCTGACGTCATAATAGTCGGTCATGGCATCAAGACCGATGACCCTGAAGCCATCCTGAAGCAAGCGAGTGCAAAGAAAATAGCCGATAAACCCTGCCGAGCCAGTCACCAGAACGGTTTTCATTATTCTTCGAGGCCTTCTCGCTGATGAGCACATATGTGAAAGCGGTCTTAAGGTGCTTCTTGTGACCGGGCAATGACAAAGTCGGTTTTTGGGGCAAGAAGCCGAGCCAACTCTTTCACAATTGCGGATAGTCGCTGATACGAACCGTCTGACCAAAACAGGAAGGCTCGGAATTCGAATGAACTCCGAGCCTTCCTGGATACGATTGCATTTTCAGGATACCGCCAGCTGCCGGCCCACGGCAGGTCGCCGAATATCTGACCGCGAAGAGACTAGATACCCTCTCCGTGAGAAAAACTACTCAGGAAGCCGCGATCGCGAAGATAGGAGATAATCTCCTCGGCGACGTCTTCCGGGCTTCGATCGACATTGCGGATATGTATTTCCGGGTTTTCCGGAGCTTCATAGGGGCTGTCGATCCCGGTGAAGTTCTTGATCTCGCCCCGGTCCGCCTTCTCGTAGAGCCCTTTCGGGTCACGCTTGCGGCATTCTTCGATCGGCGTATCGACAAAGACCTCGATAAACTCGCCGTCCTCCATCAGATCCCGTGCCAGCCGGCGCTCGGACTTGAAGGGAGAGATGAATGAGACCAGCGTGATCAGGCCCGCATCGACAAAGAGCTTGGAGACCTCGCCGACACGGCGGATGTTTTCCACCCGGTCGGCATCGGTAAAGCCAAGATCCTTGTTGAGGCCATGACGGACATTGTCACCGTCAAGCGTGTAAGTGTGCCGCCCCTCGATATGCAGCTTTTTCTCCACGATCGAGGCAATGGTTGACTTGCCGGACCCCGACAGGCCGGTGAACCACAGAACCGCCGGCTTCTGACCGAGCTTTTCCGAGCGTGCCTGCTTGTCGACTTCCAGCGCCTGCCAGTGAATGTTACTCGCCCGCCGAAGCGCGAACCAGATCATTCCGGCACCAACGGTGGCGTTGGACATGCGGTCGATCAGAATGAACGATCCCGTCGTGTGATTGGCCTCATAGGGATCGAACGGCACGGAGGACGACAGGGCAAAATTACAGAAAGCGATCTCGTTGAGTTCCAGCGTCTTACCGGCAATGTGCTCGAACGTGTTGACGTTGATCTTGTGCTTGATCTCCGAGACCGTTGCAGTGACCGTACGGGTGCCGATCTTCAACAGGTAGGGACGACCGGGCAACAAGGGCTCGTCGGACATCCAGATCACATGGGCGGCAAACTGATCTGCAACATCGGGCCGGTGCGCCGTAGACGACAGAAGGTCGCCTCGCGAGATGTCGATCTCGTCTTCCAGCGTGATCGTGACCGCTTCGCCCGCACGTGCGTCCTGAACCTCTCCGCCGGCGCCGATGATGTTCTTGACCTTGGACACCTTCGCCGGACCGGCGACAACCAGTTCATCGCCCACCGCAACACGGCCGCTGGCAATGGTTCCGGAGTATCCACGGAAGTCCAGGTTCGGACGGTTGACCCATTGAACGGGGAAGCGGAACGGCGCTTCCAGGACATGTTCTCCAACTTCAACCGTTTCCAGATGTTCCAGAAGCGTCGGACCGGAATACCAATCCATTTTCTCGCTCTTGCCGGTGACGTTGTCACCATAACGGGCGGACATGGGAATGGCCTGCAGGGATTCGAAGTCAAAGCCGTTGGCGAAGGTCTCGAACTCCTTGCGGATTTCCTCAAAGCGTTCCTCGGAATATCCGACAAGGTCGATCTTGTTGATCGCCAGAACCACATGACGGATGCCCAGAAGCGACGCAATGAACGCATGCCGACGCGTCTGCACCATCAGGCCGTTGCGGGCGTCCACCAGCAGCACCGCCAGATCCGCCGTCGAAGCGCCGGTGGCCATGTTGCGGGTGTATTGCTCGTGGCCAGGTGTATCGGCGACAATGAACTTTCGCTTTTCCGTTGCAAAGAAGCGATAGGCAACGTCAATTGTGATGCCCTGTTCGCGCTCGGCTTCCAGACCATCCACCAGCAGGGCAAGATCTATCTCTTCGCCGACGGTCCCGTGCTTCTTTGAGTCCCGCTCCAGAGCGGCCAGCTGGTCTTCGAAAATCAGCTTGGTGTCGTAGAGCAGACGGCCGATCAGCGTCGACTTGCCGTCGTCCACGGAACCGCAGGTCAGGAACCGAAGCTGGTCCTTGGATTCCTGCGCAAGGATATAATCGGTGACAGCTGTTTCGGCAGCTTCCTGTACGTCTACGTTTGTCATCTTAGAAATACCCTTCCCGCTTCTTCTTCTCCATCGATGCGCTTTCGTCCTTGTCGATCAGACGGCCCTGACGCTCGGACGTGCGGGCGATCAGCATTTCGCGGACAATGGCGGGGAGTGTGTCGGCATCGGATTCAATGGCACCGGTCAGCGGATAGCAGCCGAGCGTGCGGAACCGCACCATCTTTTCCTCGATGGTCTCTCCAGGCTGCAGTTTCATTCGATCATCATCCACCATGATCAGCATGCCGTCGCGCTGAACGACGGGCCGCTTGGCGGCAAAATAGAGGGGAACCATCGGGATGTTTTCAGTCAGAATGTACTGCCAGATATCGAGCTCGGTCCAGTTGGAAAGCGGGAAAGCACGGATGCTCTCACCCTTGGCAACCCGGGCATTGTAGAGGTTCCACAGTTCCGGGCGCTGGTTCTTGGGATCCCAGCCGTGATTGGCATTTCTGAAGGAAAAGACCCGCTCCTTTGCGCGAGACTTTTCCTCATCCCGGCGCGCACCGCCAAAGGCAGCATCAAATCCGTACTTGTTCAGCGCCTGCTTGAGGGCCTCGGTCTTCATGATGTGGGTGTGCACCGAGGAGCCATGCGAGAAAGGCCCGACGTTCTTCTCAAGCCCTTCCGGGTTGGTATGGACCAGAAGATCGAGACCGAGACGCTTGGCGGTCTCGTCCCGGAACTGGATCATGTCCCGAAACTTCCAGGTCGTGTCCACGTGAAGCAGAGGAAACGGCGGCTTTGACGGATAAAAGGCTTTCATCGCCAGATGCAGCATGACGCCGGAATCCTTGCCGATGGAATAGAGCATCACCGGATTGGAGAACTCGGCCGCAACTTCGCGGATGATATGGATGCTTTCCGCTTCCAACCGCTTCAGGTTGCTGAGGCGCTCGGGCGTGATCCCGTAAGATTGCATGTTCATAGTCGCTTTTCCGTTGGACCGGTCACCCGGCCATACTGAATTGAATTGCAGAACCTGTCAGCCGCAGAGGGTCAGGCAGCCGGGGCAACATCGGCCAGCAGTGACTTGCAGCCCGCCGCAATGAAATAGGGGTTGCGCAGGTCATCCTTGGTGGCGTTTTCCGGAACCCGATAGACGAAGTCCGCACCGTTTCCGGCCAAAACCACACGGCCGCCGGCCGCGCGCACAACCGCATCGCCTGCCGCAATGTCCCACTGCATGGTCGGCGCCAGACGCGGGTACAGATCGGCCTTGCCTGCTGCGACCCAACAAAGTTTCAGGGAAGAGCCAACCGACACCCGCTCGGCCACGTTCAACCGGTCGATAAGCGCAGATGTCTCCGCCGACAGGTGTGACCTGCTGGCAAGAACGCTCAACCCCTTCTCCGGTGGCGTGCGAACCGAGATCTGCTGGACATCCGCAAGATCCCCGTTCTCGATCCTGGCCTTGAAAGCGCCGTTCTCACCGCCCCAGAAGATTTCGCCCAGCGCCGGTGCGGACACGACACCAAAAACCGGCACGCCATTCTCGATGAGCGCGATGTTGACCGTGAACTCCCCGTTCTTCTTCAGGAACTCCTTGGTCCCATCCAGCGGATCCACCAGGAAGTAACGATTACCGACCGCAGGCAGATCGCCGGCCTCCACGGATTCCTCCGCAACAACCGGAATGTCCGCAAACATTTCGGCCAACCCTGCCAGAATGATCTTTTCCGCAGCAGCATCAGCCTTGGTAACAGGAGAACCATCCGCCTTGTTCTCAACTTCAAACGGCTCTGCATAAATCTTCAAGATTTCCTCGCCAGCTCGGACCGCGAGCCGGTTCAAAAAGGATATCTGGTCTTCTGTCATCAACGCCTCAACTTGCACAATTTCACCGGAAATTGCGTCTTTTTCGCTTGTCTGGCTTGCCCGTAAATAAAAGGAACAATGTGTATCAATTCAAGGAATGTCGTTCCACGAATGCTTCGGAAAAGAAAAAGCTTCGGGCCATCTCAGGTCGGCATAGGGGCTTTTGTTCCGCAGCTCAAGTGCGCAAAACAACCCGGACAAGTTCGAGAACGTCAGCATGCAGGGTAGATTGCATCATACATCAATACAATTTATGCGTTAATTTATTGTTCCTGTTGGCAAAATCTGTCGATTATGCTTCGCCTCAAGCCACCTAACCTTCGCGTCAACTCGATTCAATTTCGCTGAATTTGTAAATCCGACTACGAGTCCTTGTTCTGATTCACGGATTGGCAAGGCATTCCTTGGTAAGGTCTGCGTCATGGAGCAAGTTTGCCTTTCGAGGCACAATTGGATGTGAGACCAGAATGTCGGACGTCAAACCAGCATCGCATCCCGGTGCGGAACAAGAAAAAGAACGCGAGTTTGTCGAACGTGAGAGGCGCGCCCGCGTCTTCAAAAAGGGCAAGATGGTTTTTCAGAATGGCTTGAGGTCTATTCCCTGCCTGGTCAGGAATATTTCTCAAGGTGGGGCAATGCTTGAGTTCGAACAGGCCTACATGTTGCCGAAGGAATTCGAGCTTTACATTGACCTCGAAGACTACGAAGTCAGCTGCGAGCGCCGCTGGGAAGAAGGTCTGCGCTGCGGCGTCGAATTCATCAGCGACAAACGGCATGTTGCGCAACTTCGTTCTCAATCCTTGAAAACATCCGAAGAGGCTTTGAAGAAGGCCGATGACGAGTTCATCGACAACACCAGCAACTTCTTCAATCGCAGACGCGATGATACGCGTGCAGCAGTCGAGCCGGGTCAACCACTAAGCCGCCCACGCAAAACCGGCGGCGGAAAGCCAACCTTCGGCAAGCGTCGCTGAGAGCGGTTAGCCACCTCTCATCAGGACTAGCGCATTTCCGTAAGCACCACCCAGTGATGGCGCGGAGGCAATGGTGCTGGCGAACTGCGTAGCCCTTCCAACATTATCGACAACTGTGCGCAACATTGCTTCGATGAGAAGTTTGAGAACTTACCGGATAGATGCTGCCGCCGCAGAAGACCGGCGGCAATGCCCTGCCCGCCGGTTTGGAAATTGATGGCCGCCCGGCAAAGATTTGTGCCTCCATGGGTCAGCATGGGAATCGGAGGCCTGCTTGCAAAGAGCTGAAGGCTCCTGAAGCGGCCCCCGAGGAAACTAGTGCATCTGACTGTCGAAAAAGGTTTCCGGGTCATCGACTTCAACAAGACGTTTGTCGTCAATGAGCCAGAACCTTGTAGCGACATTGCGGACGAAAGCTCTGTCATGACTTACCAGCAAAGCGGATATGTCGTGTTCAAGCAGCTCATGCTCCAGGGCTTCCTGACCTTCGATATCGAGGTGGTTTGTCGGTTCGTCCAAGATGTAGAAATTCGGCTGCGCGAGGCGCAGCAGCAGCATGGCAAGGCGGCTGCGCTGTCCGCCGGACAGAGCCGACACGTTCTTCTCCTGAATGCCGATCATGATCCCGCTGGATGCAAGCAACGCCCTGGCATTGCGGTCACCCACATCGCTGTATTGCGTGACCGCATCCATGGGAGTGGAAAATCGATCCAACTGAGAAAGGGCCTGGTCAGACACGCCGGGGACAACTGACGGAGCAATACGAATGCTCGGGTCCTCGGCTTTCAGTGCCCTGATCACACGGTTGAGCAACTGGGTCTTGCCTGTGCCATTTGCGCCGAGCACAACCACCCGATCTCCCCGATTGATCCAAAGTCGCCCGATGCGGAACAAGGTTCGTCCCGCCGGAATCGCGATGTCCGTCTCGTCCACTGCGACCAATGCCTTGGCATGCGTTCCCGAATTGGCCAAACGGATCTTGCCCGACGACTTTCCGTTGAACGCGGGTCTCGCGGTTTCCTCGATCCTTTCAGCCCGTTCCTTCAATTGCTTGGTTTTACTCAACAGCAAATCGGACCCGGAATTGATGCCGATGTTTTTCAGCTTTGCTGCCTGCCGCCGAAGTTGATTGGCCTTGCTGATCTCCCTGTCAAACTGACGCGCTGTGGCAGCATCCCGTTCCTCAAGCGATTGGCGCGCCCTGCTGTAGGCAAGCGAAAAGTGCTGCGAGTCCTTGGGTCTCAGAAAAAAGGTCCTGTCCGTGACCGCGTCCAGAAAAGCCCTGTCATGGCTGGCGACCAGCAAAGGTGTGCCCCGCGCGATCGTTTCAAGCCAGTTTTGAAGAATGCCGATACGGCCAAGGTCCAGATGGTTGGTTGGTTCGTCCATCAACAAGGCATCCGGCTCGCAAATCCAGGTTCGGGCAAGGAGCGCGACGCGCTGCCACCCGCCGGACAAGGCCTGAAGCGGTCTTTGCCACAGATCTGCGGGGACCTGAAGGTCTTCAAGGACAATGTCGACGCGCCAGCTTTCGTTAGCAGCCTGATCGTCGTCCAGAGCGCACAAGACGGCGTCATACAAGGAAAGTGCCAATAGTTCCGGCGGAACATTCTGGCAAACCAGACCGATCCGCAGACCGCGGGAGGTCGTTATTTCACCGTGTGTGGGTTCACCCTCTCCGGCGATTGCGCGAAGCAAGGTGGATTTGCCGCTGCCATTTGCAGCCACAAGACCGATCCGTTCGCCCTTGGCGATGGTCAGGTTGATGTCGGAAAAAAGCGGTTCGCTAAGGGTTACGCCAACGTTGCGCAGGTTGATCAAAGTCATGAGTCACGTAGTCCAGTCCAAAAATGCTCAGCCTAAACGGCTGCATTCAGGGCAGATCGTCGTGACGGATGGGTCCTTCGATCAGCCCCACAAACGCGTTTGCGGGGCGAAGACGGGACCGCGGACGCGGTAGCGCGTAAAATTCATCGGGCCCTCCTTTCTTCTTGCGTTGGACGGCCAAAAATCTAGTGGGAGGCAGGTGAACGGTCAACCCGAAATATCGGGCCCGCCGGAAACCGGCTTCCACCCCTTTTGTTGGGCGACCCTCCCGCCGATACCATTTCGACAGTTGTAGCTGGCAGGAGAAGCCAATCAGGCGATCGTCTTCCGCCCGTTCGTTGCGACCCGTCTCATACCTGTCTGCGGCTACATTTCTAACAAGGCCGGGAGGCGGCCTGTGATGGCAGGTGGTGCAATCCTGCTCATTTTTTGAGCTACCCGATCTTCTATCTGATCGAGACCGGCGAGGTCGTGAAAGTCCTCATTGCTCACATCATTTACGGGATCGCACAGGCGCCGGTCGCCTCGATCCTGACCACCGCAATTACGGAAATGTTTCCGTTTGCAACGCACTGCACCGGTGGCGCGATAGGCCGCAATGCTGCCCTGACCATCACCGGCGGCCTGACACCGATCATCTGCCAGTGGATTTATCACCTGACCGTCAACATCTACTCGTTGGACGACTACATCACCTCGTTTGCGCTGGTGCATCTTCTGTTCGTGCTGTTTTCGAAAGAGACCAGGCGAGACGTCTGCGCTTCCCTTGCCTCATTCACGCAAGCCATTCAACCAGTCGCTCGAAACTCTGCCGGCCGCCTTGTTCTGCCCCGCGCGACCTTGCACGTTCCAGTGCCGCTTCGGTCTCGAACTGCATGCGCAATGTCACCAGGGTTTGCGTTTTTCTGTCCTCGAAGGTGACAATCATCCGGCAGGTCAGGTGACGATCGCTGACATGACCGCCGGAGTTGAAGAACTCAAGTCGCCTTGGCGGCTCAACAACCTCGAAAATTGCCCTGTTCGGATAGTCGGTGCCGTCCGGGCCATGCAGGACATATTCCCAGATGCCGCCGACCTTCACCTCCATCGCCTGAATGGTCAGGACGAAATCCCTTGGGCCCCACCAACGCACGAGTTGATCGGGATCCGTCCAGGCACGAAACACGGTTGCAGGAGGCGCGGCGAAGGCACGTGAGAAGACAAGCTCGTGGAGGTCCTGCGTCGTGTTGGACCTGGCCTCAGTTGTCATTTTCCGCTTCCTGTTCCGCGAGGAGCTCATCCAACCGGTCGAAGCTCTCGTCCCAGAACTCCCGATAGGGTTGAACAAGGTCGAAAACGTCCTTGAGCGGGCCCGGCCGAAGCCTGCAGGGCCGTCTCTGTGCATCACGCAAGCGTTCGATCAGCCCTGCCCTCTCCAGCACATTCAAATGTTTTGTAACCGCCGGCCCGGTCATGTCGAACGGTTCACCCAGCTCCGCAACAGTCATGTCTCCAGTCGACAGGCGCGCCAGAATGGAGCGCCGCGCCGGATGGGCAAGGGCAGACAAGGTCAGGCTCAAATTATCAGTAGACACTTTATTTCACCATATGGTTAGATAACCTTATAGTAACATACGATTCCATACCCGTTAACCCGCTTTCTGCAGGTCCACGTTCGAAAACCAGGGAGTTTAAAACCATGAGAAATCTGGCAGTTCTGACATTTCAAACGCTCGACGGAGTTATGCAGGCCCCGAGCATGCCGGATGAAGACCGGTCAGGTGACTTCGACAAAGGAGGCTGGGCAATGCCGTATTGGGACGAGGTGATGGCGCAGGTCGGCCGTGTGGCAATGGCATCGGCCTATGACATGCTGTTCGGCAGGAAGACCTACGATCTGTTTGCAGCCCATTGGACCAAGGCGGAGGGAGAACCCGCAGGCATGATGGCTAAAGCCCGGAAGTATGTCGTCTCGCGCGGCAAACCGGATCTCACCTGGTCCAATTCGCACCTTGTCAGTGGCAATGTCCCGGCCAAAATCACCGATCTGAAGCGGCAGGACGGACCGCTCATCCAGGTCCATGGCAGTGCTGACCTGATCCGGACACTCCTGACGCATGACCTCGTCGACGAGTTCCGGCTCTGGACATTCCCTGTCATTGCCGGACACGGAAAACGGTTGTTTGAAACCGGAACGGCGGAAAGAAGCCTGGAACTGATCGAAACCGATCGCACCGAGAGCGGTGTGGGGATGACGATTTACAGGAGGCGCTGATCCCGCGCGCCTCCCCAACTTTGGTCATGGATAATCGGTCTGCACATTGAGGTGAGCAAACCACCGGGTCTCAAGCAGCACGTGGCGTCTTGAAGCTTCTCAGTACGGAAACCAGAAACAGGGCAGCGGACAGCATTGCGAAATCAGCGCCGACCCAAATGAGCCAGGTCATGCTGTCCTCACCGTAGAAAACAAAGCCGACGCTCAGTCCAATCGTTCCGGCAACAGCGGATCCGAACTGAGCCCAGGCGACCTTCGTTCGCGACAATGCCGGATTGCACTGGAAATATAGCCCGTAAGCTACGTTCGATAGCCACCCAAACAGGAGCAAGTGCACATGCACCACCTGAAGCTCGTATGCTCCTTCGAGAACAGAACCCCCGAGCACCATTCCCGCGAGGGCGCATAAACCTGCCACCAGGAAGAAGAATTTCTCTGGCCCAACCGTCATCAAGTTTCCCTTACCTTTTGGCTGCCGGACCCAAATCCGTTCGAACATCCATTGCGCGAACTTGATCAGGCAGCTTCGATTTTGAACAATTAAATACGATCGTATTTAATTGTAGGTAGTCAATTGCTGGGAAAGGTTCAATGGCGGGGTGTCGAAAAAATCACGAAATAAGCAGAAGGCTTCCGCCTCCGCAGACCACGACGACAGAGGAAGGCACAACTAGCACCTGCCAGTGAGCGGCGTCCCGCCTGAGGATAGCGGGCCTGCCCTTGACAGGTGATGCTGTTCCGGTTGGGCAGACCGATGAAGGAAGTTGTCTTCTGGAGGACGGGGCAACATGTCTGTTTTCAATGGCTCCAGCCAACGGAAAACAGCCCCGCAAAAGGAAAGGACGCCGGCCGTAGCCAGCGCCCCCCTGCGTTAAAGGAAGATTTTGAAATTACGCCGAAACCCTAGAGATCCGCTGCAATGCCATTCTTCACTTTTAACTGTGACCGTGGTCTCCAGTGGAGGAGGCCCGGTCCACGGCCACGCAACCCGTAGGTTCCGTAAGACGTGCCGACATACAGATAACCCGCTGTTATCAGATCACCGGGGCACCGTTCGCGGCACTTGTCCACTCGCGGTACATCCCATGAAACTCCCGGGCAATCGGCACACACCAATCCATAGGAACGATGCTTGCCACCACGGGCATGGGTTACTGCTTTCACCGCCCCAAGACCCCTATCCGTTAAGACGAAATCAAGTAACGTCCGGCAGTGAATTTAGTATTCATAATTCTTTACGCTGCGTCTACATAGAAATGATTCTTTCAACAAATACGATCACCCCTGTTGAAAAGATGTGCAAAGTTTGATTATCTTTCTGAATTCTCTAGCCCTTATTCAGAAAGCTTGACTTTTGACTCTTGAATTTACTGCAGCGCAGCAACTCCCCTCGTCTCCAGGCCATCCTGATTTTCAAAAATCAATTCGCGGCATTGGTGCGGCCCGGCATGCTTGCGCGCATAATCTGGATGACATTCAACAGACCGAAAGCGCTCTAACGCTTCGACACGTCCCCACGCAGCAAAAGTCCGGATGAAGGCCAACAGTGCCGGAAGCATTTTTGACACGCTCCGGCGAACCACCGAAGAGGCGACCATGTGCAAGGATTGTTCAAGGAATACTATCAGCCGAAGGGGTCTTGTTGCAGGCGGCCTGGCCCTCACTGCAACGGCGTCCTTTTCGGCGACCGCGTCCGCTCAGACTGAGGAGCCCAGCCCCGCTTCCGCGGACGAGGCGTTGCAGCGCCTGAAGGACGGCAACGCACGCTATGTCGCCAACGAGCCGATCTACACAGACCATTCTCACGGCCGGACCCTGAGGTCTCTCGGGCAACAACCGTTCGCCGCCGTTGTCGCCTGCTCGGATTCGCGTGTCGTGCCTGAGCTTATTTTCGATCAGGGACCCGGCGACATATTCGTCGTGCGGGTGGCCGGCAACTTCATCAACGAAGACGGACTGGCGAGCCTGGAATACGGCGCTGCGGTGCTCGGCGTCAAAACCATCGTCGTCCTGGGTCATTCCTCCTGCGGGGCGGTGGATGCAACGATCAAGTCCATTCAGTCCCGGGAACTTCCGGGCGGGCACATCCCAAGTCTGGTCAATGCCATCCGGCCTGCCGTTTATGATGTCATGCCCCAAAACCCGCCGGACCTGTTGACCGCAGCCATCCAGCAGAACGCGAAACTGAACGCGGAAAAAGCCGCGACCGCGACACCGATCCTTTCGGGAATGCACAGTTCCGGTGAAGTTGGGACAGCGGCCGGACTCTATGACATTTCGACCGGAAAGGTCGAGTTTCTGTAAGGCCGTCCAGGCAGCTGCATTGCCGACGACGACAGATACGGGTTCCCGGGATCCGGGAGCCTGCCTCAGTCCGGCCGCCTTGCCGTGATCGCAATCCAGGGGCCTTCGGCAGCTGACTGGTAGCCACCGCCGAGATATTCGACAATCGACACGGTTTCCCAGTCGCCGGAGCGCCGATAGCACTCGACAAGATCTTCGCGCGACAGATAGTTGAAGTACCGGCCGAAAGCATCACGCCCCTCACAGCCGCCGCCCTTGAAGCTGGCAAAGTGAAGTCCTCCAGGCTTCAAGGCCGTTCGAACTCGCGCCAGCACATCCGGCAAAGCGCCGCGCGGGACATGCAGAAGCGACGCATTCGCCCAAACGGCATCATAGGACTGCTCAGCGGACAATTCGTCAAAACGCATCACCCGCACCGGCCGTCCCAGCCGCTCCCCGGCTCTGGCGGCAATTTCCGGGGTTCCGTCCGTCGGCTCCACGTCGAACCCGGCCGCGATCATCGCCTCGGCATCACGGCCGCCACCGCATCCAAGTTCCAGAACCTTCGCCCCCTCAGGCAGGCGCTGAAGAAACCCGGTCAGATGCCGGCTGACGCCGCCTTTTCCGCTTGCGGTATAGACCGGTGCTTCCTCTGAATAGAACTTCAGGGTCCGGTCGTCTTTCGCATCTGAATCCGGCACGTCTTCAGAACTCATTTGCTCTTGTCCCTTCGCGCATTGCCCGCCAGACCGATTGATGTGACCTGGTCCGAGCCGAAACGTCTTGCCTGATAATCACTTACCATGCCCGGATCGCTGCTGTGCAACAAGTTCAACAGCAACGCAAACTGACAAGATAATCACCCTGCCATCAGGACCTTCGCCAGGCTTCGGTTTCACATCTCGTATGGACCATTTCCACCACCACTGCCCCTGGCAGAGCTGGTGGAAACGCGGCCCCTCAACCCGCCTGAAGCGAGCGTCGCACAGGTTCGGGCTATGGCAAAACAACCACCGCCTCCACCTCAAACAGCATCGGGTCAATTGCCAGTTTCGGTACAGGAACCAGCGTCTGTGCCGGCAATGCATCGCCGAACATGGCCGTCACATTCCGGGTCAAAACGCCAAGCTTCGAGGGATCATGATCGACCACGAAGACGGTCAGCTTTGCGACCTGATCCGGCCTGGCACCAAGGGCATCCAGAACCGTTTTCAGGTTCGCATAGGCTTGTTCTACCTGATCGGCAAAGTCGGGCGAAAAAGCGCCGCTCGCATCCGCGCCGCCCTGCCCGGAAATATAGGCGACCCGGGTACCCGCGGGTGCGACCACCGAAGTGCTGTAACCATGAACCGATGGGTCATGGAGCTTTTCCGGGTTCACAATGGTGAGCTTATCTGCGGTTTCGCCTGCTTCGGCTAATGCTGGAAACGCTGGGGACATGATGAGACTTCCTAGAATCGAGAGAATGGTTGTTAGGCGTGGCATGCCGGGCTCCTTGGCCTTGGATCCGGAGCCGGGTTAGCTCCTCGCCTTGTCTGGATAGCAATTGCCTCCTGACAAAACCTGTCAGCATGACTATGCTCAAAGTGTTCTGGCCAAGGCACGATGAAACCGGAGGTGTTCCGTGAGCCGCTCTGATCGCCTTCTTCGCCTGATGCAAGTCATGCGACGGCTGCCCTCGCCCGTGACCGCATCACGGCTGGCTGCGGAAATGGAGATTTCGGAACGCAGCATCTACCGCGACATTCAAAGCCTGCGCTCTTCCGGTGCCGTCATCGATGGCGAAGCGGGTTTTGGCTACACGCTGACGGAGGACCCTTCGCTGCCGCCGATGCATTTCGAAGCCGATGAGGTGGAGGCACTGGCCCTTGGCCTGCACACCGTTTCCAAGCTCGGCAACTCGGAATTTGCCTATGCCGCTCAGAACGCCATGGTGAAGCTGGAAGCGACGCTGCCGGAAAACATGCGCCCGCGGCTGCGGCACGCGACCGTCGGCAGCCACATCCTGCGGAACGCCCCCTCCTCCGAAGTGGACATTCCCGGACTGAGAGAGGCGATCTGGAATGAGCAGGCGGTCCAGCTTGGCTATCTGGATCTCAGCGAGCGCTTCTCAAGCCGAAAGGTCTGGCCGCTCAGCATCTATTTCTTCAACGCCGTTCAGGCCCTCATCACCTGGTGTTGCCTGCGCGAAGACTTCCGCATGTTCCGCCTCGACCGGATCAAGTCGATCGACTTCCTGAACGAGTCCTTCCGCCCCAAACGCGTCGGGCTGCTGCGCGAGTATTTTGACCGGGAGAAGCAGTGTGAGTGAGTGGGGATTGGGGGTGTCGTGTGGGGTTGGTAGGCGCACAACTGGACTATGTGCAACGCGCCAGGACACTTGGCATATAGGGTAGATTCTGGGATTTAGTGGGATCAAGCTGTTTTGGGCGAGTTTCAGACGTTTCTTGTGACGATCACTGAATCGAGGTGCGCAAGTTCAAAGTGGCAACTTTAGCGAAAAATTGGGCACCGAACTTCACAAACGATTTGAGCGCACTGTGGGCAATGCAATCATTGGCTGTATGTCGGCGAACTTCGTCACAGTGAGCCGGGGGAGCCCCACATCTTCAGTGGGTTTGTGCCAGAACTGAGATCTAACGGATTTGAGCCATCTCTTGAAAAACAAAATCAAAATAGCAACTCTGCACAAATTCAGATCAGTGGGATTCGACTAAATGAACCGACTTGTTGCCGTTTTGCTTTTCGTAATTGGTCTTCACGTGAACGCGGTCAATGCTCAAGCCCCTCATACCAGCTACGAGATTGGTAACCAGAAGTTCGGCCTCTTTGGATACTATGTTTCGCAAAGCAGTCGTCCCCACTTTCTTGCAGTCTTTCGCCCCGGTGCCGAGCAATCTCAAGACCCTGAGCTATTTGACTTCGAAGCCGCCTGCGAGGCGATACTGGCATCTCCCCCTGACATTGATGGCGTCCCTAAAATTGACCCCATTGGTGGAGTAATATTCTTCCAGGTCGTCCAGACGCGTATGCTGTTACTAACGACAAACGTCTCAAGCTATATTGAATTCGATGTCGATGCTTCTGGTTGCTCCGAGGCTGAACCAAATTCAATCTATACCCCAGTCCCGGGCTTTACTCCGGGAATTTCAAACTGAAGAGCTCTGGCGCTGCAACGCGCAAGATCACTTGGCATTTAGGGTAGTTCCGGGATTAAGAGGGATTATGCGATTTTGGGCGGGTTTCCGCCGTTTATTGAGATTAATGTTGAAATCTGGCGCGCAAATTCAAGGTGGCAACTTATTCACTATTCTTTCCGAAAGTTGCCAGCTTGCCCAAAACGGGAGAATTCTGCTGAACTCCGGAAGACTGATAGCAACAGGCATAGGTCAAGCTGGCAACTTTTACGAAAAAAATGTGCTTCACTTCACAAAACCATAAGTCGGCAGTGCGGACTCTTCGGTCATTCGGTTTGGATAACCATTTCAAGTTAGCGGAGCAGTATTTCCTTGTCGTGCAGTGAAGCCAAGAATTTGTTGCTTCAGTTTTATTGATCTTGGGAACATCAACCGAAAAGAAGAGAGAGCCCAAGGTATCGTGCGCGGTCAGAATGCCAGATTGCAAAGCCGAGAGATGACGATATGACTTCCGAAAGCAAACCGGTTTATCTTTCTGACAAGGATTTGGAAGCTTTAGGCATCCAACCTTCTGAAGTTACCGAAGCCATTGAAGCCGCCCTGATCGCCAAGGCAAACGGAAAGCTTCATACGTCTCCCAAGACAGCCATCTTGCCTGGGGATGGACGGTATGCAATGTCTACTTTGGCAGTGGGAGATGATGGGTTCATTGTGACGAAACAGGTGACTGTGTGCCCTGAAAATCCGGCGAGAGGGCTCCCCGCGATTAACGGCGCTATCATGGTTATGGACGCGCAAACCGGGCTTCTCAGAGCTGTATTGGGGGCGAACTGGATAACCGCAATCAGAACAGCAGCACTGTCAATGGTGGTGGCGCGTAGACTTGCAGACCCTAGTGCCGAGACGGTGGCTTTTGTAGGCGCAGGCGTGCAAGCTCACTCCCATCTACTTGCATTTTCAGAGTTATTTCCCCTGAAAAGAATTCGCGTGTTTGGGCGCGGCAAAGCAAATGCTGACAAGCTCTGTAGTTGTGCTCGCGACATGGGCCTCCAAGCTGAAACAGCCACTAATGCGAAGGATGTTTTGCGTGATGCCGATCTGGTGGTGACATCAATAACATTGGACTACTCGATTGAACCGTTCTTAGATGCCCGATGGCTTAAGCCGACTGCCTTCGCTGCGATTACAGATGCCTGCATTCCGTGGTCCCCAAACAGCATGACCGCTTTCAAAACTGTTATTGTTGATGACCGAACACAGGAAATTGAAAGTGACAAGCCGATGCTGCCATACCAGCAGATAACCGGCGATTTGACGGAACTTGTGTCAGGGGAAGTCGATGACCGTGCACATGAAACACCGGCAGCCTTCGCTTTCAGAGGCATTTCACTGGGAGATTACGCAACAGCGGTCCTCGCGCTTCGTCGAGCTGTCGACATACGAAGATTGTGAAGATAGGAAAATAGACGCTCCTCCGTAGAATTCGTTGACCGCTTTGGGCTCACACCGGACATTCTGCGCGTTTAACATTAAGCGCGGCGACCAATGCATTCAGAAGGTTTCATATTCCACATTATGCGAGTCCGCCCGCGAAGACTGATTTATCGCATTCAGGCAGCTTGATCAGCAGACTGCCGCAATACTTCTCCGGGATACGAAACAAAGGCCTGTTCCTCGGGCCAGATCGCCGTCATTTCTGCGAACTTTATCAACTCCAGCAGACCATCTCTTGGCTTGCTCGGCAAAAGAATTGCATACTTTAAGTCTGGATCAGAACCGGCCTGGAACCCACGATAATCCGTCAACGGCCAATGGCCATTCGAACAGCTTTGTGGATCGACACGATGTCGGTGCCGGTCAAACACACAAATTTTCGGGAATCAAGAAAATTGGCTGGGGTGGCTGGATTCGAACCAGCGCATGGCGGTACCAAAAACCGCTGCCTTACCGCTTGGCTACACCCCAATGCCGTGGGAACGCTGTATAGCGATCTCGTTTCAGAAGCGCAAGCCTCTCCTGCCCCATTCTTTTGATCCCGGACACCAGTTTTCCCCAGTTGCATATCGCGCGATGAAAAATCGGCGATTTCCCGGGTTTCATTCTTCGTGGCAACCTCGCCGGAGACTGCGAAATCGGTCGTTCTCACAGCCCCTCCCCCTGCTATCTGCCTGACCTTATTCACAGTTTTAAAAAAATGCCGATCGCCGAGGTAATTCTCTTGCGGGAACAGATCAGCTTTGCTAAATGACCCTCCACGCAGCGCGGGCTTGCCCCGTTGTTCCCGATGGGTTTAGGCTTGAACCCAAACATATAGTCGGAGTGTAGCGCAGCCTGGTAGCGCACCTCGTTCGGGACGAGGGGGTCGGAGGTTCGAATCCTCTCACTCCGACCATTTCTTCTTCACCAAAAAGCTGATTCAGATCGCGCTTGAAGCGCGAAGACCTTTTGCGGGTGCCGGATTGGTCCGTCCGCCGTCCCCTTCTCCCGGTTTGTCTCGAGGCTGGATCGGAGCCGGCTTCCATATCTTCGCGGCAATGGACCTCTTCGGCTGCGACGCGCCCAGTTGCGCCTTATCTTTCAGCTCTTCTTCCGGGCCTGACGTCCCACACCTTGAGATCCGCCAGCACTTTCACGGTCGCGGCCAGAACCAGCAGGCAGAGCGCCACTTTTGAAGCTGTTTCCATGCTGCCTTCAATCAGCAGGGCGTGAACCACGCTTCCAACGACGATGACCAGAGCAAGGGATGTGTGGGCAAGGCGCCACGTGCGATGACGCCAGTGCAGACGGCGGCGAAAAGCAGCCAGAAGCGCCGCGGCGAAAACCGCCCACATGGCGACCACGCCCCAGACGGAGAACGGCGTCGGCGACCTGAACAGCAAAACGTCAACCACATCCGGCGGGCTGGTGATCCAGAGTGCCACGACATGGAACACAACTGCTGCGACCAGACAGCCGCCAATCCAGCGATGCACCCGCCTGCCCTTGATTGAGGGCAAGCCCGGCAGGTAACCACCCGCCAGCAACGGCTGAAACAGCAGGAGAGCCATCGCGACAATTCCGGCAAAGCCGGCGGCGATATAGACCGGGTCGCGCCATTGAAGCAGCGGACTTGCTGCCGCCGCCGCAAGCGGCACGGCAACCACGATCGCAAGGGCCGCCCAGATCAGGGTCGAGCGCACCCGGTTCATGCCCCTGGACCCCAACTCAGATCAGACAGGCTGAAGGACGAAATGCGCTTCCAGGCTGGTATCCCTGGAGCTCTTCATGACAGGACGCAGAAAAACGGTTTCAAAATCGCCGCTGTCATAGGCAAGATGCCCATGCGGCTGACCGAATGCGGGAACGATTTGCGGCATTTCCAGGCGGAACACGCCGTTTGCATCGGTGAGAGTGGCCCCGTGGCTTTGCGGATCACGCTCATAGCCTTCGGTCGTGTGCGCCCAGATCTGGATGCGCTGACCGGCGAGCGGAGCACCGTCCCCCGCGCGACGCACCGTGCCACTCATCCAGAAGCCACCACCGCCGATCCGGTCGACGATGGGCGCGCCGGGACGATAGTTGTTGGATCCGCCCCGCATCGAACGCGTTGGCGTCAGGCCCTTTGCCTGAGCAGGGACAATGAACCCGGTAACCCCGGCCACCGCAAAAGCACCGCCGGCAGCGATAAGGGTTCGGCGGGTGATGAGGTCGGTCGTCATGGCGAGTTCTCCTGTCGGGCACGGGAATGCCCGGTCGGCAGATAAAGCCCGGGTGTTCCCGATACCGGATTATAGCGCGTTTGCGGCCATTTCCGAGCATGCGGAGGCGATGGACCTGAAAACCTTTCTCACGGTTGCGTGATCATCCTGCTGCGCGCCTGCAATCCCGTCATGCTCCGATGACGGGTATTCGCGAATGGCCCCACCAGCGACCGCCCAGCCCATGTTTTTCGCCCGGGAGTGCCCGCCTCAACGAGACCCGGCCAGACCAACCACTATCCCTGTAAATTCTCGAACTTCGTCCGGTTGAGCACGCCATAGCCCTTCTCGGCTGCCGTTGAGTACTTCCGCTTCAGACCCGGGAAACCGCGAGAGCGCCAATAGGTCAGACCGCCAATTGCACCGCCAATAACAAAGGCCAGCGCTTTCCAGTCGATCGGGCCGTTGTCGGTTATCGAAGGCAGGAACATTATGGACCCGACCAGAACCCCGATAAGGACGTCCGAATAGCCCCTTGGCACGCGCAGCAGGCGCATGACATCTGCCAGAATGCGGGAAGCGATCAACACGATCGGGGCGAAGCTCAGAAACGCAATTCCGCTCACGATATTGAGAAAGAACCTGCCGGCGAAGAAGCCGGGAGCATTCGATTCCAGGAATATCCCCATCGCAATAATGCTGAAGGTAAACCCTGTGATGCTGGCAATTGCGAAGGACTTGAACTTTCCGCCTTCCTTTTCTTCCAGCACATCTTCTGCCCCGGCCGCAGCTGCCTGCGACACCGGCCCCTGAGGGCTCGCAGGCACTCGAGTTGATTGAGAATAAGCGGAGTATCCGGAAGGTGCTCGGCGGTCGGCGGCCCCAACACCACGTTTTCCAAATGTCTTTGTCAATTGCGCCTCCTGAGGAAATGCGGCGCCAGACTAGGAAAAACTCGTGAAGACTTCCTAACTTTTAATATATAAACTCGATCTTTTTCTACCCTTGATTGCCTCAGCGCAATCACGTCTGCCTGCAGATCAGCTGCAAACACCTTATCAGGTAACGGGAAGCAAGCGGGCGTCTCGCCCAGGTCTCCAATGGTCATCACGAGACACCAGTCCAGCGGCATCCCTTCGAGCCGTTTTAGTTCAGAAACTTATCCCCTGGTCCCCAGCGCCGTGCTCTGGCGAGGGATGACCCGGTAGCCCAGATCGATGGCAGGTCCGTCTGGCTCACTGCCTGATAACGCGCTGCTCATCCAGCGCATGGCCTCGCGCCCCATATCAAGACGGAAGGTGCGCACGGACGTGATTGACGGGTTGGCCGCTGCCATCATCTCAAGGTCGTTGAAGCCGCAAATTCCGAATTCTTCCGGGATCCTGAGACCGCGCCGCTGGCATTCGAACAACGCCCCCAGGGCAAGGTCGTCATTGTTGCAGAGGATCGCGTCCGTCTCGGGCGCTTTCGAAAGAAGGTCTGCAACCAGTTCACCGCCCAGGGTCACGGTCGACGGCCTTGGCGTCGTCACGATCCGGCTCGCTGAAAAGACGCCCGCCTCCTCGGCCACTTTCTGAAACCCCTGCAAGCGTCGCTGACTGCGCGGGTCGAGCCGGGCTGCGATGTAGCCCGGCCTGCGGTAACCGGCTTCCAGTAGATGCCTGGTGGCAGCCATGGACGCTTCCACATGGGAAAAACCGATCATCATGTCATAGGGATCAGGACCGCACTCCATGATCTGCACGATCCTGCAGTCGGCCGACCTGAGCAGGTTTTCGGTCGTCTCCGACTGATCGAGACCGGAGAGAATCAGCCCGGCCGGTTTCTGGCTCAGGAAGGTGCGGACGAGGTTTTCTTCCTCAATCGGAGAATAGCGCGAGTTGCCGAGCTGGATCTGCCATTTGGACCCTTCCGCTTCTTCGTAGATCCCGCGCATTACGTCGGAAAACACGTTGTTCGTAACTGACGGCACGATCACGCCGACGACGTTGGTCTTGCCCGCGGCCAGGGCACTTGCGGCCGGATCCGGCACGTAGCCCAGCCGGTCGACAACGGCCTTTATCTTGTTCAATGTTTTGGAGGAAACTTTGTCCGGGTTTCGCAATGCCCGCGACACAGTCATAGCGCTAACACCCGCCTCCCGGGCAACATCAGCAATTGTGACTTTCAAATTACCCAGCCATTACAGATAGTTAAACGACAATTTCCGTTACTCGCAATACTACACCATAAGATTCTTATTGACAAATGTTAGCGCTATCATTTTGATTGACATCACTTCGAAACCTGCTTGAGGACACAGATGCAAGACTCCATGCCATCAGATGACGGGAAGACGACCATCATCGTGATGGGCGTATGCGGCGCGGGGAAAAGCGCGCTTGCAGATCGTCTGTCAAGGAGCCTGGACGTCGGCATGGTCGAGGCAGATGACTTCCACAGCCCGGAAAACAAGCGCAAGATGTCGGCAGGCGAAGCCCTCACCGATGCGGACCGCCTGCCGTGGCTCGATGCGGTCAGCCTGGCCGCGCGCCTTCAGATTTACTGCACCGGCGGAGCTATCGTTGCCTGCTCCAGCCTGAAACGGACTTACCGGGACCGGCTTCGTGCCTCCCTCAAGTCCTGCCGCTTCATCCACCTGACCGGTTCGCGACCTCTGATCAAGGAGCGCCTTGCCAACCGGAAGGGACATTTCGTCGGGGAAACGCTGCTGGACAGCCAGCTGGCGATCCTGGAGCCGCTGAATGACGATGAAGACGGCTTCGCACTCGAGATTTCATCGCCCGTCGACCAACTGGCCGAGCGCGCCTTGAAAGAACTGCGGCAAGCCCCGCCGCCTGTTGAAACCATCGCCTCATGAACCAATGCGATGATGATATGAAAGGGAGGTATTCATGCTTAAGACATTGACGAAAACAGCCTTGGCAGCCGTTGCGGCCACTGCACTGGTTGCTTCTGCAGCCGCTCAGGAATTCTCGTTCCGCTTCCAGTCTTCCGACCCGGCAGGCAACCCGAATTTCGAGCTGCAGCAAGGCTGGACCGAAGCTGTGAAGGAAAAGACCGGTGGCCGTGTTCAGATCGAACTTCTGCCGGTGGAATCCATCGTGGCGCACACCGAAACGCAGGACGCCATCGCAGCCGGCATTCTGGACGGTCACATCACCGACACGTCTTATTTTGCAGGCAAGGACCCGGCCTTCGGCCTGATCGCCAATCCGGTCGGTGCCTGGTCGTCGCCGGACGAAATGTTTGCCTTCATGGCGACAGGTGGCGGCAAGGAACTGATGAACGAGCTGCTGGAGCCGTATGGCCTGCATTTCATCGGCGCCACCACACCGGGCCTGGAAGCTTTCGTCTCCAAGGTGCCGCTTAACGGCGTTGACGACCTGAAAGGCCTGAAAATGCGTGCACCTGAAGGCCTGGTACAGCAGGTATTTGCTGCAGCCGGTGCGGCACCGGTCAACCTTCCGGGTTCCGAAGTCTTCACCGCACTCGACAAGGGCGTGATCGACGCTGCCGACTACACGGTCTTTTCCACCAACCATGCACAGGGCATGCATGATGTGGCTCCGAACCCGGTCTATCCGGGCTTCCACTCCATGCCGCTGGTGGAAATCTCCATGAACAAGTCCAAGTGGGATGCCCTGCCCGCCGACCTTCAGACAATCCTTGAACAAAGCGTCGTCGAATTCGCCGCTTCACAGGTTGCTGCTCTTGCAGCGCGCGACCTGAAGGCTGTCGAAGAAGCAAAGGCAGGCGGCAAGGTGACCGTAACGGACTGGCCGGCGGATGAGCGCGCCAAGTTCCGCACAATCGCCACTGGCGAATGGTCCAAGGTCGCAGAGCGTTCCGCTAACGCACAGCGCGTCTATGACGTTCTGACCAGCTACCTGAAAGAAAACGGCTTGATGCAGTAATCTGCCTCAAGCACCATCTAAACGGGCGCCATCGGCGCCCGTTTTCATAAACAGCGGGGGAAGTTGACGTGCCGGAAAAAACCGAGGGGCCGCAAAGGGAAGAAGACCCGGGCCCAATCCCGGAAGCCGGACTGATCGGCCGATGGATCGATCGCGGCGGTCTGTTGTTCGCAGCCGGAATTGTAATTTCGATGCTGGTTCTTCTGAACGAAGTTCTGCTGCGTTATCTCTTCAACGCACCCACGATCTGGGCGCATGAAACCACGATTTTCCTGTGCGGTGCCGCCTTCATCTATGGCGGACTTTATTGCACGGCCCGAAACCGGCACATCCGGGTTGTTCTGATCTATGACGCTTTGCCGGCCCCTGTCCGGAGGGTGTTTGACATCGTCATCTCGCTGATCTGCGCCCTGGCAAGCGGCACCTTCGCCTGGGCTGCCTGGCTGATGGTTCAGCGGGCCGCATTCCGACCTGACGGCTCCTTCAGGCTGGAACGGTCCGGCAGCGCCTGGGACCCCGTATTTCCCGGCACCATCAAGGTCTTTCTGCTCATCATTCTTTCCGTCATGGCCGTCCAGTTTCTGGTCCTCGCCTTTAATTATGCGAGGGGTCGCAAGTGACTGATTTGTTCGGGTCTTTCCAGTCCCTCGGCATCGAGGGCGGTACTTTCTTGATGTTCGTCATGCTGTTGGGGCTCCTGGTCTCCGGCATCCCGCTTGCCTTTGTCACACTGCTGGTTGCACTGATCTTTGCTCTTGGCTGGTTCGGCCCCATGGTTGTGCCGCTGATCACCAGTCGCGTTTACTCCTTCGTCTCGTCGTTCGTCTTTGTCTCGGTGCCCATGTTCGTGCTGATGGCAGCCATTCTGGACCGCTCCGGCATTGCCCGCGACCTGTTCGACGCAATGAAGCTGATTGGTGGGCGTCTACGTGGCGGAGTTGCCATCCAGACCATCATCGTTGCGGTCATTCTAGCTGCGATGAGCGGGATTATCGGCGGCGAAGTGGTGCTGCTCGGCCTAGTCGCCCTGCCGCAGATGCTGCGGCTGGGTTATGACAAGCATCTGGCGATTGGTGTCGTCTGTGCCGGTGGTGCACTGGGCACTATGGTACCGCCGTCCATCGTTCTGATCATCTATGGACTGACAGCCAACGTTTCCGTTGGTGACCTGTTCACGGCCGCGTTCGTACCAGGACTCATGCTGGCGGGCTTTTACGTCACCTACGTTCTGGTTCGCGCCTATCTCAATCCGGCGATTGCTCCAATCCCGGAAGGCGAACAGCCCTCCAACGCCGAGAAACTCCGGCTGCTCAAGGGACTGATCCTGCCGCTGACGGTTGTCGCGGGTGTCCTGGGATCAATTTATGGAGGGATCGCCAGCGTTACGGAAGCTTCCGCCGTTGGCGTTGCGGGTGTATTGCTGTCAACCGTGGTGCGCGGCGAGTTCACGTTTGAACTGCTCAAGGGAGCAGCCCTTCAAACGCTTCAGACTGTTGGGATGATTGTCTGGATCGGTATCGGGGCGAGCGCGCTTGTCGGCGTCTTCAATTTGATGGGCGGCATCAAGTTCGTGTCCGCGCTCATTTCCGGCATTTCCGAGAACCCGACGATCATTCTGCTCTTCATGATGCTGATCCTGTTCGTTCTGGGCATGTTCCTGGACTGGGTCGGCATCGCGCTCCTGACCATGCCGATCTTCGTGCCGATCATCAAGGAACTCGGCTATGATCCTGTGTGGTTCGGCGTCCTGTTCTGCATGAACATGCAGGTCTCGTTCCTGTCGCCGCCGTTCGGTCCGGCGGCCTTCTATCTGAAGAGTGTGGCTCCTCCCGGTATCACGCTGGCAACGATCTTCCGATCGCTCCTGCCTTTCATTGCCATGCAGATCCTGGCGGTTGCGATCCTGATCTTCGCTCCCTGGATCACGGGACGGTAGGCAAACAGGCCCAAGCCTGGAGAGAGATCCTCTTTGCCAGAGCTATCCAAACTGAAAAACCACCGGCAATCCTGCCGGTGGTTTTTTGTTGGCTGACACAGCGTTTGGATGTGTTTATCCGGCCCGGCCGGAAACCATGCGCGACAGGGTAGCATCGCGATCCATGATCCGGTGCTTCAAGGTGCCGGCAATGTGAACTATCACCGCTGCCAGCAGCACCTTTCCACCGATGCTGTGAACGGCACTTGCCGCTTCATTGATCGATGGAAATTCGCCCGGTGCCGGGATGGTCACGATATTGAAGATACTGACCGCGTGGCCGCCCGACAGCGACATGATCAGACCGGACAGCGGCAGCACAATGATGCTCGCCAGCAAAATCCAGTGAACCGCTTTCGCAGCAACTTCCTGCCAGGCTGGAGCGTCGCCGATCGGAGGCGGAAACCCCTGAATGAGCCGATAGCCAACACGCCAGGCACCATAAATCAGAACAAGAACGCCGAGAGCCTTGTGCAACTGGATCAGGGGAAAGAGCGTCGAGCGCTCCAGCTCGGCGTTTTCAAGAAACATGCCGAAACCGAGCATTCCGATCATCGCAATCGCCATGATCCAGTGATTGATGCGGGATACCGCATCGTATGTCAGGAGATTCTTCGCTTTGGTCATGAGACCCTCACATGAAGTTTGAATTACCTTCAAGACGCTTCGGCTCCCGCTCTTGGCCAACGCGCCTGAAAAACTTCACCGGCCTCGTCCCCGGAAAGTTATGAATTTTCGAATATTCAATCGGTCAAACTGTTGCAAATCAGCATTTGTCAGGAAATGTCTCCGGTTCGGGCCACGATACAGTCTGTTACAAATTCCCGGTTACACGTCTGTCTGCGCGTTCGTTTTCTTTCCTGCGCAGCGTGGAATCCGAGCCGCTACCTTGATCGTGCCCAACGCGCGAGAGTCTGTCGCTGTTCAAGCAGATTGGTCGCCAGTATTCGTCTGAGAATGATATCTTCGCACTGCTGACGCGCGCGCCAGTCCATGTCCTGATGCTGACCTGTGAACCCGGTTTGCAAGAAGATATAGAGCAGCGCTTGCTTGGAATAATGACCGCGCCGGTCGTTGGCCGGTGTGACTGCATCCATTTCCTGAACCACAGACCAGGCAGCTTCGTATCCGAGGTCGTAAGCTTCCCGGCGCCAGGCCGAAAAAAGGTCACCGAGCCTCAAGATGTATTCGGGCACGCGCGGTTCGGGCCTGCGCATATAGGGGACTTGATCCCGCATCGCGCTGATACAAAGGCGTGACAGGGTCGTCGTGTAGGCAGTCATTCCCAAGAGGTAACCGACCATTTGGTCCGACCGGTTCAAAGACTGATAGGCGCCGCGTAGCAGCTCGATCCCGTTCCCGACAATCAGCCCGCCGGTTGCAGACCCTGCCAGAGCGGAAACCGCTTCGGCCTGTGCAATGGATTGCAAGGCGGCAAGACGGTCTTCATTCGTCAGCAGAGTGACTGCATTGTCCAGCTCTCCAGGCAACGAATGCCCCAACGCGGACAGAAGCGTTCCCAGAACCGAATAGGCGTCGGCCGCAGATTGCCGGTCTCTTTGCATCTGCGTCATTCCGGTTTGTGGCATTACCGGGCATCGTGTTTTGACGAGTGACAAAAAACGTGACCAATGCGGTGGCGCTTCATGTTGCCAGGACATCGTCGATAGCTCCTTTTTTGCCAATCAATGGCTTGTGCTCAAGATTTTCTACCCAGAGCTGAAGCTATCAGGATCCACTTCCTCACTTATGACGCAGATCACAAAAAGGCGACCAAGGCCGCCTTTTCCGTAAGTATTTGAAGCTGTTACGCTGCTGCAACGCGATTGAGGAAGGTCTCGACACCTTGTTTCAACGCTTCGCTGCGCTCACTGAGATCGCCTGAGGCGCTCATAACGTTTCCGGACGCATCCTTTGTTTCCTCCACGGCCTCCGCAAGGCGGGACATGTTGGACTTCACGGCGAGAGTGCTTTGAGCTGCGCATTGAACGTTGCCCGAAATTTCATTTGTGGCTGCGCCTTGTTGTGAAATAGCGGCAGAGATCCCTTGCGTGTATCCATTGACCTCTTCCATCGTATCGGAGATGGCTCCGATAGCGGTTACAGCCTCGCCGGTTGATTCCTGAATTGTCTGGATCTGCGAGGAGATTTCTTCCGTCGCCCTGGACGTCTGATTGGCCAGTTCCTTGACTTCCGCAGCCACCACAGCAAACCCCTTGCCGGCTTCCCCCGCGCGCGCGGCCTCAATCGTGGCGTTGAGAGCGAGCAGATTGGTCTGTTCGGCAATCGCCTGGATCAGGTTCACAACTTCGCCGATTTTTGAAGCTGCCTCCGCCAATCCTTGTACCTTGCCGTTGGTTTCGTGCACCGCCCCAGTTGCGGATGTGACAATATCGGAAGACCTGCGAACCTGTTCCCCGATTTCCGCAATCGAGGCGGATAACTCTTCTGCTGCGCCGGCCACATTTTCAACGCTCATGCTGGCGTCTTCACTTGCTCGCGATGTGTCTCCGGCTTGTTCCGCGCTGTTTTCGGCAATCCCGCCCAGCGCACTAGCCGTGCCCGTCATGCCCGCTGCCGTTTCGTCCAAGGCCCCAAGAAGTTCCTGAATTTCCTCGCGGAAATTCCCGATCAGACGTTCCACCTCATTCTGACGCGTGTTCTGCTCCTGCTGATGCAGACTTGCTTCTTCTTCAAGCCGAACCCGTTCACGGGCATTTTCCTGAAACACCTGAACGGTACGGCTCATGTCACCGATTTCATCGCGCTGATCCGTGGAAGGAATGACAACCTCGGTGTCGCCTTCGGCCAGTCGCCCCATGGCTTCGGTCAGAACACGGGTGGGCCTCGTGATGACCAGTGACAGGACAAAGGCAAGAAGCCCCCCGACAGCCACTGCCGCAGCCAGTGCTGCTGCAATCAGGCCAAGAGCAGTGTCCGCCCTGGCGGAAGCGCTCGCCGACTGGGCCTCGGTCAAACCGGTAATAACCCGGCGAACTTCGCCTGACGTTGCGATCAAAGCCTCCCGCTTGAGGTCGAACGCCTCTTTTGCGGCGACCATGCCTGCAAATTCCGCTTCGTATGCCGCGACTTCCCGTTCAATCGCAGCCACGGCATCGGTGATTTCAGGAAAGGCGGCACTGTCGGCCTTCAGAGTGCTTGCCAGATTTTGAAGAATGCCGACACGGGTGAGCACATCGTCTGCGCCCATGGATTCAAAGCCTGCGAAAAACTCCATGGTTGCCGAGCGAATTTCCAGGGAAGCTCTCAGGAACTTCGTGGCATTCACATTCACAAGATCAACGATCCCGAGTTTCGACTGCGCCTTGCCCGCAATTTTCTTCGCATCGTCCGTGGCCGCGTAGACCACCTTGCGCATTGCGGAGGCACGATCATGCAGCACGGCCAGTTCCGCAGCCACCTCCGTGCCAAGCATCGCCGGCAGGGCGGCATATTCCGCCCTCTCACCTTCAGGTGCGGGCAGCTTTTCTTTCAAGGTCTTCGCCAGACCGGCAAGCTGTTTCATTTCCGACGAATCGAGACCTGCAACTTTCAGCTTTGCCGCCTTCTTGCTCGACTTTGCGAGTCTTGCGGCGCCTTCGCTAATTGCCTGTGCCGATGATGGCGGCAGTTCTGCTCCCTCTCCAGCTGCGATCAAAGCGCCAAGGTCTGCAGACACGTCTTCCATTTCGGAAAGCATGCGACCTACCTTGTCGGCCCGGTTACGTGTTCCCGATGCCTTCTTGGCTGCTGCCCCCGCATCTCTTTGGGTCTTGGTCATCTGGTCGGTGATCTGCGCCGCCAGCGTTTCAAGACCGACCGCTGAACGTAGTAGCTTTTCGACCTGTGCCTGCCGGTTTTCAACTGCGGCGACAACTTCGGCAAATTCACCGTCCAGCTTATCGACAAGCCCAATCGCTTCAACGGTCGCTGCGGGACCCTGTCCGGCATCCGAAGCTTGATCAAGAGAAACAAGAGATGCCTTGAGTTGCGCGATCTGCTGACCTGCTGCACTGGCCAATTCCGGGCTGCGCCTGGAAAGGAACGCCTCCTGGGCTTGGGCGACCTGTTGCAAATCCGCCATGGAAGCAGTCGCCATGGAACTCACATCCGCCTGAGACCGCAACCCGAGGATCGCAACAGTTCCAACGGCCCCTACTGCAGCAGCAACAATAATCATCGCCGCAAAGCCGCCACCAACCTTTGCAGAAAACCGAGTATTCTTTAATGGTGTAAGTAACCTGGACATGTTTCCCCCACACTTTCGTCAATTGAAGGTGCAGGCGAATAAACAATTGATGAACAGTTTTCTTGAACGCAACCGCTCTTTTACGTCGAATTAAATGGACCCCGGTTTTCACTTAACATGCAAAGACATAAAGAGGATTTTCGGTGCAACTTTTTTTGCCCGAATTAAATCGCCCATCCTCAACAGAGATTGAAACTCTCCCAAATACCCTTTTTGAGAGAGTTTCGATCCCCTGTTGCCCCCGGCCCACAACAAGCAAATGCGCTCCGCCGCCGGTTGCAGAAGGTTAAAGACCGGACTGTTTGTGTGCCGCAGTTTCGAGAAGTTGCTTCAGGAGCTTTCGGTCTCCAATCTGGTTGGCCATCAACAGGATCAGCCGTGCGTTGAATGCATCGCTTTCTTCCTTGCTGAGGCCTTCGTGAGCGGTCAGCAGATCGGCGTAAAATGCATCTGGCCGGTCCAGGTTCGGCTTCGTATTGACGCTTGTCGTCATCATGAGCTCCCTTTCGCCAGCACGGTTGCCATTGCCGCCTCTATTCCTTCCTGGTCCAATCTGGTCCAGCGGGCCGCAACGTGCTGATCCGGCCGGATCAGGTAGATAGCCTTTGTTGCACCGCCGAGATATCGCGCTTTCAATTCAGCTCCCACTTCAGATCGCGGTATGGAAATGCCCTTGACCCGAACACCATGCAATTCGCTTTCGGCGGGTACGTCACAGCCAATTCCAAGGAGATGAAATTCCCCTCCATGGATATCAAGCAGCCACCCATTGCCGACAGGCGCATCGACCAGCGAGCTTCCTGGGCGCGTGCGCCAGGGCAAGGTATCCTCGTCCGGTCCGTTGAGCGGCGACCCGTCATAGACGCAGGGTACCGACAGACGACCGGAATTCACTAGCGGGCGTGCGAACTCATAGTGCTCCGAGAGATCCAGAACGGCATCACGGAAGATGCGGCTCGTTTCCGATTTCGGCGTGATGAAATCGGTAGACCTGGAACTTTGCAGAATGTTCTCGTCTGCTCCGAGTTCCCTTTCATAGGCATAGGAATCCAACAGCGCATCGGGCGCCTTGCCAGCGAGGACAAGTTTCAGCTTCCAGCCGAGATTGTCGATGTCCTGGAACCCGGAATTCGCGCCACGCGCGCCAAACGGCGAAACCTGGTGCGCGCTGTCACCGGCAAAGATCACACGACCGTGCCGGAACTGTTCCATCCGGCGGCATTGGAATGTGTAGATCGATACCCATTCCAGATCGAATTCGACCTCGTCACCGAGCATCTGCTTCAATCGTGGAATGACGTTTTCCGGTTTCTTTTCTTCTTCCTTGTCGATGTCCCAGCCAAGCTGAAGATCAATCCGCCAGACCCCGTCCGGCTGCTTGTGCAAGAGCGCGGACTGATCCTTGTTGAAGGGCGGGTCGAACCAGAACCAGCGTTCGGTCGGAAAGTCCGCCTTCATGATCACATCGGCGATCAGGAAGTTGTCTTCAAAGACCCTGCCGACAAAATCCAGATCCAGCATTTTCCGGGTGGGCGACCCGGCCCCGTCACAGGCGATCAGCCAATCAGCTTCGAGATTGTAAGCTCCGTCAGTGGTTTCCACCGTGACAATTGTGTGATCATCCCGCTCAACAAGGTTTGCGACTTTGTTGCCGCCGCGTATTTCAATCGGCTTGCCTTCCGCCTGAAGAGCGCGAATGCGTTCGACCAGATAAAGCTCGCAATAATATTGCTGTAGATTGATGAAGGCCGGGCGCTTGTGCCCTTCTTCCGGCAGAAGGTTGAATTCGTAGACCTGTCGGTCACCGAAGAAAACCTTGCCGACGTTCCAGACGACACCTTTGTGCACCATCTCGTCGCCACATCCGAGACGATCGAAGATCTCAAGCGAACGCTTGGAAAAGCAGATCGCCCGCGATCCGACACTGACCTTGTCGTTGTCATCCAGCACGACGACGGGAATATCGGCCTGCGCGAGATCGATCGCCATGGCCAGCCCGACGGGCCCTGCTCCTATGACGACAACCGGGTGCCGCACTGGTGTTGAGGCATCCTGATCGGTAGAGCGCTTATAGGGATAAAGCGGTACCTCGAATAATTTGGTCACAGGTTCTCTCCCTGCTCCTTGTTTATAAGTATTTCAACGCCGACTTGTGCCTGTCGAATTCCAGAAAGAACTCATCGAGTTGCGGTGGCGCCACTTTTGTTCCGGCCAGCATCGCATGTACTTGACCTCTGTGATGGATCTGGTGCTGAAAAAGATGCAGCAGCGTATTGGCGATCGATTCGTGAAACAGGCCGTTCCGTCCACGGTCCTGGGCGACTTTCCTGTCCAGATCCGACTCGTTCAGTCCGTCGCAGAAGGCAATCAGCTGTCTATCGGACTCTTCCTGCGCAACTCGCAGTGTCTCTGCCGTTTTTAGGTGCGGCGTTTCGAACACCGTCAGTCCCTGCCCTTGTTCCTTCAAGGCATCGAGGTAATACCGGTCCACTTCCCAATTATGGTTGAGCGTTTCGCGGATCGATGGAAAGAAGCCGGTCCTCTCAGCCTGGAACTCCTCCTGACTGAGCTGACAGCAGGCCTCATACAGGCGCCCGTTGGCATAGGCATTGTTGCGGGCCATGAGGTGGAGGTGGTTCAGTGCTGAGCTCATCGATTTACTTCTGTATTTCCCCTACTTGCTCGGTCGAAGTTTTTCCTAACCGGAATTCCTCAATTCCCGACCTGATCTCTGCCAGATAGGTCGCTCTCTGCTCGTCTGTCATGTCACCGAGATTAAACTGAAATACACCCCAGCAAGATGTGATCGCCGGGCGATACTCCGATTGAGGCAACATGCTCGGAGCCGCGTTGGTTGGACTCCCCTTCGTAAGTAGGGCCATGACCAAAGCCCCCTCAAAGTTTCCTGTAATCTGATCGAATTCGGCCTGACTTTGCCGCCACTCATCAGACTGTGCCTCAAAAGAGCGTGTATCTGCCTCAAACTCGTAACAGACTTCAACTTCAAGTGGGCCAACGTGAGCACCCAATAGAACTTCGCGGATGGCATACCCAGTTCTGAAACAGGCTCCCCTTTCCGAAATCGCAAAGTCATACTCGGTAACCTCCGCGATAATGGTAAGCGCCTCAGGTGCAAACGGATCGTCATATTCATAGGGGCCAAGCTGGCAGGCCACAGCCGGCAGGCTTGAGAATAGCCATCCGACGATGGCAGGAATCGGGATTTTAGGCAGAGATTTCACGGTTGGCCTCAATCTACAATCCAGACCAACCAGAAACTGCATGCAATTGCGTCACAATCATGAGATCGTCCAGCAAATGCTTCGCTTTACCCCTGCAGGTCTGACCACATCTTGGCATCACGCTCAGCAGTCCAGATGCGCGGTGTATCGATGTCCTGGGCCTCATCGTAGGCGCGGGCCACGTTGAACGGCAGGCAGTGCTCGTAAATCGCATAGTCCTTGAACTTTGGATCACAGGCGGCACGGCAGGCGTCCCAGGCTTCCTTGAGTGATCCGCCACGCTTGGCAACTTTCGCAACCGGGTCATAGGTTGAGCGGATGAAGTCGGCGGTGGAATCCAGCGCTGCGTTGACCATCTCTGAGCCGACCAGTGCATCTCCACGCCCCGGTGCAATGGCGTCGAGATTGAACCTGCGGATCTGCTCCAGCGTGCCCGGCCAGTCCTGGAAGTGGCCGTCGCCGCAATAGCAGGCAGAGTGATACTCGACGATATCGCCGGTGAACATCACGTTTTCGTCCGGCACGTAGGCAACAATATCGCCCGCGGTATGAGCGCGGCCAAGGAACATGAGATCGACCCGGCGCTTGCCCAGATAAACGGTCATCCGGTCGTTGAAGGTGGTTGTCGGCCAGGTCAGTCCCGGGATGCTTTCATGGCCCTGAAACAGGCGCGGAAAGCGTTCGAACTCGCTGGCCCAGTCTTCCTTGCCACGCTCGGCGACCATGGAGCGGGCTTTCTCACTCATGATCACGGTCTGAGCATTGTAAGCGGATGCACCAAGCACCCGGACGGCATGGTAATGGGTCAGCACCAGATGCGAGATCGGCTTGTCGGTAACCGAACGCACTTTCTCGATCACCTTCTGCGCAAGTCGTGGTGTTGCTTGCGCTTCGATGATCATGACGCTGTCGTCACCGATGATGACACCGGAGTTCGGATCGCCTTCAGCGGTGAACGCCCAAAGGTCACGACCGATTTCGGTGAAGGAGATTTCCTTTTCGGTCATATCTCCGGCGGATGCGAATTGTTTGCTCATTTGTCCTCCTAAGGCGAAACCGCCTCGTGATCTTCGTCCTCGCCGAACCTGATCCGGCAATTCATTCCGTGACGTTTCTCTGATCGCCCACATGCTCGCTCGACAACCGACGGCACGGATGCCGTAAGCGAGCCGAGGCAAGGTTGACTGGCGATTTGGGAAAGCAACAGGGCTTTCAATCGCCCCGAAGCTTCGCCCTAGTTCTTCTCAACCGTTTGCTCGATGGCACCGAAAATCGAATGACCGTCTCCATCCATCATTTCGATGCGCACCGTGTCGCCGAACTTCATGAACGGGGTCTTGGCCTGACCTTCATTGATGGTTTCGATCATGCGGATCTCGGCAATACAGGAATAACCGACACCACCCTCGGCGATCGGTTTGCCCGGACCGCCGTCAAGTTTGTTGGAAACGGTTCCCGATCCGATGATGGCTCCAGCGGCGAGATCGCGTGTCTTGGCGGCATGGGCGACCAGCTGACCGAAATCGAACGTCATGTCGACACCGGCCTCGGCCCGGCCGAACGGTGCACCATTGAAGTCCACATGAAGCGGCAAATGCAGCTTGCCATCCTTCCAGGCATCGCCAAGTTCGTCAGGCGTTACTGCAACGGGGGAAAATGCAGAAGACGGTTTTGACTGGAAGAAGCCAAAGCCCTTGCCGAGCTCGGCCGGGATAAGTCCACGAAGAGAAACGTCGTTGACCAACATTACAAGACGGATGGATTTCAGGGCCTCTTCCGGGCTGACACCCATCGGCACATCACCGGTGACAACGGCAATCTCGCCTTCCATATCGATGCCCCAGGCCTCTTCGCGCATCCGGATCGGATCGCGAGGTGCGAGGAACGTATCCGAACCACCCTGGTACATCAGCGGATCGGTCCAGAAGCTGTCCGGCATCTGGGCACCGCGCGCCTTGCGCACCAGTTCCACGTGATTGACGTATGCAGAACCGTCCGCCCATTGATAAGCACGCGGCAACGGCGACAGGGCGTCGTGCTCGTGAAAGCGAATGGTCGGAACCGCTTCGTGAGAGAGGCTTTCGGCCAGAAGCTTCAGTTTCGGCGCAATCTTGTCCCAATCGTCCAGAGCAGCCTGAAGCGTCGGGGCAATGTGGCTTGCGTCCGTGCAGTAGGTCAGGCGGTCATTTACCACCACCAGTTTACCATCGCGGCTGCCGTCCTTGAGCGTTGCCAGTTTCATTGGTTCTTAACTCCTTGTGATCGCCATACCGTCGTGGCTGATTATGGTTTCGCCTGAAAAGGCTTTGGTGGCTTCAAGCCACTCAGATTTTTCGAACCCTGGCAGGTCTGCAGGGATCAGATGATTGAGCACCAGTTTCTTCACACCGGCGGCTTCGGCGATCTTTGCAGCATCGGGCGCCAACGTGTGGCTGGCCAGAAGATGCTGACGCAACCGATCGCCATTGCCGGTTATCTCCACAATCCTGTCGACGCCGCGCGCGAGCATCGCCTCGTGAACGAGGACATCGGCATCCTTGGCGAAATCTGCAAGCGGCGGGAAATAGGCCGTGTCGGCAGAAAAGACGACCGACCAATCCTGGTCAGAAAACCTCAAGGCAAAACAATCGACTACCGGCGGATGTTCAACCCGCAAAGTCGCAATCGACAGTTTCTCGTCTTCAAGTGGTACTTCCCCCTCCTGCAGAAGATGAATTTCCACCAGATCTCGCAAATCCGGACGCCCCTCGTCCTCAATACGCGTATCGATGTCATAGCGCATCGAGCTCAGGAAGCCGTCCCAGTACTCGATCAGGTCCGACGGACCGTACACCCGAACCCGATGTGACAGCCCGGTGCACCAGGCAGTATGAACCAATGGGCCAAGTTCCAGAACGTGATCAGAGTGCATATGGGTGATGAAGATCAGGTCCAGTTCCTTGAGAACGACACCCGCGTCCACCAACCCTCTGGTCACCCCAAGACCGCAATCGACGACGCAGCGGCGGCCACCGATCTCAATCAGCGAGCTGGTCGGTGACGGCCCGCCCGGACGGATTGCCGGTCCGCCCTTGGAGCCGAGGATGACCAGACGATCTTTCAGGTCCGGCACTTTGGCATTGCTCATTACTTGTCCCACGTTCCTTCCGGTGTACCGTCGAACTTTTTCTCAAGTGACTCCCAACAGTCAATGTAGTCATCCTGCAAGGGGGCATCTTTTGCAGCAAATTCAGTCAGATGCTGCGGGAACCGGGTCTCGAACATGAAGGACATTGTGTTATCGAGCTTTTCCGCCTTCAGGTCTGCATTGGAAGCCCCCTCGAAGGCGTTGTTATCCGGACCGTGCGGCAGCATCATGTTGTGCAGGCTCATGCCGCCAGGCACGAAGCCCTGCGGTTTGGCATCGTACTGCCCGTAAATGTTGCCCATCAATTCGGACATGATGTTCTTGTGGTACCAAGGCGGACGGAAGGTGTTCTCAGCAACCATCCAGCGCTCGCGGAACAGGACGAAGTCGATATTCGCCGTGCCGGGCACACCCGAAGGTGCAGTCAGAACCGTGAAGATCGATGGATCGGGGTGATCGAACAGAATGGCGCCTATCGGGCAGTAAGTGCGCAAGTCATATTTGCATGGCGCATAGTTGCCGTGCCAGGCAACAACGTCGAGCGGGGAATGGCCGATCTTGGTTTCGTGAAACTGACCACACCATTTGACAGTCACTGTTGACGGTGCTTCCCGATCTTCGAAATGGGCAACCGGTGTCTTGAAATCGCGGCGATTGGCCATGCAGTTCGCACCGATTGGCCCCCTGCCCGGCAACTCGAATTTCTGACCATAGTTCTCGCAGACAAACCCGCGCGCAGGTCCCTCGACCACTTCGACCCTGTAGACCAGGCCACGCGGAAGAATGGCGATTTCCTTAGGCTCCAGTTCAATGATACCGAGTTCGGTACAGAACCTCAGGATACCTTCCTGGGGAACAACCAGAAGCTCGCTGTCCGCTGAGAAGAAATACTCGTCTTCCATCGATCTGGTGACGAGGTAGATGTGGCTTGCCATGCCCACCTGGGTATTGACGTCTCCCGCGGTCGTCATGGTGCGCATGCCGGTCAGCCAGGTCAGGTCCTCATCGGAATGGGGAACCGGATCCCATCGATACTGGCCAAGCGAAATCACGTCTTCACAGACATTCGGCGCGCTTTTCCAGTGTGGCAGGTCAATCTTTTGAAAACGATGCGTGTGCTTGACCGACGGGCGGATACGATAGCACCAGGTCCGCTCGTTCTGATGGCTCGGCGCGGTAAAGGCCGTGCCGGAAAGCTGCTCACCGTAAAGACCGTAAGCGCATTTCTGCGGGCTGTTCATTCCCTGCGGCAAGGAACCGGGCAATGTTTCGGTTTCAAAGTCGTTGCCGAAGCCCGGCATATACTCGAGCTCGGATGAATTCCGACCGTTATTGTTTGTTGTCCGGGTGTTTTCCGTTCTCTGATCCATGACGTCCTCCGGCTTCAGAGATGAATTTAGTTTCATATGTAACCAAATTCTTCTCACACTTCAAGCGGCATCGTCAAAGAGAATCCGGAATGCAGGATCCGGATTGAAAAAATCCGACTCGGGCAAGAGAAAACAAATGCAACTGTAAGCTTTGCTTTACTCAACCTACGTAAGGTCCGACCAGACACACTATTGGAGCCTTGCATGTCTCTTAGAAATCGAATCTTTTTTGCCTCAAGTGGTGTATTTCTGGTCGGCTTCCTGACGCTAATCCTTGCAGTAACTTTCATGGCGCAGGGAACATCGCAGAAGTCAGGTGAAGAACTTATCCGTAAAACTGCTGAGGCACTTGCGCTTGATGCAGGCAAGACGCTGGCAGAAGCCCAGCTGACCGCCCGTGCGACCTCGGATGCGCTCGAGGGACTGCAGCATGCCGGCGTCACCGATCGCAATGCCTATAGCGCTGTGATGCTGCAGCAAATCAGCCAGAACAAGCACTTCGTGGGTGGGGGAGTGATCTTCGAACCTGACATGGCGGGACCGGACGCGGACAACGCAGGCTCCAACTACTCGGACGAAAACGGCCGCTTCATTCCATATTTCTATAATGACGGTGCCAGCGTTGCCTGGGAACCGCTGATGTTCGGCGGCGATAGCGGCTCCGAAGAATGGTATGACAAGCCGAAGAATCTCGGCCACGACACTGTAACCGAGCCTTATATTTATCCGATCAACGGTGTCGACGTTCTGATGGCGACAGCCTCTTCGCCGATCCTGGATAAATCCGGCCGCGGTATCGGCGGAGCAACGATCGACGTTTCCCTTGAAGGATTGCAGAAGGCAGTCAGCGCCGGACAGACATATGAAACCGGTTATGTCGGCCTGCTGAGTGAAGCAGGCGTGTGGGTCTCCCATCCCGATTCATCTCTTCTCGGCAAACAGGCGGATCCTTCGCTGGTCAGCAAGATCAAATCCATGAAAGGCACCCTTGCCTATTCAACGGACAACGGTGTTGCAGAAGCCATTCAGGCCTTCGAGCTGGATGGCACTGGGCAAAACTGGTTTGTTGTGCTGGCTGTCGACGAAAGTGAATTGCTCGCGAGTGCCAATTCCACGATGCAGCTGAGCCTGCTGCTGTCACTTGGCCTGCTGGTTGCCGGCACATTCCTGATGTGGATGCTCGGCTCCACGATCGCTGGCCCCGTCCGGGCCTTGACCGAACGCATGCGCAAGCTTGCTGAAGGTGACGTCGAAACACCTGTCGCCTACACGGACCGCAAGGACGAGATCGGACAGATGGCAGGCGCTCTGGAGATTTTCGTTGAAAACGAAAACGAACGCAGGTCCCTGCAAAACGATACAGAGCTTTCCCAACAGTCCCAGCTTGATCGTCAGCGGGAGATTGAAGCGCTCATCGAGGCTTTTGAGACCGACGTCAACGATGTTCTGGATCAGGTCAGTGGCGACAGTGAGAAGATGGAGCAGACAGCCGCCTCTCTCGATGCGATCGCACGCGACACATCCACGAAAGTGTCTTCCGTTGCAGGGTCTTCTGATGTCGCCCAGGGCAGTGTTCAAACGGTTGCTTCGGCCGCAGAAGAGCTGTCCGCGTCCATCTCTGAAATCGGCCGGCAGATCGACCAGACCAAGGACATCGTGGTCAGCGCTACGCAGGCAGCCAATGATTCCAACGACAAGGTCGGCAGCCTCGACAGTTCCGCTCAGAAGATCGGCGAAGTTGTCAGCCTGATCCAGGCGATTGCGGAACAGACCAACCTGCTTGCCCTGAACGCCACCATTGAAGCGGCGCGCGCCGGTGAAGCCGGCAAGGGCTTTGCGGTCGTTGCTTCCGAGGTCAAGGAACTCGCAACCCAGACCGCAAAGGCAACCGAGGAGATCTCCGCGCAGATCACCGGCATCCAGTCATCGACCCGAAACGCTGTCGGATCGATCCAGGAAATCGCCAGCACCATGGAAGAGGTCAATCAGTTCACGGCAACGATTGCCGCTGCCATTTCACAGCAGGGCGATGCCACCAACGAGATCAGCCACAACGTTCAGCAGGCTGCGAGCTGCACCAGCGATATGAGCAACAGTGTCGGCGATGTCATGCAAGCGGCTGAAGAGACCAGCAACTCAGCTGCCGACGTGCTGTCTGTTTCCCAGTCCGTTTCGCAACAAGCCCACGGGCTGCAATCGACCATTGCCGATTTCCTTGCGAGAGTGAGAGCTGCTTAAAGCAAAAAAAACTTGAACCAAGAAGCTCGCGCAAGCCATTGCGCGAGCTTTCTTTTTTAGTCATTTGCAAAATCGAACAACCATTTAACCGATGCCCCCGAAAGCCATGTGACTTGATTGATCGACAAATTTGACTAAAATGGAACAAAGCATGAACATTTGAGGTTGCCAATGCAGTTTGCTCATCCAGCTCAAGCGCAGTACTCCGTCGCCTTGTCGTCTTCGCCGTCCCTGCTGGCGGCACAGCAGCCGACCGATGTAACGCCAGACGAGGTCCGCACCATGATTGCCTACCTGCAAAAGGCGCGGGACCGGGCGAAACAGATCCGCGACCGTTCTCCGGCAGGAAGTTACATGGAAAATGTCCTGAGCCGGACGATTGATGGCATCACCCTGGAGCTTTCGCAACTGGACTACTTGCTGGCACGGCAACCGGTTGAAACCTCTAAAGCGATGCGTGTGCGCAGCCGTATGCGCCCGGCGATCTGACGTCCGGCGCACATTTGAACAAGGATCAGCCTCTCGCCTTTTAAGAGTGATAGAGCCGACTGCCAGACCGGGTTTTCCCGAGCTCAATCTTCAGAAACGAGCTAATCGCAAACTTCTGGCCGTTTCATCAGGAAGTCTGAACACCTCCCGAATCAACGTTTCAGGCGTGCGCATGCTCGTTACCAGAAGAGCAAGCTGGAATATTCACATTGACAGCCTGCCCGCTCTCAAAATCTGCTCGGGCTGACCACTGCTTTTGTTAAGCTGTTTCAGGCAGCAGCTTCGTCGCCGGGTGCCGTTTGCCAACCGAGATCCGTCAGCGTAACGATGCGATTGCCGCGAAGATCCGTGGCGCAGACAAGAAAACCGCGCTCTTCCATATGGCTCAGCAACCATCTGGCACGCCCCGGCGAGCGCGTCCCATAGGCTGTCGCGATTTCCAGGTTTCCCGGACATGGTGCCTTTGCCAGGGCCGCTTTTGCCAGCAGCAGATAAACACCGCGCATGTCATCCGGCAATTCCGAGGCGATCAGTTCCGCCTGGGCCCAGGCACCGTCATCGACTTCGCCCTTTTCAACCCCGGCTCGAGCCACTGAAAGCTTCTCACGAAACGCCTGCAGGTCCGGAGCCCCGCCCGGTAGCTTGGCAATTCGACAACGGACCTGGAAATCCTGGTACAGCGTAGCGATCGGCTGGAAGGCGGCTTCTTCGTCTTCCAGAATGCCGGCAATGATTTCGGAGATCTTTTCTTCGCGCTCGCCGAAATCGAGCAGACTCTCCGGTTGAGGCGTTGCCTCGTCACTTGCGCGTTCTGCGCTTGTCAGCTGATCAAGCACATCTCCGGTAGACACAACCGGCTCGACAAAGCGCTGCCGCACCACCGGAGCCTCGCCTTCGGCGGGGGTAAAGATCAGATCCTTGGCCTCTTCCTTCGGCTGCTCCGGCAAAGGCATCAATTTCGGACTGCCGCCGCGGCCCATTGTTTCCACCGGGCCGATCTTGACGGGAACCGGACGGCGAGACATCGCCGGACCAAGAGCAATGAAATGTCCGCGATCCAGATTGCGGAAGCTTTCCGCCTGACGGCGTTCCATTCCGAGCAGATCCGCGGCGCGAGCCATGTCGATGTCGAGGAACGTCCGGCCCATCAAAAAATTCGAGGCTTCTGCAGCGACGTTCTTTGCAAGCTTGGCCAGACGCTGGGTCGCGATGACACCCGCCAGACCTCTTTTGCGGCCGCGGCACATCAGATTGGTCATGGCTCCGAGAGACCGGCGGCGTGCCTCTTCGGTAACTTCACCCGCTGCAGCCGGAGCAAAGAGCTGCGCTTCGTCGACAACGACAATCATTGGATACCAAAGATCCCGATCGGCATCGAAAAGCCCGTCGAGAAAGGTCGCCGCTGCTTTCATCTGACGATCAGCGTCAAGGCCTTCCAGGTTCAGGACGACGGAAACGCGGTGCTGACGCACCCGCCCGGCAATCATCTGGAGATCTTTTTCGGTTCCGACAGCGTCCACAACGACGTGGCCGAACTTGTCGGCCAGAGATACGAAGTCGCCTTCAGGATCGATGATGGCCTGCTGCACCCAGCTGGCCGATTGTTCCAGAAGTCTGCGAAGCAGATGCGACTTACCGGAACCGGAGTTCCCCTGAACCAAAAGCCGCGTGGCCAGGAGCTCTTCCAAGTCAAGCCCGGCCCGCGCACCGCCTGTCATTTCACCGATATCGATCTGTACCGTCATGCAATCACTTCTAGTGCAGCGGCGGTGCTGCTTTAACTCCGTGCGTTGAATCCGTGCAGGGCGGTAGTCAGCACGATTCCGGAAGACTTGCAAAGCCGGCCTTGCCGGAATCCGGCTTTTTCCCAGCATTCCACCGCTTCAGTCCCGGCTTAACAAGCCGATCACTTCTAATTCATGTCCCGCCTCTTCAAATACGCGTCCTATAGTCCATTTTAATTAGAAACAACCCGTCAAGAGGGATAGACTTGATGAAAATTCACGCCGATCTGACAGAACGCGCTGTCGTCGACAGCGCTACGCTTGACTGGATCCCCTCCCCGATGGCGGGTGTGGAACGACGCATGCTGGAGCGGGACGGCGACGAGGTAGCGCGCGCAACCAGTTTGGTCCGTTATGCACCGGGCTCTGCCTTTTCCGCCCATACCCACGATATGGGCGAGGAGTTTCTGGTTCTTGACGGTGTTTTTTCTGACGAAAGCGGCGACTTTCCCAAAGGCATGTATGTGCGCAATCCTCCCGGCTCCCGTCACGTACCCTCCAGCGAACCTGGCGCAGTCATCCTGGTAAAGTTGAGGCAGATGCAGGCTGAAGACGACACTTATGTCCGCGTCAACACGCTGGACCCAGCGGGTTGGCAGGCGGGCCGCTCCGGTGAGCACATTCTTCCTCTGTTCGTTCGCCCGGATGAGGAAGTCGTCATGCTGAACTGGGAGCGCGGCTCACAGTTCGACGAGCAGGAGTTTCCCGGAGGCGCCGAGTATTTCGTTATCGAAGGCAGTTTCGAGGATGGGGACGGCCGATACGACCAGGGAACCTGGCTGCGGCTTCCGCCGGGAAGCCGGCAGTCCATCAAAACGGCGCAAGGCACCCGGGTCTGGCGCAAGACCGGACATCTGGAATCCTAAACAGCAGCCAGATCCTGCGCGGTGGCGTAATCCAGTACCGTCGCCGCGATCTTCTTGTGCAGCGGCAAAATGAGAGCCAGGTAGAGATGGCCGAACAGATTGTGGCGCTTGCAGCAGGTAGATGCGAAAACGCCCGGCTTCGGCCCGATCTTACGGAAAATCGACAGGCGGAAATCCTGGTGCCAATCGTCCTCGCCCAGCACGATCTCGTTTTCCGTCACGCTGTAGATCTTGAAAAACCCGATCCGATCGCCGGGTTGCCGTGCACTCATCGGAACTTGTGACTGTTCGCGCGCCAGGTCGCTGGTCGTTTTCATGCCAAGTGGTTTGACAACCATGTCCCGCGCCCTCAACAGGGCATTCATCCAGGCGATATCAGCATTGAGGATGTGGTCGGCCAAAACACGAATGTCAGCTGCCTGCAGATCCTGCCTGCCCTCCAGAGAAACAGAGAACGTGTCCATGTAATCCCCGGTCGCATAGTAGCTGTTGAGATAACTTTCCCTCGGCAACCTGTCTGATTTGCTCATTCCGGCCTCTGCCCACGTTGTCGGATAATCGTCACTATAGGACGCAGCTTTGCAACAAACGCCGTGCAGATTGCCGCAGTCGCAAAGGCAACCCGAGCAAGTTGACGCGCACGGAAAATAAAATCGTAAATTGTCCCTAAACTCCTCGCATCGCTGATTATTCCGGTTATGATATCGTTTCTAATTGCGAAATTTTGATTGTTGGCCGGAGGGGACATGAAATCGGCGAAAGTGTTTCTAGGACTGGCGTCAGCTCTATTGACCGCGTTCGCGGCGAACGCACAGGACACATCGACGCAACCGCAAAAAGTCACTGTGGCAAAGGTTTCGACAATCACGGCAAACAATGCGTCCCGCTATGTCGGCCGCGTGGAAGCTGTCAGCACCGTCGACATTGTTGCCAGGGTCGAAGGGTACCTCGACAAACGCAACTTCACGGAAGGCGGCACCGTCAAGAAGGGCGACCTTCTCTACGTCATCGAGAAGGATCTCTATCAGGCAAGCGTCGACCAGGCCAAGGCAACACTTGAAGGTGCGAAGGCGGCTCTTGAAAACTCCCAGATTGAACTCGAACGCCAACGCCAACTTCTGGCCAAGGGCGATATCTCGCAAGCCAACTACGACAAGCAGAAAGCAACGACCGCTACGGATCAGGCAAATGTCGATGAGGCACAAGCCAATCTGGATACTGCCGACATCAACCTCAGCTACACCAACATCAACAGCCCGATAGACGGCCGTATCAGCAAGACCAATGTCAATGTCGGCAACCTGGTTGATTCCAACACCGGCACGCTGGCAACGGTTACCAGCGTCGACCCGATCTATGTGTCGTTCTATATGGGCGAAAAGGATCTGATCGAAGATCGGGAAGCCGGGCTGATCGGAAATGACAGCGCCACTTTCAAGGTCAACCTGACCATGACAAACGGCACTCAGTTTCCGTCTGCCGGCAAGGTTACCTATGTCGGCACGACTGTCGATCAGAGCAGCGATACCATTGAGCTGCGCGCAACCTTCGACAATCCGAAAAACCTGCTCATTCCCGGACAGTTTGTGAACGTGACTGTCGAGGCTGCCGATCCGGCCAAACTGGCCGCCGTTCCCCAGACAGCCATTCAGCTCGATGCAAAGGGTCACTTTGTCTATGTCGTTGACAGCGACAACAAGGTGAAACGTCAGGACATCACGCTGGGCCGACAGTCCGGCTCTCTCTGGGAAGTCAAGTCGGGCCTGAAGGAAGGCGAACAGGTCATCGTTCAGGGATTGCAACGGGTCAAACCCGACATGACCGTCGCCCCAGTCGAAGCCAAAAGCTAGGAGAGTCTTCAAGCCATGCTCTCCAAATTCTTCATTGATCGACCGAACTTTGCGCTGGTCCTGTCTCTGATAGCCTCGCTGGTCGGGATCATCGCCATCGTGTTCATTCCCATTTCGGAATATCCGAACGTCACGCCACCGCAAGTCGTTGTCACGGCGCAGTTCCCCGGCGCTGATTCAGAGCTGATCGAAAAATCGGTCGCGATCCCGATCGAAGACCAGGTGAACGGCGTTGAAAACATGATCTACATGTCTTCGATCAGCTCCAATGCGGGTACCTACACTCTCACCATCACCTTCGAGATCGGCACGGACCCCGATATTGCCGCCGTCAATGTGCAGAACCGCGTTGCGCTGGCGGAACCTCAATTGCCGCAATCGGTCAAGAACCTGGGTGTTGCCACCAAGAAACAGTCCGCCAACATGCTTCTGGTGGTCAATCTGGTTTCCCCGGACGAAAGCCGGGACGCGATCTATCTGAGCAACTACGCCACCATCCACGTCCAGGATCGCCTGTCTCGCCTGCCCGGTGTCGGCAGCGTCTCGCAGTTCGGTCCTCTTGATTACAGCATGCGCGTGTGGATGCGGCCGGATCAGATGACTGCGCTCGACCTGACGGCGACGGATCTGTCCAGTGCCATCCAGGCACAGAACGCGCAGGCGACAGCCGGTCAGATTGGCGGAGCTCCATTCAACGGGCCGACCGATTTCCAGTTCTCACTGAAAGCTGATGGCCTACTGGAAACCGCCCAACAGTTCGGCGACATCATTGTATCAGGCTCATCTTCCGGTCAGCTTGTGCGACTGCGGGACGTCGCCCGGGTTGAACTTGGCTCCAGTTCCTATTCGGCTTTTGCAACACTCAACAACAAGCCATCGACCGCGATCGCGATCTATCAGTCACCGGGGGCAAATGCTCTCGATGTTGCAAACAGCGTCTATGCAGAGCTCGACAAGATGCAGGCGAGTTTCCCCAATGGTGTGGAATACAAGCTGCTCTACGACATCACCAAGGCCGTGAAGGCATCCATCGAGGAAATTCTCACAACACTGGCCATGACCACGGGCCTGGTGGTCTTCGTGGTGTTCATGTTCCTGATGAGCTGGCGTGCGGTTATCATTCCGGCCATTGCAATTCCGGTTTCACTGCTTGGAACCTTTGCCATTCTTTTCCTCATCGGATTCTCGGCCAATCTGATCACCTTGTTCGGCGTCATTCTGGCAATCACGCTCGTCGTTGACGATGCCATCGTCATAATAGAGAACACCGAAAGGATCATGGAGGAGGAAGGGCTGGCGCCACGCGAGGCCACGCTCAAGGCAATGGATCAGGTGACAAGCCCGATCATTGCGACCACTTTTGTGCTGCTGGCGGTCTTTGTGCCGGTCTGTTTTTTCCCCGGCATTACCGGAGAAATCTACCTTCAATTCGCGCTCACGATCACCATTGCGTTCTGCCTGTCCGCAGTGAACGCGCTGACCCTGTCACCGGTTCTTTGCTCAATGCTGTTGCGCCGGTCTGACAAGAATCGGCATGGGCCGCTGTATTTCTTCGGAGCCCTGGTCGACAAAATACGCAATGCCTATGTGGCGCTTGTGCGGGTCATGATCCGCAACATCGCCGTGTCATTGCTCATTCTGGTTGCTGCCTTTGTGGCCACGGTGTTCATGTTCCGCGAAACTCCGACGGGCTTCATTCCGCTGGAGGACAAGGGCGTCCTCTTTGCCAATGTCAAGTTACCGGAAGGCGCCTCACTGCAACGCACCGAGGCCGTGGCAAAAACCATGACCACGATGATCCGCGAAGTCGAAGGCGTTCAGGACGTCATTGCCGTTCCTGGCTTCAGCATTATCGCCGGGGACGGGTCGAACTTCGCAACACTGATCCCGATCCTGGCACCCTGGAGTGAAAGGAAGACCAAAGAAACCCAGTGGTACAACATCCTGAAGACACTCAATGAAAGACTCGCCACGATTGACGAGGCAGTGTCATTTGTTTTCCCGCTACCTCCCATTGACGGTCTTGGAATATCAGGCGGCATCGCTGCGCAAATCCAGGACGACGCTGGAGCAAGCGTTGTTGATCTCGGTGCCGTGACAAACGCTGTCCTGTCGGCCTCCAATACCAACCCCGTGTTCCTGCAGGTCTTCAGCTCCATCTCCGCAAGTTCACCGGAGTACCAGGTTGAACTCGACCGGGACAAGGCGGAAGCCCTCGGGGTTGATATCAGCGACATATTCACTGTGCTGCAGGCCAATCTTGGCACTTACTACGTCAACAACTTCCTGCTCGACGGCAAGGTGTTCTGGGTGATCCTGTCTTCGGAGGCCGAATACCGGCAAACGCTTGACGATGTCGGCTCGATCTATGTGAAGAGCTCTTCAGGAGACATGATCCCGCTCAGCACGCTGGTCAGTCTGGAAGCTGTGGTCGGACCTCAAAGCGTGACCCGCTACAATCTCGAACGTTCGGCCGCTGTCCAGGGATTGACCAATATCGGCTACAGCACAGGTGACGGTATTGCGGCTTTTGAACAGGTTGCGAAGGAAGTGCTTCCGGACGGCTATTCCGTCGAATGGACGGGTATGTCCCTTCAGGAGATCGAAGCCGGGTCCTACGTGATTTACATCCTGCTGCTGGCATTCCTATTCGCGTATCTGTGTCTGGTTGCCCAGTACGAGAGTTGGATGTTGCCGATTGCGGTGATGCTTTCGGCTGTCTTTGCCGTTTGCGGGGCTCTGATACCGCTCTATCTGATCCCGGTTCTGGACAACAACATCTATGCGCAAATCGGCATGGTGCTGTTGATCGGTCTTGCTGCCAAAAAGGCTATCATGCTGGTTGAGTTCTCCCGCAATTGCCGTGACGACGGCATGAGCATCGTGGACGCGGCCATCAGCGCAGCCCATACACGCTTTCGCCCTGTCACCATGACCGGTCTTTGCTTCATTGTCGGCGTTCTGCCGCTGGTGTTTGCATCAGGCGCCGGATCGGCGAGCCGTGTTTCAATCGGCCTGCCGGTGTTCGCCGGCATGATCCTGGACAGCACCATCGGGCTTCTGATGATCCCCGTGCTCTATGTCGCTGTTCAAAGGCTGCGTGAGAAATTCACCAGAAAACCGGCCAAGACCTCAACGGAAGCGCCGGCAGACACGCCTGCGTGATCGACGACCCGTCTCTACGAAAAAGGCTGCAGGCAATGCCTGCAGCCTTTTTTACGCCGCGCTCGAAAGACAGGTATTCACCCCCAGGAACCGGCAAAGGCTATGTCCGACAGCGGCATACGGGCACTCGGCGTTTCCCTTGCCTGAAGGCTCTCGTCAAGCCGCGAAGCATCGCCCTGTCTGCCGATCGCGAATGCAATCTCTGGCTTGAAACGTTCCGGCACGCCCAAAACCTCGTGAACACGATCCTTATGGATACCTGCCATTCCGTGGGTGTGATAGCCAAGCGCGGTCGCCTGCAAGGCCGCGTGTGCCCAGGCCGACCCGGCGTCAAAGGAATGACTTCCGTTGGCGCGATTTGGTTTGCCTTCCTTGCCGTCAACCTCAGTGTCCGAGAACAAGTAAACCAGCGCTGAAGAATGCTGAGCCCAGTCCAGGTTGAACGGGTTGAGCAGTTCCACAAGCTTCTGCCAATGAGCGTCACCCCGCAACGCATAGACAAATCGCCAAGGCTGGATATTGAAAGCGGACGGCGCCCAGCGCGCAGCTTCCAGAATGGTCTTCAGATCAGTTTCCGGCATTTCGGAACCGTCAAAAGCGCGGGGTGACCACCGGTCGACAAACAGGTCCTGGACCGGATGATCGGGATTACGAGCTGTCATTTGCATCTACTCCAAAATCGTTCCGGGCTTTTACCTGCCCGGGTGATTTGGAGATAGTGTGTTTTTATCTTTATATCAAGATACTTTTTATCAAGACACTTCTTTCGGACTTCCAATCCAGTCGCTTTTCTTGGGCTTTGCACCTATTGATGGCGCCAGCAGAATTGCTGACAAGACCAGCGCCGCGGACAGCGCTTCCCGGACACCGACACTTTCGCCAAAGACAAAGAACCCCACGAGGAACATGGTCGGCAATTCAAAGCTGCCGGCGGCCGATGCGCGAACCGGCCCAACCTTCTGGCAGGCAAAGGAAAAGAGAACCTGCGGAACAAGTGCGGTCATCAATCCCATGACAATGATCAGTCCCCATTGGGAAGACGAGGCCGGCAAAAGCGTTCCCTGCCCTTCCTGGAGGGCAACCGGTGTCAACCCGACAAGAGCCCCCACCAGACCGCAAGCCGTCCTTTCCAGTGAATTGAGTTGTCCGCTCAACCCGCTCAGAACCACTACAAGGAATCCAAAGGCTACGGGAGCCGGTATCGCCCAAAGCAGAGAAGACATCACTTCAGGCGACAAGAGCGATGGGTCAAGCAGCAACGCAGCCGCACCGAGAACAAGTCCGGCTGCAGCAAAGGACCTCAGGCTGGGGGACTGCTTCAGCAGGATCCAGGCGAACAGGGAAGCGAATACCGGATAGGACATGTAAACGACCCCGGCCGCTGCTACAGGCGCATTTGAAATAGCCTCAAGATAACCGATCAGGCTTAGCCCCAGCACAGCACCGGCTCCGGCAAGCAGAAGAGCGCTTCCTCGCTTGTGTCTTTCCAATGGTAGAAACGGCAGCAACATGAATGCGGAGAAACCATAGCGATAGAGCGCAATCGACGCGGGCCCGGCACCAAGTTCCTTCAGCTCTCGAACGAACACAGGCACCAGCCCGAAACAAACGGCGCAGGCGACAATGACGAGGGTTGCGCCAAAGGGGTTCAAATTGAATTTTGATAGAGATGAGATCGACATAGCCTGTCGATACCCCGCTCGGGAAAATAAATAAAATTCTTAGTTTTCATTCTGATCATGAAATGATTTCATACACACATGATCCCGAAACTAGCCGTTCATCACCTCACGCTTCTGTCGGCCCTGGCGGAAACCGGCAGCATGACTTCCTCAGCCTTGCGCCTTGGCGTTACCCAGTCGGCTGCTTCTCATCGTCTGCGGGAAGCAGAAAGAAGAATTGGTCTTCCGCTGGTACAACGCGCCGATACGGGCCTGGAGCTGACCCTCGAAGGGGAACGTTTGCGCCGTCTCGGTGAGACTTTCCTCGCCGAGCTCTTTCGCCTGGAACAGGAACTGGAAGCTTCGACCCGCGAAGCTCGTGTACTTGTTCGGCTCGGCCAGGCAACCTACAGCCGATACCACTGGTTTCCGGCTTTTCTCGATTACCTGGAAACGGCAGATTCAGCTCTTGCGGTCGATTTGTCCGGACGAGCGACAGCCCACCCTCTCGCAGCGCTTCTGGACGGGTCTGTCGATGTCTCGCTTGTTTTTGGCCGGGAGCCCGCGCTCTCGAAGTTTCGCTCGATCAAGTTGGGATCTCATCCGGTCGTGGCTGTTCTTTCGAAGAACCACCCTCTTGCGAACGAACCGGTCGTCAACAGTCTGAACATGGGAGAGGAACGCTTCTTCACCTACCCCCTGACCGCGGAACCCGGCTTCGACTGGACCACCTTGCTTGGAGAACCGACAGTGCCCTTCAGGCGCTTGACGCCTATGCCGACACCTGAAGCCGTGATCGATCTCGTACGGGCCAGTTTCGGTGTCACGCTGTTCAGCAAATGGGCCATTGAACCTGAGCTTGCCGACGGAACACTTGTCGCCAGACCAATCAGCGAAGAAGGGGTTTCCCTCGACTGGTGGTGTGTCAGACGCGCGTCCGACCCGGAAGACAGTCCCGCCGCACGCCTTGCCACCGCGCTTTCCTCCTGGAGCAGACAAACGGACACAGCGCTTTCAACTCTGGCTTTCGGGACACAGACCTCAAGTCTTTGAAGAAACTCGCGAGAATTGCGTATTCTGCGGTAACACACAGTCGAATTTTGAGATCGAAACATCAAAGCCGAGGGAGAAGTCGGGCAATTGGTGATCTCCGAGACAAAAAAGGCAGCGGGGCCTGGTTCTTGTCATGACTGCTCGTCTTCTCGGTGGTACGCTCGGCGTGACTTTGGGCAGCCTAATGTTGGCAATGGGAGCCGAATCCAGCCGGTTGATTTGTGCGATGGCAGCCATAGTCGCCGCTTGCTGTGCATATGCTGCTGTTGCGCGGGAAAAGGAGGCCGAAGCGCGAGCATAATATGCCGACCTGACGCGTTCGGCACGTTGAAATTGATTAGAAGTTATCCTTTAGGAAGTGCGCAGAAACTTCGAGCTGAGCAATTTTATGTCAGGATTTCAGCCTCATGTCCGGTTCTCTTTCTCCGCCGTCCGGGAAACGTAACTTGTTTGCACTTTCCGAGCGCGCGCGGAAGCGCGGACTTATTCTGGCAATGGGATGCTTCGGCGGTCTTGTGAACCTTGATGAAACGGTCCTCGGAGTGTCCCTATTCACCATCAGGCATGACTTGGGATTGTCTTTGACGACAACCCACTGGATCGTGAATTCCTACCTGCTCGCCTTTACCTGTTTTGCCGCGATTGGTGGCAAGGCTCTGGATTTATTCGGTTTGAGACCGGCGCTTGTCGTTACTTGTTCCGTCTTTGCTATCTCGTGCGTCGTGGCGGGATTTTCCAACGACGCCGCGATGCTGATCTCGATGCGCACTATTCAGGGCCTATGCGCCGCCATCCTGTTTCCCATGGCGCTGACGGCTACGACGCTCACTTTCAACGAGGAAGAACGCGGGCGGGCTATCGGCACCCTTGTCGGCATGGTAACTGTCTTTTTGGCCCTTGGTCCGCTTGTCGGCGGAGTTCTGACCCAGTTCCTCTCATGGCGGTGGGTATTCTGGATTAATGTCCCAATTGTACTGGCAAGCGGACTGATCGCCTTCCTGCTCTGGAGAGAGCCCGACCGGGAAGTCAAGCAACCCAAAATCGATCTGATCGGACTTGTTCTTTTGGTCGTCGGCCTCACCTCGTTCATATTTGGGTTGGTTGAGGGACCAGATCTCGGTTGGAGCTCGCCCACTGTCTTCGGAACAATTTTATGCGGCGTTATCGGTCTCGCGGCCTTTGCAGTCTTTGAACTCAGGCACCGCGAACCGTTGATAGATGTTCGGCTGTTCCGCTTGATGCCATTTCACACAGGTGCTCTCATCTACATTTTGACCCAGATGAGCAAGATGATTGTCGTAATCTATGTTCCTCGCTTTCTGCAAATGGAGCTGTCGTACTCGGCACTCTGGGCAGGCATGGGAACGTTGTTCGCCGTCTTTCCATTTCCGTTCCTCTCTGCCCGCGCCGGAAGTTTCGCCGACAAACATGGGCCTCGCATCCCCGTCGTGGTTTCCATGGCGGTCCTCGCTATCGCCAATCTCGCTATCGCGGGGGCCGTGATCCTCAAGAGTATCTGGATACTTGTTCCAGCTCTTCTTTTGTGGGGGATCGCGCTTCCCTACGCCATGGTTCCGGCAGGCCTTGTTTCGACCAGCTCGGTTCCAAGTCAAAAGCAGGGGGAGGTCAGCGGGCTGGTCATCACCGCCCGCCTTCTCGGCAGCACGCTCGGCATGGTGATGAGCGGCTTGCTGGTGGCCATCGGGGCGGGCTTTGAATCCGTTTTCGTGGTGCCCGCCATCCTGGTTGCCTTTTGCTCTGCGTACGGGATGGTCGCGCTGAAGAAGAAAGGCCCGATCGACTGACAACTACGAAACGACGCGAATTCACAAGTGTTCTCTCTCCGCCCCCTATCGACGCCGGTGTTCAGGGTTCGACTACGGATGTTTTTTCAAACCTCAGAAACATCTATGCTTTTGTCGTGCAAGTACCCTATGCTGCAAGTTGTGAAACAGGGCTGACGATGGGGGAAGTTGATGCTTGCACTTTCCGAAAAAGATCGGAAACGAGGTCTCGTTCTTGCGGTCGGCGGGCTCGGCGGACTGGTCATGCTGGACGAGACCATCCTTGGCGTCTCACTTCCGGCGATCCGCTCCGAGTTCGGCATGTCTGCCACGACTGCCCATTGGATCATCAATTCATACATGCTCGCATTCACCTGCTTTGCCGCAATCGGAGGTAAGGCGATCGATCTGTTCGGTCTTCGCCCTGCGATGATCGTCAGCTGTTCGGTGTTTGCTGCCGCAAGCCTCTTGGCCGGGCTGGCTGACAACACTGCGATGTTGATCGCGATGCGCGTCGTCCAGGGTCTTTGCGCCGCGATCATGTTTCCCATGACACTGGCTGCGGCGACGCTCACTTTCGATCAGGAAGAGCGCGGCCGGGCGATTGGCATTCTTGCCGGCATGGCCACGATTTTTCTGGCGATCGGGCCGATGCTCGGCGGTATTCTGACGGACTTCCTGTCATGGCGTTGGGTGTTCTGGATTAACATTCCCATCGTGGTAGCCGGTGGTGTCTTTGCCTGCCTGCTCTGGAAAAAGCCGGAGAAGGAACTGAAACGTCCGGTCATCGACCGCATCGGTCTGGTGCTGCTGCTGATCGGCATGACATCGCTCATATTCGGACTGATGGAAGGCCCGGATTTCGGCTGGGCTTCACCGGCGATCCTCGGCACGCTCGTTGTCGGCATTGTGGGGCTTACAGTTTTTGTCGGCTATGAGGCGAGACAAAGCAAACCGCTGATCGATGTCAGGCTTTTCAAGCTCAAGCCTTTTCACGCAAGCGCTCTGGTCATTCTGCTGTCCCAGATGAGCAAGATCATCGTGGCGATTTTCATACCGCACTTTCTTCAACTCGAGATGGGGTTCTCAGCTCTTTGGGCGGGCATAGGCACGGCCGTTGGTGTTCTGCCCTTCCCCTTCCTTGCGGCATTTGCCGGCAGATACGCGGATAAGGCCGGCGCGCGCAAGCCTGTACTGGTTTCCATGGCATTGCTGGCGTTGAGCTGCGGTTTGATTGCAGCCACGCTGGTTTTCAAAAACTACTGGCTGCTTGCACCGATGCTGTTCCTTTGGGGCGCGACACTGCCCTATTCGATGATCCCGACAGGACGAATTACCGTCAACGCGGTACCGCTTGAAAAGCAGGGAGAAGTCAGCGGGCTGATCATAACCTGCCGTCTGGTCGGCGGAACCCTGGGCGTGACGCTTGGCAGTGTTCTGCTTGCAATGCACACCAGTTTCTCGTCCATTTTCTGGACGCTGGCCGTCATGATCGCAGCTTGTTTCGCCTATTGTCTGGTTGCTCTGGATAAAGATGCCCCGGCGTCGTCCTGATCCAGATTTCAGGCAAAATCCTTCTGATACCTCTCCCTGAGCACGTTCTTCTGGATCTTGCCCATGGTGTTTCGGGGCAAGGCGTCCAGCACATGGAACTTCTTCGGCTGCTTGAACTTGGCGAGCTGGTTGGTAAGGGAAGCCCGAATTGCGTCGTCACTCAGTGTCTCGCCCGGCTTTGCAGCAAGCACCGCTATGACGCCTTCGCCGAAGTCCGGGTGCGGCACGCCGATAACGGCACTTTCCGCAACCCCTTCGAAACTGTCCAACACCGCTTCCACTTCAGCGGGATAGACATTGAAGCCACCGGAAATGATCAGATCTTTCGCGCGTCCGACAATCGAGATGTAACCACCTTCATCAACCCGCCCCATGTCGCCGGTGATGAAATAGCCGTCGACACGGAATTCCTGCGCCGTTTTTGCGGGCATTCTCCAATACCCCTGGAATACATTCGGCCCCTTGACCTCAATGATGCCGACCTCTCCCGGCGATACCTCGCGGCCGGTCTTTTCATCAACGATGCGCAATCCGACACCCGGCAACGGAAATCCAACGCTGCCCGGGCGACGTTCCCCATCATATGGGTTGGAGGTGTTCATGCTCGTCTCGGTCATGCCATAGCGCTCGATGATCGAATGGCCGGTTCGCTGCGCAAACTCCTTGTGCACTTCGGCCGACAGCGGGGCCGAACCGGAAATGAACACGCGCATATGCCGTACCAGATCACGGGTAAAGGCGTCCGAACCGAGCAGTCTGGTGTAGAACGTCGGCACGCCCATCATGGCAGTGGCTTTCGGCAACAGTTCAAGCACTTGCTCAAGATCGAACTTCGGCAAGAACAACAAGGAGCCCCCTGCCATCATCAGGCAGTTGGTCGCCACGAACAGTCCATGAGCATGGAAGATCGGCATGGCATGCAAAAGCACGTCGTCTTCGGTGAACCGCCAGACCTTCTTCATGGTCAGTGAATTGGAAACCAGGTTTTCATGGCTGAGCATTGCTCCCTTGGACCGGCCTGTTGTTCCTGAAGTGTACAGAATTGCGGCGAGGTTCTCGCCATCCCTCGGCCTTGTATCGAAACTGGTCGGCATGCTGTCTGCGAGGGTGCTCAAGCTCCCTCTTCCTTCAGCATCAAGCGTGTGAAGCTTCACCCCTTCTTTTTGCGCAATACCGGCCAGGGCATCCGCGTTGACGGGGTCACAAACGAACAGTGCAGGTTCCGCATCTGATATGAAGAAACTCATTTCAGATGGCGTGTACGCGGAATTCAGAGGGACGAACACTGCTCCAGCCCGGATGACACCGAGGTAAAGCATCAGGGCATCGGATGATTTCTCTACCTGGACCGCAACCCTGTCGTCCGGCTTGATCCCAAGTTTCACCAGTGCACCAGCATATTGCGATGAACGGGCAAGCATCTCCTTGTACGTTAGGACAGAGCCATCCGGGTTCTTCAGAAAGTCTTTTTCAAGATCGGGAATGAAAGCTGTCAAAGTGTCGAAGAGATGGTTGCTCATGAAGGAATTCCAGATTGCGGGTGTAAATCAGGCGAAAAATTCCAAGTTGAAATTTTAAAGCAACTTTGGGCAATTTGAGCAAGATCAGGAAAAACGCTGACCCTCCTATTACTACTTTAGAATAACTCTCCGTCATTCATTCCGAACTCTTTTGTTTGCTTGTCTGTTCACCAATGCTTCAAACCGGAAACCATTTCGTGACTCGCCTTGCTGCAGGCGCCGTGTCACACTTTCCATGAAGGAGTTAGAGAATGACCACGATCAGGCCTCCGACCTTGGCGGAATTCATTGCAGATGGCGCGATTCACATCATCGGAATTTGCCTCGGGCTGACGGCGACGATCATATTGGCTGTAACTCTATGGAATGCCGGCGATCCCGCGCGCCAGGTCACCGTCATGATCTACGCGGCCTGCCTGATGACCATGCTGGTCTGCTCCGCGCTCTACAACATGTTCGCCAAAGACCACAAAGCCGGTATTCTTCGGCGGTTGGACCACGCCGCGATTTTCCTGATGATCGCAGGGACCTATACCCCACTGGCAGCAATCATTGTCGGCGGCTGGACAGGCGGTGTCCTGCTGGCCGTGGTCTGGACTGGAGCGCTTGCCGGAGCCCTCATGAAGCTGGCCCATTTGAAAGGCTTGGAAAGACTATCTGTCCCGATCTATCTCGGGCTCGGCTGGGTCGTGGTGTTTGCGGCCAAACCACTGATCGAAAAAGCATCCACCTTCGGTTTCTACATGATCCTCGCAGGGGGATTGCTTTATACGATCGGTACATTGTTTTACGCTTGGAAGCGCCTGCCTTTCCAGAATGCGATCTGGCATGCATTCGTGCTTGCCGCAGCGGTCTGCCATTTTGGCGCGGTGTTCTACGATGTCGCTCTGGTCACCACCCTCTGAGCCGGCCTGCCTCAGGTCGTCGGGCTTTTGACGCCATTCAGCTGGTCTTCCGTTTCCGGGGGAACGCCTGTGCTGTCAGCAAAGCGGGACAGCCAGTTGAACCAGGACATGACAAAGATGGCGCGTGTGGCCTGATTGTAGCCACCATAGTGTTGCACCAGATCTTCCACGGAAGCGGGTGACAGCTCAGTCTGCCGCGCCATCTCATCACACATTTCACAAAGCCGTCGATGCCAGGGGTCCAAGCCTTCCAGATCATCTGAAAGAACTGCCTCAACCAGACCTGCCGGAAAAGAATAGACCGCCTTGTGAAAACCGATCTCGTAAGGCGAGTTGTTGGCCCGTGCCGTGCGAAACAACATGATTTCCCGATCAAGAGCAGGAAACCAGTCGTCTTTGAAAATGGCTGAAACGCTTTGATAGATTTCCGGCGCGATGCCGGTGCGCGCCAGCATGCGCACCATGTTCAGATTCGGTAACTTGCTTATGAACGCCAGCGTGCGCTCATCCAGTTCATTGTCCTCTGGAACCGGTATTCTGCTCATGGGGCGTCTCCAGCGCTATTCAGGAAAAGTTGCAGCTCAGTGAGTTTGAGCTGCACCAACCCCGAATTGCAACCGGAATCACGCTGCCTGGTTGGGATCTTCGCTGAGCACGATAACCTTGGTCCGAAGTGGAACCCGGTTGAACAGATCAATCACATCCTGCTGCCACATACGGATACAGCCGGATGAGACGCTCTTGCCGATGGAAGACGGCTTGTTGGTTCCATGGATCCGAAACAGGGTATCTGTCGAACCCTGCCACAGATCCATTGCCCGCGCCCCGAGCGGATTTTTCAGCCCCGGCGGATAACCTTTTTCCCAATACCGTTCCAGAGAAGGTTTGCGTGCGATCATTTCCCGTGGAGGGCGCCAGATCGGGTGTTCGCGCTTCACGCGGATCAGTGCTTCGCCTGACCAGGCAAAGCCGGCGCGCCCAACGCCGATGCCGTACCGCAGCGCCTTGTTGTTGCCGAGCGTCCAGTAGAGGAAATTGTTGTAGGGATCGACGACGATCGTACCCGGCCGTTCCCTGGTCTTGTAGTCGACCACCTGACGCCAGTATTGCTCATCGAAACTTTTGTAGTTGATCGCCGGCCAGGTGTAATCGCCATCTGGCAGCGCGGCGTAGGCAGACGCGTAATCAAATTCTTCATCAGGCAACTCGGCCTGGTCCGGCAAACCGACAACCGTTTGACATCCGGCCAGGGCACCAGCGGCAATCATGATCCCGCCTGCAAGAAATGTGCGCCGGCCAAGCAGCCCGGCGTCCGGCGAGGATGGCTGGTCGTTCAACGAATCTTGGCGCTTCATAGGACCTCCCAAATTGGAAGCCCCTTCTTGAGCCAGCTTTTTAACACTTGCAAGTCACATTCGGCCAAAGTGCCTTACATTCTTCAAAACAACCACTAGATTGGGGAAACTTGAGGCATCCTGCCATCCTGTCCCGTGATTCTTCTTTCAAGGAAATTCCGTGTCCGACGCCAACGTAAAATCCCCCTTTCCCGTTTTTGATGGTCACAACGATACGCTGCTGAAGCTTGAAATCGACGAACTCAAAGGGACGAAGCGCAGCTTTTTCGACCGGTCGGAAACCGGACACCTTGATCTCGTCCGCGCCCAGGAAGCAGGGTTTGCGGGTGGCCTTTTTGCAATGTTCGTTCCTTCCAATCCGGACCAGGACTTCAGCAAGCCCTTCGACCCGAAGGACCCGGCCAACTATCAGGAAGTCGCCCAGAAGCAGGCCATGGACTTCACCTACCGGTTGCTCGAAAGGGCCGAGCAAATCGAAGCAGAAGCAGATGGAGAGGTTGTCATCTGCCGGTCTGCGGAAGAGAACAGGTCCGCCATCGAGGCTGGGAAGATGGCCGTCAGCCTTCACATCGAGGGGGCCGAAGCAATAGACACCGAGTTTTATGCTCTTGAAGACTTCTACAATCGGGGTTTGCGTTCGCTTGGGTTGGTCTGGAGCCGCGAAAATGCCTTCGGCTATGGTGTTCCCATGGCCCATCCGGCCTCTCCCGACATTGGCCCCGGACTAACGGGTGCCGGCCGGGACCTCGTCAGAGCTTGCAACAAGCTCGGTGTTCTGCTGGACGTTTCTCATCTGAACGAAAAAGGTTTTTGGGATCTCGCTCGGATCACCGACCGGCCGATTATTGCCAGCCATTCAAACGTACATTCCATTTGCCCGAGCAGCCGCAACCTCACCGATAAGCAGCTGGATGCGATCAAGGAAAGCGACGGTCTGGTCGGGATCAACTTTCACGTCCCGTTCCTGCGACCTGACGGCGCCTATGCTCGGGACACCCACCTGAACATCATCGCGGATCACGCGGCTTACCTGACGGACCGGCTCGGCGAAGATGGTGTTGCGCTTGGCTCCGATTTTGACGGCTGCATTGTCCCGAATGACCTCAGCGACGTCACCGGCCTCTCGCGCTTGCTTGAAGTTCTCGATGCAAGGGGCTTCAGCGAAACGGTCATCGAAAAAATCGCCTACAAGAACTGGATTTCGGCGCTGGAGAAAGCGGCAGCCTGAACCTCGGCCTCTTGGTCGCAACAATCCCAAGGACCACCTCGTCAAGTGGACCTCGCACGTTTGTGACTGAATCTTACACTTTTGCGATTGCAATTGCGCATGCGGCGCGGAACAATGAATCCATTGTTATTTATTGCAGCCGTCCGTGTATCCATTCGGCGCTCTGTCGGGCCACCGTATTTTGTATTTCGCGGCTTTGAGACGTGTCATTGACAGAGAAAAAGACCGGACCGATGGTTGCAACTCATTGGTGAGCCCCATCGTCCCTTCCCTCCGCCCTGGCAAGGCCGGATGGTGTGGAAAGCGGAAACGTGAGCGGATCGTTCGTTTTCTGATGGCAGTCATGTTGGGTAAAACCAGTCGAACTCAATGCCAGCAGGAGGCAGTGCCGTGAATGGACAATTCGCTGAAGACACAGATCTCCAAGCCAAATCTGCAACTGGCCGCAAAAGGGCCCGCAAATCCGACGCGGTCTATCAGGATCTGAAAAGAAAGATCCTCACGGGGGAATTCAATTCCGAAAGCCCGATCACCGAGCAGTCGCTGGCGCAGGACTACAATTGCTCTCAAGGCACAGTCCGTGAAGCCTTGATGCTGCTCCAGGAATTCGGCCTGGTTGTTCGCCGCGGATATCAGGGCACCTTCGTCACCGATCCAAGCATTGTGGAAGCCATGCTGATGTTGAAACTCCGTATCGACATCGAGGCGACCGGGGTCACGGAGGCAGCCCAAAACATCACCTCCAGGCAACTGGAGGAACTAAAGGATCTTGACCGTCAGTTTGAGGAATGCCGGTTACGAAGAGATGTTTTCGGCTGCGCGGAGCTGGATCGCAACCTCCACCTGAAGCTGTTCAAGATTGCACAAATGCCCACCCTGGAACCGGTCCTCATCAGAACCACCATGGTGCTGCAAAGGGTCATGCTTCCCACTCCAAGGTCGGAAGCGGCCTGGCAAAGACGCAATGTCACGCCGCACCAGGCGATTCTGGAAGCACTGGAAAAAGGCAAGGTGCAGGACGCAAAGGACGCGGTAAAAGCTCACATTCTCTCCAGCGCTGTGGTTCTTGCCCCTCATTTCTACGGGAAGGATCTGGAGCAATTGCAGAAGAATTACGAAAAAGAGCCCGCCCAGATTGTCGCTCTGGCCGGGCTCTGAAATTCTCTGACTTCCGGAAAATGCCTAGGCTGTTTCCATCATCTGTTGCTGCGTCAGCATCGCCGCTCCGATCAGCTCCTTGGTGTAGTCGCATTTCGGAGATTCGAAGATAGCATCGGCTGTTCCCGCCTCAACCACCTTTCCTCGCTGCATCACCATTACCGTGTCGGACAGTGCCCGAACAACAGCAAGGTCATGGCTGATGAACAGGTAAGTCAGGTCATGCGCCTTCTGGAGATCGCGCAGAAGCTCTACCACCTGCTTCTGGATGGTACGGTCCAGAGCCGATGTCGGCTCGTCCAGCACAACCAGCTCGGGCTTCAGAACCATGGTCCGGGCAATCGCGATACGCTGACGCTGACCACCCGAAAACTCGTGCGGATAGCGGTTGCGCATGACGGGATCGAGCGACACTTCTTCCAGCGCCTGGCAGGCCCGCTGGTCCCGATCCTTCGCCGTCAGTGACGGTTCATGGACCAACAACCCTTCGGAGATGATCTGACCGACGGTCATGCGCGGGCTCAAGGAACCGAACGGATCCTGGAAGATCAACTGCATGTCCTTGCGCAGGGCGCGCATCTGCTTGCGGTCTTTTCCCGAGATCTGCTGCCCCTGGAACACCACCCGGCCACCTGCAGGCAACAGGTTCAATACCGCCCTCCCGAGCGTGGACTTGCCCGAACCGCTCTCGCCCACGATGCCGAGGGTCTGACCTCGGCGGAGCGAGAAACTGATGTCGTCGACGGCACGAAGAACATGTCTTGGTTTCAGAAAGCCTGAATCCAGTTCGAACTCGACTTCCACTTTCTGGGCTTCCAGAAGCACAGGTGCCGTGTCCGGTACCTGCGGCTTGTGTCCAGTCGGTTCGGCGTCCAGAAGCATCTTCGTATAAGGATGCTCAGGCTGGTTGAAGATCTTCTTGGTTTCGCCGCTTTCCACGACTTCGCCGGTCTTCATGACGTAGACTCGGTCGGAGATGCGGCGAACGATACCCAGATCATGGGTGATGAAAATCACCGCCATCCCGAGACGTTTCTGCAGATCGCGCAACAGGTCGAGAATCTGGGCCTGTGTCGTCACATCCAGAGCAGTCGTCGGTTCGTCCGCGATGAGGACGTCCGGATCATTGGCGAGCGCCATGGCGATCATCACGCGCTGACGCTGTCCACCCGACATTTCATACGGATAGGCTTTGATCTTGCGCTCCGGCTCGGGAATATTCACGAGTTTCAGTAGTTCGAGCGCCTTTGCCGTTGCCGCTTTCCAGGACAGACCGCCATGCACGACCATGGGTTCCGCCAGCTGGCGGCCGATTGTGTAGAGCGGGTCCAGCGATGTCATCGGTTCCTGGAAGATCATAGTGATCTTCGCACCGCGCACATCGTTGAGCTTCCTTATCGGAAGACCAAGGATATTCCGGTCTTCATAGACGACTTCCCCTTGAGTGCGGCCGTTGGAAGCCAGAAGCCCCATCGCGGCCATCATCGTCTGGCTCTTGCCAGAGCCGCTTTCGCCGACAATAGCGACGGTTTCACCCGCTTCGACGTGAATGTTGACACCACGCACGGCGTTCACCGTGCCTGTTGCGGTCTCGAAATCGACCTTCAGATCCTTGATGGAGAGGACCGTCTTGTCTGTTGTACTGGTCATGGTCATCTCCTTACCGGTCTTTCGGATCCAGGGCATCGCGCAATCCGTCGCCGATGAAGTTCAAGGCGAACAGGGTCGATGTCAGGAAGATCGACGGGAAGATGAGCATCCAGGCTGCTCCCTGAAGGTTACGCGCACCTTCGGAGATCAGAACGCCCCAGCTAGTCATCGGTTCCTGAATGCCTAGCCCAAGGAAGGACAGGAAGCTTTCCAGCAAGATGACCTTCGGCACCAGCAGCGTCATGTAAACGACAACAGGTCCGAGTGTGTTCGGAATGATGTGCCGGCGTACGATGCCGCCATCTTCCACACCCATTGCCTCGGCTGCCTGGACATATTCCTGACGTTTGATCGTCAGGGTCTGACCGCGCACGATACGGGCCATATCCAGCCATTCCACCGCACCGACGGCAATGAACATCAGAATGAAGTTCCTGCCGAAGAACACGACGAGCATGATGACGAAGAAGATGAACGGCAGCGAATAGAGAATATCGACGACACGCATCATCATCTGGTCGACACGGCCGCCGAGATAGCCGGAGGTCGCCCCGTAGAGCACGCCGATAGAAATCGCCACGACCGTTGCAAGCAGACCGATTGTCAGGGAGACGCGCCCGGCAATGAAGGTCCGGGTCATCATGTCACGACCGTTGGCATCCGTACCGAAATAGAAATGCATGTAGTTGATGTTGGCCCGGATGGTGGCCGACTTGTTGTCTTCGGAGAAGTCCGTAACCTGCGCATCTCTGAACAGATCGCTCCGGTCGAAATACCGCGAGGTACGCGGGTCGATTTCACGCCGCGACGTGACGCTGGCTACAATCGTGTCGCCATCGCGTTCATAGCTGTCCACGGTCAGGCGCGCACGCTTGGCCACAGACATGAAGCCCGGTTCGACCTGTTCCGGTCTCGGATAAGCTTCCAGGCTCGCCGGAACCTTCACATAGTCACGGTAGACCGTGTCGAACTGATGTGGCGACAGGATCGGTCCGAAGATCGAGATCAGCGCGATGGCCGCAAGGACGAACATGCTGGCAACGGCTGCACGGTTCGCCAACAGCCGATCGCGTGCATCGTCCCAAAGAGACCGCCCTTTTGCAGGCACTTCGTTGTTTGTTGCTGTAATTGTCATGTCAGTGCCCTCCTCAATCGTAGCGCACGCGCGGATCGAGCAGCGCATAGAGCAGATCCACGAGGAGGTTGAACAGGATAACGAAGCAGGCAACGACCACGACCGTACCCATCACCAGCGTGTAGTCACGGTTGAGGGCGCCCTGTACGAAGTAGCGGCCGATGCCGGGAATACCGAAGATGGTTTCGATCACGACGGAACCTGTCAGCAATGCCGCGGCTGCCGGACCGAGATAGGAAACCACAGGCAGGATAGCGCCTCTGAGCGCGTGCACCACGACAACCATGTAGCTGGTCAGACCATATGCCCGTGCAGTTCGCACGTGGTTGGATCGCAGAGCTTCGATCATCGATCCGCGTGTCAATCGAGCCACGACGGCCACCTGGGGCAGCGCCAGGGTGACAACCGGCAGGATAACGTTGACGAATGCACCGCCGTTCCAGCCACCAACCGGCAACCAGCCGAGCCAGACGCCGAGTATCAACGTCAAGATCGGTGCAACAACGAAATTGGGAATGGTCACCCCGAGCGTTGCAGCAGCCATGATGGTGTAATCGGCCGGACGGTTCTGGCGAAGCGCGGCGGAGACACCCAGAATTCCACCGACGACCAAAGCCAGGCACAGCGCAGACAGACCGAGCTGCATGGAGATCGGCAAGCTTTGCGCGAACAACTCGTTGATGGTGAAGTCTCGGAAGTAGAAGCTCGGGCCGAAGTCCAGCTGCGCGATGCTCTTCAGGTAGAGCAGGTACTGGTTCCAGAGCGGCTCGTCGAGATGGTAGATCTTGTTCAGATTCTCCATCACCTTGGCTTCAAGTGGACGTTCAAGATCAAACGGACCGCCTGGTGCGATCCGGATCAGGAAGAACGAAATTGTAACGATCAGAAAGAGGGTCGGGATTGCGCTGAGCAATCGACCGAGCACATAGCGGTGCATAGGCTTTGCCCCTGTTGTTTTGCCGGTGGTCTTTGGTTGCCACCTTGCAAAAGACCGGCAGGGAATTCCCTGCCGGTCCTGGTGTTATCGATTATTCGGAGATGCTTATGAAGCGGGTCGGATGAACATTGAGGAGGTTGTCCTCAAATCCGGCAACCTTGTCGGAAACCAGGTTCATGGAGCCGTAGTACATCAGCGGGATGAACGGCAGGTCACGCATGAACATTTCTTCCGCCTTCTTCAGGATCTCGGCACGCTTCTCCAGGTCAATGGTAGCTGCGGCTTCGTCCATAAGCGCGTCATACTCCGGGTTCTCGTAACGAGCGTAGTTGAAACCGGTGTTGTCGCTTTCGACCATGAACAGGAAGTTCTGCGGGTCGGAATAGTCACCAATCCAGCCGGCACGTGCGACGTCGAAGTCCTGACGGTCACGCAGCATGGCGTAGTGGGTCTTGGTGTCTGTGTTGAGCATGGAAACTTCAACGCCAAGCGGCTTCCACATGTCGGCAATTGCAACTGCCGTGTTCTTGTGGTTTTCGGAGGTGTTGTAGTTGATGGTCAACTTCAGCGGGTTGGACTCGCTGAACCCAGCTTTTTCAAGCATCTCGATCGCTTTTTCTTCGCGGTCGATCTGGGACATGTCCTTGTAGTCGGCAAATGCCGGCTCACCGTAGTTACCGATTCCCGGTGGTACGAAAGAGTAGCCCGCAACCATCGTGGAGCCCCAGATTTCGTCTGCAAGGAACTCACGGTCAATCGCCATGGACAGAGCCTGACGAACTTCCGGGTTGCTCAGAGCTTCATCTTCATGGTTCAGAGCGTAATAGTAGGTGCCCAGATACGGAGCGACGCGGAACTGATCGCCCAGGCTTTCCTTCATGAAGGCAACCTGCTCGGTCGGAGCATCGTTGTTTGTGTGCAGTTCACCAGCCTGGAAACGGCGGAGCGCGGCGCCACGGTCTTCTGTCGGATAGAAGAAGACTGTGTCGACATTGACGTTGGCAGCGTCGTGGAAGTTCGGGTTCTTGGTCGCCTTGACGTGCGCATTCGGAACGAACTCGGCCAGGGTATATGCACCGTTGGTGACGATGTTCTCCGGCTTCACAAAGTCGGAACCGTGTGCTTCGACAGTCGCCGGGTGAACCGGCAGACCGGTCTGGTGCGTCAGCTGTTCAATGAAATAAGGAGTCGGAGCTTCGAGCGTGATTTCCAGCGTGTGATCATCAACCGCCTTCACACCCATTTCTTCCGGCTTCAGATCGCCTTTGTTGACTTTCTCGGCGTTCTTGATCGGATAAAGAATGTTTGCGTATTTGGCACCGGTTTCAGGTGTCATGATACGCTGCAGCGAGTAAACGAAGTCACCTGCCACAACCGGGTCACCGTTGGACCACTTGGCGTCGTCACGCAGCTTGAACGTGTAAACGGTACCGTCGTCGGAAATTGTCCAGCTTTCAGCAACACCCGGAATGACCTTGCCGTCGGCACCATAAGCAACCAGACCTTCATACAGGTCGCGCAGAATATGTGCTTCGTAGGTCGTTGATGTCTTGTGCTGGTCCAGCGTTTCCGGATCAGCGGAGTTGCCGCGATGGTAAACCACCTCTGCAACTGCGGTAAGTGATGTAGCAGCCATTAGAGCAGCCGCAAGCGCTGTTACACGCATGGACTTGAACATATCGCTCTCCCCTCGTGGGTTATTGTTGAAGCTTAAGAAACGATGGCGCACAAGATTCCACGCTCTTTGCGCGCAATCAAGCATCCCCCAACGACACATTTCGACCTTTGTTGCAAAAAGGCGATGTTTTTGCGCATTTTTCGACAATCCAGGAAAAATTTTCCGCTCATTTACTGCGTAATCAAAAATTCTGGTGCTCAGGTGAGAAATTATATTTCAAACCTAGCGGCAAAATCGATACTTTCCGCTATAGGCCAGATATGTCCCCGTATTGGGGTTAAACGATTTGAACTTATGGGAGCAGTAAGCCACCCATTGGGGCGTGAACGGAGCCAGCCCGTTTTTAGTATAAGGCACACGTTGCGGTTGTCCAACATATCTGCGCGGGGCGACATAGCGCGGCGGCGCGACGTAACGTGGCGGGTTCACGTATACCCTGGAGCGAGGGTAGATGCGCGAGCGATAGGGATACGCGCGCCGGTCATAGGGATGGTAATAGTAAGGAGGTCCGTAAGGACGGTACGGGGGGCCGTAGAATCCGAGTGGTCCGTAGAAGAACGAGCCGCGATATCCGCGATAGCCGCCTGTGCCAAATGCAAAGCCGACGCCACTGCCGCCGAAGTAGACGGCATCCGCCTTGACTTGCGAGGTCCCGGACACGACCGCAAGGCCGGTGCCGGCAGCTAACAGAGACGCTGCCAAGGTACAGGATTTCAATATCTTCCGCAGGCTTCCGAAACCGGTACAGCCTCTGCTGAGTTCAAACATCGCGCCTTCTCCTACCGCCCATCCGGGTGGCATCAGGTGATCGGCCCTGTCCACTTTCTCAGATCTTATCTCAATTCTCCCGGAAAATCTCGGTGCGGCAATTCAAAATTGCGCGTGTTCCTCCGAACCTGCTTGCGCGGCAGGGGGCCTACCAGTAAACCGAACGCCGATCCGAAACTTTGATCTAGCGCATCATAGGCACACATGGCCCCGCCCCTGCTGACACTCCGTGATATCCATCTGACTTTTGGCGGCACGCCGCTTTTGACCGGTGCTGAGCTTTCAGTCTCCGAAGGCGACCGTCTTTGTCTGGTCGGGCGCAATGGTTCCGGCAAGTCCACGCTGCTGAAAATAGCTGCCGGGCAGATTGAAATGGACAAGGGTGAAAGGTTCTTTCAACCAGGGCGCACGGTACGCTATCTGCCTCAGGACCCGGATCTTTCCGCCTATTCATCCACGCTCGACTACGTCAATGAAGGTTTGACGGAAGGAGACGATCCCTATCGCGGTGCGTACTTGCTGGAAGTGCTCGGGCTCAGCGGCAAGGAAGATCCCAATGCGCTGTCGGGTGGTGAGGCACGCCGGGCTGCCCTTGCCCGCACGCTCGCACCGGAGCCCGACATCCTGCTTCTGGACGAACCGACAAACCACCTGGATCTTCCGGCGATCGAGTGGCTGGAAGAAGAGCTCAAGAGCCTCAAATCCGCACTTGTTCTGATATCGCACGACCGCCGTTTCCTGGAAAACCTGTCACGCGCGACCGCCTGGATCGATCGGGGCGTATCCAGACGTATGGACAAGGGTTTCGCACATTTCGAGGCCTGGCGAGACGAGGTCTTTGAACAGGAAGAGATCGACCAGCAGAAACTGGCGCAGAAAATCAAACGCGAAGAACACTGGATGACCTACGGCGTCACCGCACGCCGGAAACGCAACATGCGCCGTGTTCGCGAGCTGGCGGAACTCAGAAAGCAGAAGCGAGAGCACCGGGGACCGCAAGGGTCCGCCAAGCTGAGCGCGACCGAGGCTGAAGTTTCCGGAAAGCTCGTCATCGAAGCCAAGGGCATTTCCAAGACCTATGGCGAGCGCGGCATCGTCAAGGATTTCTCCACTCGCATCCAGCGTGGAGACCGCATCGGTTTCGTCGGCCCGAATGGCGCCGGCAAGACAACACTGCTCAAGATGCTGACCGGCGAACTGGCCTCGGACACTGGCACCACCCGGCTTGGCACCAATCTGGAGATTGTCACGCTTGACCAGAAGCGTGAAAATCTCGATCTGAATGACAGCCTGGCCAGCACCCTGACCGGTGGACGGGGCGACATGGTCGTCATCGGAACCGAGACCAAGCACGTGATGTCCTACATGAAGGACTTCCTGTTCTCTCCCGAACAGGCACGAACTCCCGTTGGAGCCTTGTCAGGGGGCGAACGCGCCCGTGCCATGCTTGCCCGCGCGCTTGCAAACAAGTCCAACATGTTGGTGCTCGACGAACCGACAAACGACCTGGATCTGGAAACGCTCGACCTCCTGCAGGAGCTGCTTGCCGATTACCCGGGCACGGCGCTGATCGTTTCGCACGACCGCGACTTCCTTGATCGGGTCGCGACTTCCGTCATTGTTTCGGAAGGCGACGGCCTCTGGCGCGAATATGCCGGTGGCTACACCGACATGCTGGCACAGCGCGGTGAAGGCGTCACGGCACGCAAGGTGGAAAAGCCCGCAACGGTGAAGAAGGAAAAGAGCTCTTCATCGAACGGCTCCGCCTCAAAGCCACAGCAAAAGTCCAAACTGACCTTCACCCAGCAGCATCTTCTCAAGACGCTGCCCGACACGATCGAGAAACTTGAAGCAAAGCTTGAAAAACTTCAGTCGGAAATGAACGATCCGGCACTTTACGCGAAGAACCCTGACAAATTTGCCAAGATCTCCCAGCAAATCACTGATCTGACAACGGAAAAGGATTCTGCAGAGGAACAGTGGTTGGAGTTGGAGATGTTGAACGAGGCGGGTTAGGCGCCTTATTCAAAACGTCTGATCAAACCCGGGAAAAGTTGCGCCAGCCACAAAATTCCCCAAGAACGTAACAACGCCAGGCCTCATTCTCAGATGAACGACGCCTGGCTTGCTGCCTCAATTGGCCGGGATGTAACTGATCGGCAGGCCGTTTTCGTCCTGGTTGACCATGTAATACTGGTTCTCGCCCGTATCCCAGACGAGAAACGCATCCTGGCCTTCCGGCTTGCTTTGCTCACCCCAGGGCGCCTGAATTGTCAGCGGAGCATCGGTTGGGTAGCCGATTGCCGAAACACGGATCATGTCGACCGGAACCGTTTTCAACGCGCCGACAAGGCCGTCGGCCCTGGCATCGTACATCGCCTTGACCTCGGGCAGCAGCCGCTCCATCAGCCGGCTGTTTTTGGCAGCGACTTCTTCCAGCGCCACCACCGAGTATTTGCCGTCAAAAGTTTCCTTGCCGATGATGTAGAAATCGGGTCCGTCCTTGCGCATTTGCAAGGCCACAATCGAGCCCTTGTTTGCGGCCACATAGGCATCGTCATACTTGGTCGCATCCGTGCTGCCCAGGACATCACGAATGGGTTCCGGAATATCCTGCAGCCTGTTACCGCTCAGCGTCCAACCCAGGATCGGCCTATCCTTGATGTAGGCTTCCTTTGCAGGTGAATGCTCTGAAACACGTGCTGCCAAGGTCTCCTGGTCCTGTACGTCTGCGGACAGAACAGGCGATGCCACCAACCCGAGCGCCATGATGGCTCCGGCCAGGCTTTTCGAAAATGTTCTCATTTGAAACCTCATGGGAATTCCCGCGAAGGAATTCGCGGGGTGAGCCGCTTGTTACCCTTGAAATGTAACAGAAAAATTTCCTTCACTCACTCAAAATGAGTGGGCTTACCCGGTTCTGAGATCCTTGTAGAAGACCGTAGTCGCGTCCAGAGACCCATGACTGCCATAAGCATAATCCGGAATGACACCGACCTTCCTGTAACCACATGTCGGATACAGGCTCTCGGCACGATCGCCTGTGACGGTGTCCAGAACCAGAAGCCAACGATCCAGAGAGAGCGCGAGCCCGTCGACAGCCGCCATTAGTTTGCGGGCAATGCCCTTTCGACGATGATGCGGATGCACCATCAACTTGGCGACCTCCGCCCGGTGCTGGCCGTTGTCCTGGAGTGCAAGAGCCAACATGACAACGCCCGTTATCTCCCCTTGTTCTCTGGCCACCATCATGAAGGCGTCACAATTTTCTATGCTCGGCAAGCGGCTGGCCCAGAATGCTTCCGCCTGCTCCTTTTCAAGAGGAAGAACGAAGCCGATACCGGCCCCGTCTTCGACACAGGCTCGCAGCAGGTTTCCGAGTTCCGGTATGATCTGCTGCAGGTCTTCCGGCTCACACAGAAAAACCGGAGGCTCGGGCCGAAAGCCCTTTGCGGCCCGGGATGTGAGTACCGCAGTCTCTTCAGTCTTGGTCATGGCGTGATCACCGTCAGGAGGTAGCGCGCCGGAGTGTTGCCGGTTGCCGAATAGCTGTTGGATGTTTCAAGTCGAAAGCGCAGCGCGTCCCCGGCGGTCAGGTCAAAGACGTCTTGCCCCAATGTGCAGCTCAGGTCACCTTCCAGCAGAACCAGATGATGCTCCAGGCCCGGCACAGGAGGCGCGGCGTAGGTAATCGTAGCCCCGGGTGGTAGAATGCCTTCAATCACGGTGCCGCGGTAACCGCTTGTCGCCGGTGTCAGCGACCTTCTCTGGAAGCCTGTTTCCGGGTCCTGCCAGATTGACTGACTGTCTCGCGGCAGATGCCGGTCGGTAACGACCGTGTCAGCACCGAACAGCTCTCCCATGGAAACACCGAAGGCGCTCGCCAGCCGACCAAGAACGGACGCCGTCGGGCTTGTGTCACCCCGCTCTATCCTGGAAAGCGTGGCCCGGCTGATTCCCGTTTTTTCGGCCAACTCTTCCAATGGCCAGTTACGAGCCCGGCGAAGGTCAACGAGCCGCCGGGCAAGGTCATGTTCAAGATCGGACATCACATAATCCCATTTATGAGAATATTCTCATATACGGGATTTTGCATTCTGCCAAGCTCTCTCGTTCTTGAATACCTCTATACTTTCGAGAACACCGCGCTGGCATTCACTCCGCCAAATCCGAAGCCGTTGGTCAGAATGTGGTCCACCTCACGGGCCATTGCCTTGCCGGGCACCAGCTCAAACCGGGCCATAGCCTCATCGGCAGCTTCGAGGTTTCGGGACGGTGGCAACAGTCCGCTCAACAAAGACTTCACGCAGACGATGGCTTCAACCGCGCCGGCAGCCCCGAGCAAATGTCCGAACATCGACTTGGAGGAAGAAACGGCAAGGTCCTTTCCCCTGCCCTCAAAAAGGGTGGTCAGAGCGGCGATCTCGGCGGCATCACCTACCGGTGTGGAAGTCGAATGCGCATTTACATACCCAATGTCTGAAGGCGCGAGATTCGAACTTGCCAGGGCCTGACGCATCGCTCGCAAGCCTCCTTCTCCATCGGGAGAAGAGGCCGTAACGTGATAGGCATCCGCACTCGTCCCATATCCACTCAATTCCGCCAGAATATTCGCACCGCGAGCTTTGGCATGTTCATAGCCTTCGAGGATCAATATGCCTGAGCCTTCCCCCATGATGAAGCCGTCGCGATCCTGATCGAATGGCCTCGAAGCATGGGCCGGATCGTCATTTCTTTTTGACGACATGGCCTTGGCCGCGCAGAAACCAGCGTAAGACACCTTGTCGATACAGGCCTCCGATCCACCGGCGACCATGACATCGGCCTCGCCGCCACGGATCAGACGCGCGGCATCGCCAATCGCCTGCAAGCTGGCAGCGCAAGCCGTGACAGGTGCACCCAGTGGACCTTTCAGGCCGTGCCGGATGGACACCTGTCCGGCGGCGAGATTGGCAAGAAACGAAGGCACCAAAAACGGAGATGCCCGGCGCGGGCCCTTTTCGTCAACCAGCCGGGTGCCGGCAGTCATGGCCGGGAAGCCGCCAACACCGGTTCCGATGATCGTTCCGGTGCGCTCCTTCTCCTTGTCGGTTTTTGGTTCCCATCCCGCATGTGCCAGGGCTTCCTGTACAGCCCCCATGGCGAAGTGGATGAAGCGGTCCGACCGTCGCTGCTCACGCGGCTCCATGACGGCATCCACATCAAACCCGTGCTCATCTTCCGCCTTGGTCGGCACTTCGCCGGCTATCTGACAGGCAAGGCCTTCAGGATCGAAATGACTGATTTTGCGGATACCGTTTTCACCCGCGGTAATCCTTTGCCAGAAAGCATCCAGACCGGTCCCGACCGGTGAAACCACACCCAGACCTGTTACTACGACACGCCGCATATCCTACCTCGCTCTGGCTCTTGTCCATTCGTGCGTTGAGCACATGGTGATGTTCAAACGTTCTTCCAAGTCCTTCACAAACTGATTCAATGTGTCGAACTCAAAGCTGCGAAAGCTTTTTCAAAGTATTGATTGTCTTTAGAAATTCGTCCTGACCCAAAATATCCCTGACGTCATTTTGTGCCTGACGCCAAAGCGGGATCGCCTCGTCCAGCAGCTTCTTTCCCTCGTCGCTCAGTTGGTAATTCTTGCCTCGACCGTCAGTGGATGACGAAGAGGTCACCAGCCCCTTGCGTTCCAGCAAGGCAATGTTTCGAACCAGCGTTGTCCGCTCCATGGAGAGCCTGTCCGCCAATCCGCCAGTCGTTTCATTCCGGGCCTGACGGATGGCGACGAGCACTGAAAACTGACCGGCTGTCATCCCGACCTTACGTGCCAACCGGTCATAGTGACGGCTGACAGCGCGCGCTGCCTTTCGGGCGTTGTCCAGGACACAAAGGGAAAAATCATCTTCCATGTCCTCTTGTGTGCATATACACACCAAAAGTCAAGACCGGGGATAATGGCGATCAATTTCACGGAAATGTCATCAGGAATTTGCGTTTTCCTGCAAAGCGGTTACCGTTGCAAAGAGCAACCGGAACGTGAGGAGATTCAAATGTCAGATGCGGTTCAGGCTGTGGAAGATATGAAAGCAAAGATCCAGGACAATTGGGGCTGGTTCCTGGCACTTGGCATAGCGCTTGTTATAGGCGGTATTATTCTGATTGCAGCCCCTCTGGCGACCTCTATTGCCGTTACGATTTTGATCGCAGCCGTGCTTTTTGTCGGCGGCCTTGTGCAGATTTACAATGCCTTCAAGACCCAGGGCACCTCGAGTTTTCTATGGAACCTGATCACCGGCATTATCGCGGTCATTGGCGGCGTAATCATCTATATCAATCCGCTTGCGGGAACCTTTGCTCTTACACTCGTCATCGCGGCCATTTTCGTCGCCCAAGGTGTGAGCCAGGTGTTGCTTGCGTTCAAGCTAAAGCCACATGAAGGCTGGGTCTGGGTGCTCATTGCCGGGCTTGTCTCGCTTGCCGCCGGTCTGATGATCTGGATGGACCTTCCGGGATCAGCCGCCTGGGCACTCGGGTTGATTGCCGGAGTATCCGTTCTGGTCAATGGCTGGAGCTACATTGCTATTGCACTGGCAGCTCGATCGGCAAAGGGCTGACGGTTCGTTCGCAAAATCAATTGTTTGAGATCTTTATGTTCACCCGGCAGAATCTCTCTTGCCGGGTGAATTATTTGATGTAATTTCATCGAAAATGTTCAACCGAAGGCAGAGCCTTCAAGACGGTTTCAAAGTGGATGCTCTCTGTCCTCGGGCGTAATCCCGGCAATCCGCATAACAAAGCCTACTGGTGGTGGCCGCCCCCCGCCAACCGTTGACGTGCGCGCCCTATCAGGCAGCGTTGAACACATCTCAAAACACATCAACGGACCAATAAATGACAACCGCATCCCTGCGCGGCGGTGACCGCGTGCTCCATGTTGCCTGGCCGGACGGAACCAGCGCCGAATTCCCTTTCATCTGGCTCAGAGACAATTGCCCGAGCGGCTTTCACCCGCAAACCCGGGAACGGCAGTTCGATCTCACCAGCATTCCTTTCGACATCTCGCTCACCGAAGCCGCTCTGGAAAATGGCGAAATCATCCTGACCTGGAACGGTGGCGATCATGTCAGCCGATACGATCCGGACTGGCTCTTCGACCACCGCCCCGGCATCGGCCTCGCCGACCCTGCCCGGGTGGAGCCGGTGCTCTGGCGGAGCGACTTTGAACCGGACAATCTTCCGCGCGCTGCGGCTGCTGACCTCATGACCAGTGACGACGCCTTGAGGGACTTTCTGGTCGCGAGCAAAAAGACCGGTCTGTCGATTGTCGATGGCATGGACAACGACAAGGATGCCGGCATGGAGATCGCCCGCCGTATCGGTTTCCTGCGGGAGACAAACTTCGGCACGACGTTCGAAGTGATGTCAAAGCCCAATCCGAACAACCTTGCCTACACCTCCCACGCGCTTCCGCTGCATACGGATCTGGCGAACCAGGAATTGCCTCCCGGGTTTCAGTTCCTGCACTGCCTCGCCAACGAGGCCGAGGGTGGCGGGTCGACATTCTGCGACGGTTTCGCTATCGCTTCCGACCTTCGCGCCGACGATCCGCATACTTTCGAACTGCTCTCAAAGACACCGGTTCCGTTCCGCTTCCATGACACCGACTATGACATCAGACGCCATCACACGGTGATCGATCTGGACCCGTTCGGACACTTGCAGGAATTGCACTTCAACGCACATCTTGCCGGAATCTTCGATCTGCCCGCTGACAAGATGGAGCCCTACTACCGGGCCTATCGAAAGATCATGGAAATGACGCGGTCCGAGAAATACGTGATGACGACGAGACTTGCGGGCGGCGAAATGGTGATCTTCGACAATCGCCGCGTCCTGCATGGCCGCGCTGCCTTCGACCCGAACACCGGCTTCCGTCACTTGCGCGGGTGTTACGTGGATCGCGGGGAATTCGACAGCCGCATCCGCGTCCTCAGCCGCACACCAAGGTAGCGTCAATCAATCATGGTTTCCAAACTCAACGCCCGGCAAATGCCGGGCGTTTTTTCTGCGCCCCAATGGAAAATTTCACTCGAAAATCTGTGCCTTGTCGCTCTCGGAAAGCACTTTCCATGCGCCTTCTTCAACGCCTTCCAGCCCGAGTGAGCCGATACGGCTGCGGGACAATTCGGTCACGTGGTTCCCGGTGGCAGCAAACATACGGCGAACCTGATGATATCGACCTTCGTGAAGTGTGAGACGGGCGTTTGTTTCGCCAAGCACTTCCAGCTCTGCGGGTTTTAGCGGCTTGTCTTCGCTCTCGAGCATCATTTCACCGGAAGCGAAAAGGTCTGCCTCATCCCCCTTCATGGGACGATCCAACACCACTTCGTACACCTTTGGCACGTTTGACTTCGGCGAGATCACCTTGTGCAAAAACGTGCCGTCATCGGTGAAGAGCAGTGCACCGGAGGTTTCCTTGTCCAGGCGACCGATCGTGGAAAGAGCCGGTTTGCGCATCCGGTACCGATCCGGCAGCAAGTCATAGACAAGGCGTCCCTGATCCTTTGTTGAACAGGTGTAACCGACCGGTTTGTTCATCAGAATGACGACGCCCCGTGCAGGATCAAGCGGTTCATCATCGAAGAGAATATCTTCGTGCGCTGTCTTGCTGTCAGCCTTCAGACGGTTACCTTCCCGATCAGTCACCCAACCGTTTCTGATCGCCATCTGGATTTCCTTGCGACTGCCATAGCCGAGATTTGCGATGAGTTTTACCAGTCGCATGTCAGCGCCCTCCCCTGGACTTGACTGCACGGATCACCTTGTAGCCCCCTTCATCGGCCAACTGAACCACATCTGCGAAGACCTGAGAGAGCGTCTGCTCGTAGGGAAGATGCCGATTGGCGACCATATAGAACTCGCCGCCAGGTTTGAGTCCGGCACTCGCAGCGCGAATGAACCCCTGGCCGACATCTGCCCGGTCGGCTTTGCCCGCCTGATGGAAAGGTGGATTTGAAACGGCAAAGTCATATGGTCCCTCGATACCCTTGGTGACATCACACCAGACACCGTTCATCACGCGCTTGCCCTTGAAGGCAGCGAGATTTTGCTCCGCGAGATCAAGCGCTCTCTTTTCAGCCTCGTAGAGGTCCATTGCCGACACGCCGGAGGCTTTTTCAAATACCGCGCGGGTGAGATAGCCGAATCCTGCGCCGAGATCAGCGCCACGCCCCTTCAACGATTCCGGCAAATGATCGACAAGCAGCTTCGATGCAGGATCGATCCGATCCCAGGCAAAAATTCCCGGGCGACTGACATAAACCCCTTCCAGTATGGGTCTCGGAACATCAAGAGCCAGCCATTTCTTCAGCAATGCCTCGTTCAGACCGGCCGGCTGGTTTGTTTGCCAAACAACGCGGCATTTGTTCTTGGTCAGCTTTTCCGCGCCACCAAGCAAGGCCGCCAGATCGCTTTCCAGCGTCTTGGCCCCTTCCGTGTTGGGAGCACAGGCCATCACGACCCCGCCGGGTTTCGCCCTGGTAACAGCTTGTGCCAGCTGCGCGCGTGCTTCCTGGCGTTGGCGGCCGGGCAACACGAGCACCGCATCGAATGAATCCGTGGCTGCTTCCGCCTCCACAGCGAACCCGGCTTTCTGCAGCGCATCGCGGTCTGGAGCGAAACTTTGCGCGCACAGGACATCACGGCCTTTCAGAATACTCAAGCCACGCCCGGCGCGAGCGCGCAGGAACAAAAGCCTCGCACTTGCAGCAAGCTCAACGGCTTCCATTTCGAGAGGCAGCAACAGGGTGTCGAGCGCAGGATCTGACATGAGGAACCTTATTTCGGGAAAACCAAGTGCAGCGCTCATAGCGCCAGTTCGCCTGCCCGTCAAAAGGTGCCGTCGGCCTTATACGCTTTTCCATCCACAAGCAGCATCACTGGCAGGGATTGTCCGTCTTCATCGATCGCGACTTCAAGCAGAACCCGGCTCTTGTCCATCCGTTCGATTGCAAGGCCTTCCCCTTCCGGGAGAAAGAAGGCGTCAATGCCATAGTCAATCTGAATGAACTCATCGGCAACCGTGCGTACTGTACCGGAAATCGCCAGCTCTCCGGCATCTTCTCTCAACCGTGAGACCGTGATCGGACGCACAGGCCCCTTGCCTTCAGCGATCAGGCTGACAAAGACCGGATCTCCTGCCTTGACGGTTTCGCTGCCCGAGACGTCTTTGGAGATGCGGGAAATAGCGAGATTGATGATGACATAATCTCCGCGCAGCAAATCTCTGGGGTCCACCGGCACAATTTCCATTTGAACAACGGTCCCGGTCATCTGCACCCGAAGACGATCGACCAGCGGAATGGAGATCAGCAGAAGCTGGATCAGAGCCAGAATTCCCCATTTGAAATACGCCGTCTTTGCATCGGTCTTCCGACCCTGGCCGATTGCCTCGGTGCCCGTGCTCATGACTGCACCTCCTGCGCGATCTTCGCACTTCCGGATCCGCCTTTGCCCTTTCTAAACAGGCGGGCCAGCCAAAGGGCAACACCAAGCAACAAGAACCCGGCAACAAGGAAGAAAACAGACTGCCCAAGGAGCGAACCGATGGTCACCTGCAGGAGCCAAAGAGCGATAGCGGTCAGGCCCAGATAGGCACACAGGGCCCAGAAGCGATTGTTGTACCAGGTTGCCAGGGCGCAAAGTCCGATGAGAGCCATTAGAGCACCGGCGGAAACAATCAGAATACTCGTCGTCACGACCGGCACGACAATCACAATCAGGGCAAAGCCGATGGCGGCAAATAGCGCTGCCGATTTCGTTGTTTTATAGGAAAGCACCAATCCCGCGATCGTCAGAAGGAGCGAGAGCCCAAGCGGAAGGACAGCTGTCCAGGTCAACAAGCCATATATTGAGAAGCCCGAATCGAATTCCGGCACGACAATCAGCGCGATGACAAGAAGTAAACACAGGACCATGAAACCGGCGTCCTGCATGGATCTCGTCATCAGCCAATGACCATGCCCCCGGTTGGGCCGGTCGCTTGACCATTTGACGAACAGGTCACCCAACGGGTCGATGACAACCGAAAGAGCGGCAAGGCCGCCAATGCCGGCCAAGGCCATGGGTAAGATCGCACTGTCACCTTCTCCCATGGTGTTTTCCAGGATCTCTGCCGTTTCGGCAAACCATCTGCCATAGGTTACCCAGAGCAGGCTGATGGCAATCCAGCGAGACAGGCGTGATGGAAAAACGATCGCGTGGCCGAAAACGGCACCCAGGAAAGCTAATCCAATCGCCCCCTCGATCATGGTTCCCGCCCCCAGATCCGAACGGGTGACTTGCCAGGTAAGGGCCGCGGCTGCCGCGACAATCAAAGACGACTTTGAACCCGTCAACCAGGCGGCCGCCAGAGCGCCGAGACAAACGAGAAATGCACCGCCGGCCCAATCGGAGGGCAGATGGAAGATCTGGCCGACAAGTGCCATACCACCAACGAAGACCAATGTTGCGAAACCAGTCAGCAAGTCTGCAAGACCCTTGCGTTCTTTTCTAGCTGCTTGCGCCGCAACTCCGTGGCTGGCTGCAATCAAAACCGCAATACCGATCAGCTTGAGCGCCTTTGGGATTGCCACCCAGTTGGCCGCGATAAAGGCAAGGATTGCCAGCGCCACACACACCAGGCCGATGCCCGCCAGCACGGTCGGTAACCTGGAACGACCGTCATCCTGATCCTGTTCTTTCAGGATCGACGCAGCCGCCGCAGAGGTGACCCAGCCTTTGGCGACCCAGTTCTCCAGATCATCCTTGAGACGTTTCTTGTAAGCCCAATCGAACATGCAACCCCGGACGTAGGTTTTTGAATTCTTTAGCGCAATTTTAACGTGCTGCCCACCACGGGCTTGTTTTTAAATGGCGTTTGTGGTCGTGAAACGGCAAAGGGACGACTAACCCGGAGCTGACCCCGGTCAGTTAAAATTTTATGATCTTTCTATCGGGTTTGGGCTTGCTGCAAGCTCTGAACTTGGTATTCTTACGTACACCATTCAAGCTAGGAAAATTGCTCTAGCAGTCCAGCCACCTGCGTGAGGTTGGCTGGTCCAAAAAGTGAAGATTCATCAGTTCAGAGCCGCACTCCAAATACAATCCAGGGGGGCTCTGAGGGGCGTCCGAGAGGCCCGGGCGCCCCTTTCCACTTTATGTGACCTGCCTCATTCGGCAGGTTCTTCCGATTTCTTCGTCGATCTACTTGGTTTGCTTCGAGCTGCAGGTTTGCGCGCGCTCTTTTGACCAGCAGCAGATTTGCGAGTTGTCGCCTTTGCTGCAGTCCGTCGAGGTGTGCGGCTGGCAGCAGACACCGTTGGCTGCTTTTTCTTTTCCGTCTCCAAAGGCACCTGTTCGGCAGTTGGCTCTTTCGTTGAGGCAGACTTTTCCTTTCCGGCTGCCAACAGGGCTGCGGAGTATCCTGAAGCCAACGGATCTTCCGTTACATCACCGAACTTCGGATCGAGACCAAGCACATCGTGGAACTTTTGCAGCATCTCCAAAGTGTGCGGGTCCATTTCACTGATGGCACCGGGGATGTAGCGCACTACCTTGGAAGCAAGCTCGCGCTCGGCTTTCGTCTTCAGCAGCTGGGGCAAAGTCGCCACGGCCTTTTTCGGCGCGAACTCCACGATAAGCGTCTGTTCCTGCAGAATGAAGCTGCGCTCGTCCTGGGTAAGCGACTTGAACGGTTCCTGCTGATTGAGAAGTCTCGAGGAGCGCTCCAGCCTGTCCCGGCGCACATTACCCCGGCTTTCGGCAAGCAGGATCAGCATCCTGACGATTGCCTCACAGAACCCGCCCTTGTCGACATGCATAAGCGCGCCCTGGACCGGCGGAAGGCTGCGCAGCTCTTCCTTGCGCTTCAGTGTTCGTCCCGGCTGATGCGTACGGCCGAACCACCGCATGTAAGGCGTGCCCCAGATCGAGAAGAACATGTTCTCATACGCGGCATCGCGCATATCCCTGAAGAAGTCCATCGACTGTTCAAACAGCGCGGCATTGGCTTTCTGAAGCGCCAGGAAGGGATTGTCTTCCTCAACGGGTTCCCGTGCTTCCTTGACCTTTTCAGCCCAACCCGGAAGCCAGTTCAGGAACGGGTTCATGCTGGACAGTGCGGTGTGCTGCACTCTGAGTGGATGGGTCTTGCGGCGGAGCTCCGCGCTTTGTTCCGTCACACCGGCCTGTACGAACGGACGCACACACACATCATAAAACTCCGCCTGATGTTCGGAGGCCCGCGCCACGGCAGCAAACGGAATTTCGTCTTCCCTGCCGTCGTTGATCTTCTTCAGATCTTCCATCTTGCGCTCGTGAAAACTCACGGTGAAGGAGCGATCCATGAGGTCTCCCTCATAGTCATCGATGGTCATCTCATAGAGACCGGGTGCCAGGGCTTCGATCGTTTTCAGCGTCGAAGTGACCTCGGTGTGTTCTTTCTTGGCGATCTTTGAGGATACGAAAATGCCAAGGTGGCCGACCTGATCATGGACCATGTAGATGATCCGTTGGCCCCGTATGGCAATCTCGCGTTCATCGGTATAGTTGTCGACGATCCAATCCAGTGCCTGGGGCGGAGGCGTGATGTTGTCACCCCAGCTGGCGAACACAATGATTGGCGCCTGCACCAGCTTGATATCGACATTGCGACCAGGCTCCAGCTGGGCTTCGTTCTTGGAAAGCTTGTTGCCGACAAAGAGCTGCTCAACGATCCATTTCATTTCCGCTTCATTGAGCAGGAAATAGCCGCCCCACCAACGCTCGAAATCGAGGAAACGTTGCGGTTCGGTGTCGACCTTTGCATAGAGATCGTAGTATTTGCCGTAATAATTCCTGCCTGGATTGAGCAGTTCGAAATTCTGAACGATATCAGCCCCGTCGAACACGCCGTGGCCAAGATCGGAATAGTACATTGCGTTCCAGGTGCCTCCCAGGAGGCCCGCATTGTAGCGCATCGGATTTTCACCGACGCGTCCGGACCATGTCGCCACGGGAGCACCGTTCAGGATCACCGGGCCGGTCAGGTCCGGATTGGACGCAGCAAGAAGAAGTGTCGCCCAGCCCCCCTGACAATTGCCTGTGACGACCGGCTTCGGCGCATCTGGGTGCAGGTCCATCACCTTGCGGACAAAGGCAGCTTCAGCACTGGTAATGTCTGCAAGCGTCTGACCCTTTTCAGGCATGCGCCGGAAGGCAACAAAATAGACAGGATGTCCGTCCCGCAAGGCAACTCCAACCTGGCTGTCGGGCTTGAAGCCGCCGATACCGGCACCATGCCCTGCCCTTGGATCGATGATGATGTAGGGACGCTTGAAGGATTTTGGCTCACGGAACTTGGCATCCTTCGGCGGAATGATTTTCAGGAGCACATAGTTGCATGGCTTTGGCAGGTCCGCCCCGTCCATCACCTTTTCATACTCGTAGATGAGCACGGGTGGACAGCCTGCGTCCTCATGCTCCAGGAAATTGTCACCACGCTGGCGCAGTGTATCCAAGGTCAGCACCGTACGCTGACCGGCATCTTTCCAATAGCTTTCCAGGGCCGCGGGCAATGTGCCAGCGCCTTGCGCCTTCGCGACATCCGTCAACGCATCGCCAAGTTCGGTCAGGTTTTTCTGCAGGCGATCCCTGTGACCATCAACGGCCTTCATGAAGTGACTGGTCAGCTCAAGCCCAAGCGTCCCGGAAACATTGGAAATTTCGGTCGCCTGCGCTTCCAGGGCGGTTAGTCGCTCCGAGGGAGACCAGGCGGTCGCGTCGCTCAGAGTGTCCAGGAACTTGTTGTGACCAATTTCAAGAGCGTCAAAAATGTCCTTCATCAGGACCTCCTGTCATACGATGCTGTAGCCGCCGTCGATTGGATGTATTCCGCCGGTAACGTTGTAAGCCTCCCGGCTGGCGAGAAAGGCGGCGTAAGCACCGACGTCATCAATGGTTGCAAGCTGGTGTGTCGGTGCACGCTCTGCGGCGTCATTGAGCAATGCATCAAATTCGGCAATTCCCGATGCAGCCCTTGTTTTCAGCGGACCGGGCGACAAGGCATGAACGGAGATCCCCCTGGGGCCCAATTCAGCCGCCGCATATCGGGTTGCCGCTTCCAGCGCTGCCTTGACCGGCCCCATGACACCGTAATTCTCAACGACACGCTGCGCGCCCATGAAGGACACGGTCATGCAGGTTCCGCCTTCAGGCATCAGGGGCTCGGCTTTGTGGATCAAACGCAGAAAGGAATGCACGGACACGTCCATCGCAAGACCGAACCCATCGGCTGAGCAATCGATCACACGGCCGTGCAGATCTTCTTTTTTCGAGAAGGCGATCGAGTGAAGCAGTGTGTCGAGCCTGCCCCATTTTTCGGTGATGGTCTGGAAAAGCGTGTCGAGCTCTTCATGGCTGGTCACATCGAGCGGTGCGATGATTTCCGCACCAAGCTCCTCCGCCAAAGGGCGGACATGAGGCTCGGCTTTCTCGTTGAGATAGGTAATCGCAATATCCGCGCCTTGTGCCCGGAACGCCCTGGCACAACCATACGCAATGGATTGATTATTTGCGACACCGACAACAAGTGCCTTTTGTCCCGTCAAATCAAACATGAGCAATCTGTATCCGATATCAGGCGTTGTCTCGCCGATGGTCACAATCAGTCTCGATCAAAAGATATTGCAACGCAACATATAGCTTGTGACGAGAGAATGACTTTTCAAGAAAATAGAGGGTCCGATGGACAAAAATTCACAATCAGCTCCGCAAACTTCCTCTAAGGGAGATTTAATTCCTTCCTCCTCCCAATTGCGAAACGAGTTTGCGTTTCACTTGAAGAACTCAGATAAATCAGAATTATCTATAATTGCAACAAGACAAAAATTGCAATTTATCGTCTCATATTGTAAAAAAATATGGATTACACCTTAAAGGATTACGTCATGAGGAAAGTTTTGATTATCCTCCTCGTGTTGAGTGGCTCAACCACTACAGGATTTGCTCAAACTGCCTGTAATCCGGCAGTTCAGACCTGTCGATAGAGAGTGGCGCCGGTGCAGTCAGGTATCAACGATGTCTGATCTGGTTGCCCTGCTTTTTGGAGCCCTGATTATCGGCTTCTTCTCCTATGAACGCTTCAATCGGGCAACCTACGAAGGCAGGAAGCAGCTTGAACGCCTTGTTGATTTGCTTACCCCCGACAAACTTCGAGCCCGGCGGGTCGTTCTGCATGCCTACTTGTTTTATGCCCTGACGTTGTTGCTCATCTATTTCTTCCTTTGCGCCTATGCCGAAGTCTTGCCGTATCTCGGGGGCCCGGAACTGGCGTCAGGCACCATTGGCGCGAGCCAGCTTCCATCGGCTTCTTCCGGTGATACCAGTGAATTCACGACCGGCTTTATTCCCCACGGAAACTGGGAAAGCGTCTTCTGGGCGCAACAACCCTCCAACTCACTGACACCTTCGCCAGAACGCAGCTACTTCAACATCGGCATCGATCCCTCGATCTCCCTGACCATGGCATTGATCATTGTCGGCCTTGCACCAACTTTTCCGATCCTTCAGCGGTTCGAGGACTGGATGCGCGTCGCGGCTCACCGTCTTGCCGGCATTCCCACGAGGGTTATCGGTGCCGGAGAGGACCTGCGCCGAAACGCCATGCAGATCGCCAATTCTTCAGGGAACAACGGGGTGCCCAAAAACAGCCTGCTCATTCCCCGTGGTGATTGGGAGCGGATGCATAACTACACTTCTGCGGCTGAGGGACAGCTGGCAGATCCGCAGGACTTTCAGGAAGATCTCACGCTCATATTCGCCGCTTCGTCCTGGATATTGGACAGAAAGGTAAAACTGGCGAATGCGGGCCAGCGCGAACGGTTCGACAAATTGGAAGACGAGCTGCGCAGACGAAAGAACGTTCTGGTTCTGGAGCTCGACGAAAGATCCGGTTATCTGCCCGGCGATCCTCGAACCGAGGGAGAAAGAGCCGCTCAACGACAGGCGCCGGAGCAGCAAGAAACCGACCCTGCCAGAGACGAGACGTCCAAAGACGAGGCCGGCAATTCCAACGAGAAGAAACGCGCCAGCTGGGAACGGCTTGCAGCCCAGGCCGATCATCTTGCGGACGATCTTTGCATCCTTCTGGCGCTTTACGTCGAGCACGAAATCATCGTCGCCGAAACGACTGCCCTACCTCCCAGAGGGAGCGCTCCAAGCTCGGTCCGGCAACAAATTCTTGCCAGACAAAAACTGGTAGAGTTTTTAGGCGAACTGCTCAGCGAACACGCAGCACCGATTCATCTACGCTCTTTTGCAATGCTGACCGTGCTCTGGTCCTTCGGCGTTGTTCTCATCGTGACTCTGGCGTGGAGTTTCTTCCCCGGTCCCTTTGAAACGGAACTGCAACGCGGAGCCCCAGGCAATCCATACGTCAGAGCGCTGATATACCTATTCACCGCTTTCAACAGCATCTGCGTGCCGATCATGGTAGCACTTGCCTTGCGCGATGGGGGCCGCCAGTCGCATCGCTGGCGAAACATGTGGCGGTCCCACTGGACCAAAAAGCTGCCACAGGCCGCGCTCGTGGTCTTTGTATCCTGGATTGTCTCGACGCTATTCATCATCGGACTGACGCTCTGGCAATCGGCGATTGACCTGGGAGGCTGGTCAGAAACCCACAACAAGGTTTGGGAAACGCTGCGATACTCATTCGAATACAATGCGCCGACACCTCTCAGAGGAGCTATACTGGCACTGATGCTGGTGACCCTTCTGGATGCCAGGATCGCTCGGGCCGGGTCATTGAATTTTCAGAATTCGATTGTTTCGAGCCTGATCTGGGCAACCTGCGCGGCAGTCATCATGGCGATTTGCGGTGCGTTTACCCGTTTCCTGACGTCCTGGGCTTCCGCACTCAGCCGTTCACCTTCCAATCCCAGCCTCGATTCCATTGATCACGGCCTCATCGCCTATGCAGCGATCTACTCCTCCATCTTGGGGTTCCTCGTTGTGTTTTGCGTCGCCGAGGCTCTCTTGAACCAGCGACGGCCAAGAGCAAAACGCGAAAAACAGACCGCTCCCCCCAAGACGCTTTCCTTGTCTCAAACAGGACCGTCCGACCCATGAAAATCGCGGCCTTCAAATCAACTCTCGGCCTTGTCACGTATTTGATTGGCACACTCGCGGCTGCACAGGTACAGGGCGAAAGCATCAAGATGGCCGTTCGCTCCGATGCCAGACCCTTCATCTGGAAGAACGAGGCCTCGGGCATGTATCTCGGTTTCTTTTGGGACATTTGCACAAAAGCGGTTCAGCGCGCCGGCCACCAGTTTGAGCTTGTCGAAATCAATTCAGAGCAACGAGGGACAATTCTTCGATCAGGCACACCTGAAATAGATCTGCTTTGCGACCCGACAACGATCACGCTCCAAAGGATGCAGAACTTCTCCGCCCAGGGACAGGCGCCTGATCTGGATTTCTCCCAGATCGTCTTTGTTGCAAACAGTTCTTTCGTGAGACCGGAACGGGGCCACAATCGACTTGAAAACGAGGCAGCGCTACCACAATCAGCCCCGGATTCACCAAGCTGTGCAGACATTTTTTCCTGGGTTGAATTCAAGAGAAATCCCGACGGCGCAAAGCAACTGCACGAATGGGCACGCACTGAACCTGCGCTCCCGAGAACTGCGACTACGACCGACGGAAGCGAGCAGGCAAAGGGATTTTGGAACTGGCTTCAACAGAATGTCAGCTTCACGTTGCCAGAGGCGGTCGAAGACGAAGCTGCCAATCAGAAACGCTACCAAATCTGGGGCTATGTTGAAGGGACCACGATCGGTGACGATCTGGAAATGCGCCAGAGTGTGCTTAGCCAGAATGACACGACGGTCTGCACCAAGGGTTTCAAGTCACACCGGGAGGCCGCTTCAGAACTCTGCAACGGCACCTTGTCCAGATATTACGGAGACGTAGATATTGTGCGTGCTGCACTCGCCGAATTCAGTGTCAGAAACGAGAAAGATTGCCCGGCCGACCTGTCGACATTGCTTACCGGCGCCTACGAGCCCTACGCCTTCGTCGTTTCGTCCAGGAATGTATCGACACTCCCTGAAGACCTGAGACTTGCCCTTTATGGAATGTTCGCAGACGGGACAATAGATCGGATCTTCGCCGGCCACTTCCAGGAAACTCAGATTTCGGAGTATCTGCGCACGCTTTTCCGGATCAACAGTATCAGGACCGGCTTAACCCCGGATACTGCCGGCGAAACACGAACCACCTCCAGTGCTCAACCAACACCTTGAAACGAAAAAGGGCCCGGAGCGTTCGCACCGAGCCCTCTTCTTTTTGTGCTTCCCGATTATCGCACCGTCTTAGGCAAGGTCAAACCTGTCAGCGTTCATGACCTTGGTCCACGCGCTGACGAAGTCCTTGACGAACTTCTCCTTGTTGTCGTCCTGGGCATAGACTTCTGACAAGGCCCTCAGTTCAGAGTTGGAACCGAAAATCAGGTCGACACGGGTCGCGGTCCACTTCAGATCACCCGACTTGCGGTCGCGGCCTTCAAAGATGTCGGCAGCCTCGGAAGTCGGCTTCCACGTCGTTGCCATGTCGAGCAGATTGACGAAGAAGTCGTTGCTGAGCGTATCGGCCTTGTCGGTGAAGACACCGTACTTGGAACCGCCATGGTTGGTTCCGAGCATGCGCATGCCGCCGACCAGTGCCGTCATTTCCGGCGCGGTCAAAGTGAGCAATTGCGCCTTGTCGACCAGCATTTCCTCAGCGGTCGTCGTGAAGGCCGCTTTCTGGTAGTTGCGGAAGCCGTCAGCTTCCGGCTCCAGCGGTTCGAAGGAACCGGCGTCGGTCTGACCATCGCTTGCATCCATTCGCCCGGGAGCGAAAGGTACGGAGATGGCGTGACCGGCGTTTCCTGCTGCCTTTTCAACCGCTGCCGCCCCGCCAAGAACGATCAGGTCTGCAAGCGAGATTTTCTTGCCGCCACCTGCAGACGCGTTGAACTCGTTCCGAACACCCTCGAGCGTTTCCAGAACCTTGGCGAGTTTTGCCGGCTCGTTTGCTTCCCAGTCCTTCTGCGGAGCGAGGCGAACACGCGCACCGTTGGCGCCACCGCGTTTGTCGGATCCACGGAACGTGGAAGCAGATGCCCAGGCTGCAGACACGAGCTCTGAAATTGACAGGCCAGACGACAAGACCTTGGCCTTCAGATCAGCAATATCAGCCTGATCTACCAGAGCGTGGTCGACAGCCGGGATCGGGTCCTGCCAGATCAGATCTTCTGCAGGAACTTCGCTGCCGAGATACAGAACTTTCGGCCCCATATCGCGGTGGGTCAGCTTGAACCACGCACGGGCAAAGGCTTCGGCCAGCTGGTCAGGGTTTTCATGGAACCGCTTCGAGATCGGGCCGTAGATCGGATCCATGCGCATAGCCATGTCGGCCGTGGTCATGATGATCGGCACTTTCTTGCTCGGATCTTCCGGATCCGGTGCCATGTCCTCTTCCTTCAGGTCCTTCGGCGTCCATTGCCAGGCACCTGCGGGGCTCTTTACCAGTTCCCATTCATACCCGAAGAGCACATCGAAGTAGCCCGTGTCCCACTTGGTCGGGTTGGGCGTCCAGGCCCCCTCGATACCCGATGTGATGGTGTCGCGGCCCTTGCCGGATCCGTAGGTGCTGATCCAGCCGAGACCCATGTCCTCGAGCGGGGCTGCTTCCGGGTCCGGTCCGACATGAGACGGGTCGCCGGCACCGTGGGTCTTGCCGAACGTGTGGCCACCTGCTGTCAGCGCAACCGTTTCCTCGTCGTTCATCGCCATACGGGCGAAGGTCTCGCGAATATCGCGGCCGGACGCCAGCGGATCCGGATTGCCGTCCGGACCTTCAGGGTTCACGTAGATGAGACCCATCTGCACAGCAGCGAGCGGATTGGCAAGGTCTCGGTCACCGGAATACCTGCTGTGCGGCTTGTCGCTCGTAGCCAGCCATTCGGTTTCCGAACCCCAGTAGATGTCTTCTTCGGCGTGCCAGACATCAGCGCGGCCACCGCCGAAACCAAAAGTCTTGAAACCCATGGACTCCAGGGCCGCGTTGCCCGCCAGGATCAGAAGATCCGCCCAGGAGAGCTTGTTGCCGTATTTCTGCTTGATCGGCCACAGCAGACGCCGCGCTTTGTCCAGGTTGCCATTGTCCGGCCAGCTGTTGAGCGGCGCGAAGCGCTGCGAGCCGGTTGAACCACCGCCGCGACCATCGGCCGTGCGATAGGTTCCCGCACTGTGCCAGGCCATGCGGATGAAGAGACCACCATAGTGACCGTAGTCGGCAGGCCACCAGTCCTGGCTGTCGGTCATCAGGGCATAAAGGTCTTCCTTTACCGCCTTCAGGTCGAGCTGCTTGAATTCCTCAGCGTAGTTGAACCCCGGGCCCATCGGGTCGGACAATGCGGAGTTCTGGCGCAGGATGTTGAGGTTCAACTGGTTCGGCCACCAGTCCCTGTTGGAGCGAACCCCGAAAGTCGCGGCCAGAGGCTGGCCGTGCATGACCGGGCATTTGCCGGTTTTGTCTGTTGGTGCGTCCATCTTTCTCTCCACTGTCGTAATCAATTTGTCTGAGTAACTGAGCTGCGTGAGATGATCGTGAATTCCCAGGCGCATCGGGATTGATGCCGGAATGCGGACTTTCAAAGGCAGATCAGGTTCATCAAATCTCCCAAAATTTGTGCTGCAAGTACCTCGGCACCAATTGCCGGACGGGGGCATCCGGCCGGTGTCAGCCCTTGCAGTTTAGAAGCTATCAAAACAAACCCATCAGAAGAAGTTGAATTTTCTGATCGGTTTGATAGGTATTTCTTATGATCAATATCACCCTGAAACAGCTTCGTTATTTTGAGGCCCTGGCGCGGCACGGACACTTCGGGCGCGCAGCGGAGGCCTGCGCCATTTCCCAGCCTGCCCTTTCGATGCAGATTAAGGAAATGGAGGACGTGCTCGGCGCTCCGTTGATCGAACGGGGAGCGCGCCAAATACGCCTGACACATTTTGGTGAAGTGGCAGTCGAGCGCGCCAGGGAGATCTTGCGAGCGACTGACGAGCTCGGTGACCTGGCGCGCGCTTCGCGCGAAAGGCTGGTCGGGCGCTTGCGTATCGGCGTCATTCCGACGATCGCTCCCTACCTGTTGCCCAAGGTGATCGGAGATCTGACGGCCCGCCATCCGGAACTCGATATTCATGTTCGGGAAACCGTGACGCCGAAGCTGATTCAAGAGCTTGGTGACGGTCAGCTCGATACGGCAATCGTGGCCTTGCCGGTGTCCGAGACGACGCTGGCCGAAACGCCGCTGTTCCAGGAAAACTTCGTGCTGGTCAGACCGGCCAGCGAAGCCAACGTGCCATTGCCGAACGCAGACACATTACGAGAAATGCGTCTTCTTCTATTGGAGGAAGGTCACTGTTTCCGTGACCAGGCCCTTTCCTTCTGCAACTTGCCGTCGGGACCGCCACGCGAGGTTCTAGACGCAAGTTCGCTGTCGACGCTCGTTCAGATGGTGAGTGCCGGGATGGGGGTCACCTTGATCCCGGAAATGGCCGTTCCGGTCGAAACCCGTTCGGCTTCGGTCTCGATCTCCCGTTTCGAGGCACCCGAACCGTCGCGTACTATCGGCATGGTCTGGCGCAAGAGCAGCCCCCTGGCGAACCAGCTGACGGAGATCGCGGATGTTGTCAGGCAGTGCGCCTGACAACTCGTCTATGCCCAGAGCAAAAGAAAGTGATTTAAGCATTCAGGGCTCCCCAAAATACTGCGTCCAGAAAGCCGGGCACGTCATTTCCAAACAGGTGTACCTGTTCAAACGCACAGTAGAGTGAACGCCCATGCCAGACCTGGCGTTGGCTTCAGGTTCGGCTAACGTCGCCCAAAGGTCACGAGCCCCAGCACTGCCATGACCGCTGAAAGGCCCAACAATTCTGCTCGCGCATCATCTCCTGCCGCAAGGAGGGCAACAACCAGTCCGGCGAAGGGTTGTGAGAGGTTGTTCAAACAAATGATGACGCCAGTGGTCTTGCCAAAATCCTCCGCCGGAATGATTTCCTTGCGCAGAGTGCGGACATAGATGTTGAACATCTTGTCAAAACCGGCAATCAGCAGAAATCCTGCGGCGTAAATAAGCGGATGCGCGCCCGTTCCGGTCAGGATCGCCCCGACGCAGATCAGACCATAAGCGGACAAACCAAGCGTTTTCAGGCTCAGATGCACATGGGCTGTCACTGTCAGCACCGCCAGTGTGGCCAGGGCTCCTCCCACCTGGAGCCAGGCATAGACCTGCTCACTCTGCGAAAAGAAGCCCGTCATCATGGCAGCAGCGGTGGCCAGAGTTGCGCCGATGATAAGATTGACACCGGCGGCTTGCAGGATCGCCCGCATCAGCCCAGGCAGTCGCCAGACAAGAGCAAGCGCTGTTTTTAAATCTGCGACCGGATGACGCTCAACTTGAGTTTCCGGAGCTGCCTTCATCCGGGATTGACCCGGCCACAAGATGAACGTCACATCGGCGAAGACAAATAGTCCCGTTGCAACGATCACTACCGCTTCCCAGGGCCAGATCGCCATCAGGTAAGCTGCGGTCAGCGGGCCAAGGACAACGCCCATCTGCGAGGCCAGCTGACCGTAGCTGGCGACCTTTTCAAACCTTTGATCGGAGAAGGCCCGCACGAGGACCATCTCCAGCGACAACATGCCCTGTGTCGTCAAGACACCGACCACTGCAGACAGCCCAATCAACCACCAGACACCACCGAAGACAATCTGTCCGGCAATGCCGATGACACAGGCCACTGCCCTCAGAATGCGGCTGACCCGAAGGAGCAGGATCGGTGAGATCCGGTCACACAGAATGCCCGCGACCGGGAAAGTCAGATAACGCGGCAATGTTTCGAAGAAGAAGGCGAGGCCGGACCAGGCGACGTTTCCGGTAATCTGGAAAATAACCAGCGGCACCAGGAACAGCAGGATCTGATCGGCCAGCACCGTCAGAAACATGGACGCGAAAAAAGCGCGGTCGCGAAAGAGCATGGACAGCTTTCGGTGGGAATACCTCGGAGGGATTTCAACTCCTAGCACCCGCTCACCCGCTCGGCAAGCTGCCCATTTACAACAATTCAATCGATTTAATAGATTGCTCTCTGTTTCAGAGCGACATCACCTCAAATCTTCCTGGCGACCACAAAGCGGCTGCGCGGTTCCGGATAGGTTCCGGTCTCAATGATTTCAAACCCTGCCTTCGAGATCATGTCTTCCAGGGATTGAAACGAGAGCATGCTCACGAAGGGAGCTTTGCCGAATAGTTGCATGACTTTGATCATGGGACCGAACAGCCAGGCCTTGTCCTTGAGGCAGACTGTTTTGGAAATGTAGAGGCCTCCGGGCTTCAACAGCCCCCTCACCCGCTCCAGCAAGTCTTCCGGGTTTTCAACCAGATGCAGGAAATTATAGGCAAGGACCGCATCATATCCTGCCATTGAATCGGACGGTTGCACTTTTTCGCTGAAGCCATCGGCTACTGCAAACCGAAGCCCTGAAGGTCCGGTTCCATCGGCCATTTCCGTGGCAAGTTTTTCATTCGCGATTTCAATCATGCCGGAAGCGAAATCGGTTGCCAGATAAGACTTTACGTTGCCGGCAAGCAATAGCGCGGTCGATCCGGTGCCACAGCCCAGTTCCAGAACCTCATCCTGCGGACCAAGATGCTCGGTGGTTCGGGCAAGTGTCTTTTCATACGCTGCCTGATCCTTGATCGGAGATGCAGCATATTTGCGTGCCGCCCGATCCCAGAAACTCTGTGATGGCTTCAAATCGTTGGTCCATGTGGTTGTCATGGTCAGGTCTTCGATCCCTCTCGAGAGATGTCAGCAACGCCGGCAAGGCGTTACTTTCGCTTTCGTCCACCGTCACGCAGACCGATCTTTTCCAGCAGGTCACGGCCAATGTCCCGACCTCCCGTTGGAGAGGACAGAAACTCCAGAACAGACAGGACCACATTCGCAAATTGCAGGAACAGCCAGTGCGGGTTCATCGGCAGCACTCCTTTGCAAGATTCAATACACCCTTCATAAATGAATAGAAATTGCCGAAATTCTGCTAGGTGATATACATATTTGTATGAACTGGCAGAGCATCACATTTGACTGGAATCAGGCACGTGCCTTTCTTGTGACTGCGGAGGAAGGGTCCCTTTCCGCTGCGGCCCGGGCGCTTGGGCTGACACAGCCGACCCTGAGCCGTCAGGTGGCAGCCCTGGAAGAAACTCTTGGCGTGACACTCTTTCAACGTGTCTCCAAGAGCCTGATCCTCACCGAAGCCGGAGTGGAACTTGCCGAGCACGTGCGTGCCATGGGTGATGCGGCCAGCCGCGTATCACTGGCGGCCTCAGGCCAGTCACAACAGATCGAAGGACTGGTAACGGTATCTGCAACGGATTTGACGGCGGCACATCTGCTGCCTGATATCTTGCGCGGTCTTCGTCAGAAAGCTCCCGGCATTGAAATCAAGGTCCACTGCTCCAACAGTTTAAGCGACTTGCGGCGGCGCGAGGCCGATATTGCAATCCGCCACGTGGAACCGGACCACCCGGACCTTTATGCACGCAAGTTGCGCGATGCTCCGGCAAGGATATACGCCGCCCGTTCATACCTGGAAAAGTTCGACCGAAAGCTGTCCCTTCAGGATGCAGATCAGACCGAATTCATCGGCTTTGACAACAACGAAGAACTGGTCGGTTATTTGCGCGGTTTTGGCCTGAATGTCAGCGAAGCGAACATCAAGCTGAGCTCACCCTATGGGGTGGTTGCCTGGGAATATGTCAGGCAAGGTCTGGGTCTTTCGATCATGGCCGATGAAATAGCAGCCCTCTTTCCAGAAATCACTGTCGCCTTCGAGGATCTTAAACCGGTCACGTTTCCGATCTGGCTGGTGACACACCGGGAGCTGCATACAAGCAGACGGATCCGGATCGTATTCGACCATCTGGCGGAAGGCCTGCTGGCACTAGGGGCAAACGAATGTTCACGGATGCCTGAAACGGAAAGTCCCAAGCGCCATGCATGACCTTGCGATTTAGTCTCTAGGTTGGACCGGCATCAGCCGCCAGGCCCCGGGTTCCAGGCAGGGTCCAGAATGAGGACCGGCCCAAAGATCTTTTCCGGCACTTCTCCCTCAAGAATTTTCATGCTGAAGGACAATTCCTGACCGGTGAGTTGCGGTTTGTCGATTTCAATCACCGCGTTGGCAAATACATAATCTGCACCGAACACGATAACGGCGTTGGGCGGATCTTTCCTGAAGCTGTTTGGCCCGTCTGGCCAAAACTGATCGATAAACGTCTGAACAGGCAGTGTATCAACAATTCTCTTGGGTCGATCCGCAAAGGCCGTGGTTGCCTCCGAGAGCCTATGGAGCCGGAGCGTTTTACCATCAAATTCGCCAGATGACGCCTGAAGCACGAAATTCCAGCTGGGTGCATTTCCCTTGTCTTCGGAGGCCGCCGGCACAGACCCCGCGGACATGATCAGCATGAATGCAGAAAAAACCCAGTGCGATATTTTCATTCAAAAAATCTCCAGACACCTGACTGTTGCGACGGCCTGCTTCGGCCTCAACTTGACAGAAAGCACGACCTGGCGTTATCGCTCAAGCATCGAAATGGAGATTTTATGTCCCGGTAAGGTGGGGAGGCAAAGCGCTCTCCCGAAGCAAAACCACACAATTTCAACGCTCCGGCCAAAGCAAGCCGGGCGTGCGTTGTTTTGCAGCCAATTCCAAATGCACCTTATGGCCCGGATCTGTCCGAGGCCGGACATGAAAGTTCAAGACAATGACACGGGACTATTCCCGCTTTCTTCCGTCGGCCACCAAGGCCGGCACCAGCAAACCTGAACGCTCCACGCTGGAACGCCTCGGCTGGCAACCGTTCTTTGCACAACAACTCAGCCTGGAAGACTTCAATGAATTTCCCCCGGTAAGGGTAATAGAAGTCCATCGAAACGGCCTGCATGTTCTTGGTGATGATGTGGACATTCTTGTTCCGCCAAACCTGGAGGCTACGGTTGGGGACTGGCTTCTGCTGGATCGGCAACGACCGTCGCACAGCAGGGTCCTTGACCGGAAAAGCCTGTTCAAACGCCGCGCTCCGGGAAAGGAGCGAAAGCTGCAGTTGATCGCCGCCAATGTGGATACGGTCTTCATCACGTCTTCCTGCAATCATGACTTCAACGTGGCGCGTCTGGAACGCTATGTCGCCATGGCGTTCGAGGCCGATACGATGCCGGTCATCGTTCTTACCAAGGCTGATCTCAGTGAAGATCCATCCAGCTTCGTGACTGCTGCAAATGCGATCTCGGACCGTGTTCCCGTTGTTCTGCTCAACGCCTTGAGCGAAGAGCCCGCTCAAAGACTGGAGCCCTGGTGTCAACCCGGACAGACGGTTGCTTTCATGGGCTCCTCCGGCGTTGGAAAATCAACGCTGGTCAATGCCCTTTTCGGGACCGAGGACATCAAGACCGGCGGAATTCGGGAAGATGACAGCAAAGGCCGTCACACGACCACACGGAGGCAACTGCACTTCAACTCCGACGGATGCGGGTTTCTCGACACGCCGGGGATGAGAGAAATCCAGCTCACCGACGTTGAAGCGGGTGTCGCCGATGTCTTTGAAGATCTGACGGCCCTGGCAGATCAATGCAGGTTCAACGACTGCCAGCATGACAGCGAACCAGGCTGCGCGATCAATGCTGGGATAAGAGACGGCAGCATAGATCCTGCGAGGTTGGCCCGATGGCGCAAACTTGTCGCCGAGGAACGGTTCAACTCGTCCACTCTGGCGGAGCGCAAGGCCAAGGACAAATCGCTGCAAAAACTGATCCGGGCGGTTCAGAAAGAAAACAAAAAGAGGAGGTGATTTTCTGTCCGGAACCGGCGCCACATTCAGCTTCTGCAAGAGAAATGAAGTGGCGCCGGTCCCCTCCACAAACATGCCTCCCCAATTTGAGCTTCACGCAAAAAGTCTGTGTGGAGCCCTGCCCGCTTGGGAGCAAGGAGGTTGTCCAAACCGATAACCTGAGCTTGAGATTCATTATTAATGAATTCTTAACTCGTTCAGCCTAGAGATTTTGCGCAGACAATCGCCACTATGAGTTGCTCACATCGGGAGTGCAGGATGGCAATCGAAGCAATTTCATCAAGTCCCCCGCAAAACTCTCAGCAATCGAACGTCTCCAACGAGACGAATCCCAAAAAGCTGAAGTCCCTGCTTACCCGCGAAAAACAGAACCTGCAGCAAGCAGCTGATGCCCAGGAAAAGCAGAAGATACAATCCCGAATTACCAAGATCGAAGCGCAGATCACCAAGCTTCAAAAGTCTGACCAACCAGGCGAAACCGACAGCGCCAACGCGGGTGCCGTGAAGAAAACCGATACAGCCGTTGCAGATCAGGTCAAGGCGACACCGCAGGCAGAACAGAACCCGTTGAAACCGGGATACAGGGTCGACAAGACTGTCTGAAGCTCATCTCAGTTCAGCACTGGCTAAAGGCGCGGGACAGGCTGCTGAAAGCCGATGCCCCTTCAAGTTTCAGGCGCGGACAGACTGTTCCAAACGGAATAGAGCGTTGAGTGGAGGAGTGCGTGCCGCTTGCCAAATCGAACGACCACGAGGTTCTTTTCCGGCATCATGTAAACGATCTGACCGCCCTGCCCCATCATATAGGTGAATGGTCCCTGCAAATCCTCGCCCTGCCGGTCGAGAACATTGTGACGAACGTGCAGTCCATAGACGTCTCCAGCCAACTCCTTTCCGCTTAACCCGCGATCGAAATAATCGCTCCAAAGTCCTTCGGGCAGAAAGGATTTTCGCGGCGTACCGTTTTTCATCAGGTAGCTGCCCACCCGTGCCCAGTCACGCGCTGTCGCGTAAAGGCAGCAATAGGCAGTCACGTCACCACTCTCGGGATGGCGCAACCAGAACGCGTCGCCTGCCCCGGCTGGCTGCCAGATCTTTTCGGCAAGGAGATTGTGAACGGGCTGCCGATAGACATTGAACAACACTTGACGAAGTACGGCGGTATTGACGTTCTGATAGGAGAACCGGTCTTCATTCCCCTTTGCGACAGCCAACCGTTCTTCGATGCCCGACAAACCGTGAGCATGCAATCGTGCAAGGTTTCCCAGCGGATTGACCTGCCGAAGCCGGCCCTGTTTGTCCGAGCCGTCTGCTTCCAATTCGAGACCGCTGCGCATGGTCAAAAAACTGCGCAAGGGTCTCATCTGAAACGCGTCGGACCCAATGCCATGCAGATACATGCCGACCGGGTCTTCGAGGCTACCGATTTTCCCTTCTGCATGTGCTCTCAGGATCAACGCACCGACAAGGCTTTTGACAAGCGAATAGGAGTTCATCCTTGTGCCCGGACCAATTCGTTCCTGGTAGGTTTCCAGGGCAAGTTGATCATCATGCATGACCAGCAACGCTCTACCCCCGGACGCCTCGAAAAGCTCCATTCCGCGGTCGTCCAGTTCAATTGGCATCGGTCGCCTCGGGATCGGTTGCGGAGTACCGGGCACGGTTTCAAAGGGGGCTGAAGCAGGCCAGAGAGCCGGTGGATAACCGGCGGTCACCAAACGCAGGGTTCCTGTGCCGAAGGCAACCGCGAAACCCAGACCGATCAGGACAAGCAGCAGCGCGCTGATTTTCAATAGTGGCATGTTTCGAACTGTTCGCATCAATGCGTGCAGAAATTCAGGAGAAATTGACGAGAAAACGGCCAGTTCGATGTTCACACCGCAATAAAGGCGAACGGTTAAACGCGCCAGCGAAGTCTCCGGATCGTCACAAAAGCAAAAACGCCATTGAAATCAATAAATTAACAATTGGTAATGCGCAAATTCTCGCCACAGTCCGCCCCATTATTGGCCAGACGAAATAAACAACCAGCCAAGCCGGAGGAATGGACATGAACCGCAGAGAATTCATGCTGTCGACCGCAGCCGTCGCAACAATCGCTGGAACGATGGGTCTTGGTGGACGCAGCAATAGTGCCCGCGCGCAAACCGCTGCGCCACATTCCCAAACTGCCAGGGAATATGATGTCACTTATTTTGACGCGGTACCCGGTTCACGATCACGCGATATAGCTTTCAATACGGATGGATCGGTTTGGTATTGCGGACAGCGGGATGGCACACTGACCCGGCTGGATCCCAGAAACGGCAATCTCGACCCTGTCCCGCTCGGCGATGGGTCCGCTCCTCATGGCGTGGTCCTGGGTCCTGACAACGCTTTCTGGATCACCGATGGTGGCCAGAACGCCATCGTACGCCTGGACCCTTCAGGCAAGAACATTTCACGTTTTCCGCTTCCCACCGAGTTCGCCCGGGCGAACCTGAACACCGGCGTCTTTGACCGGACCGGTATCTACTGGTTTACCGGACAAAACGGCGTTCTGGGCCGCGTCGATCCGCGGTCAGAAAAACTGGACGCCTGGGCGGCGCCCGGCGGACGTGGCCCTTACGGGATCACAATCACGCCTGACAACAATGTCTGGTACGTCTCTCTGGCGGGTAATCATCTTGGTGTTATTGACAGGGAGACCTTCGAGGTCACACGGTTCGACCCGCCAACCGCAAATGCCGGTCCACGCCGCGTATGGTCGGACAGCAATGGCCTTTTGTGGATCAGCGAATGGAACAGCGGCAATGTCAGCCGTTTCAATCCGTCGACTGCGGAATGGCAGAACTGGAAGCTGCCCGGAGATGCTCCTCGCTGTTACTCCGTCTATGTCGATGAGCGAAACAAGGTTTGGACCACCGATTTCGGTGCCAATGCCATTGTGTTGTTTGATCCAGCAAGCGAGCGGTTCACCTCTTTCCCAAGCACGATGCCGAATGCCAATGTCCGTCAGATGGCTGGACGTCCTGGCGAAGCCTGGGGTGGAGAATCCGGTACCGACCGCCTCGTGCGTATTCGCTTTCCGGTCAACACATGACAATCTTGCGCCGTATATCGGCAAGCATTCTGGCATCGCCACTCATGCTTGCCGGTACGCTGGCTGACGAATTCGACGCGGCTGCCGACTTCGGCCCCTGTCTGGCATGCCATTCCCTTGACCCAAACGAAAACGGTCTGCCTGGCCCCAACCTGGCAGACCTGGAGGGGCGACGCCTTGGAGGTGACCCGAGCTTCAGCTACTCGCCGGTCCTCAAAAAAGCCTTTGAGGATGGAGACGTCTGGACGGAAGATCTGCTGGACCAGTTTCTGACCGACCCGGAAGGCATGTTTCCGGGCATGTGGATGTCCTATCCAGGCATTGAAGAGCCTGAAGCGCGCGAAGCACTGGTTGAGTTTATTCTTCGTGGCGATCCGAGTAGGTAAAGCACACGATCGGAAACCAATATGTTCCGTCATTGCTCTGCGACGGATCGTCATGGTGGGTCACTTGGCGATACTGTTCAGCAACATGTTCATTTCACGCCTCAAATTTCAGGTAGCCGCCCTACACTCCCAGTGCGGCTGGAGGATTGCTTCCAAGTCTGGCCATAAATGCTGTGGGGCTTGGATGTTCTCCTCAAATCAAACGAACGTCCGGCTCCGACCGCGGGCCGAATTCCACACGTTTGGCGAAGGGTCTTAGTTGCATAGCGACCAAAGTTGAAACTTCCATTGTCAATTGGGGGTGGCATCGGCCTGTGTTATCGTTTCCTTCGATTGAATGAAAAAGTGCCGGAATGAAGGATCGTTCCGGTCTTTCAATTTGCGGCGCAAAAGATCACTCGAAACGTTCGCACCTGGTGCTACTTGTGGAGACGATCGTTGACATCGGCGATGATGAAGTAACCGTTGGCAAGTGACGAGGCACTGGCGGAGATTTCTGTCTCCGTTGGCAGTCAGCGAATGATGCGCCATCGAGAAGCGAAACACGGCTACTACGCACTCGCAGATCACTACATGGTCCGCCTTTTACGCGATGTTCTTGACCATGCTGCGGAGGAAAACATCTCTCTCTTGGACAGCGAAGGAGAGATTTCGTGACCAGCAAAGATAAAAGTGACCCGCACCACTCGCACGTTCATGGGCCTAGCTGCGGCCACACGGCCGTTCGCCACAGAGATCATGTTGACTATCTCCACGATGGTCACCTTCATCATCAGGATGGAGATCATGTCGAAGACCACGTCATTGAGGTTTCGGCAACAAACCCTGGAGGTTGTGCACCGGTCGACTCAAGCGAGCTTGGCCATGATCCGGATCATGTTCACGGGCCGGGCTGCGGACATGAGGCAGTGCCTCACGGTGATCACATCTATTATCTCGTCAACGGTCGCTTGCATCATCCCCACGACGGTCATTGCGACGATCACGGCCCAATTGAGGTCGTTTGAGAACCTCAGCTGGCAGCGCCCACCCGCTTGGCTGAAGGCAAGCAGGTGGGCGTGTATTTTGGCAATTCTCTCAAAGGCGTGGTTGACCGCTGAGCACTTTGCGGTCGATCTTGCCTGACACCGTCAATGGCATTTCGGCCAGGAACCGGATTTCCTGCGGGACATAAAAAGGCGGGCACTTGTCTGCAACAGACGCCTTGATGATCACCGTCGCCGCCTCTCCGGCAGCATCCGCCGCCACGTAAGCAATCAGGGATTTTTGTCCCTCGGTTTCTTCCGCGACCACGACGACGTCCTTGACGCCTTCTGCAGTTCTAATAGCCGCTTCGATTTCGCCCAGTTCGATGCGCACCCCGCTGATCTTCACCTGAAAATCATTCCGCCCGAGATAAATGATTTCGCCGTCCGGACGGAAATAGGCAAGATCGCCGGTTCGATACAGTCGGCGATGTGGTGCGTCCTCAAGGGTGCAAGGGACGAAACGCTGATGTGTCAGGTCATCCCGGTTCCAGTAGCCGCGTGCCAGCTGAATGCCACCAATGTGAAGCTCTCCGGGGACGCCGACCGGGACCGGCTGATCGTATTCATCAAGCACATAAAGGCCTGTGTTGCTCACCGGCTTTCCAATCGGGATGGCCTTGTCCGACGGATTGCGCGCGCAGGCAAAATAGCTGACGTCGACTGCTGCTTCGGTCGGGCCGTAGAGATTGTGTACCTCCGCGAAATCGCTCGCCTTCTCGTAAAAGGACTGGACCAGATCAAAACCGAGCGCTTCGCCGGAGCAGAACAGCTTCTTGATCGGCAAATCGCTCAGGGACGGAGCCAGAAGAAACAGGCGCAACATGGAAGGCACAAAGTGAAGATGCGTCACGCCGCCCTCTTTGATGACGCGCCGCAGATATCTGATCGACATGTGACCGCCCGGAATAGCCACCACAAGCGTCGACCCTACAGAAAAGGGCCACAGAAACTCCCAAACAGACACATCGAACGTGTAGGGCGTTTTCTGCAAAACCCGGTCATCCGGCTCCAGGCCGTATTCTTCGTGCATCCACAAAACACGATTGTGGATCGCCTCATGTTCAACAACGACACCCTTGGGCTTTCCGGTCGACCCTGATGTGTAGATCATGTAAGCGAGATCGGTCGCACCGATTTCCACGCCCGGGTTGCTGTCATCGCCGTCTGAACCGATATCTCCACCTTCCGGCAAAACGATAACCTCCGGGGCATCCGTTTCGATCTTGTCTTCAAGATGGACCTGGGTCAGGACAGCAACCGGAGAGCAGTCCTCGAGTATTTCGGTCAGGCGAGCGGTCGGATCTTCCGTATTCAGCGGCACATAAGCACCACCTGCCTTGAGCGTCGCCCAAAGCCCGACCACCATTTCCAGGCTTCGGTCCATAAAAAGCGCAACAAAAGTGTCCCGGCCAACGCCTTTTGCCCGCAACTTGCGTGCAAGACGGTTCACGCGTGCGTTGAACTCGGCATAGCTGAGGGTCTCTTCCTTGAAGATCAACGCAGGATGGTCTGGTGTCGTTGCGACCGAGCGCTCCATCATCGCAACAAGGCCACCATCGAAGCCATAGTGACGATCTGTATCGTTCCAGGTCTCCACTACACACTTGCGTTCTGCCGATGACATGATCGGCTGATGGACCAGAGCCAATTCAGGATTGGACGCAATTCCGACGGCAAGAGCCGCCATGCGCTCGCAAATCATATCGAAGGACCTTGCGTCGACATCGACGGGATATGTCCAGGTCAAACTGCCATCGGTGTCGCAATGAAGTTCGACTTCAGCGTTCAATGCCGTGTGTGATCTGGAGCCGACTGCCACGGCAAGAGGAACAGCGCACTCGTTCGACCCGGAGACGTCGGAAGGCACATCGCCGGCGATTCCACTGCCAGCAACTTTTTCAAGAATGTCCCAGAAAGTTTTATCGGCCGAGAGACCAAATTCGAAAACAGCGTATTCCCCTGGAAAAGCAGTTTCAAAAGCGAAGACGGCCTGCCGGTTCTCGCTCACTCGCGCTGCATAAGCCGAAAAGACCGATACGGCGATCTGACCCGGGGCATACTCGGGAAACCGCGAAATGAGCGCTTGTAATGCCTCGCTCCAATCCGCTTCATTGCGTGTTTCAACACGCTCGGCTCTTCCCGTTCCATCTGCGGGAGTTCCAGTTTCCCAAAAGCGGGTCATCTCGGAAAATGAATCGCTTTCTGCTACGTGGTTGTCGGCCAATTGGTTCTGCTTCATGCCGCAAGTCTCCAGGTCTCTCTCCAACCGATGTAGCTGAAAATGGTTTAGAAAAGACTTGGACATTCCAATCCAAACAGCGTCCCGATGCGGGCTCGCAGTGGGCGACGGTGCTCCTGTGGTGCCGGCAGAGGTGATTTGTTGCCTTGAAACGAAAGCAATGTGATCAGCAGGCAACGGTCACAGTTTGCCATCCGTGACGTTGCCTGCAGTCTTTCACAACTGGGTTGGATTGGGCGCGTCGCCGTAAACCTCAATCGGATCAAAGGCTTTCTCCGTCTCGGTGAACCCGAGTTCGATCGGCCCGCTCTCCGCTGTTATCGGAACTGCGCGATAGAAGCACGAGCGATAGCCGACATGACAGCTGGCCCCTCCGTCGACTGCAACACGCAGCCACACGGCGTCCTGATCGTCGTCGATGCGGATTTCAATGACCTTCTGGACCAGCCCGCTGGTCGCGCCCTTGTGCCAAAGACACTTGCGGCTGCGGCTCCAATAATGCGCCTCACCCGTTCTGATTGTTCGTAACAGGGCTTCTTCGTTCATCACCCCCATCATCAGGACCTCACCGGTTTCGGCATCGGTTGTGACAACTGGCAGGAAACCACTGGCATCGAACTTTGGGGCAAGATATTTGCCCTCTTCTACCTGTTCAACGGAGACACGGCTCGCAAAGGGACGTTTGTCTACCATCGGTTATCGTACTCCATATTTCTCTTTGAACCTTTTGGCTGTCTTGTTCACTCTGTCATTTCCCAAATTTCCAGATTGCAGTTTGTCCGCAGCATAAATCAAAGCATGCTTCCTTGATTTGGCCACGATACGATATAACATAACATACCAAATTGAGAATGGGCTGACGACCGATCCTCAAAACCTGCAGTGATTGACCAGGCCTTCCAGAAAACTTCCCGCAAAAGCCGTTGGGAACAAGGGGCAGAATTTGAGACAAAACCCGGCGGACTGCGCCCAAGCAATGGAAGAACCTCGTTTCAATGGTGCGCGCGCAACCCTGATGCAGTGGACCGAAGCTGTGGCTTCAGGACGGATCGAGCAGGTGCTGGGTCTCTACGCGCCAGACGCAATTCTGGTGCCGACCCTGTCCAACGAGATCATTGTCACCGAGGAAGGTCGGCGTCGTTATTTCGAATTCTTTCTGTCTGACGGCGGAGCCCGTTGTGCCGTCGAGCATGAAGAATTCCGGATCGATCGCGAAGGCGACACTGTCACCATTGGCGGGGTCTATTCCTTTTCCTTTCCAAGACCTACCGGTGAGGAAACAGTGCCCGCCCGTTTTCTTTTCACCTTCGAAATGCTGAACACCCGCTGGCTGATAACCGGACATCATTCTTCGCGTTGCGTTTGATGGTCACGACGAAGCCCTGAAAACCCGCAACTCCAGATGATCAGACATTCATGAACCTTCCCGACCGCATACCCGTATATCTGCTGAGCGGATTTCTCGGCTCCGGCAAGTCGACTTTGCTAAACGCGTTTCTGGATGACCCCACGGTCCAGGACACGGCGGTGATCATCAACGAATTCGGAGATGTCCCGGTCGATCATTTGCTCGTTCGACAGGGAGAAACGACAATCAGCCAAGTTGCCACAGGTTGTCTGTGCTGTTCCGATTCGACCGACATACAGAAAACGCTTTTTGACCTCCGCTGTGCAGCATCGGATGGCCTGACAGGTGATTTCTCGCGTGTGATCGTCGAGATGAGCGGGCTTGGCGATCCGGCACCTCTGGTCAATGCGCTTTCCACTCACAAGAACCCCGCACAGCAATATCAGAGCGTGGTCGGCGACCCCGAGTTCTATCTGGCGGGCGTCATCACCTTGTTCGATGCTGTTGCCGGCGCAACCACCGTCGAAAGCCATTTCGAGGCACTCAAGCAGATTGCCTTCGCGGATCGGATTGTCCTTACGAAGACCGATCTGGCTTATACGTCCGAAGCTTCGTCGGATCGCAAAACTCTTTCAGTCGCGTTGCGCGAACTCAACACAAGCGCCGACATCATCGATCGTCAAACAATCGACCTTTCAACCCTGTTTTCGCCAAGACCTTATTCAGTGGTCGAGCGCGGAGAAGATGTTGCCGGATGGCTGGCACTGGAAGCCGCATTGGCGCAGGAAGCAGGTCACAGCTCCCAGCCGAAAGACGGAAATGGCAATTTCAGACATGGGGCGGGAATCAGTACCTTCAGCCTCACCAGCGACAATCCCCTGTCGGAGCGAAAGTTTCACCGGTTTCTCAGCCTTCTCCAGAGTTCTGCAGGGCAGAGGCTGCTACGCGTCAAGGGGATCATCGCCACAGAAGATTTTCCCGAAGAGCCGCTGATCGTCCATGCAGTTCAACACACCGTATCCAACCCGGTCCGGTTGCCTGCCTGGCCCGATGAGGACCGACGAACCCGGCTGGTGTTCATAACGGACGGTATCGATCCCGAGCCGGTGCGTGAACTGTTCACCGCGGTGATCGACACTGTTCCTTTTTCTTTCACGAAGTCACTCAGAAATGCCGGGAAAGTCTTGTTGACCACCCTTTCCCGAACTTTCTCCTCTTTCACAAATACATCGCGGAGATCGCAATGAACGTTTTGCAAAAGACACCCGTCACCGTGCTCACAGGTTACCTGGGCGCGGGAAAGACCACATTGCTCAATCGCATTCTCTCGGAAAATCATGGCAAGCGATATGCGGTCATCGTCAACGAATTCGGTGAAATCGGGATCGACAACGATCTTGTCGTAGACACCGATGAAGAAGTCTTCGAAATGAACAACGGATGCATCTGCTGCACAGTGCGAGGCGACCTGATCCGAATTATCGAAGGTCTGATGAAACGGCGAAACCACTTTGACGCCATCCTGATCGAAACAACGGGATTGGCCGACCCGGCCCCTGTTGCCCAGACCTTTTTCGTCGACGAGGACCTGCAGTCAAAGACCAAGCTCGATGCAATCGTGACTGTTGTCGATGCCATGCACTTGCTTGACGAGATCGACAAGGCGCATGAGGCGCAGGAACAGCTGGCATTTGCCGATGTTGTTCTCCTGAACAAGGTCGACCTTGTCAGCGAACAGGAAATCGAGGAAGTGGAGAAGCGGATACGCAGGATTAATCCGTCCGCCAAAATCAATCGAAGCGAACGGTGCCGGATTGACCTGGATGAAGTCCTGGGCCGCAACGCATTTGATCTGGACCGGGTGCTTGAGATCGAGCCGGAATTTCTGAAACACGCCCATCACCACCACCACGATGATCATGTCACGAGTTTCTCGCTGCTGAGCGAAGCTCCACTTGATCCGCAAAGGTTCTTTCCCTGGATACAGTCGATCGCTCAGAATTTCGGTCCCGATTTGTTGCGCATGAAGGGGATTATTGCTTTTGAAGACGATGACGACCGCTTTGTGATGCAAGCCGTCCACATGCTGTTGGAAGGTGATCACCAACGCCCCTGGAAATCGAATGAAAAACGGACAACACGCCTCGTTTTCATCGGACGTGACCTTCCGCGCGACACATTCGAAGAAGGCTTCCGGAACTGCTTCGCACACGGGCAGGCTGTCGCGGAATGACCGGTTTCAACAATCCGCTTGCGCCGAAATTCACTCGTTTGAAGGCCAAGTCGTCCGAAATCAAGAGGTGGGTTCGCGAACTGATGAACCTTCCGGAAGACACTCCGGTCACGGTAGTCGAACTGGCCTGCCGTGATGACGGGTGTCCTGACATCGAAACGGTGATCGGCGTTCTTGAGCCCGACAAACCCATCGTGAAATTCCGCGTTCATACCTCGATGATCGAGATCACGCAGGCAGACGTTGCCGAGGCAGCGCGAACGAGTGTCCAACCGGATCAGGTGTAAAATATGTGGGGCAGCTTTGCGCCTCCAAGTCGGACGCACGGTGGATTTCTGATCGATCTGCAAAGCAGCCGTTGATTGTTCAATACAATTGGCAATTTAATAACCTGGTCGGCGCGTTCTCCGAGAAAGCCACTATCACTCCTTCTTCACTTTTGGGGTTGTGCTTTAGATCCCAACGAGTGTCTCATCAGCTTGTAATTTTTTCATTGGATCTTAGCCGTGTTCGAAGCGCCGACATACCTAGCGATAACATCGATTGTAGTCATCGGCACTGTTCACGTCTTCTGCGTATCTTTTTTTCGGAGGTTCCCCACTCAGGCAAACTGGCTGTCTGATTTTTCATCTGGGATCGGACTTGGCTATGCTTTCCTTTTCTTGCTGCCAAAAATCGGTGAAATGGTGGCCAGTTCAACTGCAAGCAGGACTTGGGAACACTCGCTGTACGGTTGCTCTCTGCTTGGATTTCTCATTTACTACTTGCTGGAAGCCAGTCGTGATATGGGGACCGATAACAGGTTGTCGCTTGGCTTGGATACAGTGGCGCTCGGAACCTACAACTGCTTGCTTGCCATTGCAGTCATGCAAGCGACCTCGACATCGCCTGAGCTGTACGTCATTGGAGCGTTGGCCTATTCGTTCCATCTATTTGGCGTGAATATTTATCTCTATAAAACCCACCCCGCGCATATGTCTGGGTGGCTACGCGCATACTTTGTCGCGTCGCTTGCAGTCGGCATATTGATCGGTCTCAACGCGAGCAAAAGTAGCATGATCTATTCAATTGCGACCGCGTTGACTGGCGGCGTTATTATAGCCCTGTCACTTCGGGTTAAACTGCCCAACCGTTCGTCAATGAATACAAAAGCTCTTTTGATTGGCGTGGTCTTTGCTGCGGTCGCAGTCGTCGTCACCCGGTACTGACCAAAGGACAAACGAAGGCAATTGATGGTGCAGAGCACGGATGCTCGTTCCTGGATTGATCGGAACGAGAGCTTAAGGCTTCGACTCTGTCCGAAATCCTCTGGCGCGCTGATGTAAGACCATAAGACTGTGGGACGCGAAAAGTGATTGTTCCGGCATCCGTTTCATCTCTTCAATTGTCAGGGACCAAGTCGCATCCATCACTTTGAGACCGTCGACAAGAAACATCTTGCGAGAGTTGGGCTCGATCTGAATTTTGCCGCTCACTCGAATTTTTTCATACAAGCCAGGTGTGGTCTCGCCGCGCGGAAGAAGCAATCGCACCATTTTGTTTGCCGGCGGAGCAGGCATATGACTGCACATTCCGTATCTTGGTACAAGATAGACTGTGCGATCACCACCAGGACCAATCGGTGCAGGAATCGCATAGCCGGTCAGGACAATAGTTTGGCCATGGAGCGCGGCATTGCCGGAACGACTGGCGCGCTTGCGGTGACCCGCCACCACCCAACGCTGTGAAATCAGCCATTCGACATCCACCTCTGCCGCCTCAAGGGCCGCCATTGCGTCAGAAAGTTGAGATTGGAGGCGTTCGCGTTGTTCAGATGAAACGTTGGGCTCTGCAAGCTTGTCCCGGCTGTTAACCACCGACCTGAGATGTCCGAGTGTGGAACGACTAAGTGTCCGGAAAGGATCTTCGAAGCTTTGTCCTGCCGGATCGACAAGATCCTGCCAGTTTACCGTTCTGGGACCGGCCATAGTTGGCGCGGACACAATAAGACAGGCAAACAACAATATAACAGGGCGCATGATCGAACATACACGTGCACGCTGACAAAGCATCTGTTCCACGCTCCCTATTCGGTTAAACCATTCGTCCCTAGCTATTGGGTTGTTCCCTTCGCATCAAAAACGACTTTGCCTTCAACAAACGTCATAAGGACCTCTGCTTCGCTGACCTCTTCAATGGGGATCTCAAAGAGGTTGCGGTCCAAGACAACGAAGTCAGCCAACTTGCCGGTCTCGATCGAGCCAAGTTTATCTTCGGCAAAGTCCAGATAGGCGGAGTTTATCGTCCGTGCGGCAATCGCCTCCGGCAGTGTCACTGCTTCGCTTGCTGCGGCATCTTGCGGTCCCCCGTTGATGGGATCGCGTCGTGTGACGGCGGCCTCAATCGAGGCCAAGGGGGCTTGCATATAGAGCGGTCCATCAGAAGCGATAACGAAGCGCCCCCCAGCATTCAACACCGAGCGCATCCGGAAGACCTGAGCAGTCCGCTCTTCACCTACCATTGCGTTAAACACATCGTTGAATGGATTCGGAAACCAAAGAACCGGTGAAAACTCCACCGTCAGATTGAGCTTGGCAAATCGCGGCAAATCCTCGTCAGCAATAATAAAGGCGTGTGCCAGCTGATAGCGCCCTTTGAGGCTTCCGAGCTGTTGCTCTGCAATTTCCATAGCGTCGAGGACAACCCGCACGGCACGGTCACCTACCGCGTGAAACACCATGCCACTTAAGCCTAGTTCCTCGAACCGAACGATTTCGTTCGCAAGCCCACTCTTGTCATAGAAAATCAGACCGCGATTTTCCTCGTCGTCACCTTTCAATGGGTCGTAGGAAGCCGAGTTTCCCTCGGTCAAGAAGGGGTCTACCATTGCCGCCGTTCCCGTCGGTATGCCGTCAAGATTGACTTTGACGAAAGCCGGGTTGAGCCTCGGGGCGAACAATTTCTTGAAGCCCTTAATACCTGCGAGTTGATCCTCCGTGGATTGAAACGCCCGTGTCGGAGCGTCATAGCTCCACGCAACACTGACACGAAGCGGTAAGCCATCGCTGGTAGCCACCTTGTGCAGGGCTTCCACTTCCTTAGGTTCGCCATGTAGCCAACGGATGGAGGTTAGCCCGTCCTTGGCGAACATCGGCAGGACTTGACGGATTCCTTCTGCATGTGTGTCAACATCAAGGGTTGGCAACCATTTGACGGCGTAATACCCCATGGCAGCTTGCTTCATGTAACCCGTCGCCTGTCCGGTTTTAGGATCGCGTACGATTACACCGTTTCGAGGATCGGGTGTTTCGTCATCAATCCCTGCTAAATTCATCGCGGCGGTATTGAGGACCGCTTCATGGCCGGTTGCGGTGACAACGTAGGCTGGCCGATCGGAAACGGCAGTATCGAGCCATTTGGCAGTCGGCTCGCCGTCGAAAAGTTCGGCTGGCAAGTTGTGCGCGAAAAGATACTCCAGCTGCGGACGCGCCTCTACGTATTCGCGGATCAGTTTGGCCGCTTCCTCCGGTCCTGCATCACCGGGGATTCCAAGAACGGATTCTGCAAGAATGGCCGCGACATACCAGTTGCGTGGGTGGATGTGGATATCATAGAGGCCCGGTAAGACCATCTTGTCTTTCAAATCGACGAGCTTTGTGTCTTCGCCCGCCAGCGCCACAACGTCATCGGTCGAGCCGACTGCAACGAACTTACCGCCCTGGACAGCGAAGGCCTCTGCCCAGCTCTGTTCGGGATTGACTGTCCAAACACGCGCATTCGTGTAGATCGTATCGGGGGGACTGCTCAAAGCTTCCTGCGCAATAGCAGAACTGAAGCAACTAACGAGAATTGCTCCAACCAAGAGACATCGAGTGAGGCTGTACCGCATTGCTCCGACCTTCCAACTTCTCCTCGCGGTCAACAAGGAATGAGTTTGAAGCGACGTCGAGTTAACCATCTTGTTGTCATCGTACAAACGCAAACCTAACCTTTCAACACAGTTAGCCGATCATACAATCCAGGCGAATGTCCGCTATCACCGTTCTTTGGCTCTTAAGCTGACAGTCCTCTCCCGGCTCCAAAACTGTCGGATTATCCCGAATGGAAGGTACATTTACAGGACGCGCGCTGTTGCAAAACCGATGGGTAGAACATCGAGAAGTGAGGAAGGTTCGCTTTTGAAGAGGAACTTTCGCAATCGATCGAATTTCCGGATGACTTGTGATGCTGGACCGGAACTCAGAAATTCCCGTAGCGTAAATCGGCGATGTGTTGGATGATGTCCGCTCGGTATTCGTCTAGTTCACCAGCCGCCTGAACAGTGGCTGACTGGAGCCACTATGCGCTTGCTTGCTTTCACTTTTGCCCTCTTCCTTTTTTCCGGACCGGTCCTGGCCGGTATCAAAGACAAGATCGCGGCCGTGACATCTTCGGGTGTTGTGCTTGTGCTGGATAAGGAAGGCGACGAACTGGTGGCACAAAACGTAGACCAGGACTTCGTTCCTGCTTCCGTCGCCAAGGTCGTCACTGCATGGCTGGCCCTGGAGGTTCTGGGCGCCGACTATAGGTTCAAAACCCACTTTTACCTGGACGACAATAGGGTTCTATATGTTCGCGGCGGTGGTGACCCCTTCCTTGTCTCCGAAGAGCTCGCAATGCTCGCACCCGAACTTGTCGCCGTGACCGGTAAGGAACCGTTTACAGGGCTCGTTATTGATGCAAGCTATTACCCTGCAGATCTTCGCATTCCCGGCATCGAAGACACCGACGAGGCATACGACGCCCTCAACTCGGCGCTTGCAGTAAACTTCAATACGATCCATGCGGTGCGTCGCGGAAACGCCGTCCGCTCCGCAGAGAAACAAACTCCGATCACGCCATTGGCTGTGAGCCAGTTCCGTGAACGGGGTCCCAAAGGGCGCGGCCGCATCAGTCTGGCCCAGGAAGATCCTTCTGTGGGCGTGCGGTATGCAGGCGAGCTTCTCGCCGCCTTCATCGAGCAGGCCGGCGGAAGCGTTGAAGGTGAAATATCAATCGGATCCGTACCGGAGAACCTGGCGCCTGTTCATGTGCACCACCAGTCACGCCCCCTTTCGGAGATCCTGACTCAGCTGATGCTTGGCTCGAACAATTACATCGCCAACCAGATCTTTCTGGAAATTGGCGCACATCGCCTCGGTGGCCCCGTCAGCCTTGAGAAGTCGCTGAAAGTCGCCGAGACGATCTTCGACCAACATGACATCGCCGAGGCCATCGAACTCAAGGAAGGTTCGGGCATCAGCCCTGACAACCGTTTCTCGACCTATGGCCTCGCCAAAGTGCTGCAACAGTTTGCTCCGCATGCTGAGCTCCTGCCCAAGACCCGGGCCGGTTCCCGGTACAAGACCGGCACGATCCCCGGAGTGCGCACGCTGGCCGGATATGCCAACACCTCCAAGCACGGGTTGGTGCCCTTCGTGATCTCGCTGGGAGGCAATACCGGAAAGACGCGTTTCCGCGTGCTGCGGACCATCGAACGCGGTCTTTGAAGCACTTCGTGAAATGACGGGTCCACTTAGTCGGTTGCCTGATATCTACGACTTGAACGCGACAGGACACGCCCTTTGTTTCGAGGCCTTCACCAAACGCGAAAGCTGGAGCTTACGCTGACGATTGAGAGGAACCTGTGACGTCAGCTTTCCAGCTCAAGGTCAACCAAGCATCCAGTTCAGCACCAGTCGCCAGTCGGTCATGCGGATAGGTGTGCCGTGCGTGCCTGTGTCAAATAGGGTGAACCTGATCGGGTAGTTCGGTGCACGCGATTTTATCTGCTTGTAGAAGTTGGCCTGTGTTTCCCAGTTGTACACCCTGTCCAGGGTTCCCTGCCCCATATAGATCGGCACGTTGCGCGACAATGCACCGGAGGACAGGAAATTGGGGTCCTTTGGAGAACCGAGCAGCAAGATGCCGTTGAGCAGGCGGGAATATTGGGCGCTCTTTACCAGGTTCCAGCAAATGATGCCGCCCATTGATCCGCAGGCGACGACAACCTTCGCGCCCGGCGACAGCTGTTTCTGATATTGGATCAGAGCCGCAACATCGGCCGTACCGCGTTTTCCGAAATCCTTGATATCGACGGTCAGATAGGCACCTCCGTTGCGAACCATCAGGTTTTGCACCCTGTTGAAATTTCCGCCGAAGGAAACGTCGTTCATGCCTTGAAAGCGGTTGCCGCCCTGACCGTGGATGTAGATGACGATCGCCTTGGCACCGCCCTTCCACTTGCCCGTTCCCATGTAGCTGATGGTGCGGCCATTGGCGCTCAGCTCGGCACTGCCCCGCCCACGTTTGGGTTTGTAGGAAACGTAGTTGCCGTAGACCCGGCGCTCATCCACTTCATCCCGGTCGCGCAAATCCCGCTGTTTTGAATATTCGACCACGATGAAATCGCCGTTGTAGAGCGTTTCGGTGACTTTCTTGTAACGGAACAACCGGTCCTTATAGGGTTTCAGCGCTTCGGCATGACCTGTTCCGGCTGACGCCAGTGTCACAGCGGCAGACAACAATATTCCTTGTGCAACACGGGCCGGTCGGGCTGTCAGAAACCGGTACAGCATCAGGCGTCCTTCATTCGGGCAAATCACTTGTTCAAAACCAGTCCACACCCTACGCAGACCCCGCCGCCCACGCAATCGGCATGCGAAGCAAAACGAGAGAGGAATTACATCTGCCCCTTGCTGGATATCGGGATTGAAGACCAAGTTTTCGGGAGGTTTTGACCGGAGAGAAAGTAAACAAAACCTTCACCAAACCAGCACTCTCGCGATTTGTACCAAGATCTCGACGCGCCTTATCCACAAAACTTTATGATTTCTGAATAACTTCCTTCCAATTTGCGAATTTAAGGAATTGGTAACCATAAAATTTCCAGACTGCCAGACAGAGAAGTCCGGAAGAGACTTTTCAAAAGACGATGCACGGCAAGGTCAGGAGAGCCCACATGCCAGTCATTTCCTTCGCAAATGCAAAGGGCGGTGCCGGTAAAACCACTGCTGCTTTGTTGCTGGCGACAGAAGTCGCCGCACGGGGAAAAAGTGTCACCATCTTCGATGCAGATCCGCAGAAGTGGATTTCGAAATGGTACGAGCTGCCGCAAAAGTGCCCGGGAATTTCGGTCATCAGCGAGATTTCACCGGCGTCCATCACCGAGCAGATTACATTTGCCGCCGAACACTCGGATTATGTGATCGTTGATCTGGAGGGAACGGAAAACCTGATCGTCGCCAACGCGCTTTCCGTTTCGGATCTGGTGGTTGTGCCGATCCAGGGGTCTTCCATGGATGCCCGGGGCGGTGCCAAGATCCTGACGCTGATCAAGAAGCTTGAAAAGATCGTCCGTCACGACATCAAGCACTGCGTGGTGCTGACCCGCACGAATGCGGCTGTGACCACCCGTGCAATGAAGGCCGTGCAGGATTTCCTTTCCGCGCAGAATATCGACGTGTTGATGACGCCCATCGTCGAACGTGCTGCCTTCCGCGATCTGTTCGAATTCGGCGGGGGTCTGGCGGATCTGGAAAAGTCTCAGGTGTCCGGTCTGATCAAGGCCAAGGAGAACGCTTCCCTTTATGCCGCTGAAGTTCTGGAGCGCGCAATCAAGGTGCCGAAAAAGCGCTGGTACAACATCTTCAAGCGCGCAAGCTGAAGCAATCGATCTCAGGAAATTCTGGAAGCCGGGCCCTGCCCGGCTTTTTCATTTGCAGAGATGGTGCCGGGCAGACAAGCGCGCTAAGGTAGCGGACATCCAGCGCCTCATCTGCGCCATGTTGCTGATCCTCTGGAGGAATTCATGCTTGCGACGCTTTTTCGTTCAACCCGGGTTGCTACCATTTGCCTGCTGTTGGCGGCTTGCTACGGCGAAGATGGCAATGTCGCACTCGGCACGCTGGAACGAGACAGGGTTGCGCTTACGGCAACTGCAAATGAAATTCTTGTCGCCCTTCCGGTTCCGCAGGGAACGTTCGTTTCCGCGGGAACCGTGCTGGCACAGCTGAACCCGGATGAACAGCAGGCCATCGTCAATCAGTCCCGCGCCGAAGTTGAGCAATCCAAGGCCAATCTGCTGAAGCTGGAAAATGGCGCCCGGGAGGAAGACATCGCCAAGGCGGAAGCAAGTGTCGCCGGTTCCAAGGCCGAGCTGGTCGACGCGGAAGCAACGTTTCAACGCTACAAGGACCTTACCGGACGCGGCACGACGAGCCAGGCTCAACTCGACAGCGCGCGCGCCTCGCGCGACGCAGCCGTGGCCAGCCTGAAGAGCGCGGAGGAACAGCTGAAGGAGCTGGTCACCGGGACGCGTCCGGAAGATCTTGATATTGCCCGCGCCGAACTGGCCGCCGCCGAAGCAAGCCTTGCCACCCAGGAGAAGATCCTGTCCGACCTGACGATCACTGCATCACGCGATGGCGTGCTGGACAGCTTGCCCTGGAACCTTGGCGAACGGGTCACCGTTGGCAGCCCGGTCGCAGTGCTGCTTGCCGGGGACGCTCCTTATGCCCGGGTCTATGTTCCCGAGCCGCACAGGGTCAAGATCAACGAAGGCGACAAGCTTCAGGTCAGGGTCGATGGCCTCAACGATCCGATTGAAGGATCCGTGCGCTGGATCAGTTCCGAACCTTCCTTCACGCCTTATTACGCGCTCAACCAATCGGAACGTGCCCGCCTCATGTATGTGGCTGAAGTGCAGTTGCCCAACAGCGCCTCCAACCTGCCGAACGGAGTTCCGGCCCAGGTGATGCTGCCGTGAGCGGGGACGCTGCCGACATCGTTGTCCGCGCCCAAGGGCTGATCAAGAAATTCAAGGATTTCCGCGCGGTTGACGGACTGGACCTGACGATCGAGCGCGGCATGATCTACGGATTTCTGGGCCCGAACGGCTGTGGCAAGACTACAGCAATGCGCATGCTCACCGGACTGCTGACGCCGACAGAAGGCACCGTTGAGGTTCTTGGCCTTTCAGTCCCAAAGGATGCGGAAACGCTCAAATACAAGATCGGCTACATGACCCAGGCGTTCTCGCTTTATGGCGATCTCACGGTCCTGGAGAACCTTGATTTCATGGCGACCATCTACGGCATGCCCGCCAAACAGCGCAAAAAGCGTATCGGCGAAGTCATGGAGCGTTATTCCCTGACGGATCTCAAGAACCGCTTTGCCGGCAAGATGAGTGGAGGCCAGCGGCAACGTCTTGCACTTGCAACCGCAGTGCTGCACGAACCTCAGCTCCTGTTTCTGGACGAGCCGACATCTGCCGTCGATCCGGAATCCCGCCGTCACTTCTGGGAGCAACTTTTCGATCTTGTCGAAGGTGGCACGTCCATTGTCGTCACCACGCACTTCATGGACGAAGCCGAACGCTGCCACAAGATTGCGATCATGGAAGCCGGTCAGAAACGGGCCGACGGCGCGCCGAAAGACCTGATGGCGGCCATGGGGGCCAATGTGGTCGAAATCGAAGGGCCGAACCTTCGCGACATTCGTCGCCATCTGCTGGGCACGGACGGCATCATGGCAGCCGCCCAACTGGGGGCCCGGCTGCGGGTTCTGGTCAAAGACGAGGTTCCCGACCCGGAAGGCTTTCTTAAGGCGAAACCGGAAACAGATGGCGCCACTCTCATCGAAAAGGTCAGGCCCAACCTGGAAGACGTGTTCGTTACCGCCACCGGGGAAGGCCGCCAATGATGAGATCCCTCACCCGCATTTCGGCAGTTTTCTTCAAGGAACTGGCTCAGTTGCGACGGGACCGTATGACGTTCGGGATGGTGATCATGATCCCGCTGATCCAGCTGATCCTGTTCGGCTACGCCATCAACACGAATGTCCGCGACATCCCGGTCGCAGTGGTCGACCAGAGCCAGACGGCCCTCAGCCGAATTCTCATCCAGATCGTGGAAGCGACGACGGTGGTCAAGGTCACCGAACGCCTGACATCCGTACAGGAAGCCGAAGAGGCCATCCGGTCAGCACGCGTGCGCGCCGCCTTCATCCTTCCGGATGATCTGTCCCAACGTATTGTCCGGTCACCTTCGGTAGGGCTCGAAACGCCCCCCTCGACAGATCAGGAAACCAGCCGGCCAGTCGCACAATGGATTGTCGACGGCTCGGACACGATGATTGCCGGTGCCATCAAGTCTCTGCGCAGCATGCCGCTCTCCGAGCTCAACCGGCAGCCGCCAAACAGATCCACCGCCACGTTTGAAGTCGCGCTTTTCTTCAACCCGGAACAACGCACCGCCATCAATATCGTGCCCGGTCTGGTGGGGATCATCCTCACCATGACCATGATCATGTTCACGTCCGCCGCGATCGTAAGAGAACGCGAACGCGGCAACATGGAAATGCTGATCAACACGCCTGTCCGGCCGATGGAGCTGATGATCGGCAAGATCATCCCCTATATTTTCATCGGCCTCCTGCAAACGGTCATCATTCTCGGACTGGGACATATTCTGTTCAATGTGCCCTTTGGTGACAGAACGCTCGATCTGTTCATCGGAACCCTGCTATTCATCGGAGCAAGCCTGTCCCTTGGGCTGGTCATGTCGACCATCGCCAAAAGCCAACTGCAGGCAACCCAGATGACGGTGTTCGTTTTGCTGCCGTCGATCCTGCTGTCAGGCTTCATGTTCCCCTATGAAGGCATGCCGCTGATTGCCCAGTACATCGCCGAGGTCTTTCCGGCGACCCACTTCATGCGCATGATCCGAGGCTTCGTTCTGCGGGATGCAACGATCCTCGATCTGCATCGAGATGTGCTCTGGATGTGCGGTTTCTTCGTCCTTGGAATGTTTGTCGCAGCCCTGAGGTTCAAAAAGAAGCTGGACTAGGCGAACCCGCCAGCCTCTGATCCGCCAAGGCCTGTAAGCATCACTTGGGTTGGGGCCCCGTGTCGAAGCGCGGGTTCGCCGTCTTCAGAACCGGTGTGCGTTTGGAGACGTTTTCCCGGCTTTCACGCCAGACAACAAACAGGCCGGACGAGATAATCACGAAGGAGCCGAGCGCAACGTAAAAGTCCGGTGTTTCGGAAAAGAAAAGCGCTCCGAAAAAGGTCGCCCACAGGATCTGGCTATATTGCAATGGTGCAACGAAGGCCGCAGGCGCCGCGCGATAGGCGCCGATGATGAACAGTTGGGCAATCACGGACAGAAATCCGATGGTCGCCATCAGCCCGAGATCTTCGAGGGCCACGGGTTTGTAGACGAATGGCAGCGTTGTCGACATCGCAAGCATCGACAGGATCATCGGATAGAGAATGAGCACCGCCGAGCGCTCCTCCCCACCAAGTTTCCTGGTCAGGATTGAAGACAGGGCACTCGAGCAGGCTGCGGTCAATCCGCTGATGTGACCGAGCGACAGTTCCGTCATTCCCGGACGCAGCACGATCAGAACCCCGATCAAGCCGATGACGACAGCTGCCCAGCGCTGTGCCCTCACCGTTTCCCCCAGAAGTGGAACGGACAGGACAGTGACGATCAGCGGCATTGCGAACAATAGCGCATAGACCTCGGCGAGCGGCAGGACCGTAAAGGCATAAAACCCGCAGGACATGGACACGATGGCAAGGACCGAGCGGAACAGAACCAGCCAGGGATGATGGGGCTGGAAATTGTCGATGGCCTTGTCAGCAAGAATAATCATGGAGACCGGCACAAAGGCAAAAAGCATGGAAAAGAAGATGATCTGAAACACGGGATAGGTGCCACCCAGCGACTTGATGACAGCGTCGTGGGTTGAAAAAAAAGCAAACGCAAGAAGCGCAGCGACAAATCCCTTGAACGTTTCAGTCATAGGCACAGCCTTTGGTATTTTGTGGTAGTCGCCGGCAGCACTGACACGGCGCAGGCGTTGAAATCCTGGAGGCGATGCGGCCGCAGAGCCGTTGCTCCGGATCCTTGCAGTAAATCATCGGCAGAAGCAGAAGTTCCTTCGGATCATCTCCGATTACTGAAAAAGTGCAAGGTCGCACAGCCGGTTTCTGGCGTTTTCTGGCGTTTTCCTGTGTCTTGTCGCTTGCCTGCAACAACGAAAAGGCAGCGGAAACCGGTTGGTCCCCGCTGCCTTTTTGTTGTTCTGACAGTGTCTTAGATCAAAGACTGCATCTATTGGCTTTGGCGAATGAAACTCCTGAGCGCAGATTTCATTCGTGGCTTCAAAGTATCTTGCGCCGCAGATAGGAGGAAACGACTTCCCCTGCCACGACAAGCGCAATAATGGCAAGCAGAACCGTGGACACTTCCTGCCAGTTGAAGGTGTCGATGGCACCTTGGAGGATGACGCCGATCCCCCCTGCTCCAACCAGTCCCAGAACAGTCGACTCTCTGAGGTTGATATCCCAGCGCAGAATGCTGACGGCAAAGAAAGTCGGCAGGACCTGAGGCACGATTGCGTAGAGCACGACCTTGAAATGGGATGCACCACAAGCCTGCAGAGCTTCGACGGGTTTCGGATCGATCTCCTCGATCGCTTCGCCGAGCAGCTTGCCAAGGAAACCGATCGAGCGGAACATGATCGCAACGATCCCTGCCACCACGCCGGGCCCGAAAATGGCGACGAACAACAGAGCCCAGATGATGGTATTGACCGATCGGGACGAAACCAGAATGAACCGGCCGATCCAGAGCGTCACTGCATTGGGCGTGGTATTCTGAGCCGCGATATAGGCAACGGGCAACGCCAGAACCACTGCAAGCGCCGTCGCAATGGTCGCCAGATTTACTGTTTCCCACAAGGCCTCGAGGATCTGCCGGAGGTTGGTGGGATCGGGCGGCACCATACGGCTGAAGAGGTCACCCATCTGGGTTGGAGCATCCCAGACCCATTCCCAGATGATGTTCACGCTGCTCAGGGCCCAAGCCACGATGAGAGCGGTCAGCGCAAAAATCGCATAGCGTTGAAAGCGCTGCTGTGGCGTAAATCTCGCCCACTCTTGAAGATGAACCTGTTCCATTATGCGATCCGCTTTCTGATTGCACCGCTGACGGCTTCGGAAATCAGGATGACACCGACGATGACCATCGTGATGGCCAGGGCAAAGTCGTAATCATAACGGCCAAAGGCATTTGCCAGTGTGGCTCCGATCCCGCCAGCACCAACGATACCGACAACTGCAGATGCCCTGAGATTGCTGTCGAGCTGATAGATGCCGAGACCGATCTGGCGCTGCATGATCTGAGGCACGACGGCGTAGACCAGTGTTGACAGGAACGGAGCGCCTGCGGCTTTCATTGCTTCCACAGGGCCCGGATCAATCTCCTCGATACGTTCGGCCAACAGCTTTGCGACAAATCCGATGGAATAGACAATCAACGTCAGAATGCCTGCGAAGGGTCCGAACCCGACCGCCTTCACGAATACGATCGCCACGATCACCGGGTGGAAACTCCGGGCCACAATGACGATAGCCCGTCCCAAGTAGTAGATCGGCAATGGCGCGATGTTCCGGGCCGCCATGAACGCAATCGGTATGGACAGGAAGATCCCGCCGACCGTCGCGAGAATTGCAATCTTCAGGCTTTCCAGAAAACCATTGATCAGCAATTCACTGCGCTGGAAACTTGGAGGAAAGGCACCGCCGAAAATTCTTCCTGCGCGCGCCAGACCCTGCGTGACGCGATCCCAGTCGATTGGCAGCGTCGAAATCGTGAGCACCACATAAAATGCGACTGCCGCATAAAGACCGTATCTCAGCACCGGATTTGCTATGAAGGGTTGCTTGCGCCAGTGATCCCTTGCCGCGCTCATGCCGCAGCACCTTCTACCTGCCGGTCCGCATGTGGAATGCCGGAATAGATCTCGTGCATGGCATCATCGGTAAGCGCGGTCGGTAGGTCGTCAAAAATTATGCGGCCGTAGCGCATACCGACGATCCTGTCGCTGAACTGTTTTGCTTCATTGACGTTGTGGATGTTGATGATGACCGGCAGTTTCAGCTCGCTCGCCAGATCCCGCAGCAGGGTCATGATCTGCTCGGATGTCTTCGGATCAAGCGAAGCTGTCGGCTCATCCGCAAGCAGAATTTCGGGCTGCTGCATCAGTGCCCGGATAACCCCGACGCGCTGGCGCTCGCCACCGGAAAGCTCGTCGGCGCGCTTGTCCGCGTAATGGGCGATGCCGACCCGCTCCATCAGTTCGAATGCCCGCTGAATGTCTTCCTTCGGGTAACGGCGGCTGAGCGCAGCCCAGGTGGAAATGTAACCAAGGCGTCCGCTTTGAACATTTTCCATGACCGTCAGTCGGTCGACGAGATTGAAACTTTGAAAAACCATTCCGATCCGCCGGCGCGCAACGCGCAGGTCGCGCTTGCCCAACGAAGTGTACTCGGTGCCGTTCAACGTGATTGTTCCGGAGGTGGGTTCAACCAGTCGGTTGATGCAGCGTAGCAGCGTGCTCTTGCCTGCGCCGGAGGAGCCGATAACCGAGACGACCTGCTCGCCGGCGACTTCAAGATTAAGACCCTTCAACACAGGATCTCCGGCCCCATAACTTTTTACAAGGCTCGATATTGTAAGCATGATTTACCCCGTTTGGAGCGGCCCGCCGGAAGACAGAGTGCGGCGGGCCGAATGGCCGGTTTCTTACTTGGCAAGACCTTGCGGCGTGTACTCAACGCCGTTGCTGGCCTGGATCTGCCGGATTACGGCCCACTGGTCCTTGTAGGTGATGGGAACGAATTTGCTGACGCCTTCGAATTCCTCACCGAGTTTGTTGCCCTTGAAGTCGAAGCTGAAAAACGCTTCCTTGATTTTCTCGACCAGTGCCGGGTCCAGGTCATGGGCATAGTTGAAGGACGTTGTCGGGAACGGGTCACTCTCCCAGACAAGGCGAACCTCCGCCGGGTCGTAAAGCCCGCGATCCGCCATGCGTTCCACAACCTCGGAGGCAACCGGTGCAGCGTCGTAGTCACCTGCAACGACGCCCAGCATGGACTGGTCGTGTGATCCGGAATAGATGACTTCATAATCCTGATCCGGCACGACGCCCAGCGCAGGGAACAGAGCGCGCGGGGCCTGGTTTCCGGAGTTTGAAGTCGGAGACGTGTGGGCAACGCGTTTACCGGCAAGATCGGCCGGCTTCTGAATATCGGAGTCTGCCTGCGTGAACACCTGCAGGCGGTAACCGAACTGTCCGTCTTCGCTGCCCATGATCGCAAATGGCACCGCACCGGCGAGGTTCACGGCAAACGGCGTCGGTCCGGTCGAAAAGCCTGCAATGTGCAGACGGCCGGAACGCATGGCTTCCACTTCGGCCGAGTTTGACTGAACGGCGAAGAACTGAACGTCCTTGCCGGTCACGTTTTCCAGATGGTCAATGAACGGTGCCCAGATGTCGGCATAGACCGCAGGATCCTCGACAGGAGTATAGGCAAAAACCAGTGTGTCGGGATTGGTGAGTTTGGCCGGATCGGTCGGCGCATCGGCAACGAGGTCGCCATTGGCGTCACAATAGATAGTGTCCAGCGCACCCTGGTTCGCGCAGTCCGCGGCATATGCAGACGAAACGGCAAAACCGGTTACAAAAGCCGCGGAGCCGAGCCGGGCCAGCAAGTTCTTCATAATTTCCTCCCAAATGGATCGTTCTGGCCTCGCAATGAGTTGCGGAGGCTCCTTGAAGGACCGAGGCAAGCCTAGCGGCAGTTGGCGCAGCAAAACGAGCGGGGAAGTGTTAACAGAACAGCCCGGCCAAGCCTTTTTCGTTAACAGTGTTACAGCGCCCGCGCCAGCGCTGAAACATTTGTAATTAAATTCTGGTCTTCCCGCCTGTTCTTCATGTTAGACAGCTCAATAAACTGCAAAAGAGCGGCATCATGGAAGCGAACGCACACAACCCGGTAATCGCCATCATCGATGATGATCCGGATGTGCGTGACACGCTTTCCGCTCTCATGGAAGCGAGCGGCTTTGCTCCGGTCGCATTTCAAGACAGTGACAGTTTCAAGTCATCAGGCAGTCTTCAGAATTACGATCTGGCGCTGATCGACCTGCGGCTCAGAGGCGAGTCCGGTCTCACGCTTGCAATCCATATTCGCGAGACAAGCGAACTTCCCATTGTCATGCTGACCGGTGTCGGAGATGAGATTGACAAGATCATCGGGCTGGAAACGGGTGCCGATGACTATCTGATGAAACCGTTCAATCCACGCGAACTGGTTGCCCGCATACGCGCGGTACTACGACGATACGGACATGGTGTTTCAGCTTCAGCCAAATCCGGCAAGGACCACGAAATCACTTTCGGCAGCAAGCGGGTCAACCTGAAACGCCGGGAATTGCTGGATCCGAACGGTGACGAGATACCCCTGACAAATGCGGAATACGTCTTGCTCGAGTATTTCGTGAAGAACCCCGACCGCATCATTCCCCGAACGGACCTGATGCGCGAAATCGGCAGCGACATGCAACGATACGTGGACAGAACCATTGATGTCCTGATCCTGAGATTGCGCCGAAAAATAGAGGATGTTCCGTCCAAGCCCGTACACCTGCAGACACGGCGGGCGCAGGGATACATTTTCGTTCTGCAGGCAGACAGGGCATGAGCAACGCCCGGCTCAGGCAACCCAGCATCAGGTCTCTGCTGCTCTCGGCAATCGGCTTGCTTCTCGTCGGCATCATGGTTGTCGGTTTGATATCTCTAGTCACGCTCAACAATGCGGAAGATCAGCTGGGCACATTTCATGACCAGACGCTGACCGAGGTTTCAAACGCGCTGGAGCTTTCCGGCAGCGCCTCCCAGCTGGCCACATCCGCTCCCTTCCTGATGACGCTGGGGCCAAGTTTTCAGCTCGAGAGCGAGGCAAAGGAAATCCTCGGGATGCTTGAACGGATCGAGCAGCTCGGCGGCAATGATCCTGACCTCGCGCGTCCGCTTGCCCGCATCAGAGCTGCAATTCTCGACCTTGTGAGGGTGATGGACCCGCGCAGCAAGACAGCATCGACGCTGACGCTCATCGATCAGGATCTTGAGCGTCTCTTGAGACGGTTCCGCCGGCTGGCACAGGCGCCGGAGCAGCCGCTGCAGAACCGGCAAAGCTGGTCATCGCTTCAACAGCTGGTCATGGCCGCCATCGGGGCGCTGCGCAGCCAGGAACTGATCAAGATCGGTGAGCATCAGAGCACGTACCGCCGCATCAGGCAGGATATCGGCGTCAATCAGCCAATTCACGTTCTTGCCGCTCTCACCGAAGTGGAAGAAGCTGTGCGAATGCGTGGCGATCTGTTTTCGCTCCGCTTTTCGGATCTTGCCGCCAGGCTCGACGCGGAAAATGCACTTTTCCGGATCCGCACCGAAGTCGCTCAGGTGAATGCCTACGCCCTGCAAAAGGTTGCTGACGCCAGAGCCAGATTGCAGATTTCAAGAGACAAGACGACAACGAGCATCACCTTTGCCAAGGCGGTGATCCTCTTCCTGACCGCCATCAGCATGATCGTGGCCGCGGGTGCTGCGCTTTTCGTTTCGCGCTATGTGGTCGGCAACCTTCACCAGATCACCGACGTCATGCGGCGCCTTGCAGCCGGCGACTTGAAAGCGCGCCTGCCCAAGAAAACAAGCTCGTCCGATGAGATCGGCCAGCTGTCGGAAGCTTTCAGGAAATTCCGTTCCAATGCCTTGCGGCTGGAACGCAAGACGCGGGAAGTTTGGCGGCGCAACGAGCTGTTCATCACTGTGTTCCAGAACATCAGCGATGGCGTTGCCGTCCTGTCACCGACCGGCCAGATCATTGCCGAAAATGGGCGGGTTCGCGAACTCCTGCGCCTGGAGCCGGTCAGCGGTGACAACCGGCTCACGCTGGCAGAACTGATCGAGGTTTCCTCGTTTGAACGCCGAGCCAATGAAAACGACCGGGCCGGCTTTGGCGAATATGCCAGCCCGGCCGGAAACGTTCTGGAAGTGCGCCAATCCGCCCTACCCGACGGTGGTTCGGTCTGGCTTTTCTCCGAAACCACCGAGCGCAAACGTATCGATGAACGCCTTGAAGAAATCCGGCGTGTCGAGAGCCTCGGCAAAGTTACCGGCGAGGTTGCTCATGACTTTGGCAACATACTTTCGACGATCTCCGGCAATCTGCACATGCTGGAAGGTGAACTGTCACCAAAAGCATCCGCTCTTCGCGCCAGGATCAATGACGCGGTAGAACTCGGCGTGTCGCTGATTGAAAGACTGCTTGCCTTTGCCCGCAAACAGCACCTGGCGCCTCAGGAAACGGACATAGCGGCCATCGCCGAGGGAATGGAAGACCTTCTTTCGATGGCTTTGCCGGAGACGGTGAACCTCACCATCACTTGCGAAGACGGACCGATGCTGGCCAGGATCGATCCCGGGCAGCTGGAAAGCGCAATCCTCAATCTGTGCGTCAATGCCGGTCAGGCAATTGCCGATGACGGGCAGATTGAAATCGGCGTCGCGCGGCAGCCGGATGGAAAGATAGCGCTATGGGTAAAGGACAATGGCTGCGGCATGGACGCGGACACGCTCCGTCAGGCAGCCGAACCATTCTTCAGCGCTCGTCCAGACGGCGAAGGCACGGGGCTTGGTTTGTCGATGGTGCACGGGTTTGTGCACCAGTCAGGCGGGTCCATCCAGATCGACTCCCAGCCAGATCAGGGAACCCGTGTGACTTTGCTCTTTCCGCAGCAGCAAATCTCGTCCGGTTCATCCCGGGTGCCCAGTGCGCGAGGTCGGGCTCTTGTCATCGACGACGATCGAAAGTCCGCAGAAGTCATTTCCGGTCAGCTCGGAAAGCTTGGCTATTCGGTCGCAAGGGTGCACACGTTCGAGGAAGCGCAGTCCTGCGTTAGACAGAGCGAACCACTTGCCGCCGTCGTGACGGACCTGCAGCTCGACAACGGTCATTCCGGATGGGATCTGGTTCCGCAGGTTCTGGAAAGACATACGGACTGCAAACTTGTTGTTGTCTCCGGACACCTGCCTGAAAAAGCACCTGTTTCGCATGCCTATCGCAATCGGTTCGCAATGCTGCCAAAACCGGTCAGCGAGGCAGCCCTTGCGGAATATCTGGCAGCCTCGCTTCAGGACGCATGATCCATCAGAGTGACCGAAAAACATCGCTCTCAGCGGCTCTCAAGCCGAGAAGGAGATGATCAGACGAAAACGCGGGCCAGCGCTGCTACCGCCAACGCGGTAGCCGCGCGCTTCGGACCAGCAAACTCCGACGCTGCCTGACCGGGAACCATCAACTGAACGCTGTTGAGATCCGACGCGTCCAGATGATCGAGATCGGCTGCCTTGGCGGCTTCTTCGGCAGAGAAGCGAATTTCATCGAGCATCCGCACGAGGCTTTGCCAAATATGAAGGGGTGGCGCATCGCTTGTGCTGCACCAGCGAACAATTTCATCTTCCGATACATTCAGAGCAGCAGCAGCCTCTCCAGTTGTAAGGCCGACATAACCCATTATGTCACTGAAATTACTCATTCTTGTTCCCAAGACGCCTGAACGCCCACTTAATCGACAACCTATAGTGCACTGCACTATGACAATTTTCCAGCCCTTTACAAGAAATTAGTTAACTTGTGCGGCGGCGAAGGAGTTCACTTTTTGTCACGGACTTGATTCTCAGCCGATGCATTGTCAAATCTTGCAGGTCCGCGCGATACCTTTTTCATCGCCGACTCTCGGCAGTCGCCAATTGCCTGAAATTGCATATGAAAATTGATATCGGTGGAAAACGGCCGACTGCCCAAATGTGAGGTTCGGTTAATGTTACGTTTATAGAACCAAATCAACCGAACAAATGATGCCGTCGGACCTCTTAAATGAAGTTCAAGGGAAAATCCTTTATTGCCATCGTGCTTTCACCCGAGCCGCCCTTCGAGGACTGGTTCCGGGAAATTGACCGCATCATCTCGCGCTCTCCGGGCTTCTTTATCGACCGGCCGATCGTCCTTGATGTTCGTGGCAGCAAGATACCTATTGAAGAACTGGAAGAGCTGCTTGCAGGCCTTTCCGAACGCTCCATCAGGGTAATGGGTATTGACGGCGTTGCCGGTACCCGGCTGAAACCTGGAATGCCACCAAGCTTTTCCGGAGGCCGGCTGACCTCGGATGTCGAAGTGCCGACACCGTCGAAAGAGACCTCGAAGGCTGCGAACGGCGATGACGCCGGGCCGAGCGAAGGCGCACCTTCTCCCAAGAAGAAGAAGGCGCAAGCGAACGGCGCGGCTACCAGCGACACACCAGATGAAACCGCAGCGGATGCTGTGGCGGAAGCAATTGCTGATGCAGCAGACAATGAAGCTTCCATCGTAATCACCGAACCTGTTCGTTCCGGCCAGAGCATTCTGCACCCCGATGGCGACGTGACCGTCATTGGCTCGGTCAGTTCCGGCGCCGAAATCATTGCAGGTGGATCAATCCACGTTTACGGCGCCTTGCGTGGCCGCGCGCTGGCAGGTGTCGCAGGCAAGGACAACGCGCGGATCTTCTGCTCAAGGCTGGACGCTGAACTGGTCTCGATCAATGGGCTTTACAAAGTCGCGGACGATTTTGACGGATCTCTGCGCAATGCGCCCACTCAGATCCGTTTTGAAAATGAAACGCTGGTCTTCGAAGAACTGAACTAACCCCGGTCCTGGCACACAGAAGGTGGCCAGCGCTGCAAAGAAAAACAGGACAAACACCATGAGCAACGCTACCGTCGTTGTGGTCACGTCAGGCAAGGGCGGGGTCGGAAAAACGACCACAACCGCGGCCATTGCCTCGGCGCTTGCCAAAGAAGGCTACCAGGTTTGCGCAATCGACTTTGACGTCGGTCTTCGCAATCTCGATCTGATCATGGGTGCGGAGCGCCGCGTGGTGTTCGATCTTGTCAATGTTGTTCGCGGTGAAGCCTCCATCAAGCAGGCTCTTGTTCGCGACAAGAAACTCAGCAACCTCTATCTTCTGCCCGCGTCCCAGACACGCGACAAGGATGCCTTGACCGAAGAAGGCGTGGCCAGCGTCATCAGCGAATTGCGCATGTATTTCGACTGGATCATCTGCGACAGCCCTGCGGGGATCGAGCGCGGTGCGACACTCGCCATGCGCCACGCAGATGAAGCCATCATCGTCTCCAACCCGGAAGTATCTTCCGTCCGCGACTGCGACAGGATCATCGGTCTGCTCGATGCCAAGACCAAGGTAGCGGAAGACGGCGGACGCATGCCGAAACATCTGATGATCACGCGCTACGACACGGAGCGGGCCAAGACCGGAGACATGCTGGCAACTGACGATGTTGTTGACATTCTTTCCGTTCCGCTGATCGGTGTCGTTCCGGAAAGCAAGGACGTCCTGAAAGCCTCCAACGTCGGCCTGCCGGTCACCTTGTCGGACGAAAACTCCGCACCGGCCAAGGCTTACATGGAAGCGGTCCGCCGGTTGCTGGGTGAAGAGATCCCGGTCACCATCCCGGAAGAAAAGAAGAGCCTGTTCGGCAAGCTCTTCAAAGGGAGGGCTGCATGAACATCCTCAGCTTCTTCGGCAAGAGAAACGAAAGCGCTTCGGTTGCCAAGAACAGGCTGCAAATTCTGTTGGCGCATGAACGGGCTGACAACGGAACCGATGCGGCACTGATCTCAAGCCTCCGGGAGGAAATCCTCGCGGTGGTGGCCAAGAAGATTGATATCGATCCGGACGCTGTTCGCCTGGAAATGGACCGGGACGGCGATGTCACCACATTGGGCATCGATATCGAACTGCCATCCGCAAGAGCTTCCTGAATAGCTAACGATTAAGCCGAGACATTTGAAGGCGCCGGAGAGATCCGGCGCCTTTCTTGTCTTGTCCTGATTTCGCAACCCTGAATGTCTGGGCTATGCTAGGTCCGTTCCGGAAATTGCGCTTGGGAGTTATGGTGATGATCAGCACGAAGGCCCTTGTTTCGCTTGCAGCCCTTTCCATTGCGGGTTTCCCCGCTCAGGCAGAAGAGATCAGCCCGGAAATCGGTGGCTGCCTGAATGCGGTCGGCACCTACCTGACAAAGCGGGTCGTCAAGATTAAGGAAAAGACAAGGGTGGACCGGGGGCTGATTGCGCTGACCAATGGCGGGCACGCATTTGTCACCGACTCCGCTGAAGGCGGCGTTGCCGGATATCAGCCATTTTCTGATGGCCGCGGCAGCTGGAAGTGCCTTGGGCACACCGACGGCAAGGCCAAACTCAAGATCGTCATGTTCGATTTCACCACGTCTCCGAACGCAGACGACAACCGGTACATGGCACGGATCACAACCCTTGCAGAAGCCAGTCCTGACACCGGGGACGTGACGGGATCCACGACCGTGGAATTTCTGTCCATTGATGCCGACCCAGACAGCACTGAAACTGTCCGAGATCCGGTGAGCTATGACTTTACCGGTGTCAGGTTGCGGATTTCCGAATAGCCTTCGTCGATCTGACCTTCAACTCAGGCCGACATGCGACTGATCAGCTTGGGCAAACGCCAGATCACTGGAAGAGACAGAAGTACCGCAAACAAAATGTAGTAAACCGGGGCATAGTCATCACCCGTTCGGTTGACCAGGTAGGTTGCGACCATTGGTGTGGTTCCACCGAACAACGCCAGGCAGATGTTGTAACCAAGCGCGACGGAACTACAGCGAAGAAGCGCCGGCGCCATGAGCGTCAATGCCGTGATGGACAAGGCCCAACCGGCGGTACTCGCCAATGTCAGGCCAAGTTGCCCGATAAACACCTGCATCATGTCATCTCGATGCATCAGCCACCAGCAGGGCAAAGCCAGCACAAGAGTGCCAATCGCGCCTGACAGGAATACGGCCCTCAGACCGAACCTGTCTGCAGCCAGACCACATATCGGAATGAAGATTGCCATGACGATCAGATTGGCCGTGGTGATGTCCAGCGCATCCGCAGAGGTGAAACCGGGTTCGGAACTCAGGTAGGACACGGCATAGACGTAGATGACGAAATAGACAACGGAAGTCGGAATAAGCAGCAGCACCATCTGACCGATCAGACCGGAATGATCCCGAATGCTCTGCCAGACTGGTGAAGCCCCCTCCTCGCTGTCTTTGTCAATCAGCGTTTCAGTCAGGCTCCGGCGCAATATCGCGCTGAAAACAGCAACAACGCCTCCCAAAAGAAATGGCAGTCGCCAGCCCCACTCGGTCATTTGTTCTGTCGTCAAAATCGAATTGAAGCCGGCCGGAACGGCGGACCCCAGAACGCAGCCCCACATCATCGCAAAGGCTACCCAGGCTCCTGTCAGCGCCTTTCGACCTTCCTTTGCCTGTTCAACCAGAAGAACACCGGATGCGGTGTATTCTCCGGCAACTGAAATGCCTTGAACGATGCGGACCAACACCAGCAGTACCGCAGCAGCCACGCCGATCTGCTCGTAAGTTGGCAGCGCTGCGATTGCCAGGGAACCGCCCCCCATCACCAAAACGGAAATCATTAGCGCTGCCTTCCGGCCAACCCGGTCACCGATGTGGCCGAAGATCACGCTGCCGATCGGTCTTGCCGCGTATCCGACGGCCAGAACAGCAAAGGCCGACAGGAGAGAGGCAAGCTTGTCGGTTGAGGGAAAAAACAATGCGGCCAGGGTCGGGGCAAGGAACCCGTAGACGGTAAAGTCATACCATTCCAGAACGTTGCCACTTGTTGCTGCCAAAATCGAACGTGGTGTGAGTGTCGTTCGTCCATCCGTCACGTGAATCTCTCAATCTGTTCTATCTGGCTGCGTAAAATTGAATTGTCGGAAGGTGGCTATTCGCCTGTGCTGACCTCCCAGCGCGCACGGCTGACACCGCTTACCTTTTTCAATTCGGCCATGGCCTTCTTGAGTTCCTCCGCATCGACGGACTGACTGACCAGGGTCGCCACAATCTCCATGACCCCCTCACCAATCGCATCCATTTCGATATGGGCGACCGGATAGCGGGAACGATTCAGGATCGTGTAGACGGCTTCGCGTGCATCTGTGGCCTTGCCGGCTTCAGCCAGAACGTAGACTTCGTAAATCGCTTCGCTCTGATCTTCGCTGATCGGGGCGCGGTCGATCGCGTTAACCAGGGGTCGCAGCAGTGTGTTGCCGGCAATCACCACCGCTGTGACGAGTACGGCCTCGGCAATAAAGTCCGCGCCTGCACAAGCCCCGACCGCGGCCGACGCCCACAGAGTTGCTGCCGTATTGAGACCGCGGACATCTCCGCCCTCCTTCATGATGACCCCGGCCCCGAGAAAACCGACACCGGAAACCACGTAGGAAATCACGCGGGAGGCGCCATCGGCTCCAGCCACAATCAGCGCCAGATCGACAAAAGCAGATGCACCAACTGCAACAAGAACATTGGTTCTGAGACCCGCGCTGCGCTGCCGGTACTGTCGCTCGGCGCCGATCAACGTTCCCAAAACAAAGGCAGCCAGCAAACTGACGGTACTGTCCGCAAGACTTTCAGCATTGAAATTCTGAATGAAAAGCATGGTTGCTCAAACTGCGCATTGTAACTTTTCCGAAGCATAACCTTGCGAAACCACAGTGAGAAGGACGAATGACGACAACCTGATCATTCGACCCGAATATTGATGCGGTCGACGATTTACGTACCTGCGCGCTTGATAGGCTATCGCTGTGGCCCGTGCAGCGCCATGTCACGCTCGGCCAGGAAGAGGTTTGAGTAAAGATTTGCGATCCACTGGCGGCCCGACGCGGTGATCTTTAGATACTGGATCGCGTTTTGTATGCATGGCGCGACGCTGTTCCAGTAAAACTGCGGATAGCGGTGAACCAGATCGGCCGCGGTGTCATAGCCAAACTCCTTGTTGAGCCCGGCTTCTTCAAATTCATAGTAGAGTGCGTTTGCCTTGCGAAAGTAATGCGGGTCCCCAAGTTGGCCTATCAGGTCTGCTGCCCGCAGGAGCGTTGCGTCTTCTCCCAGGGCCTCGCCCTTGTCAGGCAAAATGGCTGGAAACCTGGTACCTTCAACCGCATCCGCAATCCTCTTTGGATCGAGCAGCGGCGTGTTTTGAATGCGTTCGAAGATGTAGAGCTTCGAGCGATCGACATGGTGGGGCGTCATCGAGGCATCGGATGCTCCACGTTCGAGTTGCACCTTGTCGCCCGCCTCGTTCATCACAAAGCCATCGGCATCGTCACCGGGCAGAATACCTCGGACATAACCAATATCGTGGGTCAGACAGGCAACGATCACATGCGCGTAGTCTGCAGGCTCCATGTGGGTGTGCAGTGCCCGGCCGCGCATGATGTCATGCCCTGCCATGGTCACCAGCAGTGTGTGTTCGATATTGTGATAGAGAGCGTCACTGTTGCCGATGCATTCCAGCGCAATGCGCGCAACGGACGGCACAAGCTCGGCAAGTTCCGGCTCCGACTGACCGAACCGGCGTTGAACGTAGTTGGTCAGGAAGTCACCAAGTGCATCGGCAGCAAGTTCCGGCAATGTAATCATTGTTGACGCAATCCTGAACCGGCATGAATAAAAGTTACAATTGTCTTTAATTTGGCACTCTCGGAGAAGTATATGTCAAGCAGATGTCGCAGCGACGCTGTCACGAGAGCACTCAAATGCCGGTTGCTGCCAACCATTCACTCGGTTTCAAGTCGTGTTCCACCGAAGTGGCTTGTGCGCGCGGAGCTCTATTCAGGACCGCGTCTGGGAGACAAGCGAATACGGCGAAATTTCATCCGCCGCATTCGCTTTACAAGTTGGGTTGCCGGAAATTTCAGACGCTTGTCGGCTGGAGATAGGCAGCCACGAGTACGCCTGCGATGACCAGTTCCACGATTAGCGGAGGGATGACGGCCTTGTCCGCACCATCAGCAATGATCCCCACGACCCGGCCGAAAGCGACTGCGCCCATCACGATTGCCACTGCTGCAAAAGCCAGCGTCTGTCCGCTCGCAAGCCCGAACACCAGCATGCCGACACAGGCAAGAAACAGTCCGCCAAATACGGACCGGACCGAGCTCAGACCGGCCGTTCCGAGCGGTTCCACGGCGAAGTTGCCAACCATTTTCCTCGGTGCGAACATCGACATCAGCCCAAGGCCGAGCAAGAAGGCGCTCGCCAGGCCGACAAGAATTTGAAAAGTCATTTCCATATTGGTCTCCTTTGGGAAGATCGTTGAGTGGCAACTCAGGCGAAGAGGCGAATGGCCTGTTTTGCATTGTCCTGAAACGCCGTGTTGTCGAGGTCAGCAGCAATGGTCGTCTGATCGACCAGCGGTCCCGTCGGTGAACCACCGCCGCTTGCGTAGAAACGCCCGCTCTCGAATTTCGGGTTGAGAAGGCCGTCAACATACCGTTTTGCCCCGACATCAATCCCGTGCATCATCCCGAAAAGCGGCATGACAACCCAACCGACATGCTTGAAAAACAACTTCTTGAGGAAGGGCAGATCATCCATGCCATTGGTACCGGTAGTGCCACCCGGGCTCATGGTAACGAAGCGAATGTGCGGATGCTGGCGGGCCATCGAACTCATCCACAACGCTGCCATCAGTTTTACATTCGCGTAGAGTTCAAGCGGATCGCTCTTGGCGTTGAACTTTGAGCCGTCGGCGATGGAAGCAAACTCGTTCACAGAAGACGTTTCCAGAACCGGTTTGGCAATCCCCATCTTCGGAATTCCGCGCGCTGCTTCCGACCCTGCGTAGAGAACCGTGGAAGTCAGCAACTGCCGCTCAAGCAGTTCATCGACCAACACCGCGTGCCCCAGAACATTTACGGCGAAGATGCTCGTAACACCGCTTCCGGTCTTGGCTGCGGGGTCCCTGCCTCCCATGCCGCCGGCATTGAGCACAACGGCATCAACCGGTTCTTCCATGTTGGCCACGGCACTGCGAACGGATGCCGGGTCACTCATGTCCATCAAGATGATGTCGAAGATCTTGCGACCTGTTTCTGCCTCCAGAGCAGCCCTGGCGGCAAAGGCCTTCAATTCGTTGCGGCACCCCAGGTAAATTTTTTCGATACCGTCATGAAGCGCCAGCTGTCTTGCAGCTTCACGCCCCAGACCGGCATTCGCGCCAGTGATTAAAACGGTCTGGATCGGTTTCATGTTGGTTTTCCCTCTACAGCGATCACGATGTTCAAGAGGTAGAGTGGTTGAACTTTGATCTGTAGAGGGGCAAAATTGGACATCATGTTTCAAATTTGAACCAGAAGATCCAATCGAATGACGCAGCAGGAAAGCCACTCGCTAAACTGGGACGACCTGAAATACTTCCTCGCGGTTGCCCGCTCAGGAACATTGCGAGGCGGTGCCGACAGTATCGGCGCCAATCACACGACCCTGGCAAGGCGTGTCGAGGTTATGGAGGAACGGGTCGGCAGCAGGCTTTTCGACCGGTCAAAATCCGGACTTGTTCTGACCCAGTTGGGCGAAGACCTTATGCCGTACGCGGAACGGGTCGAAGAAGAGATGACGGCTGCATCGCGGGTGATCGTCGGACGCGACGCCGTACCGAAGGGAACGATCTATATCAGCCTGCCGCATGGCCTGGCCATGACCTCCATCATGGATGATCTTGCGCTTTTTTCCGACCGTTACCCCGACATCAACCTGAATATGAACTTCACCAACAACGTGGTTGACCTGACCAGGCGCGAAGCCGATGTCAGTTTGAGAGTTGCCAATGAGGTGACCGAAGATGTCGTCGGCCGGAAGCTGGTACAGATGTCCCAGGCCGCTTACTGCACCAAGGAGTACGCGCAGAAAGTCAGGAACAATGGCGGAGACGGCCTGTCGCTCATCGGGTTTCATGAACCGGATACCGAGACCACGGCTCCCTGGATCAAGAACAGCTGCTATCCGAAAGCAAAACTGCGACACCGGGTATCCGACATCGTTCCGCTGATCACGCTGGCCGCCGCCGGAATGGGCATGGCGTACCTTGCCTGCAATCTCGGTGACCGGCATCCCGGCCTGATCAGGGCTCCTTTCCAGAAACCCCTTCCCTATCGCTCAATCTGGCTTCTTCTGCACAAGGACCTGAAAAACACCGCCCGCGTCCGCTTGTTCGTTGACTTTCTCGCCGGGCAGATCAAGTCACGGCGAAACGAGTTCTGGGTTTCAGGAACAGTGGCAAGTGGAGAAGGATAGCGAGGCAATCGCACTCCCGGGAAACTGCTCAGATCCATCAAACGCCTGCGAAAGAACAGCATCTAGGCAAGGGAAAGAGGCTTGCCCAGTTCCGGTGTCTGCGACCAGCCGTGTTGCTCATACATCGGGCGCGCCTGTTTCGTGGCATGCAGCATTGCATAGGACAGCCCCCTTGCTCTGAAGCTTTCCTCGGCAGCGGCCATGAGCTTTGTCGCGATACCTTGCCCGCGCCAGGCAGGCTCGACGAACAAATTGAGCACGTACCCGCGGCTTGCCTTGGCCGGGTGCAGCGGATGGGGTGGAAAATCGACTTCCATCAGACCAATGCCGCCAACCGGCTGCCCTTCTTCTTCCGCAATGAAACCGAAATAGCTGCCATCCTCAAGATGCTCCCGCTGCCACGTACGATAAGGTTCCGCCATAGCTGCAAGTGCGTCCTCCTTGTGGCGGGCGGAGCGAAACATGTCTTCCCGCTGCCGACAGACAAGATCACAGTCGGCGGGCGTTACCGGGCGCAGGGTTAGAGGCATTCTTGAGTGTCCGGAAAAGGGTAAGTCTTGGGCTTTGTCGCGACAATAGACTGATTTTGTATCCACGGCCTAGCTTCATCTGCAACCTCGGCATCGCCTTCCGTAACCGTCGGCAGTCTCAGGCAGACCCGAAAGGGAGAGCCCAATCACTCTGTTTTTTCCCCCGACAGAACAATGCAGCTTGAGTTGTCCAGATACCAGGCCCAGTCTTCGTTCAGGTCCTGTTTTTCTGGCGGGAACTTCAAAGGATGCCATTCGATATTGCGAAGGCCTCCTTCCTTGAGAGCCTCTTCGTGTTCTTCGCGGCTCCATTGCCAGATTGGCACTTCGAAGTCCTTTATCACAAGCGTGTAGGCGGGCGGATCGACGATGCCGTACCGAAACCCGATCCGGGCTTCCATGTCTTCCGGAGCATTTGTGAAGTCGTAGTCCGGATTGATGGTGTAGGTCACGAAACGGCCGCCCTTGACGAGATTTCGACCTATGAACCTGCCCATCTGAGACACTTCCTCCATGCTGCGGGCATAGTGGAACAGGTACATGGCTGTGACGACGTCCGCAGGCTCAACCCATTGGAACATGTCATCGGTGGCACTGATTTCGCCATAGGTGACGTTATCGGGAAATGCCTCCGGTTCACCACGTTCGTTCTGCTCACGGGCACGGCCCAGCATCTCCGTGGAAACGTCCAGTCCAAGCACTTCCGCGGCGCCACCGTGAGCCAGAATGCGTGTCAGGCGGCCGTCGCCACAGGCAAGGTCGAGCACGCGCTTGCCTGAAACATCCCCGAGGACCTCCATGAAGACTGTCAGTTCGAGCAATCGATAAGGGTTGTCTGAAAAAGCCTGCTGCAAATAGGGAGAGGGGTTCTTGTCATAATCAGCCATTTCGCACCACGTTTGCTGTTGCGGCTTACCACCGGAAAAACCGGCGGCGGAACGTAACCCCCGCCAGAAGATAACGCGAAGCAGGGCCAACACGCAAAAGGGTGCGATATCAATGCAGTTCGATGGCGGTGAGAACCAACCGAATAGTGCTCGATGGAAAGATGAGGTCAGAGGCTTGCGGCCGCTCTCTCTCGATGCGCAAGCCCTGCGCATAGACAAGGTCAAACCAGTGCACAGACATAGCCTCTTCGCCGGCCCGAGTGCGGTCCGGCGAAGTCAACCTTCCTAGATCAAGAACGGCAAACAAGACGTGGCAGAACCACTGCCTGCCGTTAAGCCTCGTAGACGATCTCGCGGGTTTCGCGGAAGGTCACATCCGGGAATTTCTCAGTGATATGACCGACTTCCCAGGAGTTCTTGAAAAGGAACACCGGCTTGTCGTCGCGATCGTTGGCGATCGAGATACGATGACCTTCAAGCATTTTCTGAAGTGTCTGGCCGTCGGTCTCGATCCAACGCGCAGTGGTGTAAGGCACGGTTTCAAATCCGATCTCGGTGCCGTATTCGGCACGCAGCCGGTCAACAACAACGTCGAGCTGAAGCGCCCCGACCACGCCGACAATCCAGTTGGAGCCAAGGTCCGGCTTGAAGATCTGAACAAGCCCTTCTTCTGCCAGATCCTGCAGGCCCTGGCGCATCTGCTTGACCCGCATGGTGTCGGAAAGGCGGACGCGGCGCAGGATTTCAGGTGCGAAGGCCGGAAGGCCGGTCACGTGAATGTTTTCACCTTCCGTCAATGTGTCACCCACGCGAAGCTGACCGTGGTTCGGCACGCCGATAACATCGCCCGGATACGCCAGATCGGCGATTTCGCGCTCCTCGGCGAAGAAGAAGATCGGGGCCGAGACGGCGATCTGCTTGCCTGCACGAACGTGCTTCAACTTCATTCCGCGCTTGAAAGTTCCTGAGCATAGACGGACGAAGGCGATGCGGTCGCGGTGCTTCGGGTCCATGTTGGCCTGCACCTTGAAAACAAACCCTGTGACCTTGTCTTCTTCCGGCATGATGGTGCGCCCACCGGTCGCCGGCTGAGAATGCGGCGGCGGTGCGAAATCGGCAATGAAGTCGAGCACTTCTTCGATACCGTAGTCACGCAGCGCAGAACCGAAAAAGACCGGGGTCAGATGGCCTTCAAGAAAGCTCTCCTTGTCGAACTCGGCGTAGCCTTCCGCGCCAAGCTCAACGTTCTCGGTGAGCTCGTCCATGATCCGGTCGAAGACTGTGCCGGTCAGGGCCTCGTCGTCCAGACCAGAAACATCTTTGGTCTCGGTGAAGGGACCACCGCGCTCACCACCAGACGTATGGAACTGTTTCTTCTGCCAGTCATAGACGCCGAAGAAGTCCGACCCCATGCCGACAGGCCAGGTCTGCGGAGATACGTCAAGCGCCAGTGCTTCCTGAACTTCGTCTAGGATCTCCAGTGCGTGACGCCCCTCTCGGTCAATCTTGTTGACGAAGGTGATGATCGGGATATCGCGCAAACGGCAGACTTCGAACAGCTTTCGGGTCTGGGTTTCGATACCCTTGGCGGCGTCGATCACCATGATTGCAGCATCAACAGCTGTCAGCGTGCGGTAGGTATCTTCAGAGAAGTCCTCGTGCCCCGGTGTATCGAGAAGGTTATAGACAATGCCCTTTCGCTCAAAGGTCATGACCGAGGACGACACCGAAATCCCGCGTTCCTGTTCGATCTTCATCCAGTCGGAACGGGCGCGGCGGCGCTCACCGCGGGCGCGCACCTGACCGGCTGCCCGGATCGCGCCACCTGACAGAAGCAGTTTTTCCGTCAGTGTCGTCTTACCCGCATCCGGGTGGGAAATGATCGCGAAGGTGCGCCGGGCTTGAAAAGGCGCCACGCCGTTGAGGCTCATTGTGATCTCCTGATCCTCTGTTCCGGCAGGGTTGCGCAAACGCGTCGGTTGAAACCGGGGCGCAACTTCAATCTTCAAGAGCCGGACGGATTGATGTTTCGTTGGCGCAAGGTCATAGAAAGGTTTCTGCTAAATTTCCAGCAAAGAATTGCGATTCGCCCATTTCAGTCCAGGGAGAGCCCCTTGAGCCGCAGCAAATGTTTCCTCATCGGTATCGGCATGATCGCCGCGACGGCCATCATTCTATTGGCCATGGGGCGCATCCCCATTTGCGAGTGCGGTTATGTGCTTCTGTGGACGCCGGCGAGCGATGTCTCCGGCTCCTCACAGCATATTGCCGACTGGTACACTTTCTCTCACATCATCCACGGGTTCATTTTCTACTGGTTCCTGTGGCTGCTTTTCCGGAGATGGACGGTCGGGGAACGGGCGCTCGGGGCGATATTCATTGAAGCTGCCTGGGAAGTCGCGGAAAACAGTCCATGGATCATCGACCGTTACCGCGAGGCGACCATTGCCGTCGGCTATACCGGCGACAGTGTGCTCAATTCCGTCTTCGACATCCTCTGGATGCTGCTCGGGTTTTTCTTCGCCTGGCGGGTGCCTGTCTGGGTCACCATTCTCACCGCAATTGTCTTTGAGCTGCTGGCGCTCTGGGTCATCCGGGACAACCTCACACTGAATGTCCTGATGCTGGTTTACCCGGTTGAGGCGATCAAGGTCTGGCAAGCGGGCTGATATGCCCGCTCCGGATGGGAGCAGACTGGCTAAAGCTGAAACAGCTTGTGTTTTTTCAGAAGGTCGATCAGCACTTCACGCGCGTCCTGCCGGTGACTGCGGTGCCGCTCGCGCGCTTCGGCCGCATTACCGTTCTTGATCGCATCAAAGACCGCACGATGATCTTCGTTGGATTTTAGCGGTAGTGGCCGGATGTAGAGTGTCATTGCTCGCGCACGCCGGACCTGGTTGGACATCATCGAGACAATGGACTGAACACGGGAATTTCCCCCCAGGCGAACCAATTCCTCGTGGAAAGCGTCATCCGCAATCGCCCAGGCCTCCCGGTCCTCGTTGCCCAGCGCCTCTTCCATGGCTTCGATGGACTGTTTGAGTTCGCATAAGTCTTCATCCGAGAGACCGGCTTGAGCCGCCTCTTCCGCTGCCAGGCTCTCCAGTTCCGTCAGCACGGAATAAATCTCTTCCATGTCCTTCAAGGACAGGGTCGTGATCCGCACGCCCTTGCGCGGACGCACTTCAAGAAGTCCCTGTTGGGCCAGCATCAGGGTTGCCTCACGAACAGGGGTGCGGGACATGCCCAGCCGGTCGGCCAATTCACTTTCCAGATGATCGGATCCCGCAGCAAGCTCGCCATCAAAGATCAGTTGACGGATCTGTTCCATCGCCTGCGTGGTGATTGTCTTGGGTTTCGGCGCCTCAAGCACTGACAAACTCCCGAATTTTCTTCCCCAGCCGATCTGACTCGTAAATCGCCTGTTCAATCGCGATGACCTTCAAATAGTCGCGCGCTTCATTTTCCAGCGGCGTTCCGTCCAGAATGCCATCAATCACATGACTTATCAGATTCTTCACGCAATCGCCGCCGAACCCATCCCATGAACGCGCGGCAAGCAACAGGCGTTCTTCGGTAGCTGCGAAATGGCGCAATCGGACGGAGCCGTCCCCGGACAGGGTCAGAGTACCCCTTGTGCCTTCCACCAGCGCTTCACCCAGTGTGGTGCGACAATTTTCAGCTGCATGGTCCAGCAGCCGGTTGCCGTCAAACAAGGCACGCACGCCCCCTTCGTAGTCGAATATGAAGTAGCCTGCGTCTTCTCCCCGGATGACCGGATTGAGCCGGCGCAGGTCGGCATAAACGGCCTGCGGTTCACCCAGCAGATAGCGAAAGGTGTCGATCCAGTGAACACCGGTTTCGTGGATCAGAAGTTTCGGCATTGTCTGAAAGTATGGCTGGCGATCGAGATAGGCTTTATGTCCCTGCCCGTCTCCGGTTCGCAAACGGAAAGTCAACTGCAGAAGATCTCCCAGAAGATTGTCTTGCAGCGCCTGTTTTATCGTTCGATACCAAGGCTGGAAGCGGAAGTTTTCGTGCACGACAAGTGTGACACCTGCTTCATCTGCAATCCTCACAGCCTCGCTTGCTTCTTCCAGCGTTTTGCAGAACGGCTTCTGGCAGATGATTGCTTTCACGCCGAATTCGATCGCTGCTTTCAATGCTGCGAGATGAGTTTGGGGCGGCGTGATGATGTCCAAGAGGTCGGGCTTGGCCATTCTCAGCATGCATTGAAGGTCACCAAAGGCGGTCAGGCCCGTCGACCGGGCCTTATCCTGATCCTGATCACAAGCACCGACAAGGCGCACGCGCGGTAGGTTTCGCCAGGCCTCGTAGTGGAACCGGGCGAAGTAGCCGGCTCCAAGACAGGCAACGCGCAAGGGCTCGCCAGTTTCCGTCATCAGTTTCTTCTCCCCTGCATCTGCGTATCTGCCGCGGGACGGGTCCTTTCGGCCTGAGGTCCTCGGCGGCGCTCGCGCCTTCGCAACTTGATAGTCGACCCGGGTCGAGTTGACAAGGGATTGAATTACGTATACGCAATCGAATGTGTAAATTGATACGGTTTGAAATACGACCGTGGGAGGAGATCGAAATGCTTGATAAGAAGAGTTTGAGCCGCCTGCTGCTGAGCGCAGCCGTCCTGGTCGCCGGTGTGAGCGGAGCTGCCGCTGTTGAAACCCTGCGTTTCAGTCACACCGACAATCCCGGTGGCTCGAGACAGGCAGCAGCAGAACTGTTTGCGGAAAAGGTCGCCGAATACACGGACGGACGCTACGAAGTGCAGGTCTTCCCGTCCGGACAGCTGGCCAACGACCCGAAAGCCATCGAACTGCTTCAGCTTGGCGGCATCGACTTTACCGTCTCGGCAACCGGCAGCTATGCGACGCACCTTCCGACCCTGAACCTGACGGCCATGCCGTTTCTGGTCGACACTTACGAACAGGGCTGGGAGCTTTACGACAATTCGGAATGGTTGCAGGGCGAGTTCGAGAAGCTTCCCGAGAAAGGTTTCCGTGTCCTGTCGACATGGGAAGCCGGCTTCCGCAGCTTCACCACAAACGAACCCCTCGCCTCGCCGGAAGACGCCCAGTCCATGAAGATGCGCGTTTTTCCGAATGACATGATCCGCTGGTCCATGGAGGCGATCGGTTTCCAGACGGTCGTCATGCCGATCACGGACGTCTACCTCTCCATCCAACAGGGGATCGTGAACGGTCAGGAAAACCCGGTCGACACGATCAAGTCGCTCCGGTTCTACGAGGTCGCACCGAACATTACCCTCACCCGTCACGTCTACAGCCCGCTGCCACTGACCATCGCTGAAAAGACCTGGCAATCCTTCTCTGACGAAGACAAGGAAGCCGTTCTCAAGGCTGCCGCCGAGTCTGCGGCCTTCAGCCGCGAACTCGTGAAGAACTCGGTCAACAGCCAGCTTGCGGAAATGACCGAGGACGGCGCTACGGTCAGCGTTCCGGAAATCGCACCGTTCCGCGAGGCAGTTCAATCGGTCTATGCGAAAGCAAAAGACGTCTACGGCGAAGAAGCTGTAGATCAAATCCTGTCGGATGCAGCAGCCATTCGCGAAGCGCTTCCCGCACAGAACTGACCGAACCCTGATAGCGTGAAACCTGCCGGAACCGGACGGACTGGCCTGAAGGTTCCGGCCCTTTCTTGAAAAAGAGAAGACCCTTGGACTACCGAGATCACTATCCGGCTGCGCTTCGCTTGCTCAGCCATCTGGTCGACTTTTGTCTGGCGCTTGGCAGCCTGGCGATTGTCACGCTGGTTTTCTGCAACGCTTCCTTGCGGGGGTTTGCGGGCTTTGATCTGGCGTGGTCGCTGGAAGTTACCAGCTTCCTGCTGCTCTGGAGCACCTTTATCGGTTGCGCGGCAGCTGTTGCGCGCGGAGCTCATATGCGCGTCACCGAGATTGTTGAAAGACTGTTTCCTCTGGTCGGGCAACGTGTCCTGTCGATTGCCATCGACGTTATCATCGCAGCACTGCTGATCAGCCTGATCTACACCGGCTACAATATTTCCGTTCATACCTGGGCGCAGAAAACAACGGTCCTCTACTGGCCTGTCGGCCTGCTCTACGCTTCCATGCCGGTCGGCATGGCGATCACGCTGATATTTCACCTCTACAACATGGTTTTCGATCTCAGAAATCCGGTTGTTCCCCACGCTACTCATTCCGACGGTGGGGAGGCCCTGCTATGATTCTTCTCTTTGTTGTTGCCGTATTCCTGACGACCGTCTTCCTGGGCATTCCCCTGGTCTGGGCTATTCTTCTCACCGCAGTCCTGCCGATTTTCGTGTTCGATCTCGGCTACCCGTTGCAGGCGCTCTTCCTGAACTTCATCGGAGGAGTGGAACCCAATCATTTCCTCGCCATTCCTCTCTTCATCGTTGCCGGTGAAATGATGAGCCGTGGCGGTGTCGGCCTGCGTATCATCGGCTTTGCCAAGGCGGCGTTCGGCTTCATGGCGGGCGGTCTGGGCATGGTCGTTGTTGGTGCTTCGATGATCTTTGGCGGCATTTCCGGCTCGGCCATCGCGGATTCCGCTGCGATCGGCTCCGTCATGATCAAGAATATGTCCCGTGAGGGATACAACACGGCTTTCGCGGCCGGGCTCGTTGCCGCGGCAGGTACGATCGGCATCATCATACCTCCCTCTATTCCGATGCTGATCTACGGCTTCGTCGGCAATGTCTCGGTCGCGGATCTGTTCCTGGGCGGAATGATCCCGGGTATCGTGTTCGGTGCCCTGTTCATGGCGGTTTGCTACTACGTCGGCAAGTCGACCAATTGCGATCCGGGCGGCAGGACAACAACTCTGAAAGAGCTGACCTCCTCCTTCGTCGGCACGGCGCCAGCACTCTTCATGCCGATCCTGATCCTCGGCGGCATCTTCACAGGCTGGGTAACACCAACGGAAGCAGCAGCGCTCGCCGTTATCTACGGTCTGTTCGTGACCACGGTCGTCTACAGAGACTTCAAACTGAAGGACCTGCCACGCCTTTTGATCGATTCCTTTGTGACCAGCGCGGTCGTGATGGTCGTCATCGGTGCGACCACCGTGCTCGGCTGGCTGATCACTCTGGAACAGATGCCCCAGATCCTGGTTGGCTTCGTGCAGGACTTTTCAACCGGACCGTGGATGTTCCTGTTGCTGGTCAACGTGGTGCTTCTGGTTCTCGGCCTGGTTCTCGATCCGGTTCCGGCGATCCTTCTGACTGCGCCTCTGTTCCTGCCGACCGCACAAGCCTTCGGGGTCGATCCTGTCCATCTCGGGGTGATCATGACCTGTAACGTTGCCGTCGGACTGTTCACGCCACCGGTTGGAGCCACGCTCTATGTTGCCTCGCGCATTTCCGGGGTCGGTGTCTTGTCCATCGCCCGCAACATGGCGCCGCTCTACATCGCCGCAATCGCCGCCCTTCTCGCCGTCACCTACATACCCGCCGTATCGATGGGTATGGTGCATCTGTTCCGGTAGGAGATACGGGCCATGTTTGCAGTAACCGTTTGTTTTCAGATCAAGGAAGGGCAGCTGGACGAGTTCCTGCCACTCATGATCGAAAATGCGCAAACCTCACTCAAGGCCGAACCAGGCTGCCGCCAATTTGACGTCTGCACAGACGACGCGCGGCCGGGTGAGATCTTTTTGTACGAGATCTATGACGATGCGACCGCCTTTCAGGTTCATCTCGCCAGCGAACACTTTCTGAAATTTGACTCTGAAGTGTCGTCCATGGTCGCTGACAAGAAAGTTGCGACCTATTCGAAGGTGACCTCATGACGCCCTGGGAAGTATTCGCAGTCAAATATGCGGACAGGAATTCACGGACCCGCAGGGACAGCTTTCTGTTCGATGACGATCACCATCTGCAGCACGACATGGATTATTTCATGTGGGTGCTGCGCCGGGGCGACGAGCTGATATTGGTTGATACCGGTTATGACCAGGAAGAAGCCGACCGTCGGGGCCGTCCAATAAGGCTCGATCCGCGCGAGGCGCTGTCCCCTTTGGGCATTGCTCCTGAGGACATCTCCACACTCATCGTGACGCATCTCCACTATGACCACGCAGGTGGCCTGCGTCATTTCCCCAACGCAACGATCCACATTCAAGCCGCCGAAATGGCCTACGCCACCGGTCCCTGCATGTGCCATGACACTCTGCAGGCGCCCTTCACCGCCGACCACATCTGCGAAGCAGTGAAACGCCTCTATTCGGGGCGGGTCGTCTTTCACGAAGGAGATGGAGAGGTTGCCGAAGGGGTCACGGTTCATCGGACCGGTGGTCACAGCAAGGGGCTGCAGGTGGTCCGGGTGCTGACGGAACCGGGATGGATGTGTCTCGCCTCGGATGCTTCCCACTATTACGAGAATTTTCTGGAAGCCAAACCGTTCCCGATCGTTGTCGACCTGAAAGAAATGCTGGACGGATTCAAGACCATTCAGAAGCTCGCCAGTTCCCGGGATCTTGTCATTCCAGGTCATGATCCGCTGGTGCGGGACCTGTTCCCGACGCACGGGCCAGAGCATATATTCCGTCTCGACCGTGGTCCGCTCAAGGGGCTGAAGTCATGAAACTCGGAGTGATCGCGGATGATTTCACCGGCGCCTCCGACATTGCACTCATGTTGTCGGAAGGTGGAATGCCGAGCGCGCAGTATGTCGGCGTTCCGGGCATCCCGGCGGCTCCCGGCATCGAAGCCGGCGTCATTGGCCTGAAGACGCGCACGATTCCGGCAAAGGATGCTGTGACCCAGGCACTGGCAGCCTGCGATTGGCTGATGTCGCAGGGAGCAGAGCAAATTGTTTTCAAAGTTTGCTCAACTTTCGATTCCACCGATGCCGGCAATATCGGTCCTGTTGCCGAAGCCCTGGCGGAATGGCTGAAAGAAACGATCGTTTTCGTTTGCCCCGCCTTTCCTGAAAACGGCCGAACCGTCTACCAGGGCCATCTCTTTGTCAAAGACAAGCTTCTCAGCGAAAGCGGCATGCAGCATCATCCGCTGACGCCTATGTCAGATCCGGATATTCGACGAGTCCTTGCACGCCAAACCGGTTGGGATGTCGGCCATGTTTCGGCCGGCGAAGTATGGGCCGGACCTGAAGCCATTCACCGAAGCGCGGAAACTTCCGGCAAGGCCATGGTCGTTGTGGATGCCATCCGCAATGACGATCTGGTTGCCATCGGGCAAGCTGCAAAGTCCCGAAAGCTTCTTGTCGGCGGCTCAGGCATAGCCTTGGGCCTTCCGGCCAACTTTGGATTTGCCGAACAACTATCACCCTGGTCCGGCGTCACCGGTAAGGCGGTGGTTCTGTCCGGATCCTGCTCTACTGCGACCCGTCAGCAGGTAGAGGCCTATAAGTCAGCAGCACCGGCACGCGAACTTGCTGCAGACGACATAATGGGCGACCGCCTTTCGCTGCAGGAAATTGTCGAGTGGGCGTTGAAACAGGACCAACCGCCCCTGCTCTATTCCTCTGCCGATCCGCAGGTCGTGGCTGTTGCACAGGAACGCTACGGCCGGGAAGCGAGCGCCGCAGCAATTGAAACCGTCTTTGCCGACCTGGCCGCTGCGCTTTCCAAGGCAGGTGTTCAGCGCATTGTCGTGGCCGGTGGTGAGACGTCCGGAGCCGTCGTTTCCGGTCTTGGCGCAGACACCCTGGAAATCGGTCCGAAAATTGCCGCCGGTGTTCCGGCTCTGAAAGTTACGGGACGACCGCTCGCGCTGGCCCTGAAGTCCGGAAACTTTGGCGGGCCGAATTTCTTTCAGGATGCCCTCGCCATTCTGGAGGGTTGCACATGAGCGAACTCGCCAAGTCGCGCGATCAGATCGCATTTTTTGCAAAGTCATTGTTCGACCGCGGTTTGAGTCATGGGTCGACCGGCAATATATCGGTACGTCTGTCCGATGGCAGCCTGCTCGTCACACCGACGGGCTCCTCCATGGGGTCCCTGAACCCGGCACGGATCAGCCATCTGGCGGAAGACGGTTCGCTTTTGTCGGGCGACAGGCCCACGAAAGAAATCCCTCTGCACTCAGCCTTCTACGACACGCGCCCCGGCACAGGAGCTGTCGTCCACCTTCACTCGTCTCACTCGGTCGCGCTGTCTCTTCTCCCCGACCTTGATCCTGACAATGCGGTGCCTCCTTTGACGGCCTACGGGGTCATGCTGCTCGGCAAGGTACAGCTGTTGCCATTTTTCGTGCCGGGCGATCCGGCGATGGGTGATGCGGTGCGGGCCCTTGCCGGAAAGCGCTCTGTTGTTCTGCTGGCCAACCACGGTCCGGTGGTCGCCGGGAAGGACCTGGAAACTGCGGTCAACGCGATGGAAGAACTGGAAGCGACGGCACGACTGGCCCTGCTGCTGCGTGGTGTTCCCACATCTGCACTTTCACCAGATCAAGTGGGCCGGATTGTCGACAAATTTGACGTTGATTGGACTTGAGGAAGACCCAAAATGAGAATTGCCCTGATCAAAGGTGACGGTATCGGCGTCGATGTTGCAGAGGCCGCCATGGCGGTTACCGAAGCGGCCCTGGCCAGGGTCGGGTTGAAAGCGCCTGTCTATGACGAGATCCAGGCCGGCGCCGGATATTTCAAGGAAAACGGCACCGATATCGAACCAGATGGAGAAGACCGTGCAGAGGCTGCTGATGCCATCTTTCTGGGCGCCATCGGCCTGCCCGCCATCCGCCATCAGGATGGGACCGAAATATCACCTCACCTCCGGCTGCGAGACAGGTTTGGGCTCTATGCAGGTGTCCGTCCCGTCAAGGCCTATCCGAACGCCCCTCAAAGACTTGCCGATCGGCGTGCGGCAAATATCGACCTGATCATTTTGAGGGAGTCGACGGAAGGGTTGTTCTATTCCGCCGCCGCTCACGACCGAAGCCTCGTGGTCAACGATGATGAGGTACAGGATATTCTCCGTATCACGCGCAAGACGACGACAAAGCTGCATCAGTTTGCCTTCAATCTTGCCAGAAAACGCCGGGAGCGTGGCAGGCCCGGCACTCTGACGTGCGTCGACAAGGCCAATGTCTTCACGTCGCTGGCATTTTTTCGTCACCTGTTTGACGAAGTGCGGCAGGACTTTCCCGATGTGCCAACCGGTTACAATTACGTCGATGCTCAGGCGCTCGATCTTGTACGCAAACCCTGGGATTTCGATGTCCTCGTTACAGAGAACATGTTCGGGGACATTCTGTCCGACCTCGCCGGTGGACTTGTAGGTGGAATGGGCATGGCGGCCTGCGCCGAGATCGGAGACACCACAGGCCTCTTCCAGCCCGCGCATGGCAGCGCGCCCGACATCATGGGGCAGGACAAAGCCAATCCACTTGCGGCCATCCTGAGCGCAGCCCTGATGCTGGACTACCTGGCGGAGAAACTCGACCGGCCGGAACTGGCCGATGCGGCAGAACTGATCAATTCAGCAGTTGATTCAGGATTTGAGGATAACGCCTTGAGACCAATGGAGTTTGGAGGCGATATGGGCACCAGAGCGGTGACCAGCCAACTTCTGTCCCGCGTTTCAGCTGCAATACCTGCGAGAGCGTTCATCCGCGTGTGACCTCCCGAGTTTTCCTTATTCTGGGACAGGGGATATCAAGGCAGGCAGAAAAACCTCTTGTGCGAATGCGTCAAAACTGCGTGGAGTTTGCCCGGTCACAGAAGACACGTTGTCCGTCGTGAAGTCTCCCCAGCCTGAGGCATAGGCAGCACCGTAGTCTCGGGTAAGGGCTGCCATCCATTCTCCCCAACCGGCAGCTTCGACAAAGTCGAAAGCTGTCTGCGGAGAGATCGGATTGTACTCGACCGGACTACCAAGGAAGTCGGACAGGCGTTCTGCAACCTCATCGAAGCTGATGGCTTCAGGCCCAGTCAGTTCCAGAATCTGACCATTCCAGTCGCCGGCCTTAACACAACGAAAAGCACAAAGAGCAATGTCTCTCGCGTCGATCATTGCCATTCGCCCTTGCCCGGTCGCAAAAGAAAAAGCACGAGTCTTTGCAATTTGTTCTGCAGCCAGGAACATGTTCTGCATGAAGTAGTTCGGACGCAGAATGACATAATCAATGCCAGAGGCGATGAGGTCCGCCTCAGTTTGCGCATGCAGCCGCGTATTGTGGGTTGGTCCTTTCAGCGAAGCCTTGATGGCTGATATTCTGACGATCTTCCGAACCCTGTTGTAACGCGCAGCTTCAATCGCCTTTGCAGCGTGCCGGGCAGCTGTTTCGGATGCCGGTGTAATCAGAACCAGCGTTTCCACACCTGTCATGGCGCGTCCGAGAGCTGCGGTATCTTCGAGATCAGCGGTCACTGCCTCCACTCCCTGGCCGAAGGTCTGTGACAAACGATCTGAAGAGCGAGAAAGAGCCTTGACCGATAGCCCGTCTTTGACGAGCAGGCCAACCAGTTCCGCGCCGATTGTTCCGGTAGCCCCTGTAACAAGAACGGTCATTGGCTAACCTCCGTCCAGACGGCAAGCTCGTTTCCGTTCGGGTCAGAGAAATGAAAACGGCGACCGCCTGGAAACTCGTAAGGTTCACGGAGGATGGTGCCCCCTGCAGTTTTCACCCCATGCAAGGTTGCTTCCAAGTCATCTGCGTAAAGGACCACCAGAACGCCAGGTGAAGTCACCGGAGTGCCGGCTTCACCATTGAAGCCACCTTCGACAGCGGCACCATCAAAACTCAGATAACTGTCTCCCCAGTTCTGAAAGGTCCATCCGAACACTTTGGAATAAAACGCTTTTGTGAGTTCAGCGTCTTTCAACGGGAACTCGATGTAATTGATCGTTCCGTCTCGATTGTGCATGAAATACCCCTGTCAGTAGTTTCCTGATCAAGAGATAATTGTCTTCCACATTTTGGAATATCCCTTAATATTGGGAGCAACATTCCAAAAATGGGAACTCATGCAACACCTCGATTTCATCGCTGTTTTTGTCGAAGTTGTCCGTCAGGGGAGTTTCACGGCTGCAGCACGCACTCTGCGAATGCCGCTGTCCACTGTCAGCCGAAAGGTGGCGGAACTTGAAGAAGAATTGCAGATCCGGCTGCTGGACAGGTCGCGCAAACCGTTGCGGGTCACGGACGCCGGCGCCACATATTTCGAGCTTTGCAGCAAAGGCATCAGTGCGCTGAGTTATGCCAACCAGGCCATCCGCAGCCAGCGGGAAAGCCTGGCCGGAACTTTGAGAGTATCAGTTCCGCCCAATCTGACGGAGCTGCTGTTTGCCCAACCAATCGACCGGTTTTTGCGGCAACAGCCAAATGCGCGGGTTCAGGTTCTCGTCAGCGAACGCATGCTGGATTTCGTCGACGACAGGATTGATCTTTCCTTTCGTGTCGCACGTCCTTCGGCCCCCAACCTCGTCATCCGCAAATTGCTCAGTCACCGGCACCGGCTCTGTGCAGCTCCATCCTACCTCGCAGTAAACCCGGCCCCTCAAAGACCAAAAGACCTCTGCTTACACAGCCTTCTCGGCTTTGGATTTCAGGAGCAGGAGAAGACGACATGGCACCTGACAAAGGGCAACCAATCTCACGAAGCGACCTTCGAGCCGACCTTGGCAATAAATGACTATCTGGCCCTAAAAACCTCGATCGAATTCGGGACAGGAATCGGAGAGCTACCAGGCCTGTTGTGCAAAAACGATCTCAAATCCGGTCGACTGACCGAAGTGCTTCCGGACTGGCAGATGCCGGAGATTTCTCTCTATGCCGTCTATGCCGGTAAAACCGGCCTGTCGAAACTCGCACGCGCCTTTCTCGATGAGGTTTCCAGCCATCTGGCGCCGATCTAAGGCCTTGCTGTCTCCGCCTCCCACTCAGAGGGCACTGCGATTACGGGGCGTGCCCCCTGCTCTCAACGCCGTTGCTTGGCAACACCTGCACAGCTCTCCCGAACGATCAGGTCACCGTGAAGCAAATGGGATTGAGACGTTAGTGTGCGATTTGCCAGGCGGTCCAAAAGAATGTTCATGGCCTTTTCACCGATGTGATGGCGCGGCTGACGGATTGTCGTGAGGCCGGGGGTAAAATTATTGGCGAACGGGATGTCGTCAAACCCGAGCACGGAGAAGTCCTCCGGTACCCGGTACCCCCGCAATTGCAGGGCGGAGATCACGCCAATGGCGGTGTTGTCGTTGAAACAGAAAAAAGCCGTCGGCAAGTCATCCTTGATAAACAGGCGCTCGACGGCAGCACGGCCACTTTCGCTGGTGCCATCGCCCTCCATGCGCCAATCGCGCAGGTTCTCGGGAGATTCCTTGAGCCCCTGCTTGTAGCCCGAGTGGCGCAAATCGCTGCGAATGTCTGCCGGTCCGCCGGAGATGAAGGTGATCCGCCGGTGGCCAAGAGAGATCAGATATTCGGTTGCCATCTTGGAGGCGGCAACGTCATCAACGCCGACATAGCTGATCTGGGTGTTGGAAACCGGGCGCTCTGTCGCAACGATTGGAGGCAGATTGGTGAGAGGTGTCTGCGGTTCTCCGGCGACGGGCACATGGCCGGTCAAGAGCACAAGTCCGTCCGCCATGCCCGTTGAGATGAAACGCAGGTAGTTCTGCTCCAATCCGGTGGTGCCTTCCGTATTTCCGATCAGAACGCCATAGCCACGGTCGTTGGCAGCCTTTTCCAGGCCTGTCAGGATGCCGGCGAAGTTCGGGTCGGCAATGGACGAGGCCAGTACCAGAACCATCTGCGAACGCTGCATGCGTAGGTTCTGCGCCATCGCATTGGCGGTGTATCCGGTTCGGGCGATTGCAGCGGTGACTTTCTTCCGCGTGCTTTCGGCAACCTTTTCCGGAGACCGCAAGGCCCGGCTCACGGTCGCGATGGAAACGCCCGCAAGCTTTGCAACATCTTCGATTGTCGCCGGCCGGTCCACCGGTTCACTCATTCTTTGCCCTCAGGTTTTGTGCAGTGCGGGCTCATTTAAGTGCATGAATCTCAACACTGTCTTAGCGGTATAGTGCCTGAAACGATTCATGAAAAGGTTTACAATCGTCAATGTAAAGGTTTACATCGATGATGAAAACGTTTACATCATGATTATGGCGCCTTTGGGGAAGAGGGTTCCGGCGCCTGGGAGGAATCATCAATGTCGATGGAAGCGTCCGCTCCTGCGGCGATCATTGAAGCTGTCAACATCAGCAAGTCTTTTGGCCCCGTGCCGGTTCTGTTCAGCGTCAGCATGGATGTGCGCGAGGGCGAAGTGCATGCGTTGATCGGCGAGAACGGCGCAGGCAAGTCGACTCTGATGAAGATCCTGTCAGGTTTCCATGATCCGACCTCCGGCCAGATCAGGCTGGACGGCAGGCAGACCGCCCTTCCCCCGAACGGTGCGGCGGAGAAGCTGGGCATCGTGCTCATTCACCAGGAACTCAATCTCGCTGAGCAGATGACCGTGGAGGAAAATGTCTTCCTTGGCCGCGAAATGAGATCAAACGGTTTCCTGGATCGCGCCGGTATGCGGCGAACCGTACAGAAGTATCTTGATGAAATTGGCCTGGACATTTCGCCGGCCGACCGCATTTCCAACCTGACCATCGCTCAGAAGCAGATGGTGGAGATCGTCAAGGCGGTCAGCCGCAACGCTCGCATCCTGATCATGGACGAACCCACCGCCGTTCTGACTGAAGAAGAAACGGAAGTGTTCTTCCGCCAGGTTGAAAAGCTGAAAGAAAGCGGTGTCGGTATCGTCTTCGTTTCGCACAAGCTCAATGAAGTGAAAGCCATCGCCGACCGTGTGACGATCCTGCGTGACGGCCAGTGGATAGATACCCGTCCTTCACAAGACCTGACACCGGACACGATGGCACAGATGATGGTGGGGCGAGAACTTTCCGACCTTTATCCGCCCATGCATGAAGCAGATGTGGACGCGGACCTCGTACTTGAAGTCAAAAACCTGCACGCGCCGGGCGTTTCCAATGTCAGCTTCGGATTGCGCAAGGGAGAAATTCTGGGCTTTTCCGGTCTGGTCGGCTCGGGCAGAACCGCTGTTTTCGAGGCAATCTGCGGTCTGTCTTCTGTCGATAGCGGCGAGATCAGACTGTTTGGGCACGAGACGGCCCCCATGTCGGTCGCCGAAGCACGCGATGCGGGCCTTGCGTACCTGACCAAGGACAGGAAGGAAAAGGGGCTGCTGCTGGATAAGAAGATGCGGCCCAACCTGACACTGTTTGCCTTACCGAAATTCGTTCGGAATTTCTCCATCGACCGCAAGGCGGAAGACGATGCACTTACCAGGGCTGTCCGCAGGTTCGATGTCCGTGCACGCGATGCCGAAGTCACCGTCGGCAAGCTGTCGGGTGGTAACCAACAGAAGCTGCTGCTTGCCAAGATCATGGAATGCGACCCCAGGATCGTGGTGATCGATGAGCCGACACGCGGCATCGATGTCGGCACCAAACAGCAAATCTATCACTTTATTGCAGCACTGGCCGCAGAAGGCGTGTCCGTCGTGGTGATCTCTTCGGAAATGCCGGAAATCATCGGGATCTGTCACCGGGTCGTGGTGATGCGCGAAGGACATATCACCGGGGTTCTGACCGGTGACCACATCAACGAAAACGAAATCATGCGCTACGCCGCCGGGCTGAAACGGGAGGAACTCCATTGACCATGATGACCGCATCCGAAGAAACAGCGGCCAAATCCGCCAAACGGTTTTCCATCGATTTCAAGACGCTCGGACCAGCGCTGGCGCTGCTGATACTTTGCATTGTCGGGTTTATGCTGAACCCTGCCTTTGTCAGCGAAGGCAACCTGACCAACTTGCTCACCCGCTCGGCCTTTATCGGCATCATCGCGGTCGGCGCGACCTTCGTGATTACCGCGGGCGGTATCGACCTTTCCGTCGGTTCCATGGCCGCTGCCATTTCCGGGGTCATGATCATTGTAATGAACAATGCCGTGGAGACGCTCGGAACCGGAGTTCCAACGGTGCTGCTCGGCTGCGGGCTCGCCATTCTGCTTGGAATTGGCGCCGGATGGATCAACGGCGCCCTGACAACCAAGGGCAAGATCGAGGCCTTTATCGTCACGCTTGGCACCATGGGCATATACCGGTCGCTCGTCACCTACTTCGCCGACGGCGGCACCTTGTCGTTGAACTTTGATATTCGCGGCACCTACAGACCTGTCTACTATGACAGTTTCCTGGGGCTGCCCTTCCCTGTCTGGGTGTTCATCGGGGTTGCCATCTGCGGTTGGCTGTTGCTCAACCGGACGGCATTCGGGCGCTATTGCACGGCAATCGGCTCAAATGAGGCTGTCGCCAAGTACTCCGCGATCAATGTCGACCGGGTCAAGACACTGACCTACATCATCCAGGGTCTGTGTGTGTCCTTCGCAACGATCATCTATGTCCCCCGCCTCGGTTCGGCGTCGGCGTCAACCGGTGTCCTGTGGGAGCTTGAAGCAATCGCAGCGGTGATCATTGGCGGCACAGTGCTGAAAGGTGGATACGGCCGGATAGGCGGCACGATCCTGGGTGCACTGATCCTGACAACCATCGGCAACATTCTGAACTTCACCGATATGATCTCGAACTACCTGAATGGAACCATGCAGGGCCTGATCATCATCGTTGCGGTTCTCCTGCAGCGCAGTGACTGGAAGCTCGGCAAGAGCGGAAAGTCCTGACGCCACTCTACTGAACTGGGACCCGTCCCCTCATTTTGAACCGGCTCGCACCGGACGGGAGAAGTGCGTCCACTCGTCAGCATTGGAGGAGGAAACAATGCTCATGAAGAAAACTTTGGGAATGATGGCTGTAACCGGAATGCTTGCTTTTGCAGGTTCTGCGGTTGCTGAAGACAAGATCAAAATCGGCGTCAGCTACCCGACCCCGACCCATGCCTGGGCAGCCGGCATGAACTGGCACGCGGAGCAAGCCGAAAAACGTCTTGAGAAACTGTATCCGGATGTCGACCTTATTCTGGTCAATTCTCCGGATCCCGGCGCACAGGCAAGTGCACTGGAAGACCTGGTATCGGTTCACCAGATCGATGCACTGGTGGTGCTTCCCTTTGAATCCGAGCCGCTCACCGATCCGGTCCTGAACGTCAAGAAGTCCGGTGCCTGGATCACGGTCGTCGACCGCGGCCTCAGCCAGCCGGGCATTGAAGACCTCTATGTAGCGGGCAACAACCCGGAACTCGGCCGCGTTTCGGCTCAATACATGAAGGGCCGCCTGAAAGAGGGCGACAATATCGTTGTCCTGCGCGGTATTCCGACTGTCATCGACAATGAGCGCTTTGACGCGTTCATGGAGGAAATCGAAGGCTCGGGCATCAATGTTCTTGATCACAAGCATGCCAACTGGAACCGGGACGACGGCTTTGAAGTGATGCAGGACTTCCTGTCCCGCTTCCCGGATATCGACGCCGTGTGGGCCCAGGATGACGATATTGCCGTTGGTGTGGTCGCAGCCCTGAAGCAGGCCGGCCGCGATGGAAATGGCATGTTTGTTGTTGGCGGCGCCGGCATGAAGGAAATCATCAAGGGCATCATGGATGGCGATGAACTCATTCCGGTCGACGTCCTTTACCCGCCGGCAATGATCGCGACAGCCATGGACGCAACGGTCAACGCCTTCAAGTCCAATGGCCCTGTTGCAGGCCGCTACATTCTCGGCGCGACGCTGATCACACGCGAGAACGCCGAGAGCTACTACTTCCCGGATTCTCCTTTCTAAGGCTCGGGACATCCAGGTCACGGCATGAACAAGACCGTGACCTTCGGGCCGGAACTTTGCGCGATGGGGTTCCGGCCCCTTTTCCTCAACATCGGGAGGATTTCATGAAAACAATCAAGGGCCCCGCGTTGTTTCTGGCACAGTTTGCCGGAGACGAGGCACCATTCAACTCCTGGGACGCGATCACGAAATGGGCGGCCGATTGCGGATATGCCGGTGTTCAGGTTCCCAGTTGGGACGGCCGACTGATCGATCTGGAAAAAGCGGCCAGCTCCAAGACCTATTGCGAAGAGTTTGCTGGCACCGCCAAGGAGAACGGAGTTGAAATTACCGAACTTTCCACTCATCTCCAGGGACAGCTCGTTGCCGTTCATCCTGCCTACGACACCGCCTTTGACGGTTTTGCAACTCCAGAGGTACGCGGCAATCCAGCGGCGCGCCAATCCTGGGCAGTCGATCAGGTAAAGCAGGCTCTGGCCGCCAGCCGGAATCTGGGCATCTCTGCCCATGCAACTTTTTCCGGCGCACTTGCCTGGCCCTACATCTATCCCTGGCCACAACGCCCGGCGGGTCTTGTCGAGACCGCTTTTGACGAACTTGCGAGACGGTGGCGGCCTATCCTCGATTACGCCGACGATATGGGGGTAGACGTCTGCTACGAAATTCACCCGGGTGAAGACCTGCACGACGGCATCACCTTTGAGATGTTCCTGGAGCGGCTGAACGATCACAGCCGGTGCAAGATGCTCTACGACCCGTCTCACTATGTGCTGCAGTGCCTGGACTACCTGGACAATATCGACATCTACAAGGACCGGATCGGCATGTTCCACGTCAAGGATGCCGAGTTCAATCCAACCGGACGCCAGGGTGTCTATGGAGGTTATCAGTCCTGGGTCAATCGGGCCGGACGGTTCCGTTCTCTTGGTGACGGCCAGGTCGATTTCGGAGCGGTATTCTCGAAGATGGCAGCCAACGATTTTGATGGCTGGGCTGTGGTTGAATGGGAATGCTGCCTGAAACATCCGGAGGATGGTGCGCGCGAAGGTGCTCAATTTGTCCGCGATCACATCATCCGTGTCACAGAAAAAGCCTTTGACGACTTTGCCGACGGCGGTACGGACGACGCAGCAAACCGAAAGATGTTGGGAATCAGCTGAGTTTGCGCAGGCACACTTTCTCTCGGGTCACCGGTGTATCGGGAGAATGGCCCTGCGCAAATCCTGCCACGGTTTCGATCCGTCAAACCCTATCGCCAGAATGACCTTGCACCCAGGAAAAGTGACCCCGCTCGTCGAAACAGCATTCAAGTGCTTCCATCGGGCGGGGTTTCTTTATAGAAATGTAATCGATTACAGTGAAGGCACGCTTGAAACCGCGACGCCAACAGGAGGAGCCAGATGGCAATCGAAGGAAAAGACAACCCGCACGCACGCCCCATCCGGCTTGGCATGGTCGGTGGCGGCAAGGACGCCTTTATCGGTGCGGTACACAGGATCGCGGCGCGAATTGACGGTCAGTATGAACTGGTGGCGGGCGCTCTCTCCTCAACACCTGAAAAAGCACAGGAGTCGGGACGGGCTCTCGGCCTGAAGGAAGACCGTATCTATTCGTCGTTTGAGGAAATGGCCAAGCGTGAAGCCCGGTTGAAGGATGGCATTGAAGCCGTCGCCATCGTGACCCCGAATCACGTTCATTTTCCTGCGGCAAGAGAGTTTTTGAAACGCGGCATCCATGTCATTTGCGACAAGCCGCTGACCTCTACGCTGGCCGACGCCAAGAAACTTGCCAAAGCAGCGGAAAATTCCAGCGCCCTCTTTTTCCTGACGCACAATTACACAGGTTACCCGATGGTCCGTCAGGCGCGTGAAATGGTGCAAAATGGTGACCTCGGCACGATCCGCATCGTCCAGGTGGAATATGCTCAAGACTGGCTAACCGTCGAACAAAACAACAAACAGGCCGACTGGCGCACGGACCCCACACGCTCGGGTGCAGGCGGCTCCACAGGGGATATCGGTACCCACGCTTACAATCTTGCCTGCTTTATCACCGGCCAGTCAGCTGAAAGCCTGGCCGCTGACCTGCAATCCTTCGTGCCCGGCCGGCAGGTAGATGACAATGCCCACGTGATGCTGCGCTTTGCGAGCGGAGCACGGGGCATGCTCTGGTGTTCTCAAGTCGCTCCCGGCAACGAAAACAATCTCAAGATCCGGATCTACGGCGACAAGGGCGGACTGGAGTGGCATCAGGAGAACCCGAACTATCTTCACGTGACACCCTTCGGTGAACCCAAACGCATCGTCACCCGTGGTGGCGCCGGAATGTCGGACAGCATCGACCCGGCAACTCGTATCCCGCCGGGACACCCGGAAGGCTACCTGGAAGGTTTCGCCAATCTCTACAAGGATGCCGCCGACGTCATTCGTGCTCATCAGCAGGGCAAGGAAATCGCCTCCCTCGTTCCCGGGATCGCCGATGGTCTTGCAGGTGTTCAGTTTATCGATGCGTGCGTGCGTTCATCAGCAAAAAATGCCGGTTGGGTGAAGCTCGGCGGATAGGAAACACCCGTTTCCCAAGGCTCCCGCCCGTGCGTCGGTTTTATCGACGCGCGGGTCACTTCACTCCAGGAGAGCGCATTGCCTGTTCAGGTGCGATGCCATTCATTCTCGAATTCTTACGGCTTTGCTGTTTTGCCACGCGGCCGGCTCTTGTTTTGGGACCTCGGCAACGTAGCGTTCCTGTGGATTTCCCGAAGAATTTTTTCAACGCAGTTCCGTCTCGAAATTCAGGAAAGCCTCGTGAGCAATCCTGCGCGAGACTGACCCGACAAAACTTGCATTGGGAAAAATTACACGCGAGACTTAATTTCTTTTTCAAAACAATATCTTTTACTTCTACAGAATTGGCGCAATTTTAATAAACATCCCCGGATTTCAACCCTCTTTTTTATTATTAATTTTACTTACAATTTTCCCAAACCATTCAATAAACTTGAAGCAAAAATGACCTTTTCCCTTAAGCGCATCAAAACAAGTCTTAAAAGTTAATCACCCGCAGATCACCTGTTTCAAAAGCGGAAACAGATCGATGTGATCACGTCTATTGCCTTGCGGGAGGTCAGAAGCATGCAGTCAAGCGCGTCCACCACACGTACCCCGGTCTTCGCCATTGCCGGTTCCAACGAGTTCTCCGGTGAGAAGGGTGATTACCTGGATGCGGGCAATCCGGCGTCGCTGGACCTTGCCGCCGGAACGGTCGCGCTGACCTTCAACGCCGATCATGTCTCCGGGTCCCAGGCCCTCTTTTCCAAGGACGGCTCGGGCTATGACGAGGGCGGACACCTGACCGTCTGGCTCAAGGACGGCACCATTTATGTCCGCCAGCAATCTGACGACACGACCGAGTATCTCAAGATCCAGTCGACCCAGGTCGAGGAGAACACCGACTACCATCTGGCGGTCACCTTCGGCGAGGACGGCCTGATGGTCTACCTCAACGGCGAGCTGGTGGCGGCCGAGCCCGAGTTCAAGCAGGGCCTCGACATGAACGAGCGCGCCTTCCTGGTCGGGGCTTCCGGGGCCTGGCGCTCCGATGATGCCCACACCGCCCACCAGCAGTTCAACGGCACCATCTCCGATGTCATGGTCTTCGACGAGCAGATTGCCGGTGAAGACATGGCCGCCCTTGCAGGCGAAGTCGATCCGGCCTTTGAGACAGAGGCCCTCGAGGCCCTGGCCCAGGACGACCTGATGCCCGCCTTCCAGCAACTCCATCACGGCTCCGACGAGTTCAAGGCTCTGGCCATGCAGTTCGGCTTCAACCATGACGGCGAGCTGACAACAGGGGCCGCCTACACCGAAGGCACCGATGCTGACGAG